>CP054675.1:877500-2403876 GCA_013348845.1 Candidatus Tepidiaquacella proteinivora | reverse complement strand
TATGTATTTAAGAAAACTAAACATTACTAATTTTAGATGCATTGGCTCTAAGAATTACGGAGAACCTGGACTTGAAATAGAATTTAATCCAAAACTTAATATTTTAATTAAACCAAATGATTCTGGAAAAACTACAATCTTAGATGCTATTTGATACTATCTCAGAACTCAAACCTACGAAACGGTAAGATTGTAAATTGAAGATTTTTATAAAAATCCTAAAAATAAAGAAAGAGCGCAGGAGCTTAGAATAGAATGCATTTTTTCTGGCTTTTCAAATGAAG
Source organism: Candidatus Tepidiaquacella proteinivora (assembly GCA_013348845.1). Lineage (GTDB taxonomy): Bacteria > Bacteroidota > Ignavibacteria > Tepidaquicellales > Tepidaquicellaceae > Tepidaquicella > Tepidaquicella proteinivora. Next base: position 2,403,592 of record CP054675.1, on the reverse strand, counting down.
AAGCTGGTCAATTTTTAGAATGGATTAATGTAAAAGAAGAAAATATAAAAGTAATAAAAGATAAAAATATTTTCTTCAGTAAAAAACGGGATTTCTGGAAAATAGGGGCATCAGGAATAGTTACTCTCGCTGGAACAATTTCAGCTTATTTATTAAAAAATGAAGCAACTGAAAATGATGATTTATATCAGCAAACAAAAAATCAGGAATATTATGATAAGTCAAGGAAATATGATATATATTTTGGGGTTTCTATGGCAATCACACAAATTGCTTTTTCCTCTTTAATATATTTTTTATTCTTTGAATAAGAACATCGTTTGAGAGAATAAATCATTTATCAAAATTTTTTATAAATCTCTTAAAATAAAGAGTTATAAAAAACAATTACCACAGTTTTGTATTTAGTTTTTTTATTTAGGAATTCTATAAAGGTTAAAAAGATATTCCAAAACAGACAATAGATTTTAATATATTTTCACCATCTTATATGTATTAATAATATTTTTATTTCACTCATCTGGTTTCCTTGAGAAAAATATTTCTCTGTATTCTCTTATTCTAATTCATTTTTTCTATTATATACTTTAAATAATAAATTTACTAATCTCACTAATCATTTGATAAATAAAAGACAGTAAAAGAAAATATTAATATAATTGTAATTCTTTTTATATAAATTACTATTTCCTGTTAACAGACCCGTCTTATTTATAAGAAATAATAATCATTTAATATTTCTCACTTGACTATGAAACAATTATTCTTAATTTTTATTTGTAAAAAAATATTAAATTTAATTCCTCGCTTATGAATTGGAAGAAAAAAATAATTAGTTTTATTATACTTTCTAAATTAGGGGAAAAAAGTTTTTTATTCTAAGATAACATTATCATATATATTCATTTGTGGGGAAAAGATTTAAACTACTTTAATATTACATTTATATATAAAAAAATAAAAGGAGGAATTTATGAAAAATTTTATCATTAAAATTGTTTTTATAATAGTAATACTACCATTAATCTATTCAAATTCACCTGCGCAATGGGTATTCTTCAGTAACGGTATGGGGGGAACGAAAGTTGTTCCTTCACTTGCAAAGATAACAAGTACTCCTAAGTTATCTGGACAATATATTTTCGCGGGAACTTATGGCACCGGAGTATTCCGTACAACAAATGAAGGGAATAACTGGACAATAACTTCTTTGAACAATCGAACTGTTTACTCCCTTGTTATAAGCGGAGGTAGTCTTGATGTAACAGGTGAAGTTATTTTTGCGGGAACTTACGAGTACGGAGTATATCGTTCTACGAATAATGGGAGTAATTGGACACAGGTAGGATTAAATGGAAAATATGTTTATGCTCTTGCTATAAGCGGTAATACAATATTTGCTGGTACAGAAGACTATGGGGTATATTTCTCCACTGATAATGGAAACAATTGGATTCAAACTTTACTAAATAATCGCGATGTCTATTGTCTTACTTCAAGCGGAAGTACTATTTTTGCTGGAACAAGTTACTACGGAGTATATTGTTCTACTAATAATGGAAACAGTTGGTCCCAAACTTCACTAAATAATCGCGATGTCTATTGTCTTATTTCAAGCGGAAGTACTATTTTTGCTGGAACAACTACTTATGGAGTATATCGTTCTACTGATAATGGAAATACCTGGTCTCAGACGGCTTTGAATAATCAGAGCATAATGTCTTTTACCAAAAGTGAAAATAAATTCAATAAAACCGAACAAATTATTTTTGCGGGGACAGGATACTTTGGAGTATATATTACCACAAATAATGGACAAAACTGGATAGTTAAGAACGAGGGGTTTCCTTCTAATATTTCGGTATCATCTCTTTTAATATTTAATGATTATATATACGCAGGGACAGAAGGTTATTCAGTCTGGAGAAGGCCATTATCAGACATAATTGGAATTCAGAATATTACATCAGAAATACCTGAGAGGTATGAACTCTTGCAGAATTACCCTAATCCGTTTAATCCGGCAACCAAGATTGAGTTTTCCATACCGAAAGCAGAATATGTAAAACTAATAATATACGATGCACTTGGAAGAGAAATAGAGACACTGGTATCAGAGAACCTGAATGCAGGAACATATCAGGCAAAATGGAATGGAAGCAATTATGCAAGCGGAGTGTATTTTTACCAGTTGCAGGCAGAAAGTTATTCCGAAACAAAAACTATGATGTTAGTGAAATAATTTTTTTGTATAAAAAAGTATAAATTAAAAGAGGCTGTCTTTCGGGACAGCCTCTTCTATTATATTCTGGAAGGAAATTTTTTATTTAATTAATACCATTCTTCTGGTCTCAACTAATCCTGAGGTTTCAAGACGATAGAAATATACACCGCTTGATAAGGATTCGCCATTAAATGAAATTGAGTAATAACCAGCATCTAATTCTTCATTTACTAAACTTAAAACAAGTTTTCCGAGAAGATTATATATATTTAGTTTGACAAAATCTTTCTTAGGTAATGCAAATTTTATTGTTGTCGTTGGGTTAAACGGATTTGGATAATTTTGCATTAATTCATATTTGGCCGGTATTTCACTTGATATTGGTTTTATACCAATGGTATTTTGATATTTGGTTTTTGCTGTAACTGTATTGGTTTTTAAATCTGCAAGTGTTGGTCCATATACAATAGCAAATCCAATAAACTCCGACTGACCGGGGCTTAAATTAAATGGACCAGCAGATACAACAAGTCCTGCCCTTCCTGGTCCATAAGTAGGAACAGAAATACCCTGACTTATTGCATTCCATTTTTCTTCAGTAGTCCACCCATTAAATACTTCAGCAGTTACATTAACGGCTTTAAAATTCAGATTCTGATTTGTTAGCAATGCTAATCCAAGATAATCATTAGGTGTGTTGTTGTTATATACATAACCCAGTTTATTTAGAGTATCAAGACTCGCTATATTATCATTACTTAAACCATTAGGAGAGAAATAAATAAACAATCCGGCATATAAATTGTTTAATGGAGTAGAGTTCATATTTTTAATACCATATCGTAACAAAATATAATTTTGGTCTGGAGCGCTTGAAAATGCGTAACTATTAGCTCTTATTTGGACATTAATTTTATTTGATGTAGCACCATCATCATTGAATAAACCTGACCCATCTTGATTTGAAATAGTTCCTGGTGTATTAATTCTATATGCGCTCAAAGCAACAAAATCTGTATCCGCTTTATTGGGTGGTGAAGCTGCTCTTCTGCATACATCAGATACTTGATTACTATTTAATCCAACAAGGAATCCACCTTCAAAAATAGAATTATTAGTACTACTTCCTATGTATAGACCATCTCCATATCCTTCTGGTTTCTTACCAATTGCGCCATCTTTAGTTAAAGTCAGTTTTAAATTGTTTATGTTATGTTTTGCATATCCTATTCTAAACCTTATTGTCATAGTATTAGCTGTATTTGATGAATAAGCAGTATTAGAATATCCTAATTTAAAAACTATATCTTTATCAAATGGACAGGAAGATTTAGCCTTTACTTTAAATGTATTTGCATAAGTTGTGCTAACAATTCCATAAGCTGGAACAGTTCCAATGTAAACTGAATCCTGAACAAGTTCTATATCTGGATCTGAAGAAGTTAATCTGATTGATACATTACTTCCTGCTACCCAAATGTTTTTCATTACTAAAGCAATTGGAATTACTTCATCAACATCATAAACTTTGTCATTATTACCATAAATAGAATCGGTATGTGTATAAGAGAGAATTGTTAAAATAGGATTATCTGCAAGACATTTGAAAGCATTAATTCTTCCAGTACCAAGGTATCCGATATAAGAAGGATTAAGATGATAAATACTATCTACACCTAAAAGTAATCTTTGTAAAACTTGAGTTGGAGTCCAGGTAGGATTTTTTGCTCTTATTAAGGCAACAGTCCCTGAAGTTATAGGTGCAGACATAGAAGTACCAGAGTAACTAACATAAGAATTTTTCCAAACAGTGCTAAATATATTATCACCAGGAGCGCAAACATCAACGGAGGTATGATAATTAGAGAATGATGCTTTTATATCATTTTCATTAGTTGCTGCAACAGAAATAACATTATCATAAGAGGCTGGATATCTTGGAGTAAAATTATTTTCATTTCCGGCAGAAGCAACTACCATAGAACCATTAGACCAGGCAAGATTACAAACCATTTGTGAATAGGAGCTATAATAAGAACTACCAAAGCTACAATTTATAACCTTAGCACCATTTTGATAACAATAAGTAATACCCTGGTCGGTATAATATAAACTACCGCCCTGGTCAGGGGTATGTTTACAAATCATTAATCTGGTTTTAAAACCAACACCAGCACCACCAATACCATTATCAGTAACCTGTGAAGCACAACCGGAAACATGGGAACCATGGTCATTATTTTGATAATAAATATTCGGGTCATTATCATTATAGTAGAAATCCCAGCCAATCCAATCATCAATATAACCATTTTGGTCGTTATCAATACTATCAATTGGTTCTGCCCAATTTATTCTAATATTTGCCTGTAAATCCGGATGTGTTAAATCGCTACCTGAATCTACAATACCAATCACAACATTTGTATCACCTCTGTTTATATCCCATGCTTGATAAGCATTTATTTTATTTATATGATACTGAGCTGATACTGAAGGGTCATTAGGAATATAATCAGCCTTATAAACAAAAGCAGGTTCAGCCCAATCTAATAAGAATTGATTATAATCCATCACTTCTTTTGCTAAATCAAAGGGATCAATATTTTGTTCATATGTTATCCTGTAAATTTTGGCTAATTCTTCGTCTCCAATTTTTCTTTTAGATACATCTCTTTTTAAAGGATGGAGTTGCTTTATATCACTAATAGAATATTGAGATAATATTCTGTCTAAAGATGAAATGCCGAACTGAACATTATTGATTTGCGATGCTTCGTTCTTAAACTTAATAATTAATATACCCTTCATATACATTTTTTCCGGACCTCTGTATATAACTTTTCCATCTTCAATTAATGTATAATCTCCACCATCACGGAAACTAACCAGTGAAAAGAGTGAAATGAGTAAAATTCCGATAAGTAGGAAAATTTTATTCTGAAGTTTCATTTTTCTTTAAGTTTAGTTAATTAATTTTTTAAATATAAAATATTTATAAAATTATTACAATTTATTTACACTAATTATTCATCATCAAAACCAAATCTTAATTTACCTTTTTTAAATTTTACTTTCTCATCTTTATCCTTTGGCTTTTTCAAATAAGACAAAAGCGAACTCTTTAATGACTTTGAAGGTTTGTTTTCGTCTTCATTATCTTTACTATATTCAAGATCATCAAAATAAATTTTCTTTTTGAAACTTACTTTACTTTTATCTTCTGTTTGCGTTTCATTTTCAGAAATAGATTTGTCTGTATATTTATAATTTCCCTCTACAATTAAATCTAAGAAATCAAATCCATTATTTAAATCTGCAAGTTCCTTTATAGTTAATTTAGCATCATCAATTAAAGATTCTTCATCATAAAAGCCGCCTTCCTTTCCATTTAAAATACCTGTTTTATATGCCCCTTTGATTTTAAATTCACTTTCTTCATTTTCAATAGTAACTGCATAATTATCTGGTTTTACTGTTTCAGTAATAGTTTCTTCCCTTTCAAGAATTCCAATGGAAAGATTTTTAACTCTTTCAGTCATTAAAATTTTCTCTTTAAAATCAAAATATCTCCCAACCTGATAAATCTTTTTCAATAATGAGGTATATACATCATATATTTCTTCATAATTAATAACATTACTCTTATAATTTTCAATTATTGGAATGCCATGAAAAAATACATCAGATATATCCTTCTCACTTAAGTTTTCAAGTATAAATTCGGATATAAACTCAGTGTTGATTTCAGGTATATTTAAAATATTCCTTAAATCTGAAATATCAAACATAATAAAATTTGCGAGTTTATTTTTCTCAATAGATCCACAAATATTGGAAATATTGAAAAATGTAGCCGGTCTTATTGTTATGAGTCTTAAAAGCGATTCAGCAGTGATAACAGCCCTTGAGAAAATTGAATATAATAGTTTTACTTGAGAAAAAACACTTTTACCAAGATAACCTGTTCCAATTAATAATGATGATGAATTTCTTTGAGAGAAAAATCGTTCAAGTTCGTTAATTTTTTTTGATAATTTAATCCAGTCAGTAGGTTGAATTAAAATGTTTGAATTTTTATCTATTATAATTGCTAATTCCTCTGCTGTCAGATATACCGGATTAGAAAAAATTACCTTTCCACTCAGTAAATCATTCTCCAGCAATACTTTTATGAATGACTTTCCGAATAAACTTCTTAAAGTATCAGAACTATTAGCGCTCTGATATGCTTCTATTATTGCCCTTTTGTTTCCCCGTGATAAAGTAGATTTTATAGAATTAATTGTATAATTATTTAAATCTTCATCCTCTCTCAATCCAATACAATGAAATCTATTAACCCCGAGTATGTAATCACTTATATAATTATCATAAACAGTAAGAATAATATTCGGTTTTATTTTAATCGTATTCAGACTATCACTAAGAATCAAATCCGCATTTATATATTTGGAATTTTCATTTACAAGACACTCTCCATTTATTAAAGACATTAAATATGAAACCTTAAAAAGATTTAATAAATCCTCAGAATTATCCCCCTTAAGAAAATAGTTATCAATTAATCTTAATGAAACATTTGTGTTAATATCATCATATTTAATGTCCCTGAAGAAAATTCCTGAAAATATATATGAAGAATTTTTACAAGCATTAAGAAATGATGGTACTAAAATTTTGTTCTCAGCATTTATAATGGTAGCGTTAGGATATTTTTTTAAAAGAGTTTTGTCATCAGAAATGTCGGTGTTATATTCTATATCAAAAATTCTGTTTGATTTGACAATAATGTTATAACTCCCTATCCTGTTCAGTGAATCAAATGTTAAACATAAAGCGTTTTTAATAATTTTAAATTCTGGCATCGGAATACTAAATATAATTAGAGGGAACGAAATCTAAATCCGAATTAGTTGTTATCTTAATATTACGAATATCTCCTTCTACAACTTTTACCTTGAATCCTGCTAATTCAACAATTGATGAATCATCTGTTCCTTTTATATTATTCTTTTTCGCAAAATCAAATGACTTCTTTAAAATATCGTACCTGAAAATCTGCGGCGTTTGAGCAAGATAAATATAATCACGGTTAAGTGTTCTTTCTATATACTTATTTTTACCTATTAATTTTACTGTATCGTTAATTTTAATACAAGGAACTATTGCTTTATATTTAATCGCTTTTTTAAAAAGAAAGTAGATGAATTTTTCCGAAACAAAAGGTCTAACTGCATCATGTATAGCAACATAATCATTTCTATCGCACATTAATGAACAAATTGCGTTATATACTGATTGCTGTCTAGTTTTACCCCCTTCTATTATTTTGGTAACTTTGTAGAAATTATTTTTTTCAATAATAGCTTGTATTCTTTTTATATATTCTTTTTTTATAGCAATAGTAATAGATTTTAGGTTTTCAAAATTATGAAATCTCCTTATAGTTATTGCAAGGATTTCAACACCTTTAATTTTATAAAACTGCTTTGGAACCCGTGATTTAAATCTTACACCAGTCCCCGCAGAAGGGATTATTAAATGAAAATTCATTTATTATTTTATTCCAATTAAATAATTAGCATTGCATCACCGTATGCTAAAAATCGATATTTTTCTTTCACCGCTTTATTATAAGCCCTCATAATTAAATCTCTGTCAGCAAGTGAACAAACCAACATAAGATGCGTACTCTGTGATGGATGGAAATTCGTAATCAATCGGTTTACTACACTTAAAGTTTGAGGCGGATGAATAAATTTATCAGTCCAACCTGCATTTGGTCTTACCTTTCTTCCTGTAATTATACTTGATTCAAGAGCTCTTACAACAGAAGTACCAACTGCTATTATATTCTTCTTTCTTTCAACAGCTTCATTTATTAAATCACAGCTTTCCTTTGAGATTTCATAATACTCTGAATCCATTTTATGTTTGGATAAATCTTCTACCTCAACAGTTCGGAATGTACCTAAACCAATATGTAAAGTAATAAAAGCAATTTTTACACCTTTTTTCTTAATTGAAGAGAGTAATTCTTTTGTAAAATGAATTCCTGCCGCAGGTGCAGATACTGAACCAACTTTTTTAGCATATACAGTCTGATAATACTCTCTATCTCGTTCATCTGATTCCCTTTTAATATAAGGAGGCAATGGAGTTTTACCAAGTTTATCTATCCATTTTGCGAAATCTTCTTTAACATTAAATCTGACTATTCTACCCCTTGAAGTTGTATTATCTATAATTTCACAGTATAAATTCTTCGTAAAATATATTCTGTTCCCAATTCTGACTTTTCTTGCCGGATCAACAACAACATCCCAGGTATTTTCCGCTGAAGACAACTGTCTGAGTAAGAAAACCTCAATTTTAGCATTTGTTTTTTCCTTGACACCAAATAACCTTGCCGGAAATACTTTGGAATCATTAAGAACAAGGACATCCCCTTCATTCATATAATTAATAACATTTCTGAATTTTTTAGTTTCAATCTTTTGTGTATTAGTATCAACAACCATTAATTTACACGAATCACGGGGTATTTTTGGGGTTTTTGCGATTAGGTTTTTAGGTAATTTATACTTAAACTGAGATAACTTTAACTCAGTCCAATTATTAAAAATAGAACTTTTCCTCAATTTTATTATTTATTTTATTTCTGAAAATAAAATCTTGCAAATATAATCTTAACTTTTTGATAAAACAATGATAAAAATGAGTATTATTTCAAATAATAATCATTTAATTAAATATATTTTCAACCTTTTACCTTGAATTGATAAAATATAAATATATGATTTTATTTTAGTTTATGTATAGAAAGATATCTATTTTTTAAAATTTTTTGATTAAATTTTTCCAACATTGCTTGACAATAACATATTACGAAATCACTTGAAATTAGAATTGAATTTATAAATATTTATGGTTTTTAAATTTAATCTTTTTACCTCTTAATTTTATATGAGGAATATTGTTATCGCTATTGATGGACCAGCTGGTACAGGTAAAAGTGTAACTGGAAAATTATTAGCAAGCAAGTTAGGAATTCAATACATAGATAGTGGCGCTTATTATCGGGCTATTACTTATTTATCTATAATAAATCATATAAAATTAAATGAGATTAATAAGATTAACGAAATCGCAAGAAATCTTAAATTAAATTTTGATGGTGAAAATATAATGTTAAATAATGTGAATATAAGTAAGGAAATGCGCTCCCTTGAAGTATCTAACAGAGTAAGTTTATTAGCAAAAATTAAACCATTAAGAGAAATTATAACAGAAAAGTTAAGACATTATAAAGAAAATGGAAGTTTAGTTATGGATGGTAAAGATATTGGTACTGTGGTTTTTCCCGATGCAGACTTTAAATTTTTTTTTACAAGTGATATTAATGTCAGAGCAGCCCGAAGACAACAGGATTTAGTTGATTATGGTTACAGAGTTCAAATTGATAAAATCGTAAATGAGATAAATAAACGGGATGAGATTGATATGACACGAGAGGACTCTCCGCTGCAAAAAGCAACTGATGCAATTGAAGTAGATACTACATTTATGATAATTGAAGAACAAGTAGATCTTTTATATAAAACAATTTTACAATCTGTAAATTTAGAAGATATTAAAAAATAACTTTTTTTAAAATTAAACCCTGTAGAACTTATCCATTCTATAGGGAAAACTAAAAGGATAAAAATTTATGACTGAAGAATTAGAACAAAAATCACAAACCCAACCCGAAGAAACTCAGGGGAAAGAAGAGAAACAATCAGCTATAAAATCTTTAAGCGGTGAATACGGAGAAGACGAATTCCAGACTATGCTTAAATTGTATGAAAAAACCTTTAATGTAATCAAAGAAAATGAAGTGGTTAAAGGTAAAATAGTTGCGATACACGGCGAAGATGTTTTGATAGATATTGGCTCAAAATCTGATGGAAGAGTTTCAATAAACGAATTTTCTGACCCAAGCGAATTAGTTATTGGAAATGAAATTGAAGTATTCCTTGAGAAAATCGAAGACAAGGAAGGACAATTAGTTTTATCTAAAAAGAAAGCAGATTCCATTAAGAACTGGGACAAAATCGTTGATGCATATAAAAACGGAACCGTAATCAAAGGTAAATGCACTAAAAGAATTAAAGGTGGTTTTGTAGTTGATTTAAACGGATTAAGTGCATTCTTACCCGGCTCACAAATTGATACGAAACCAATCAGAGATTATGATGAATATGTAAATAAAGTAATGGACTTCAAAGTTATAAAAATTAACAATGCAATTGAGAATATCATTGTATCACACAAGGTATTAATTGAAGAGTCTATGGCAGGCCAAAGAGAAGAATTGCTAAAGACAATAAAGAAAGGTATGGTTTTAAAAGCAACAGTTAAAGCCATTACTGATTTTGGTGTTTTCGTAGATTTGGGTGGTTTAGATGGATTAATTCATATTACAGACCTCTCCTGGGGTAGAATAAATCATCCAAGTGATGTTGTTAAACTTGATGAAGAAATTGATGTATATGTTATAGAATTTGATGAGGAAAAACAAAGAGTATATCTGGGATTGAAGCAATTACAACCACACCCATGGGAAAATATTCAGGAAAAATACAAAGTCGGCGATAGAGTATCCGGTAAGGTAGTTTCATTAACAGAATATGGTGCATTTATTGAAATTGAAAAAGGAATAGAAGGTTTGATACACATAAGCGAGATGTCATGGACTCAACACATAACAAATCCAAGTCAAATGGTAACAATGGGACAGGTTGTAGATGCACAGATTTTAAATATTGACTATGAAAACAGAAAACTATCTCTCGGAATGAAGCAATTAACACCAAATCCATGGCAAAGTATTCTTGATAAATTTCCGATTGGAACAAAACAAAAAGGAAAAATTTGTAATATTCAAAACTTTGGAATATTCGTAGAATTAGAAGAAGGAATAGACGGTTTAATTCATATTTCAGATTTATCCTGGACAAAGAAAATATTCAATTTAAATGAATTCGCAAAAGTTGGTGATGAAATAGATGTGGTCATTCTGGGCATTGATATTCCAAATCAAAGAATATCACTTGGGCATAAGCAATTATTTGAAAACCCATGGGATAAATTGGAAGAAAAATATAAAATTGGTTATGAAACAGAATGTAAAATTGTAAAACCAATTGAAAAAGGTGTGATAGTAGAATTACCAGACGATGTTCATGCTTTCATCCCTGCATCTCAATTTTCCATCACAACAATTAAAAACCTTACAGAGACATTTAAACCAGATGAAAAATTAAAAGCAGAGGTTATTGAATTTGATAAAGCAAATAAGAAAATAGTACTGTCGGTAATAGAATATTTAAAAGATAAAGACCAGAAAGAAATTGATGAATATATAGAAAAATTTAAATTAACCAAAAAGTTCACTGCAAAAGACTTATTAGAAAAGACCAGAAGTTATGAATCAGAAATAATAGATTTTAAAATTGAAGATATTATCGGAGATGATACTACTATTATCAACACTCCACCCCCTTCATCTCCTTCCTTTGACCAGCAAAAGGATACAGAAGAAAATAAGTAAGCGAAAATTTATATTTCAATAACCCGATGATGTTTTACATCATCGGGTTATTTATTTTTTAATATGAAGTGATTTAATTGTTTTATATAACTAATTTTGTATAACTATAATGTTTATTTGTTATGACAAAATATGGTAAAGATGTAATATGGAAAGCATTTGTTGTTTCTTCAATCTTAATTTTTATTTCCTTCTTCTTTGAGTTAAAAAGCATAAGGATAATTTTATTAATAATCTCACTCTTAATATTAACTTTCACACTATATTTCTTTAGAGACCCTGAAAGAAAACCAGAAAAAAGTTCAGACATTGACAGTTTAATACTTTCCCCCGCTGATGGTAAGATAATCAAAATTGAAAAGATTACTAATCCATATAAATCAATTCTAAATAACGAAACCTATATACAGATTAGTATATTTATGTCGCCACTTAATGTTCATGTAAACAGAATCCCTGTTTCAGGAAAAGTTATTTACTTAAACCATATTAAAGGAAAATTTAAAGCAGCATTTGCTGATAAATCATCAAATCTAAATGAAAGAACTGAAATTGCAATAGATTCAGGTAAGAGTATTATATTATTCAAACAAATAGCGGGATTTGTTGCAAGGAGAATTGTATGTGATTTAAAAGAAGGTGATATGGTAAAAAGTGGAATGAGATTCGGAATGATTAAGTTTGGTTCAAGAATAGATTTGTATATTCCGGATAATGCTGAAATCCTGATTAATACCGGAAATAAAGTTAAAGCAGGTGTAACCGTAATTGCAAAATTGATATAAAATGATATTTAGCAGAAAAGTAATCCCGAGTTTATTTACAATATTAAATGCTTTGTGTGGATTTTTATCTGTTATTGAATCTTCAAAAAATCAATTTACATACGCTGCGTTATTTATAATTTACGCTGGTATGTTTGATTTATTCGATGGAATAATTGCAAGATTTCTAAAATCAACAAGTAAATTTGGTGTTGAATTAGATTCACTTGCTGATGTAATATCTTTTGGATTAGCTCCATCATTTTTATTATATAATTCGTTTTTTATTGAATATAACCAGATAGGAATTTTATTTTCATCATTAACATTAATTTTTTCTGCATTAAGACTTGCAAGATTTAATGTGGAGCTTGTTGGCACAGATAAAGATAAGTTTTACGGGCTTCCAACACCTGTAGTAGCAATTACAATATGTACATATCTTTTACTTTATCATAATAGAATATTTTCAAAAGAACTAAGCATATACTCAATTTTCATTTTATCAACATTTGTTCCCCTTTTGATGATTACAAAAATTGAATATTTAGTTTTACCTAAAATCAATAAAAAATTTATAAAACAACATCCTTTTAAATTTATTTTTTTAATATTTATTATTCTCATTTCTATAATAACAAAAGGGGTGGCAGTATTCCCGTTATGCATTCTGTATATACTATCAGGAATTTTCACTGAAATAAAAAGAATCATATTTAAGTATTCACACAAACGATTTCCCCATTAAATAAGTACAAATACTTTTTACAAAAGTTTACTTGTCTGTTTTTAAATATTTAATTCGATATTGATCACGGACTAAAGTTAAACCCCTGTAAAATCTGATATTATATAAATAAAGACATATCATATAAATATTACTTATAAAAAATATTAAAACTTAATTACTTAAAAATTAATTGTTTATATAACATTTTTTATTTATATTTATTAAAGAAAAAATTTTTTACACTAAATTATTGAAAAAAGAGATATTTTATTTACCGAATTTATTATCGTTCTTAAGAATTATTGTTTTAATACCAGTATCTTATTTGATTTGTTATGAATTGGATAAGTATAGAATTTACATAATTATATTATTGATAATTATGTGGCTAACTGATATATTAGATGGATATATAGCCAGAAAATTCAATATGATTACGGAATTCGGAAAGATAATTGACCCGTTAGCAGATAAAATATGCATTATTATTTTAGGTATTATACTGTTAAATCTTAAATTAATTCCGCTATGGTTTGTATTAATTATTATTATTAGAGATGTTTTAATTCTTTTATTTGGTTTATATTTAAATATTAAACACAAAACGACATTAATGTCAAATTATCCCGGGAAAATAGCAGCGCTAATAATTGGAATAATTCTTTTATTATCAATAACTAATATTGAACTTTTAAAAACTATTAATAGTTATCTTATATATATATCAATACTATTAATTTTATTATCATCATATATTTATTTAAAAAGATTTTTAAAAACAATAGGAGATAGAAAAATATGAATAACGGACAAAATCAAAACAGGGTTCCAACTCTTACAAGAAAAGACGTTGAGAAAAAAATGGATGAAAAACTTGCCGGAAAAAAATTAACAAAAAAACTAATAGTTGACTCTCTGTTCGAATCACTAAGAGAATTGATTATGACTGCAAATCCTGTAATCAGAATAGAGATACGGGATTTTGGCGTTTTTGAGGTTAAGAAAACAAAACCAAAACCAAAGGCAAGAAACTTAAAAACCGGTGAATTTGTCTATGTACCTGGCAGAAGAAAAATGCATTTTAAACCAGGCAAAATTTTAAAGAATTTCCTGAAAGAAATAACAGACTAATTCGGCACTTTCTCTAAATGTCTGAAAATATTAAGGATAAATATCTTGCCCTCGATTTCGGATTAAAACGGATCGGGGTAGCAATAAGTGATGAGAACAAACTTATTGCATTTCCACGCGATTATTTCAAAAACGAGCGGGGAATTTTAGAAAAAATTATTGACCTTGCAAAAGCGGAAAATGTTTCAAAAATAATAATCGGGTTACCATTAAATTTTAAATCACAGGAAACTGATATAACAAAGAAAGCTAAAGAATTTGGAGATAAACTTTTTAAAACAATTAAGTTAAAAAAAATTAATATTGATATTGTATTTTTTGATGAAAGACTTACAAGTTCATTAGCAAAAACAAAAATGATAAGCTCAGATTACAATAGAAAAAGTAGAAAAGAAAAAGGGACTCTTGATTCTCTTTCTGCTCAGATAATACTTCAGGATTATCTTGATAAACAAAAAATTATTTATTAAAAATGTATCTTGTCGAGCTTCATAGTATTATTGAAAATGGGGAAAACTCAAAAGTAGAATTTAAAAGGAAATTCACTGAACCTGATAAAATTGCAAAAGAAATGGTTGCTTTCGCTAATACAAAAGGCGGAATGATATTATTCGGTGTAGATGATGACAGGGAAATTATTGGTATTGAAAGTGAAAAAGCGGAACTTGAATTAATTGATATCGCAGCGAAATTTCATTGTGAGCCGGAAATAGATTATCACACAGAAATATTATGTATAAAAAATAAAGATGTCTTAATTATTCATATACCAGAGAGTAAAAGAAAACCTCATTATTTAATTAACGATAATGATATAAGTAAGAATAAAGTTTACATCAGGAATAAAGATAAAAGTGTAATTGCGTCAAGAGAAACAATCAGTATTTTAAAATACTCAAATCCAGATTCAAAACCATTTATATTCACACTTGGTAAAATTGAAAAACAATTAATAGAAATATTAAAAGTAAAAGAAAGAATTACAGTTAAGGAATTTAAAAAGCTTGCCAATATATCAGAAAGAAGAGCAAGCAGAACAATTGTAAATCTGATAAGAGCGGGAATCTTATTTCATCACATTGATGGTGAATATGAATATTTTACTATTATTGAATAGATTAAGTTCTTTTACTTAATATTTTGACAACTTTTTTATAATTTTTTTCAGCGCGCTTTATAATCTCATCTGATTCCTGTAAAATTTTTGATTTGTATTCTTCATCCGTAACTTTAGGTAAATTAATCAGTACGTTTCTATAGGCTCCCCAAATTCCGGTTTCAAGAGATTTAGCACCTACTTCTAAATCACTTTTTGAATTTATATTTCCATATTTAGCCATTTCAATCATATATTCCCAGCAAGAATCCGCTATTCTCATTACACTGAGAGGTACATCAATAGCTTTCTTTAAACCTTCCTGCATTTTTTCTTCCCGTATTTTAATTTCTTCATCAGTATTCTTAGGAAGTCTCATAGCAAGCATATAATCATTGAAAGCATTAGTGTCTGCATCAATCAGAGGAATAAGTTCCTTCATTTTAAAATGCAAAGGTTTTATATTGGCTCTCATCTTTGAATCAAGTTTTTCAAACTTTCTAATTCCGTAAGTCATCCAACCCATCATAGTACCTAACGCAGCACCAAGTGCTGCAATAGCAGCAGAAACACTACCACCACCCGGAGCAGATGTTCGAGCACCAACCAGTTCTATAAAATTCCTCAATGATAATGAAGCAAGTGGCTCATCTGGATCACCTTTTACCATATATTCAATAATTCTCTTTTCCGGTATAAATTGTGAAACTGAATTCAAACCGAGTCTTTCAATAACTAATCTAATTTTTTGCTTTTCATCAACTATAAATAAATTCTCTTTTTGGATATAATAGTCTGCTGCCATTAACATTGCTTCAAGTGGAATTAAACCTACAATTTCACTTCCACACACTGCAATATTCAATTCCTTTGCATCCCTGACACATTCTTCAAAAACTATATGAGGTGGTGTTACTTTATAATTATCAATATTAACCGATACTTGTGCCATATTATATTCATCAACAAACCAACCGATTGCTTTTATTTGTTTAAGCCTTCCTGGTTTGCCATCATTTCTCCCTTGTTCCCTGATGTTAAGTGCGATTCTATGAGCTTGCTCTTTAGTACCCAGAATGTTAACATTGTATGCTATTAAAAAGAACCTTACTCCTGTAACAGTAGCACCGGATTTTGGTATAAACTCCTGTGGACCGAAATCCGGTTTCCATTCCGGTTTATAAATTTTTTCTTTTAATCCTTCATATTCACCGGCACGAATTTGTTTTAACATTTTTCTTTCAGGATTATTTGACGCATGCTCATATAAATAAACGGGAACACCAAGTTCTTTTCCAACTCTTTCACCATAACGAATAGCACATTGAACACATTCCTCAATAGTTACATTTGCAACAGGGACAAATGGTACTACATCAACTGCACCAAGTCTTGGATGTTCTCCTTTATGCTTTGTCATATCTATCAGCTCATAAGCTTTCTTGGATAATTGAAAAGCAGC
Source organism: Candidatus Tepidiaquacella proteinivora (assembly GCA_013348845.1). GTDB lineage: Bacteria > Bacteroidota > Ignavibacteria > Tepidaquicellales > Tepidaquicellaceae > Tepidaquicella > Tepidaquicella proteinivora. Next base: position 2,386,587 of record CP054675.1, on the reverse strand, counting down.
TTCAACAACAGACTCCTCATCTCCAATAAAGGTAATTACTGTTCTGTTAGTTGATTTACCGGGATCTACATCCAGTAATTTTGCTCCTTTAACATTGCGGACAGCATCTGCAACTGCCTCAATTATTTCTTTATTTCGACCTTCAGAAATATTTGGTACACATTCTATAATTTTTTTCATAATTATATCCTATATAATTATTAAATCAATGTGTTAAAATAATTGTTTTAAATTGAAATTTTAAGGTAAAATTTAAGGTGTATTCTCGTAAACTAATTTTAGAAATTCCCCCATTGCATCTTCATTATTAGTTCGTTTTGTAATGAAATGAGCCAAATGTTTAATTTCCGGAACAGCATTTTGCACAGCTACATTCAGACATCCGCATTCAAACAATTCCCTGTCATTATACCAATCCCCAACCACCGCTATTTCTGATTTTTTCACATTTAGAAACCTGGCAATTTTATTTAAGCCGGTTTTTTTAGAGGTTCCTGATTTTCTGATTTCAAGATGAAAAACCCCTAAATTAGAATTTGACCTGTAATATTTTGCAGTTAAAAATAATTTGTAAGGGAAATTAAGTTTATTTTGAATATGCTTAATTACATTTTTTTCATTACCAAGCATAATAATTTCAACAACATCATCAAGATAATCATAATAGTCTTTAACAAGAACATAATCTGTTCCAATTCTATGCATATAGTCTTTCAAAACAGAATTATCTTCAGTATATAAGATTATATCATTATAACATAAAGCAACTCTGACGAAATAGTATTTAGCAAGATCTAATGCTTTTCTTACTTTATTCGGAGGAATAACAGATTTAAAAATAATAGTACCGTTAAGCCCTTTTATCAAAGCCCCGTTAACGGTCATAAAAGGGATAGTAATATCCATCTGCTCATCATACTTCACTATTGAAGAATGAATTCTCTGCGTAGCGAAAGTAATCTTTATCCCTTTTTCACTTTGAAGTTTCTTAGAATAATATAAAGTATCTTCACCAAGTTCATCTTTATCATTAGTTAATGTTCCATCAACATCGGTGACAATTAATTTAATACGGGATAATCTTTTTTTGAATTCTGTACTACTAATCATGTACTTTTCTTATCTAATATTTTCCTTCCTCCTCTTATAAAATTATAATTTTTTTAATTAAAAATAAATGTAGATATAATATTTATTTAATATATAATTATAGTGATAATTTTAAAAAAAAGATATAAATTTGAGTATGAAATCGAGTGTAATCTCAGTACCAACAAAAGGCAAAATATTAATATCAGCTCCTTTTCTTACAGATGTTTTTAAAAGGTCTGTTGTATTTTTATGCGAACACGATGAGAAAGGTTCATTAGGTTTTATAATTAATAAACCATTAAAATATAAATTAAATGAAATTTTAGAAGATTTTCCGGAATTTGATGCTCCTGTTTTATTCGGAGGACCTGTTCAAACCGATTTAGTTAATTTCATTCATCGTTCAGGTAATATAATAAAAGGTGGATATGAAGTAAATAAAGGAATTTTCTGGGGTGGAGATTTTGAAGAATTGAAAAAACACATTGAATTAGGGGTTTTAAATCCATCAGATTTCAGATTCTTTTTAGGCTATTCAGGTTGGGGTGCAGGTCAACTCGACAGAGAAATGAAAGATACTTCGTGGTTCATTGGGGAAGGCTTGGAAGAATATATTTTTAATACTGATTATAAATCTCTATGGTCGAAAACTTTAAGAGACCTTGGTCGTGAATTCGCTTTAATTTCTTCATTCCCAGATGACCCATCAGTAAATTAATTTTCGGGGATTATTAATCATCTTATCGAAAAATAACTTTTTGAAATTTTTTAAAACAATAATATGTTTTGATAGAAAAAAACTATGAAAACATTTATTATATCAATTATTATATTAATATCTTTTAATATAACATTTCCGCAGAATCCTAATATACAATTAGTTGAAGCATTTCCAAATTTAATTTTTAATAAGCCTGTTCATCTAACATTTAGTCCTGATGGGACCAACAGAATTTTTGTTGTTGAACAAAATGGAATAATAAAAGTATTTCAGAATGATACAAATATTACATCAGGACAAGTAAATATATTTTTGGATATTACAAATAAAATTTCATCTTCAGTCGGTGAAGAAGGTTTATTAGGGCTTGCATTTCACCCTAATTTTATAAATAACGGATATATATATATAAATTACACAGCTCCAAATCCATTAAGAACAATTATATCCAGATTTAAATTATCCTCTCAAAACCAGAATAAAATAGATTCTTTAAGTGAAACAATTATACTGACCTTTACACAACCTTTCTCAAATCATAACGGAGGGACTCTCTTGTTCGGTTTAGATGGGTATTTTTATATATCCACAGGTGATGGTGGTTCTTCTGGTGACCCATTTAACAATGCTCAAAATACACAAACATTATTAGGAAAAATATTAAGAATAGATATAAATGATTCCACTCCATCAACAAAGTATGTCATACCTCCGACAAATCCATTTTATAATAATCCTTCAGCTGGTTTAGGTGAAATATATGCGTATGGTTTAAGGAATCCCTGGAAATTTTCTCAGGATGTCGTCACGGGATTAATTTACGCAGCAGATGTTGGTCAGAGTAGTTTTGAGGAAATAGATATAATTTATTCAGGACATAATTATGGCTGGCGAGTACTCGAAGGTTTTAGCTGTTTCAATCCTCCGGTAGGTTGTGATACAACAGGGAAAACAATGCCAATTAAAGTATATTCCCATTCACAAGGCGATTGTTCAATAACCGGTGGTTATGTTTACAGAGGAAGCCGAAGACCTGAATTAAATGGTGCATATATTTATGGTGATTATTGTACCGGAAGGATATGGATGCTTCGATATCAAAATGGTAGTGTAATTTCAGATTCGTTGCTGATAGATAGCCCTTATTTAATCTCATCTTTTGGGATTGACCAAAATAATGAGCTATATGTTTTGCATCATTCAGCTAATGGGAAAATATACAGATTTAATATTAATCCCTCAATAGGAATAAAAAACATAAATAACACATTACCAGAGAAATATTTATTAAAACAAAACTACCCGAACCCATTCAATCCGACAACAAAAATAGAATTCAGTATTCCTGAACTAACATATATAACTCTAAAAATTTATAATACAACAGGTAAAGAAGTAAAAACTCTTATAAACACAAGACTTCAAAGCGGAAATTATTCAATTATTTTTGATGGAAAAGATAATTTTGGTAACATTCTCCCAAGCGGAGTATATTTCTATTCACTGAAAACCGATACATATTTTGAGAGTAAAAGAATGGTGTTGGTGAAATAAGAAAATAACAAATAATTTGTTTTATATTTTATCCTAAATTCATTTCTTTTAATTTATAAATTCCTGAAAATTAAAAACATCAGGAAAAAATATATTGCTTTTCTTTATGTTAGTTAAATGAAAAATTTGTTATGTTGTATTAAATAATTTTATTAAAATGAAAATACTTTTTATTCAAACTGGTGGAACAATAGATAAAGATTATCCACTATTAACAAGAGGATATCCTTTTGAGATAACAGAACCTGCGGTACAACGAATTCTCGAAAATATTAATCCATCTTTTGATTTTGAGATATTACCATTATTACAGAAAGATAGCCTTGATTTAACCGACGATGATAGAGAAAAAATACTTGATGCCTGTATTAATACAGATGTAAAAAAAATAATAATAACGCACGGTACAGATACAATAATCGAAACAGCACAAAAATTATCAGGTATAAAAGATAAAGTAATTATTCTTACCGGCGCATTAAGACCAGAAAGATTTTCAAACTCAGATGCAAGTTTCAATATTGGGGTTGCTATAGGCGCAATTAATGTCTTAGAAGATGGTATTTATATTGCTATGAATGGTAAGATATTTGATTACAGAAAAGTGATGCGGGATAATGAGACAGGAAGATTTGTTGATGTATAATTTTATTTCTTGATACATCGGGAAAAACTATTCAAATATATCTTCAAGTTTAACAAATTTAAAATTATTTTCTTTAAGAAAATTATAAATTAATGGTAATGCCTCACCGGTACTATATCCCCTACCATTAATATGAAATATCAGAATGCTACCACTTTTAACATTTTTAATAACTCTTTCATAAAGTTTTCGTGGTGTTATTTTTTTACTAAAATCACCACTAACAAATGACCAATGGATTACAGGGTAATTTAATGATTTTAAAATATTAAGTGATTTATTATCATAATTTCCGCCAGGAAACCTAAAATATTTTGTTTTTTTGCCAGTAATTTCCTTGATAATGTTTTCATTCTCTTTAACTTCATTAACAAAATCACTTTCATTTAACAATTCTGAGTGATTAAAATGACTTAAACTATGATTTTCTATTTCTATGAATTCGTATTTAGAAATCTTACTTAATTCATCTTTATTCCTTAAAGCAAATCTCCCGGAAACAAAAATTGTTACAGGAATTTTCTCTTTAATAATAAAATTTAGAATTGTGTAATCAAAATATGAAGGTTTCTTATACTCACATGCATCAAATGTTAAAGCAATTACTTTTTCTTCGGTGGGTAAAGATTCTATTATTTTACCAAGCGGTGGTTTGCGCTTTTTAATTTTAGATGTATCCTTTTTAACAATATCTTTTGTAGAATCCGTTAAATAGTATGAATTACTTTTATTAATTGTTTCTTTTTCACAACAAAGAAATGTACTTAAAAATATAATGAATAATAAACCTAATACTATTTTATTTTTCAAAATATAATATTTAATTCATTCATTAAAATTAATTATTTACAATCTTACAAGACATTAAATTATAAAGTATTATACTTAAAATATACAGGAAAATAAATAATATATTTAATTGTATAAGATTTTTAACTTTTATATTTTCACATATTAACAATAATGAAATCAGAAAGAACTTTAGTACAAGATTGTAAGTTTATTGTTTGTGATGTTGAAACAACCGGTTTATCACCATATCTCAACAGGATAATAGAAATATCATTAGTAAAAATAGAAAACGGGGAAATAACCGATACCTTTTCAACTCTTGTCAATCCTGAACAATTCATACCTCCATTTATTACTGCAATGACAGGGATAAAAAATGAAGATGTAATAAATAAACCTACTTTTAGAGAAATTTCCGACAGAATTTATAATTACATTTTTAACGGAGAACAAAACACCATTTTTTGTGGCCACAATGTTTTATTTGATTATAAATTTTTAAGAGAATCATTTAAAAGACACAATCCGAAAATCCATTTCGAACCCAAGATATTATGCACATGTAAAATAGCAAGAAGACTTGTTAAGAAATTAAAAAGCAAATCTCTTTCAAGTGTTGCGAAATATTATAATCTAAAACAAATAAGAAATCACAGGGCTTATGATGACGCAATAACAACAGCAAGAATATTACTTATCTTTTTAAATATTCTTCAGGAAGAACTGGAATATGAATACATTGAAGATATAATCAGATTTCAGAATAAAAAAATTTTTACAGCAGAAAACCAGCCACAACCACTAAAACGAATAAACATTAATTTAAAAGAAATTCCGGAATCACCCGGGGTTTATTTTATGAAGAACTCAGCGGGAGAAATTCTTTATATAGGAAAGGCAAGGAATTTAAAAGAAAGGATATCATCATATTTTCATCACAATTCAGAATTACCACCAAAAATCAGAAGGTTACTTTTCAACATTAGAAAACTTGAATTTACAGTAACTAATTCAGAACTATCAGCATTAATTCTTGAATCAAAACTTATTAAACAATACAAACCAAGATTCAACACTGCTATTAAAAGATATAGATATCATCCTTTTATAAAAATAGATATTCAGAACAATTATCCAAGAATTGAAAGTGTATATGAAATTGAAAATGATGGTGCATATTATTACGGACCATTTTCCAAAGCATCAACTGTCAGAACTTTACTTAAAGAAATATACGATAAATTTAAACTTAGAAAATGTGAAAACAAAAGAATAAACAGATTTAAAAGTTCATCTACTTGTATGTATTATGACATTAATAAATGTAAAGCCCCCTGTGCAGGATATATTTCTAAAGAAGAATATCGAAAAGAAGTAATGAAAGTTCATAAATATCTTACCGAAACAAATGTAAACTCTGCGCAATACTACTTAATGAAAGAAATGCAAAAACATTCGTCAACATTGAATTTTGAAAAAGCAGCATTTATAAGGGATAGATTGTCAGACTTAATGAAGGTTATGTCGAATCAGAAAGTAATAACTTCTGCTATAAATGACAAAAAATTAATTATAAAATGTGATAATGGAAACAGTCGGGAAGTCTTTTTTATACAAAATGGAAAGTTGATTAATACAGTGGTTTTGAGGAAAGGAGACGAAATTGACCAAACTAATTTCATTCAGGAATTGTATGATAATATTGATTACTTGTATTTCTCTGTTAATAAATATGTAAAACATAAATACACTCAGGCAGAATTAGATGAGATAAAAGTAATATCAAATTGGTTAGCAAGAACAAACGGTAATACCTCATATATTGAAGTAAAAAACACACATACAAAAAATCAATTGATCAAATTTATACTTTCATAATAATAGACATATATCTTTTTAAAGTTGAGGGGAATAAATGTCACAAATACAATATGTTAATAAAATAAAATTTTATTAAATTTTTAATAAAAACAACTAAATTTTGGTATTCAATTTTAAACAAAATATTTTTATTATTGTATGTAATCATCATTAACAAAAAAATTAAGGAGATAGAAAACCGTGGCAGTAAAGATAACAGATGAATGCATCGCCTGTGGAGCCTGTGAAGCTGAATGCCCAAACAATGCAATATATGAGGCAGGAGTTCCTTGGGTTCTTGGAGGCGAAGAACATGATGCACTTTCGAATGACCATACCTATATTGTTCCGGACAAATGCACAGAATGCGTTGGTTTCTATGATGAACCACAATGCATTCCTGCTTGTCCAACAGAAGCAATAGTTATGGACGAAGAGCATAAAGAGACAAAAGAAGAATTAATGGCTAAGAAACTCAGACTTGATGAAATAGGAAGATAAAACATTTTAGAATTCATTAAGAACAAAACCCGGAGAATTAAATCCGGGTTTTTTTTAAACTAATAATTATGCATATTCCGGATGGATACTTAAGTCCTCAGACATATATACCTATATATGGAATAATGGTACCTTTTTGGGGAATGGCTTTGAAAAAAGTTAAAAATGTCCTTACTTCAAATTATGTTCCTTACATTGCTATGAGTTCAGTATTCTCATTTCTGATAATGCTTTTCAATATACCAATACCCGGCGGTACCACCGGACATGCTGTTGGAGCAGGACTAATCGCTATTATTTTAGGACCATGGGTAGCAGTTATCTCTATTAGTATAGTTCTTGTGATACAAGCACTTTTATTTGGAGACGGAGGAATAACTGCTCTTGCAGCAAATTGCTTAAACATGGCTGTAATAATGCCTTTCACATCTTATTTTATCTTTAAACTTATTAACGGAACATCAAAATCAAAAACCCGAATAAATATAAGTTCATTTGCTGCCGGATATATCGGTTTACTGATAGCAGCATTAGCAACTGCTTTTGAATTAGGAATCCAGCCAATTATTGCAAAAGGGGAAGATGGATTACCTTTATATGCTCCATATCCATTAAGTATTGCGATACCTGTTATGGCTCTTGAACATTTGTTTATTTTCTCAGTTGTTGAAGGATTAATTACTATGGCTGTTGTTAGTTATTTCTTAAAATACGAACCCGAATCTATTTATGGTCTAAAAAGTAATTTCAGTTTATGAAAAATGAATAAATTCCAGAAAAAATTACTCCTTTGGTTATTACTCCTTGCATTATTAAGTCCACTTGGAATAATATTACCTGTCTTATTTAAAGGAGGTGATGCATGGGGAGAATGGGACACAGAAACAATAGATAAGTTGATTGGCTTTATTCCCAGAGGAATGGAAAAATTATCGAATTTCTGGCAATCAATATTTACTGATTACACAAATGTACTGGGAGAAAATTTACCATTGAGTTTACAAATTATATCCTATATTATATCGGCAATAATTGGTTCAGCAATAATTTACATAATAGTTATTTTGATCTTAAAATTATACAAATATGTCAGTAAAACTCCCTGAGTTTTTATATAGTGGTAATTCTGCTTCAGCTGTTTCAAATAATGAACAGACTCCAAACTATAAAATTAAGACGACCCTTAAACCTAAAAAGGGGAAAAAGTTTAAATTAAAGTTTGCAGATAAAGGATTAATTAAAGTTTCAGAAATTCTTAATACATATTTTGATAATGCTTCTTATTCTAATAGTAATAATTATTTAAATAAAGTAAATATAAAAATTAAATTATTATTTTTAATATTTATACTTTTATTAATATCGTTTTTGAATTCAATTGTATATCAATTAACTATTACAATAATTTTAATTTTTCTTTCCGCAATACTAATAATACAAAACAGTAATAAAAATTTTACAAAGGGCTACATAAAGAAAATTCTATACCCGACATTTTTCTTAGGATTTTTACTTTCCTTTCCTGCTTCTTTTAATTTTATAATAAATGGTGAACCAATAATTAATTTAATTCATCTGAATAAAGAATACAAATTCTGGATATATGAACTGCCCGAAAATATTTTTATTTCCAAAGAGGGTTTAAGTGTAACAATTCTAATAACTTTACGGGTTTTTAATTCTATATGTTCATCAATTTTAATTATACAAAGCGAACCAATTGAAAAATTTATTGATTCATTAAAAATAATTTTCATACCATCATCTGTACGATTTATATTATTAATAACTCAAAAATATATTATATCATTTTCAAGAAGTGTTCTTGAATATTATTTTTCTTTAAAAAGCAGATTATTTACTGAACCAGATAATTCACTTCTTTATAAAATTACAGGCACAAAAGCATTTCTGCTTTATAAAAAAACAAAAAGTAAATTTAATAATATTACCTTAGCAATGAAGAGCAGGGGGATTTACAATATATGAGTAAAGATATAAATCTATATGAATTAAAAAACATATCATATACATATCCCAATAATATAATTGCATTAGATGATATATCATTACGAATAAAAAAAAATTCGGTCTTTGCCATAATTGGTGCTAACGGCTGTGGGAAATCCACTTTAATGTATATTTTAAATGGTTTAATATTTCCCAATAAAGGAGAAATTATATATAACGGCGAAAAGTTAAGTGAAGAAAAATTCAGGGATAAAGAATTTGTTGAAAAATTTCGTTCAACTAATGCTCTTGTATTTCAGGATCCAGATGTTCAACTATTTTGTTCAGATGTATTTTCAGAATTATCCTTTTCGCTAATTCAACTAAAACTATTTTTTGAAAAAGAAATTATTGAACGGGTAAATCAAACAGCAGAATTGCTCAATATTACTGATTTACTTAACAGGTCCGTATCTGCGCTCTCTGGTGGGGAAAAGAAAAAGGTTGCAATTGCTTCGGTTTTAACTCTTAATCCTGATGTTATTTTATTAGATGAACCTACTTCTGACCTTGACCCAAAAGCACAGGGTTTAATGGTAGAAATATTACTTGAATTACATAATATTGGAAAGTCAATAATAATAACAACACATGATTTAGGTTTAATCGATGATTTAAAACCGCAATTGTGTGTAATGAATGAACAACATAAAATTGAAACCATCGGAAAAGCTGAAGAAATACTGGAGAATGAAGAATTATTAATGAAAGTCAATTTAATTCATAAGCACTCACATATTCACGATGGTTCAACACATAAACATATCCATTCACATTATAAAATCCACAAGCATTAAACAGTTTTATAAACTAATCCCCTGTTTAAAATTAAATAAATAACCAGAAAAATAAATATATTAAAATTCCTTAATATAGAAAAAAACTTTTTATTAAAATAATTCGATAGAAAGTATAAATAAAAAAGTTTAACAAATTTCTTATAAAAAAAATATTTATAAGTATGTAACGCCTTCAAAAATTAATTTTCTCTTAAAACATACTCATCGTATTCTATTTCAAATCTCAGCTTATGTTTTGACTCTTCTTGTGCAAGTGATAAAAATACCTCTTTTAGGTTTTGGTTATCTGTTTTTGTAGATAACTTCATATACAATTTATATGCAGCTTTCTCTTTGTTCATCGCAAGTCTCAATGCTTCCTCGTAACTCAATTCAGGGCTTGGGGTAACATTATCGGTATAATCGGATATTTTTAAATCCAGAACTTTTTCTTCTGAAATCTCAAAAATTCCTTCGTCTTTAATCTTTTGTAGCCTTGCTTTATGCTTAACCTCCTCCATTGCAAACTCCTTAAAGACCTCTTTCATTTCCTCATTTCGTGCTTTACTACTTAAATTTGTATAAAAATCTACAGCTTCCTGTTCTCTCTTGATAGCGAAATCAAGGATATCATTAATATTTTTAAAATCTGCCATTTTTAAATAATTAATTTATTTTAATATTTGTTAATTTATAAAATTCTTCTTCAAATCTTTTTACTAAATTATCGCATCCATAATTAAATAACCTATTATAATTATCTTCTTCTGTATGTTCTAAAATTAACTTAACTTCATCACGCTTTTCAGGTAATAGTGATGCTATTTCTATTGTTATATTATTTGTTAAATCCAATTTATTTTTTACTCCAAAAAGTTTCATTAAATCAATAAATTGCTCAAATGTTCTTCTTTCAATAAACGGGTCAATTTCCCTATCAAAATGAAGAATATATTTCTGCGTATTAGTATAACTGCCTCCACTTTCCTGAGGTAGTGAAGCAGGTAAAACCAAATCAGCTAATTCAGCTGTTTCGGTCATAAAATAATCCTGAACAACTTTAAATTTAGTTTTTTCAAACAATTCAAGAATCTTATTTTTCTCAACAGCACATCCAACAGGGTCTTCTCCAAAGATAAACATATTGGATACATTACCTTTTATAATAAAATCAAATAAATCACTATTTACTATTACAGGTATTTGAGATATATTCCATACTTTTTTAATTTTTTGAATAAACTCTTCATCATTAATGATATCATATCCTCCTACTCCGTAAGCAGGTGTGATACCCATATCAAACAATCCCTGTGAATTATTTTTTTCTTTAAGTGATATTAAACCACTTGAAATTTTTCCTAATTTACCGGTTATTGCTGCTAAGTTATATAATTCTTTCACAGCATTTGAAGATAAGTGTTTCTCGGAGAAAATAATTATCGCTTTCTGTTCAAAATTATAATTATCTGCAAATTCCATCAGTCTTTTTTCGAAAAACACACCTGAGTTCTTCAATAGCATATTATAATCTTCAAACAAAAGTAATCTTTTATAATCATCAAATCCTTCGGTATGGTCATTTATATAAATTCTGTTTTCCCGATTATGACTTAATAAATAATGAATAACTGCTTTTATAAAATAATAATAAGATTTAACTATTAATACTTTATCAGCTCGTTTCAACAAAGAACTCTTTTCATTAGTGGTAACAACTTCTAATTTAGCATTATTTTTTAAACGAGCATTATTTATTAAATAACTAATTACAGGATTTTCATAATTAATTTCAGAACCTATTAAATATATTCTTTCTGCCCCCTGGATTTGATCAAAGGGTACATTTTTATAATTATCAAAATAATAACCATCTCCTCTGTTTAAATAATGAAAACTACTTATATTATTTGTTTTAACTGCTGCTCTCGCAAATTTTTGAATTAAATATAATTCTTCATTCGAAAGTCTTGCACCTGCAAAAAATGCATTTTCATCAGGGGAAACAGATTTAATTTTATCATAAATAATCTTATATGCTGTTTCAAAATCAATTTCCTTGAATTCACCTCTGTGTTTATATAAAGGTTTTAATATTCTGGTCTTATCATTTAAGTAATGGTATCCAAATTTAGGATATCTACAAATATTTGTATCTTTATTAACAACCCCCGGAGTTCCGGTCACTTTCATATAATAACCATTTATGTGGTGTAACTTTATTTCACAACCAACAGAACAGTAATTGCAAACTGTTTCGTAATCTGCTAACTTTACCGGACCAGGTTTGAATTTAACATTTTCAGTAATTGCACCTGTTGGACAGGTAGAAATACATAAGCCACATGATTCACAATCAGTGTCTATTAGTTTTTTATTCATACTTGGTGCTACATAAGTATCAAATCCTCTATTTACAAGACCTAAAGCATTTGCACCAACCACTTCTTTACATATTCTAATACACCTCGAGCATAAAATACATTTATTATTATCAATTTCTATATAAGGATGTCGGAAGTCAATTTCATAAGTTTTAAATTCACCTCCGAGCTTATATTGCTCGGCTTTATATTCTGTTGAATATTTTTTCAGGTCACAGGTAAAATATTCAGAACAACCACATTCAAGACACCTTTGGGTTTCTCTGAAAGCCATCTCATCAGTGTATCCTAATTCCACTTCATTAAAGTTTTTACGCTCCTTCGGAGGTAAAGTTGGCATTTCCTCTCTTTCCTGATATTTATATCTGTCCTTATATTCTTCTGGTAGTTGTTTTCTGAAATTATCCTTTCTACTTATAAACTCAAATTTTTCTCCTGAAACTTCTTCACCTGACAAATATTGATGGCAACTGTAAGCCGCTTTCCTACCCTGTGCGATTGCTTCAATTAATGTTGCAGGACCTGTTACTGAATCGCCAGCTGCAAAAATATTTTTTATCGAGGTTCTCAGAGTGGTCTTATCTGCTTCAATATCTCCCCATTTATTGATAATTAATTTTTCCTCAGAATTATCATTGATATCATTAATAAAATCAACATTTGTTTTTTGGCCAATTGCTGCTAAAATATAATCAAGTTCTATATCGAATTCAGACCCATCAACTTTTATTGGTCTTCTTCTACCTGACGAATCGGGTTCACCAAGTTTCATTTTATAACAGGTTAATGATTTTACTTTACCTGATTCATCAAGATTTATTTTGGCTGGAGCAGTTAAAAACAAATATTCTACACCTTCAAGTTTTGATTCGTGTATCTCTATTTTGTTAGCCGGCATTTCATTCTCTGTTCTACGATAAATGATATAAACCTTTTCAGCTCCGCATCTCATTGCAGTACGGCAACAATCCATAGCAGTATTTCCACCACCGATTACGGCAACTTTTTTACCAGTGAAATCATACCTCTGTCCTGTCAATTCCATATTTCTTAAAAAATCTATTCCTGGAAATACATTTTCAGCATTATCATTTTCACATCCAATTCTCGTTCCTGATTGTGAACCTATAGCAAGAATGAAAGCATCATATTTATCTTTAATTTCTTTAAAGCTTAAATTTTTACCTAATCTTTTTTCATAATGAATTTTTACACCAAGTTTACAAATATTTTCAACTTCCTTATCAATCACATCGTTGGGTAATCTGTATGGTGGTATTCCATATCTAAGCATACCACCGGGGAAAGGATTGGCTTCAAAAATCTCAACCGAATGCCCTTCCAATGCAAGATAATATGCAGAGGTAAGACCACCAGGACCAGCACCTATAATACAAACTTTTTTGTTTGTTGCAGGCTTAATTTCCGGTATGTAATCATTGCCACTTTCAAAATCTTTATCTGTTGCATATCTTTTAAGATAATCAATTCCAACTCCTACACCTTCGATTAAATTTCTTCTACAAGCAACTTCGCAAGGTCTTACACACACTCTACCACAAATTGCTGGTAAGGGATTAGTCTCTTTTATCAATCTAACGGCTTCGCTATATAAGCCTTTATTAATCAATGCAATATATCCCTGTACATCAACTCCAGCGGGACAGGTTAATTTACAGGGTGCAACGCAATCAGCGTAATGGTTACTTAATAGTAGCTCTAAAGCAGCCTTACGGGATTTAATAACTTTTTCGCTATTAGTTACTATTTTCATCCCCTCTGCAATCTTAGTTGAACATGCTGGCTGAAGCCCTCTCATACCTTCAACTTCCACAACGCAAAGGTAGCAAGAAGAATATGGTTCTAATCTATCATCATTACATAATGTAGGAATATGAATACCATTTCTTAATGCTAATTGAAGAATTGTTTCTCCTTTAATTCCTTTTACAATCTTTCCGTTTAAAATTACATTTAATTTTTCCATTACAAATATTTTTTCTCAAAAATTAAAAAACTTTTATTGCATCAAATTTACATTTAGAATAGCAGTCACCGCATTTAATACAAAGTTCCTGCTTTATAAAATGTACTTGTTTCTTTTCTCCTTCTATTGCATTTACAGGACAACCTCTCTTACATACAAAACATCCTACACATTTTTCAGGTATTACTTCGTATGTTAACAATTTCTTACAATATAATGCCGGGCATTTTTTATCTCTAATATGAGCTTCATATTCATCTCTGAAATACTTAATCGTAGTTAAGACAGGATTTGGAGCAGTCTGTCCTAATCCACAGAGAGAACTCTCTCTTATCTGATTTGCTAAAGTTTCTAATTTTTCAATGTCACCCTCTTTACCTTCTCCTTCTGTAATCCTTGTTAAAATTTCAAGCATTCTCTTCGTTCCTATCCTACAGAAAGTACATTTACCACAAGATTCTTTTTGAGTAAAATCAAGAAAAAATCTTGCAACATCAACCATACAAGTTGTCTCATCCATAACTACCATACCACCAGAGCCCATAATAGCCCCAGTAGCATTAACAGAATCATAATCAACAATTGTATCAGATAAGTATTCAGGAATACAGCCACCAGAAGGTCCACCTAATTGTACTGCTTTAAATTTTTTATCACCAATAATTCCACCACCAAGATTGTAAATAATTTCCCTAATAGTAATTCCCATCGGAACTTCAACCAAGCCACCATTTTTAATTTTTCCGGTAAGTGCAAAAACTTTTGTACCTTTACTTTTTTCAGTGCCGTATTTAGAAAATTCTGCTGCACCATTCAAAATAATCCAGGGAATATTTGCATAAGTTTCTACATTATTTATATTTGTAGGTTTTCGCCATAAACCAGAAACAGCAGGAAATGGTGGTCTTCTTCTCGGCATTCCTCTTTCACCTTCCACAGAGGCTATAAGGGCGGTTTCTTCACCACAAACAAAAGCACCTGCACCTTCTTTTACATATATATCAAAATCAAAGCCTTCTATACCAAATATATCTTTACCAAGATAACCTTTCTGTCTTGCCTGCTCAATTGCTTTATTTAATCTTTTTACAGCTAATGGATACTCGGCACGGCAATAAATCACCCCTTGATTTGCTCCTATTGAATATGCTGCAATTATCATTCCTTCAAGAACAGAATGCGGGTCTCCCTCTAAAACAGACCTATCCATAAATGCACCCGGATCTCCTTCATCAGCATTACAAATAACATATTTTTCTGTTCCGGGAGAACTATTTGCAAATTTCCACTTTAATCCTGTCGGAAATCCGCCCCCCCCTCTTCCTCTCAATCCTGAATCAATTACTATTTTAATAACATCCTGGCAACTAATCTTTTCTTCTGCAATTTTTTTTATTGCCTGATATCCCTTCCGAGCTTCATATTCCTCAATCGATTCAGGGTCTATGTATCCACAATTTCTTAACGCAATTTTTACCTGCCCTTTAAAGTATTTACTATCAGGAGTTTCAATTACATCTGAATAAACCAGATAATCTTTTAAGGGAATAGATTTTATAATGTGACTTTCTAAAATTGCATCTATCTTTTTAGTATCGACTTCCCCATAAAGATAAGAACCTGTATCGTCTTTTATCTCAACTAAAGGTTCTTTAAAGCACATACCAATACAACTTGTTTTCTTCAAAACAAAATCAAGATTATCTGCTTCTTTTATCTTTTCAATTTCATTATAAACCTTAGCTGCACCAGCAGCAATACCACAACTCCCTAATCCTACAATAACTTGTATTTTATCCATTTAGAAAAAATTATAATTATATAAATAATTAATTGGTGGAAGGTTCTTCTATTTTTTTTGATTTAAGAACCTCTTTTCTTCTAATTTCTTTTACAATATCGACAGCTTTCTTTCCGTTTAATTTACCATAAGTTTCATCACCAATCATCATAACAGGTGCTAAAGAACAACAACCAAGGCATGCTACACTTTCAACAGTAAAAATACCATCAGGTGTAGTTTCGCCATCTTTAATCTCAAGAAAATTCAATAAATCTTCAGTTACTTTAGATGCATTTTGAACATGACAAGCAGTGCCGTGACAAATTCTAACAATATTTTTCCCGACAGGTTTCAGTCTAAATTGTGCGTAAAAAGTAGCCACACCATATAAATCATTTAATTTTAAACCTGTCTGTTTTGAAATTTCATAAAAAGCTTGTTCAGGAATGTATCCGTAAATATTTTGCACACCTTGAAGTAAGGGAATTAAATTACCTTTTTTGTACTTATATTTTTTAATTAATGGTTCGATTAAATTTAAATTTACATCCTGTGTTAATGCTTCTTTCTCCTCAATTTTACAAAACCGTTCTATTCTCATAGAAATAAATTTTTGTTTGTTAAAAATAAATATTTATGACTTATTATTATCATTATTCACTGTAACAGGTTCAGTAACTTTTTCTATTTCATTTTTTATTTCATTCTGTATTGAGTTATCTTCCCCACTCAACTTTTTATGAATTGCATTTGCCGCTATTCTTCCAGCTCCCATTGCCTGTATAACTGTTGCGGAGCCCGTTACAATATCGCCACCTGCATAAACATTTTCTACAGAAGTCTCATTTGTCTCAGGATTGACCTCAATATATCCCCATTTATTTCTTTTCAATTCGGGAAAATTCTGAAATATTAATGGATTTGAGGTAGTTCCTATTGCTACTACGACAAGGTCACAATCAATCACAAAATTTGAACCTTCAATCGGTATCGGTCTTCTTCTTCCGGAACTATCGGGTTCTCCTAATTTCATTCTTATGCATTCCATTCCTTTAACCATCATTTGGTCATTCCCAATATACTTTACCGGATTTGTTAGTAGCATAAATTTTATTCCTTCTTCTTCTGCATGTCTGACTTCTTCAATCCTTGCGGGTAATTCTGCTCTTGACCTTCGGTAAACTATTGTTACTTCTGAAGCACCTGTTCTTATAGCTGTTCTGGCTGAATCCATTGCAACATTTCCACCACCAATAACCACAACTTTATTACCACGGGGTTTAGGTGTATCATATTCAGGAAATCGATATGCCTTCATTAAATTCATTCTTGTAAGATATTCATTGGCGGAGAAAATATTACCAAGATTTTCGCCTTCTATATTCATAAATACTGGCAGTCCGGCTCCAACTCCAATAAAAACAGCATCAAAATTTTCTCTTAATTCCTGAACTGTAACAGTTTTTCCAACCACACAATTTAATTCAATTTTAACCCCAAGTTGTTTTAAATAATCAATTTCCGCATGAACTATTGCCTTTGGTAATCTGAATTCAGGAATACCATAAACTAAAACTCCACCGGGTTCATGTAATGCCTCAAATATAGTAACTGAATAACCAAGTTGCTGTAAGTCTGCTGCGACTGTTAAACCTGCAGGACCACTACCAACAACAGCAATTCTTTTATTTATTCTCTTTTTTATTTCAGGAATTTTGACGAGTTCCATTCTTCGTTCATAATCTGCAAGAAATCTTTCTAAATTTCCTATTGCAACAGGTCTGTCTCTCAAACCAAGTATACATTTTGCTTCACACTGTGATTCTTGTGGACAAACTCTTCCGCAAATAGCCGGTAAAATATTTCTTTCTTTTATCTTTTTAACTGCTTCATCATATTTACCTTCAGAAGTTAATCTAATAAATTCAGGGATATTAATATTAACCGGACATCCATCTACACATTTAGGTTCTTTACATTGTAAACATCTACCAGCTTCAAGTTCCGCTAATTCTGAAGTATAGCCATAAGGAACTTCCTGATAATTTGTTACTCTCAACTTTTGGTCTTGTTCTGGCATCTCCTGACGTGGAATTTTAAGCTTAATTTTATTTTCATCCGCTTTTGTTAATCCATGCCAGGGACATCCGCATTTCATACAAATGAAGAAAGGAATAAGCTTAGAAAATGCTGTAATAATCATCTCCGCTGCAGCAGAGCCACATTCAGCACATTTAATATTATCAACAATTAAAGATTTTTTACATTTTGGGCAAATTAAATCATCAAGAATATCACCTTCTGCAATTGGTTTTGATGAGACAACCTCAAATACATCCAGATATGGACTTAATTTTAAATCAATTAATTCTCCTTTATATTTCGCTTTAAAAACTAAATATTTTTCTTCTTTCCTTTCCCAATTGAATGTATTTTTACAGTGTGGGCAATAAGTATTAAGATATGTTTTAAATTTTAAATATTTAACATCTTGATGTACCATGAAAAATATCTTTTAATTTTTACCTAATTGAATATAAAAGTGAATCTTTCTCTTCCTTCAAATAAAGAGAATTTCGCTTCTCAAGTTCATCAAAATCTACTTCATGACCATTAAAATCCGGACCATCTACACAGCAGAATTTAATTTCATTTCCAATAGTAACTCTGCAACCTCCACACATTCCGGTACCATCAATCATAATGGGATTTAAAGAAACCATTGTTGGAATGTTATATTTTTTGGTCAGTTTGCAAACATTTTTCATCATAACAATAGGTCCAATCGCATAAACAAGTTTAATGTCATATCTTTCTTCAAGGTATTTCTCAAGTGGTTGTGTTACAAAGCCCCTTACACCCCAACTTCCATCATCAGTCGTAACAACTAATTCATCACAAATTGATTGCATTTCTCTCTCCAGAATAATTAAATCTTTTTCTCTCGCACCTATTATTCCAATTACAAAATTATCCGCTTCTTTAAATGCTTTAGCAACATGATGAAGAATTGCAATTCCAGTACCACCTCCGACCATAATAACAGTACCAATCTTGGAAACTTCTGCGGGTCTTCCCAAAGGACCGACAACATCACGAATTAATTCACCCTCTTTCAAAGACCTCATAAGAGCTGTTGTTTTACCCACTACCTGAAAAATAATAGTAATTGTACCAGAGAAAGCATCTTTATCAGCAATAGTCATAGGAATTCTTTCTCCAAACTCGTTTACTCTTAATATAACGAATTGTCCTGCTTTCGCTTTTTGAGCAATTTTAGGGGCATGAATGTCAAATCTAATTATTGACCCCTTAGCCATTTCCTGCTTTCTTACTATCTGAAACATAAGTATTTCTAATTAAATTTTATAAATTACCATTCCATACTA
The DNA here is from genome assembly GCA_013348845.1 of Candidatus Tepidiaquacella proteinivora. Taxonomy (GTDB): domain Bacteria; phylum Bacteroidota; class Ignavibacteria; order Tepidaquicellales; family Tepidaquicellaceae; genus Tepidaquicella; species Tepidaquicella proteinivora. The sequence goes on along the minus strand of CP054675.1, from coordinate 2,367,089 downwards.
TCTTCTAATTTTATCTCATTTATATCATCTTCACTCAATCCATGCCATCTACAACCTTTCTTTGAACAAATATAAAAGTCTATTAACTTAGTACGGGCACTAATAGATATAACAGCCACAGGTGAATTACAAATTTCACATTTCTTTTCCTTTAATATTAAACTTTCTTCACAATGCGGACATTTAACATCATTTACAACTTTATCTTCCTGTAAAAAGATTGTTGATTTTGAAGAGAAAACATTTAAATAAGGACTTAAAAACACATAACCTTCTTCATTTCTTTCATTAATTATTTTCAGTTTCAACATATCTTCTTCATTCAAACTATGTTTGCAATAGGGACAATAAGCATTAAGATAGGTACCTGTTTCAATTATTTCCTTGTCCTCATCAACTTCTTCTTTAACTGTTTTTTCTTCTTTTGGTGTTAAGATTTCCTGTTCAACATTTTTCACCTGATAACCATATTCCTGATATAGTTTTGTTAATGCCTGTGATAAATCTTCAAATTCGACGAGATGATTTTTACATCCTGCTCTCGAACAAATTGCTACTTTCCCACCTATATCCAATATAAGAGGTACCATAGAAGCGCTACAAACACCACACTTCTCATCAGTATTTAGAATTTTGTTACAATGGGGACAGAAAAATTTTGCTACTGAATCCTTTTCTATTTCAAAATCACAAATATAATTGTAACTACCATAAATAGAACTTAACCTTATAATACCAATATTATCATAAATCTTTATTTTTAGTTTTATACTTGGTTGATTGTCAACCAAATTTTCGTAATCCATTAAAGATTCTCCGCATAAAGGACATTTAACATTTAATGAGATAAAATTATACATATTGCACTATTAAATTTTTATTGATTTTTTTAAAATGAATGGATAATATAAGCAGAAGTTTATTTGATTTTTCTTATTTATTATCCTTAATTTTTCATCGTTGCATAATGTCACATTAATAACTTATTTTAAGCAAAAATTATATCAAAATATACTTATTATTGTTCAAATTTTATAGGTATTTTTTAATACTTTTTCTGAAAAAAAATAAATTTAGAATTTTTTTATTTTTATTTCATTCAACCCCCTTATATTTTATTCTAATATATTATTAAGTGATTGATTTATAGTTATTTAACTATAACTTCGCATTTTTATTGCCTGCTCTGCAATCATTCGGACTACATCATCAATATTAAGGATGGAAAGATTTAATACCATAGAATATAAATGCGGATCATTTATATCTTTATTAAAATTTTTTTTAATATAATCTGTTCTATCCTTATCCTCTTTTTTAATAAATTTTATTGCATTATTTCTATCGATATTAAATATATTCATTATATTTTCAACCTTTTTTTCGAGCGATGAAATAAGCCGAATATGCAAACCTTTCTTCAATTTTCTTGTTATAATATTTGCACCTCTTCCAATAATTACAACGCAGCCCATAGTTGCAAGTCTAATTATTGTTTCACTTACTTTCTGATTAATTCTTGTCATAGAAGGATGTAAGCCAAAGAATTGTTCAATTATTCCTTGCATTTCAGGAATTTTTTTTTCTGGTATCAGATTGATTATTTCTGAAGACAATTTATGATCTTCACTAACTTTTTCTAACAAATTTTTATCAAAAAGAATCCAATTGCTCTTTCTATCCGTATCATATTCATTCAGGTAAGAGACCAATTTCTCCCCAATCGTAATCCCTCTAGCTCCGGTCTCTCTTGAAATAGTTATAAAAGGTTGAATTACCTCTTCTCTTTGAAACAAATGTTCTTTCCCAATATGTGCTTTCTTATTAAAATATTCTTTTAATTTTTCAAATGTAAAATCACTCTCCATAAAAGGTCCTCTTGAATATAAATTAAATTTAACATAAATTTAATATAAATAAAAGTATTTATTTAATAATTGCTTAAAAGAGATTTTAATTATATATTTAAAACAAAGTTTAAAAACAAAAGAAAGAGTTATGATTAAGTTAAATCATCAGAATTATTATAGATTGCCCTGGAACTTAACAGACAACTCAATTACATGGTTAGAGCCAACATCAAAATGCAATCTTGCTTGCCTCGGCTGTTATAGAAAAAACGAAATGGATGGTCACAAACCATTAGAAGAGATAAAAGAAGAAATCAGATTATTAAATCAATACAGAAGAACAGATGGTATTTCCATAGCGGGTGGAGAACCACTATTACATCCCAATATAATAGATATAGTGAAAGAAATTAAAAATTACGGTTTAAAGCCAATAATAAATACTAATGGTCATATTCTCACGAAAGATTTTCTGAAGGAACTTAAGAAAGCAGGAGTTTTCGGTTTTACTTTCCACATAGATAGCAAGCAAGGGCGTCCCGGATGGAAAGATGCAAACGAACTCCAATTGAATGAACTAAGATATCATTTTGCAAAAATGTTAAGTGAAGTTGGTGATATATCCTGTTCGTTTAATTCCACAGTTTATAGAGATACAATGCAATATATACCTGGTATGGTAAAATGGGCTGAGCAAAATATTGATATAGTACAAGTAATGGTTTTTATTTTATATAGAATGGCAAATAATAATCTTTTTGATTTTTATATCGGTCCTGTTGAAATCAACTCAAATGAATTAGTCTATAATATTCAACCTGAAAATGTAGTTGACATTAAAGCGGAAGAGATATACGAATTAATTAAAAAGGAAGATCCAGAATTTGACAGTTGCGCTTACTTAAACGGAACCAGTGACCCTGAATCTTTTAAATGGTTACTATCAGTTAAACTAGCAAATAAAAAAAGAAGATATGGTTATTTAGGATGTAAAGGAATAGAAATAATACAAACTTTTCATCATTTATTTACAGGAAGATATCTTGCTTATGCAAGACCGAAAACCCAGGCAAAAGGACGTTCATTATTATTATTAGGTGCATTTGATAAAAGACTCAGGAAAATATTCTTTAAATATTATCGTAACCCACTCAACTTATTCCGTAAATTATACTCGCAATCAATTATGATAATTCAACCAATAGATATTCTTGAAGATGGTAGGCAAAATATGTGTGACGGATGTCCGGACATAACAATCTGGAATGGAAAACTTGTATGGTCGTGCAGAATGGAAGAACAGCTCAATTATGGATTTAATGTACAAGCATATCCAAAAAATCTAAGAGAAATAATAGAAAAGCAACGGAATAAATACCAAAAGAATTAATTCATGCTTGTTAACGGGAAAAGTTATAAAACAATCTGGCTTGATGGAAGTGGAAAAATAAAAACAGTTGACCAGAATTTAATACCATTCAAATTTAGAATAATTTCTTTAAAATCATCTGATGATATCGCAAATGCTATAAAAAAAATGACATTAAGGGGAGCTCCAATCATAGGTGTTGCTGCCGCATTTGGGGTTTATCTTTCAGTAAAAGAAGGAATAAAGAAAGCTTACTCAGGTAGAAAATTAGATAATTATGTAATAAAGAAATCAGAAAAAATTCTAAAGACGAGACCTACCGCCATTAATCTTAAATATGCTATCAACAGATCATTAGTAGCTTATAATTCAGAACAAGAGCCAGATAAAAAGTTAGAAGCTGTTCTAAAAAATGCTATCTCAATTTCTAAAGAAGAAGAATTGGCAAGTTATAAGATAGGACAATACGGGTTAAAAATAATAGAAGATTTATATAAAAGAAAAAAGTATAAACAAATAAATATATTAACTCATTGTAATGCTGGATGGCTTGCATGCATTGACTATGGAACAGCTCTTGCACCGATATATTTTGCAAAAGAAAAAGGGATTAAAATGCATGTATGGGTAGAAGAAACAAGACCAAGAAATCAAGGAGCTAAACTTACTGCATGGGAACTTTTTCATAATAACATACCACATACCATTATAACAGATAATGCAGGTGGCTTTATTATACAGAAAGGTTTGGTAGATTTAGTAATTGTAGGATCTGATAGAACAACTATAAAGGGTGATGTTTGTAATAAAATAGGGACATACAAAACAGCGCTTGCAGCTTATGATAATAAAATCCCCTTTTATGTCGCTTTACCAGTTAGTTCACTCGATATAAAAATTAAAGATGCATTAAATGAAATTCCCATTGAAGAAAGGGAAGAAGACGAGGTAAAATATATAACAGGTTATTATAATGGAATTAAAAAAATATTAATCTCTTCCCCAAAAAGTAAAGCTAAAAATTTTGGATTTGATATAACACCTTCCCGCCTTGTAACTGCATTAATAACAGATAGAGGAATAATAAAACCGGATATAAAGCAAATCAAAAAAATACTTTAAATATCCGGTTTTAGTTCTAATTACTTATAATAAATATCAAGATATGAAGATGTTAAGTTGTATCCATTACAATCTCTTACATAAATATGATAATACCCCGGATAATAAAAAGTAACCTTTTTCCAGAACCAGGTCCAACTTGGTCTCATATCATCTTGTGTGATGGTTGTATTATAAGTTTCATTATAATAATCATCGACTTCATAAATATCATAATAGACCTTATTGCATCCTATTTCATAAGGAACATGGACTAAAAAATATAAATAACCACCGCCACTTGGTATGTAAAATGTCTGGCTTTCATTAATTGGATTTCCTCTTTTATCAACCCCTTCACAGAAATAAAGTGTTTGAGAATATGAACTACTGTTCAACAAGAAGATTGTAGTGATTAAAAAAACACAAATTAGAATTTTTTTTGCCATTTTGTTTCCTTTCATAATTATTTAATTTTAAAAAAGAGCCATATTACTTTTATGTAATTTATAACATATTATACAAATAATAAACACATAAAGTTCCATCAAAATGAATCCAGAAGAATTACTAAGAAATTACATTAAGAATGAAAATCTTATAAAGCACTGTTACGCAGTTGAAACCTGTATGAAATACTATGCTGAATTAATGAATGAGGATATAAAAAAATGGGGAGAAGTAGGCTTGTTGCATGATATTGACTGGGAAATGTATCCTGACACTCATCCAAACACTTCTGTCCCTATTCTGAAGGAAGCAGGATATGATGAAGAATTTATTAATATTATTCTTTCTCATGCATACCCGGAAAGAACAAATGTTCCAAGAGACTCTCTAATATCAAAATATTTATTTGCATGTGACGAAATCACCGGTCTTGTTACTGCATACGCTTTAATGAAACCCGGTGGATTACAGGAAGTCGAAGTAAAAGGTGTTATTAAGAAAATGAAAGATAAAGCTTTTGCAAGGAATGTAAATCGGGATGACATAAAAAAAGGAGTTGAAGAAATTAATTCCGATTTAAATACTCACATTCAACATATAATTAATGCTATGAAAAAAGATAAGAGATTAGAATTATAAGTTAATAATAATAATAATTCCTATTTTTAATATAACCCAAATTTTTAAGTTATTAATTACTACAAGGTTCCCAGAAGAGAAATCAGTTGTTCTTTATCGAACGGTTTTGATATGTAATGTGTGCAACCTGCTTTAATAAACTCTTCCCTATCCCCTTCTATAGCAAAAGCCGTCATCGCAATAATAGGTTTTTTCTTATAAGAGCTAATATTTCTTATCCTTTTTGTTAATTCCGTACCTGTCATACCAGTACCAAGATTTATATCCATTAATATAATGTCATAATCGGAACGATTAACTTTCTCTAATCCTTCAATTCCTGTAAAAGCAACATCAATAATATAATCATCTTTAAGAAAAAGTTTAATAAGTTCTATACTTGCATAATCATTTTCAACTAATAATATTTTTCTTAACTTTTTATGTTTTTTTCCTTTTTCTTTGGATTCAGTTATAACATAATCTTCCTCTTTTAAATCTTCAAAATGTTTTATTTGAGCTTCTTTATTTTCTTCTTTTATCTTACCGGAACAAATTGGGAATGTTACAGTAAAAACTGAACCTTTACCAATTTCACTTTTTATTTTAATTTCCCCGTTTAAAAGTTCGGTAAATTTTTTAGCAAGTGACAGACCTAAACCAGAACCTTCAAAACTTCTACTTATTCCTTCACTAACCTGCCGAAATTCTTGAAATATTATATTATATTTTTCCTCAGGGATACCTATTCCGGTATCAATAACATTAATAAAGAAATTTCCATCTTCAACTCCTGACTCAATAACAACACCGCCCTCATTTGTGAACTTAATCGCATTATTTACTAAATTATTTAATATATCAGACAGGATTCTCTCATCTGTTTCAGTTATAATTTCCTCAGTGTGGAATTTTGTCTTTATATATAAGTTTTTATTTCTGGCTGATTGTTCAAATAATCTTACAACTTCCAAAATTAGTTTATTAATATCAACTTTTCTATAATCTATACTTACTTTATTTGATTCAATTCTCGATAAATCGAGAATTTGATTCAAAGTATCCATTAATCTTGTCCCACTTTTATAAATAATATCTCCGATTTCCTTTAAATATAAATCTTCAGTCATTTGATTTAAAATCTGAGCAAACCCAAGAATACCATGCAGGGGTGTTCTTAACTCATGGCTCATATTAGCAAGAAAATTAGTTTTAAGTCTGCTCATTTCCTCAGCTTTCTCTTTAGCTTCAACTAAATCTTCCATTACTCTCATTCTTTCTGTAATATCACTAACTAATGCTAATATCTTATCGTTATTAAAGCAATTCAAACGTGCTTCAAAATATCTTCTGCCAAAAGGTAAATCTAAATAATAATCATAAAATTGTATTTTTCTTTCTTTAAATGCTCTTTCAAACTTTTTCTCAATATCTGGGACTATTTCCTTTGGAAGAATATCCTGAAACTTTTTACCAATAATTTTCTCTTTTGGTAAGAATAACAAATCCTCATCTGGTGCATAAAGGTCAAGATAAACACCGGATTTATTAAATATGAAAATCATATCTGGTAATGCAGAAATAATGGCGCTAATCTCAGATTCTTTTTCTTTAATTTCATTTTCAATCCTTTTCTGCTTTATCATACCACCTATCGAATTTGTAAGTACTTTCAAAGCATCAATTTCGGCTTTTTTCCATTCTCTTTCAAATTCACAGTCTTCAAAACTCAAAATGCCCCAGAAACTATTGTCAATGAAAACAGGGAGTATTAACAATGATTTTATATTTTGAGCTTCTGAAAATTCTTTTTCATAATTGGAGAAAGAATTAATTGTTCCACAAATACTCTTCCCAGACGAAAGCTCTTTAAACCAGGAGTTTAATTTACTTTTGAAAGGAAAAGACTGATAATTAATATTATTAATTAACTCATACTTATCATCAGAACACCACTCACAAATTTTATTTATATATATTTCTCTTATTTCACATTGAGTAAAATTTTCATATAGACATATTCTGTTAACCTTAGTTATCATTCCAATTTCTGATAAGGCATTAGAGATTCCTTCATTTAAAGACTCTTCAACAATCAAATGCTCCTCTGCTTTTGATACTGTAGAAAATAAATCCTGTAAATATTTATTTTCTTTCTCAGCAATTTTCCTTTTTGTTATATCTAATTGCGAACCCCAATTTGACACTAATTTTCCATCTTTTACAATACCAATTACATTATTTAAAAACCAAACTCTTTCACCTTTATTATTAATTTCAAAAGTTTCTGCATTTTGTATTTTGTATCCATTTTTTATAAATTGCAAAATTGTATCATAATTTTTTTCTGTCCCGTTATCACCATATAAATCAATCAAGCGTTTACCTAATAAATCATTTTTAGAATTAAAACCATACATTTTCACCATTAAATCATTACATTCTGAAATAACTCCATACTTCATAATTAAGTTTACCTGCTCTTCTGGTTGAAGTTTAGTATCAATCGGTTTTTGATATTTAATTAAATATATACCCTCAAGACTTTGTTCAATAAAATTCCTGTATTTCTCTTCACTTAAACGCAATGCGTCTTCAGATATTTTTCTCTCAATCGCTATGGCAACTTGTTCCGATATATAAGAAAGAATATTTAAATCCTCAATTGTATATCTTACACCTTTCGTATATGATTGTACAGCCAGTACACCTATTGTTTTATTTTCGACTTTTAAAGGTACACCTAACCAGTCAACTGAATCAACCCCAATAAGTTCAACCTCTCCTGAATCCAATAAACTTTTAAATTTTTCAGGAGTAGCAAGTAAAGGAATTCCCGTTCTTATAACATATTCAGTTAAACCTTTACCAAACTTTTTAGGAGGCATAAATTCATCGTATTCATCAATAAAATACGGAAACTTAAGTGTATTTGATTCTTCACTATATAAAGCAATATAAAAATTTTTGCCGTGCATCAAGGTACAAATAATACTATGAATGGATTTAAAAAGCTCATTCAGATTTTTTACTTTATGAGTTTCTTCTGCAATTTTAAACACAGCATCTTGTAGTTTCTCAAATTTTTTTCTTTTTGTAATGTCAATTTGTGTGCCCCAAACTCCCTGCAAAAAATTATCTTTAATAATACCAAAAGAATTATTAGAAAAATATATTATTTGTCCATTCCTATCAACTTCTTCGGTCTCAACATCAAGAGCAGTATAATTTTGATTAATGAATTGTAAGAATGTATTAATATTGATTTCATTACTATCGCCATTATGAATTTCAATTAATCTAACACCTGTTATCTCATCAGGACTATTATATCCATACATTTTTGCAAATGCTAAATTACACTCTGAAATATATCCATATTTATAAAATTCTTTTATCTGCTCCCAGGGCTGAATTTTAGTATTTATTGGTTTTTCAAAATTCAGGTAATATATTCCTTCAATACTCTTCTCAACAAAATCATGATATTTAATTAAACTTTCCTGAATATTAAAATAGTCATTATCTATAAGTAATTTATCTTTTGCAAAAATAACAAGCATTTCCTTCTCAAAATTGCATACATAATAAACATTCCCGAAGACTGATATTCTTGAATTATCTTTTTTCTGTAACAAGCCTTTATAATCTAACTTTTTGTTTGTCTTAACATCTTTTAGCAAAGTTTTAAATTTCTTTTTATTTAGATTGACATCGATTTCAAAAATTAACTTACCCTCAATATCAGATTTAGAATATCCAAGAATATTACATCCGTAAGGGTTAACATAATCTATATTTGAATTGTAATCTGAAATAATGACTATTTCAGGAATGTTGTCCAATAACTCAATTAATAAATTAACTTCGTTGTTATCCTTCATATTAAAATAAATTAGCGATGAAAAAAGTATTTAATTACAAATTAGATTACTGATCTGAATTTTATTGATGGCACAAGTGATTAGAGTAGTTAAGTTGAATAAGAGAGTTGAGTTTAATGGAGATATAAGGATTTCTTTTCTTGTTTTTGTCTTTAAAATGCTTTTTCTTAAAATACCACATAAAATTCAAAATATAATACAACGACTATTTATTAAAAATAATTGAAAAAAAACAATTAAGATATACAAATTATTATTTGCTAATCATACAATAAACCCACCACATAATAAATAATCATCTATGTAGAATACTGCTGATTGACCGGGGGTCACTGATTTTTTAGGGGTTTTCAATATTACTTTAATTTCATCTTCACCTATTTGTTCTATTAATGCAGGGGTACCTACATCCTTATATCTAACCTTAACTAATACCTCACAAGTGCTATTTAAAGTATTTACAGATAGAAAATTAATACTATTTACAAGAAATTCTTTTGTATATAAGTTTTTCTCATCATCAACATAGATTATATTATTTTTCGAATCTATTTTTCTTACATAAACAGGCTTACCTAATGATAAATTTAATCCTCTTCTTTGACCTATCGTATAAAACGGATACCCTTTATGCCTTCCAACTAATTTATCTTTATAAACTATATCCCCTTCACTGATTTTATCTCCAATTTTCGAAATTAAAAATTTCGGGTAATCATTATCAGGTATAAAACATATTTCCTGAGAGTCAGGAATTTTTGCAGATTTTAAATTTAAATCTTTTGCAATCTTTCTTATCTCAACTTTCGTAAAATCTCCTAATGGAAATATCGATTTTGATAATGCTTCTTGTGATAACACCCAAAGAAAATAGGATTGGTCTTTTAATTTATCTTTAGACAGAGATACTGTCAATCTGTTATTTTCTAATTTTTTAATTCCTGCATAATGACCTGTTACTAAGAAATCCGCTCCAAGTGATTTTACTTTATCAAGAAGCAATCCCCATTTAATGTATTTATTACATATAACACAAGGATTCGGTGTCCTGCCTGCTAAATATTCTGATATGAAATTATTAATTACAGTATTATTAAATGCTTCAGAAAAATCAAAAATATAATGTTTTATTCCTAATTGTTCTGCAACTTTTTGTGCTCTGCTAATTGACTCAGTAGAACAGCAACTAATTTTTTCAACTTCTAAGTTTTTGTAATCCCATGTTTTCAGTGTAATTCCAATTACATTATAATTATTTTTTTTCATCATATAAGCAGCGATAGAAGAATCTACTCCACCACTCATAGCAACAACGACCGTTTTTCCTTTATCTTTCATATATTTAAATTCTAAATAGTATAGTTATTTTGAATAATAATAACAATTAAATAATATATTATAATTCCAAAGATATCTATAAACTTTTATTACAAGTAAAAACACAAATGTTATTTTAAAATATATTGAATTATGATTTAATAATTATTATAATAAATTAGTATTAATAATATTTTAAGATGTTTGGTTTAGGTACACAGGAATTAATTTTAATAATAATTGTAATTCTTATATTATTTGGTCCGAAAAAGATACCAGAACTTATGCAGAGTTTAGGAAAAGGGCTCAGAGAATTTAGAAAAGCAAAAGAAGAAATACAAAAAGATATAAATCAGGTAATAAATTCTGAGACAAGCAGTGAAAATAAAGACAAGCAATAAGCATTTAACATTTGATTTAAATAAAAAACTTCTTAAAAAAATAGAACAAATCAAATAACTTATACTTCAAATTATTCAACCCAGAATTAGTTTTCAATTTTAAAATACGAGTTTTATTAATAAGTTAGTTATATCTTATAAATAATAATAAAGTAAGATTGTTTAAAAATTAATGATATTATTAAAGAATAGATCTCATACAAGGTTAAATATATTAGAAGCCACTAATTAACTTAAAAATAACGAATTCAGTAAATTAAGTTTTTATTTTGCTCACAATTTACTAATTTTAATAATATATGTAATTACTTTGGAAAAGTTTTTTTCGATAAAAACGAAATATCTAATTATTATTGGTTTAACACTCACAGTTTTGATGATAATATCATCTTATCTGGAATATATTCAAAATAGAGAGGAAATATATCACTTAATAAATGACAATGCAACAAGTTTAATTCAAACCATAACAACAGGAAGTGCAAATACAATAATCTCTGATAGAGAATTTGAAGCATTAATTTCGCAACATCTGTTAGGTGTAGCAAAAAATGTAGCAAGATTGGATAGTATATCTTCTCTAAATAATAAATTATTAAAAGATATTGCTGAAGAAAACGATGTATATAGAATAAATATATTCAATAAAAAGGGCGAAAAGATACTATCAAATGTTAAAGATACTGTTCATTCTGGACTAAAGCCGAAATATTCACCAAAAGATTTTATCAGACCAATTTTAGAAGGAAAAGAAGAGGAAATAATAATTGGAATTAAAGAATCACGGTTCGAAGAAGGAGAAAGGTATGCTGTAGCAATTAAAAGACCGAAGAATAAAGGAGGAGCTATAGTTGTAAATCTTGATGCAGAACTTTTAAAAGAATTTCAGGAAAAAACAGGATTTGGAAAAATGATTCAGGATATTGGAAATAAAGAAGAAGTAAAGTATATAATTCTACAAGATGAAGAAGGAATAATTGCCGCTGATAAAGAGATTAAAGATTTTAAGCATATTAGTCAAGATGAATTTCTTAAAAATGCATATCAGGATACAAGTACAAGAACAAGAGAAATATATTATGAAGGTAACCGTATTTTTGAAGTTGTAAGAAAATTTCAAATAGAAAATGAAACAATCGGTATTTTTCGGATAGGATTAAAATTAGATGAAATCAATTCACTTGAATCGAGACTAATCAGAAGAAGCGTTATTATAACAATCATTATAATTGTTCTATCAGTTATTTTAATTGCAATTATTGTTTCGAATCAAAATTACAATTTACTTTCCTATGAATATAAAAAGATGCAGGCTTTCACCAGCTCAATTCTTGAAAATATGACGCTATCTGTAATATCTATAGGAAATGATGACAAAATTATTATTTTCAATAAATACAGTGAAAAGATATTTAATATTAAAGCAGAGGAAATAATCGGGAAGCATTACGAAAAAGTTTTAAAACAATATTCAAAAGAATTTTATCAGATAATTTACGATAAAGTTGAATACACAGATAGGGAGATAATTATAGAAGTACCGGAGCAAGGTAAGAAAACATTATTAATAAATTCTACCAGAATATTTGATGAAAAAAAATCCCTATATACTTTTACAATAGTAAGTCGGGATATAACAGAATTTAAAATATTACAGGAGCAATCCCTCCGAAATGAGAAACTTATTACAATGGGTGAATTAGCATCAGCAGTTGCTCACGAAGTAAGAAATCCTTTAAATTCAATTCATATGATTGCTCAGCGATTTGAAAAAGCGGGTGAATTGATGAAAATCAATTCTGAAGAATACAATAAATTAATCGAAGTGTTGAAATCAGAATCAGAAAGAGTAAATAATATAATAACTGAATTTTTAAAATTTTCCAGACCTAAGGAACCGGTAATACAGCAAATTAAAATATCTGATTTCCTCAGCGAAATAAAAAACCTGATTGATGTTTTAGTGCAGGGTAAAAACATTAAAATAGAAATTAATCAAAAAAATGATACAACAATAAGTGTGGATCCTGAATTATTTAAACAAGTATTTAATAACCTTGCAATTAATTCAATAGATTCAATAAAAGGAGAGGGTAAAATCACAATAAATTTTTATACAAAAAACAATAGAAAAATTTTCGAGTTTATTGATACCGGAACAGGTATTCCTGATGAAATAAAGAATAAAATATTTTATCCATACTTTACCACCAAAAAAACAGGTTCCGGACTTGGCTTAAGCATAGTGCAACAGATTGTTACTCAGCATAACGGAATAATACATATAGAAAGTAAAATAAATCAAGGAACTAAATTCATAATTGAATTAATATGAAAAATAAAATCTCAATTTTAGTAGTAGATGATGAAGCCCCACAAAGAATTACTCTATCCGGACACTTAAAAAATATTGGTTATTTAGTTTACGAGGCGGAATCTGCTGATAAAGCAATCAATATTATAAATAGTAATATTATAGATATAGTTTTAAGTGATTATCAAATGCCAGATAAAACCGGGCTCGAGTTATTTAAAACAATAAAGAAAATAAATCCTGAAATTTATTTTATTTTATTCACAGCTTACGGAACCGTAGAAACCGCCGTTGAAATAATGAAAGAAGGAGCCTTTGATTTTATAACAAAGCCTATAAATCTTGATGAATTAGAAATTATATTAAAAAGAATTGTTGAAAGGAAAACTTTAATTTCTGAAAATGAAAAATTAAGAAACATATTAGATGAAAAATATAATCTTCCCAATCTGATTGCATTTTCCAAAAAAATGCAAGAAATTGTAAATTTAGCTGGAAGAGTTGCTCAGAGTAAGGCTACTATACTGATAAGGGGTGAGAGCGGCAGTGGTAAAGAAGTACTTGCAAAAGCTATTCATTTTACAAGTCAGAGAAAAGACCAACCATTTATAGCTGTAAATTGCGCAGCTTTAAACGAAAATCTACTTGAAAGTGAAATGTTTGGTCATGAGAAGGGAGCTTTTACAGGGGCTGACAGACAAAAATTAGGGAGGTTTGAATTAGCAGATAAAGGAACATTGTTTTTAGATGAAGTTGGCGATTTACCATTACAAACACAGGTTAAATTATTACGAGTCCTGCAGGAAGGACAATTTGAAAGAGTTGGGGGAACACAAACAATACATACAGATGTCAGGATTATTTCAGCCACAAATAAAAATATTGAAGAACTTATAAATGAAGGGAAATTCAGAGAAGATTTGTATTACCGTTTGAATGTTATTACCATACACATACCACCTTTAAGAGAAAGAAAAGAAGATATATTACCATTGATTGATTATTTCCTAAAAAAATATATTCAGGAAACAAACAGAAGTAAAGTGGAATTTTCAAAAGAAGCAATCGATTTACTTTTAAAATATAACTACCCTGGTAATGTCAGAGAACTTGAAAATATAATACATCATTCCCTTGTGTTATCAAGGGGTGAATTAATAACAACTGAAGATTTACCTTCAAATGTAAAACAGATGCAAAAAGAAAAAGTTGATTTTATAGATGATGAAAATATGAGTTTTACAGAAAGGGTAGAAAACTTTGAAAAAAAATTAATATTTGATGCATTAAAGGAAGCTGGTGGTAACCAATCAAAAGCAGCAAGAAAACTCGGCATTTCTGAACGAAATTTAAGATATAGGCTTGAAAAATGGGGGTTGAAAAAGTAAAAAATAAGGTATGATTATTGCAATTTATAATTTAATGAAGAAAATAGTTCTAAATATTTCATTAATTACTTTAATAATTTTCTTTAGTTGCAAAGAAGAAAATAGAGTAGAAACAAATAAAAATGATACATCATTTATTGCACCTAAAGACCAGAAAGAAATCGTAAAAGATACCCAAATAAATAACTCTAAGCCTGACTATGTACCACCTCAAAAAAAGGGAGGAAATAAATATTGGTATTACAATAAAAACAGAAAATTAATGAATGATAGCAATTGTTCCTTTGGAAAAGGTATGCGCCACAGACACAGACATAGATGGGGTTGGGGCAGAAATCAGCAAAATTAATATTTTATCTTTATTTCTTCTTTAATCCAAAATATATAGCATCCCTATTACAAAGATTTAAACAATCCCCGCAAAGATGACAATCCGCTTTTATAACTTTATTTTTCAAAATATCACCTATTGCCGGGCAAGGTGCTTTTTGTTCACAAACCCCACACTCATTACATTTATTTTTACTTATTCTGATTTTTAAGAAAGAAAATTGTTCGAGTATCCAGCTATATAAACCAAACGGACAAATTAAATAACAGAAAGGTCTAAACAAAAAAATACTCATAACAAGCATAATAACAATAAATAATAAAAAGAAGAAAAGCTCAAGAAAAGGTAAATTAAAATCCCAATGTATTAAGTCGAATAAATTAATAAAATTATATAAAGAAACACCTGCAAAGACGAAAACCACCAGAAATGATATAAACAAAAGAATTCTTACTGAATTCGTAATTACAAATTTTAGTTTTAATTTCTTTATTCCCGGGATTCTGTAAAAAAGTTCTTGAAGAGCACCTATCGGACATACCAAGCCACAAAATCCTTTTGTTGAAACTAAACTTAGAATGCCAATAACTGTTAAAGTTGCAAAAAATTGGGGTTTAAGCCCAATTGTAAATATTTTCGTAGATGCACAAACAGGGCTTGGAGAAATATATATGGCAGAAACAAAATATGCTACAACTCCATATAATAAAAATGTAAATAATAAAAGTGGAATACGAAACTTAAGCGTCATTCTCTTATTCCAAATAATATACAAACCAATGATAAAAATTATAATTATTGTTAGATAACGATAATCTAACAGATAATCTAAAAATGTCTTGCTCTGGTTCTTTCCAACTCCATCCTGAGCAATAACCAAAAAAGGATATAACGATATAATGAATGTGTAAAAAAACTTTTTAAATAGTTTCATAATTTTTTTATTTATTTAATTGCAAATACTATGCCAAAAATATAAATTAAAAAAATTAAAAAAAATATTCATTAATAATTAAAATTCGTCAAATTCAGCTACTCATTGGATTTTTTTTGAACATTTATTTTTATAGTTTTGTATAAATTTTTTTAAGAAAATAAATAAAAAAATGAAAATGAAACAAAAAATTTTTTTCTTCTATTTATTAATCTTAATTATTGGTTTTTCAATTAATTCTAAAGCTCAGGTAGATATTGATTCAACTGAAATTCAATGGAGCGTTCCTGAACTTTTTGATTTTCACGAAGTAATATATCAAATTTGGCATGAAGCTTATCCTTCCCAGGATATAGATAAATTAAAAAGCCTAGTCCCTGACATTAAAACTCACATTGATAAAATTAACAATGAAAAACTTCCAGGGATAGTTCAAGATAAAAAGGAAAAATGGGAAGAAGGACTTAAAAAACTAAATAATTCCGCAGAAGAATATTACAGAGCGGCAGAAGTAAGTGACAATAATGCATTACTGGATGCAGCAGAAAAACTACATGCTGATTTTGAAATGATGGTAAGAATAATTAAACCCATTATGAAAGAAGTGGATGAATATCATAAGGTGTTATATGTTATTTATCATAAAATTATTCCTTATGATAAATTTTCTGAGTTAGAACCACTAATTGACGAATTAATTATCAGGGCGGAAGCTATTCCAAATGGAAAACTATCCAAAAGAATAGAAGCAAAAAAGGAAGAATTCTTTTCTGTTGTTAATGAATTAATTGAGGCAACAAAAGCAGTTAAGGATGTTCTTAAAACGAACAACACGGAAAAAATTAAATCTGCCGTAGAAGTAATGCATACAAAATATCAGAAACTTGAAAATTTATTTGATTAATTAATAAATCAATAAAAGGTTAAAAAATGAAAAAATATATTTTAATCTCAATATTACTGATAATAACTTCAACATTATCAGCGCAATCTATTGTTGTTAATGAATATTTTAATGGATTTGTACAGAAGAGAGAATTTGTTGAATTACTTGTCATTCAAAACAATCTTGATTTAAGAGGGATGCAAATCAGGGATTTTTCTGCCGGAGGTTCACCACAAAACCCTCTGTTTTTCACTTACAATTCTTACTGGAATAATTTGCCAAGTGGATTGCTTATATTAATAACTCTTGATACCACACTGTTTATCCAGGATACCAATAAATCCGATTTTTCAATCTGCATAAAATTTAATTCACAGGATACAACATATATCAGAGGAACTATCTTTAACATTGCAAATGCATCTGATGCAGTTCAAATTAGAACCATTGATACGACTCATATTCATGGACTATCTCACGGAACGGCAAATCAAAATTCGCTACCAATGCCGAAAGCCCATTACAGTGGTGCGCTTTCGGGAGGTGCTCTTGTTGGTGGTGCATCATTACATTTTACCAAACCAACTATTATGACACTATCAGATTTTGCTGATAATAATAATCTTGCTGTTGATACAAATTATGGAGGAACACCAGGTTTGCCTAATGATAGTGCAGGTAATTTACAATATATATTATTATTAAGACAATCCTCAGGTATAATAAAGAACTCATCTGTACCTGAAAACTTTCAGCTCTATCAAAATTATCCAAATCCTTTTAACCCTAATACAAATATCAGGTTCTCCATACCTGAAACTGGTTTGGTTTCTTTAAAATTATATGACATTCTTGGAAAAGAATTATATAATTTATATGAAGGAAATTTAAGTCCAGGAATTTATTCGATTAACTTCAATGCAGGTAATTTAACTTCTGGTACATACTTCTATCACCTGAAATTTATAAATCAAAAAGGATTCTTACTTTCAGATGTAAAAAAACTTGTATTAATAAAGTAGAATTATATAAAACAATATTCAGCAAAGCCACAGTATTAATTATTTATACTGTGGCTTTTCTGTAATAAAAAAGTGAAATTTATTGAGAAGATTTATTTAATTTAAATGAGAATTTATAATTTTCTTTTAATGAATAATAGAAACCAATAACTATAATTCCTATAAAGGTAAGAAGGTGACTAATTGTAGCATAAGCCATTGCGGTTTCACTCATAACCCCATATATAACAACGAGAGTAGTTTTAACAAAGAAATGATAAGAACCAGCAGAATTACCAGGCAGTGGTATAGTTTGTGCGAATGCAGTTAAAGTTAAAACAACATTTGCATCAAGGAAGTTAAGACTTTTCATAGTCGGGTCACTAAAAGCATTAATAAAAAGGTAAGTGGAGAATGCATAATCAAGCCACAAAAGTACGGATAATAAAAATATTTTTAAATAGTTCTCTTTATACTTAATAAAAGAAAAAGAATTTAATAGTGACAGTAATGCTTTTTGGAATTTTTCTCTATATTTTTTAGGAAGTAATCGAGATGCGAATTTTTCAAGGAAGTATTCAGTCTTTTCTATCTTAATTAATAAAATTACAGCAATTATAACGAGAAATAACAGCCCTAAAGAAAAATACAAAGAAATATTCTCAATATCATATTTCCCAAATGCTTCCTGGATTTTATTTCTGTAAAAGAAAAGACATAATCCAAACACAAAAAACATAGACAGCATATCAAAAATTCTTTCAACTACAATAGTTCCAAGTGTAAATGCTTTTGAAATTCCTTCTTTCTGTGCGAGTAAGAACGGTCTTGACACCTCTCCACCACGTGGAATTATTGCATTAACAAAATATCCTATCATAACCGCTGAAAACAAATCACCAAATTTTATGTTTTTCTTCTGAGGGTACAGAAAATACCTCCAGCGTTCAGCTCTTATCACACTACCAATAACAAGACCTACGATCATTCCAAGGATCGCAAGTATATAATTTGTTTTAAGAAGTTCTTCGATTAACTTATTAAAATCAATATCCTTAAAAGCAAGGTACAAAAAGAAAATAAGTAATCCACTAACAATGAAAAACTTTAATATTTGTTTAATTTTTTTAACCAAAGATATAAAAGAATTATCTTAAATCAATCACTTCAACACCTTCAGGAGGAGTAAATTTAAATTCAGAAGAACTTAAACCTGGGTTTAAGACAATAGATTTTAATGTATATGTTTTTGTTGATTCCGAAGTAGTAATTGTGATTTTTCTAATAAAATATTCAGCCTGATCTACCCATATTTTTGCGGATTTAATATTTCCTTTGTTTCTTGGTGTAAGTTTCAATACATAACAATCTTTTTTGTTTACTTTTTCATCCCCTATATAATCAGAATAGAAATTTTCAGGATAATTAAATAAAAATTTATTAGGTGAAAAAGTGCTACCATCATCTTTATAGTTATCTATCACAACTTGTTTTTTAGACGGAGAATAAGACCAGGAAGTAACACCATCAGTAACAAGTATGTAACTTTTAGTTTTAATCTTGTATTTATTTTCCTTCTGGATCATTATAGTACCGCTTGAGGATGAAGATTTGCCTCCTGAAAATTTCTCAGTCATAGAGAATTCCGCTTTAGCATCTTTCAAATCCTTATAATTATCCTGCACTTTTTTAATTATTTCCTGGGCATCCTGAGAAAAAATCACAGAATTAAAAAATGCAATAAAAATTAATGATAAAAATATAATTTTGTTCATAGTTAAAGTTTTTTTATTCATTAAATTTTGGTGGTTTCCAGCCAGTTCTTTTATAAGAAGTTAATTCAAGAGTAACAGAACCAAGTATTATATTAAATCTTGCTTTCAGTGGTATCCTTTCATCATCATCTGAAAGCCAACCTTCGAATTCTCCTGTTAACCCAAGCACTCCAATAAAATCAGCCTTTCCATCTATTTTAATTGCTGCCATATCGTAATCAACTAAATCTATTGACACAGCATCTCTATTATAATTAAATGAATAGGCAATGAATGACTGTTTTTCATTAATATATATATTTACTTTTTTTGACCTATCTTTTTTATATGAATTAATCCTTGCAAAATAAACAATCGATAACCCATCCTGGAATTCCATTCCTTTTTCAAAGAGTTCTGTTTTATCAACTTCTAAAATTTTATCTCTTCCATTATCTTTATACCTTTTCACTCTAATAAAGCCAGTATCATTATCAGAAGAATAATCAAATTCATAATCAGTCCGAATAATCACTCTTTCACCGGAATTATCATCTTTAAACTCTGATGAGTGAAACTTTTCCGATAATATTTTTCCTTTTTCTTCCCTCATCACAGATTCAAAAATATACCTCACCGATAGAAACGGGATTCCTTCATAACTTTTCATCTCAGCTTTAGCTGTGAAATACTTCTTATTATTCTCATAAAATGTAGAATTCAGGTTAAACTTAACTTCACCAAGTTTAATAAAACCAAACGAAACTGTATATACAAGTTCTTCACCAACCTGCAGAATTTTACTTTGAGAATATGTAGTCGCTGCAGTAGCTAATAAAATACACAATATAACCCTGAAGCAAAACTTCATATTATCTTATTTCAATCTATTCAGAAAATCTTTTTCAGTAACAAAAAGTTCTAAAGCTTTTAAAAATTGCTCATCATCAGATACAAAAACAGCATACGCTCCTTCATTACCCCAGATATCCCTTGCGATCTGAAACTTAATCGAAGTTATAATAAATTTTTTATCCCGTTCAAATTGTTCCTGATTAAATTTAACATTTCTACTTTCAGCAAATGAAATTAAATCTTTTAACATTGCATCAGAAACAATAAAATCCTTCCTGAAAGAATTGTAATCTTTATAAGTATTTTCTATGCTTTTTCGCATAGACTTCATATAATTTTCAGTGTACTCATAAATAAGATTCAGTCGTCTTAAAGATACTGTGTACTCACTTAATGTATCAAGTTTTACTATATAATCCGGGGTAATACCTCCACCACCTAATACAATCCTACCGCCAGCAGTTTTATACTGTGGACGAGTGGTATCTGCAACATTCTTCGCTTCATCGTCAATATTTTTATATTTGCCGTGTTCATAGGGCTTTTGTATTAATCTACCGGAAGGAGTATAATATTTAGAGGTTGTAATTCGGACTGCTGAACCATCAAAAATATCAAATTGTCTCTGTACCAACCCTTTACCAAAAGTTGTTTCTCCGACGATTAATCCCCTATCCCAATCCTGAATAGCTCCGGAAACTATTTCACTTGCCGATGCAGAACCACCATTAACGAGGATAATTAAGGGGATGTCTGTATATTTTCCACCGGAAGAATTATATACATCGTTAAACATAGAAAGTCTTCCCTGAGTATAAACAATTTTTCTCCCGGCAGGAATAAACTCACTTGCTACTTTAAATGCCTGCTCAAGATATCCACCCGGATTACCTCTCAAATCAAGAATTAGTTTCCCCATCCCCTGACTTTTCAATTTGCTCAAAGCATCAGTAAATTCTTTATAAGTTGTAGCTGAGAAACGGGAAACTTTTATATAACCAATATCATCTTCATACATAAAAGATGCATCAACACTGTAAAGAGGTATTTTATCTCTTGTTATAACAAATTCAAGTGGTTCTGTCATCCCTGCTCTAATTATTGTAACAGTAACTTTTGTTCCTTTTTTCCCTCGTAATTTTTTGGGCACATCTTCTCTTGATATTTTTATAGCAGATACGCCATCAATCTTAACTATTTTATCCCCTGCTAAAATTCCAAGTTTATCTGAAGGACCACCACTAATTGGTGTTATAACAGTTAGAGTATCGTTTATAATATCAAATTCAATTCCAATTCCTTCAAAGCTACCCTGAAAATCTTCATTTACTCTCTTCAACTGCTCCGGATCAATATAGACAGAATGAGGGTCTAATTCTTGCAGGAGTGAATTTATTGCGACTTCCGTTAATTTTTGAGAATCAACAGTGTCAACATAATACTGAGACACTAAACTTAAGACTTCAGCATATTTTTTAACCTGTTCTCCAATCTTATCATCAGAAATCGCATCCTGAATCTTCATTCCTATAATAATACCAATCGCAAGGACGAGAAATGTGATTAGGTATAAATATTTCTTTTTATTCATTTTTATAACAAAAAATTATTTTAATAAAATATAATATAATTTCTTATACATTTTAATCAAACTTATACGCAAATAAGTTCCTTTTGTATAAACTTTATCTAAAAAATATATACCAAATTACAAAAAATGCAGGAATTAAAATAGGAAGAGAGTATTTATAAATATAAGTGAAAAATGCCGGCATTTTCACACCCTTATTCTCAGCAATAGATTTTACCATAAAATTTGGTCCATTTCCAATATATGTCATTGCCCCGAAAAATACAGAAGATACAGAAATAGAGATAACATAAATTTTGAATTTATCAAGGAATAATAAAACTTCATTAGGATTATAGATATTTAAATGTTCCAGTCCCATAGCCATAGTTAGAAAATTAAGGTAAGTTGGAGCATTGTCAAGAAAACTTGTTAGAAATCCTGCAACCCAATAAAATTCGCCCGGAGTTTTAATATTAAGATCTTCAGCATTTTTACTGAGATAATTTAAAACCGGCATCATAGTCATAAAAATTCCAATGAAAAGAAGAGCTACTTCTTTTATTGGCTCAAAATTGAACTTATTTTTTCTATGAACCTCGCGAGGTGTTAATCTATAAGAAGCAACAGCACAGAAAATCATAAGAGCCTCTCTCACAAATATGGGCTTTGTAATAAAAACAGAAGCAATAATAATTAAGAGAAAAATTATATTATATAATCCTCTAAATTCAAATTCTTCTCCTTTTTCTTCAATTCTCGAACGTGCGTCTCTACGCAATTTTTCGTAATTATATTTATCAATAATATAAAAGATTAAAAGTATATACAGTAATGTAAAAAACCAAATATAATAAAGATTACCTATTATCCAAAAGAAAGGAACACCTTTTAAATACCCAAGAAATAAAGGAGGGTCTCCGATTGGTGTAAGTGCACCACCAGTATTACAAACTGTGAAAATAAAAAACACTATATGATAAGGTTTTAATCTGTTCTTATTTGAATTCATATAAGGTCTTATTAATAGCATCGCAGCACCAGTTGTTCCAAAAAAATTTGCAATCACGGATCCAATAAAAAGTGTAAGTGTATTTTTAAAAGGTGTAGCTTTTCCTTTGATTACAAAATATATTCCGCCAGATACGGTGTACAAAGAACCAAGAAGACAAATAAAACTAATATATTCCTCTGCTGTCTTTATTACCTCATCATTTTTTTTCAGTGCAATTAAATAAAACAACACCATAAATAGAGCAAGCAAAATGGAGAATTTCCCATAATTTTTATGCCACCAGGATGGTGCTAAAAATGGCATAATAGCAATTGACAATAAAAGCACAATAAACGGAATGAATAAAAGAAATTCCAATTTTAACTCCAATGTTATTTTTCTTTGGGTATATCTATTTGAATCTTGCCTTTTGCAGACTCAAAATTTTCAACCAACTTTTTAACGCTTGCCTCTGATATTTTCAGAAAGGTGTTTGGATAGACACCAATCCAAAAAATAAACACAAGGATTGGTATTAGAGATAAATATTCAAGTTTAGATAAATCTTTTAAATTTTTGTTTTCTTCCTTAACAACAGGACCGAGCATAACCCTTTGATATAACCATAAAAGATAAACAGCAGATAATACTATACCAACAGATGCAATAATTGCATAAATATTATTATTAAGATTGAAAGAGGTAAAAGCTCCAATAAGAATTAAAAATTCTCCAATAAAACCATTTAACCCTGGTAAACCAATTGATGATAATGAAACGATTAAAAATATTGCTGCTAATGAAGGCATAACTTTTCTTATTCCTCCAAATTCAGAAATTAATTTCGTGTGCCTTCTTTCATAAATAATCCCAACTATTAAAAACAGAGCACCAGTTGATAATCCATGATTGATCATTTGTATAACACTCCCCTGCAAACCCTCTTGATTTACTGCTAAAATACCAAGGACAACAAAACCAAGATGACTCACAGAAGAATAAGCAATTAATTTTTTCATATCAGTTTGGACAATACAAAGTAAAGCACCATAAATTATACCAATAATAGCAAGTATTGATAAAATATGACTAAAATATTCGAAAGCAGCGGGAAAAAGACCGAGTGAAAATCTAATTAATCCATAAGTTCCCATTTTTAACAATATAGCAGCAAGTATTACACTTCCAGCTGTAGGTGCTTGAACATGTGCATCAGGTAACCATGTATGAAATGGGAAAAGAGGCACTTTAATAAGAAATCCAAGAGTGAAGAAAATAAAAAGTATAATTTGTTTATTGATTGGTTGTACACAAGATACCTTAGCTAACTCAACAAAATCACTGGTAAATACTCCATATAATGGGGATGCCATAAACCCGAGCCATAAAATTCCAATAAGTAATAAAACACTTCCAAGCATAGTATAAATAAAGAATTTTAATGTAGCATAAATTCTATCTTCACCGCCCCATAAACCAATTATAAAATACATAGGAATTAAAATAAATTCCCAGAATACATAAAAGAGTATTAAATCAAGGGAACAAAAAACCCCAATCAAAGCACCTTCAAGTAAAAGCAATAAAAAGTAATATTCCTTAATACGATTTTTTATAGTATTCCAGGATGCAAAGATACACAAGGGGAAAAGAAAAGTTGTTAGCATTATCAACAAGACTGATATCCCATCCACTCCAAGATAATAATTACATCTTATTGATTTTATCCATTGTACTTTTTCAACAAATTGAAAATCAGTAATCTCTGTTCTAAAATTAAGAAAAAGATATATTGAAATCAGAAAGGTTAAAAGAGAAATTATAATAGCATAAGTTTTTATCAACAGATTATTTTCCTTATGGAAAAAAAGAATCGGAATAGATAAAATAATCGGAAAAAATATTAATATACTTAAAATATTAGATTCCAATTTTATCCTTTCATTCTTAAACCTTTTTCTTCATTGATAAAAATCCAACCAACAATTTTCCCGATGTTTATATCTTTAAAATTATCCCAATATTCTTTAGAAAAAACTATCTTAGAACTATACATACAATCAAATTCCTCTTCTGTCTGATTTTTAATCTTAATAAATCTTTCCCTCCAAATCTTA
Organism: Candidatus Tepidiaquacella proteinivora; assembly: GCA_013348845.1. Lineage (GTDB taxonomy): Bacteria > Bacteroidota > Ignavibacteria > Tepidaquicellales > Tepidaquicellaceae > Tepidaquicella > Tepidaquicella proteinivora. The sequence goes on along the minus strand of CP054675.1, from coordinate 2,341,955 downwards.
CAGTTTTCAACCCTTAAATCGACCCAACCATCATAAGCCCAGCGATTTATTCTATTCAGGTTAATATCAAAACTTTTTGAACTGGAATTTGAGGGTATAATAACTTCAGGTCCTCTTAATAAAGATTTTCCGTCCGATAATAGAATAGGAACACCTATAGAAACAATTTCGTTTCTGATTCCGGAATTTTTTAAAATAATATCATTTAATTTCTTAGATATAGATTTCGGATTATCTTTAATCACATTATCAAAATTTTTATATATCAACTTTATTAAATGACATTCATAAAGCAATTTCGATAGCCGTGGTGGTCCTAACATTTCAAAAGCAACTGAGTAAGTTTTATGCTTTTTCTCAAGTTCAACTAACTTTTCTACTGCATAATGTTGCATAAATCCTGCTCTGTATGATGGTTCCATTACTGAAGAGTCAAGCGCACTAATCACATCAGTGCCAGTATTTCCACCTTGTAATTCCAGGAACACATTTTCTGCAATTTCTTCAGGAGTTACAAATTCCATCTGTCCTTTAGTAGTAATTGCTTCAAATTCCCCACGGGAAAAAATACCATTTTCACCTGTATCAATGAATGGGGTTTTTAAAGTTCCTATTTTCTTGTATTCTTTTGGAGATTTTAATTCAAACTTTCCTTTAAGTAAAATTTTATCCTCTGGTTTGACATCATATATAATAATTGGGGAATTCTTTTTTCGTATTTCTCCGAATTTAATTTTCTTCCATGCAATAGCAGCCGTAGGTTTTATTTCTTTAATTTTAGGACCGCCTGGTGTACGAGCCATAAGGAAAAGTAACAATGTATGAGCCCCAGCAACAGAAGATTTACTTAATAAAACCCGAGAAGGTTTTTCCTCACTATGGGTAAACGGAATATTTAAGCCCATACCGCCGGTTCCACTTGTCCCAATTTTAAAATAAAACTTTGTCCTGAACTTCAACATTGAATTATATAAAATCTGAATATGTCTAATTAATTGCGGAACATAAGAAAAACAAATTAATTTTTCTGAAGCTGTCAAAAGTAAATTATAATCTTTATCTTTAGAGTTTGCAATTTTTAATATATCAAAATATGCCTTATAAATATTCTGGTAAGCAATGGATGTTGCGGTATTAATACAATCAATAATGATATCGGGTTTGAATTTCTCAAGAAGTTTATATATACAGGACTCTTTTAAAATTCTTTCATCTAATTCATAAACAATATCTTCAATGGTTTTTCTTCTTTTTACAGGATCATTAATTATATCATCACGATTTAAATCTTTATATTCATACCTTGTAAAGATATTACCCCAGAACGGAATAAATACATTTTTAACTTTAAACTCCTGACTTAAAACTTCACATATCTCTTCAGCTTCATTTTTATGTAATGAAGTTAAAACAACCTTCGAAGGATTTCCCTCCATAATCTTCCTTGCAATTGCAGAACCAACTAATCCCCACCCACCTAAAATTAAAATAGTTTTATTTTTAATGTCCATAAGTTTTCTGATTATAATTTTATAAAATTAATATAAATATAAAAATGGTTTCCAGTCTTCCAATACTTTTCCTGCAGAACTTTTAATAAATGTAATATGAGATGGTCTCTTAGGTTTTGATATTAAAACCATACCCGCTTCTTCCGGTGTTCTATCTCCCTTTTTATTATTACATCTTATACACGCAGTTACTAAATTTTCCCAAGAATCTTCACCACCCCTTGATTTTGGAATAATATGGTCTATAGTTAAATTATTAGTAGAACCACAATACTGACACCTGTGATTATCTCTTTTTAAAACATTCTTTCTTGATAATATTATTTTCTTATACGGGACTTTAACAAAATAGCCCAATCTCACGATACTCGGGCAATCGAAAGATGAGGTTATAGAATTAATTTTTTTCCCATTAACTTTACTTACAATCTCAACCTTTCCTAAGTATGCTAAAATTATTGCTCTTTTAACGTTACATAAAGTCAACGGTTCGTAATTTTGGTTCAAAACCAGTACTTTACCGTTCAGTAAGTTCAGGTTTCTGTTCCTTACTTTTGTTTCAAGGTTGTGGAAGATGTACCTCCTTTGATTTGATTTTAATTATTTTATCATAAAAAATATAAATATTTCAATGAATAATCAATTAAATAATTATTGAAAATTTCATTGTATTACTGAATTCATCTAAATATCACCTAAATATAATTAACAATTGTTATTTCTTGTTAATAAAGTTTTAAGTACATAAAGATTAAAGTTGGATCTTTAAGATTTTTAAATAAATAATAAAGTAATATCTTTATTTACTAAATATAAAGTGACATATCAGTTTTAGTTTTTATACATTATTTAAAAAATATTATATGTAATTTTATTTTGATGAAATATCATTAACCTATGAATATATATCCACCCAAATGAAAAGAGCTTAAATATAGACAATCATTTTGAGTTTCGAAAAATCACAAAATATTGCATTAATCGAATTTTCAGAAAGGCAACACGATATAATATATCCACAAATATTATTATTAAATAATCTTTTTGAAAATGTTTTTTTGTGGATAAACACTAAAACAGCTCTTGATGAAAGTTTGATAGAAGGAAAAGTATGTATTCAAAAAGTAGATTTTTATAATCGAAAAATCAGATTAAATTTTATCAGAAATTTTAATAATATTTCAGAGAAATATAACATTAATAATGTAATATTAAACAATGCTCAAGGGATATTTGCAAGAGATTTCATTTTAAAATTTCTTTTTAGGAAAATTAATATTTATGGAATACTGCACGATACAGATAAACTAAAGAACAGTTTTACTCAAAAACTGATTTCATTAAAAATAAAAAAATATTTTGTCCTCAATGATTTTGTAAAGGATTATTGTAATAAAAATTTCAAAAATTATAAAATAGAATCGATATATCCATGTTTCATTAACAAGAAAATACGGGAATTTCTTAATGAAGATTCTATTAATTCGGATATAATTACAATATGCATACCTGGGGAAATAGACCAGAACCGCAGAGATTACAAATTTTTATTGAATATAATTTCTAAAAACGAAATACCGGAAAATATTAAGTTTATTTTTTTAGGAACTGCAGTAGATGATAAAGGATTTGAAATTATAAATTATATTAAGAGAAACAATCTTGAAAATAAAATAAGAACTTTTAGCAAATTCATCCCGGAAAAGTTATATTACAAAACAATTTTTGAAAGTGATATCATAGCAACTCTTATTCATCCCGGGTTAAGGTATTACACATCATATAAAGAAGCTAAAATTTCAGGGGCGTACTTATCAGCATTATCCTTTAAAAAACCATTATTATTATACGAAGATTTTAATAAAATAGAGGATTTTAAAGAAGTTTCTTTTTTTTACAACAAAAACAATTTTATTGATATAATAAATCAGATAGCCCAAAATAAAGAGATTATATCAATAAAAGAAAAAGCATATTTAAAATTACATAAATTGGATTTGAATTATCAAATCATGAATTTAAAACGTGCACTAAATTGTTAAATTAATACTCCCCAATTAAATACTTGAATTTAGTATATTGATTTATAAATTGTATTTATAAATAAAACTTTATCTTTATAAAATTTTTTATTTAATAATAATTAATTTCTTTATCTGCGAAAAAATTAAATCTTTTTTATCTGAACTATATATTTTTATCTGATAAAAATAAATACCACTTGGCAAGTCTTTAGCATTGAAATTTATATCATATTCTCCAGGCTCTTTTTCTGTACTAATCAGAGTTACTATTTCTTTTCCAACTATATCATAAATCTTTAAAGTTATATAAGCTTTACTCTGCAATTGATACTTTATTATTGTGGATTGATTAAACGGATTGGGATAATTTTGATGTAAAAAATATTTTTGCGGAATACTTTTATTATTCATTTCAGCACTAGTATATAATCCTATCCCAAAGGGTTTAGTATTCATAGCAGTATATGTTTGAGAAGAATTTATTACATAGACTGTATATCTTATATAACAATTTGCAGAAGTAATACCAGAAGGAATAGACCACTGATAAATTCCATTATTCCTAACACTATCAGCAATCAATGTAAATGGACCATTCGGACCATTAGTTGATAACTCCAGTTTAACTCTCGAATCTAAATTTGAAGGGGCAGAAGTAATCCATTTAATAAACCTTACACAACCCGACTTAAAATATTCATATCCTTTTGGGAAAATAGGTTTGATAGATAATGTTGTATATGGAGTTGTTTCTTTAAAAAATCTCAGCATATTTTTATAATTAAATAAACTTACCTGATGTGCAGTTTGTAAACCAATATCTGCAAAACCATTTCTATCAGCATCCGCAATAGCAATACCGGAATAATTGCCGGGAGTTGGTACTGAAAAACTTGCAACCTGAACCCAGTTTGTTCCTCCATTACCTTTCCATACTGTAATTGTAGCATCTCCATAAAGAACTAAATCACAAAAGTCATCAGAATCCATATCATACAAAACTGCTGCTTTATAATTACCAGAAGTTGGAAGATTTGCAGAAAGATTTACATATTGTAATGCAACTCTATCAAATTTCCAGACGTTAACAGCTCCACCAGAACCAATAAAACCTACATCCATTGCTCCATCATTATCAACATCACCGAGAGTAACTCCGGGATTACCTGATGAGCTTGGCGACGGTAAATTATATTGAGCCTGTGTAAATCCACCATTACCATCTCCAAAATAAACTGTTCCGTACTGGTACGATGCGACTAAATCAAGATTACCATCCTTATTAATATCACCAAAAGAAAATTCCATATTTGAATTACCACCATTTGCTGCAAATGTTTGTCTCCATATACCGGTACCTAAATTTTTATAGACTCTTATCCCGTTGCAACAGCCAAAGGAAATAGAACCTAAATCAAGTAAACCATCATTGTCAACATCACCAAAATCAGAAGTGAACATACCCCAAGTTTCACCATTCATAGCAAGGCTATCATCGTATGGGACCCAATTCATACCAGTCCCATTTCCCAGAGCAACTTCAAGAATCTGGTCGCCAAAATCATTCCCGGAATAATTATGATGCATACCATAACCAATATCTTGTTTTCCATCATTATTAACATCACCAACCGCAATACCACCATAACCAAGATATCCAGTTTGATAATGGCTCCAATTCGTACCAGTTCCATTACCGAACCAAACCATAACTCCCTGCTCCTGAGAATTTATCAGAGGATTTCCATGATCCCCAATTGAAATTATATCGAGAAATCCATCACTATTTACGTCTGCAAATTCTAATTCTGTTCTCCCACTTTCTAAATTTATAGTTTGTAATCCTGAAGAAGATTCTATATATGTTAGGTTGTTTGATTTATCAATTTCAGGAGAATTATGCGAGTATAAAATAATACCCCCAAAAAAGAAAAGAATTATAATAATGAAAACCCGACTTTTCATAAATAAAACTCTATTATAATATTAAGAAGATTTATTTTAAAAATTTTAAAATCTCACTAAACGCATCGATTTCCCTATTCAAGCCATCAATCGATTTATTATTATTTATTATAAAATCTGCTCTTTTAGCTTTTTCATTTTCAGGTAATTGATATTTCATTATTTGCAAAACATCTTTTCTTTTAGCTCCATCGCGGTTCATTATTCTTCTGATTCTATTTTCCTTATTTGAATATACTAAAACAACATAATCAAGATACTTATCAAAATTACTCTCATATACAATTGCTGATTCAATAAAAATTATTTTTTCCTTACACTTTTTGACTTCAGTATCCAAATACCGAATGACTGCAGGATGGATAATTTTATTTGCGTCTAAATAATTTTTCTTGTTCGCAAATATAATCTCTTTAAATTTGGATAAATTGATTTTTCCTTTAAAATTTAAAATCTCCTTTCCAAATCTCTTAACTAACTGAGAAGTTAATTTCTTATCTTTTGCATATAATTCTTTCGCCATTAAATCGGCAAAAAATACTTTAAAACCTTTATTGGCGAGTTGTGTACAAACTTCTGATTTACCGGAACCGATACCGCCAGTAATTCCAATTAAAATTTTTTCTTTATTTTTTTTCATAATATTTTGATAATTTATATCTTCATAATATTATGAAAATTATTTTGCATATGCAATAGATCTTCTCTCTCTAATTACATTAACTTTTATTTGACCAGGATATTCCATTTCCTCCTGAATTTTATGCGCAATATCATCTGCAAGTTGATCCTGCATAATATCATTGATTTTATCACATTCGACAATGACCCTAACTTCTCTTCCAGCCTGAATTGCATAAGTCTTTGCAACACCTTCAAATGAAGTTGCAATGGTTTCAAGTTTCTCAAGTCTTTTCCAGTATGCTTCCACAGACTCTCTCCTTGCACCAGGACGCGCACCGCTTATCGCATCAGCTACCTGTACAAGAACAGAAATTGGATGTTCCATTGGAATCTCATCATGATGAGCACCAATAGCATTACAAATAATCGGGTGTTCTTTACATCGCCTTGCTATCTCATAACCTAAAATAGCATGCGGTCCTTCAATACTTCTATCTACAGTTTTACCAATGTCGTGAAAGAGTCCAGCCCGTTTAGCAAGTATCGGATCAAATCCTAATTCTGCTGCCATAATTCCAGCAAGATAACTAACTTCTATTGAGTGGTTTAAAACATTTTGTCCGTAGCTTGAACGATACTTCATTCTTCCAATAAGTGTAATAATATCTCTATTTACATTCTGAATTTCCATATCAATTAAAGTTTGCTCACCCACCCTAAAGATTTCTTCATTCAACTCTCTTTCCACTTTTTCAACTACTTCTTCGATTCTTGCCGGGTGAATCCTTCCATCCTGAATTAATCTCTCCATAGCAACTCTTGCAACTTCCCTTCTAAATGGATCAAAAGCAGAAATAATTATCGCTTCAGGTGTATCATCAACTATAATATCTACACCTGTAACTGCTTCGAATGCCCTTATATTTCTACCTTCCTTTCCTATAATTCTGCCTTTCAACTCATCGGAAGTAATTTGTAGCACACTAACAGTAGTTTCTACAGAATGATCAATTGCAGACCTTTGAATTGCTTGGACAATAATTTCTTTTGCAATTTTGTTTGCTTCTTGTTTTGTTTCCTCTCTAATTTCCTGTAGCTTTTGCGCCGCTTCTAATTTTGCCTTATTAATCAAGTTATCAAAAAGAACTTTCTTTGCTTCTTCTTCAGTCATTCCAGCAATGGATTGTAATGTTTCACTCTGTTTAACTATTAATTCCTCATTTTCTTTAATTAGCTTTTCTACAAGTTTTTCCTTTTCATCAACTTCTTTAATTTTGACATTATAAGTATTAATTGATTTCTCAGCTTCACTTTGCTTATTATTCAAATCTAACTTTAACTTTTCTATTGTTTCCTTTTCATTACGCAATTTCCTTTCAAAATCAAACAGTTCTTTTTCCTTTAGCCTAACATCTTCATCAAATTTTTGTTTCCTTTTATAAAATTCATCTTTAACTTCTAACATCTTTTCTTTTTTAAGAGTCTGTGCATATTTTTCAGCATCAATTTTAAACTGCTTTGCTTTTTTCTCTGCTTCTAAAATTATTTCTTTCGCTTTATTTTCAGCATCATTAATAATCTGTTTGGAAATATTCTCAGCGCTATTAATTTTCGTTTTATTTGCTCTATTTTGAATATACCAGCCGAGAAAAAAAGTCAATAAACATAAAATTACAAAAATTGGTAATAGAATATATATTTCCATTTCCATACTTAATTTACCTCCGCTTTAAATTAAACATAAAATTTATTAATAAAAAAACCGCACTATCACTAGTCAAATTATTATAAGAGAACCTCTCTTACATACATAGTGGGTGGTGCCAAAATGTCTTTTACTTCCACTGCTTACTAATAATACAGAACTTCCGTTCTGTTAGTAAATCCGGTAAACCGGTGAGGCCTGTAATTGACATTTTAGAGCTTGCCTCCCAAGTTTTTATTATTGCTAAGTTCTTTATATCTATGTTTGACTGTAGATGTGCGGTTTTTAAACTTTTTTATGTCAAAGAACGAAACTAAAGTATATTTTCTAATTGCTGGTTCAGGTCATCAATTCGGGCACTGAAATCATTTAATAAGGATGTAAATTCTTTTTCCAATGCCCTTTTACTCTCTTTTTCCTTAAAATAGTTTTCGGCTATATTTATTGCTGATACTATTGCTATAAATTCAACTGATGTATATGGTGATTGATAGCTTATTTTGTGCATCGTATTATCAACATAATTGGCAATCTTTTCAACCTCTGCAGGATTTTCACCTACAAGATTATATTCACTATTAAAAATTTTGACCTTTATACCGCTACTTTTCATAACCTTAGTTTAATATTTCCAGTCAAACATAAATAAAATTAAAATAAATTAATTCATTCATCTTCTTCCTGATTCTCTTCATATTGCTCTAAATGAGTATCAATCCTCGCGATTAACTCTTTAACTCTGCTCTTAATATTTTCTTTATCTAAGACAGAAGATTTATTCGATTGTAAACCTAAAATAATGCTTTTTAAATTTAATATTTCTTTATCTTTTAAAACAGAATCAGAATTCGATTTAGCTAATTCAAGCTTTAACTCCTGTAATTTATTATTTAAATCATTAATAGTTTCTTTAAATCCCTTGTTTTCATCCTCAAGCCTTCTTAATCTTTCAATTAACAAACCGATTTTTAAAGTCAACCTATCGACACACTGAACGAACAAAGATTTTGCCTTATCAAAATCCTTGTGACTTTCAGGTTGCTCATTATCATTAATTAACGATGGTTGATTTACTTTTGTCATTTAATTTCTTAATTTAATTGCATACTTCTTATTTAAAGAATTAACAATCCTTTCAATAATTAAATTCACCTCTTCATCTGTTAATGTTCGCTCAGTAGAGTTAAATTCAAAAGTAAGAGCAATACTCTTAAAGTTTTCTCCTAACTTTTTATCCTTATATATATCAAAAAGTTTCAAAGAACTCAATAAATTATTACTATTTTCAATAATTACTTGTTTAATATTTTCATAATTTATATCATTTCTTACCAGTAATGCCAAATCTCTTTTAACAGGAGGATACCTGTATATATCTTTAAATTTTCTCTCTCTTTTTAAAAATTTAAACAGCAACTCAATATCAACTTCGCATAAAAATACTTCCTGACCTTTATCTAAAAAATGATTTTCCTCACCATTAAAATAGTATGCATTACCTATAAGTACATTATTTACATATAGATCAGCAATCTTATTTAAAGAACTTGTACTATTATAATAAATAATTTTATTATTTTCAAGATTTAATTTCTTATAAAAAAGTTCAATTTCCCCTTTCAGATCGAAGAAATCATACTTTCTTTCTTTAACATCAAAGCCATACAAATCAAAATTTCCTCCTATACCAAAGCATAAATTATATTTCTCATTGAATTTTTCTTCGTTATTTTGAAAAACTTTTCCAATCTCGAATAATTTAAGATTAACATCTTTTCCTGAATTATTGAAATTAAGTTTCATAGTATCAAGTAATCCATAAGCAAGATTTACTCTCATTGTATTCATTTCAACAGAATTCGGATTCTGCAGTGTTATATATCTTTCAGAGAATTGCTTTACAAAATTTTCATTCTGTTGAGAATATGTAATAATTTCATTAAAACCTCTGCCAATAAAATATTCCTTTAATTCGAATAAGAAATCATTAAAATTATCATTATAATCCGGTAAATTAAAAACATCAAATTTAATAGAATAATCATTTTCAAAGTTGTCATATCCATATAATCTTGCTACTTCTTCAATTAAATCAACTTCTCTTGTTAAATCATGTCTTCTGTATTCCGGAATTTCAAATATTGAATAAGTATCCAATTTTTCTATACAAATAATTCCTATACTTTCTAATAAATTAATAATTTGGTCTTCAGTTATATCTTTTCCAAGCAAACTTTGAACCCTTTTAGGTCTAAGAGAAATGTGAATCTTTTTAAACGGTTCAGGATAAACATCAATAAGTTCATCCAATACTTCTCCTCCTGCAATTTCGCTCATAAGTTGTGCTGCTCGGTTAGAGGCATAAACAACATTTTCTATATCCACGCCTCTTTCAAACCTCTGAGATGCATCAGTAATAAGATTTAATTTTTTTGAATTTCTTCTAATACAAACAGGATCGAAAAAGGCACTTTCTATAAAAACATTTTTTGTATTTTCAGTAATTTCAGAAAATTCCCCTCCCATAACTCCAGCAATTGCAGAGGGACCTTCCGCATCACATACCATTAATGAAAATTCGTTCAAAATTCTTTCTTTTGAATCAAGTGTAATGAATTTATCTCCAACCTTTGCAGTTTTTATAATGATTTTCTTACCTCTTATTTTATCATAATCAAAGGCATGAAGTGGTTGTCCCGTTTCCATCATAACAAAATTTGTAATGTCAACAATATTATTTCTTGGTCTTAATCCAACAGCGATTAAATATTTTTTTAACCAGTCCGGGGATTCATCAATTTTAACATTTTTCACAATTCGTCCTGTAAATCTTTTGCAAAATTCCTTACTCTCTATTGATATAGAAACATAATCTGAACTTTTCTCATTAGAAGTCTTTAATTTAATCTCTGGTTTTACAAATTGTAACCCAACAGCAGCAGCAATTTCCCGGGCAACCCCAAAATGAGAAAGTAAATCACCCCGATTCGGAGTTATTGCAATTTCAAAAAAATAATCATTTGCACCTAAATATTCAGAAAAAGGAATGCCAGTTTTGACTGACGGGTCAAGAACCATAATCCCGCTGTGGTCATCTGATATTCCTAATTCATCTTCCGCACAAAGCATTCCCTCAGAAACCACGCCTCTAATTTTTGTTTTTTCTATTTTCAATTCACCTGACGGTATAACGGCTCCAACTTTAGCCAAACATACTTTTTGTCCGACTTTTACATTAGGAGCTCCACAAACGACATCATAGTTAGAAGAACCATCGGTTACCTTACATAATGTTAGTTTATCAGATTTGGGGATTTTATTAATCTCAATAATTTCTGCTACAACAAAGTTTTCATACTTCTCACTTTCCGACTCAACTGATTCAATATCAAACCCGATTGCTATCATTCTGCTTTTAATATCCTCAACACTTAAACCAGATAAACCTGGTATATAATTTTTAATCCAATTTAAACTAAATCTCATAATAATATTTCATTACTTCAATAAGTTATAGTAATTATAATATATTAATTTAGATTTGCATATTAAATATAAAAAGGGCTATCATAAACTTACTTACAAATCTATGATAGCCCATTTAGTTGATTTTCTTTTCTTCGAATTTAGTTCTGTTGTTCTTCAGTTTCCTTTTTCGGTTCTTTCTTTATTGTTTCTTTCTTAGGGGTATTATCCTCCCTTTTATATTCTCTGGGTTTCTTTTCTATCTGCTCTTCATTTTTATCATAATTCTTTGGTGGTGTATACTGAATCTTGTCACTGGTCTTGGGAGGAACATAAGTTCGATTAGTTCTGTATGTCTTCTTTACTCTTTTCTTCGTTTTCTTTGAATATTTCTTTCCTTTTACATTTTTAGAAGACTTTTTGGGAGATTTTTTGGAAGTCTTCTTCGTAACTTTTGATTTTTTTACAGGTTTAGTTGATTTCTTCTTAACGTTAGTCTTTTTTCCAGCGCTTTTCTTCTTAACTAACTTTTTCTTTTTTGTTACTTTTTGCTTTTTCTTTTTAGGCTTCTTAGAAGTCTGTTCAATTTTGTTTGCCTCCTTCTTGTTTGGCTTAGCGAATACATCTGAATTTAACGAAAAACCAAACAGACTACTAAATAAAAATGCCAACGCAGTAACAAAAAGAATGAGATTCCTTCTAAACATTTTTTCTCCTCTTTTAGTTAATAAATATATTTAAACATAAAACATATTAACTAAAAAAACAATACCTTTATAAAAAAATAATTTGAACATATTAAATTCTTTTTAAATAAAAAATAATTCATAAAAGTATTTTTACAAATTAATTCTTGCTAAAAAATTATTTATTATTTTTATGATCATCAAATAACCAACTTTCATTTAAGTTGACTTTTTATATTAATTTAAATATCTTGATATAAAATAAATCATATATGAGAATTAAAGTTCTATTCCTAATCTTCATTGCTTTATCAGGTATATCTCTTTCCCAAGATATAGTTAACACAACGGGTAAAATTGAATATTTTCCTTTTGAAGGTGGATTTTATGGTATAATCGGAGATGACGGTAATAATTATGACCCTATGAATCTCCCGGCAGAATATCAGAAGGAAAACTGTAAAGTAAAATTCAAGGGGATTATCAGAACAGATGTTATGAGTGTTCATAATTGGGGAATTATATTAGAATTAAAAGATATTGAACTACTGAATGAAGAAAAATCATCATTTGAAGTTTTCGAGTGGGGGGTTATGTTAGGTTGTTATAATGATAATATTTTTTATAATACTTCAAGGCCTGTCCAAATTACTATAGTAAAACAACCAGTAATTTACATTCACAGTAGTGAGGATATAAATTTTAACGTTAAAGTTGAATTTAAAACTGGTAAGCCAGATGACACATATCCTAAAGCATTTGTTGATAATAATACAATTCAATGGAACAATGTTTTTGCTCATTCCCGACATGAAGTAGAGAAAAGATTAGAAAAAGATGATGATTGGGATTTAGTACCTTTAAGAGAAATAATAGGAATTTTGCAAAATGTTGATTCAAAATGTTTAGAATATGATAATAAACATTCCAAGTTTCTGTTTTATGAAGGAGAAATGGAATTCGAAAATAAAGTTTTAGTTGATTTTGACACCGATTTAGGAGCAGTACTTCTTGTGAATAATTTTGAATACACAATTTATAATGTTACGGTTACAAAACAACTTGGTAATTTCATTAATCCGGAATATGTAATGTGTCATGTTGATAGTATGGTTGCAGGTGAAAGACTTGCATTCAGGTACGAAGATATTCAGAATGTATGGTATGAAGATTTGATAAATTTAGGATTTTCAAAGATGGAAGCAGAATCATTTTCAAGATTATGGTATACACCTTTTACACAAAGAACAAATCAAGGTGGATGGGCAAATTTAATTTATAGATTACCCGAAGCTGAAGTAGAAAAATTAATTTCCCTTGAGATTAACCCTAAACCAGATTTAATAAGAAGAGTAATATATGTAATGATTACTCTCGATAAAATAAAATAACATTTTAACTAATTTAAAAAAAGGAGACAAAATGCGAAAACTAACACTAACATTAATTTCATTCCTTTTAGCCTTCGTACTAATTTGGGGATGCGGAAAAAAAGAAGAGGGTAAATCTGATGTATCAGATAAAAAAGATGTAAAAATCACAGAGACAACCCCAGTTCATATTAAATACGAAATGAGAGGAAAAGAGACAGGCTCTATTGATATGTTCATAAAAGGAAAACAAATGAAAATGGAAATTAAAGCAAAAGAAAACGGGAAAGATGTAAGTGTACTTATGTATTTAAAAGACAATGTAGGTTATATGATAACGGAAGAAGGAGGTAAAAAAGTTGGATTAAAAATGTCCGGAGAGGAAATAGAAGAAGGAATGAAAGACTTTATGAACTTAGCAAAAGCAAAGGAAATGGTTAAGGATTATCAGAAGGAAGGCACTGAAGAAATATTAGGATACAAATGCAATATTTATAAAAAGGGAGATGAATCAGTATCTTTACATCAAGATTTAATCGCATTAAAATTTGCAAAAGGTGAGGAAATTATGATAGCAACTGCTTTTGAACCGGATGCAAAAATCAGCGATAGTGAACTTGAACCACCAAAAGATATTGAATACCTTGATATGAATGAAATGATGAAAAATATGGACAAACTTAACCAATAAATTCTAAGTTTGAAAAATTAAAAACGCCGATAATTAAAATTATCGGTGTTTTTTTTATATATTATTTTAAATTATTTTAATTTCCCACTTATTAGTTCATTATATAATCTTTCAGCTTTATATAAATTTTTTATAGCTTCAAGAATACCTTTGGAATCTACACTAATAGTTCTATTTGCTTCTGTTGTATAAATAAATCGTCCGGGTAAACTTTCAATATTTCCATCAAATGCTAAACCAATTATTTCTGCTTTCACATTAATAACAGGGCTACCGGAATTTCCACCTATGATATCATTAGTAGAAACAAAATTAATAGGAACAGACAAATCAAATTCCGGTGGTGGGTTTTTCCATCTTTCTGGCAACGACCAAGGATATTCCTTATTAAAAGAGAAATATCTATCATAAATTCCATGGAAGGTAGTTTTAGGTGGCGCAATAGTGCCATTATATTCATATCCTTTTATTACACCATCGGAAATTCTTAATGTGAATGTAGCATCCGGGGGAATCGTAGTACCATAAACTTCGAAAAGTGCTTTCCCTAAATTTTGCATTTTAACATTCTCTTTAGCATTAATAGATTTCAGTCTATTTCTTAATTTATTTGCCATTTCAAGACCATCTGAAGTGGTTGTATCAGTATTCATCAATTCAATATATACATTTTTCTTTTCGACAAGTAATTCGCTAATCTCATCCCAAATTTTTGAGTATTTACTTTTTAATTCCTGATTATTATTAACAGCATCTTTAAACTTTTTTTCAAAATCTTTACGCTTTGCCATTAGAATCGGGTCATTAAGTCCTTTTAATATTCCTGAATATACTTTCCTTCCATTCTCCATGTAAAAAATCTGATTATTCAATTCTTTTCTTAACTCGGGTTGTAATTCAATTCTTAATTTCAAAGAATCTATTATCTTATTTAATCTTTGAAGTCCTAAAGGATAAGTAATATCCCTATCATACTCTAATTGAGCAACAGTTTTTAATCTATCAGTACGACCCGGGTTACCGACAACAAAAATAGGCTCACCCGGTTGAGCACCTTCAACATTCCATTTGAAATAATTTTCACATTTAATTGGTTTTCCATCTTCATCGTAAGCCCTAAAAAATGTCATATCAAGATTATAACGAGGATATGTAAAATTATCAGGGTCGCCACCAAAGAAACCTATCTGGTCTTCTGGCGCAAAAACAAGTCTCACATCTGTGTATCGCTTATAAGCATATAATGAATACTCCGCTCCATTATAAAGCGGTATAACTTTACAAATTAAACCAAGTTTCTCTGAGTAAGTCTTTTCAAGTTCATCAATCTTCTTTTTTCTTAACTCAATTTTTAGTTCATCGTCTTTTTCTGATTCAAATGATTCCAGTACCTCTTTTGTTACATCAATAATCTGAACTAACTGATCAACATATAAATCTTTTACTTTTCTTTCTTTATCAATAGTCTCAGCATAAAATCCATTCGCGTGCAGATCTTCACCTTCAAGTTGAACAGAACTGACAGCATCTCTACCGCAATGATGATTTGTCATTATTAAGCCATCTTCAGAAACAAAAGATGCAGAGCAATAATTTGCAAATCTTAAAGCAGATGACCTAACATGGTCAAACCAGGACTTATCAGGCGCAAAATTATAAGCTTCTTTAAAATAATTAATTGGTGGATGTTCGAAAGTCCACATTTTACCATTATCGAACTTACCAGCTTTAACAGTATCTAAAGGATTTATCTGACCATAAGAATAACCTGAAAAAGAAATGGTAAATAAAAAAATAAAAATAACATAAAATGTTATGAGCTTTCTCATAAAGTTTTATTAATTAATTAAGAATAAATAATTTTACTTATTGAATTTTTCGTCTTAAAAACTCCGGGGATTTATAATTTTCTAAATCTTCAATATCATCAAAAGTAATTTTCTCTTTATCAATTTTTTCATCATCAAATTCAGATTCACTTAAATCATCATTAATATTGATATTATGCCTTTTAAATGTTGGTGTATCTAATTCTTCTAATTCTTTATCAGTTGCGGGAATTCTTGTGATACTTGTTTCTACTCTGTCATTTTTAAAAGTTGTATCAATTATAACTCTTCTGCCCGTTTGAGTATTACTCATTAATATATCTTCATTTTCAGATATTTCATTTGAACTGTTAAATCCGGTTGCTATCACCGTAACCATTATTTCATCTTTCATTTTATTATCATCAGCCCAACCGCTTATGAAAACCACATCATCTCCCGTTATCTCAAGGATTGTTTTATTTATAGTCTCTATTTCATTCATTGTTATATTTCCATTACTGAGTATATTAACAAGTACTGACTTTGCTCCAGTAATGTTGATGTCATCTAATATTGGATTACTTAAAGCACCTAAAGCAGCTTCTTTTGCTCTGTCTTCTCCGGAAGCTATACCCATACCTATCATAGCATCACCCATACCTCTCATTATTGTTCTCACATCCGCAAAATCAACATTAACTTCACCATGTTTTGTAATAATTTGTGAAATTCCTTTAGTCGCATTAAATAATACTCTGTTTACATGGTCCATAGCTTCAGACCTTATCGTATTTTTATCAATAAGTTTAAAAATATTTTCATTGGGAACAACAATTAGACTATCAACTTGTGGTTTCAGTTTTTTTAAACCCTCCTCAGCAAGTCTCATCTTTGGTTTACCTTCACTAATAAAAGGTTTAGTCACAATTGCAATAACAAGAGCACCAATGTTTCTTGCGATTTGTGCTACGATTGGGGAAGCTCCTGTACCCGTTCCTCCTCCCATACCTGCTGACAAAAAAACCATATCAGCATTTCGAAGGGCTTTCTCTATTTCTTCTCTACTTTCTTCAGCAGCCTTAGCACCAATTGCATGATCCATACCTGCACCTAAACCACCTGTAAGCGCTCTTCCTATTTGTATTTTTTTGTTGGCTTTATTGTGCTTTAATGCTTGTGCATCTGTATTTATTGCAATAAATTCAATACCCTCAATTCCTTTTTCAATCATTGAATTAATTATGTTGCCACCACCACCGCCAACACCCACACATTTAATGTTAGCACCTTTTGTAGGATTTGGTTCATTTGGTAAAATTTGAATCGCCATGATTTATTTTTCTGTTTTAATTTATAAAAAAATTTTTTTTAATTAAACTCAATAATTTTTATAACTCATCGAACCAATCTTTTATTTTCTTTAAAATCTTTTTTGTATCACCTTTACTCTTTTTATTTTTCTTTTCTAAGAACTTTCTTCCTCCCTTCTCTATATTACGAAATTTATGTAAAACAAGACCAACTCCTGTTGCATAAATAGGACTTTCTACTTCTCTTACCATTCCTCCGGATATACCTCTTGGTTTTCCACAATTGACTTCCATTCCTAAAACCTTCTCACCTAATTCTTTAGAAAATTTTAATAAAGAACCACCTCCCGTAATTACGACACCTGCATGTAATTCATTTGCTATTTGTGAATTTTTTATTTCTATTGCTGACAAATCAAAAATTTCTTCCATCCTTGATTGAATTATTCTCGCTAATACACTTTTCTTTACTCTTTTAGGTTCCTGTCCTCGTATATTTTTAACAGTAATAATTTCATCATTCATAACTTCTGAAACCAATGCATAGCCATATTCTTTTTTAATCCTCTCCGCTTCTTCTTCAAGTATTCCTAATCCTTCAACAATATCTTTCGTGACATGGTTACCTGCTAAACCTATACCAGCTGTATATTTTAGAACACCTTTTCTGAAAACAGCTACATCCGTTGTACCACCACCGATATCAATCATCGCTACACCCACTTTTTTTTCTGTATCATCAAGAACTGCCAAAGAAGAAGCAATTGGTTCAAGAACGATATCTTCTAAATCCACATCACAGTCAGTTACGCATTTCGTTAAATCATCTATACTTGATATTAACCCTGTTACAATATTTGCTTTAACTTCCAGTTTCATACCCAGCATACCCACAGGATATTCATATACTTTTTCTCTATCATCAATAATGAATTCTTGTGGTATCACATCAATAATTCTTGTATCACTTGGTAATCTGATTAGTTTTGTTTGCTCCAACGCTCTTTCGACATCTTCTTCATGTATTGTACGGTCATTATTTGTAACTCCAATAATTGTACTTGTTTGTATACATCTTATATGGTGACCAGAAATTCCCACAGAAACTGAATTTATATTTATTCCAGAATTTGATTCTGCATTTCTTAATGCTCTGTTAATAGATGCAGAAGCTTTTTGTGGGTTAACAACAACACCCCTGCTTAATCCTTCGGAAGGAGCCTTACCTATTCCAATAATATCAATATTACTATCATCACGAATTCTTGCTACTATTACACATATCTTTGTTGTTCCCACATCAAGTCCGACAATAATTTCGCGATCTTGTTTTTTTGTTTTCAATTTCTTTTAATTTAGTTTATTCTTTAAAAGTAATTATTAGTTGATTTGAATATGTTAAATTTATTTTTTCAATATCTTCTTTTTTTTCATTAGGATAAATTTCTTCAAGAAAATATTTCATCGCTTTTATTTTCATTAAAATATCTCTACGTGCATCAACATTCTGAAAAAGTTCTTCTCTATATTTAGGGATTAAAATCGGTATTGAATAATCATGTGTGTAAAGAGTTATGTTTTCTTTATCAGACATATTTATTTCTGATATCATATCACTCAGCAATTTACTTTCTTTATTAATTGCCATCAAAATTGAAATAGCAATTTTTAACTCGGATTTTGTATTACTTTCGTATATTTTATCTTTTTCAAACTTAATTCCATTAATTATTGGTAAATCATAAACTTTACCGGTATTTTTCAGCGGCTGCAAATCAAGTTCTTCATCAATGAAGTTCAATTCACCATTAATATTTAAAAGCGCTATAGGATTTTTTTCTATTATTTCTATTTTTATTTCATTAGGTGGATTTTTCACGACAAAAACCTTCTTGATATCCGGATGAAGTTTTAATTTCTCAGCAATTTCGTTCTCATTTAAATTTTCTGATTTAACATTTTGCATTCCATCAAGTCCTGCATATTTAAGTATTTCCTTATCTGAAATAGTGTAATTTCCAACTATAGATATCTTATTATAAACTTCTTCACTTCGCCATCGAAAAGATAAAATTAAAACAGTTATAATTATTCCTAACAAAACAATGGATAGCAATATGTACTTAACTATTTTCACTAATTCTTTTCTTTTTTTCTTTTAAAGCATTAACGAAATTTTCACAAACATTAGTTATATCTCCTGCTCCCTGGAAAATTATTCTGCTGTTTTCAACAGGTAATCTATTTAAAAAACTGATTATATTTTCTCTTTTCACATAATAAACTTCACAATTATATTTCCTTTTAATCTCATCAAAAATTAATTTTGAACTCACATCTTTTATAGGTTCTTCTCTTGCAGGGTAAATATCCGTAAGAATTACAATATCATTATCCTTTAGACTTTCGGCAAACTGTATATAAAAATCCTTTGTCCTTGAATAAAGATGCGGTTGAAATATTGTTATCATTTTTCCATTAAATCCTTTTTTTAACGCTTCAAAAGTAGCTTTAATCTCAACAGGATGGTGAGCATAGTCATCATAAACCTCAAAACTATTTTTATACTTAAGTTCTATTCTTCTTCTAACCCCGGGAAAGTATTTTATTACATTAACATACATTTCAGTTTTTAATTCCAAGAACATACAAGTAATATAAGAAGCAAGACAATTTAAGGCATTATGTTTTCCTTTAACTTCTAATTGAATTTCAAATTTTGACTTTGAAGTAAATACATTTTTGGGATTGTTAACGATAATTTGAAATTTATTCTCATTACCATTATCACAATCATCTATATATAAATCATTTTCCTTTTTATAACCAAAAGTAATAATTCTATTTCTATCGAAGTCAGATAAAACATCTAAAACATTTTCATCATCTCCATTTGCAACAAAAATAGAATTAGGTTTAGAATTTTTTAAAAACATTCTAAATCCTGATTTTATATCTTCTATATTTTTATATATATCAAGATGGTCTAAATCAATATTTGTTATTACAACAATATCAGGTTTAAGAGTCAGGAAACTTCTATCATATTCGTCTGCTTCCACAACAACTATATTACTTTTACCTGTTCTGAAGGTTGAATTTTCAAGAAACACTAATTCACCACCGACAAATACAGTAGGATCAAAATTACTTTTAATTAATGTATAAGCAATCATAGCTGAAGTTGTAGTTTTGCCATGAGTTCCGGAAACAGCGATTAATTTTTTTTCATTTACCACAACACCAAGCAATTCAGCTCTTTTTAAAATTCTCAATTTAAGTTTTTGAGCTTTTATCAATTCAGGGTTATCATTTGCTATAGCAGGTGTATAAACAACAAGGTCAGTATCATCAGCTAAATTTTCTTCCGAATGTCCGATATTTATATTAGCACCTTTTTCGATTAAATTTTTCAACAAATTAGAAAGAGAAATATCACTTCCCGTCACTGAATGCCCTTCTGCAATACAATACTCAGCAAGAGCGCTCATACCGAAACCGCCAATACCGATAAAATGTATTTTCATATTTCCTTATGTTTTAACAATTTAAATTCCTTAATTAATTTTCTTTCATCATAATAATCAATTATTCTAATTCGCAACCATCTTTTTCTATTTTTTAATTTCAGTTTAACTAACCTTATTTTTCTATGACCATCAATCACTTTTCCTCTTTCTCTTGAAAATTTTACAGCTAAAATTTCATCTTTAAAAATTTCTCTTTCACCAAATCTATTTTTAAAAACTATTTTATCATCATAAAAAATAATTTGCCTATTTCTCATTGCATTTATAATCAATCCAATGAGAGTAATTATTATAAAAATTACGGTTATGTAAATTATAGGGTCTTTAAATACTATATAGAATTTTTCTTCTGAGAAATTTCCTCTAATGATAACATAAATAACAAGGAAAATAAAATAAATTATTAAAGATTTATAATAAAAATCTAATTTGAATTTAAATATTTTCTCACTCATTTTTTAAAGTTTTAATTATTTCCAAAGCAATTTTTTTGGCTGCATCAATATCGGCTATCTTTCTTACATTCTCTGCCATTTGCTTCATTTTATTCTCATCCTGAATCAGATTTTTTATGGTTTTATATAACTTTTCCTGTAATTCATTATCTCTTAATATAATACACGAATCTTCTTTCTCAAGCATTTGAGCATTTTTTTCCTGATGGTTATCTGCTGCAAAAGGAAAAGGAATCAATATTGATGATTTTCCATAAGCAGAAATTTCCATTATACTTGTTATACCAGCACGACAAATTACCAAATCTGAAACAGAGTAAATTTCATCCATCTTATAAATAAAATCAAAAACTTTAACATAATCAGAAAATTTACTTGTTAATTCTTTTATTTTTACATATTCATTTTTCCCTGTTTGCCAAATAATATTTACATTTAAATTATATAAATCTTCTATGGACATTAGCACTGCTTTATTTATCGATGCTGAACCCTGACTACCACCAAATATAAATATTGTTTTTAGGTCTGGGTTAATCCCAAGATTTCTAATAATATTATCTCTATTTATTTTTTCTTTATATTCTCTAATGGGATGCGGAATTCTTATAACGTTATCCGGTCTTTTAAGGTAATTTTTAGTTTCTTCAAAATTTATAACAACCTTATTTGCTTTCGGACTGAAAAATTTTGTTACTTTTCCCGGATAAGCATTACCCTCCTGAATTATAAAAGGTACCTTCATCTTTATTGCAGTATAAAATACTGGTGCAGAAACAAATGCTCCTGTACCTAAAACTAAATCTGGTCTGAAATCATAAAAAATTTTCTTGCAATCTGATACTGCATTAAAAAATACAATAGGTAAAATAAATGTTTTAAAAATTTGTTTTTTATTTAAACCATATATTTTTATTGTCGCAAGTTTGAAATTATAAGTAGGTACAATTTTTTCTTCTATCTTTCCTTTTGCTCCAATGAATAAAATATTTACATCCGGATTAATTACCCGAAGGCTTTCAGCAATTGCTATTGCCGGAAACATATGACCACCAGTACCGCCGCCTGTAAATATTACATTCATTTATTCTTCTTTCAAAATTGAGTTTTCTTTAATTTGTTTATTATATTGAGATGAAATATTTAAAAGTATTCCTATACCGACAGAATTAATAATCAATGCAGTACCACCATAGCTTATGAAAGGCATAGGAACACCGGTAACGGGTAGAATCCCTGTTGCTACAGCAGAATTAACAAAAACATAAGCAGATATTATTAAAGTAATACCAAATGAAAGATATTTCCCAAAATCATCATTGATAGATTTTGAAATCTTAAAACCACGAATAATTAAAAAGACAAAAATTAAAACTACACCAGCAGTTCCAACAAATCCATATTCTTCCCCTACAATAGCAAAGATAAAGTCTCCATATGCTTCCGGTAAAAACAATTCCTTTTGAAACGAATTTCCCGGACCAACCCCAACAAATCCGCCATTTCCAAGTCCTATAAGTGCTTGCTCCAGTTGTAGATGAGTTTTTCCATTAGTTGAGTAACTTTTATAACTCATAATTCTATTCACTGCATATTCCTTTGTGCTAATAAACGCGATTAACAAAGGAATAAAAATAAGAAATGTTATTATTAGATGTTTTAATTTTACATTTGAAATATATAATAGTGCAAAAGAAGTGCAGAAAATAATAATAGCTGTAGATAAATTCGGTTGTAGTGCAATTAATAATGTTACAAGAATAATATAGAACAACAAAGGAAGATATCCTTTATAAAATAAATGAACATAATCTTTCTTTTTAGCTAAAAGATGTGATAAATGAATAATTAATGTATATTTAGCTAAATCTGATGGCTGAAAACTAAAATTTAAAATCTGAAACCACCTCGTAGCATTATTTTTCGTAGTTCCGAAAAACAGAACAAGAACTAATAAAATTATAGTTATCCAAATTAAATGCTTACTATATTTTGAATATAAATGATAATCTACCTTTGCAGTCATAAATATTAGAATGATAGCAAAAATGACTTTAGGGATATGAGTTTTAGCAAAGTATTCTGCTGAACCTTTTGTCTGCATTGCATAATATGAACTTGCACTATAAAGAGCAGCAATTGAAAACAACATCAATGCAATTACAGAAAGTAAAATAAAAACATCTCTTTTATGTGATGTAGTATTCATAACTTATTAACACTTTTTTTAAATTCATTTCCTCTGTGCTCATAATTATCAAACATATCAAAACTTTTATAACCGGGAGAAAACAATACTATATCGCCTTCCTTTGCAACTTCTGAGGATTTTATTACAGCATCCTGTAAATTATCACATTTAACCACCGGAACAACATTTTTATAATGGTCAAAAATAATATCTTTAGATTGCCCTATTGTAATAATTCCTTTAACCTTCTTTTCAATTAGGTTATCAATCATCTGAAATTTATTATCACCTTTTTTCCCGCCCATTATAAGAATTATATTATCGGGAAAACTTTCAAGCGCAACAAATAAAGAATCAAAATTTGTAGACTTTGAATCGTTATAATATTTTATTCCATTCACTTCTCTAACAAATTCTATTCTGTGTTCTACACCTTTAAAACTCTTAAGCGTATTTGAAATTATGTCATTACTAATATTATAACATTTAGAAGATAAAACTGCTGCCATTGAATTATAGACATTATGTTTACCCGGTATATAAATATCTTTAATGTCTATGATTTTTTCTGTTGTTTTTTTATCATTACTATAATAATTAATTGAATCTTCACTTATAAAGCATATATGCTGAAGATTAGAAAAATTCTCAATACTTGGGAAGACTCCAAACGCACCCAAATTACAATCAATTTTTCTTAACTGAACCTGCTTATATAAAATATCATTATTATAATTGTATATGAAAAAGTTTTCTTTAGTCTGATTTTTATTTATAGCAAATTTTGCTTCAATATAATTCTCAAACGAGCCATGCCAATCAATATGGTCTTCTGTAATATTCAATATAATGGCGACTTCAGGTTTGAACTTTTCAATTGTCGTTAACTGAAAACTACTTACTTCGAGAATTATTATTGAATCTTCTTTTATTTGATTTAAGACACTTGCAAAAGGTTTCCCTATATTTCCACAAACGATAGAATTAAATCCAGCCGATTTAAAAATTTCTCCAGTCAATGCTGTAGTAGTTGTTTTACCATTTGTTCCTGTAATTGCTACTATTGGTACTGTACAAAACCATGAAGCAACCTCAATTTCACCATATACCTTTTTACCTAATGATTTTGCTTTCACTATAATATCAGAATTTAGTGGAATCCCCGGACACACGATTAAAATATCAGATTCAAAAACTTTATCTGTATGTCCGCCGATTTCGAAATCAATATTTAAATTTTTAAATTCTTCTTGTGAAAAATATAAAAGATTACTTAATTGTTCAGATTCGCTTAAGAATACTGATGCACCCTTGCTTTTTAAATATTTAGCAATGGAAATGCCACTTCGTCCGGCTCCAATAATTGAATATCTTAACTTTAATGCTTCAAAAGGGTTCATAAACATTATCTGATTTTAAATGTTGCAAGAGTCATAATTGCTAATAAAATTGCAATAATATAAAACCGCATAACGATTTTAGGCTCCGGCAATCCTTTTAATTCGAAATGATGATGCAAAGGCGCCATTTTAAAAACTCGTTTACCTTGACCATATTTTATTCGTGTATATTTGAAATAATATCTCTGAATCAACACTGAAACAGTTTCTGCGAAAAATATTCCTCCAAGTAATGGTAGTAAAAGTTCTTTTTTTACAAGAATGCTGAGTGTTGCTACTGCACCCCCCAGAGCAAGAGAACCGGTATCACCCATAATAATCTGCGCCGGAAATGAATTATACCATAAAAACCCTAATGCTGCTCCAACCAACGCTGAACAATATATAGTTAATTCTCCATTCCCTCTTAGATATATAATATTCAAATAATTAGCTGCTTCAATATTACCAGATATATAAGCAATTATTCCAAGAGTAAATACTACTATCCCCACTGTTCCGGTTGCCAGACCATCAAGACCATCTGTCAAATTAACTGCATTAGATGTAGCTGTAATTATAAAAATTACAATAGGAATATAGAATATAGAAAAATCAAACTGATAATTTTTTAAAAATGGTATAGTTGTAATAGAATTTATTCCTTCAAACTGCGGAGAGAAATAAATCACAAGTCCAATAAATAAACCTGTTAACACCTGTCCAAGTAATTTATATTTTGCAACTAGACCGTTTTTATATTTTTTTACAGATTTCAAATAATCATCAATAAATCCAACAAGACCAAGAATAAAGGTTACCAATAAAATTAATTGGACATATATATTACTTAAATCTCCCCAACATAATACAGGAATAAAAACAGAAAATAGAATAATTAATCCACCCATCGTAGGAATTCCTTCTTTACAAAAGTGGGATTTAGGCCCATCTTCTTTAATTTCTATTCCAATCTGTTTTCTCCTGATAAGGTTAATAATCTTAGGACCAATAAAAAAAGTTAAAAACAGTGCTGTAATAGCAGCGAGTGCAGAACGAAAAGTAATGTATTTAAATACATCGAAGCCCGGCGGGGCAAATTTTTTATTGATTATTTCAGCTAAATAGTAAAGCACTTTTCAAATATTTTAATTAATTAATTTGTTTAATAAATTCTCTAATTTCATACCTCGCGAACCTTTTAAATATACAACATCGCCTGTTTTTATAACCTTTCTCAGAAATTTCGCCATATCATCTATATTATGGAAATAAAAATTATTTTTTAAATTAGAAGCACCTTTAGAAAAATAAAATGCATCATTTCCGATTGTGTATAAATTTTCAAATTTCAATTTCTGTATTAATTTTCCAATTTTAATATGTTCATTCTTACTTGCTTCACCCATCTCCAACATATCACTTAAAATAATATGCTTCTTTCCTGATGTGCTGAACTCTTTCAAAGATTCAAGACCCAATTTTAACGAATCAGGATTGCTATTGTAAGCATCATTGATATATATAATTCCATTTTTATTTATTACATCCATTCTCATATTATGAACTGGTTTATAACTTTCAAATGCTTTTTTTATTTCTTTAAGACTTAAGCCGAAATAAATACCGACTGCTGCTGCTGATATAGAATTATAGATTGAATGTTTTCCAAATGTATTAATTTTGAAAGAAGTTTTTTTATTTTTAGATGATAATTCGATTATCGGATAAAAATTCTTATCATATCCAATAAATTTACCTTTCAAATCTGTTCTGAATTTGTATGAATAAGAAAAATACTTTTCCTTCCCGATATTAACGAAATATTTTCTTATGTAATCATCATCAAAATTTGCAAAACAAATTCCATTATTTCTCAAAACATAATCATATAACCTGAATTCCTCCTTAGCAACACCTTTTAGGTTCTTAAAGAATTCTAAATGTTCTCTCCCAATATTTGTAACCAAACCATATTCAGGTTGTGCTATTTCACATAGGTAAGAAATTTCATTAAAATGATTTGTCCCCACTTCAAGAAGGCAAATCTGATGATTTTTATTTAAGGATAGCAGAGTTAGTGGCACTCCAATATGATTGTTATAATTCCCTTGAGTAATTAATACTTTATATTTTTGCTTTAATAGCCAACCTAAAATATCTTTCGTAGTTGTTTTTCCATTACTACCACCAATGCAAATAACAGGCAAATTAAAATTATCTCTATGAATTCTTGCAAGTTCACCTAAGGTTTTTACAGTATCATCAACAATAATTAACGGATATTGTTTAACTTTACTTTTATTTTTATTAAACCAAATCTTGTTAATAATTGCAATTGATGCTCCTTTCTTAAATACTTCTTCAATAAAAGAATGACCATCAAAATTTTCTCCTTTAATTGCAAGAAATATCTGATTCTTTTTCAGATTTCTTGAATCTATAGTCAATCCTGCAAAAGAATTTGAATTAAGTTTTTCCAAATTTTTAAAAACACAATTTCTTAACTTTAATATTTCTTCAAATTTAATCATTGAAGCATTGAATTATATTTTTCAACAATTTCTCTGTCATCAAAGTGATATCTTACACCCTTTATCTCTTGATAATTTTCGTGCCCTTTTCCACATATTAATATTAAATCATTTTCCTTTGAAATTTCTATTCCTCTTTTTATTGCTTTTTCACGGTTCTCTTCCACTTCATAATTTGACTTGTCTTTCATTCCAACCAAAATTTCTTTAATAATATCGTACGGGTCTTCATACCTTGGATTATCTGAAGTAACAATGCAATAATCTGAATACTCAGCAGCAAATTTTCCCATCACAGGCCTTTTAGTTCTATCTTTGTTTCCACCACATCCAAAAATGGTTATTACCCGGGAATTTAAATTTGACATCTTTAAAATTTCTTTTGCTGCTAAAATTGCATTCTTTAAAGAATCTGAAGTATGAGAATAATCAATTATTGCATATGCTCCGTTATATAACTTTATGGGATTAAATCTACCGTTTACTGGGGTGAAGCTTTTTATTGAATCGATTAAATCTCCTAAAGGAAATCCTAATTCTGAAACGCAACTTAATGCTGCTAAAATATTATAAATGTTAAATCTCCCAGTAAGTTTTGATGTAATTTTATACCTGTTATTATAATAAATTAAATCAAATTCTAAACCTTCAATTGAATATTTTACATTCCTTGCAACATACAGAGGAATACCTTTATATTTTTCGCCTGAATCATTATCCAGTTTATAATAAATTTTCCTTGCTTTGGTTGAAGATAATATTCTTTCTCCATATTCGTCGTCAAGATTTGAAACTGCTACAGAATCTGAACCCAAATTATCAAAAAGTATTTTCTTTGCTTCAAAATAATTATCCATATTAATATGCAAATCAAGATGTTCACTCGTCAGGTTGGAAAATACACCGGCACTATAATTAATCCCATATACTCTATCAAGAATAAGTGCAATAGAGGAAACTTCCATAACACAATATTTACAACCACTTTCGACCATCTCAGATAACATTGATTGAATATCAACTGAATCAGGAGTTGTAAGAGAAGCAACTTTTTTTTCTTTACCTGTTATATAATCGACCGTTCCAATTAGTCCACAATTGATATTCAGATAATCAAACATATGTTTAATTAAGTAGCTTATTGTTGTTTTCCCATTTGTACCAGTTACACCTAACATCTTTAATTTTTTTGAGGGAAATCCAAAATAATCACCTGAAACTACTGCAAGAAATTTCCTAATATTTTTAAGAATAATAAGCCACACATTGTTTTTCGCACAAATTTCTTTATATATAATACTTTTATCCGAATCAGAAATTACAGCTAATGCCCCTTTATTAATAGCGTCAGCAATGTAACTGCTTCCGTCATCCTTATATCCTACAATTGCAAAGAAAACAAAATTTTTTTCAACCTTTCTTGAATCATAAGTAATTCCTTCTATTGCAAAGTCATCACCTTTACATACTATTTCGGGAGTGTGAAAGATTTTACTTTCATCAGTATCAAGTAATTTCAATAAGTTCGAAAAATTATATTGTTTCATCTTATTTGCAAATAATTTTAACTCTGTTTGATTTAGGATTAACCGTTCCTGCTTCCGGATACTGTTTTATAACTTTACCTTTACCTTCAATTTCCATTAGAAATCCTTCATAAGAAAGTTTTGTTATTGCTTTACGCAAACTCATATTAACAACATCAGGAACTATTTTATCTTTGCTACTTTCAATAGAAATCTCTTTAATATTTAATTTTATTAATGTTGTACCATCATCATAAGTACTCTTGCTCTGACCAGTTACAATATATTTTTTAGGCGGAATTTTTTCTAAATTAATATCCTTTCTGTCTACAATTTCAAATTTAATTTTTCTTTCCTCCAGTATTTTAGCAACATTAAATAAATCTTTACCTTTAAGCTCTGGTAAATTCATACTATTTTTCCCAACATCAGATACATTTTGTATCGATTGCCTTCCATATAAATTCCCCTCATTAAAAACGTCAGATGAATATATTCTGTCAATACCAACATAATCAACAATCTTTTCTGCAATTCTTTTAAAAATAGGAGCAGCAACTTCCCCGCCATAAAAATTTGATGTACCACTAATATCATCTATTACAACTGAAATTAATATTACCGGATTATCAACCGGAAAGTATCCTATGAAAAAAGCATTATGGGAAAGTTTACTATGTTTTCCTTCTATCACTCTTTGAGCAGTGCCTGTTTTTCCCGCAACTTTTATTTCACCAAGTTTAGCAACAGTTGCAGTTCCTTTCTCTACAACACCGGTAAAAAATCCATTCAGGGTTTTAGCAGTCCTTTCAGAAATAACTCTTCTGACTTCCTGAGGTTTACATTCAAAATATGTATTACCATCTTTCGAGAATATCTTCTTTAATATTTGCGGTTTCAGTAATATACCATTGTTCGCAATTGAGGAATACGCCATAGACAATTGTAGTTGAGTTACCATTAACTCATATCCAATAGAAATAAAACCAAGTGAACTTTCATTGAAATCATTTATCATTTTAAGTTTACCCTTATTCTCTCCAAATAAATCTATACCGGAGAAAGAACCAAACCCAAATTCCCTTGCATAATAATACAGTCTTTCTTTTCCTAATCTCTCGGCTAATTTAATTGTTCCAATATTACTTGAATAAACAATAACCTCTCTAAATGTCATACTTGGAGCCTTGTGTTCATCTTTAAATTCAAATCCCCATCTTTTATATAAACCGTTTTCTGTATTTATATTGGTATTGCCATCTGCAATGTTTTCTTCCAGGCTTGCCGCAGCTGTAACTAATTTGAAAGTGGAACCAGGTTCATACAAATCTGAAATAACCCCATTTGTCATAAATGCAGTATCAGATGGTTTGATATTATTTAAATCAAAACCTGGATATGTTGCCATTGCTATTATTTCCCCTGTTTTCACTGATATAACAACTGCTTTTCCCTTCTTCGCATTAAATTCATTTATTCCTTTTCTCAATTCATTTTCTACAATCTCCTGAATATTCAAATCTATAGTCAGAACTATATTTTTCCCTGCTTCAGGATACTTTTGATAAAAACCAGCAAAGGGCCTTTTATTACCACAACCATCCTTTTGCAGAACTAAAAGCCCGTAAGTTCCTGATAATTCTTTGTTGTATGCATATTCTACTCCTGATTTTCCTTCATTAAACTCATCAGTAAAACCTATTAATTGGGAAGCAAGTTTGTTATTAAGATAATAACGATAAGGTTTTTTCTCTACAGTTATGCCGTAAATATTATTGATATCATCTAATTTTTTAATGTCTGATATTTTTACATTTGATTCTATTAATATTTCATTATCAGTATCAAGATTAAGAACATTAAAATAATAGTCTGTTGAATTTCCGAAAACAGAATTAAGTAATTTTGCAACTGTATCTTTGTTATTTATTCTTTTAGGTTGACCAGAGACATTAACAAGATAATTATTCGTCGCTAATAATTTCATATTCCTGTCATAAATAAGTCCTCTCTCAGGTTTATAAAATTCACGAATCTGAGTTTGTTTTTTTACAACGGATTTATATTTCTCATGATTTAAAATCTGAACA
Organism: Candidatus Tepidiaquacella proteinivora; assembly: GCA_013348845.1. Lineage (GTDB taxonomy): Bacteria > Bacteroidota > Ignavibacteria > Tepidaquicellales > Tepidaquicellaceae > Tepidaquicella > Tepidaquicella proteinivora. The sequence goes on along the minus strand of CP054675.1, from coordinate 2,311,088 downwards.
TCAAATAATCTTGCTATTACCAAAAAGAAACTCAAAATAATAATAATTTCAATAAGTAATATTTTTTTCTTTTGTTTCATTAAATTATTTAATTGAATCTTTCATAATTACAACAATTTCTCTCTTATCAATCGCATTTTCATTATAAGTCATATTCATTTTTTCACTTACGAGTTTTTTTATTCTTATAAAAGAAGTTAATGATTCAATCTCCATCTTTTTTTTATAATTATCTAAACCCATTTGAACTAATTTTTCTCTTAACTCTTTATTTTTTCTAATCAGGTTATTGAAAACAATTATATTATTAATATAAAAACCAGTTAAAACAATTAAGACAATAAATACAATTAATGTATAAAAAACAGAAATTTTTCTTCTTCTTTTATCTTTCTGCATAAGCTATTTTTAATTCTGCTGCTCTTAACTTTGCACTTCGTGCTCTTCTGTTATTTCTTAGTTCATCATAGTCTGGCACAATCGGTTTCTTCGTTATAATTTCAAAAAAACGATTTTGAATATTATTATTTTGATTTTTACTGGTTATAGAATATTTTCTAAAGAAATATTTTACAATTCTATCTTCAAGTGAATGATATGATAAAACAACCAGTCTTCCTCCATCTGCTAAAATTTTGAAAGAATCCTCCAAAACTTTTCTGAGGTTTTCTAACTCATTGTTTACATATATTCTGATTGCCTGGAAAATTTTCGCAAGTATACTTTCAGTTAATCTTCTTCTATATACTGATTTCAGAATTTCAATAAACTCAAAAGTAGTCTGGATTTTTTTCTTCTTTCTATATTCTATTATTGCTTCAGAAACTTTTTTATAATTTTTGATTTCCCCAAATTCTTTAAATATTTTATTAAGTTCATTTTTGTTAAATCTGTTAAGTACATCACTCGCTTTTAATGTTTGTGATTTATCAGAGCGCATATCCAGTACTGTATTTCTCATAAAACTAAAACCGTCTTCATTTTCTAATTGAAAACTTGAAAGGCCAAGGTCTATTAATATTCCTGTTGCAAATTTTATATTAATTGATGATAATAATTCTTCTATATCTGAAAAGTTTCCTTTAAGAAATTCAGCTTTAATACCGTTCTTTCTTAATCTTTCTTTTGAATACATAATTGCATTTTCATCCCTATCTATACATATTAATTTACCCTCAGGCAAAATCTTTTTCCCGATTTCCAAAGAATGCCCTCCACCACCAACAGTACAATCAATTATTATATGATTTTTAATAGAAGGATTGATTAATAATTCTAAAACACTTTTTAAAAGAACAGGTATGTGATAGTAATTATCCAAGTTAATTTTATAATTCGTTGAGTTCATCAGATAACATTTTTGCTACTTCTTCATAACTATATTCCTGTTTTTTGTCATAATCAGCTTTTACTTCCGGGCTCCACATTTCTAATTTATCAATTAAACCTATTATTAATATCTCATTTTTAATTTCGGCATAATTAATTAAATGAGAAGGTATTAATATTCTATTTTGTGAATCAATTTCACATTCCTCTGCATACATCATAAATTGTCTAAGAAAAAATCTTTTTTTAGGATCAAGAATATTTAACTTTTTTAATTTTCCCTCAATTAGTTCCCATGCATCCTGAGGATATACAAGCAGACATTTATCCATTCCCCTTGTAATCTTTATTTTATTATTTGCTGAAGGGGTAATATTTTTTCTGAATTTTGAGGGAAAAACAATTCTTGATTTCGAGTCTAAAGTGCAAATTGAATGTCCCTGAAACATAGCAGTTATTTTAAGTTAAAAAATAATAATATCTTCCACCGTCACCTACAATCGCAACCGATAATCCACTTTCCTCCATTTGTCTCCACTTTATTACAAATATAAGCATATTTTTTAAAAAGTCAAAACAAAAATTTATCTTTTTTTACAAATAAAAAAAAAGCCGCTTTTAGCGGCTTTTTTGATTATTAATTTATAATTAAATCAGATTCTTATGGAATTACTTCTTTTTGGTCTTTGCCCTTCTTTTTCTTTCTTTTGGTTTTTCTTCTTCCTTTTCTTCTTCTTCTATAACTTCTTCAACTTTTTCTTCAGGTTTAAATAATGCATCTTTCTTAAATACCAATAGGTCGCGATATTTTCTCAAACCAGTACCAGCAGGAATCAATTGCCCAATAATAACATTTTCCTTTAAACCGTAAAGATAATCAACTTTTCCTTTAATAGCAGCATCAGCTAATACCTTTGTTGTTTCCTGGAATGAAGCAGCAGAAAGAAAACTATCTGTCGTTAAGGAAGTTTGTGTAATACCAAGCATTATCGGGTCTGCAGTAGCAGGTCTTGGCTCTCTTGTTTTAATCTGAGTTTTATTTTTCTTCTTTAATTCAGAGTTTATTTCTTTTACTTGTTTTCTTGTTAATAATTGATATGTTTTTACTTTATCAGAATCTCCCTTATCAACCACAACAACCATACCTTTTAATTTTTCATTTTCTTCTGCAAATATATTCTTATGAATAATATCTCCTTCCAATAATCTGGTATCACCAGGGTCTGTAACTTTTACCTTCTGGAACATCTGTCTTACAATAATCTCTATATGTTTATCGTTAATTTTAACACCTTGCATCCTATATACTTCCTGAATCTCGTTTAACAGATATTCTTGTACGGCAGAGACCCCTTTAATTTTCAAAATATCGACAGGGTCAAGAGCTCCACCTGTTAATGGTTCACCTGCTTCAACTTTATCACCATCTCTGACAAGTATATGTTTACCAATTGGAATTTTATAAGTAAATTCTTTCGATTTATCAGGTGATGTAACAGTCATTTCTCTGAACCCACGGGATATCTTTCCAATTTTTACTTTTCCGTCTATTTCAGCAATCCTTGCCGGGTCAGATGGTCTTCTTGCTTCAAATAATTCTGTTACTCTTGGCAAACCACCTGTGATATCACGGGTTTTACCGGATTCTCTTGGAATCTTAACCATAACCGTACCGGCTTTAACTGGTTGTCCATCATCTACTAATAAATTAGCTTTCGCAGGAATCAGATATGTACTTTGAACATCTCCTGAAGAATTAGTGATAGCAATTGTAGGACTCTTTGTTTTATCTTTACTTTCAATAACTGTTTTTTGATAGTGGCCTGTCTGTTCATCTTTAATTAACTCAAATTGCTTTCCTTCAACTAAATCAATGTATTTAATATATCCATCATTTTCAGCAACAATTACTTCATTGTATGGATCCCATTCATAAAGAATAGCATTTTTAGGTACTTTTTCATTATTTCTTACTTTTAAAGTAGCACCATACGGAACAGAATATCTTGCTATAACTTCCTTCTGGTCATCAAGAATTGCTATTTTACCATTTCTGCTTAAAGATACCAAAGTCTTACCTGCGGTAACACCTTTATATTCAACAATCCTCATATTTTCAAACTTAATCTTACCTTCAAATTTCGTTGAAATTTGTGACTGAGTAATTATTCTGCTTGCTGTACCACCTATATGGAATGTCCTAAGTGTTAACTGAGTTCCTGGTTCACCAATTGATTGTGCCGCAATGATTCCAACCGCTTCTCCTATTTCCACCATTTTTCCTGTTGCAAGATTTCTACCATAACATTTAGCACACACTCCTCTTTTACTTTCACAAGTTAATACGGAACGAATTTCAACAGCAGTAATTGGTGATTCCGCAATTAATGCAGCTTTTTCTTCTGTAATTTCTTCTCCTGCTTTAGCGATAACTTTCTTTGTTAATGGGTCAATTACATCAGTAACGGTAACCCTTCCGATAATCCTTTCTTCAAGGGTTTCTTTAACATCTTCACCTTCTTTTAATGCTTCGGTCAAAACACCTCTAATTGTACCACAATCTTCTTCATTAATAATAACATCCTGAGCAACATCAACTAATCTTCTGGTCAAATATCCAGCATCAGCAGTCTTCAATGCAGTATCCGCTAATCCTTTCCTTGCTCCGTGCGTAGAGATAAAGTATTCAAGAATGGATAATCCTTCTTTGAAGTTTGCGATAATTGGGTTTTCGATAATTTCTCCTGCTTGTCCGGTAAGAGATTTTTGTGGTTTCTGCATTAAACCTCTCATACCTGCAAGCTGACTAACCTGATCAACTGAACCTCTTGCTCCCGATTCAACCATCATATGTAAGGAGTTGAATCCATCTTTTGATGTCCTTAAATTTTCCATTAAATCATTTTTAACAACATCTCTTACATGAGTCCAAATATCTATAACCTTATTATATCTTTCGTTTTCCGAAATTAGCCCTTCAAGTTTTGCATTTTCAATTCTTTCAACCCGTTTTAAGGCATCATCAATAATTTTTTTCTTCGTAGATGGAACTACAATATCATCTATATTTATGGAAAGGCCACCTTCGGTTGCATAACGGAAGCCAAGGTCTTTTAATTTATCAAGGAAAAGTGCTGTCTTCTGATTACCTACTTGTTTATATATTGTACCAATAATTTCTATTAATCTTCGCTTCTTAAGTGGCTCATTTATGTAAGAGACAGGTTCTGTTGAACCATTGCCTTCTGACAATATAGAATTAAATACTACACCTTCAGGAAGAATTGAATTAAAAATAATTCTTCCAGGGGTAGTTTCAATAATCTTGTTTTTATACCTTACTTTGACATTAGCATGCATACCTACATAACCGCTCTCATAGGCAAGTAATAATTCTTCCGGTGATGAAAACATTTTACCTTCACCTTTATCACCTCTTTTATCTTTCGTAAGATAATAGATTCCAAGAACAACTTCCTGGTTTGGAACTATAATTGGATTACCATTTTGTGGAGATAATATATTGTGTGAAGAAAGCATCATAATAGATGCTTCAAGTTGTGCTTCATAAGAAAGCGGAACGTGTACAGCCATCTGGTCACCGTCAAAGTCAGCATTGAATGCTGTACAAACAAAAGGATGCAGAGTTATTGCTTTACCTTCAATTAATACAGGTTGGAATGCCTGAATACTCAATCTATGCAATGTAGGTGCTCTATTTAAAAGTACTGGATGACCATCAATAACATTATCAAGTATATCCCAGACTTCCGGCACTCTCTTATCAATCATTCTTTTCGCACTCTTAACTGTTTTAACATAGTCCCTGTCAATCAATCTTCTAATTATAAATGGTTTGAATAACTCCAATGCCATATCCTTAGGCAGACCGCATTCATGTAATTTTAATTCGGGACCTACAACGATTACTGACCTACCAGAATAATCAACTCTTTTACCTAACAAATTCTGACGAAATCTTCCTTGTTTTCCCTTTAATATATCAGATAAAGATTTTAATGCTCTGTTTTCTGCCTTAACCGCAGTGATTCTTCTTGAATTATCAAGTAAAGCGTCAACAGCTTCCTGTAACATACGTTTTTCATTCCTAAGAATAACCTCAGGTGCTTTAATATCCATTAATCTCTTTAATCTATTATTACGAATAATTACCCTTCTGTACAAATCATTTAAATCACTCGTAGCAAATCTTCCACCTTCAAGCGGTACAAGAGGCCTTAACTCCGGAGGAATAACAGGAATAACTTCAAGAACCATCCATTCCGGTTTATTTATTTTTGCACCCTCACGCGGTCTGAATGCTTCTAAAATTCTTAATCTCTTAATTATATCCAGCCTTTTAACAGCAGACTGTTCTTCAATAATGGTTTTTCTTAATTTTTCAATTTCCTCCTCGACATTAACAGTCTTCAATAATTTCTGTATTGCTAATCCACCTTCACCTGCTACGAATTTATTAGGATTTGTATCTTCAAGTTCATCATTATTACTTGGTAGTTGGTTTAAAATATCGAGATACTCTTCTTCACTTATTAATTGTAATCTTTTATATTTAGTTTTCCCGGGATTTATAACAACATAAGATTCATAATATATAATTTTCTCAAGCTCTTTTGAAGTTATACCAAGTACGCTGCCGATTTTCGATGGTAAAGTTCGGAAATACCAAATGTGAGCAACAGGAACACATAGCGATATATGCCCCATTCTTTCCCTTCTCACACTTTTCATATTTACTTCAACACCACATCTATCGCATATTATTGTTTTATATCTTATACCTTTATATTTACCACAGTGGCATTCCCAATCTTTAACAGGACCAAATATTTTCTCGCAGAATAAACCATCTTTATCAGGTTTAAAAGTCCTGTAATTGATTGTTTCAGGTTTTGTTACCTCACCTCTTGATTGAGCGACGATTGATTCCGTGGAAGCAAGATTTATCGTAACCTTTGTTATTCTTTTGGGTTTTTTAAATTCAGTTTTATGCATATAAGTAAAAAATTAATTATTATTTTTTAATGTTTATTCAATATTTATATCAAGGCATAAACCCTGCAATTCCTTCATAAGCACATTAAATGCTTCCGGAATAGAAGGTTCTTGAATATTATCACCTTTTATTATTGCTTCATATGCTTTACTTCTTCCCTGAACATCATCACTTTTTATGGTTAACATTTCTTGTAATGTATGTGCAGCACCATAACCTTGTAATGCCCAGCACTCCATTTCTCCAAATCTTTGGCCACCAAATTGCGCCTTTCCGCCAAGTGGCTGTTGTGTAATTAGAGAATATGGTCCAATAGACCTTGCGTGGATTTTATCATCAACAAGATGTGATAACTTCATCATATAAATATATCCCACGGTAACTTTTTGATGGAATTTATTTCCTGTCATACCATCATATAAATCAATCCTTGAATTTTCAGGTAAGCCTGATTTTCTTAGTGCTTCTTCAATTTCTTCTGAAGTTGCTCCATCAAAAATCGGAGTAGCAAATTTAACACCAAGTTTCTTTCCTACCCATCCAAGAGCAGTTTCATATAATTGCCCCAAATTCATTCTTGATGGTACACCTAATGGATTCAATACGATATCAACAGGTGTTCCATCGGGTAAAAATGGCATATCTTCTACAGGTACAATCTTTGCAACCACACCTTTATTACCATGCCTTCCTGCCATTTTATCACCGACAGATAATTTTCTCTTCTTAGCTACATAAACTTTAGCGAGTTTTACAACACCTGTAGGTAATTCATCACCCAAAGCAACCTTAACTTTCAATCTTTTATATCTTTCTTCAATTTCAATATTTTTATAAGAATAATTTTTATATATATCTAATAATAATGTATTTGCTCTTTTACTTTCTGTCCAATCTTTTTCGTAATCAAGATTTTTAAAATCTATTCCGTTTTCATAAAGATTTAAGAAGGTTTCTCTCTTGAAAATAACTCCGCTTTTTATTACGACATTCCCTTTTGAATCTCTTACACCAAGCGATTTTTTCCCATCTAAGAGAATACCAAGTTTTTCGGCAAATTTGATGTTTAATTCTTTAATATCTCTTTTTCTTTCTGCTTCTAATTTATCAATTTTTTTCTTCTCATCTTTCTTACTTTCCGTATTGCGGGTTTTTCTCGAGAATAATTTAGTATTCACCACTATTCCTTTTAATCCGGGAGGCGCTTTAAACGATGCATCTTTTACATCGCCAGCTTTATCACCGAAAATTGCTCTCAATAATTTTTCTTCAGGTGAAGGTTCCGTTTCCCCTTTCGGAGTAACCTTTCCGATTAATATATCACCTTCTTTTACTTCTGCTCCAACTCTAATAATACCATTCTCATCAAGGTCTTTAGTAGCTTCTTCACTAACATTGGGTATTTCACGGGTTAATTCTTCTTCACCTCTTTTTGTGTCCCGCACTTCGAGAGAAAACTCTTCAATATGAACCGAAGTAAAAATATCTTTATGAACGATTCTCTCACTTATAACAATAGCATCCTCAAAATTATAACCACGCCAGGGCATAAAAGCAACAAGGATGTTTCTACCAAGCGCTAATTCACCGTTTTGAGTAGAGGAGCCATCAGCAAGGATATCACCCTTTTTAACTCTATCACCTTCCTTAACAACCGGTCGCTGATTTATTGATGTATCTTGATTGGTCCTTAAAAATTTAACTAAATTATATTCTACAACTTTTTTATCATCAAAACTTACTAATGCTTCTTCAGAATCTTCTCTTATATTATATCTTACAATTATTTTATCTGCTGAAGCATATTCAACAATACCATCTGCTTCTGCCACAATCATTGAGCGTGAATCTCTCGCAACAATTTCTTCAAAACCTGTTCCTACAATCGGAGCTTCAGGCCTTAATAATGGAACAGCTTGCCTTTGCATATTGCTACCCATAAGTGCCCTGTTGGCATCATCATGTTCTAAAAATGGTATCAAAGATGCTGCTGCGCTAACTATCTGATTCGTTGCTACATCTATATAATCGATTTCTGTGGGTTTGAAGAATGGAAAATCACCTCTGTATCTTGCTTTTATTCTTTGATTTATAAAATATCCCTTTGTATCGATTGGTTCATTAGCCTGAGCAATTTTATAGTCATCTTCTTTATCTGCGGATAAATACTCAATTTTGTCAGTAACCCTACCATTTTCAACTTTTCTATATGGAGTTTCTATAAATCCTAATTCATTAATTCGTGAGTGAATACAAAGTGAAGATATAAGACCAATATTGGGACCTTCAGGAGTTTCAATTGGACAAAGCCTGCCGTAATGCGTATAATGGACATCACGAACTTCAAATCCTGCCCTTTCTCTCGATAATCCACCAGGACCAAGAGCACTAATTCTTCTCTTGTGAGTCATTTCAGCAAGAGGATTTGTCTGGTCCATAAACTGAGATAACTGACTCGTCCCAAAAAATGATGATAATGCACTTGTTATAGGTCGCGCACTTATTAGTCTTGATGGAGTAAGACTATCTTCATCGTGAATACTCATCTTTTCCTTAACAGTTCTAATCATCCTTGTTAAACCAAGAGCATATTGTTGAGAAAGCTGTTCACAGACGGTTCTTACTCTTCTGTTCCCAAGATGGTCGATATCATCTACTTCTCTTTTCCCGTCGATTAAATCTTTAATAGACTTAATTATGGCAACAATATCTTCAAGAGTAAGAATTTTTATATTCTCATCAATTTTAAGATTTAATTTCTTGTTGATTTTATATCTTCCTACTTCACTAAGGTCATATTTCTTTGGATTAAAGAATTGTTTTTCGATATATGATTTTGCGCTTTCTCCTTCGCTTTCAGCAAGTAATGCTAATGTTTTATCTTTTTTCTTATCTGAAGTTTCAGAATTTTTTTCTGTTTCATACTCATCATTATCAGAGATTATTGTATTAAAAATCACCTTTTCACCATCAGTAGCGTCTGCTTTTAATAAATAAAGAGACTTAATTTTAGAATTAATAATAGAAACCAAATTTTCACTTGAAAGTGGAGTACCTTCAGGAATTTCAAGATCATTTCCGGTTTCCTTATCAATAACATTTTCAGCAACTATTCTATTTTCATAATCCATATAATTTTTCTCATTAATATGAACATTCTCAATCAGGTCAAAAAGTTCAAGCATTTTAATTTTTTCATTAAATCCTAACGCTCTTAACAGGGTTGAAAAATAGAATTTCTTTTTCCTGTCTATATAGGCATAAAGCAAACCATTGATATCTGTAGAAAACTCAACCCATGAACCTTTAAAAGGAATTACTCTTGCAGAATATAGCTGCGTACCATTTGCGTGCGTTGATTCTGAAAATACAACCCCCGGAGACCTATGAAGCTGACTTACAATAACCCTTTCAGCACCATTAATAATAAAACTACCTCTCGGAGTCATATAAGGTAAATGACCGAGATACACATCCTGCTCAATCTGATAATTATATTCTTTCGCCGTTGGACTTGGTCTTGTAGATAATCTTAACTTTGCCTTTACCGGAACTGAATAGGTTAATCCTTGTTCCTGGCACTCAATTATTGATGCAGGTGGTTTTTCAATATGATATTCAATAAATTCAAGAATAGCAGTCTCTCTCGAATCAGTAACCGGGAAACTTTCTTCAAATACTTTCTGCAATCCTATAGACTTTCTCTTACTAATCGGGACATCTTCCTGCAAAAAATCCTTAAATGATTGTATCTGTACATCAAGTAAATCCGGAGCTTCCTTATTAATCTGAGCTTTTGAGAAAGTTAACCTTTTGTTTTTTTGATTTAGGAAAGGGAGACCTAAAATGTTATTGTTAACATCCATAAATGAATATAAATTTTATTTTAATTTGATTTAAACTCAAATAATATTAAAAAAATTTTTGTGTTGAGAATAGTGCGAGATTGAAAGAATAATTTTCTCACCAATCAATTTGTAAGTAGCGATTTTAGTCTTAATAAGAATTTTTTTTACTTTTTATTTTTAAAGTAACAGGGTCTTGAGTATTTAAACTCAAGACCCGTATTAAATTTATTATTTAATTTCTACTTTAGCACCTGCAGCTTCTAATTCCGCTTTTAATTTTTCTGCTTCTGCTTTTGGTATATTTTCCTTAATTGGTTTTGGTGCGCTTTCTACCAGTGCTTTCGACTCTGTTAATCCTAAACCGGTAACATTCTTAACAACTTTAATTACATTAATTTTATTTGCACCTATTTCCTGAAGAATTACTGAGAATTCAGTCTTTTCTTCTTGTTGTGCTGCTGCGCCAGCCGGAGCAGCGCCTGCAACTACCATAGGAGCTGCAGCAGTAACACCGAACTTTTCCTCTAAGGCTTTTTTCAATTCGGCAGCTTCCAGTAAAGTTAAATTTGAAATTTTTTCTAATAATTCTTCTACTACTGACATTTTATACCTTCCTGTTTTTTTTAAAAATTTTCAAAAAAATTTATGCCGCTTTCTTTTTTGCGACTTCTTCTATTATACTTGCAAGGTCTCTGATAAGTGAATTTATCGCTCCAGCGATACCAGCAACAGGTGAACCAAGACTTCCACAAATTGAAGCAATAATTTCGTTCTTAGAAAGTAAAGAAGATAGTTCTGTTAATTTATCAGAACCATAAACATTTCCTTCAAGAACTGCAACCTTAAATTTTGGTTTACCAATTTTATCAAAATGTTTTTTAATTATTTTTGCTGGTTTCACCGGATCATCACTTGCAAATATAATACCGGTTGGTCCGACAAGGGTATCAGATAGTTTATCTACATAATTGTTATATTTCTCCGAACCTTGCAGAGCCCTTAAAGCTAATGTGTTTTTTACAACTTTATACTTTATATTTGAGTCATAAAATTCATTACGAAGAACATTTGTCTCCGCAACTGTTAACCCTGAAAAGTCAATAAAGTATAAAGCACTTGAATCCGACATTAACTTTTTTATCTCTTCAACAATTTCAGCTTTTTTTTCTCTTTCCATTTTACATAAATTAAAAATTCAGAATTAATTTCTGATATATCTCTATATCAGTTTTAAATCTGACTTAGAAGCATTTTCTTAAATGTCCTTTTTAGCAGACTATTTAAGTATATATATAATAAGTGCGTAATATTCAAAAGTAATTTTAAGAAAAAGTTTTAATATCTGTTAAATTTCTATCAATTGACACACCAGGTCCCATTGTGCTTGACAAAGTTATTCCTCGTATATAAGTTCCTTTCGCAGATGCAGGTTTTAATTTTATAATTGTATTAAGAAAAGTGACAATATTTTCTTTCAATTTTTCAGGTTCGAATGAAGCTTTTCCAATTGATGCATGTATTGTACCGTTTTTATCTACCCTGAAATCTATCTTTCCTGCTTTAACTTCTTTTACAGCTTGTTGTATGTTAGGTGTTACAGTTCCACTTTTGGGATTTGGCATAAGACCTCTTGGTCCAAGTATTTTACCAAGTTTTCCAAGCTCACTCATTACATCTGGTGTAGCAATAATAACATCAACATCAGTCCAACCTTCCTGAATTTTTTGGAGATAATCTTCATAGCCAACGAAATCAGCCCCAGCTTCTATTGCTTCAGAGTGTCTTTCTGGTTTTGCAATTACAAGAACCCTTACTGATTTACCAGTTCCATTAGGTAGTGAAACAGTTCCTCTGACAACTTGATCTGCATGCTTTGGGTCAACCCCAAGATTTACAGCAATATCAACAGATTCATCGAATTTTGCTTTTGCAAATTGTTTTACAATTGCTACAGCTTCATCAATTTTATAATCTTTCTTTAAATCTACCTTACTAACTATTTCTTTTTGTTTCTTGGTTAACTTCATAAAATTATTTATTTCTTTAATAGATAAAATTTCATTATTCAACAACTATTCCAATGCTTCTTGCAGTTCCTTTTATCATTTTTATAGCTTGATTTATATCTTTAGTATTTAAATCAGGCATTTTTACCTGGGCAATTTCTTTAACTTGTTTCAAAGTTACTTTCCCAACTTTATTTTTATTTGGAACTCCAGAACCTTTTGGAACACCGGCAGCTTTTAACAGCAATACTGCAGCGGGTGGGGTTTTTGTAATAAAAGTGAAGGATTTATCAGAATAAACTGTAATAACAACAGGAATAATAATTCCCTGCTTATCACTTGTTCTTGCATTAAATTGTTTACAAAACTCCATTCCGTTAACACCTCTTTGTCCTAAAGCAGGTCCTACAGGAGGCGCCATTGTTGCTTGTCCGCCTGGAATCTGAAGTTTAATATATCCGACTACTTTTTTTGCCATACAAATATATTTTTATTTTTCCTTTTCTATTTGTGAAAATTCTAATTCAATTGGGGTTTTTCTTCCAAAAATACTAACCATAACCTTTACCTTCATTTTTTCAGGATAAATCTCAAGTACATTACCACTAAAATTATTAAAAGGACCACTTACAACTTTAACAGGGTCACCAATATTTAATCTTAAATCAATTTTTTCTGTCTGATTTTCTTCACTCAATAACATTTTTAACCTTTTTACTTCATCAGGTCTTAATGGAATTGGTTCTAATTTTTGTTCCTTACCTCTTTTTGTCCCTACTAAATTTAATATAGAAGGTGCTTTCTTAATAAATGCTCTCACCTCATCATCTAATACAGCTTCAATTAATATATAACCTGGCAGAAAATTTTTCATTCTTACTTTTTTCTTGCCACTTTTCACCTCAAAAACTTTCTCTTCTGGTAAAATAACATTTTTTATTTTTTCTTCAAGCTTTTCCTCTTTAATTTCCTTTTCAAGATATTGCTTAACTTTTTTCTCATGACCGGAAATAATTCTAAGCGCATACCATTTATAATCCTGACTTAATTCCTGAGGTGGGTTCTCGGTTGTCTCTTTTATCTCACTATTTTCTAATAATTCTTCAGCCATCATTAATTAAAATAATAATTGTAAAATTGCTTCTAAAGCTTTATCTATAACATACACAATTACAGCAAAAATAATCATAGTAACAATTACGATTTTAGTTGAATCGATAATCTCTTGTTTTTTAGGCCAACTGACCTTTTTCATCTCCCTGTAGATATCAACAAAAAAGTTAATAATTTTATCTTTCATAAATATTAAAAATTAATAGGGTAGCACGGGAGGAGGGACTCGAACCCCCAACCGACGGTTTTGGAGACCGCTACTCTACCAATTGAGCTACACCCGTATTTTTGATAATAATAAGAAATAAAAAGATTATTTTCAAATAAAAAAATGTTCTCATAATTTGTACACCTATCTCTATTTGGTAAACATATCTTCATGAGCTGATGACCGGGATTGAACCGGTGACCTCTTCCTTACCAAGGAAGTGCTCTACCAACTGAGCTACATCAGCAAATCAGAGCGGGAGACGGGACTCGAACCCGCGACCAACAGCTTGGAAGGCTGTGACTCTACCAACTGAGTTACTCCCGCGCGGGGTCTGTGGGTAGGGAAGGATTCGAACCTCCGAAGGCCTAAGCCGTCAGATTTACAGTCTGATGCGTTTAACCACTTCGCTACCTACCCATAGTCATATCAAACCTGTAAATTATTAATTTTTTTTATTTAAATCAATAGAAAATTTTATATATTTAATCAGAATCTTACTTTTGTTAAAAATAAGTAAAACTGCAAAGAATATAAGTTTATAATTTAAAATTAAAATAAAATTTTAAGTTTACACATAAAATTAAATGTTTAAATAAAACAATTCAAAAGAACAATTATAAATTCTTTTTTTGAATGAATTCATAACCATTTTTCCCTATATAAACCAGATGGAAAAATTACACATTAATTTTTTTAAAAATTTGAATAGTTATTATTAATTTCAATAATATTTTTTTAAGAAATTTAAATATACTTTTTGTTTTAGATATCAGTTTACGGTTTTTACTTTAGAGAAGTGAATATTTATATTTGTTAAAAACATAAGTTATATAAAAAGTTAATTAAATCTTGAAAAATAACCATCTATTTCGGGTCTTAACTCTATACCTACCTCTTCAAAACAATCTAATAATTCTGAATAAACGCCTTCACCTCCAAGGAAATCCCAGAATTCTTCTGCCACCATAAGTTCATTATTTAAATCTAACATACCTCTTAATGTCCATCTTTCATAAGGATTAGGTTCATAAGGATTGTAAGGAATAGCAATATATGAATGAACATTTGCCTCTGGATGCTCAAATAAATAAATAGCAATCCATTCTAATAAAGTTCTCTTAAAATCTTTGAAATTGCTTATATTGGGTTTAGCCGTTTTTATGTCAAAAAAGTAAATATTACCATTAGTGTCATGTATACATAAATCTACTTTTACAGTTCTTAAATTATTTTGATTACCTCTTTGACATACATTTCTTATTCTTATAATCTCATTTACTTTATTTGGATTTCCTGTTGTGGATAGTTCGTTAATAATATCTTGTATCACATTTAGGGCGTCCTGGCTAATAGAGTTCCCAACGACATATTGTTTTTCAGCAAAGGGATAATTAAATCTTGCTAAAATTTCTGCAATTGGTTCAAAGATAGAGGTACCAAATGTTGTATTTAAAGAATGAATAAAAGAAAACAGAGCCATTCTATCTTGGCCAAGAAGCCTATAATGAAACGGCATATTGTTCGTCTCCGGTCTATAATTCCTTAATTTTTCCATGAGACTTCTTTTAATTGTATTTTTAATAATACTTAATTGTTCTCTTGTAAGGCTCACTTTTCACTTCTCCTTTAGATGAAATATTATTTCAGAGTATGGGGTTCCTCTATCTTTTTCCACTCTATTTAAAACTGGTCTTTTAAATTGTTTAATTATTTTCATCCCTGCAAAATCAGCTATTTTAGGATATAGATTAAATTTATCATTTGCTACTAAAAAGATATCGTAATTTTTTTGAAGATACCTCTTACAATTTACAAGAACTTCCGCAATACTGTTAATATAGGAATTTCTTTGTTCTTCTCCTTGCCCCTTAAATAAAGGTCCTATTTCTAATTCATCTTTCCGCTCAAAACCAAAAATTTCATACGCATAAGCATGTTGTTCATGATAATCTATAAGTCCAACATATGGTGGACTTGAAAATATACCTTTAATTTTATTTCGAGATAATAACTCCAAAAACTTTTTGTTTTTGTTTTTTAGCTCTTTATAAATATTAATTTTTCTGCTATCACCATTCAAACAGATATGAAAAGTGTTAGTTCTTAATTTATCAAATTCTTTAAGCCGTTTAAGTGTATCTTCTGTATAGAATTCCCACCATTTGTTAATAGAAAATAATGGTTTACATATTTTACCATGTTTTTTACAATAGTAGGTTGTTGTTATTGGTTCTTTCAATGTAGCAAGATCTGAATGTGTTGTAGCCCTGCATGAACGAGCTGTTCTACTTAAAATGACGGTTAGAACTTCTCGTATATCTTTATTTTTAATACTTCTTATTTCTTGCGATAATAAATCAATTTCCTTTCTTACAGGTTCCAAAAACCATTTTTCTAAAAAAGTTTCATTTCCACTTTGGATTATCTGAATTCCATAATTTTGTACCAATTCATTAAAAATAGAAAGGAATTCTATCTCCTTCTCTTTTGAGTATTCATTCTCATTTATTTCATTATTTAATATTTTCCTCTTATATTCTGGTGATGGGAAATACTTATTGTTAAATCTGGTTAGTTCTGAAAGCAAATTTTCTTCAAACTTAGTATTATTTCTTTCTTTTTGGAAATCTTTTAATCTCAAATTTAATTTTCTTATCTTTTCAGATAACAGAGATAAATCATGCTTTTTAATTTTTATATTCGAAATCAATGCATTAAAAGATGAAATATCTATCCCAATTGAATGAATACCCAATTCATTTGCTTGAACAAGAGTTGTTCCACTACCACAAAATGGATCCAATACAATATCCCCTTTTCTAAAATAAACTTCTTTTTTATACTCATCAGTATGAGAATCAAGAAAGTATTCTACAAGCTGAGGAATAAACTTACCTTTGTATGGATGCAATCTATGGACATGCTTTGTTCTCTCCGCTTCTTTATATTCAATAAACGAGAGATGCCAGTTTATATCATTTCCATATTTCTTTCTCCAGTGTATTTCATTAGATAAAGAATCATAATATTTTTTTAATTCATCAATATTTATATAAGAATACCCATTGGATCCATATTTTTTTATTCTCCCATATTGAATTAGATATAATATATTTGAAATTGAGACCTTGCGTTTTAAATATTGTGAAGCCCAGATGCTCGCCTCTTTTAAACTTATTAGTTTTTTATATTCTTCTCCAAAAATTGTTAATTGGTTCATTAATTAATTTATAGTTTATTTTACATTTATTTATTTGTTTTATTATCTTAATAAATGTTAGCAATTTTTTTATATAAAAACTTAATTATAATATATTAATTTATATATTTCTTAAAAATTTTTCAATATACTATACTTTAATTATATTCAGAATGTACTATATTCGTTTAAAAACATTTATAAATTATTTTTGATAATATATTATGATAAAAAGTATCAGTAGATTAAATATATAATCAAAATTATTATAAAAACAAGGTACTTATAAAATATCCTTTTTATAATATTAATAAAATTTGGTATAAGATAAAAAAATAAAAGATACCTGAAATTAATTTTATATAATGAGAAAATAAGGGTAAATAAAGCCAAATTGGTTTTTACATGAAGAATTAAGCTAAGTTCTTGATTTATATTGCTCTGCTGTAAAATACTTAAAAAATTAACCTTAGATTAATTGCAAAATTTTAAAGATATAGAAAAAGGCAGTTGAAAACAACTGCCTTTAATATTTTTGTTACAGATTCTTATGTATCAGAAATTTCCACAAACAACCGCATGAGCAACTACATAAATCGGGCCGCTCAGATTATTTATATTAAATGAATAACTTGTTGTATTTGGTGGTAACCCTTCTGCAATATTGGGAAATTGTCCTGGAGCAATTGTATATTCTTGTTGTCCGACTGTTCTTTTATAAAGGGGTTCACTACCTACATATAAGTGAACTTCATCAAGCGTAAAACCACTCGTCGTTGTAAACGTAACAACTGCTGTTGAACCTGAATAATTAATATTAATACTACCAACAAGAGTCCCATTTGAGGTAATGCATTGACCAGCACCAGCCCATAGTTCAAGAGTATAAGTTCCAGTATTGTATGGACCATTTGACCATCCCCATCTTCCACCCTGTGAGCCACCACAATTTTGCAATAAATAAGGTGGATCTTCAAAATTACAAATAAAACATGTTGCAAGTGATCCTATTCCCTTTCCGAAAGCAGTTTCACATCTATAGTTTGGTGGAGGAGGTGGGGGTGGATTATCACAATACAGTGTAAATTGATTATACATTCCCCAGTTAGAACCTGAGAATCCAGGACCTGCGCCCCAGCCTGTTTCAGTCTGCCAGCTTCCACCACCTAAATCTTTTCTTACGACGCAGTGAGCAGCATAATATCTGCTAAATGGAGCAGTGCTTGGGCATGTAATATTCAGAGAACTAAATGGAATATTAAATGTGTAAGTAGTCCCGGTAATTGGTCCGGAATTGTAAGCAAATTGTCCTGGAATAGGGTTTCCTTTTTTAGTCACGGGAATTCCCGATAGGCCGGTGCAATATGGAAATGTGCTTCTGTCAATTCCCAATCATTAGTGGTTGTATATGTTACTTTCAACATATCATCATAACCATTATTATCAGTATCAACATCATCAAAACATAGTTCGCCAGCAACGATGTTTTGCCCGGCAATAATCTGTACACAGTTTGTCTGTGTAGTATTGATAACAATCACATCTGGATTAGATGGATTTTGACTTACTCCCATATCTTTTTCGCAGCTTAGAAAATAAAAAGTAGAAATGGCAGCAAGTAAAACAATTGAAAAAATGAAATTTTTCAAGGATACTCTCCCTCTATTTATTTAATTAATTTATTTACATTTATAATGTAAATATTACATTTATTAATGTCAAGGTATATTTTTTAATATAGTAAAAAAATATTATAGATATCTTTAAGAATTATTTGAGAGAGAAGTAAAAATTTAAAATTAAAATTTAAGTAGTAATATTTTTTAGACAGATTTATTAATTAAAAAATAAACAAAGAATTTATCATTTATCAGGATTGCCCCTTTTTACTTTAAAGTTTATTTTCTTTTGCAGGTTAGATACTAATTTTTCTATTTCAGTATCAGGGAAGTATTTTGAAATTTCATATAACACATTTAAATTATTTTTTGCCTCATCAAGATTGTCAGAATAATAATTTTTATTGAAGAGTTGCAAGACAGAATCAACTTCTTTATTAGCTGAAATATGGATTTTATTTTTTAACTCTTTATATATAACAGGGTTAAAAGAACTATCCATAGTATTTAAATAGAATAATGCATTTCGCCAGTTGTCTTTATATAAGTTTTCAATCAGATAAAATGATAATGTATTAATTTTAGATTTTGCTCTATCAACAAATTCTCCCTTTTTATATTTATATATAAAAGCTTCATACTGCTTAATCTGTTGTTCCATTAAAACAATATTACTAAAGTTATCATTCTGTTCCAAATAATTAAAATCAAGGTATTCTTTCAGGTATAGATTATAAAATACAAGAAATCCTAAAACAAGAATTAAACCAATACCGAATGTATTTATAATAAACTTACTTTTTCTCCTTTTCTTAATTAGCTTAGGGTATTTTTCTTTAATTACATAAAGTTTCGTTTTCAACAAATCAGATTCAGACTTATCCGCATAATCTAAAGCTCGGTTATAATATAATTCGGCTGCTTCTAAATCCTCAGAAGATAATGCTGAATCACCAGCTTCTATTAATTTCATTTTGATATTCATATTGGATATTGCCCTATTAAAAAATTCCTTTGCTTTTAGATTATCTTTATCTATTTCAAGAATTCTTCTACATTCATTGATAGCATCAATAAAACGATTATTGTTGATTAAATATTCTACATTAATTAATAAATCATCGATATCATAATTTTTTAAGACTTCATTTTGACAAATAACTACTTTATAATTACAGATTTTATTGGTACACCCGTTATTCTGATACCAACATTCAATATGGTAAGGGGATTTACATTTTGGGCAGGTTAATAAATCATATTTTGATTCTATAACAGAGCCACAAAACTCACAAACTTTCTTAATATTTGTATTACTTTCCATATTCGCAGAAAAAAAATTTATATGGAAAAAGCAAAGCAAAAAATTTTATAGAATAGGAAAACGCCTAACAACATTAAAAAGACCCCAACATACTTATTTAATCTATTTAATGTAGCAGGGAGAATTCTATGCACATTATTAGAAATGATCTTTATCAGAGTATAAAACCAGAGTGTTGTACCTATCATAACCCCGGCTGCTAAAATAACACCTGTTAATATATTGTTATTAATTACTCCGTAGCTTTTTAAATATCCAACGGTAGCAATCCAAAATGCAGGAATAGTAATAGAAGACATACATAAAAAAATACCAGATATAAAATAACCGTAAAAGTTTCTTGAATTTGATTTTGAGAGTGGGGCTTTTTTTATTATTTTTTTCAATTCTTCCTCTTTTGAAAGAATCTTTGAAGTTGTTTCTTGTTCAATCTCTTTTATTTCCTCAGATATTTCTTTGTCTTCTTCAAAAACCTTACTTCTATATATCTTTATTCCAAAAAGCAAAACTACAATACAGCCAACTGCAGTTATACCTATTTTAAAAGAAATTTCATTATCAATAAAAAAGTTTTCTACCGAAGTCGGGATAAAAGTTTTTAGCAAAGATAACCCTCCATAAGCAATGAGGATATAAAACATATCAATAAAACCGGCACCTGCTCCAATAGCAATACCTTCCTTAATCTGTTTTTTAAATGCTTTAGATATTACGGCAAAATTAGTAGGTCCCACTGGTGGCATAGATAAAATAAATCCCAGAGCAATACCTATTAATAAACTAAAAATCAAACTTTAAAAATTAATTTTTGAAATAATTTAGTGTATATAAATTATATATTCAATTTAATTTGTTTAAAAATGAATTCTCATATAAATTTCAGATTTGATTTTTCATTTTTATTTACAATTCTGTAAATCTTAAGGCAATATGCATTTCTCTGATAAAAATAATTAGTTTTACACATTAACATTTATATTTTTTGAAAATTTACCTGAATCATTTTAACTAAATACCCTGCTTTTCGTTCATATCTTATGACTATATATTTTCTCTTTAATATTCTGATAAAGGTACATTAATACAATTGAACAAATTTGAAAAATTTAATATATTAAAATAATGAAAAAGTTGCTTATAATTTTAATTCTTTTATTTTCTTTAAATATTAGTTTCAATACCGGATATATAACCATATCAAGACAAAGGACAGCTATTGTAAATATTATAAATTACGAAGATGATAAATTAACAACCAGCACTATATATAAGACCAAAAGAGCTCTCATTGAAATGTATATTTGTTTGTTGCTCGAAGTAAAAACCTGCAACAGGGTTATAATAAATGATACATCTTAATTCTATCCAAACCTGCTTGCTCTTATAATACTTTTATGATGACTTATCTTCTCAATAATAGAATTCAATTGTTTCAGGTCCTTCACTTCAAGAATCAATGTCCCCTCAAAAAGTGAACCCTTTGTATTTATATTTATACTTTTAATATTAACCCCAAAATTTTTTGAAATCAATTCAGTAATTTCATTAACCAATCCTTTCCTATCTTCACCAATAATTACGATACCACCTGAAAAGGTATCATGTATGCTAATATTCCAGTTTACATCAATAATTCTATTTGGATCCATCAGGTAAAGGTTGATTATATTATTACAATTTCTTCTATGGATTCTAAGTCCTTCTGTCCGTGTAATATATCCAACTACTTCATCACCCGGAATTGGATTGCAACATTTTGCGAAATCATACTTTATACCCTGAATGGTATTTGGATCGCTTGAGTCTCCAATAGTTATTGAACCAATAGATTCTCTGATCTCTTTAATAAATTTTTCGTGTTTTAAGTCAATGGTAGATAACTCTGTTTCTTTTATAAGTCCGGGTGTTTGTTCAGCAGTAAGAATTTTACTTTTATTCAAAATAATTCCAATCATTTCATCTGCTCTTGATTCTTCAATTCCGATTGCATAATAGAAATTTAATAAATCCTTATATCTGTATTTTTGAACAATTCTTATCAATTCATCTTCATTAATATGAATTTTTTTCTTTTTCAATTTCTTTTCAAAAATGTCCTTCCCCTTTAAAGCTATTTTTCTTTTTTCAGTATTGAAATATTTTCTTATATCAGCTTTAGCTTTCTGAGTTACAACAATTTTTTCCCAATCTTTTTTAGGGGTCTGGTTTTTAGAGGTAATAATTTCTACCTGCGAACCACTTTTAAGTGGTGTATCAAGACTGACAATTTTCCCGTTAACTTTTGCACCTATACATCTCATCCCAATTTCTGTGTGAATTTCGAAAGCAAAATCAAGAGGTGTTGCTCCATAAGGTAATATTTTCAACTCACCTTTGGGAGTAAAACAATAAATTTCATCCTGATAAAGATTAAGTTTAAAACTTTCAAAAATCTGTGATGAAGAAACATCATCTTTACCTGCATTTTCAATAGTTTCGCGAATCCATTTCATCCATTCTTCTAATTTTTTATCACTGATTCTTATGTTTTCCTTATATTTCCAATGAGCTGCAATACCTTTCTCTGCAAACTCATGCATTTCTCGAGTCCTTATTTGTACTTCAACAAGTTTTCCTTCTTTGCTTACAACAGTAGTGTGAATAGATTGATAGCCATTTTGTTTAGGCAATGAAATATAATCTTTAAATCTTTCAGGAACCGGAATATATATCTGAGAAATAATTCCATAAGCCGAAAAACAATCATATTTATTAGCTGTATCAAGTATAACTCTTACCGCAAATAAATCGTATATTTCATCGATCGGTTTATTAATTCTCAACATCTTTCTGTAAATACTATATATGTGCTTTACTCTACTTGTAATTTCAAACTTGTAATTTTCTTTTTTCAGAGCTTCGTCAATAGGTTCAATAAATCTTTTTAAAAATTTATCTCTTTCCCGTTTTCGTTCTTTTAACTTATTAGCAATATCATCATAGACATTTCTGTTTAAACACTTAAAGGATAGGTCTTCCATTTCTGCTTTAATATTCGATAACCCAAACCTATGGGCAAACGGTGCAAAAATTTCCAAAGTATCCTGAGCAATCCTGATTTGTCTTTGTTGAGGTAACTGTTCAATAGTGCGTAAATTATGGAGTCTATCAGCAAATTTTACTAACAATATACGCAAATCAGAAGCCATTGAAAGTAAAAGTTTCTTAAATGAATCAGCAACTGTTATTTCATAATTTTCAAATATTCCTTCAATCTGAGAAGCACCTTCAACTATTTCTGCAATTTCGTCTCCGAATTCTGCCCTTACATCTTTGATTGTAAATTCTGAATCTTCTAAAACATCGTGTAATAAAGCAGAAGCAACAGAAACATCATCAATAGGTATTTCCTTAGCCATAATCATAGCTACTTCGTATGGATGATGGAAATAAGGTTCTCCTGTAGCACGTTTATCATTTTTGTGAGCTTCCAAAGCAAACCTGAAGGCTTTTGATATAAGGTCTTCGTTTACCTTTTCGGAACCTATATTTCTTTTACATACGAATAGTAATTCTTCCAGCTTCTTTTTGTAAAAATTGCTTGACATATTATATCACATCTAAAAAATTAATATTACTAAAAAAATTTAAAAATCAATATAAAAATTTAACCCGCTCTTATTATTAAAAGTTCAATTTAATCTATTAATTTTTTAAGTTCCAAAATACCTATCACCAGCATCCCCAAGGCCCGGCATAATATATCCTTTTTTATTTAAATTTTTGTCAATACTAAAAGTAAAAATTCTTATCTTAATATTTTTACCCGGGAATTCTCTGGAAATAGCATTTATTCCTTCTGGTGCACATAACAGACTCGCTACAAAGATATTTTTCAGACCAATTTCTTTAAGAGCATTGATTGTATCTATCATACTACCACCAGTAGCAATCATAGGATCAAGGACAATTGTAAAAAGGTTCTTTTTATTTTTAAATTTAGGGTATTTAAAATAATACCTTACAGGTTTTAAAGTTGATTCCTCTCTATATATACCGATATGTGAAACAACAGCTTTCGGATATAAATCTAAAAATCCTTTAACTAAACCAATTCCAGCTCTTAAAACAGGAACAAGTATTACTTTATCAATTGTAATAATACCTTTTGCCGGTGAAAGAGGGGTATCGATTTTTACTTTCTTCCCATTTAAATGAGCAAGACAATAAACTGCAAGTATATAAGACAATCTATCAAGGTTTTGTCTGAAATTATAATATGTAGTTCTTTTGTTCCTTAAATGAACTAACAAATTTGAAGCTACAGGATGTTCTATGCATACAACTTCAATCATTATAAAAAGATATAATGTTTTATATTTAAAATGAAAATAAAATTAAAAATCTATAAATAAAAATTAATAACACTTATTGTATAAGTTCAAGAGTAAGAATAATTTCATCTGATTTTTGTACACGTGCAGTTTGTCCCTTTGCGGATGCTGATATCACAGCGAATAAATACTTTTTTGTATTTTTTTTAGATATACATCCACGGGATAAATTAAATTCAATTTTACCGGAACCTTCTCCTTTAACATCTTCGAGTTTATATGATAAGCCGGTTGATTTATCTTTAAAGGAATTTTCAATTACTTTAAAATCCAAACTTGCGTCAAGACCGATTATAATTCCATTGTCAGTTTTATCTATGGACGCAATTTTATATGTTAGAACATTTTCTGCGGGAAAACTGCCAAGTGCTGCTTCCTGATTAAAACTCCAGGATGAATCCTTATAAACTTCTTTTTCTGGTAATACTTGAAATTGAGATTGAATTAACTCTTTTAATTCATCCTCGATTGATTTTCTAACTATTTCTTTATCCGTACTTTTAAGTGTATCACCATATTCTTTATATATATATTCAAAAACTTTTTCAAGGTCATATAAAGTTGTTACTTCTCCTGAATTAGTAACTCTTGCTTTAAAATCTTTTCCTACAAGAGCATCAAATAACATAAAATCTTTATTCTTGCTTTTCTCATCTTTATTGTTAGAATTATAACTCATAGTAATACTTGAGTCAGGAGAAACAGCGGATAAATCCATTTTCACACTATCATAATTCACTTTAAAAGTAATAATTCCCGATTCGTTAATCTCCGTAACTTCATTTGTATAATATAATTCCAGAATTTGAGAGGTTTTAACTTCTTTATTTTTATTTAAAGAAGATTTGTCTGTACTGTTTTGCTCAATTTTCAGTTTATATTTAAATTTATCACCCACCTCTGGCTTAAACTTAAGAATAATTTTTTCTCCCTTTTCATCTTTTACGATTAAATCTTCATTCCTATTAGCAGAAGAACTTAGAGTTTTTCCAATCTCTTCTTTATTACAAGAAATAAAAGAAATTAGAATAATGAAAAAAACCGAAATGAATGTTATTTTCTTAATCATTAATTAAATTTTAATTTCAAATATTGCAATATACTATTAATAATTTTTTCTTTCAAATTATTAAATTATAATAAAATAATTATTTAAAGTAATAAAATTTAAAACCTTTTTTTAAACAAAATCATATATAAATTTTGGCTGATTATAAATTTAAAAATTAAAAAAATTTCTATAATTTTTGTATAAAAATTTAAATTAACAAATTGAAAATTAAATTAATTTAATATGAAAAAGAAAAAATTAGGTAATACAGATTTTGAAATCACATCAGTAGGAGTCGGAGCATGGGCAATGGGTGGTAATAATTGGTTATATGGTTGGGGTTGGCAGGATGATGAATTATCTATAAAAGCTATACACAAAGCAATTGATTCAGGGATTAACTGGATTGATACAGCTGCAATTTATGGGTTAGGACATTCAGAAGAAGTAGTAGCAAAAGCTTTGAAAGGTATGCATGAGAAGCCTTTCGTTTTTACAAAATGTGAACTCAGATGGAATGATAAAGGAGAAATATATGGATGCCTGAAAAAAGACTCAATAAAGCAAGAATGTGAAGCAAGTTTAAAGAGACTTCAAACCGAGATAATTGATTTATATCAAATACATTGGCCAGATCCGGACCCCGATATAGAAGAAGGATGGGAAGCATTACAAGAATTGAAAAAAGAAGGCAAAATAAAATATGCCGGAGTATCGAATTTTAATGTTAGCCAAATGGAACGCATTGCGAAAATCGCCCCAATTAGTTCATTACAACCACCTTATTCTTTATGTCAACCTGAAACAGAAAAAGAAATTATTCCTTACTGCGAAAATAATAACATAGGTGTTATTGTATATTCTCCAATGATGTCAGGCTTATTATCGGGAAAAATGACAAAAGAAAGAATTAATAACTTGCCCGATGATGATTGGCGAAAACGCTATCCGGAATTCCAGGAACCCAAATTAAGTAAAAATTTAAAAATAGTTGAAAAGCTGAAAGAAATAGGAAAGAATTATGGTGTTGAAGCAGGTGCAGTTGCTATAGCATGGACATTAAGACTGAGTGGTGTTACAGGCGCAATTGTTGGAGTAAGAAATCCTGAACAGGTTAATTTATTAATCTCTGTTGAAAATGTTTCCCTTACAAAAGAAGAAATTGATGAATTAAATAAAATGATTTTATAATCCAACAATTTTAAATCAATAGATATAATCATCTACATTTTGAAACAATTAACTATTACCGAAGTGTCATCTTCTTCAAATAATTTATAATTAAAATCCGAATACAATTTAAAAGAATTAAAACCTTCATCCTTTAATATGCCCAATAATTCGTCTTTTAATATTGGGAAATGAATAGTATCAAATCCAAAGACCTCTCCTGTTTCTTTAATAGTTACTTCTGTATGGAAATTTAGTTTTTTTTCTGAATTAAAATAATAGTTTCTTTTAAATATAACATAATCATTATTTATCTCAGGTAGTGAAAAACTATCCTTTTTAATTATTTTAGAAAAATTGATAACCTGTAAACTCAAACAACCTTCAGGATTTAATATATTATAACAACCGGAGATAAATTTTTTTATTTCATTCAGGTCATTTAAATGGGCTATTGTATTACCCCAACAAATTGCAACATCAAACTTATTCATCTGAAAATACTCATTTAATCTTAACATATCACCGTTGATGAAACTTGCTTCGACTCCTAAAGTGTTAGCCCTTTTTCTTGCATATGAAATCATTTCTTCATCAATATCTAATCCGACAGTATAATATCCCAATTTGCTGAGATGGATTATAAGTTCACCGGTAGCGCAACCTATATCAAGAATTTTATCATTTTTTGTTTTCATAAGGTTTATAACAAAATCAATCTTTTCGCGTTTTAGTGGGAAAATTTTATTATAGTATTTTGATATTACTTTATACATATTTAATTCAAAACAAAATAAAAAATATTTTACAATGAAATTAAAAGTTAATCAAGATTTTTTCAATTTCAAGACATTAATAGCCCCAAAAGTTATACAATTTGTTTACATAATATTCGTGCTTATTTACACGCTATTAGCAATATTTGCATTAATAATAACAATAATGAACGGAGAGTTTATTACTGCAATTTTGATTGTTATCCTATTTATACCATTTCAAATAATTATAAGATTGGGTTTAGAACAAATTATAGTGGTATTTGAAATTTATGAAGTACTTAAAGAAAGTAATAAACACCTTGAAGCTATTAAAGAAGAATTAACAAAAAAATAAATATTATAAACATATGAAAAAAATATTTCTTATTTTTTTGGCTTTAATAACTATTATAAATGCTTGTTCCGTTTATCACACTCTAACAAATGTTCAAAGGTTAAAATTTAAACTTGGCTCTGTTAGTGATTTCAAAATCGCCGGGGTAAATATTAGTAATATTAGTCAATTGAAGGATATCAATGCTCTTGATATTTTAAAAATTACAAACGCTTTTGCAAGTGGAAAATTTCCAACAAATTTCACTTTAAATTTACTTGCAAAAAATCCCAATGACGGAACGGGTGGAACAACCCAAACCACTGCAATAATAAAAAATTTAGATTGGAGATTATTAATTGATAATAATGAAACAATCAGTGGAGCAATTCAGGATATTCAGGTACCGGGTGTTGGGCAGGAAACTGTAATTCCAATACAAATCTCTCTTGATTTACTACAATTTTTAAACAAGTCCTATGATGATTTGATTAATCTTGCCCTTGCAATAGGAGGAAAAAACGGAAATTCATCAAGGTTAACTCTCAAAATAAAACCAACGATTGAAACTTTCCTTGGACCAATAACTTATCCTGGTGAAATCTCAGTTATAGACAAAGAATTTAGAAGCGAATAATTTTTTCTTCTATAGATATTATTAGATATTCAGTTTAACTGATAGAAATCAAATGTAAAAATTTACAGAAGTTTATTTTACATTCAATCAGAATTTAAAAAACATCTTTAGTTAATCTATATTAATATTATATCTCAGACGATAATGAATAATAATATAAAATGTTATTTTTAAAAAAATTAAACTTTTATTTTTCTTCTCTAAATGATTTGAAAATTAAATAATTTAAATTTAATTTTGTTTTTTTCAGGGCGATTAGCTCAGGTGGTTAGAGCGCTTCGTTTACACCGAAGAGGTCTGAGGTTCGAGTCCTTAATCGCCCACCACGCAAGTGAAACTTAATGAAAAGAAAACTTCTATTTATCCTTCTGGTTCTATGTGCTTTCCTATTTAATCTCGCATTATATAAAACCTCCCTAAACACTCTAATAAATGATTATTATAAGAATGTTATTATTCTTATTGGAATCAACATAATTCTTGCAACAAGTCTTAATTTAATTAATGGATTCACGGGTCAATTTTCTCTTGGCCATGCTGGTTTTATGGCAGTTGGCGGTTATGTTTCAATATCTTTGGCAACTTATTTTAGGCCATTATTTATAAAATTGTTCGGTGATAGCCCGGTTGGTGATATTATTTCTTTTTGTATACTGCTAATTATTGCTGGTATTTCTGCAGCAATAGTAGGAGTATTTGTAGGAATTCCATCTTTTAGACTTAAAGGTGATTATTTAGCAATTATTACTCTTGGTTTTAGTGAAATAATAAGAGTCGTAATTCAAGGTCTTGATATCGTAGGAGGTCCACAGGGATTTAGTGTAGTTTATATTTATGAAAATGGACAAAAGGCTTTACAATCGATTACAGGATTAGAAGAAGTTCCTTTTACCGTATATCAAGTTCCAAAGTTCACAAACTTTTTCTGGACATATTTTTTTGTAATATTAATTATTTTCATTATTGTTAATCTTGTTAAATCCACATACGGTAAAGGTTTCATTGCTGTTAAAGATGATGAAATTGCTGCCGAAGGAATGGGCATTAATACTACGAAATATAAAATTATTGCATTTGTTACTGGTGCTTTCTTCGCCGGTATTGCTGGTTCATTACTTGGTCATCATACTCAAACTTTAATACCGGAAGATTTTAATTTCCTAAGGTCTGTTGAAATTGTTGTTATGGTAATTTTAGGAGGAATGGGGAATATACCTGGTGTTGTAATAGCAGCTATTTTATTATCTATTTTACCTGAATTACTCAGAAATCCTCAAATATCTATTATCATAATATTTTCACTCCCCTATCTTTTGTTTATTTATAAATTTTACGGTAAATACAAAGAAAAATATAGTTTATTTATAATATCTCTTATTACTTTGTTAACAAGTGGGGTTTTTGTTCTCGCAATATATATTCTTATGCCAATTATGATTGCCAATATTCCTAACATTAGTACTTTGAGAATGATAATCTATGCTTTATTATTAATAATAATGATGGCAAACAGACCACAAGGATTATTTGGTACAAAATTTTCAATTACCCCGTTGAAGAAAATCATTTCAAAAGCTTAAAATATGATTAGATTGAATTTTTTAGAACTATGAATAAAATATTAGAGATTAAAGATTGTACAATGAAATTTGGTGGATTACTTTGTATAGATAATCTTAATGCGCATATATACGATAATGAACTACTGGGGATGATTGGGCCTAATGGTGCAGGTAAGACTACGGTTTTTAACATAATAACAGGTGTATATTTACCAACAAAAGGTAAAGTATATTTAGAAGGTAATGATATAACCGGGAAAAAGCCTTATCAGATTGCTAAACTTGGGATTAGCAGAACATTTCAAAATATAAGACTATTTAAATCATATTCAGTTATTGACAATGTTAGAGTATCTTTTGCAATGAATGTTAAACACAGGTTTTTTAAAACCATATTAGAAGTACCATCTCAGTTAAAAGAAGATATTGAAATAGAAAAAAAAATAAACACCTTACTTGAAATTTTTGATTTGCTAAAATTCAAGAACGAATTAGCTACTTCACTGCCATACGGAGAACAGAGAAAACTTGAAATAGTCAGAGCGCTTGCAACATTTCCCAAAGTATTGCTACTTGATGAGCCAGCAGCCGGAATGAATCCTGCGGAGAAAAAAGCTCTGATGAGATTAATTAAAGAAGTAAAAGATATATACAAAATTGCAATCTTCCTGATTGAACACGATATGAATGTTGTAATGGGTGTTTGTGAAAGGATAATTGTTCTGGATTATGGGAAAAAAATTGCTGAGGGCTTACCAATTGAGATACAACATAATCCTAAAGTAATTGAAGCATATTTAGGTGAAAGCCCGACTAAATAATTCTTTACAGGTAATACAAATATATTCTGAATGTTAAGAATAGAAAATTTACATATAAACTACGGCGCTATAAATGCAGTTAAAGGAATTAATTTAGAAGTAAAAGAAAAAAGTATTGTTTCCCTGATCGGGGCTAATGGTGCAGGAAAAACAACTACATTACGGACAATATCAGGACTCATTAAAGCCACGAAAGGAAGTATAAAATACTTTGGAAAAGAAATTATAAATTTACCACCAAATAAAATTGTAGAACTTGGAATAAGTCAAACTCCTGAGGGACGTCTGATTTTTTCAAATCTTACTGTAGAAGAGAATTTATTGATGGGCGCATATACAAGAAAAGATAAAACAGAATATAAAAAAGAACTTGAATTTATATTTTCAATATTCCCAAGACTAAAAGAGCGAATGAAACAGTCTGGAGGTACTTTAAGCGGAGGAGAACAACAAATGCTTGCAATCGCAAGGGCAATAATGTCTAAACCAAAATTACTTCTCTTAGATGAACCATCTTTAGGAATCGCTCCGAAACTTGTCCAAACGATTTTTGAAAAAATTGTTGCATTGAATAAAGAAGCGGGAATTACGATATTATTAGTAGAACAAAATGCTAACTTTTCTCTTGCAATATCAGACTATACTTATGTTCTTGAAACAGGTAATGTAGTTATGGAAGGTAAATCAGATGAGTTAATAAAAGATGAGAGAATCAGGAAAGCTTATCTCGGCGAATAACCTAAACTAAAATAATTATAAAAACTAAACTATAAATATATGAAGCTTGCAAAAAGAATGGAACGTCTCGGGACTGAGACAGCTTTTGAAGTATTAGCAAAAGCAAAAAAACTTGAAGCGGAAGGAAAGAAGATTATTCATCTTGAAATTGGTGAACCGGATTTTGATACCCCCGAAAACATCAGCAATGCTGCTATAGATGCATTAAAAAAAGGTTTCACTCATTATAATCCTTCCCCCGGCTTACCGGAATTAAGGCAAACAATTGCTGACTATATGTCAAAAACACGAGGGCTTAATTTCACTTCTGATGAAGTGGTAGTTATGCCAGGTGGAAAACCTGTTATGTTCTATGCAATTCTTGCAATCGTAGAAGAAGAGGATGAGGTTATCTATCCAAACCCAGGATTTCCGATATACGAATCTATGATTAATTTTATAGGAGCAAAAGCAGTCCCCATACCTTTAAAGGAAGAAAAAGGATTTGCTTTTGATATTGAGGATTTTAAAAAACTCGTTACAGATAGAACTAAAATGGTTATTCTAAACACACCCCATAATCCAACTGGCGGGGTTTTAACCAAAGATGATATACTCCAAATTGCTGAAGTAATTAAAGATAAAGATATATGGGTTTTGAGCGATGAAATTTATAGCAGATTAATTTTTGAAGGAGAGCATTTTAGCATTGCATCGGTTGATGGATTTAAGGATAGAACAATTATACTTGATGGGTATTCAAAATATTATGCAATGACTGGTTGGCGTGCAGGTTTTGGAGTAATGAATAAAGAAATAGCTCCACATATTGCAAAACTTGTAACTAATAGTGTATCCTGTACAAATACTTTTGTTCAAAAAGCATGCATAGAAGCATTGACAGGTCCACAGGATTCGGTAGATAAAATGAGAGAAGAATTCAGAGCCAGAAGAGAAATTATCGTTGATGGACTGAATTCAATACCAGGATTTTCCTGCGTTATGCCACATGGAGCATTTTATTCATTCCCAAATATAACTAAGACCGGATATAAATCTAAGGAATTACAGGACCATCTGTTGTATCAAGCCGGAGTTGCCTCTCTTGCAGGGACTTCTTTCGGTGCTTATGGTGAAGGATATTTAAGATTTTCCTATGCAAACTCAAGAGAAAATATTAAAGAAGCAATTAAAAAAATTAAAGAGGTTTTATAATTGAAAAAAGAATTTTTGATGTCTTTGAATCTGAAGAATATGCTTATAAATATGATTTTTAGTTATTAAATTTATTTATACACTTAAAGCCCCGGTTTCAAATTAAAATTATTTATGTTAATTTTTGAACTCGGGGCTTAAAATTCTAATTCATCGGTAAAACATAATTAAATCTAATAAGAAAATTTCTATAGCAAACTTCAAATAAATGAAAACGGATTTTCTAATTATTGGTAGTGGAATTGCTGGTTTATCTCTTGGATTAAGACTAAGTGAATTTGGAACAGTAATAATAATTACCAAAAAAAAGAAAGCTGAATCCAATACAAACTATGCACAGGGTGGCATTGCTTCAGTTCTTGGTAAAGAAGATAATTTCGATTTACATATAAAAGATACATTGGAATGTGGTGCTGGCCTTTGTAACGTTAAAGCAGTTGAAACTATTGTAAGAGAAGGTCCTGAGAGTATTTATGAATTGCTTTCTCTTGGTGTAAAATTTACAAGAGATGAAAACGGAAACCTAAAACTTGGTAGGGAAGGCGGACATTCAAAAAATCGAATTGTTCATGCAAAAGACCTTACAGGAAAGGAAATTGAAAGAGTTTTATTATATAAAGCTTCAAAAAATCCTAAAATTAAAATTCTTGAATACCATTTCGCAATAGAACTTTTAACTGTCAGAAATATTAAACCTGAATTCAGAAAAGTAATAAAGAACAAATATACTTGTTTTGGAGCATATACTTTAAATGCAAAAACAGGTAAAGTAGAGAAAATTGTTGCAAATAAAACAATAATTGCAACAGGTGGCTTGGGACAAGTATATCTTCACACAACCAATCCTGCAATAGCAACAGGAGACGGCTTCGCATTAGGATATAGGGCTGGGTGCGAACTTGCAAATATGGAATTCGTTCAATTTCATCCGACAACTTTATATCAAAAGGAAATTGAAGAAGATACACAGGTTTTTTTAATTTCTGAAGCAGTGAGAGGAGCAGGCGCTATTCTTAAAAATAAAAATGGTAAAGAGTTTATGCATAAATATGATAAAAGAAAATCACTTGCTCCCCGCGATATAGTTGCAAGAGCCATAGACTCTGAATTGAAAAGAACCGGTGATAATTTTGTATATTTAGATGCAACAGTAATCGGAGAAGAGCGACTAAAAAAAGAATTTCCCAATATATATCAGCAATGTTTAAACCGTGGATTGGATATTTCAAAATCAATGATTCCTGTTGTTCCGGCGGCTCACTACTCCTGTGGTGGACTAAAAGTAAATATTGAAGGAAAAACAAATATTAAAAATCTTTATGCCTGCGGCGAAGTAGCAATGACTGGTGTACATGGTGCCAACAGACTTGCATCAAATTCTTTACTCGAAGCAGTCGTATTCTCAAAGAAAATTTATGAATCAATAAGAAATGAATATAAAAGGAATAACAACAATAAACAAAATACTGAAGTAAAAAACATTGAGAAATTTATATTCAACTGGAGTGAAAAAGGCACAGCAAATGCAGAAGAATGGATATTGATAAAACATAATAAACTTGAGATAAAAGAAATTATGAGTGATTATGTAGGTATTGTTAGAAGCACATATAGATTAAAAAGAGCATTAAGACGAATTAAAATGATGAAAGATGAAATAAAAGAATTTTATGATAGAACGAAAGTAAGCGTAGATTTATTAGAATTAAGAAATCTTGTTACTGTAGCATACATTATTATAAAATCTGCAATGAAAAGAAAAGAATCCCGAGGATTACATTATATGCTTGATTATCCTAAGAGAGATGATATAAATTTTAAAAAAGATACAATAATATTTAAAAGAATAAAATTACAATAACATCAATACAGATATTAAAAATATTGAGCTCTCAATAGTAATAGTTTCCTGGAATAATGAAGAGGAGATAGCGGAGTGTTTACGCTCTATTTACTTAAACAAGCATAATGAACCTTTAGGTGATATTGAAACAATTGTTGTTGACAATGCATCACTTGATAGTACTGTAAAAGTAGTTGAGTCATTTAAAGAACATTTCGACAAAAAAATAATTTTAATTAAAAACGAAGAGAATCTTGGTTTTACACGTGGTGCACAAATAGGTCTTAAAATGGCTAAAGGAAAAAGAATTTTCCTTCTCAATCCTGATACAGAACTTGTTAATGACTGTCTTCTAAAATTATGTAATAAACTTGATAGTGATGAAAATATCGGGATAGTTGCGCCTCAACTTGTTTTCAGGAATAAAGAAATACAAAAATCTGTCAGGAGATTCCCGACTTACAAAGATATGTTTTGTGAAATGTTTTTACTTTCTAAAATATTCCCCAAAAGTAAATTTTTTTCCCGCTGGAAAATGAACTATTTTTCACATGACGAAGAAGCGGAAGTTGAACAACCTATGGGAGCAGCGCTTATGTTTAAAAGAAATGTACTTGAAAAAATAAATTATCTTGACATACAATATGATATGTTCTTTAATGATGTAGATGTATGTAAAAGAGTTTTTCTTAGCGGATATAAAATCATATTTTACCCTTCCGCCCAAATTATTCATAGAAAAGGAATCAGCGTATATAAAAACCGTGCTTATATGATTTCACTCTGGAATCGTGACTGCTTAAGATATTTCAAGAAATTTCATTTTAATATTATACTTTATCCTCTTCTACTAATCTTTTTAAATACTACAGGATTTTTACGCAGAATATTCAGTAAATAAAAGTTATCATAAAAACTTCATAATATTCTTTTACCATTATCCACTCATAACAACGCATAAAATGTAACCTCTTCCCGTTGATTTATAATTTTTATATCATTGGAATCACGACTGTTCCTTTGCCTGTATAAACAAATATCCGCAACCGAAACATTATCTCTTCTGATTATCATAGAAATATTTGTTTTTATTAAGAGATAAAATACTTCTGAAAAATCATTAAGTAATAATCATTGAAAGAATTAAAAATTTTTCATTTTAAAAACTTTATTGCAGTTTTAAATTATAGACTATTGAATTAAATACATTTTGAGACGCAACAAAATACAATAAAAAAATGTTTAAGATATTGATATAACAATAACTAACATAAATAATACTAAACTTCGAAATGAATTTTATTAATGGGTTAAATTTATTAAATTTATAAAATAAAGCGATTATGCAGGACATATTAACCAATAGAGAAAAAGAAATACTAAAATATGTAGTGGAAAACTTCATTAGGTATGCAACACCTATTGGGTCGAGAATGCTTTCTAAAAAAACGAAATTAAATTTATCTTCTGCGACTATTAGAAACATAATGAGCGATTTAGGTGATAAAAAACTTTTACATACACCCCATACTTCTGCAGGTAGAGTACCAACTGATAAAGGATTAAGATATTATGTCGATACATTAATGAATAAAGAGAATTTAAAAACAAAAGAAATCGAATTTATTAAATCTCAACTCGAAGAAATAAAGAATAAAATTACTGAGGAAGATTACCTTTTTAAGGAAACATCAAAAATATTAGGTAAAATATCCAGACAATTATCTGTTGTAACACAACCCTTATTAAATACTGGTATATTCGAAAAATTAGAGTTAGTACAGATTTCTTCTAATAAAGTTTTAGTGGTTATTAATTTAAAATCGGGTTTCGTTAAAACAATTATTATGGAGATAGATACAGAAGTAACAAAACCAAAACTTGAATATATATCTTCTTATCTAAACGAAAAACTAAGCGGACTGACATTAAAGGAAATAAGAGAAACTTATTCTGAAAGGGTAGGTAACATAAGAACTGATGAGCCAGAATTATTCCAGATGTTTATTAATTCAATTGACAAAATTTATCATGAAGAAGAAACAGGCGGGAATGTATATATTGGAGGAACGGGAGAAATAATTACACAACCTGAATTTGATGATCCGAAGAATTTTAAAAATATAATTGAACTTACAGAAAATAAGGACCTTGTTGTGCATATATTTCACCATTTGGGTGGCGAAGACGACACTAATGTAAATATTTCTATTGGACAAGAGAATGAAGATGTTTTACTCAAAGAGTATAGCATAATTTGCACTAACTATAAAATTGGTGATATAAAAGGAAAATTGGGTATTATCGGGCCTCGTAGGATAAACTATGCGAAAATGGTTTCGCTTTTAGAATACACTTCAAAATTATTTAGCGAAATTTTTTCCTGATAAATAATCCAATAAATAATAAAATTATAAAATAAATAATTATGGGAAAACATAATACAGGTGATAGTCATTTAAACAAGAAAGATGAGAAAAAGCAACAGCAGGAAAAAGATTCTGTTCAAAAAGAAACGAATGAAAACCAAAAGGTTCAAGAAGAATTGCAAGAGAAAAAAGAGACACAGGAATTAGAATTACTTAAAGCAGAATTAGAGAAAACAAAAGATGCTCTTCTAAGAAAAGCTGCTGAATTTGAAAACTATAAGAAAAGAATTGAAAATGAAATCTCCGATTACATTAAATATGCTTCTGAAAACCTAATCAAAGAACTTTTACCTGTATTAGATGATATCGATAGAGCAACTGAATCAATAGAAAAAGGTGAAACTAAAGATTTTGAAACTTTGAAAGCTGGTGTGTTAAACATTTTTGATAAATTCAAAAAAATCTTACACAAAGAAGGATTAAAAGAAATTGATTGTTTAGGTAAGGAATTCGATGTTAATACCTGTGATGCGCTCTTACAGATTCCGAAACCAGATGTCAAACCTCATACTGTTATTGATGTTGCTGAGAAGGGATATATTCTAAAAGACAAAATTATAAGACACGCAAAAGTAATAGTATCATCCGAGGAATCAGGAACTCAAAATAAATAATTTCAAATGACGACCAAAAGAGATTATTATGAAATTTTAGGTGTGAACAGGAATTCATCGCTTGATGAAATTAAAAGTGCATACAGAAAATTAGCAATGAAATACCATCCCGACAGAAATCCCGGTAATAAGGAAGCAGAAGAAAAATTCAAAGAACTTGCAGAAGCATATGAAGTACTATCAGACCCGCAAAAGCGTTCTCAATATGATAGATTCGGTCACGAAGGAGTCCGTTCAACCGGATTCTATGGGTTTGGTGACATCAATGATATATTTTCAAGGTTTAGTGACATCTTTGGTTTTGGTGGTAGTATTTTTGATGATTTTTTCGGTACAGGTTCATCATCCAGAAGGAGAAGAGAATCAGGGATTCAGGGTTCAGATCTAAAACTTACAGTAAAACTAACTCTTGAAGAAATTGCTGAAGGTGTTGAAAAAACTTTAAAAGTTAAACGGTTAAAAACTTGTCCAACTTGTAATGGAACTGGGGCAAAATCTCCATCGTCTTATATTACCTGTTCTTATTGTAATGGTACAGGTGAAGTCAGGCAAGTATCGAGGTCTATCTTTGGTCAGTTTATCAATATTAATGTATGTAATCATTGCAATGGTGAAGGGAAAATAATAAAAGACAAATGTAGTGAATGTGATGGTACGGGAAGAATTAAATCAGAATCTAC
This sequence comes from Candidatus Tepidiaquacella proteinivora, assembly GCA_013348845.1. Lineage (GTDB taxonomy): Bacteria > Bacteroidota > Ignavibacteria > Tepidaquicellales > Tepidaquicellaceae > Tepidaquicella > Tepidaquicella proteinivora. The sequence continues at coordinate 2,273,218 of CP054675.1, read as the reverse complement.
AATCAAGGTTAACATTCCAGCAGGAGTAGTTGAAGGTAATTATATACCTTTACGCGGACAGGGAAACGCTGGTGTTCGTGGCGGACCAGCAGGAGATTTGCTAATATTTATTGAAGAACTTGAACACGAATATTTTAAAAGAGAAGGAGACGATATAATCTATGATTTAAGATTAAGTTTCCCTGAAGCTGTAATGGGAGCAGAGGTTGTTGTACCAACACTTAAAGGGAAAGCAAAATTAAAAATTGAACCGGGAACTGAATCAGGTTATATCTATAAAATGAGAGATAAAGGTATAAAACATTTAAACGGTTACGGAAGAGGTGATCAACTCGTAAAAATAAATATTCATATTCCTAAAAAAATTACATCAAAAGAAAAAGAGTTACTAAACGAATTGTATAAATCAGAAAATTTTAATCCTGAAGTAAAAAGAAAAAGTGATAAAAAATTTTTTTAGAAAAGAAAATTAATTTTAATGTTTGTATATAGTGGTGCAATTCATATTCATTCAACTTATTCAGATGGAAGTTTAAAACCAGATGAAATTGCAAATATTGCAAATGAAGTAGGGCTTGATTATATAATAATTACTGACCACAATACTTTAAATGCTTTACAGTTTGGTTATGAAAAGTTCTATGGGAAAACGATGCTGATTGTTGGTAGTGAAATTAATGATATAAATAACAAAAATCATTATTTAGTTCTTGGTGTTGATAAATTAGTTGGAACCTTTAGAGATATTGGGAATAATGAATATGGGAATGAATTACCTGCAAGTAAATATGTTAAAGAATTTCATAAACTTGGTGCAATAGGTTTTATAGCTCATCCATTTGAAAAAAGAACATACTTCCCTCAACATCCACAGTTTCCGTGGACTTGCTGGGAATCTGATTACTTTGATGGTATTGAGATATGGAATCATATGAGTGAGTGGATGGAGGGATTGACTGACAGCAACAAATTTAACAGATTAATACATCCATTAAAATCAGTAATATCACCTGATATCGAAGCAGTCAAAAAATGGGATGAATTAAACTTGAAAAGAAAAGTCAGTGCAATAGGTTCTATCGATGCTCATTGCCATAAACAAAATGTACTGGGATTTTTTACACTTGATATTTTTCCTTATAAAGTTTTATTCAAATCAATAAGAACTAATGTTCTTCTTGACGAAAAAATCAATCCGGCAGATAAAAAATCTTTCGGAAAATTCAAAAAAGAAATCATCAATGCTCTAAAAGATGGGAGATCTTTTATTGTAAATAATTATTATGGTGATGCAAAAGGATTTAGGTTTTTTGCTGAATATAAAGGAGAATATTATAATATTGGGGAAGATTTCCATATAGAAAATGAAAAGAAAGATAATGTTATTTTAAAATGTTTTGTTCCAAAGCAAGCAAGGATTAAATTAATAAAAAATGGAAAATGTATATATGAAACTGATAGCATTAGCGGTATCTGGAATTATGATGGACCTGGTAATTATAGGGTTGAATGCTGGCTGGGAGAAAAAGCATGGATATTTTCAAATAATATTAGAATAACTACTAAAAAATAAACAGCTTTGAAGAGATATAAAATAAAAGATACTAAATCAATTCATTCTAATTGTGGTGTATTCGGAATTTATAATCATCCACAGGCAGCAATTATGGCTTATTATGGCTTACATGCTTTACAGCATAGGGGTCAGGAATCTGCAGGTATAGTTACATCAGAATATTTACCTGACAAAAAAAGATATCATTTTAATGTTCACAAGGATTTCGGACTCACATTGAATATTTTTAATGCAAAAATTCTTACGGAAATCTTAAAAGGTAATTCAGCAATAGCTCACAATAGGTACTCAACTGCAGGTGCAAGTGACAGACGCACAAATATACAACCTTTTAAAGTAGTCTATAAAGATGGAAATATAGCTTTATCACATAATGGAAATCTTACCAATGCAAATTCTTTAAGATTAAAATTACAACAGGAAGGAACAATATTTCAAACTACCTGTGATAGTGAAATTTTTCTTCATTTAATTGCCAAAAGTCAGGAAAAAAATATAATAGATAAATTAAAAGAGGTTTTTAGTATAATTAGAGGTTCTTATTCTCTGTGCATTCTTACTGATGATTCAGTAATTGCAGCGCGGGATCCTTTTGGTGTTAGGCCATTATCTTTTGGAAAATTAGGTAACTCTTATGTATTTGCTTCAGAAACTTCCTCCTTTGATATTATAGAAGCAGAATATATCAGAGAAGTTGAACCCGGAGAAATAATACAAATTGATAAAGAGGTCGTTGAGACTGGTAAAGAAAAATCATATAAATTTGCAAATGAAAAATCATACAAGCATTGTATTTTTGAATATATTTATTTTTCAAGGCCTGATAGTATAATTTTTAATGAAAAAGTTGACAAAGTACGCAGAAAAATTGGTAAGAATCTTGCTGTGGAAAAACCACCACCAAAACAAGAAAAAGAAGACAAAAGAATAATTGTTATTAATGTACCAGATTCTTCTAATACTGCTACTATAGGATATGTAAGCGAAGTTTCAAAAAATCGAAAAGATGTTAAACATGAAATCGGGCTGATTAGAAGCCATTATGTCGGAAGAACATTTATTCAACCTGGACAAGATATAAGAGAGATTAGATTAAAAACAAAATTCAGTATCATAAAGGGGGTTTTAGAAGGCAGAAAGGTTATTATTGTTGATGATTCCATTGTAAGAGGTAATACATTAAAACTTTTAGTGAAATTAATACGAAAAGCAAAACCAAAAGAAATTCACTTAAGGATCACTTCCCCACCAATAATTTCACCCTGTTTTTATGGTATGGATTTTCCTTCAAAAGAAGAACTGATTGCATACCGACACAAAGGTAATGTTGAAGAAATAAGAAAAGAATTAGATGTAGATTCTCTTGAATACCTTTCTATTGATAAACTTCTGGAATCAGTACCTTTTTCTACGAAAAAAACTGGATATTGTACAGCATGTTTTACCTGTGAATATCCAATTCCAATTGATGATATTGAAGATGTAAATAAAGAAAAGTTTGAGGACTAATATATAATATTAACAACTTTAGCCCATTTATTAAATATCTTAATTGCTTTGCTTCTTAAATGTTGTTCTGATGGAATTATTCTTTTCTCTGGAGAGATCAATAATTCTTTATATATTTTTTTATCAATAAATCCAATTTTTTCGGCATCCAATCTTGAATTAGCAAAGTAAATTTTTTTTATACGAGCCCAGTAAATAGCAGACATACACATTGGACAAGGTTCGCATGAAGTATAAATTTCACAATCGTTGAGCCATATTCTTCTTAGTTTTTTACACGCATTTCTTATTGCAATAATTTCTGCATGTGCCGTCGGGTCATATTGAGAAATAACACGATTAATCCCTTTTGCAATAATTTTATTATTTCTAACAATAACCGCACCAAAGGGACCACCCTCATATTTTTTAAAATTCTCTTCGGATAGACGAATTGCTTTAAGCATAAATTTACTTCTGTATGCCATTAGATGTTATTTTTTCTAATACTTTTTGCTTTTGCTGTTGATAATTTTTATTATCGAAAATTTCAATTGCTTTATTGATATACTCAAGTGCTTTTCGATATTCAGAAGTTTGGTAATAAATAGTTGACATTCTATAATATAAACTTGCTTCGTTTGTGGTTCCTCTTACATAATCAAGACATTCTTCAGACAATTTGATTGCTTTGTTCAATTCGTCAATGCTTGAATTTGGATTATTTGCAATCGAATAAATCCATGTTAACAAAAATTGCGAATAACTGAACTTAACATCTTCGTTATCCTTGTATTCATCTAACAATTTAATATAATATTCATAAGCTTTCTCATAGTCATTATCATTTTGATATGTATTCTCAGCAATAAACATAAGTGCTTGAATAAAAACTTCTGAATCAGTATCCATAGTTAAAAGTTCTATAAATAAATTTTTATTATTTGTAATATAAGCATAATATAAAATAGCATTATCAGTAAAACCTGCTTTATTTCCTTTGTCAAGGTCCATTACTTTTTTAAAATATGGTAAAGCGGATTCCATTTCATAATAATCAACATATTTCTTCCCCATTAGAAAATTTGCTTCTATATCATCAGGATTTTGAAGTAGTACTAATTTAATTTTTCCAATTGTATTAATACCTTCATTGAAATTTTTCATTTTCTCTAAAAACTGTTTCGGCTTTAAATACCCAACAATTCGGTCAATTTCTGTTCCATCTGCCTGGACAAAGACAACGGTTGGATAACCTTTTACTTTATATTGTTTAGCAAGTTCAATCCCCTCTCCTTTTTCAGCATCTATTTTCCAATTGATTTGATATGTATTTGCATACTGAGCAACAGCTTCATCTTTATATACTACATTATCAAGTTCTACACACCATTTGCACCAATCAGTAAAAAAATCAATCATAACTATCTTATTTTCCTTCTGAGCTAATTCAAGAATATCTTTATAATTTCCTTGGGCGAAATTTACTTCTTCTGATTTTACAGTGAAATTTAAGAGCAATACAAAAATCAATATTACAAGTTTGTATTTATTCACAAAATTTTTCATATAATTTATTAATTTATTATTTATGCAAAATATATTTAATAATGAAATTAAAAATTTTAATCTAAAAATAAAAATCAGAATGTAAAATTATATTTACATTCTGATTAAATAAACGAACAAAATATTTTAAAAATTCCTACTTAAGAAGTATTTCATTTATAGCCTGTACAAAACTTTCCTTAGTCATAGCACCAACAGCCATCTGAGGAGTACCTTCCTTTGGTATAAAGAGTAAAGATGGAATGCTTCTTATACCAAATAAAGCAGCAAGATTTTGTTCTTTATCAGTATCAACTTTATAAATTTTTATTTTACCTTCGTATTCCGTAGCTAATTCTTCAAGAATCGGGGATATCATCTTGCAAGGTCCGCACCAGTCTGCATAAAAATCTACTATACATGGAGCATCCCCCTCATATTTCCATTCCTTATTAGTTTCATAATTGAAGATTTTCTCTTTAAATGTTTGTTCTGTTAGATATTCCATATTATTTTTTTTATTTATTTTATTAGAATCTGTTTTTTTAAATTTATTTTCGGTAACTGGACTATTTTTTATGTCTTCACCAGAACCGATAAAAGTAACAAGTAATAATACCGAAACTATTACGATTATTACTGCTGACCAAATGTATATTTTTTTATTTTTCATATTTTATAATATTTGCTATTAGCAATATTTGTTATTAGCAATTTATTTATTTTATATAACAAAATCAAGTCTATAAAAATTTCAAATTACAGATTTTTATTTTGTAAATCTTAAACTTATAAAAAGGGTTTCTAAATCATAAAAAATGATATGAAAAATTTAAATATGTTGAATTTTTTCAAATTTGATAATATATTGATAAAAAAATTAATGAATTTGAAAAGAAATAAATTAAGTTATTCTCTATTTTTATTATTGTTATTATCATTTTCAACAATAAGCTGTACTTTACTACAAGAACATGGCAGTACAAATCCAAGTGATCTTATAGGTTCTTGGGAATTATATAAACAGACAGGCGCTTTGCAGGATGTATGTCCTCAGGAACGAATTACTTTCAGATTTGATAGCACAGCAATATTGCAATGTCCAAATAAACCTTCAATCACAAGACATTACTCCGCAAAGAATGGGGTTCTTTCATACACAGAGACAGGGGTAAGTTTTGACTTCTATGTTTTTACAACCACGAGCGAAACCCGATTAGAATTATATGGAAAAAATGTATCGAGAAATTTATTTTACTATAAAATAAACATTATTAATCCAAATGAGCCTGAAATTCAAGGTTCTGGTATAAATAACTCATCAGAAAACATTAGATAAACTGAAATGAGAAAAACTACAATTAATTTTATTATATTATTCCCAATATTATTATTAATTTCCGGTTCACTATTTTTTAAAGATAATAATAATTCGAATAGTATTAATTATCAAAAGTCATTAGTGGGCAAAGAAAATACGGAAGAAATTAAAAATTCAATTCCTGTAGAATTTTTTACACTTGACAACTCAGCAGCTTCAATAAAAAAAATTGAAAAATATGTCGAAGATGCTACGACTTTAATCCTGAATACAGATAAGCTCACTAAATTCTTTAATTCTCCTACTAATGAATTAATATTAACAATCCCTATTAACCAAAGAAAAAATATTGAGCTTGAATTATATAAATCTGAGGTTTTATCAGAGGATTTTAATTTATATTCATTATCAAAACAAAGAATAAGGACAAAAATATCATATAAACCCGGTTTACATTACAGAGGAAGAATAAAAGGTAATTCAAACTCTATTGCTTCTATAAGTATATTTAATAATAAAATAATCGGAATAATATCGGATGATAACGGAAATTATATTTTAGGTGAAAATAGAAATTATACCGATAGGAAAAATTATATATTTTACAACGATAATAATTTAAAAATAAAAAGTAATTTTAAATGCGGAACAGGAGATGGTGTGGATAAATTTTACAAGAGCGCAGATTACATCCACAAGAAAATAAAAAAACCGGACGATACATTTCCTAACTTACCAGTTAAAATGTATTTTGAATGTGATTATGATATGTATGAAGAATTTTATTATAGTATTTCCGAAGTTGCAGACTTTGTTACTTCATTTTTCAATGTATCAATATTCATATATCAAAACGAAAGTATCCCATTCACTATTCAGACAATTGAAGTCTGGACAGAACCAGACCCTTATATTTACTACGATAATTCTGTTGATATTCTTTTAGCTTTCGGGGGTACATTGGAAGACAATTTTGAAGGAAACCTTGCTCATCTTTTATCAACAGGGCACAATCAGGAATTAGGTGGAATCGCATGGGTTGGAGTTTTATGCCAGGAATTTAATAATCTTGATTCATCAGGTAGATTTGCATTTAGTAATATAGAACCATACTACAATAATTTCCCAACATATAGTTGGACTGTTGGTTGCGTTACTCACGAAATTGGGCACAATCTTGGTTCTATGCATACACATGCGTGCTGGTGGCCATTACCAAATTACACAATTGGGGCGCTTGATTCATGTTATTATCCGGAATTCGGATTTTGTTTTACTTATCCACATGCTTCTATAGGTACAATAATGAGTTACTGTCATCTTTGGATCGGATATGGTGGTGGTATAAATTTTAATTTAGGTTTTGGTCAACTGCCGGGAGATACAATAAGAAGATACTATTTAAATGCCGGCTGTTTAATCAAAGAGTTGAATTCATCGGAAATTCCGACATTCTTTTTATCACAAAACTATCCGAATCCTTTTAATCCAATAACTACAATAAAGTATTCTATACCGGAAGATAATTTCGTAACAATAAAAGTATACGACATAAACGGGAAAGAAATAAGAACCATTTTAAATGAATTTAAAATGGCAGGATTTTATACTATAACATTTGATGCAAGTGGGCTTTCAAGTGGTGTCTATTTTTATAGCATTTATTCAGGGAAATATACTGAGACTAAAAGAATGGTTCTTTTAAAATAAATGCAAAAGTAAAACAAGAAATTATCTCACTCCAAATTAAAAGAAATAACAGTAAGTTATTTAATAATTCTAAACTTAAATTTTAGTAAAATAAAAATTTAGATTTTAATATCTGAAAATAAATAATAAAAATTCTATTTAAGAATTTTTTAATTCAGGTAAAATTTGATAATACTTAAAAGGAAATCTTTTCTTTTAGAATATTAAGTAAATTATCTTTATTGACCCTTTCTTGTAACATTGAATCCCTTTCCCTGATTGTTATGGTCCCATCTTTTAGAGTATCTGAGTCAACAGTAATACAATAAGGTGTTCCACATTCATCCTGCCTTCTGTAACGTCGGCCTATCGCTCCAGAATCATCATAGAAAACTCTAATATGTTTTTTTAAATCCTCAATAATATTTCTTGCTACTTCAGGCATATTATCTCTATTAACAAGTGGAAACACAGCCGCTTTAATAGGAGCAATTGCAGGATGGAATTTCAAAACGACTCTAAGTTCATTATTTACTTCTTCTTCATAGTAAGCGTCCATAAGAAAAGCCATTAAACCGCGGGAAGCTCCAGCAGAAGTTTCAATAACATAAGGGATATATCTTTCTTTAGTTGCTTCATCAAAATACTCAAGTTTTTTTCCGGAAAATTCAAAGTGTCTCCTTAAATCAAAATCAGTCCTGTTATGAATTCCTTCTATTTCACCCCATCCGAAAGGAAATTCATATTCAATATCAATTGCAGATTTTGCATAATGTGCTAATTTTTCGTGAACAGTAATTCGCATCTTATCTTTACGCATTCCGTATTTCAGGTACCAGTTAAATCTTTGTTCTTTCCAATATTCAAACCACTTTTCATCCTCAGCTGGATTAATAAAATACTGCATCTCCATTTGCTCAAATTCACGGGTTCTGAAAAGAAAATTTTTCGTGTTTATTTCATTTCTAAATGCTTTACCAATTTGAGCAATACCAAAAGGAATTTTCTGACGCATTGAATCTTTAACATTAGTAAAATTCACATAAATACCCTGTGCTGTTTCTGGTCTCAGATATACAACACTTGATGAATCTTCAACAGGACCTATAAAAGTTTTAAACATCAAATTAAAATTCCTTGCTTCTGTAAACTTTCCTTCCTGAAAACATTTTATTGCTTTCCGTCCTTTATATGCCTTATTACCGCATTCACTATCTTCAAGTGAGTCAGCTTTAAATCTTGCTTTACACTCTTTACAATCTACCATAGGATCAGTAAAATTCTCGACATGACCTGATGCTTCCCATACCCGCGGATGCATCAATATTGATGAATCAAGCCCCTCAATATCTTCTCTTAGAGTTAAATCCCGCCACCATGCTTCTTTAATATTTCTAAGTAATTCAACACCAAGAGGACCATAATCATAACATCCATTTAAACCACCATATATTTCAGAAGACTGAAAAATAAATCCCCGTCTTTTACAAAGTGAAACTATTTTATCAAATAAATCTTTGGTTTTCAATTTAATTCAGTTATAATTTGTTTAAAAGTTCAAATTTAATTAACTTAATCTATATTTTATAGGTAATATTAAATAGAATTATAAAAATTCCTCTGATAGTATTTTTACATCATAAATTATATTAGTGAATTATGAAGTAAGAGAGATTTTTAAATTCTAAATTAATTTTCTGATTTATAATCTGCAAATAAAGCTTTACAGTATCATCTGAAAATTTCCTCAATCTTTTTCCTTCGATAAGCAAAAATTTCATAAAGTTTCTTTTTAATAACAATCTGATTTAAAACACTTCCAATAAAGGATAATGGTGGTTTATAATTCAATATATCCTTCATAAGAACTCCGTTTTCCACCGGAGTAATAATGTGTGTATGATGCCAGAATTTATATGGACCAATTTTCTGTTCATCAATGAAATAATGAAATTCTTTTATACATACAATTTCAGATACCCAGGTTAGCTGAATACCCAATAAAGGTTTTACCTTATATGCAATAATTAATCCTTCATACATTTTATCAGGTAATTCTTTTGAAATGATATTGAATCCCATATAGTCAGGAGTGATAACACTAAGATTTTTAGGCGTAGCAATAAAATCCCAAACCTTTTCTACTGTAGAGTTTATTACCTGTTCCCAAATTAATGTTGTAAAAGACATTGACAAAGACAATTTATTTTTAAAACAAACTTAAAATTATAGATACATTGATTAAACAGATTAACTTACAGACTTATAATAAAAATATGATAAAAAAATTAAAAAAAACTGCCCAAAAATAATTTTGGGCAGTAAAAAGTTTAACATTTATTTTTATTTTTTAAGGAAGATTATCTTCCGGGTGTTCTGTTTTAATATTATTTTTGTTTGTTTTTTCCTGATTATTTTCTTTGACTTCTTTCTTTACAGGGGGTGTTTCTTTTGTCTCAACTTTATTTTTAGGGGGTTCTTTTTGAGGCTCTTTAGGTTTTGTTTTATCTTCACGGAACGTACCATCGTCATTAACTTCCCCAGTTTCGTTATTGATATTATCAGTATTTTGCTTCATTTCTTCTACCTTTCTAAGCCCTTCCTTTTCAAGTTCATCCTGCAATTTTTTTATTACGGAATTGAATTGTTCATATATTTCTTTTATATCCTTTTCATCCTTTAATTTATCCAATGTAGATTCTGCTTCTTTGGAATCTTTAAAACCATATTTTTTAGCTATTTCTTCTTTCTTTTTTCCTAATACATTATTAAACTCAAGAGAAAACTTCGCATTATCAAAATTTATTTCTCCTGTAGCACCTTTAACGATAGCAGTATTTAATAAATTAAATGTCAGATTTCTGAACTCCATTGATTTAACATATTCATTGAGTTCATTTATATATTTTAAAGTTTTATCTCTTTCTTTACTCCCGCAAGAAATAAATAATATCGTAAAACTAATTACTAAAAATAAAGACAATAAAATTTTAATTCTCTTCATAATATTTATTTTATTTTAACAAAACAAAATTATTTAATATGTATTCCAAAATCAATTCTTAAAACATCTTTCAGCCCTTCTTCATAGGGTCTTGGATTGAAATGAGGCATTAAAGTTTTTAAGTATGTAATATCTGTACGTTTTTCATACATACCATCAGGCTTTGAAGTATCCCATTTAATCTCACCATCATATCCGACAATACGACTTGTAATATCAATATATTCTTTTATTGAATAATCAAATCCCGTTCCGATATTAACTATTTCGGGTTTATCATAATTTTCCATCAAATATATCAATGCATCAGCACAATCTTCAGAATAAAGTGCTTCCCTTCTCGGTTTCCCTGTTCCCCAGAACACAGGTACAATATTTTTATATTTTGCGTCAACAATTTTCTTAATTACTGCAGCAATAAAATGACCGGTTTCAACATTATAATTATCACCAGGACCATACATATTAGTAGGCATAACAGCAATTGCATTAATATTATATTGTTTTCTGTATAATTCACAGGCAACAATTCCAAGTCCCTTTGCAACAGCATATCCCTTATTTGTTTCTTCGAGATATCCAGCCATAAATCTTTTTTCATTAATGGGTTGAGGATTCTCCTTTGGGTAAATACAAGTTGAGCCAGTGTATAAAATTTTTGTGTGTGGTGAAAAATTTTTTAAACTTTCCATAGTATTCAAAATCATCATAGCATTTTGATATAGAAAATCCGCTTGCCTTGTATTATTTGCATTAATTCCACCAACAAGACCCGCCACCATAAATAAACAATCTGGTTGATTTTTTCTAAAAAAATTATTTACACTTTCTTTTTCGAGTAAATTAAAACCATCTTCAAGACTTGCGGTAACAATATTCCCATAACCATGTGCTTTTAATCTTCTTGTAACAGCACCACCAAGCATACCAGAACCACCGAAAACAGCTATTTTAGATTTTTTATTCATATTTTTTCTTCCTTTCAGCTACATTTGTAAAATTAAAATTTTCCTTTCTGTCATTTCTTCAATTGCATATTTAATACCCTCCTTACCAATTCCGGAACGTTTTACTCCACCATAAGGCATTGAATCCATTCTATAAGTAGAAACATCATTTATAACAACACCTCCAGTTTCAATATTTTCAAATGCATACATAACATTAGAAAAATTATTCGTAAATACCCCAGCTTGTAAACCAAAATCAGAATCATTAACTTTTTCAACCGCCTCTTTGAAATCATTAAACTCTTCAATAGTAATTAAAGGAGCAAATACTTCCTTAGAATTTACGCTACATTTTTTAGGTACATTATACATTATAGTTGGTTCAAGAAGTGCTCTCTCCCGTTTACCCCCTGTAAGTATTTTACCATCAGAAAGAATTGCTTCCTGAATCCAGTTTTCAACTCTAATAGCTTCAGACTCAGTTATCATTGGTCCTACAATAGTATCTTCTTCAAATGGATTACCATATTTAATCTTTTTTGTTTCATCTAAGATTAATTCTTTAAACTCATTAAATATTTTATTATGAACATATACTCTTTGTACTGAAATGCAACTTTGACCTGCATGAGCAAATCCGCCCAGAATTATTTTATTGACTGCTAATTTCAAATCAGCAGATTCATCAACTATAACTCCGGCATTTCCACCAAGTTCTAAAGAAATCCTTTGAGTAGAAATTTTCTTTTTTAAATTCCAACCGATGAGTGGACTTCCAGTAAAACTAATCATCTTAACTCTTTCATCTGATACGAAAGTTTCTATTTCACTTCCAGAACACACAACAACATTAACCGGGGTATAACCAAGATTCAGCTCATCTGCCGCTTCTTTTACAATTTTACCAATTTCAAGACCACATCCAATAGAAGCACTCGCTGGTTTTAAAAGAACAACATTTCCAGAGGCAAGAGCAGGAGAAATTTTATGAGCAACAAGATTAACAGGAAAATTCCATGGAGTAATAGCTAAAATAACTCCAATGGGAAATCTTCTAATAAATCCCTTTTTACCTTCTGAACCGGGAAGTTGATCTAAATCTATAATTTCCCCCTGAATTCTCTTTGATTCTTCAACACCACACTTAAATGTAAATATAGCCCTCTCTAATTCTATTCTTGATAGTTTTATTGGTTTTCCTGTCTCAAGAGTTAACAAATAAGCAAGCTCTTCTTTTCTATCCTGTAATTTGTTAGTAATTCTTTCTAATAACTGTGAACGAAGATAAATAGGAATTTTCTTGTATTTTTCAAAAACTTCATTTAAATAATCAAGAGAAACATCAATATATTCAGAGGGCGTTTTAAAATACTGTTTAACAATTTCGTTAGTGTAAGGATTAATTACATTAATAACATTTTCTGATGATAAAAATTCGTTTTTTATTAAAAAATTCTCGGGGTTCATAGTATTTTTTTATAAATTTAGTAAATTTTCAATTTAAAATAACTAAATTTAATATAATGAATAAATTTAACATTTCGTCAATTTTGTCGCAGGAATAAGGATATTATTAGGTAATTATAAAAAAATTAGTAATTTTAATAATAAAATCAAAGAAAATTGTTTGGCACAATATTTGTATCATATTAATTAAAGTGAAAAATGAAAAATAAAAAATTAAATATAAGGAGAAAACAAAAATGAAAAAGCAAATCTTAATTCTTGTTATTGTACTATTAACCTTTTCGATAACTTTCGGCCAAAGGACTCTTGACCCAGATAATGTAAAAGAACTAAACGGTACAATTACAAATGTAAATCACCCAATTGCCACTTTTAAAACAGATGACGGGACAGAATATGAGGTTAGATTAGGACCTTATTGGTTTTGGACTAATAATAATTATAAGTTAGAAACTAATGCTTCTACAACAATTAAGGGCGAAGTTAACACAAAATACAATGAAATTTATCCCTATGAAATTACTCAAAACAACAATGTAATAAAACTTGCAGATGAAAAAGGATTTCCTCTTTGGTCAAGAGGTGGTAAAAACTGGGACAACAGAGGATATGGATGGAAAAAAGGCAGAGGCTGGGGTCGTGGATGTTGCTGCTGTTGGAGATGGCAAAATTCTGATGATAATGATAATTGGCAAGGTAGAGGTTGGGGACGTGGATATGGCTGGAGAAACTGTCCATACAGAAATAAATAATCCTTTTTATTAAATAAAATTAAAAGACAGCCACCTACATAAGATGGCTGTCTTTTTTTATTTAACTAAAATTATTAACTTCCTGCAGCAATTGAAACTATAATAACGATAAAGAATAATATTGTTACAATTAGAGCAAGTACCCCGGTATAAGTCCAGAAAGTTTTTCCTTTAGAAATTGCATCTTCAAAATCCGGGAGGTTATTAGTTAGTGAAAAACTCCTTAATTTATTTGCATGTGCTATTAATAAAATACCAGGAATAAGATAAAACAGAACTGCAAAAATAATATAAACTATTGCAACAGCAGTACTCACCCCTCCACTTAATCCAATAAGTTTTGATTTACTTCCGGCTGTTAGAATAAAAGCTGCAAGAATAAAAATTAAAGCCGTAAAAATAATTAAAATAATACCTATTACATTCATCCAGGTAGCAGTACCTTTCATTTTTTGTATGATGAATGGAGTAAAATTTGATGGGGTTTGATTTTGTGGAGTAAACCCCTGAATTTGATTTTGGTAAGTGTTATCCATAATTTTTAATTTGGTTAAAAAAATATGTTAATTGTAAAGGCAAAAGAAAACCCTTTCTTATTTTTTAAAAAAATAAAATACTTAAAAATCAGTTTCAAATCAAGTTATACTTTCTTAAAATGTACTTCTTACGAATACCTTTATCAGAGAAAAAAAATAAAGGGCTGATAGACAGCCCTTTATTTATAAACCATTAAGATTTTTTAAATAATTATTTTACGATAATCATTCTTTTTGTATCTACAAAATTACCTGCGATTATGCGGTAAAAATATACTCCACTTGAAAGTTGCGAACCATCAAAGGAATATGTATAAAGACCTGCCTGTTTATATTCGTTCAATAATAATGCAACTTCTTTACCTGTAATATCATATACAATAAGTTTAACATTTGTCGATACAGGAATTCCAAACTTTATATTTGTTACCGGATTAAAAGGATTTGGATAATTCTGCTCAAGTATATATGAGTTTGGAATTTCACCGTGATTTATTGTAATACCTGATGATTGTCTTGTAACTCTGACAAGGTCGAGTGAAAAGGAAGCGCCATCAACAGCAACATTTGTAACATATTCTCTAAATCCAATGTAAATATTTGAACCCGATGGAACAAGTGAGCCAATGTTATATTTATACATAACCCATCCTGAGTCCGTAACAGAAAAAGTCAAATCTGCAACATTAATATTCATTGCTGCAACAGTTGGTGTAGTTGTTGATATTCTCACAAATAAATTATCTACATAAGCACCAAATTTTCTCAACATAAAAGTAAGTGAATCACCCGGTTGTATATTTGTAATTTGTGGTGTAATTAACCATTGGTCACAAGGACCAGAACTACCGCCATTGGGACTGCCTGTAATATAATTGCAAAAAGCCATAGCATTACCACCACCTGGGGGAGTATATAAAGTACCACCAACAAAACCTGGAACTGGTGTAACACCATTTAATTGTCTTTCCCATCCTGTTGATTGACCACCGAGTGGATTAATTTTAATCCAGCCAGACGGTGGGAATGTTGTATTTTCAAAAGATTCGAATAATTTATAAACACTTCCCTGACTAACATTAATATAATTTGGCTTTGTTAAGGTACTGGTATTACTTCCATTACTTACTTGTAAAGTAACATCATAAGAACCAATTGTATTATAAATAATATTCTGAGGATGTTGTTGCGTCGATGAAGATGGATTACCACCCGGGAAAGACCAGTTCCAACTTGTTGGACCACCAGTTGATAAATCTGTGAAATTCACACTTTGACCCGGAGAAATATTTGTTTGATTAGCAATAAAATCTGCCTGTAAAGATCCACTTGTTGGGGTTAAACATTTAAGGACATTAACCCTTCCTGTACCTAATAAACCAACATATCCCGGGTTAAGGTGGTAAATGCTGTCAACACCAGCTTTCAATTTATTTACCGCCTGTTCACAATTCATAGACGGGAACTTACACCTGATAAGTGCTAATGTTCCAGATGTAATTGGAGCAGACATTGAGGTTCCATCATAATATTGATATGTATTATTCCATAATGTACTGTAAATACTTACTCCGGGGGCACATACATCAACAGTTGAGTGATAATTGGAAAACCATGCTTTTAAATCATTCTGGTCAGTTGCAGCAACAGAAACAGCATAATCATAAGAAGCAGGATATCTTGGAGAATTCGTACCGGCATTACCAGCCGAAGCAACTAAAATGCAGTTATTATACCAGGCATTAGTAACTATTGTTTGTGTATATGCACTATATGTAGAACTTCCGAAACTACAATTCATAATCTTTCCGCCATTTTGATAGACATAAATCATTCCAAGATTAGTATTATATAAATAAGAAGTTCCGCCATTAGTATAATCATTATCTGCACCATGTTTGCAAATTAATAATTTACATTTAAATCCTATACCTGCTCCACCCGTGTTATTATTAGTAACTTCAGATGCGCATCCGGAAGTATGAGAACCGTGGTCACAGTTAGGTCCATATATATTAGGATCATTATCCTGGCTCAAATTCTGGTAATCAGCACCAGCAAAATCCCAACCACGCCAATCATCAATATATCCATTCATATCGTCATCAATATTATTAGTAGGATTTTCAAGATAATTAAATTTAATATTCGCAAATAAATCCGGATGGTCAAGGTCACTACCAGAATCTACCATACCAATAACCATATTGGTATCACCCTGATTTAAATCCCAGCCTGCATAAGCGCTGACTTTATTTAAAAACCACTGTAAGCCAATGGAAGGATCATTAGGGATAAAATCAGCTTCCATAACAAAATCTGGTTCTGCCCAATCTAATATAAAACTATTTCTTTTGAAAACTTCATCTGCAAATTCTCCGGGGTCTTTATCTGATTTATACTCAATTTTATAAATCTTTGCTAATTCTTCGTCACCAATTTTCCGTTTTGAAACATTAGGGTTAAGTGGATGTCTCTGTTCAATTGAAGTAAGGTTTATATCTTTTAACATATCATCAATTGAAGGGATCCCAAAATTATATTTATCCTGAAGGATAATATCAGATTTGAACTTAATATTAATAATTCCTTTCTGATATAAAGCACCATCACTTAGTCTTTTAATAACTCTTTCATTCATCATAAGATACTTTGTATCGTTCATATCTGTAAAACTAAAAAGAATTAATCCACAAAAGATTAATAAACTAATGAATGTAATTTTTGAGTTTTTCATAAAAAATAATTTATTTGTTTATTTTGTAATTTATTTCTTTTATATAAATAAATAAAGAGATTTACGAAAATAAATTTCTATTAAAAAATTAATAAATGAAGATTAAATTTTTTCAATTTTTTCCCATTCAAAATCTGCTCTTCCGAAGTGACCAAATGCGGCTGTCTTCTGATATATAGGTTGTTTTAATTTGAGTTTTTCAATTATGCCTCCCGGAGACAAATCGTACTTATCTGTTATTTTTTTCTCAAGTATTTTTTCTTCAATTCTTCCGGTATTATGCAAGTCAACCATAAGAGAAACCGGACTTGTACATCCAATAGCATAAGCAATTTGAATAGTGCATCTCTCAGCATATCCGGAAGCAACAATATTTTTAGCAAGAAATCTTGCCATATATGAAGCAGACCTATCTACTTTTGTAGCATCCTTACCAGAAAAACATCCGCCTCCATTGGGGCAAAACCCACCATAAGTATCCACAACAATTTTTCTTCCAGTTAAACCTGTATCAGTTTTTGGCCCACCTTTCGTAAATGCACCTGCCGGATTTATAAATGTGGAAAAATTATCAGAACGAATTTCCTTAGGAACAACCTTATCAATTAAGTAAGTTTTTATTTGTTCTTTAACATCCTTTTCACTCATATTATTAGAATGTAAAGTTGATACCACTACATTTTCTACATAAAGTGGTTTGTTGTTTTTATATCTTACAGTAACTTGAGACTTAGCATCCGGACCAATCCATTCAAAACCTTTTACCCTTCTTAATTTATCGTGTTCCATCATTAATTTATGTGCCAGCACCAAAGGTAATGGCATAAATTCTGATGTTTCATTAGTAGCGTAACCGAACATCATTCCCTGGTCACCGGCACCAATTTTTCCCTGTGATTTTTCTACACCTTTTGTTATTTCTTCACATTGTTCTTTAATAATAGGAATAATTTTACAATTATCCGGGTCAAAGTTCCATCTTTTTTCATATCCAATATTTCTAAGAACCTCTCTGGCAATATTTTCAACATCAATACTATTATTTGAATTCTTTTTAAATTCACCTGTTATAACAATAAGGTTTTCAGTAATAAGAACCTCACAGGCAACTTTCGCATTTTCATCTTCTTTTAAATAGGCATCAAGAATTGCATCGGAAATCTGGTCAGCAATTTTATCAGGATGTCCGTTTGATACTGATTCAGATGTAAAAAGAAATTCTCTTTCCATATTTATTTTTTTATTTATAAATTTTCATATTAAAATAAAAACCGCTTATTTCAAGCATTTCTATAGCTCTCAATAAGCGGTTTTCTTATTGAGAGACTTTTTTCGGAATTTTTCCGCGCATCATTTTAGCACCGTGGGGTCTCACCTCGGTTGCCGATCAAATAAAAATATTTGATACTCTTGATGCTGAATAAAAATATTAATATTATTTCACTTTTTCAAATAAGAAATTAAATAAAATATCTTCCGGTTACTTTAAAAGAAGATTTTATCTGATAATCTCAATATTTGCAATACCTGTAGCCCATAAATTAGTACCGGCAATACAAGAAGCAAACCAATAATTAGAAAAATTATAAGGGTCAATAGTTATTGAATTATAATCACCTAATCTTCCCATTGGTTCTTTTGGTTTAACACCTTCGGAGACTAAATATGATTTTCCCCATTTCGAAATTCCATCATATAAAACTACCCTTGCTTCCGGATATATTGTATTTGAACTTCGAGCAAAACCAACGAGTAAAGTATCACTGAATCTATCTCCATTCTTAATAGGTATTACACAAGGAAACATATACCAATATCCTTTAGCTCCAAATCCACTTTCTGATATGAGGTTTCCATTTTGTGTTGATATCTTCAACACACGAAAAATACAGTTATTCCCTTCCCCCCAGTCATATTTAGTATTATACGCTGCATACAAAATATTATCAGCATACATAATATTTAAAACTCTACAGTCGAAGATATTTATAAACTTATTCTGATCTTTTACAGGAGACATAGGGGGAATATAATAATTCGTTACAGAGATACTGCTAATTTCTTTTAACTCCGGATTATTGGATAATGGATTACTCAACTTCCACAAATAAACCCTGTTACCTCCATTAGCATTTGTCTGGAAAAAGTAAATTTCTGCATTATTTGTTGGAGTCAAATGAGTAGCAGGAGCTAAATTAAATATATCTGATGTTAAATTACTTTGAAAACGCCAGAAGTCCCAATACTCAATTAAAGGATTACCGCTATATAAATCCTCTTTCTTAAATAATCTTATTTTACAATACTGATAATACCAGGAATAAAAATCATATTGATTTGAGGTAATAACTACCGCACCTTTCTTTTTATCTTTAATATCACTTGAAATTGATAAATAGGGTCTATCTGCCCAATACTTAGATTTAATCATCCCATCCTGTCCCCCATCGATAATATAATAGAACCAATCTTTGGTAGGATCATTAGATTGAGATACAGCAATATAAATGAAAGATTGAAAATAATTATCATCCCTTGCAACAACTGTAAAGACCCATCTTTCATAATCAACATCATAAATAATTATCGGGTCAAAAATCGGCATTGCAGAGTTAAAGAAATTTCTGAAACTGTTTTTATAAACCAATTGATTATTCTGCTTTGAGTAAATATAAATTCCATCATTATTCAATAATACAACATGAGATTTACCAACAGCGATAGAAGGATCTCCGGGCTCAAGTGTTAATTTTATCCTTGAATTTTCAACAAAAGAAGAAACTATATTAATATTAGATAAATATGAGATTTCCTCTTTATCAGAGAAATGAATGTTAAAAAATTGTTTCGGGATTACTTGTCTTTTTTGTTCCATCTCAAATTCTTCGAGTGATTTGAATGGTCCCATTTCTTTATTCTCTTCAATACCTCTTTCAACTATTGGACTTGGCACTGAAAGAGACTTAAGATTTACTGTTATCGGAGCAATTGCTGAACTTAAAGTAACTTTTTGTCTGTTATATTTTTGAGCATAAGCATTAAAACTAATAACGTAAAACAAAGTTAAAATGGTCAGAAATAAAATTTTTATTCTCATAATTTTTTTATTAATTTTTAATTAATTCTATTAAGATTTCCACAGTTTGGACATACTTCCCAGAAAGATTTACTGTAAGGAATCATTGGAATAAAGAAAAAAGTGAACCATTTCTTAATTTCAATTATTTTAGTAAATACATTTTGCCTACATACAGGACAATATCGTTCCTGAATTTTTCCTGTATCTTTTTCAGTTGTATGTCCAAAACCAAATATGAATATCAAATTATTTTACGATTTTTTTAAAGATATTTTTTCTTAATTACATTTTCTATACAATTTAATATTAATTTTTGTTCCAGAAAGTCTAAATTTTAACATAGAATATACCTGAATACAAATTTTAATTTCCCCAATAAATATCTTATGCTAAATGCAAAAAACTGATAAGAACAAAATTATTGTAATGTAATTTGCGATAAATTTCTTTATATTATAAGGAAAAATATTTTCATATATTATATAAATTTTAAAAACTTAAACATATCACAATGGCAGCAACAATAATTATTATTTTTCTAATCTTATTTTTTATTATCCTGCTACTTAAAACTGCGTATGTTGTTCCCCAAAGAACTGTATATATTGTGGAGAGACTTGGTAAGTATCATGCCACTCTCGAAGCAGGATTTCATATACTTGTTCCTTTTATTGACAGGATTGCTTATAAGCATTCTTTGAAAGAAATGGTTATTGATGTTCCGCCTCAAATTTGTATTACTAAAGATAATATTCAGGTTGAAGTAGATGGGATTTTATACTTACAAGTTGTGGATCCTGTAAAAGCGTCTTACGGAATAAGTAATTACATAATAGCAACAACACAACTTGCACAAACAACAATGAGAAGTGAAATAGGAAAAATTGACCTTGATAAAACTTTTGAAGAAAGAGAAAAGATTAATAGCGAGATTGTTACTGCGGTAGATAAAGCTTCAGATCCGTGGGGAATAAAAATAACAAGACATGAGATTAAGAATATAACTCCCCCAACAAGTATTAAGGACGCAATGGAGAAACAGATGCGTGCAGAAAGAGAGAAAAGGGCATTAATAGCTGAATCAGAAGGAGAAAAGCAAGCAAAGATAAACAGAGCAGAAGGAGATAAACAGGAAGCAATAGCAAGGTCAGAAGGGGAAAAGATGAAAAGAATAAATGAAGCGGAAGGTAGAGCTGCGGAAATAGAAAGAGTTGCAAAAGCAACTGCATGGGGTATTAGAGAGATAGCATCTGCAATTAATGAAAAAGGTGGAATTAATGCTGTAAATCTGAGAATCGCAGAACAATATTTGAATGAGTTTGGAAAACTTGCAATGAAAAATAACACTATGATTATTCCTGCAGACCTTTCAAACATTGCTTCAGTAGTAGCAATGGTATCTAAGGTATTTTCACAAATATCAAAAGAACAAAAAGTAGAATAAATAATTATACATATATGGAAGTTAATTTCGGTCCTCTCGTTTGGTTTATTGCTGGAATAATATTCTTTTTAGCAGAACTTGCAATTCCCGGTTTTGTAATTTTCTTCTTTGGGGTTGGTGCCTGGATAACAGGTATAGTAACATTGTTCGGTGTAAGAGATATAAATATCCAACTTGCAGTTTTTCTTGGCTCTTCACTAATCAGTTTAATACTATTTCGTAAAGAAGGTAAGAAAATTTTTGAAGGGAAAGTAAAAACATTAGAAAATGCAGATGATGAAATATTGGAAAGTTTTAAAGGGAAAAGAGCCAAAGTAGTGCAGGAAATTATACCGGGAAGTATTCCAGGTAAAGTAGAATTTCGCGGGACTCTCTGGAATGCCATATCAGATGAAAAAATTGAGAAAGATGAAGTTGTTGAAATTATTGAAAGAGATAATATAACCCTGAAAGTTAAAACTATTGATAATAAACAATAAAATTACTTAGTAACTAAAAATATATTTCAGTAATTAATAACCAATATAAAGTTTATTTTATATTGGTTTATAAAAATTATTAATAATTTTTTCCTAATTTTTTACTTATTTCATTAAGCATTATCTGAACCATATCAGGTAATGAATATTTATGCTGCCAGTCCCAATCTTTTCGAGCCACACTATCATCAATACTTTGTGGCCATGATTCCGCAATATTCTGTCTGAAATCAGGATTATATGTTATTGTAAAGTCATTAATATGTTTTTTAATTTCCTCAGCAATTTCTTTTGGTGAAAAACTAATAGCAGCCATATTGTAACTTGAACGAATAGTAAGTTTGTTTGAATCAGCTTCCATTAATTTAATTGTTCCCTCAATTGCATCCGGCATAAACATCATAGGTAAAACAGTATCTTCTTTAAGGAAACATTCATATTTATGAAATTTAATCGCTTCATAAAAAATTTCAACAGCATAATCCGTTGTGCCACCACCGGCTTCAGTTTTATAACTAATTAAACCGGGATACCTGATACTTCTTACATCAATATTATACTTATTATAATAATATTCACACCATCTTTCACCGGCAAGTTTGCTAATACCATATACTGTATTTGGTTCGGTATAAGTCAACTGAGGTGTACGAATTTTAGGAGTTGTATTACCAAAAACAGCAATAGAACTTGGCCAGAAAATTTTCTTAACACCAACTTCTTTTGCAAGGTTTAAAATACTTAACAGACTCTTCATATTTATTTCCCATGCTTTCGAAGGCAATTTTTCTGCGTTTCCTGAAAGCACTGCTGCAAGATGATAAATCTGAGTTATTTTGTTTTTCACTACAAAATCATTCAGGGCATTTTCATTCATAACATCAAGAATTTGAAAGGGACCAGATTCTAACACATCCTGAGGGGGTTGCTTAATATCAGTGGCAAAAACATTTTCATTTCCGAAAATTTCTCTTAATGCAATAGTTAGGTCTGAACCAATTTGTCCAGATGCTCCTATAATTAAAATTTTATCCATAATTAATTTATTTAATTTAAAAATTTTATTTTACTCTCATATAGAATTTTTCGTTGTATTCTTTAACCATTCGTTCTGTATTAAAATACGGAGCAAGTGTTAATACAGAATTCCTTATTTTTTGTATCCATTCTATCGGAATGTTTCTTTCATCTCTTTTGTAAAATAGTGGTATAATATCTTTCTCAAGAGTATTGTATAAGCTTTCCGCCTCGTATTTATCAACCTCATAATCGGGTAAATTTTCTTCTTCAGGACTGTCTATCTTCCAACCATTAATTTCATTATATCCCTCAATCCACCACCCATCAAGAATACTAAAATTAAGCCCGAAATTTGCTACGACTTTCATACCGCTGGTTCCCGATGCTTCAAGAGGTCTTCGTGGATTATTCAACCATAAATCACATCCTGATACCAATTGTTTTGCAACATCGATATCATAATTTTCTATAAATATCAATTTGTTTTTAAATATCGGGTCATAAGAATATGATACAATTTCTGCTATAAGATTTTTACCCCCTTCATCTTTCGGATGTGCTTTACCGGAAAAGATAAACTGAATTTTATAATTGGGATTTGAAATAATTTGCTTTAATCTATCAATGTTATTGAAAAGCAGAGTACCTCGTTTATAGGTTGCAAATCTTCTCGCAAAACCAATCGTAAGAGCATTTTCATCAAGTAAATTTTCTACTTCTGCCAATCTCTCTTCAGATGCTTTAGCTAATTTCAACTTATCTGAAATTCTTTCCCTAACATAATATATTAACTCTTTTCTGTTTCTTACTCTGGCTTGCCATATTTCTTCATCAGGAATTTCATTTATTCTGTTCCAGATATTTTCATCTTTATACCAATATTTACCAAAGCGTTTAATAAATAATTTTTCTGAAGCTTTTGCAAGATAAGTTTTAAAGTGTACACCATTTGTAATTGATACAATTTGACTTCTGGTTGGAGGCAAAGACCACATTTTTCTTGCTATTTCACTATGAAGCTTACTAACTCCATTCACAAATTGAGAATTATTTATCGCAAGGTAAGCCATATTGAAATGGTTATTATTCTGTCCGTTTCTGTTTAAATCTCCCTCTTCGAACAATCTGTCAAAAGAGATTTCACATTCTTCTTCAGCAAATCTTTTAAAATATTTTTCCATTAAAAATTTCGGGAAGACATCAATTCCTGCCGGCACAGGTGTATGAGTAGTAAAAATATTTGAAAAATAACAAAGAGTTTTTGCTTCATCAAATTTCAGATTAAACTTTTTCATTGCATTCTTAATTCTTTCCAGACAAAGAAAAGCAGAATGCCCTTCATTAATATGAAATGCTTTTATATTAAAACCAAGTCTATCAAGTAATTTCATACCACCAATACCTAAAAGAATTTCCTGTTGAATTCTCTTTTCATTATCCCCGCCGTAAAGAATATCGGTAATTCTTTTATCTTCTACATCGTTCTCATCAACAAAGGTATCAAGTAAATACAATTTAACTCTGCCAATGCTTAACTCCCATATCTGTGCAAAAACTTCCCTACCAGGTAAACTTATAGAAATTTTCAGAGGTTTATATTCTTCATCAAGTACAAGAATCATAGGAAGAAAGTTAAAATCATGCACCTCATACAATTCTGCCTGCCTATTTTCATTATTGATATATTGTCTAAGGTAACCATGTGAATATGCTAAACCAATACCAATTAATGGCAATCCAAGGTCTGATGCAGATTTTAAATGATCACCTGAGAGAGTGCCAAGTCCTCCGGAATAGAATTTTAAGCATTTTGTAATTCCATATTCAGCAGATAGATAACAAAACTGTGGAGTAGTTGCTTTATAATATTTTTCATTGAAATAAGTTTTTTCCTCATTCAGGTACTTACGGAAATCTCTGTATATATTATATATTTTTTCCCGAAGGTTTTTCTTTTCAATAACATCAAGCAAATATTCGTTATTAATAGAGGCAAGAAATTTTACGGGATTTTTCTGACTCCACTTCCAAATGTCTTTATTTATTTCTTCAAAAATTTCAAAGAAATCATTATTATAAGACCAGTAAAGGTTGTAAGATAATTCTCTCAATTGATTTACTATCGTAATCATATATAGAAATATAAGTTAACACAAAAAACATAAAAATATGATTAATTTTTTAATTTAAATATTCATTTATTTAATAAAATATTAAAATTAATCTTTGTAAAATTTAAATAAAAATTTACCTATATTTTATTGAATTATTAAATACAAATTTTTGTTTAAATAATAAATTAAATAAAATAATATGAATTATAAAAAGGAAAGTAGCAAAGATTTTTTTCAGACATTATCAGATCTGCAAAATGTTATTTCTGCAAATGGTTTCAGAATATTACATATTCATAATGTCAAAGAGACCCTTGCAGAAAAAGGGTTTAATATTGATGAATATAGAATTATTGAAATCTGCAATGCAAAATTTGCGAACACAATAATAAATAAAAATAAAGAATATGGCGTTCTAATGCCCTGTAAAATTATATTGTATGCAGAGAACGGAAAGGTATATCTGACTATGCAAGACCCGGAAGTTTTAATCAATAAATTTAATATGGAAGATGTTAAGGATATAGCAAAGGAAGTTGGTATAATTATGAAAAAAATTATTGATGAAACTATTTAATAATATTTAAAATATTTTTAATATCATCAGGCAAGTCAGATTTAAATTCAATATAACTCTTACTTTTAGGATGAACAAATCCGAGTAATGATGCGTGAAGCGCCTGTCTTGGCATTAATTCTAATAGATGGTTTATTTTCTCTTTTATTTTAACAGTCATATTGACTGAATGTGGTTTCCTTCCATTATAGGTTTCATCTCCAAACACAGGATGTCCAATTGATGACATATGAACTCTAATCTGATGGGTTCTGCCTGTCCGGAGTTTAAGTTTAACAAGACTTAAAAATTCATATTCTTCAATTACATTATATTCTGTTATTGCTAATTTCCCTTCTTCTTCATTAACTATAGCCATTTTTGTCCTATCTCTTTTATCACGTCCAATAGGCTTAGAAATTACGTCATTCTTTTTATGCAATATACCCCAGACTAAAGCGGTATATTCTCTATTTATTGTATGGTTATAAAACTGGTCAGCTAACAATCTGTGGGTCACTTCATCTTTTGCAACAACGAGGATTCCTGATGTATCCTTATCAAGTCTATGAACAATTCCTGCCCTTTCAAATCCATTTAAATCAGATAGTTTATCACCACTCTTTTGTGAATAAAACATTAAAGCATTAACAAGAGTACCGGAGAAATTTTTATATGCAGGATGAGTTACCATACCCGCAGGTTTATTAATTACTATCAGATATTCATCTTCATATAAAATATCGAGCGGAATATTTTCTGGCAATATTTCCTGTTTTTCTGCAGCCGGTAATTCAATTTCTATATCATCAAAAGGTTTTACAATATAATTTGATTTTACACAGTTTCCATTAACAGTAACAAAGCCGAGATTTATTGCTTTCTGTACTTTGGTTCTGGAAACATTTTCAATAAAACGGGCAATATATTTATCTATTCTTATTTTCTCCTTAACATTCGGTACAGAAAGTTTGTAAAATCTTTCCATAAAAATTTGTTTAAATTAACTTAACTGTAACAAAACTTATTTCCATTCGTATAAATAAGTAAACAACATTCAATTTAAAAAAAAGGAGTGAAAATGAAAACATTAAAATTATTATCTTTAATATTAATATTGGTGCTAACAATTTCAGTCTCTAAATCAAATGCTACTGAAATTCCAAATCCTGATAATTTAAGAATTCAAATCTATAAGGAATTGGTAACGCTTTTTGAAAAACCAATACCACTGATATATGAAGACAAAAACCTTAAAGGTGAATCCTTCATTACAATAGTAGTTGCTGACAATGGAAGATTATTTATATCTGATATTAACGGAGAAAATAATATTTTAAATAATTACAT
The DNA here is from genome assembly GCA_013348845.1 of Candidatus Tepidiaquacella proteinivora. Taxonomy (GTDB): domain Bacteria; phylum Bacteroidota; class Ignavibacteria; order Tepidaquicellales; family Tepidaquicellaceae; genus Tepidaquicella; species Tepidaquicella proteinivora. The sequence continues at coordinate 2,246,108 of CP054675.1, read as the reverse complement.
CAGAACTTTAGTTAATACAAGAAATTTATGGACAAACCCTGACTCAGCCGGAACTTTATATAAATTCAAAATTATATCAAGGTAATTTAGAAAAACCTCCATATTACTTAAATAAAAAAGCCGTCTAAAGTAAAGTGAAACTTAGGCGGCTTTTTTTAGTTTAATTAATAAATAACTTGAAATTACATATAATAACTTATATATTTTAAAGGTAATTATTTTTTTCGCAATGTCTAAATATGCTTTGAGTAAAATTTTGTTAATAATAGTTTTCGGGGTTTTAACACTAAATATATTTTTCCTGTATAGTTGTTCTGCTCCAGAGGAAGTTATAATAACGGATGAGGAAAAACTCAGAAAGAAAAGAAAAGCTGATTCCATTGCTTTCTACGAAAATCTGGAAGAAAGTTTGGAACATTATAAAGAATCACTTCAATTAAACTATGAAGGGAAAGAAGAAAAATCTAAAAACGAATTCGAAAAAGCGTTAAAGATACTTCGGAAAACAGATGAAAAATTTCTGAAAGATAAATCCTATAGCGAGTGGCAGAAAGATTACAGAGAACTTGCAACGAATATTACTTACGATTATTTAACAATTCACAAGGATATTGAATCATCAAGCAATGTATTTTATTTCACAAATTTTCTTTCAATTGAGTATGAAGAAATAATTGAAGGTTCAAAATTCATTGATAATGAAATAATACCCGGCATTCAGGAAATCAATTTCGAAAAAAATGATGCTGTAAATGAATGGATTGATTTTTTTACTCAGACTTCAAGAGGTAAAGGTTTTATTGATAAAACAATTTACAGGTCAGGTCGATTTTTCCCTACAATGAGAAAAATCCTTCGGTTTTACGGCGTTCCCGAAGACCTTGTATTCTTATCAGTCCAGGAATCAGGATTAAACCCCACCATAGTATCAAGAGCAGGCGCGGTTGGGTTATGGCAGTTTATGCCGGCAACAGGTGCTGCCTATGGTTTATATGCTGATTCTTACCGCGATGACAGAAGAGATTTTGAAAAATCTTCTGATGCTGCTGCAAGACATTTAAAAGACTTATACAGGGATTTTGGCGACTGGTATCTCGCATTTGCTGCTTACAATGCAGGAGCAGGAAGAATAACAAGTGCTATTAATAAGGCAGGTTCAAGGGATTACTGGAAAATCAGAAGTTACTTACCATCTGAAACAAGAAGTTATGTACCTTCAATAATTGCAATTTCATTTATATTCAGAAATCCATCTGATTACGGTTTTACGAATATTGAATTCGCAAAGCCCATTGAATTCGACAGGGTTAATTTCAAAGGTACTTTAACACTTGAGCGTTTAGCAGAGCTTTGCGAAACAGAGGTTGAAACAATAAGAGACTTAAATCCGGAATTGATAGCAGATGTAATTCCGAATTATGATGTTCCATATCAAATGAGAATACCAAAAGGTTCATTCAAAACCTTCCTGAAAAATTATAAGAGCAGTGAGGAATTTTATTCAAACGGAATGCAAATTCCGGAGTTTGCAGGAAATGAAAATTCACTTTTTGTTGAAACAGAACAAATAAGATATTACAGAATTAAAGATTACACACCGGAAGATGTAAAGTCAATCGGGATTACAGAGAACAAGAAAAAAATAGAAGTATTATACAGAAAGCCAAGAACATTAGAATCAATAGCAGACTCTTTCGGAGTAAGAGTAATTGATATCAGAAAATGGAATGATATTTCCTATGGTTCTTTACCAAAGGACAGCACAATATTATATGTTTATTTAAGCGAAAAGCAGTATAATAAATTTTATGGTATAGAGGAAGAAAAAAAAGAAGAAAAGAAAGAAATAATATACATTGAAGAAAAAGACACAACATCAATAAATGAAAATGAAAAGGGGCAAGAAGAAAATGTAAAAGAAGAGGAAAATCTTAAAAAAGATGAAAATAAAGTCGAAAAGGAAGTAAAGAAAGAAAAAAAGGATAAGGTGAATAAGGAAAATGAGGTAACATATGAAGTAAAAGAGGGTGATTCATTAAGTAAAATTGCTGCTGAGTTTGGATTAAAAGTATCCGATATAAAGGAATGGAATAATTTAACAAGTGATGTTATATATGTAGGTCAAAAATTAAAACTATATCCAAAAGAACAGTATGTAAAAAAGAAAAAGACAGAAAAACCAAAAGTTCATATTGTTGAAGCAGGAGAGACTCTTTCATCAATAGCAGAAAAATATAATATAAAAGTAAGTGATTTAAAAGAATGGAATAATCTTGAAAGCGATATAATTTATGTTGGGCAGGAGCTTCGCTTAACAAAACCTGCAACGGTAAAGAAAGAAAAAACAGATAAAACAAAGGCAAAGACTCATACTGTAAAGGAAGGAGAAAATCTAACAATAATTGCAGATAAGTATAATGTAACAGTAGAAGACATTAAAAAATGGAATAACTTAAAGTCCGATGTAATTAAAGTAGGTCAGGTTTTAATTGTATCCGACACTGAAAAAACTACAAAGGATAAAAAACCCGCAGGAAATAAAATAACACATACAGTAAAAGAAGGTGAAACTTTAAGTAAAATAGCAGACAAATATGCCGTAACAGTTGATGATATTATGGAATGGAATGAACTTGAAGACGATTTAATTACAGTCGGGCAAACTTTAGTAATCTATACCAAAAAAAATATTCAGGAAGATAAAACCAAAAAAGAAAAGACTGACAAAGAAAAAAACAAAAAGGAAAAGACAACCAAAACAAAAACTTATACAGTAAAAAAAGGTGATACGCTTGCCTCCATAGCGGACAAATTCGGGGTTACAGTAAATCAACTGAAAAAATGGAATAAACTCAAATCAGATAAAATTACAGTCGGGCAGGTACTTAAGGTATCAGAATAATATATACTTTAATAATCCGTTGAAAAAGTTTATCATTTAATCTATATTTGCATATACTGCTGGCATAGCTCAGTTGGTAGAGCAGTTGATTTGTAATCAACCGGTCGGGGGTTCAAGTCCCTCTGCCAGCTCAAGAAACCCTGAATGTATAATAATTCAGGGTATTTTTTTATACACGGGACGGATAAAATTAAATTTTCCTGATTTTATAAGAATACTCACACCATATTATTAATTTAAAATAACACGGAGGGAAAATCTATTTAATATAGATTTATAGTAATGCGATAAAAATCTAAATAAGAAAACGGCTAAAATTATTTTAAGTAAAAATAATTTTATTACTTTTTTTATTTATTTTTACTATAATATAGTAAGGAGGAAAAATATGAAAGTTTCAATTTTTATCTTAATATTTTTAGTCTTTTGCGGTTGTACAAGACAAAATACTGATATAAAAAATCAGGAAAAACAACCAATTGAAGAAAGGAGTCAAAAAAATATGAAAATCACAAGTCAATCCTTCAAAGAAGGAGAGTTAATGCCGGAAAAATATACATGTGACGGGGCGAATATATCTCCGCAATTATCATTTTCAGACATACCTGCAAATACAAAATCACTTGCGATAATCTCAGATGACCCTGACGCTCCCACAGGAGATTGGGTACACTGGGTAATATACAATATTCCACCAACGACAAACGAATTAAAGGAAAATTTTCCTCGTGATAAAGAACTGAAAGACGGAACAAAGCAGGGAAAAAATGATTTCGGGAAAATCGGGTATGATGGTCCCTGTCCACCCGGCGGAATTCACAGATATTATTTTAAATTATATGCTCTTGATATTGTTCTTGAAAAAGATTACGGACTTACAAAGAAAGAATTACTTAAAGCAATGGAAGGTCATATAATTGCAGAAACTTCACTAATGGGAAAATATAAAAGATGAAATACTTTAATTCTGCGAGTTTCAGGTTTTATCATAGCCTGAATGATTTTCTTCCTGAAAATAAAAGAAGGGTTCCATTTGAAATAAAATTCTTTGGCAACCCTTCAGTAAAAGATACAATTGAATCTTTAAATGTTCCCCATACAGAAATTGATTTAATCATAGCGAATGGTACCCCTGTAGATTTTAAATATAAGCTAAAAGACAGAGATTATATTTCAGTATATCCTGAGTTTAAAAAGATAATTTTACATGACAAATTGCATCTTTTAAAAAAAACTGAAGGCAAGTTAAAGTTCATTTGCGATGTTCAACTTGGGAAATTAGCAAAATATTTAAGACTGCTTGGCTTTGATACATTATATAGCAATAATTTTAAAGCAGAGGAAATTATAAAACAATCAAAGGAAGAAGAAAGAATTATTCTCACAAGAAGCATTCTACTTTTAAAAAATAATGAGGTTCGGTTTGGATACTGGATAAGATCTGAAAATCCGATTGAACAATTAATACAAATATTAATTCAGTTAGATTTAATATCAGAATTAAATCCATTTAAGAGATGCAGCCTTTGTAATGGTGAGCTTGTAAAAGTTGATAAAGAATTAATTGAAGATGAACTGCTTTCAGGAACGAAAAAATATTTCGACGAATTCTATCTTTGCAATAAATGCAAGAAAATTTACTGGCAGGGTTCCCATTATAAAAGAATCAATGGTTTTTTTCAGGAAATTAGAAAATCACTTTAAATTTTTCTATACGCATATTGATAAAATATCAGTAGGTAGAGGAATAATATACTCTAAAGAAAAGTGTAATATTATAAAAATTTTACCATCAATAAGTTATTTCTTCTTATAAAAAAATGTACTAATAAATCAGCAGGTAATAATAATAAAATGAACAGTATATTTTTATACTCATAAATAACCTTGAAAGTTGTTTAAATCGTAACAATTTTTACAGAAAAGTATTATTATGAGAAGGATTTATATACTAATTTCTTTTTTTGTCTTTTTTACATTTATAAATACAAAGGTTTTCTCACAATTTTTTTTAACTTTTGGACCAACTGCAGGGGTTTCAGTACCAATTGGTGATTATAGTGGTGAAACAATTGATTTTTATAATGGTGTTAAATATGGACTTAAACCAGGGGTAAATTTCGGTGCTATGGGTGTAATCAGAACACAATATATTAATCTGAAAGGTGGTTTAACATATTCTTTATTTTGGAATTCCGGGAATGCTGAATATAACAGGGGGAGCGTAGAGCTTAAACAAAATGTTCTTACTTTTTGTATCGGACCTCAGTATGGTCAAAGCATTCCCAATAGTAAAGCAAGAATTTATGTAGATGCTTTACTCTTATATTCTATTTTTGCCGGCAGCTCAAAGTTTGTTGATGCGCCTTATGTAACAGATGGTAAATACGATTTAAATACGACAGGAAGAATAGGCACACAATTTGGATTGGGTACAGAAGTAAAACTTGAAACATTCAGACTTGATTTTAATATTTCATTTGGAATTTTAAATCTTACAGGAAAAGAATTTACCAATTATCAAACAGAAAGTAGAGAGAACGCATATATTAATTTAAATGACAATGAAGATCCATTTTACTCCCCCACTAATGCTTTACATCCCATAAAATCAAGCAGAACAATTTCATTGATAAAATTTAATATTTCAGCTCTATACGATATTAATTTCTAAAAGTAGCTATAAGATATAAGTATTCGCTAAAGAAACAAAGACGAGTTCAAAATAGTTAAATTTATAAACAAATTTCTTATAGAATATGAGTAACAAGTTAAGAATCTTTGTTATTCTCATAATTGTTTTCTTTTCAGCAATTTCTTACGGACAGTCATGGGATGAATTAACAAAAAAATCTGTTCAGCTTTATAACAGGGGGGATTATGAAAATGCTTTGTATTACTCAAATCTTTCATTAGAAAAAGCGAAAAATGAATTCGGCAAGGAACACAAGAATTATGCTGTTTCATTAAGTAATCTTGCGCTAATATATAAATCTATTGCCAGATATGAAGATGCAGAAATATTGTATCTTGAATCTTTAAACATATTAAAAAAAATTTACGACACAGATAAATTTATTTATGCTGTCACTATTGATAATCTCGGAAATTTATATATGGCAACCGGCAGGTTCGGAGAAGCTGAATCCTGTTTTAAAGAAGCGACAAGCATTTTTAAACAATATAAAAATGGCGAAAGTTATGACTATGCAACTGCATTGAATAACCTTGCTATTTTATATAAAGAGAGCGGAAGATATACTGAAAGTATTGAGCTTTTAAAAGAGGCGATAAGAATTTACGCAATTACACTTGGCAGGAATAGTCCTTTATATGCAATTACTCTGGATAACTTAGCAACTGTTTATAACCTTCTTGGAAAATACAGGGAAGCAGAACCATTATTAAAAAAAGCACTGAATATATTTGAAATAAATTATGGTAAAAATAATATAGATTATCTGAAAACGGTAAATAATTTAGGAGTATTATATTTAGCCAAAAATAATTTTGATGAAGCTGAAAAATATTTTAAAGAATCATTAGAAATTCATAAAAATTTATACGGAGAAAAAAATATTGACTATGCAATTACTTTGAATAACCTTGGTCTCTTATATCTTGAAAAAAATGATTTCAAAAACTCTGAGGATTACCTTCTAAAATCAATTGAGATAGCAAAAGAAATAACAGATGAAAACAATCCAAAAATTTCTGTTTCATTACTCAATTTAGGAATACTCTATGAAAAAAAAGGAGAATATCAAAAAGCGGAGCAATGTTATCTTAAAGTAGCAGAAATTAATTTAAACCATATTTATAAATATTTTCCCGTATTGAGTGAGAAAGAAAAATTGCAGTTTTTAGGAACAAGTGGCTATGAATTTAACATTTTCAATTCTTTTTTAATCCGTAATGGAAATGAATATGTGTATGATAAAATGCTTGATGTTTCTCTCGCAATGAAGGGAATAGTTTTAAACTCTGCAATAATACTCAGAGAAAAAATTAAAAAGAGTAAAGATAAAGAATTGACTGAAATTTACCAGAAGTTTTTAACAACCCGTCAATTAATTTCCAATTTAAATAATTTACCATACTCTGAAAGAATTAAGAGCGGTTTAAACATTGACTCACTTGAAAATTCAGCAAATGAACTTGAAAAAGAGTTAAGCAGAAAGTCAGATGCTTTTAATTCAGAAATTAGTTTATCAAATTCTTCCTGGAGAAAAATAAAAGAGAAACTTGAAAAAGATGAAGCAGCAATTGATATAATTAATTTCAATTACTATAATATTGACTGGACAGATACAAACTGGTATTGCGCATTCATTATAAAAAAAGATTCAGACTATCCGGAATTTGTAAAATTATTTACAGAATCAGAAATAAAACCTTTTATTGAAGCAAGTCCAGCAGGCAATTTCAGTTATGTAAGAAACGCAAAAAAATCAAAGGAACTTTACAAAAAAATATTTAAACCATTAGAGCCATATTTATCCGGTATTAATAATATAAACCTTTCTGTTTCAGGTTCATTAAACAGAATTTCATATTCCGTTTTACTAACTGAAAACGACGAACTTCTCATTGAAAAATATAATCTGCACTTTTACAATAATCTTGCTGAACTTCTGCAAAGGAAACGGGAAGAAAACAAAAATACTTTTAATGAAAATTTTCTTGCTGTTATTTTGGGAGGGGCGAAATATGATTTAGATACAGCAGAAATTATTTCAGTCGCTTCAAAATATAAAAATAATTTCACAGAAGCTTTTTCCGTTAAAAGAAGTATAGATTATATTGTTGATGAAAACCTGCGTGGTAATATACCAAAATGGAACTATTTACCGGGTACGCTTGAAGAAGCAAACTTAATTGAAAATATATTTAAACAAAAAAATTACAATGTTGAAAAATATACTGGTTCAGAAGCAAGTGAGGATGTTTTATTAAATCTCGTTAATAGGAAATCAATCACAGTATTACACATTGCAACGCACGGATATTTTTTCCCGCAAATGGATGAGGCATATAAAAATGAGAATATATTAGGAGCAAGTGCAGCAATGACAATAAAGACAGCAAAGAATCCCCTCTTGCGTTCAGGTATTATCCTCTCCGGAGCAAATTTAGCCTGGAGCGAAGGGCGAACTGTAATGGGAGCAAACGACGGGATACTTACTGCTTATGATGTATCAAATCTTGATTTAAACAATACAGAACTTGTTGTACTTTCTGCATGCGAAACCGGATTAGGAGATATAAAAAACGGTGAAGGTGTATTCGGACTGCAAAGAGCATTTAAAATTGCAGGCGCAAAATCATTAATTATGAGTTTATGGAAAGTGCCAGATAAACAAACAGTAGAACTTATGAAATTATTTTATCTTAATTGGATTGAAGGTATGTCTAAATATGACGCATTTAAAAAAGCACAACTGGAAATGAATAAAAACTATCCAAAAGACCCATACCTCTGGGGTGCATTTACCTTAATAGAATAACTCCGGAACCCTGAACTAACTTTACCATTATTCCCCCGCAACTCAACATTTCTGCCGGAATCAGAAATATTATTCCAAAACCAGATCAACCCAATTCTCAAAAGAATTCTTATTAAAATCTCTGCTTGTTTTGTGAAAATAAACCCAGCGGCCACGATAATTTTGTAAGTCGGTATTGGCAACTATCCCGCCAAAAAGAATTATATTGTTCACATATTAGGAAATATACTTAATAAATCAGTTATTCTTTCTCAGTTCATCCAAAAACACCCAATCTCCGGGAGCGCGTTCGTATTTCCAAGTAGTCCAACCGTTCATTGGCTTACCTACAGCTGCTGCAGCTGCTGAAGAAGGACTGGTAAAAACCATTCCTTGCAGTCGCTTTGCATCTGCGCTTTCTTTTGCAAAGGAAATCGAACCATCTCTTCTGACATGCGCTATATAGAGCTTGCCTTTATATCTGAATCTAATATGAAATCTTTTATTTACATAAGAAGCTAATATTGGTATTCTGCCTTGCCTTTCAATTTCTTTTATTTCTGGTTCTTCTTCTGCCTGAATGCTATCTCCGAATATCTCTTCAAGTTCAAGATTCATCGCTTTCTTAAAGTCGTTGCGCAATTTACGACGTAAATCCTCGGCTTTGCCAAATTTACCTCTTTTTTTATTGCCTTTTCTATCTATTATGCGAAGAAGCAAGGTTTCTAATTCTTTTAGATGTTCTCCGCCAACAGTTAAATATACGCTAAAACTATCCCAAGCCCCTGCGTGCCGATCCCGAAGATGATGCCGTAGCCGATTTCTTAAATTGGATGCCAGTCCGACATAATAAAGTTTATTCTTTTTGTACAAGGCATATACTCCGTGACGACCGCGCACATATTTTTTTATCACACTCTGATATTTTTCTAATGCTTTCCTAGAAATATTCTCTAAATACTGGCTAACTAAATTTTGCTTTAGCTTCTTTTTCATTATACTACCTCCTTTTATGCTTCTCTAAATGAGAGTATTTTTTCATATACATACTTAAACATTTTCTTCTCAATATATTTATTAAGGTCTGGATTGTTAATCAGTTTTTCCCATAATTTGGAGTCAGTATCAAATTGATCATCAATTTTATTATTAAAAATCTTTTTAAATTCAAGTTCTGAGTTTTGCCGTACATTATTTACTATAATATTTTGTAGTTTTACATCCATAGCAAGTTCCTCGCTAATATTACTGAGAGTTTTCTGTTGTTCTAATCCAAAGTCCACTCCCCAGCGTTTATTTACATCATTAATTATCTGAGAAAGAGGATCTTGTTTTTCTTCGGGAGGGGCTTGTGGAATTATTGCTTCATCATACACATCTCCAATTTGTGATATTAGCTCAATTTTGGTCTGAATTTTCCGAACCACTCGCACAGAATCAAGGTCAACATAATTTAAAATCTCAACAAGCGGCTTTTTAGGATCTTTAGGTAATTTCTTTAATAGATACTTCAATAACAAATATAGTTTTTCATGTTTTAAATCAGAATACCCTAAAACCTGTGCCAAATATGGATAGCGTTTAACATACTGATTAGCGATAGATAAAAACTCTCCATATTCATTTTCTTGAATTGCTTCCACAGAACTTCCATGTGGTAATTCCTCAATAATACTTTTTGCAAGCATGTCAAGGAATGAATTTGCGCGTTCGTGAATCTCTTCTGAATCAGGGTCAATCAAACTAACAAACTCATCAAGCACTTCATCTTCAATTTTATAGATATTGAATAATGTTGATCTTAAATCGTTAAGGGTATTAATATCAGTTCCTTCGGAGATAATGGTTGTTGCATAGTACGGCTCAAATGCTTCTTTAATTTCATCAATCTCATTTACAAAATCTAATATATACACTTGCTCCTTGCCTCTTGCTGTGCGATTTAGACGTGATAATGCCTGCACTGCTTGAAGTCCAGAAAGACGCCTATCTACATACATTGCGCACAAATATGGTTCATCAAATCCTGTCTGATATTTCTCAGCAACAATTAAAAAGCGATAATCGGGCTTTTTAAATTCCCGCGCAGTATGCTCCTCAGAAATTCCCCCATTGATTGATGTTTCAGTATAACTCTGTCCATCAATCTCAATAGTATCGGTAAATGCCGCCAAAGTTTTATATGGAAAATTATTCCTGCGAAGGTATTCATCAAGTACCAACTTGTATAATACTGCTGCCTTACGGGATGAAGTAACAATCATTGCCTTTGCCTCACCAAGTAACATATCCCTGACACTCTGTTCAAAGTGTGCCATAATTATCTCTATCTTTTGTTCTAAAGTTGTCTCGTGCAAATTTACAAACTGCAAAATCGCAGATAGTGCCCGTGAGCGTGGTACCAGCGGGTCATCTTTAATTTTTTTGAGCAATTTAAAATAAGTTCGGTAAGTAGTATAATTTGTAAGAACATCAAGAATAAATTTTTCTTCAATTGCCTGCTTCATTGAGTATAAACTAAACGGCTTAAAAGAACCATCAGGTTGCTTTTCACCAAATCTCTCCAATGTCTCATGGCGTGGTGTTGCGGTAAAGGCAAAATAGGAAATGTTAGAAGGTTGTTTGCGCGCTGCCAATTGCTTTAAAATCCATTGCTCTGCATCTTCCTTTGATTCTTCTTCATAGTCGCCGAGTGTTGCCTGAACGCTCCTACGAAGTTCTCCTGACTGGGAAGAATGGGCTTCATCAATAATGATGGCAAACTTCTTTTGTGAAAGATCTTTGATAACATCCTGAACAAATGGAAATTTTTGAATAGTGGTAGTAATAATTTTTGCGTTGCTGTTTAAAGCATCTCTAAGCCGCGTATTCTCCTCTCCTGCTGCAACTATAATTCCGGGTGTTGCTTCCAGCGCTTTTATGGTATTGCGTAATTGTTTATCTAATACCCTTCTATCTGTAAGCACAATGATTGTGTCATATATTTTTTGATTACTTTCATCAAATAATTCTGCAAGACGATATGCAAGCCAGGCAATAGTTAAACTCTTGCCACTGCCAGCGCTATGCTGAATAAGATAATTTTTGCCTACTTTATATTTTTTAGAAGTAGAAAGTAAATCTAAAACTGTTTTCCACTGATGATAGCGCGGAAAGAGTTGAACCTGAACTTTATACTCTTTGCCTCTTCTGTCTTCCCGAACCTCTTCATAAGCGTGAACAAAAGATTGCAAAAGATCAGTTAATGACTCAGGTGCCCATAGTTCTTCCCATAGATAATAAGTCTTGTGTTTGCCTTCTACAGGCGGATTGCCTGCGCCATTTTCATAGCCCCTGTTAAAAGGCAGGAAAAAGGTTCTATCTTCCTTAAGTTCGGTTGTAACATAAACCTCATTTGTATCTACAGCAAAATGCGCCACACAACGTTTGAAAGAAAAAATCTTTTCACGCGGGTCACGGCTTGTGATGTATTGTCTTTTGGCATGCTCAACATTCTGCCCGGTGAGTTCATTTTTAAGTTCAGCAGTAAAAACAGGAATCCCATTTATGAAAATTACCATATCTACCGATTGTTCAGTTATCTTAGAATACTTTACCTGTCGCATCACAGAAAAGATATTTGAGCGGAAAAGTTTTTCTGTCTCAGGATTAAGCCCGGAAGCAGGCTTAAAAAACATCAAATCAAAATGCACAGGTCCTTCATCAATGCCTTTTCTTAAAACATAAATCACACCATAAGTGCTAATTTGTTCATCAATCCGGCGCAGAAGTCGTGATTCAAGGGTATCACCGTATATTTCTTCTAATTTTTTTAGTTTTTCGTTTTGCGTTGTGCGTAAAAATTCAATTAAGAGTTCTCGGTCAAAGGTTGTTTCTTTGTCGTAATCTGTTTCAGCATTGCGCTTGCGGTACTTGTGCATCCGCACAAGTTCTTTTTCTATATGTTCTTCAAAGGCTGATTCTTTTAAGTTTTTGTGGGGATTAGACATATCACTTTACCTTTTTTAAAATTACTTTTCCTTTTAAATAATTTTCAAAAATTCTTTTTAATAAATCTAATTTACGAGTATCTGGAGATTCTGAAAATACCTTTATTTCTAAATAAGCCCTATAAAAGTAAGCAACAAAATCTGCAACTTGTAAAACTCTACTAAATTTAGAAATACCTTCATAACCATAATCAAATATTTTACATGTTCCTTTAAAATTTTTAACTATATCTACTTTTTTCTGAGCAATCGCATTATACACCTCATAATCTTTTCGTAAATCAGCTCTTTCATCAAAAATAACCATAAGATGCTTTTTTGTCGAACCACTTTCTCTTGATGTAATTTTTACTCCTTCTTCAATTATTTTAGGTAAAAGTTTAAAATATTTTTCATGGTCATTAGCTTTGCTTGTATTAGTAAAAGCAACTATTAATTTTAATTTTGTTGTTTTTAAATATTGTGCAATTTTTTCAACGAAGTTCGCTCGGTCTTCCATTTTTATTTTTCCCCAATAACCACGTCCATTCCATAACTCATCACCTTTTAATTCTGTCTCAACATTTAACCCAAGTTCTTTATCTAAAAAGTTGTTAAAATCTACATAAAATTTTTCAAATCCAGTATCATTTATTAAAGCACCAGATAAAACATAAAAACTTTTACTATGTGATTCATCTATATATAAAATTCTCATATTTTTATCTTTCCTGTTACTGAATTAAAAATAAGTAAAGCACGGTATTCTTTTAATTTTTCTATCTGAGTTTCAATTAATTCTATGGCTTTGTCAATTTTGGATGTTTCGTGGTCGAGGAAATCGGCAATTTGTTTTTGAACTTGAATTGTAGGAAATGGGAAATATTTATTATGTACAGATTCACGCGATAATCCTGGAACTCCAGTATCCAAAGAAATATCATTTAATTTTGCTACCAATAGGCTATAAGCCAACCATTTCAAATGAGATTTGCTGAACCGTCCATCAATAAAATAAGTAGTATCAATCGCAAAAACTTCCTTTTCTGTAAAGTTTATAGCTCCAAAAGAACCTTTACGACCAACAATTATAACTGGTGATTTTGTATTGGCTTTTGAATGAAATCCAATTGGACCGTTAGAACCAAATACTTCTATTTCTCCGTTTTCTCTTTTTTCATTTGGTAAAGAATCTCCATATTGCAAAAAAGCTATAAACTTTAATCTCCTCACCTCCCACTCCTCCGGAATCTCGCCAATCCAATCTACACCTGAAGATTTCATTCTGGCATTTGGATCAAGTCCTTTGGTTACTGCGCGGGTAATAAGGGAAGTGCGTTTTTCACGCAAAAGTTCAATGAGTTTCTGTTTTTTCTCAATCATGGCATCAATAATCTTTGTCTTTTCGTCAAGAAAGTCGGCGACGTGAAGTTGGGTTTCATATCTAGGCATTGACAATTCTAAATTCTTGACTATATATTTGTTTATCCCGCTTTGAGCGCCACCCATTCTATACGATAAAATTTTCGGATTGGCACCCATTAAAGAATAATAAATATAACGACTATCTATTTCAGAATTACACTCAATACCAGCAACTGATTGATTGAATGATGATGGAAATGTTATCAAAGCCACATTACCACAAGTTGCTCCGGTCATTGCAAGCAAGACAGAATTTTCTTTAACAATTTTGGCTGCACTTTCTTGGAGACCCTTTTTAGTTATAAATGTATATACATCATCTCTTATTAAGGTTTTATTTTGAACCATTCCTGATGGTAACCAAGAAATTTCTCCATTTTCCCAATAAGACATATTATCTGTTTTAGGTGTTCCACCTACTACTACTTTACCAATGCTTTTTACTTTTTTAACTTCCCACCCCTCCGGTATCTCACCAAGCCACTCAATCCCTGAATCTTTATATTTTGGATATTTTTGAAATTTTGTTTTCATAGTTTATTTATTTTTCCTAAAAAATAATGTTCGTTTACATCTTCTTTTAAATGTAAACAAAACGTACTACTTTGTTTACATCTTGCCAAAGTTGTAAACAAAACTGTTTTCATAGTTTTTTCAATAATTCATTAATTTCTATTTCTAATTGACTTATCTCTTCTTCTATCTGGCTAATATCTCGCGGCGGTTCATATTTATAAAAATAGCGTGTAAACGGAATTTCATAGCCCACAATACCTACCTTGCCATCTTTTTCATCCCGCACGGTCTCATCAATCCAGGCATCAGGAGCATAGGGCTTCACTTCTTTTTCAAAATAGTCGTAAATATCTCTATCTAAAGGCACTCTTTCATAATCCTTTAATTCTTTGTCTGATTCTGGGTTGCACTTTTCATCGTAGCAAATCTCTGCTTCTTCATTTCTCTCGCCAATTTCCTGCCATATTATTTTTGCTATCTGTTTTTTTAATTTAAATCCGCGATTTTTAATTTCTGCTTCTATCTTCTCAAGAAATTTGGCTCTTGACATATAAACCTGTCCAAGCATACTTTCTAATATCTTATATATTTCAGCGCGTAGTTCCTGCCATGTTTTATTTTCGGCCTCTCCTTTTTCACCTTTCTTTTTGCTTGGTCTATCATTTATAAACACTTCATTTTCTTTTAGTCGGTTAATGGCCTCTTCGGTTATCTCAAATTTAAGCCGAAGAGGTCGCTGGATAGTAATCTCCCGGTAACCAAATTCTGTTGTTGGGAAAATTTTGCATTTTTCATTCTCTTTAAATTCAGAATAGAGTTTAATAATTTCTTTAGCATTTTCTTCGCTAATTTCATAGCGTTTTTTTCCAAGATTACGACGCAGTTGGGTTTTTATATTTCTTGCATCAATAAGTTGAATTTTGCCTTTTCGCTCTTCTTTCTTTTTGTTTGAAAAGATCCAGACATAGGTAGCTATACCCGTATTGAAGAAAAGTTGTTCAGGCAAGGCAATTATGGCTTCAAGCAGGTCATTTTCCAAAATCCACCTGCGAATTTCACTCTCGCCAGAGCCAGCATCTCCTGTAAAAAGTGGTGAGCCATTTGTAATAATTGCAGCTCTGCTTCCACCTTCTTCTTTGGGTCTAAATTTATAAATTGCATGTTGTATAAAAAGGAATTGCCCATCTGAAATACGCGGAAGTCCTGCTCCAAACCTACCGGCAAAACCGCGTTCTGCTTCCCTCTCAACCGCTTCTTTATCTTTCTTCCACTCTACGCCGTAAGGAGGATTAGAGATAATATAGTCAAATTTTTTGTCTGAATGCTGGTCATTGGAAAGAGTGCTTGCCTTATCGTGTTCTTTATCTCCACCTTTAATACCATCTGGATCTTTATCTTCATTCTGTAAAAGTATATCTGCTTTACAAATAGCATAGGTTACTGGATTTAATTCCTGACCAAAGAGATAAGTTTTAATTTCGGGATTGATATTATTTTTAACATAATCAGAACCCACAGAAAGCATACCGCCAGTTCCGCAGGCAGGGTCATAAATGGTGATAACTTTACCAGGTTTTGAAAGTTCTTTTTCTTCACCAGTAAAAATTAGTGCTGCCATCAGACGCACAACATCGCGCGGGGTATAGTGTTCTCCAGCAGTTTCATTTGATTGTTCAGCAAAACGTCTGATTAAATCTTCAAATGCAAGACCAATAATATGATTTGGAACTCTTTCTGGATGCAAATCAATTTTGTCAAATTCCTGCAGGATTAAGTAAAGAATGTTGCTACCCTGAAGACGCTCAAGTTGGCGGTGAAATTCAAATTTCTCAAAAATATCTTTTACATTTGGTGAAAACCCATCAATATACTTACTTAAATTGCGGGCAATATGTGTTGGTTCTTCCAATAACTTCTTGAAAGTATAAGGAGAAATGTTGTAAAAGTTGTATCGTGTAATCCTACATAGAATTCGAAGATTTTCTGTTTTTACTTTTCCAGCAAGTTCATTGTATTTTTCTAAAACTTTCTGTTTGGTTGGTTCAAGAACAGCATCAAGGCGTTTCAGAACAGTAAGGGGCAAAATAACATCTTGATATTCATAAGCTTTCCATCCACCACGAAGATGATTAGCAATATTCCAGATAGTATTTGAAATTTGATGATAAGAAGTTGTTGTGTTCATAATAGCCCATTTTCTTTAAAACTAAAATAATTGGTTCCAGTTATAATATTGTATAATATTTTTATTTTCAATTTATTTTTAACTTCAGTCAGCCGGTCGATTTCTTTTTGTAATTGTTCTGTTTTGTTTTTCATATTTAGCTTAAAAGGTTAGTTATAATTTTAATTAAGATTTCTTTATCCTTAGGGTTGCTTATTGCAATTAAAAGGGAAAGCGCAACCAAAGCATTATCATTGATTTTCTTTTCGCCAGTCTTACGGTAAAGAAAATTATTTTTTTCTAAAAAATAAACAAAGAGAAATGAAGCAATTCGTTTATTGCCATCAATAAAAGGATGGTCTTTAATGATAAAATATAAAAGATGAGCCGCTTTTTCTTCCAGAGAAGGATAAAGTTCCTTTTTGCCAAAGGTCTGATAAATGTTCCCGATTATGCCTTTTAATTTGTTTTCATTTTCACTTCCGAAAAGTTCGCTGGCTTCTTTTTTTGCAAGTAATTCTTTTCTAATTGTCTCTATAATCCTTTTAGCTTCATCATATTGCAAAACATACTTACTTTTTGATTTTTTAACCGCAGTTAATTTTCCTCTGTCATATTGTTCCAGTAATGTAAGTGTTTTGACATAAGATGATAGCAGGTTAAGAATTTCGGATGTTTGCTCTGAGAGCAATCCGTGTTGTGATTTTTCCTGCAAAAATGTAATAGCGTTTTGTAATTCCTTTAATTTATTCTGCGTCTGTAAAAGCCGTTTTTCATTTATGGTGTATCCTTTTATTAAATGGTCTTTTAATGTCTTCGTAGCCCAGATGCGGAATTGTGTAGCGTGTTTTGAATTAACCCGATAACCAACAGAAATGATCATATCAAGATTATAAAAATTCATTTTTCTGATTTTTCCATCAGCTGCAACCTGTTCCAAAATGGAACAGGTTGACTTTTTGTCCAATTCGCCTGTTTTGTAGATATTATTAATATGCTTGACCACTGCTGGTCTATTAACATCAAAAAGCTTCGCAATTAGATGTGCATCTAACCAAACAGAATCTTGTTTCAGTTTTACCTGAATTTCCGGTCCTTGAGGGCTTCTATAAATTACGATTTCGCCTTTTTTAAATTCCTTCTGCCTCATATATCATTCAAATTAATCCATTATTTTTAAAACTAAAGTAATCGTCTTTAGCTGCAATAATATGGTCGGATATTTCAATACCTAAAATTTTTCCTGATTCTACCAATCTTTTAGTTATTAGTAAATCGTTTTCAGATGGTTCCGGATTGCCGGATGGATGATTATGAACGAAAATAACAGAAGCGGCTTTGTTTTTAATTGCTTCAGCAAATACTTCACGCGGATGGACAATACTCGCATTTAAACTGCCAATTGAAACTTCAGCGATTGAGTAATTTCTGCTATTCAAAGCAATAATATAAAAATGTTCCTTATGATAATCTTTGAGTTTGCTTTTTATCAGTTTAAATACTTTCTCGGGGTTATCAAGTTCTATGCTTTTATATTCAGGTGTTTGGGTTGAAAGTCTGCGGCTAATTTCAAAAACTGCTTTTATTTGAGCAGCTTTTGCCAAGCCAATTCCTTTAATTGAGGATAGTTCTTCAATGCTTGCTTCTGATAATTTCTGTAAACTTCCAAAATGACTTAATAGCTTTTGTGCAGTAACCGCTACTGATTCGCCGGCAACACCTCTGCCTAAAATAAGCTGTAATAATTCCTGAGCTGAAAGCGCCTGTTCGCCAAACTTAATTAACCGTTCGCGCGGTCGCTCATCTTTTGGTAAGTCGTTTATTGTAAATGATTTGCTCATATCTTTATTCTAATAGATTATTATTATAGAAAATAAAGACAATAACTTTTTTTAAACGTAATATTTTCAGGATTTTTTATATCGCCTGACTTTAACTTAATTTTAAAATTGCAGGAAGCATCAATCAACTTATAAAGGAAGTCCTGAATAAAACTCTTTTGTATTTTTAATTTATTAATATTTTTCCTTATCCGACAAATATTTATTATCATTATTTTTCTAAAATAATAGTATAAATATAGAATATAATATCAACCAATTTATTGTTTATTATACAAAATTATTTTCATAATATAAAGTTAATTTCAGGTGTATTCAGGTAAACCGGTTTGTAAGTATTCTGGCAAGTGCTTTTTGTTTCCTTTTTGTATAGGTATTTTTCAAGAACTTTGCTTTTTTTATAAGATTTTCTTTATTGATATATTCACCGCAAAGATAAATTATTAGAAGCTACTAAACGTATTGGGTTTTCTTTTCTCAAAGATAAAAAGGTAATAACAAGCAGGTAATATGAATCCGGAGAACACATTATAAAATTTAAAGCTTGTAATTTACAAAGCGGATTATATTTTTATTCGTTAATTGTTGACGGAAAGGTCTTTGATACGAGGATAAATTAAAATAAGTTAACCTCTTTTTTATATAATTCAAATTCTGTGGAGATTAGGGGAGTCGAACCCCTGACCTTCTGAATGCCATTCAGACGCTCTACCAGCTGAGCTAAATCCCCATGGTAACATACTAAAATATTAATTTGCATTTCCAAATTCAAACCAAAATAAAAACATAATTTCAACCGATTACGTCCCGTGGTCCGACTTTATTGATATTATTTTTTCTAAGCAACCGGGAAAAACTAAAAATTAACAGAAAGAATATAATTCCCCAGGACAGAGCCATAAAAATTATACCGGATAGAGTCATAATCTATTCTCCTTTCTTTTTTTCCATGCAATATGAATCAGAATAAATAATATAATCAGCAAAATAAAAATCATAAGTCTTGCACCCCACATATATATTTTATCAATCGGATTTTTCACATCTTCTAAAAGAATTCGGGAAATAAATTCCTGATATGTATAAAATCCAAGTAATATTAATAAAAACAGGGGGGTAATGTATTTCATAATGAATTTATATATGCGTGGAATTTTGAATAATGCACCCTGATGAAGTTCATCCCAACCTTTATTAAATTTCATAATAAAAAGAAAAATAAATACTTCAACTGATGCAAATACAACAAGGAAGAAAGTCCCACCCCAGAAATCCAATTCATCAATGAAACCATGACCAATAAAAAAGATAACCGGCTGACAGGCAATAAAAGCAACAATACTGAGAATTATAGTAGATGTAGATCTTTTTAACTTAAATTCATCTTCAATAAATGAAATTAAAGGTTGAATTAAAGATATAGAGGAAGTGATACCAGCAATAAAAAGTAAAATAAACCATAAACCGGAAAAAATAAAACCAAGTGGAAGTTTATCAAAGATGAGAGGCATTGAGACAAATCCGATATTAAATACACCACCTTTAGCAATATCAACAGCACCAGCCTGCCCAAAGAAAACAAAAGCAGCAGGAATAATAATAGAGCCACCGAGAATAACTTCGCAGAATTCATTTATTGATGAAGATGCTAAACCTGAAAGGGCTATATCTTCTTTACTGTCAACATAACTTGCGTAAGTAAGAATAACACCTATACCAACAGATAAAGTAAAAAATATCTGTCCTGCAGCTTCAATCCAAACTTTAGCATCAAGTAATTTAGAATAATCCGGGTTCCATACGAAACCAAGCGCATTGGAAATTGATTGTTGAGGTACTGAGGGGTCAGGAGTTCCGAGTGTTAATACCCTAATAGCCAGAATAATAGCGATTAAAATTAAAGTAGGCATAGCCCAGCGAGACAGTTTTTCAATACCACCCTGAACGCCTTTATAAATGAAATAAAAATTTACAACAAATGTAATAATAAAGAAAACATACGCGGGCCAGATTGGTGCACCTTCTGCTACTCCCTGAAATGAAACAAGAAAATTTTTCATACTTTCGGCATCTGCATTTTTTAATAAAACACCGGAAAATGAGAAGTAAGAGTAAGCAAGAGTCCAGGATTCTATGAAGATATAATAAATTAAAATGATAAAAGGACCAATTACACCGATTGCACCAATATATTTTAGGAATTTATTTTTTCCAACAGAGTCAAAAATTCCGGGCGCTGTTCCATGCCCAAATTTTCCACCATATCTGCCGAGTGTCCACTCCATCCACATAAGGGGAATGCCAAGTAAAAGAAAAGCAACAAAATAAGGAATCATAAAAGCGCCGCCGCCATTGAGAGTGGCTTTGGCAGGAAATCTAAGGAAATTCCCTAAACCAACAGCGCTACCAGCAACAGCAAGTATAACCCCTAATTTTGTTTTCCATCTTTCGCGTTCCTGATTCATTAAATATATACTTTAATGTTTACCATGAAGTTAAATTAAAATACAATATAAAAATACATAATTTATAATTATGTAAAAAGTAATTCATTTTACCAAAGTATTTATTTTTAAAAATGTTTAAATTTGTTAATTAATTTAAAAATTAAATTATGAAAATCAAAAGGGAAAATTCAATTGCAGTTGTAATTGATGTTCAGGAAAAATTATTTCCCATGATATCAGAAAATACAATTTTAGAAGATAAACTTTGCAGACTTATAAATGGTTTGAAAGTATTGGGGGTTGAAATATTAGTTACTGAACAATATACAAAAGGGCTTGGATTAACGATAGAATCAGTTAGGAATGCACTTGGTAATTATTATTCACCATTAGAAAAAATGAGTTTCAGTTGTTGTGGTTTAGATACTTTTGAGAATAAACTTAAACAATCAGGGAAAAATACAGTAATTATTACAGGAATAGAATCTCACGTGTGCGTCTTACAAACAGCATTAGATTTACTTGATAAAGGATATATATTAGTAGTAGTAGAAGATTGTATTTCTTCAAGAAATTTAAACGATAAGAAAATCGCATTGAACAGGTTGAGGGACGAAGGCGCAATCATAACAACTTATGAATCTATACTTTTTGAAATGCTTGGACATTCAGGCACTGAAGAATTTAAATCAATTTCAAGAATTGTAAAATAAATACACATTGTACATTGTAAGAATCATTGGAATTGCATTAGTGATTTTGATTATTTCAATTATAACTATCCCATTAAACTTATTTAATTACAGAGGTAAAGTTGTTTATGTTTTATACAAAATATTCGGGAATTTAATTTTGATAATTGCCGGTGTGAAGGTAATTGTAGAAGGAAAAGAAAATGTATCAGGAAAAGATGCAAATTTTTATATAAGCAACCATATGAGTTATTTGGATATTCCAATATTAATGAAAGCATTACCCGGTAATATCAGATTTCTTTATAAAAGCAGTATAAATAAAATACCTGTATTCGGTTGGGCAATGTATTTAGCAGGATATATACCGATTGACAGAAAGAATGCCCGCTCTGCAATTAGTTCATTAAAGAAAGCATCAGATGCATTAAAACGGGGATTGTCAATTGTGATATTCCCGGAAGGAACACGAAGTCCCGACGGAAAAATTCATGAATTTAAAAAAGGACTAACAGTAATCGCTAATGATATAAAATGCGATATTACACCTGTAACTATAAAGGGTTCCTATGAAATCTTACCAAGAGGTTCAAAAAAAATTAAGCCCGGTAAAGTGATGGTAAGAATTGGAAACCCCTTTGCTTATAGCAGAGATAAATTTTCTCTCAATGATGTCAGAGAAAGTATTATAAAATCATATAATGAAATAGTTATTTAATATTATGAAGAAGGAAAAGATAATCGGAATAATACCAGCAAGATATGGCTCAACAAGATTCCCAGGAAAACCACTTGCAGAAATTTTGGGTAAACCAATGATACAATGGGTATATGAAAGCGCCAAAAAATCAAAACTTTTAGAAGAAATTTATGTTGCTACAGATGACAAGAGGATAATGAATGTTGTAAAGAATTTTGGTGGAAAAGCAATAATGACTTCAAAGGACCACAAAAGCGGAACAGACAGGATAGGAGAAGCGGTAAAAAAAATTAAAGCAGATATTATTGTAAATATTCAGGGTGATGAACCACTGATATCAGCGAAAGATATAGACAAAGCAGTAAAAGTCTTAATTGATAATAAAGATATAAATGTATCAACGCTTGCTACACAGTTTTGTAATATAGATGAATTATACAATGAGAATAAAGTTAAAGTTGTATTTGATAATAATTATAATGCATTATACTTTTCACGCAGCATAATTCCATTTCCAAAATTAATATTACAGAATTACCCTAAAGGCAAAACAAAATTGCTTTCAAATAGATCAGTGAATAGAATTTTTTTAAAAAACTATTATTTACATATTGGATTATATGTTTATAGAAGAGAGTTTCTCTTAAAATTCATTAATATGAAGCAATCACGATTGGAAAAATTGGAAAAGCTTGAGCAATTAAGAATATTAGAAAATGAAGAAAAAATAAAAATCATAATTTCAAAAAATAATTCCGTTTCAATTGATACACCAGAAGATATAAAAATGATTTTAAAAAAAATTAAAGTATAAATAATTTGAAACAAACAAAATACATATTTTTAACAGGTGGAGTTGTTTCCTCACTCGGGAAAGGAATAGCATCTGCTTCCTTAGGATTATTATTAAAATCAAGAGGTTTAAAAGTAACAATCCAGAAATTTGATCCATATATAAATGTTGACCCCGGCACTATGTCACCCTTGCAACATGGAGAAGTTTTTGTGACAGATGATGGTTATGAAGCTGACCTTGACTTAGGACATTATGAGAGATTCCTTGATGAGAATATGAGTAAAGATAACAATACAACATCGGGGCAGGTATATTTTGAGGTAATTCAAAAGGAACGCAAAGGAAACTATCTCGGTGCCACAGTGCAAGTTATTCCGCATATTACAGATGAAATAAAGAGAAGAATCAGACAAATAGATGAGAAATCAAAAAATAAATACGATGTTATAATAACTGAAATTGGTGGTACAGTTGGTGATATTGAATCGCTACCTTTCCTTGAAGCGATGAGACAATTTATGCTTGAAGTCGGAAAAAGTAATTCTATTTGTATTCATCTAACATTGGTACCATATATATCAGCCGCCGGAGAATTAAAGACTAAACCAACTCAACATTCAGTAAAGACTTTACTTGAAATCGGAATTCAACCAGATATTTTATTGTGCAGAAGTGAAAAGATACTTACTAATGAATTACGAAAGAAGATTGCATTATTCTGTAATGTAGAAGCAGAAGCAGTTATGCAATCAATAGACGCTAAATCGATATATGAGGTACCGTTAAATTTGCACAAAGAAAAATTTGATAATGTAGTACTGAAAAAATTAAATCTAAGCGCTGGAAATCCACAGCTAAATAAATGGAATAGAATCGTAAATAAAATAAAGTCACCAAGAAAAGAAATTAATATCGCAATTTGTGGGAAATACAATGTTGTCCCTGATGCATATAAAAGTATAACAGAATCTTTCGTACATGCGGGCGCATATAACAATGTAAGCGTTAAACTTAACTGGATAGACTCGGAATTATTAGAAAAAAATTCTACAAATATAGATGATATATTTTCTGAAATAAGTGGATTACTTGTTTGTCCGGGATTTGGAGACAGAGGTATCGAAGGAAAAATAACAGCAATAAAATATGCTCGCGAAAATAAAATACCATTCTTTGGAATATGTCTTGGGTTGCAATGTGCTGTTATTGAATTTGCAAGAAATGTATGCGGATTAAAAAATGCGAACTCAAAAGAATTCAAGGATAATGTAAGATTTAATGTAATAGATTTGATGGAATATCAGAAATCAATCAAGGTAAAAGGTGGTTCAATGAGACTTGGTTCATATCCCTGTATAATACTTAAAAAATCTCTTGCATACAAATGCTATAAAAAAGAATTTATAAATGAAAGACACAGACATAGATATGAAGTGAATAATAATTACAGGAAAATATTATCTGATAACGGTATGATATTCTCCGGCTTATCGCCGGATGGTTCCTTAATTGAAATGATTGAATTGCCAGAAGACATACATCCATTCTTTATTGCCACCCAGTTTCACCCGGAATTCAAATCGAGATTAATAAAACCTCACCCGATATTCAGAGAATTCGTAAAATCTGCAGTTGAACACAGTAATAAAAAATGCTAACAGGATTAAATTATTCAGAAGTCAGAGAAAGAATAAAAAAGGGTTTAATAAACAAAATATCTAAAACCAGAACAAAATCAATAAAAGAGATTTTTATTGAGAATATATTTTCTCTATTTAATTTAATCATTGGCGGTATAATAATTTTCGTAATAATCTTTTTTATTATTTATAAAGATACAAGATTAATTTTAGATTCTATTGGTATATTTAGCATTGCATTAATAAATACAGCGATTGCAATATATCAGGAAATAAAATCCAAAATTGCTCTTGATAAAGTTAATCTATTACTAAAAAAACCTGTAATAGTAATTAGGGAGGGAAAAGAATCAATAATAGAGCAAGAGGAAGTTGTACTTGATGATATAATTAAAATATCCCGTGGAGACCAGATAATTGTTGATGGGACAATTATTCATTCAGAGCGATTGGAAATTGATGAATCATTATTAACAGGAGAATCAATTCCGGTAAATAAAGATAAAGGAGATAAAGTTCTTTCCGGTAGTTTCTGCCTTTCAGGTTGCGGATATTATAAAGCAGAAAAAATCGGAGATGATAGTTATGCTCAATCAATAACAACACTTGCAAAAAAATATCAGTTTGATTTAACACCGTTACAAAAGAGAATTAATGTTTTTTTAAAATTCCTTTTTCTTTTTGCAATTATACTTGTATTTATAAAATTATTAATCGGAAGAAATGAAGATATATCACAGGTAGATTTTATAAGAGAAATTGCAACAATACTAACTTCTTTAATTCCACAGGGTTTAATTTTAACGGCATCAGTTACTTATGCAATTGGGGTTTACAGAATAAGTAAAATCGGAGCAATAATACAAAAGTTGAATGCAATTGAGTCTTTTTCTAATGTCCAGCTTGTTTGTATGGATAAGACGGGAACACTTACACAAAATAAATTAAAAGTTGCCTGTATAACTCTGGTTAATGAAAAATATAGTAAAGAAGAAGCAGAGATTTTACTCGGGACTTATTCATACAATTCCTTAGAAAAAAACGCAACATCGAAGGCGCTTGAAGAATTTTCTGCCAACAGTGAATTCATAAAAACAGATGAGTTACCATTTAGTTCAGAACATAAATTTGGTGCTATTCAATTCAAGATACAGAATCAAAATTGTATATACATTCTCGGGGCTTATGATATATTATTGCAAAAGGTTGATGAAAAAAAGAGAGAAGAAATACAATACCTTTATAATACAAATAATATAAGAATTTACAGAAATCTTCTTTTTGGAAAAATTAAAAATAAAAATGGAATAGAAGATCTGAAAAAAGATTTTTCAAATTTTCAAATTGAACCAATATGCATTGTTTCTATATCAGATAGAATAAGACCTGATGTTCTTTCAGCAATAAAATTATTTGAGGAAAATGGAATTAAATTCAAAATATTATCCGGTGATTCATCTGAAGCAATCGAAGCAATATTAAGAGAAATTGGTTGGGAAGTAAAACAGGCGGAATTTATAACCGGGAAAGAATTAAGGGAAATCAGAGATGAGAAAACATTTTTGGAAACAATCAGTTCTAAAATTGTTTTTTCAAGACTTATCCCTGAGGATAAATTAAAAATTATAAAATCATTTAAAAGCAATAATATTTATACTGCGATGATAGGAGATGGAGTAAATGACCTTCCAGCAATAAAAGAATCAAATATGGGAATTGCGATGGAAGAAGGCAGTGCAATAACAAAAGATGTAGCAGATTTAATTTTACTAAAGAACAAATTTTCACTTCTGCCCGATGTTTTTAATGAAGGGAATAAAATTGTTAATTCTGTAAGCTCTGTAGCAAAGCTTTTTCTTACAAAAAATTTTATAGTGATATATTTAACAATTTTGTCATATTTATCTTTTCTTTTTCCACTAACACCAAGGAGAGTATCATTATTTAATATTTTTGCGATTGGATTACCTGCATTGATAATAACATTGAGAAATAATAATACAAACAAATATAAATATTTTCTGACTGATGTTTTTTCTTATGTATTTATTGCTGCTTCAATTATTACTTTTAGTAGTATTGCAGGGAATGGAGTTGTAAGATATTTTTTCAATCCTTCGGAAAATATGGTTTCTATGACAATGATTTCGGTAATGATTTTTACCGCCGTAATTAATTTCCTGATAGTATCAAAAAATACAAATGATAAAAGGCTGAAATATTATTTATATAGTATTATATTAATAATTATATTTTTATTTTTAAGTCTTGTAAGAACAGATATACCATTATTAAACTTAATAAAGATGTTTTATGAAATAGACACATTAGACTATAGATATGTTTTAGTAATTTTTGCAGTAAGTTTTATTGCGTTTCTTGGTTTATATTTAATGGATTCGATAAGAAAATTAATTTTAAGAAAATGGATAAGAAATTGAAATGCATATATGACCCGCTTAAAGAGTTAATTGAATATTTTGAAAAAATTGGAAGTTCTGATATAACAAAATCTACTTTAAACAAACATTTTCAACCAACCGATAAAATTTTAATCAACCACATAGTTGAAGGAAACAAATCTGACATTGAAAAAGATTTGATTAAAGCATTACGGATTTACTCACCTTTAGAGATAATAAATGAAATATTATTGGAGGGAATGAAAATTGTGGGGGAATTATTTTCAAGTGGTAAAATGCAGCTACCATTTGTATTACAGTCTGCTGAATGTATGAAATATTGCGTAGAATATCTGGAACAATTTTTAGATAAATCTTCTAAGTCAGTTTGTAAGGGTGTAATTATTCTTGCTACTGTAAAAGGTGATGTACACGATATTGGTAAAAATCTGGTGGATATAATATTATCAAATAATGGCTATAAAGTCGTAAATCTTGGTATAAAATGCCCTCTTGAAAAGATGATTGATGCTTATTTTGAACATAATGCAGACGCTATTGGTATGAGTGGCTTACTTGTTAAATCTACTTTTGTAATGAAGGAAAATCTTGAAATACTAAACAAGCGAAATCTGAATATACCTGTAATTCTGGGTGGTGCAGCATTAACAAGAAAATTCGTTGAAACTGAATTAAGAACATTATATAATGGATTAGTTTTTTACGCTAAAGATGCGTTTGACGGATTAAAATATATGTCAAAAATTCCTGATATTAGAAAGGAAGACATTAGTAACAGAACAAAAGAATTTATTTATGTAAAAAATATAATTATTGAAAAAGAAATTTCAGATGATAATAAAATTAGTATCAGTAAGGAAGAAATAATACGAAATAGAGTTAATACTGAATGTAATATTCCTACTCCACCATTTTGGGGCTGTAGAATAGTAGAACAATTTCCGGTAGAGAAAATTTTCGATTATATAAATGAAAAGATACTCTTCGCCGGAAGATGGAAGATAAATAAGACTAAAGATATAAGTGAAAAAGAATATAACAATCTTATTAACACCGTTGCTAAACCAAAGTTACGAGAATTAAAATCACAGGTTATTGGAAAAAATCTTTTTACACCTAAAGCTATTTATGGATATTATCCATGTAATTCCGAAAAAGAAGATTTAATAATTTATAAGCCAAAATCAATAAAGGATGATAAACTTTTTTCTGAATGGGAAATTAAGAAAAGAAACATAAAAGAATTAAAACAATCAGACTTTGTAGAGTGGAAGAGTATAAAATTCCCGCGACAAAAATCAGGTAGCTTTTTATGCATAAGTGACTATTTTAAACCGATAGAGTCGGAGCTTATTGATTTAATACCAATTCAAATTGTTACTTTAGGACATAAAGCAACTGAATATTCCAATGAATTATATAAACAGAATAAATATCAGGAATATTTATTTTTTCATGGACTTGCAATAGAATATACTGAAGCTCTTGCTGATTACTTAAATGAACAAATAAGGAAAGAACTAAACTTATTTAAAGACGAGGGAAAAGAATATCAAGGTGCAGAGAAAAAATTTCATCAGGGAATAAGGTTTTCTTTTGGTTATCCCGCTTGCCCCGACTTAGAAAACACACAAATTATATTTGATATTTTAATGCCAGAGAGAATAGGAATTACATTAACAGAAGAATTTCAAATGGTACCTGAACAATCAACAAATGCTATAATAATACATCGTAAAGATGCAAAATATTTTTCCGCAGGGTAATTTTTTATTAATACTTTTTAATCATTTTGGTACCGGTATAGAAGTTAAATCCAAGATTAAGACTTATATATCCAAACCGCCTCCAAAAACCGGGTCCGGGAGTACCAGCCCCATCATTCATTTTTCTGGGACCATTTTCCTGCCCTAAAATATTTGCTAAATTATATTTAACCCCAATAAAAATACCTGTTTTAAATTTAGGGTCTAAGACCATTTCATATCCTGCATTTACATAAACACCTAACCTGAATGCATCATCAAAATCTATTGCGCCAGGTTGGGCATTAATCAGGTTAGCAGTAGCACCAAATCCGAGAAACTGTTTATTCCTACATCTTGAATTAAAACAGTATTCGTATCCCAACATACCAGTCCAAATATTGTAGTTAGTTCTATTTCCAATCTTTGGATTCGGCTCAACAAAGGATTTCGAAGATGACCCCGAATTTATAAACTTGTTGTAAGTCCCAGCTAAAATAATTCTGTGGTTTTTTCTCTTACCTAAGCCAAACTTTATATGTATTCCCACCCCCCTACCCCACATCATCCCATAAGTACGCAAAGTATCGCTTAAATTTGTACCATAAGCATCGTGCATAGCGAAACTACCTTCCCCTGTCAAACCAATAGTAAACATAGGAGGAGTATAACCCTGGCTTAAAGCATTATTTAAAAAAATTAAGAAAACAAAACCCGCTAATAAAATTAATTTAAATTTCCTCATACTCTTTCTCCTTAAAAATTTAAGGATTAATTCACTATGATTTTTATCTTTGATAAATATAACAAAATAAAAAATTAATAATCAATATATATTTTTATCATAAAATTATTTTACAGAATAAAAGTCACTTATTTTTTGAACGACATATTCCATCTGCTCCTTACTCAATTCAGGGTATATTGGTAAGGCTAATGAGCATAAAGCAGCATCGTCAGAAATTGGAAATGAATTCATATCACAATTTAAGTACTTAAAGCATTCCTGCCTGTGGAAAGGAACGGGATAATAGATTTCTGTTCCGATACCATTGTCAGTAAGGTATTTTTTTAATGCATCTCTATTTTGAATTCGGATCACAAATTGATTATAAATATGATAATTTATTATTTCTTTATCATCAGAATCTTTATAGCCTTTATAAATAGGTTTCGGAAGCAGAACAAGATTTTTTTCATCATAAACTAATCTACCTGCATTTTCTGATAGCCCTGCCTGTATAAATAGATTAGTATAAAAATCTGCATTTTCTCTTCTTTTCGCAGACCATTTATCAAGATAAGGAAATTTAACATTAAGAACTGCAGCCTGAATTTCATCCAATCTGAAATTCCCGCCAATAATTTTATGATAATATTTAGGTTTACTACCGTGGACTCTTAAAATTCGTAATTTTTCTCCTAATTCATTATCATTAGTAGTAACAATACCCCCATCTCCAAAACAACCAAGATTTTTACTTGGGAAAAAGGAAAAACATCCAATATCACCTATTGAACCAACTTTCTTACCATTTTTGTATTGGGTACCGATGGCTTGCGCAGCATCTTCGATGATTTTTAACTTATATTTTTGGGCTATGTTAATAATTTCATTCATTTCACAACTTTGGCCATATAAATGAACCGGTATGATTGCACGAGTCTTTTTTGTAATTCTTTTTTCAATATCAAGAGGATTGATATTAAATGTGTAAGGATTTATATCTGCAAAAACCGGTATTGCGTTCATCCTGGCTACTACACCTGCAGTTGCAAAAAATGAATAAGATGGTAAAATCACTTCATCGCCGGGCTTTAAGTCTATTGCCATTAATGCAATTAAAAGTGCATCAGTTCCTGATGAAACCCCGATTGCATATTTTGTTCCTACATAATCAGCAATTTTTTTCTCCAGCTCCTGTACTTCTTTTCCAAGAATGAAGTGTTGAGATTCTAAAACTTCATTTATTTTCTTGTTTACCTCGTCTCTGATTGTATTAAACTGAGCTTTTAAATCAAGTAATGGTACTTTCATAAAATTATTTTTTAAATTTTCTAATTTCATTAATTATAAATTCAACTTCAGATTTTTTCATAGGATAATATATAGGCAGAAGAATGGAATTCTTTGACATATCAGAACTATTAGGTAATCTGATATTGTTATATTCTTTAAAAGATTTTTGTTTATGTATTTCTACTATGCCTGGTTTTGCACAAATCCCCTTCTTATTTAAATAGAATAAAATATCCTTTGCATTTATTTCTGAATCAGGATTGATATAAAGACAGTATGATTGGTAATTTGAATTAGTATTCGGTAAGCAGGTAATAACTCTGAATCTTTCATCATTTTTAAAAGCATTATCATATAATTCTGCAATTTTTCTTCTTGCATTTATTATTTTATCAATTTTAGAGAGCTGTTTAATTCCTATTGCTGCCTGAATATCAGTCATACGATAATTATATCCAGTTTCATAATATTTACCATCCTGATATCCATGACTTCTTAATCTTTTTAAAACATAATAATAATTTTTATTATTCGTAAGAATCGCGCCACCTTCACCAGTTGTAATAATTTTCCGCGGATGAAATGATATACAAGCAATATCGGAATTATAACCTATCTTCTTTCCATACCACTCAGAACCTAAAGCACAAGCGGCATCTTCTACAAGTATTAGTTTTTTGGTTTTACATAACTTACGGAATCCTGAAATATTACAGGGAATGCCCAGTTGGTGTACTATAATTACAGCTTTAGTTTTTTTAGTAATTAACTTTTCAACAGATTCCGGAGAAATATTAACATCATATTTGTTGACATCACAGAAAACAGGTTTTGCATTTACAAAACGAATCGCATTTGCAGTAGCGATAAAACTTAAAGAGGGACAAATTATCTCGTCTTCAGATTTAATACCAGAAGCAATTAATGACAAATGAAGTGCTGCAGTACCACTTGAAACTGCAACTGCAAACTTTGCTCCAGTATATTTGGTTAATAATTTTTCAAACTCTTTAACTTTTGGTCCTTGCATAATCCACCCTGAGTCAAGAACCTTTCTAACTAAAGTGAACTCATCTGTAAAGTATGGTTTGGTGATTGGTATTTTAATATTCTTTTTGATAATTTAAAATCCTCTTGATAAAACTTTCTTAAAATCTGCTTCAATCATTATTTCAACAAGTTGATTGAATCTGACTTTTGGTTCCCATCCTAATTTTTCTTTTGCTTTTCTTGCATCGCCTATTAATAAATCAACCTCTGTTGGACGAAAATAGGTTGGTGAAATTGCAACAATAGTTTTTCCGACTTTAAGATTTTGAATAATTTCTTCTCGTTTTAAACCTTTAGTTAATCTTTTTTCAGGAACAGCATCTATTAATGACATAAATCTATCTATGTCGAATGATTTGATTATTCCTTTTTCTTCCACTCCTTTGCCTTTCCAGTCAATAGTAACTCCAAGCCATTTAAACGTTAATTCAACAAATTCTCTTACTGAATGTGTTTCACCAGTTGCCAACACAAAATCTTCAGGGGTATCCTGTTGTAGCATAAGCCACATACCCTCACAAAACTCAGGTGCGTACCCCCAGTCTCGTTTCGCATCTAAATTTCCAAGAACAAGCATATCCTGTAATCCAAATGAAATTTTCGAAGCAGCCCTTGTTATTTTTCGTGTTACAAATGTTTCTCCTCTACGAGGTGATTCATGATTAAAAAGAATTCCGTTACAGGCATAAATATTATACGCTTCCCTGTAATTAATAACAATCCAATACCCATAAATTTTTGCAACACCATAAGGACTTCTTGGATAAAAAGGAGTTAATTCATTTTGAGGTATCTCTTTAACTTTACCGTATAACTCACTTGTTGAAGCCTGATAAAATTTCGTTTTAATTTTTGTTTCTCTTATAGCATCAAGAAATCTCAATGTCCCGACAGCATCAACTTCTGTTGTATATTCAGGTAATTCAAAAGAAACTTTTACATGACTTTGCGCAGCAAGATTATAAATTTCATCAGGATTAATTTTCTCAAGTAAACGATTCAGGTTACTTGTATCTGTAACATCTCCATAGTGGAGATATAATTTCTTATTCAATAACTCAGGATTATTATAAAGATGGTCAATTCTTCCCGTGTTGAAAGAACTGCTCCTTCTGATAATACCATGTACTACATAACCTTTTTCAAGTAATAATTCAGTCAGGTAACTTCCATCCTGACCTGTAATTCCTGTTATTAATGCTGTTTTCAATTTCTATGCTTTATATAGTTTTTTATGTTTAATATTTTTAAATGCATTACGGGTATCAACAATCATTTTAGCGTGTTTAGCGATAAATTCATAATCATAATACGAATGATCAGTAGCTAAAACAACAAGGTCATACTTTGAAATATTTTTAGCAGTTAATGGAACAGATTTTTTCTTAAACTTATATTTTCTTGTTTCAGGTATTTCTTTAGTAAATTCATCATTATAATCTATTCTCGCTCCTTCTTTCTCCAATAATTCAATTAATTTTAATGAGGGAGATTCTCTTAGGTCTTCAATATCTTTTTTATAAGATAATCCAAGAATTAAAATTTTAGCTCCTTTAAGACAGGTATTATTAATATTCATATAATGCATAATTCGTTCCACAACATAATGAGGCATATAAGTATTAATTTCTCCTGCTAATTCTATAAATTTAGTAGTAATTTCATATTCTCTTGCTTTCCATGATAAATAAAACGGATCAATAGGAATACAATGTCCACCAAGACCAGGACCCGGATAAAAAGGAGTAAATCCAAAAGGTTTTGTAGATGCTGCATCAATAACTTCCCAGATATCAATACCCATTTTATCAAAAACCATTTTTAATTCATTAACCAGCGCTATGTTGACTGACCGATAAATATTTTCTAAAAGTTTTGTTGCTTCTGCAACTTTAGCAGAAGATACAGGTATAACTTTATTTATAACTTTTTCGTAAACTTTAGCTGCTAATTTTGTACATTCAGCAGTAATACCACCAACAACTTTTGGAATTGTAGCAGTAGAATATACTGGGTTATTGGGATCTTCCCTTTCCGGAGAAAAGACTAAAAAATAATCCTTCCCTACCTTCAAACCAGTTTTTTCGAAAATTTTTAATAAATCTTCATCTGTTGTACCGGGATATGTAGTACTTTCCAGTGAAATAAGTTGCCCTTTTCTTAAATATTTTGAAATAATATCAGCAGAATTAAAAACATAAGTTAAGTCAGGCTCCCTATTTATATTCAGAGGGGTTGGGACACAAATTAAAATTACATCCACCTCTTTCAATTTAGAAAAATCATTTGTTGCAAATAAGCATCCACTATTAACAGTCTTCTTAATCTTATCAGAATCTATATGCTTAATATAAGAAGATTTCTTTATGTTAATAAAATCTGATTTCTTCACATCAGTATCGAAACCAATTACTTTAATTTTCTTAAGAGCAAATTCAAGTGCAAGAGGTAATCCAACATAACCTAACCCAATAATTCCAACGATAAATTTATTTTTTTCTATTTTACTTTTTAAGTCCACGGTAAATATTTAATATAAGTTTTTTAAAAATTTTACTTCTGAGTATGTTAATTCGATATTTAAAGAGGCATTTAATTCTACAATATTAACCACAAGTCTATAACTACCTCTGATTTCAATTACGATACCTGTAAGACCTCTGAAAGGACCATTTGTAATTTCAACATAAGAACCTTCTTTTATTATTCCTTTATCAACTTTTATTCTTTCTGGTTCCTGAAGGGAAATTTTTATATTTTCAATTTCTCTCTCAGTAACTACTGCAGGTCTCTTTCTATACATTAAATATCCCATAGCACCAATTGTACCTCGAATTGCTTTCAATCTTTCACTTTCATCTCCATATATAAAGATATAACTTGGGAAAAGTGGAACAAGAATTTTTTTCTTTCTATCAGACCATATTCTTATTGTAGGAATCAGAGGAAGGAAAACCTCAACATCTTTTGAAATTACTTGTTGATACACTTTTTTTTCATTCCTCGGCTTAGTTCTTAAAACAAACCACGATTTCAAATTTTATACCTTACTTTCAATCGAAATATTTTGATAAAAATTTTTTTACTATATAAACAGCAAATATAATGATAAAAGCATAAAGAATTACTAATTGCAGGAAATTCCTTGCGATTTTGTAAGAAAATATTTTGCCACGCCATCCGCAATTTCTACATACATAAGGAGCATACTTCAGTTTTTTTAATATTTTCTCAAAAATATTTCGTGATCTGCTTCTTCTTAAAGTTGCAATTTCATTACAATAAGGACACCTATTTAACTGGATATTCCTTCTGAAAAATAATTTCGTGTTCATCAGTCAAGTGTTTTTACCTTTCCCTTAGTCTTTAAATCCTTAATTTTTGATGTCTCGGGTTTGGAATAGTAGTAATAATAATTATAATAATAACCGTACATTGCTTTAAAGTTGAAATTGTTAAGTACAGTACCTAAAAATTTTGAAGGGTCAGAAGTCATAATCCTTTCATAAGTTTTTCCAAAAGCATCCATTGGTGTCTTACTTGCCTGTATAACTATAATTGTACCATCACATAATCTGGAAAGAATTTCAGCATCAGTAACAGAAATAAACGGTGGTGAATCAATGATGATATAATCATAAATATTTTTTACAGATCCTAAAAACTCTTTCATCTGTTTAGAACCAAGCATTTCTGAAGGATTAG
Source organism: Candidatus Tepidiaquacella proteinivora (assembly GCA_013348845.1). Lineage (GTDB taxonomy): Bacteria > Bacteroidota > Ignavibacteria > Tepidaquicellales > Tepidaquicellaceae > Tepidaquicella > Tepidaquicella proteinivora. The sequence goes on along the minus strand of CP054675.1, from coordinate 2,210,588 downwards.
GAGGAATAGTTCCGCTTGTAATATAGAAAAGATTTTCAAGCTTTGTACTTCTGGTAATATCCTCCAAAGATACATTTCCAAACAAATAATCACTTAATCCCGGAAATCTTTGTGATTCAAAAACTGAGTGAATACGTGGCTTACGAAGGTCACAGTCTAATAACAATACTTTCTTTTCAGCCTGAGCAAAACTCCCGGCAAGATTCAAAGCAACGGTGGTTTTACCTTCCGCAGGTATAGAACTTGTAATAAGAATAGATTTAAGCGGAACCTCTTCTAACTTAGCAAAACTGACTCTTGTTCTTAATGCTTTAAATGATTCTGATGCAGAAGCAGAAGGTTTATTGGCAACTATAAATTCTATATGAGAAGAACCTAATTCGCGTAATTCTTCAATTGAGGGAACCCATGCAAGAACAGATATACCTCTGTTTTCCAAGTCTTCAGGAGTCTTAATTGACCGGTCAAGATAATTTCTAAGAAAAGCAAATCCAATTCCTAATCCCAAGCCAAGGACACAGCCAGCAATTATTATTAGTTGTCTATTTGGCTTAGCTGGACTCGTAGGGAATGGTGCTTCATCAACAATATTCACATTACCAAGTTGAGACCTTTCATTAATCAGAGCCTCCTGGTATTTTTCTTCAAGAGTTAAAAACAATTTTTCAGAAGATTGTTTTGCCCTTTGCAAACGAGCAAGTTCAATACTTTTATCCGGGATTTTTGAAAATTCTATTTCATACTTATTAAGAAGCCTCGACAGAGAATTTAACTTTGCTTTATATGATTGTAATTCAATACCCAGATCAAGAAACTTCTGTGCTAAATTTTTTCTTTCTTCAGGCGTATTAGCATAAATACCACTGATAACAATTTCCTCTTTTTCTTTTAAAGTTTTCTTGAGTGGATTTAATTTTTTATCATATTCGGAAATTACCCTTTGCTTTAATGATTCATCTTTTGGTATGGATACATCAATTTCTTTCTGGATTTCAAGTTCTGCAACTTTCTTTTGTAATTCAGTGAAATACGGTTCAGTAATTTTACTCTCAATATAATCAGGCAAACTTGAATCCATTTTTTCAAGTTCAGATTTTACCTGATCATATGCCTTCTGTTTTGTCTTAAGTTCAACCTCTGTTGCATCTTTCGATGCTTCATAAGTTGATATTTGGTTTACTAAACTTCTTGAGTATTCATCTAAGAAAATTACTCCGCCCCTTTGCATATAATCCATTAAAGCGGTTTCTGCATTATTAAGCTCATTTAATTTTCTCGCTTTTTCTTCTTCAAGAAATTCTCTTATAGCAGTTACTTCCCTACGACTAAAAATCAAACTATAATTAAGATAGGCATCAGCATATACATCTGCAATTAATTTTGCTTCATATTTAGATGGACTTTCTGCTGTAATTTCTACAATATCAAGCCCTCTTTTCTGCTTAACGCTTACAATCCCCCCTAACGATTTAGCAAGAGAAGGAATTTTTACAGGTTCCTGTTTATCTTCCAAACTTTTATTTAAAATGTAATAGAAATCTGCTTTATTTTGATGAGTATTAAAGCTATCAATAAGTGCTGCTGCTGCTAATTCCCTGATTTTATAACTTTTTAATATTTCAATTTCATTAGAAATATATCTATCATTTTGAAATTCCTGAAATTCCGGAAGTATAGCCCCAGATAGAATACTACCCTGAGGTTTACTAATTTTAAGCGTAGTTGTTGCACTGAAAATATCACGAGCGCTTGTAACATATAGTACAGTAGCAAGAACAGATGCAACAAAAATCACAATAACCATAAATAGATTTGCACGTATAATATTAACATAATCTTTTAAACTGTCAGAGGGGTGAAGTGTGGTTAATTTTTTAACCTGAACTTCTAACTGGTTTTGTTGACCGTTGTTATCCAATTTATATTCCTTTAAAATATAATTTTAATAAAATTATAATTTCCTTAAATATAGTTTTTATGTTATAAAAAAGAAATTAATATATAAACCTCAATTTTATATATATTTCCTTATGTACTCTTTTAATAATATAATATTCTCAATAAGAATTACAAAAAAAATAAAAATCTACTTTACTAAAATCATTTTCTTAGTATCAGAAAAATTCTCAGTTTCAAGTTTATAAAAATATAATCCAGAAGCTAATTTTGCACCACTAAATATCTCATAGTATTTTCCAGCTTTCCTGAATTCGTTAACTATAACTTTTATTAATCGCCCATTAACATCATAAACACATAGTTTAACAAATTCATCATTTGGTATCTCAAAATTTATTAGAGTAACCGGATTAAAAGGATTGGGTTCATTTTGAAAAAGTCTATAATTAACAGGTAATTCGGATGAAATCTCACCATTATTAACAGAAAGAGTGGCTGTTTTTAAAACAATCATGTTATCAGGGTCAAACTGTACATTAACTGGTTGTCTATTAAAGAAAAAAGTAAACATTTCGTTATTAACACTATTCATAACTTTTATTAGTGTATCAGGACCTGTAGAAAATGTAATTTTGATTGGCAGAATCATCGGGAAGAAACCCGCATTTGTCTGCGTTTGCTTAGCAACAAAATTTACTCTCCAAGTATTACTTCCAACATTTGCGATATTATAGGTATTAGCATAAACAGGGTGATTAGGTTGATAAATCCAGGAATTAAAAAACCAGTTATAATTGCCTCCTGTTACCTGATTTACTTTAGTGTTAAAATCACCTATAGTGGTTGATTGATATTTAAAATCAACTGTATCAAGCGCATAAGCTTTTAAAGTATTAAAGAAGACTGTATCCCCGAGAATATATCGCAAAAGATGTAATACACAAGCACCTTTACAATAAGTAACTGCATAATTAAATAGGACATTTGTAGATGGTGTATTTATAGCCCAATTTGGATCTGAGATAGCCCAGCCTGGATTGTTGGACAAATAATTTGAAGCAAAAGTATTAATTCTGTTTTTATAAGCAGAATAACCACCGGTCCTTTCTAACCAAACAGCTTCTATGAAAGTTGCAAAGCCTTCATTAATCCAGATATCAGCCCAAGTTGCACAGGTAATCATATCTCCGAACCACTGATGTGCATATTCATGAGACACGATACTTTCTGTCCAACAACTCGAACATAATGTTGTTAATGTTTGATTTTCCATACCACCCCATGTAAAACCTGCACCGCTTGGAATAGCAGTGAACCCATTCTTTTCAAACGGATGCTCTCCAAATAGTTCAGAATAATAGGTAGTCATAACACCAATGATATTTTTAGCAGTCTGATAATTTTCTCCTGTATTAAAATAAAATCTAATCGGGATGCTATCATTAGGATTGGATATCTTATGCCAGTAAACTATATCCATATTATAATTAACTTTTCCAGTAAGAACTACAATATAAGTAGCAACAGGATCCCTACTTACCCAATGATAATATATAGTATCAGAAATAACAGTTGAATCATTTAATCTACCATTAGAGCCAAGTCTTACATTAGAAGGCACTTTAACCGTAATATCAACAGTTGCCTTATCTGATGGTTTATCCCAGCAAGGGAACCATTTTCTTGCGCCTTCGGGTTCACAATCAGTAAAAACTACCCCTTGATATGTATAAAATGCACCATCATTACTTGTTGCTATATGTCTATAATAAATTTTTACTCTGACTATTTCTCCGGGAATGTAGGTTCTGTCAAGATTTATAGTTAAGATATTATTAGTATGAGTAAACGTTAAAAGAGCACCGCCAATCAATCGAACAGAATCAATTGCAAGGGAAGTATTAACAGCATTTAATTTAATATTATTCAAAGTTGAATCAACTTTGAATTTAATTTCATTAGAGCCAGAAAAAGTTTTAGGATATGGGCTTTTAAAACAATTGTAAATATCAAGATTCAATTTGTAATCTAATACATCATAGGAATGTTTGGGAGAATTGGGTGAAAGTAAATCCACTAAATGAGGATTATTGGATTTTTTAAAAGAACAATATTCTGCTCCAGTCTCAAAATTTTGACTAAATGCATTATAAAATGTTAAAAGTAGCACAATAATGCTTAAAAATATTTTTTTCATAATAAAATTATTTTTATAATTATAAATAAAAAAAATCACTTTTTCACTGTACAAACACCATTTTTTTGGTATCAGTAAAATGTTCAGTAGTAATTTTATAAAAATATACTCCTGAGGGTAAATTTTCCGGTAAGAACTCAATTTTATACTTACCCTGTTTTAATTCTTCGTTTACAAGTGTTTTAACATTTCTACCTAAAATATCAAAAACCTCCAATTTCACATTGGAATTATGTAAAATTTCAAATTCAATTTTAGTTTTTGAATTAAAAGGATTAGGATAATTCTGGCCAAGATAATATTTAACTTTTTCATATATCTCATCTCCTTTTTTATCTTTCAAGACTTTATCATTTGGGTCAAGAGTTATTTTGACGGGTTCTCCAAAAACTATAAAACTATAATTACAGGTAATAGTATCATTAAAAACTTTAAATAATGTATCTAAATCTTTTGTCTGAATTGAAATTTCAAGGGGCATTTTAAAATAAAGGGGATTATTATTTAAATTTTGCGTAATGTTAATGTCAACCTTATAATTATTATTAGAAATGTAATTATAATTCCATGAGATAAAATATATTGGATAATTTTCTCCGTAAATCCATTGACTAAAAAAATAACCAAGATCTTTTCCACTTATTCTTTCACAGATATTTTTAAAATCTTCCGTTGTAGCTGTATTATAAACAAGATTGGAATCATTAACATAACTTCTTAAGATATTAAAGAAAATCGAATCTCCGACAACACCTCTAAGCATATGCAAAACAATAGCGCCCTTTGCATAACTTCTATAAGGATTAAATATCTCATACAATGAATTCACATCCTGAACATAGATAGTTCCAATTGCACTTTTAGCAAAGTTCATTCTACTTCTTATAAATTCATCATATCCGGCTTTTCCTAAAGTTTCCTCAAGATAAAGTGCTTCTGAATAAGTTGCAAAACCTTCATTTAACCAAATATGATGCCAATCTTTACAGGTGATTTTATCTCCAAACCATTGATGTGCAAGTTCATGAGCAATAATATTATCCATAAAAACTCCTAATGAAGTAATAGTCTGGTGTTCCATTCCACCGGAAAAATTCACTTGGGCATGTCCATATTTTTCCTTAATGAAGGGATAGGTTGAATATATCTTCGTGAAGAAATCTAACATTCCGATTGTTTTGTCAAGTTGAACTTTTAAGTTACTGAATTGTGAAGGATAAACATAATGAACCACAAGTAATGAATCAGTTTGACTATATTTATAATATGTTTTATACTCATAGTAATTGCTCAATGCAACAGAAATTAAATATACAGAGATAGGATAAGTATTTTTCCAAAAATAAGATTTGGTTCCGTTACCATTGTTTACAATATTTTCTAAAACTCCGTTTGAGACACCAACTAAATTTTCAGAACAGGTAATACGAACTTTTGATGAATCTGCTTTATCTTCAATGGAGTTTTTACATGGGAACCAATCCTGAGAACCATAAGGTTGACTTAAAGACCAGATCACAGGACCATTTTCATAACCACTGAAAATAAAACTGCCGAAACCAGTTGGTACAGGTAAACCGTGATAAAATATCGAAAGATTTACAACAGAATCCTGTGAAACAGGGGTAATAAATAATTTATCATTATTGTGTAAAAAACTTATAATTTGCTGATTCAGTTTAATTGAATCAACTATAAGAGCATTACTTAAGTTTAAAAAGAAAACAGGATTTAAGATTTTTCTTCTAATCAGCAATTCTGTTCTGGCTATAATATTATTGGGGTTAAGCAAAACATTAATATCTATTTCATAATAAGATACTTTTATTGATGAATCTCCTTTTATATTCTGATAACTTATTGGGAAATTGCTATTAATATTTTTATAATAAGTCTGAGAAAAAGAAACAGAAAGTGCAGGGAAAATAATGATTAATAAAAATACTACAATAAAAAATATAAGGAAAATTTTAGATTTCATTTACGAACAATCCGAGTGAATTGTTTTAAGAATTTTTCGTGTGATTTATAACGTATTGCTTTAATCCCAATAGCTTCTGCTGCTCTTATGTTTGCAGGTATATCGTCAATTAAGAGAGTCTCACCTTTTTTTAATTTATACTTTTGAAGTGTATAAATAAAAATTTTTTTCTGTGGCTTAATCATACCAACCTTATAAGAAAGTATTCTATTCTTAAATATTTTTAAAAAAGGGAAATTCTTCATTAAAAAATTCATATGAGTAGAATCGGTATTAGATATCAGAAAAAGTCTGAACTGCCCAAGTGCATTAATTTTCTCTAAAAAATTTTTCATTTTATAATTCACCCAAAAAATATCAGAATATAAATATACAAAATCTTCAAAACTAACCTTTAGATTGAATTTCTTTTTTGCTTTTCTAAAAAAATCTCTGATATTTATCTTTCCTTTGCATAACTTATTTCCAAAATCGTTTTCTTTAATATACCTTTTAAATTTTAGAATATTAAGTTTCTTCTCAAGTTTACCAAGACCTTCATAAAAATATGAATAATCGTAGAATATTAAAGTATTTCCTAAATCAAATAAAATATTTTTAATTTTATGCGAAGGCATCTATTTATAAATATTTCTTACTTAAGATATTTAAATTTTCATCGAGTTCATATACTTTCGGAACCCCGGTGGGAATTTCAGTATTCAGGATTTCTTCTTTAGTTAATTTTTCAAGATACATCACAAGAGCCCTAAGTGAATTTCCATGAGCAGAGATTAAAATATTTTTACCGTTCTTTAAGTCAACTGCTATTTTACTTTCGAAATAAGGTATAACTCTTGCAGCCGTATCCTTTAAACTCTCACCATTTGGAGGAGCAATATCATAACTGCGTCGCCAAAGTCTGACTTGTTCGTCACCGTATTTCTTACGTGTTTCATCTTTATTTAGACCTTGTAAATCACCGTACATCCGTTCATTTAATGCTTTATCTTTTTCAACAGGAATATCTTTTTGCCCGATTATCTCCAAAATAATATCAAGTGTTCTTTGAGCCCTTATTAAAGCTGATGTATAGGCTTTATCAAATTTATATCCAATTAATTTTTCCCCAGCAGATTTTGCTTCCTCGATACCTTTTTCAGATAAGTCTATATCAATCCAGCCGGTAAATCTGTTTTCAAGGTTCCATTGAGATTGTCCGTGTCTAACAATTACTAATTTTGACATAAATATAAATTTAATTTTATTTCCATTTTATTGAACACCCCATTGAGGGATTTTGCTGAAAATCAATTTCCTTTCCTTCAAGCAGTAAAATTATAGCTTTTTCCAATTCCCTATTTTTTACCTGAGATTCATCTTTCCAGTTATCATCTATGCGTCCTCTGTATTTTAATTTTCTATCGCTATCATATACATAAATATCCGGTGTACATACAGCATCATATAATTTTGCAACTTCCTGAGTTTCATCACGTAGATAGGGGAAATTCATATTATAGTTTCTATAGAATAATTTCATATTCTCAAAACTATCTTCCGGATAATTTATTTCATCATTAGGATTGATCCCAACAAATCTTACGCTTTTCTGTAAAAACTTTTCCTGCAAATCAATCAATCTATTTATTACCGCTTTAACATAAGGACAATGATTACACATAAAAACAATAACAAGAATTTTAAAATCTTTGAAATCATCAAGGCAATAGAACTTGTTGTCAACCCCTTTGAGTTTAAAATCTTTTGCTGATGAATTTAGGTTCACTTCTTTACTATATAGCAACATTAATCATTCCTCCTCTTCATTATCTATGATATCTTTCTCAGGGTGAAAATCTTCATATATAAATTTTACGCTCACATCAATATTTGAAAGTTTCTCAATCTTTTGTTCCAAAACCTCTTCTGTAATAAATCTATATTTTTCCCTTAAATCATATTCGTTTTTAAAATGAACAAAGATATTATTTCTACCTAATATATCGTACAGTTTATCTAATTCTTTTTTTAGTAATTTTTTACTTAATTTATTAACATCTTTTATTTCCGGGTTCCCGATGTGATTTTTTATTTTTACTAATTCTAACTTTACCTTTTTGTTTTTAAGATTATTAATTTTCTCTAAAATTTTTTCATCTATTTCAATTTCATCATCATTAAAGACCGATAATACACCATTAACATTTTTAAGTTTTTTTAAATCGTCTTCCTTCTTTTTAACTATTTTTTTTCTCTTTGACATAATAAGAAAACTTTTTCTGACACAAAAATTATTATATTATCACTACAATTCAAGTTAAATTTTAACTTACTTTATATAATGAAAATAAATATAAATAATAGGAGTAACAAAGATTATACTATCAAATCTATCCAGAAAGCCACCATGACCCGGTATTATCGCAGAAGAATCTTTCACTTCGCTATATCTTTTTATCAAAGATTCAAATAAGTCTCCAACCACGCCAAATAAACCAACAATTAGACCTATAATCAAGCTATCAAATATTGTAATTAATTCAAAATAAATTTTTGCAAATATTAATGAGCATAAAACAGAAGCTAACAAACCTGCAACTGCACCTTCTACAGTTTTACCCGGACTAATTTTAGACAATTTAGTCTTTCCTAAATACTTTCCAACAAAATATGCTATTGTATCCGAAGTCCAAATAAGTATAAATAAGATAAATACAAGTCTGTAATCAGAGCTTAATTCACTTAATAAAATAAACGGTATACTTATATATAAAATTCCACCAATACTTAAAAAAACATTTATTGGATTGGAATCTTTACCTTTAAAAATTTCAAGTGTAATTATTAAAAAAAGAAATAAGAAAGAAATGAAAAATAAATAGGGTGTATTAAAATACTTAACCAGAAAAAGCATTAATGAAAAAAGTATTGACAAATACTTAAATGGTCTGAAGCCATTTCGCTCAAAAAGATTGTAAAACTCAAATAAGCAAAACATTTGAATAATAAAACAAAGAACTAAAAAATAAGAATTCCCTAAATAAGCTAATCCAAGAATTATCGGAATACTTACGATACTAATTACTGTTCTTTTAGTCAAATTATCCATTCACTAAATTCTTTTTACCTTCTTTAATAATATAATAAGTAATAAATACAAACAATATAAAAGATAAAGAAGCAAATAGAGCAGTAGAGAAAAAATTATTCTCAAAATATTCATAATTACTTATTACTTCCTTACCATAAAAATGCACTGCAAGTACAGAAAAGAGATTGTTTAAAAAATGAGTAAATATTGCAGGGAAAATGCTTCTACTGTAATAAGTGATAATGGATAGGAATACCCCAAGAAAAATCAGTGGTATTATATTAAAAGGATGAAAATGGAAAAGTGAAAAAATAAATCCGGTAAGAAAAATTGATAATTTTATATTTCCAGATTTAATAAGAGTGTTTAGAATCAAACCCCTAAACATTAACTCTTCACATATAGCCGGAGTAACTGCAATCGCAATTATAACCAAGAACAATTCCTCTAAAGACCCTGCAGATACAAGTTTTGCGGTATATGAATCAAGTTGTTCTGAAATACTTTTTATTGCATCAATAATACGGCTATCAATAGGTAATCTCTCAATCGCCTTGTTTTGCAAAAGCATATAAAATTGTAAAACTGGTTGAACAACAATAATTGCAATACCAGAAAGGAAATAATAAAGAAAACTTGTTTTCCTGATGCTGAATCCACTGGCAAGATCATTACCTCTTAAATAATTTAATAAATAAACCGGAAAAAGTATTAACAAAAATTGTGATATTATTGTAGTCAATCTAACAGGAAACATATTGCTCATTTCTAAAAATTTCCCGCCAAAGATAATCAAAGCAAACAAACTCCCCAATAACTGATAGGTGAAAAAAACTGTTACTACAATAATAATAGTAAAAATATAAGGATTGATTTCTTTAAAAGGGAAATTATTTACTCTATAATTATTTTCATCCATATTAACAACTTATCTAATATGAAAAAAAATGCAATATATTTAAATATCTTAAAATGGTATTTTTATAGGATTAAAAAAACTTAAAAAAGAAAATATTTATTATGGATGAACAAGGTAATTCATATGTTCAGAAGAAAGGGATTAAAATAAATGCGATATTTTTAAACATTCTTCTTTTTCTTGCAACATTTTTCACCACTACCCTTGCAGGTGTAGGTTGGAGTAATCAAGATCCATACCAATTAGAAAACTTTTCAGCTGGATTAACATATTCAATCTTGATTATGACTGTTATAACTTTTCATGAATTTGGACATTTTTTTGCTGCGAAATTACATAAAATATCCGTAACATATCCATACTATATCCCCTTCCCTTTTTTATTTTTAAATCCTTTCGGGACTATGGGAGCAGTAATTAAAATGAAAAGTCCAGTAAATTCAAGAAAAGCGCTTTTTGACATAGGAGTTGCTGGTCCTATTTCAGGCTGGATTGTTTCATTGGCAATTCTAATTTGGGGATATACTCATCTACCTAAAATTGATTTCCTTTATGAAATACATCCTGAATATCATATGACTGGTATTCCTGAAACAGGTTTAACTTTTGGTTATAACATTATTATTTATTTACTCGAAAAATTAACTTATACTTTCTCTTCAAATAGTTTTGTGCCTCCGATGAACGAAATTTATCATTATCCTTTTCTTTGTGTTGGATGGTTTGGGTTATTAATAACTTCTCTGAATATGATGCCTGTTGGTCAACTTGATGGTGGACATATTTCTTATTCTATGTTTGGAGATAAACATAAATATATCGCATATATCGTTTTTGGGTTATTAATATTCTTTGGTGGAATTGGCATTATACAAATATTTTATCCGAATATAAACATTGGTTCAACTAATTGGCTCATCTGGGCTATTTTAATATTAACTTTGATAAAAATAGAGCATCCACCAATAATTCAAAATTTTGATGAAGAACTTGGAAAACTCAGAATAATTTTAGGTTGGTTTTCATTTTTTATATTTATAACCTCGTTTTGTCCTATTCCTATTTCTGGTATATAATATGAAAAGTTATAATTATTCATTAATCGTAATTTTCATCACCATTTTTATTGATTTACTGGGATTTGGAATAATTATTCCACTATTACCCTTCTTTATGACAGATGTAATGCATATAAATGAAGCAACTATAGGAATAATTGTTGCTTTATTTTCTTTAATGCAATTTATTTTTACACCAGTATGGGGTTCATTATCTGATGTTTATGGAAGGAAACCTATATTAATTATGAGTCTTGCTGGCAATATAATTTCATATCTAATGATGGCATTAGTATTTTCAGGAATTATCTTATCTTTCTGGTTACTTGTGTTATCAAGAATTTTTGCAGGTATATTTTCAGCTAATCTGTCCGCAGCACAATCTGTTATTTCAGATATTACCACAAAAGCAAACCGTGCCAGAGGAATGGGATATATTGGAGCAGCATTTTCTATGGGTTTTGTTTTTGGTCCTGCTATTGGTGGAATAGTTTCAGAGAATTTTGGATTTGGCGCTCCGATTTTTCTTGCGAGTTTCTTTTCCTTCATAGCTTTGATACTCTGCATTGTCGCATTGAAAGAGACATTACCAATTGAATTAATGAAAGAAAATAAAAAAAATTTCAAGGGTGTTACATTAATAAATTTCGAATCAGTTAAAAAAGTAATAACAAATAAAAAAGTCGGTATCTTTGTAATTTTATTTTTCTTTATAACTTTCTCTTTTGCTAATATTCATGCAACTTTTGTTCTTTTTACCAAAAGACCAGCTGGCTTTCATCTAACTCAGGAACAATCAGGATTAATATTATCTTTTTTAGGGATAATAGGGGCATCAGTACAATTTTTCTTAGTAAAATTTTTTAAAGAAAAAATTGGAGAAGAAAAATCATTAATTTTAGGAAATTTATTAACAACATTAGGCCTTGTGTTAATTCCTGTATTCAATTCCATAACTTTACTACTTGTTGTAATTTTTATTCTCGCATTTGGAAATGGATTAAATATTCCAATGGTGATGGGTCTGATTTCAAACAACACTGATATAGATAAACAGGGTTCTGTTCTTGGAATAAATCAAGCACTTGGTTCTTTAGCAAGAGTATTTGGACCTATTTGGGGGACCTTCTTATATGAAAAAATCGGATATCAATATCCATTTTTATCAGGTGGAATTTTTATGTTTCTTGTAACAATATTCAGTATAAGAATAATGTTTAGAGATTGAATAGTATATTATTCAATTATTTTTTTACTTCTGAGTAACTTTTTTTCTGATATAATTTTCTTTTCCCTGATTCTTTTTTCTTTTGACTCTTCAGTTGGCATTGTCTTTATTCTTTTCTTGCCCACTTTCAAAGCATTTGATATAAGAGAATATAATTTCTCCATACACCTTTTCTTATTTAAATATTGTGACCGTTCATTTCCCGAACTAATTACTAAATCACCTTCCTTTGTTAGTTTATTTCCTAATTTATTTATGATAATATTTTTCTGGTAATCACTAAACGCACTTGAATTCAATATATTAAATTTTATAGTGATCTTAGTTGACACTTTATTTACATATTGACCTCCTTTTCCTCCACTTCGTGAAGCTTTGATAATTACTTCTTTTTCTATTATATCTTTTATATCATTCATATAAATGTATTTTAATAATAAAGTTTAATAAACTTTATTAACTTTATTTAAATTATTATGTTTTTTATTATAATAGGCATTTTAAAAATAAAAATATATGATGAATAAAAATTTTCTTGTATTAATTTTAATACTATTCTTATCAATATTCGCCTTTTCACAAAGTGAAAGGAAAATAGCATACTCTTCAGATGATACAAAAGATGGTTTACTTCAGATTTTCATTATGGATATTGATGGAAATAACAAAAGACAACTAACTAATTTACCTTATGATTGCGTGTACCCAAAATGGTCTCCCGATGGAACAAAAATAGTTTTTTATACACAAAGTGATTATTCCACCTCAGGCATTTATTTAATAAATAACATCACAGAAGAATCTGCAGATGAACCAATTTTTTTAGTTGATGGAACAAATCCCTCATTTTTATGCGACAATAATACAATTATGTTTAACTCAGATATTGATGGTACTTTAACTATTTATGTTAAATTACTTGATGAAGAAGAAATTTATATTTTAGGACCAGAAAGTTATGCTAATCAACAAGTTCTTTCAAATGATTGCAGATGGTTAGCTTTCGCAACTTTTACTACCAGTGGAAAATCAATTATGATGTACGATTTGACTGATACTACTGATGACGCGCTCTATTCTGTAAGTAAAAATTCTAATGCTAATATGAACCCGGATATATCTCCCGATAATAGTAAATTAGTATATTCAAGTTTTGACAGAAATCTAAACGGTACAATTTTGTTATATGAAGATGGAGTAGAAAGAGCATTAACAAAAGGAATAAAAAGTGCAGATATGCCAAAGTTTTCTCCTGATGGTAAAAAAATAGCATTCATAGCGATAGAAAATGACGCGACTAAATTATGTATAATTGATGTAGATGGCTCTAATTTAAAATACCTTAAGACAATTGGCTCAAATGTTGGATATTACAGTTGGGTTGATAAAAATAACATAATATATGATGTAGAAAAAGGAAACTTTACAATAATATGTATGATAAATATTAATACAGGTGAAAATTCAATATTAGCTGACGGGAGTAATTGTGTTCGCCCATCTGTTTCAGAGCCATTTAATATTATAGATGATGTGATAAATGAAAGTTATTGAATATTTAGAAAAATCTAAAAAAACATTAATTAGTTTTGAGATAATACCACCATTAAGGGGTGGTGATATTAATCAATTATTCAGAGTTATAGATGAATTGATAAAATATAATCCACCTTTTATTGATGTGACTTCTCATGCAGCGGAAGTATATTATGAGGAAACACCCACAGGTATAAGAAAAAAGATAAAAAGAAAAAGACCTGGTACAATCGGAATATGCGCAGCAATAAAAAATAAATATAATATAGATACAGTTCCCCACCTATTATGTCGGGGATTTACAAAAGAAGAAACGGAAGACGCATTAATAGAATTAAATTATTTAGGAATAGAAAATGTACTTGCATTAAGAGGAGACGATACAACATACAAAAAACCAATCCCCTTTGGAAAATCTTGTAATGAATATTCGCTTGAACTTGTTGAACAGATAGTAAATATGAACAAAGGGAAATATCTTGAAGACGATTTACTTGATGCTAACCCAACAGATTTTTGTGTAGGAGTAGCCGGATATCCGGAAAAGCATTTTGAAGCTCCAAACTTTAAGACAGATTTATTTTATTTGAAAGAAAAAATAAATGCAGGAGCAGAATATATAGTAACTCAAATGTTCTTTAATAATGAATATTATTTTAAATTCGTTCAAAAATGTAGAAATTTAGGAATAAATGTCCCGATAATCCCGGGATTAAAAATAATTACAAACAAAAGCCAGATAAAAACTCTTCCAAAAGATTTCCATATAGAAATTCCTGAAGCATTAACAGAGGAAATATTGAGTTCTAAACGGGAAAATGTAGTGGATATAGGTATAGAATGGGCGTTTAAACAATGCGAAGAACTAATCAATAAAAAAGTCCCTGCAATACATTTCTACATACTTCAAAATGTTGAACCTTTAAAGAAATTAATAAAAAAATTAGATATTTTGTAAGAATTATCTTGAATTTAATAAAAAAATACTATATTTTCAAATTATGCCATTAAGGTTGTATTATTTAAAATTTGTAACAGCCATAGAGAGTTTAAAGAATATTATCAAAAAAGTGTATCTTAAAAAAGATACACTTTTTTTTTACATAAATTTGAATGAAACAGTTATATAATTACAAACCGCTAAAAGTATTAGATAAAACTTACATTGAAAGTATAATCCCAATAAAGTACGAATACAAAAAAAGATATAAAATAGTTACATATGTTCCCTTAGAATATGTGGATAAATTAACATTCGAAATGGGTAATGCGGGAGCAGGAATAATCGGTAACTATGATTTATGTTCTTTCAGAATCAAAGGATTGGGTACTTATAGACCTCTTGAATTTACAAAGCCCTTTAAAGGTGAACAGGGGAAAATTTCCTTTGAGGAGGAAATTCGATTAGAAATGGAATGCGCTCCTTCCAACCTTGATGAGGTATTAAATGCATTATTAGAGAATCATCCATACGAAGAAGTAGCTTACGAAGTATACGAATTCTTAAAAAGAGATAAAATCCCTTCACTTATAAAGGTAATTTTAAATAAACCAATTAAATTATCGCATATTGTAAAAAGGATCAAAAAAGACGTAAAAGAATCAGACTTGGTGTTTAATCCTGAAACAAAAAATTTATTAGTTTGTGAAATACAAGAGATAGATGAAGAAACAATAAAATTAGCAATCAAACATAAATGTAATTTAATTATTTCAGTTTTAAAAAATAAAATAATATTTAAAAAGGTGTAATTATGAGTGAGATTAAAAACAGAGACATTGAAGAAGAAATGGATGCAGGTAATAGTGAACCATCAGAAGAAGATTCTGGTTCACGCATCTTAGAATATTACGATGAAAAAGGAGAAGTTGAAAATCGGGTAGATTATGCTAATAAACTTTTAATTTTATATCAGCTCAAAAAGATTGATGCCGAATTGGCTGATATAGAGGAAGAAAAAGGCGATTTACCAGAGAAAATTGAAGATTTAACAGAGCGAATAAATTTTTATGAAAAGAGGATAGAAGAAAATGAAAATAATTTAAACCTTTTAGAAACAGAAGAGAAAAAGTTAAAAAAGGAAAACAAAAAGATAGAAGAACGAGCTAATAAGTATGATGAACAAAAATATAATGTAAGAACAAATAAAGAATACGATCAAATTTCAAAAATGATAGATGAATGTTTTGAAATGCTGGATAAGAATGAGCGAAGACTTAAAGAAATAGAAAATTTAAAGAACACATTAAATTCAGATATTGAAGCTGATAAGGAAAAACTCGAAGAGGTTTCCAATGAAAGAGAAGAATGTCAGAATAAACTTGATGACTTGAATGAACAATTCGAAGAAGAGGAGACTCAGTTGCTTAATGACAGGAATTCATATTTAGTGAAACTTGATTACGAGACAAGAAGTTTATATGAAAGGATAAATAGTAGTTACAAAGGCGAAGCAATAGCAATAGTCAGAAGAGGAAACTGTACAGGGTGCTATACAGCAATTCCTCCACAGAGAGAGATTGAGATAAGAATGGCAGAAAAAATCTATACATGTCAATCTTGTGGAAGGATATTGATAGATGAATCGCATATTAAAGAATAAAATAGTTCTTTTTAGGCTCGCTATAAACAATCGCGCTCACCATAAGTGAGTGAGGAAAGTCCGGACTCCAAACGAGCAGGGATGCCGGGAGAATATCCCGGGGCTTTGTTCTGAAAAGAACAAAGCACGGAAAGTATCACAGAAAAGCATACTTTTCTGGCTGCGGGCCGGAATAAAGGTGAAACGGCAGGTTAAGAGCCTACCATTCAGAAAGCAATTTCTGGGATCGATAAACCCCATCCGGAGCAAGGCTAAGTAAAGAGAGTTCAAGGTCTGCTCGCTTGAGATACTCTCCGGGTAAGCCGCATAAAACGAAGCAGTAATGCTTTCGTTAAGACAAATGATTGTTAGCCGCGATCAGCGGACACAGAATCCGGCTTATTTAGCGAGCCTAAAAAGAATTATTTTTTAAAAAGGTGGGATCAGCTTAATTCAAGCATTTTTTGAATTGGCTTCAGGGCTTTTAACCTTAATTCTTCATTTATAATAATCTCAGGGGAACCATTTTTCATACAATAATAAAGTTTTTCGAGTGTATTCAGACGCATATACGGACAATTATTACAATTACATGCAGCTTCAGGTAAAGCCGGAATAAATTCTTTTTCGGGACACTTTTTTCTCATTTGAAAAAGGATACCTGGTTCAGTAACAACTATAAATTTCTTCTTATCACTTTTAATTACATAATTAAGCAGACTACTTGTTGAACCAATAAAATCAGAAATATTAAGAATACCTTCTTCACATTCCGGATGAGAAATTACAAGAGCATCAGGATTTTCTAATTTCAGTTTTAATATTTTGCTTTCGCTAAAAGTTTCATGTACAATACAAGAGCCGGGCCATAAAATCATATCTCTTCCGGTTTTTTTTGCTATATACTTTCCAAGATTTTTATCTGGTGCAAAAATTATCTTTTGCGTTTTCGGAAAACTATTTACTATCTTCTCGGCATTTGAAGAAGTACAAATTACATCAGAAATTGCTTTTACTTCAGCTGAACTATTTATATAAGTAATTAAAATATGCTCAGGAAATTTCTCTTTGAATTTTTGTAAAAGCTCAACAGGACACCCTTCTGCAAGAGAGCATCCTGCATTCAAATCCGGTAATAGAACTTTTTTATCCGGATTTAATATTTTAGCAGTTTCAGCCATAAAATGTACACCAGCGAAGACTATAACATCAGCTTGTGTTTTAGCAGCTTCCTGAGAAAGTTGCAAACTATCACCAATAAAATCTCCAAGTTCCTGAATATCATTTTCTTGATAATAATGCACAAGCAAAACTGCATTTAATTCTTTTTTTAATCTTCTGATCTCGCTTATTAAATAATCCTTATCTGATTTATTTCTTTTTAATTTCTCTAACATACACTTAATTATACCATAAAATTAAACTATTTATTCTTTATTAAATATAACAAAATATAACGAAAAGAGTTTAATATTTTTTCTACATTTAATAATTTATGGACATGAAAGGAATGATTTTAGCAGCAGGTTTAGGTACAAGATTAAAGCCATTAACTGATAATATCCCCAAAGCTTTGATAAAATACAAATCTGTACCCCTTATATCTTACCAAATAAAAAGACTTAAATCAATAGGAGTAGATGAAATTGTTGTGAATACACATCATTTCGCTACAATACTTCAAGAATATTTAGCTTCAGAATCTAAAAAAGTCGGTATTAAAATATCCTCAATTTATGAACCAAAAATTCTTGGAACCGGCGGTGGCATTTTAAACGCAGGTAGAATTTTGGTAAAATCTGATATTTCAATTATTTGTAATGTCGATATATTTATAAACTTCAACCTGAAGAAAATGATTGAGTTTCATTTAAAAAACAAACCACTTTCGACAATACTAATTCAGAAAAGAAAAACCACACGTTACCTTGAGTTTGATAAAGATTTAAGGCTTATCGGGAGAGGGAAAAATAATCTGATGAATGAAAATTATTATGCGTTTAATGGAATACATATAATATCAAGAGAATTTTTCAAATTAGATATACCAATTGAATATTCTGACATTATAGATATTTATCTAAACTTGATAGGAAATGGGCATATAATACTGGGGTTTGATGCGGGTAAATCTTTATTTAAAGATTTAGGGAAACCGGAGAATTTAAAATAAAATTATGATACAGATTCAACTCTTTTAACATCAGGTAATTCCATCATAATAAATCTTTCAATCCCTGCTCTTAAAGTCATCATGCTCATTGGACAACCACGGCAAGCCCCCACTAACCTTACCTCTACAATATTATCTTCAGTAACATTAACAACTTCCACATCACCGCCATCCTGTTGTAAGTAGGGTCTTATTTTCTCAACAACAACTTTTACTTCTTCTAATGTAACCTTTTTCATCTTATTCCTCCATTATTATTTCTAAATCCTGATTAGTAATTGTATCAGAATTTCTTTTATTTAAATCCAGAATAATTTTCTTTGAAATATTTCTAAATATTCTTGCTTCCTCTGAATCTGGTAATGAATAAACAATAGGACTTCCTTCATCACCTTTTTCTCGAATCATAGTACTTATTGGAATTTCACCTAAAAAATTCAATTTATATTCTTCACACAATTGCTTACCACCACCTTTACCAAAAATATAATCTCTATTTCCATCGCCTTTATTATAATAGCTCATATTTTCAACGATTCCTAAAGTTGGTACATTGACTTTTTCGAACATTTTGTGCCCTTTACGCGCATCCGCAACTGCAATTTCCTGAGGTGTTGTTATAATGATTGCCCCAGTTAATGGAATAACCTGACTGAGTGTTAGTTGAATATCTCCAGTACCGGGAGGCATATCAAAGAGAAGAAAGTCAAGGTCTCCCCAGTGGGTATCAACCATAAATTGTCTTAATGCAGATGAAGCCATCGGTCCACGCCATACTACTGCTGTATCATAATCAACAAGTAAACCAATAGACATAATTTTCAAGCCATATTTCTCAGCGGGTAAAAGCATTTTTCTTTCATTAATAACTGCTACAGCAGGTTTCTTATATATATTTAGCATTAAAGGAATAGATGGTCCGTAAATATCAGCATCAATTAATCCAACCGACGCACCTTCCTGAACTAAAGCAAGAGCAATATTTACTGCAACGGTTGATTTTCCAACTCCACCTTTTCCAGAAGCAATTGCAATAGTATTTTTTACACCCGGCAATATTTCTTCCTTTTGCTGATTTTTATGATTAACTACACCTAATTTAAAATTAACTTCCACAATTTTAATATCTGGTAATTGTTTTAAAACCTCATTAATTATTTTGTTTTTAAAATCTTCTTTCCCATCATAGAATAAATCAGACAAACCAACATCTAAAGTTATCTTATCATTACTCCTTGAAACATTAAATACAAATCCTAATTCTGATAAGCTCTTATCCAAAAAAGGTTCTTTTACATTCGATAAATCTATTTTTATATCTTTCATAAAATAATAATTAAAATTTCAAGTTATCTAAAATACATATATTAAACAAGAGAATGAATGCATTTTTAGGTTATTAATTTATAAAACAATAATTTAATAAACCGAGTTCATTTAAATTGATTTTAGAGTGTATTTTAAATAATTTTATATAAAATCATTTAGGTATTTTGAATAATAAAGCACGTTTTTGGCTATTCATATTAATTGTCGCATCGATAATCTGGTTAGGTGGAGTAAATGTAAGGGTTATCATTGGAAATGAATTGTTAAGTTTCGATGAATTTAGTTTTAGGCTTAATGTACCTCCTGATGAAGAAAGAACAATATTTAAATTACTATCTTATTCATCAGTTTTAGTAGCAATAGGATATGTAATTACTTTCATCTCTGCAATTTTCTTTTTGAAAACATACAAAACTAATTACAGACAAAATGTATGGTTATTGATGTGTTCGTTGTTATTTTTTATTTTTTCACCAGTTGAATTTTACAATATATATTTAGATTACAAATTTTATAAACTATTCCTGACTAATCCAAATAATCGCGACGAATTATTATTAATATTCGGTGAACGTATTGGATTCCTTAAAGGTGTTCCCTGGATAGCAATATTGAGTTATTATACTGCAATTGTTATTGCAATATTTCAGCCATTAAAAAAAACTGAAGAACAATTAAAAAAGGATCGAGAAGCTCAGAAAAAATATGCTTATGATTATTATATGCATGAAGATGATGACATTATAGAATTATAAAATAATTTATTCAATGGGAAGAGTAATAAGGAAAATTAGAGATAAAAAAATAGATGAAAAAAAAGAACTTCTGATTAAAGACCTGATCAGTCTTTATGAACAATTAGGATTCACAGCGAGAATAGAAAAAGGTTATTTCAAAGACGGATTCTGCTTACTCAGAAACCAACGAATATTATTACTGAATAAAAATTTAGATCAGGATAAAAAAATAAAATTCTTAATTCAAAATTTAACAGAATTACCAATAGATAATATATTTATAAAACCAGGATTAAGAGAGTTGATTGAAAATCGTACTTTAGTTTAATTTTCTATGAAGATTATTTTATTAGGCTCTGGAACTTCACAGGGTGTTCCTATTATTGGTTGTAATTGTAAAACCTGCACATCTAAAAATCCTAAAGATAAGCGATTAAGGGCATCTGTTTTTGTAGAAACCGAAGATGCTAAAATATTAATTGATACCTCAATCGATTTCAGACAACAAATGTTAAGAGCAGGAATTACTGACATAGACGCTGTATTGTTCACGCATCACCATGTTGATCATATTTTTGGTATGGATGATTTAAGGCAAATTAATCAAAGATTGAATAAATACATAGACATTTACGGGAATAACACTACTATAGAAGAAATAAAAATAACTTTCAGATACATATTTGATGAAGAATTGATAAGATATAAATCAGTCCCTTTGGTAAATTTAAATACCATTGACAATACCCGGTTCTATATAAAAGAAACAAAAATAATTCCAATAGAAGTATTTCATGGTAGAATAAAAATATTGGGTTTCAGAATTTCTAATTTTGCATATTTAACTGACTGTAGTTTAATACCTGAAAGTGAATACGAAAAATTTGAAAATCTTGATGTATTGATAGTCAACGCTTTAAGGCGAAAACCACACCCAACACATTTTAATCTTCAACAAGCAATAGAAGTAGCTAAACTTTTTAAACCAAAAGCAACATATTTTACACATCTAACCCATGATATAAATTATGAAGAAATAAACCCTTCACTTCCTGAAAATATAAATTTGGGATATGATGGTTTGATAATAGAATTAAAACAATAAAATTAATTTATGAACGAATTAAAAGAGACATTATATAAAGCAGTTTATGCGGCTGGTGATATTTTAAAAACTTATTTCCAGAAAAAATTTAATATAGAAAGTAAAGATATTATATCGAATCTTGTTACCGAAGTTGATAAAAGATCAGAAGAAAAAATAATAAAAATAATTAAACAAAAATTTCCAGAGCATAATATATTATCAGAAGAAATTGGAGCCGTCAGAACAGAATCTTCTATAAAGTGGATTATTGACCCATTAGACGGGACGGTAAATTATGCACATAAAATCCCGATTTTTTGTGTGTCAGTTGGTATTGAACAGGGTAACGAAATTATTATGGGATTAGTATATAATCCATTATCAAATGAAGAATTTTTTGCTGAAAAAGGTAAAGGTGCATATTTAAATAAAAAAAAGATTAAAGTCTCAAAGGAAAAAAATTTAAAAAAATCGCTTTTAGTAACAGGGTTTCCATATAATACGAGTAAAAACCCTATGGATCCTGTCAAGACTTTCTCCAAATTTGTAAATAGAGATATTCCGGTAAGAAGGATTGGCTCAGCAGCATTAGACCTTTGCTGGACTGCTTGTGGCAGATTTGATGGTTTTTGGGAATATAATTTAAATCCATGGGATACTGCTGCAGGTTATTTGATATTGAAAGAAGCAGGTGGCAAAATTACAGATTTTACAGGTAAAAAGTACTCTGTATATTTAAAAGAAATTCTCGCAACTAATGGCTTAATACATAAACAAATGTTGAGGATAATCAATACAGACGATTAAGTAAACTTAACATTTCCAAAGCAACTATAGCAGCTTCATATCCTTTATTATTTTCCTTAGTAGGTGGATTAATTTCACTTCTTTTATATGCCTGTTCATCATCATAACAAGTAAGTAAACCAAACCCTGTAGGCATTTTATATTCATAAGATAATTTATTTAAACTATCACTCACAGGACCGGCAACATATTCAAAATGCGCTGTTTCTCCCTTAATAACACAACCTAAAACAATAATTGCATCATATCTTTTTGATTCACATAAAACTCTGTAAGTAACAGGTATTTCAAAAGCCCCCGGAACATATACAATCGAAACATCACTTTCTTTAATACACATTTCTTTCAAACCTTCCAGGGCACCTTTAATTAATCTTTCAACAATATAAAAATTAAACTTACTTGCAATTATTACCACTTTTGAATAGCGAACAGCATCCGTATTTATATTTCCTTCAATTTCTTTCATAGTAAAAAATTAGTTTATACAATATTGTAATAAAAAATCGGAATCTAAATTTATAAAAAACTTACCAATATTTTTTATCTCATAATTAGTTATACCATGGAAATCTGACCCACCTGTTTTTATTAAACTATTTCTTTCAGCGTAGTCACTTAAAGATTTCACCGCTCTTATAGTATGAGAAGGATGAATAACTTCAATACCATCTATTCTTAATTTCAGCAAATCATTTAGTTTTTCTTTAACGGAATTTTTTTCGGGGTGAGCTACAACAGATATACCATTTAATTTCCTGATTAATTTAACAATTTCAAAAGTGCTATAATTTTCTTTCTTTACATCAGCTATACAATTATCCCCTATTAACTTATTAAATGCTTCTCTTATACTTTTAACATATTTTTTCTTTTTTAAAATTTCAGCTATATGCATTCTGCCGAAAGCTTTCGATTCTGAGAATGTATCTGTAAATTCGGAATAATCAAGCTTAAAACCTAATGAATTCAAATTATCAATAATTTTATTTAGTCGAAATATTCTTCTTTGAGCTTGATTATGTAATGTTAAATTTAGCTCCTGATTATTATAATTAATCCCATATCCTAAAATATGAACTTCATGACCATCAAAATCTGTACTAAATTCAATTCCACTTATTAATTTAATACCTACCTGATTACATTTTTTAATTGCCATTTCAAAATCATATATACAGTCATGGTCAGTAATACTTAAAACCTGTATATTATTATTATATGCAAAATCAATAACCTCACTTACACTAAACTTCCCATCAGAATAACAAGTATGAATATGTAAATCTGCTTTAATAATTTTTTTAGTCCAAAATAAAGTTAATATGTTTTTCAAAAAAGTCAAAATTTCAAGAAACTGATTTTTTATATATTTAAATAAAATGCATAAAATTAAATATTTAAAAAGAATTTTGATTTAAGTATATTTAAGGTTTAATAAATTAAAAAATTGAATATTGTACTAATAGTAGGCGGTTATTCATCAGAGAGACATATTTCTTTACTCTCAGGAAGAAGTATTTTGAAAGCACTGCGTGAGAATAAACATAATGTAGTTGTTATTGATCCCGTTTATGGAGAGGAAGTAATCGATGAAAAAATTATTTTTGATTCAATAAAAACAGACCAATATCCTACTGCTGAATATCTGGAAAAATTAAAAAAAGATACACAGAACAAAATTTTAAAATGCATCGATTCCAAAATCTTTAATAATGTTGATATTGTATTTATTGGTTTGCACGGAAAATTTGGAGAAGATGGTTTAATACAGGCATTACTTGAAGCAAAAGGAATAAAATATACTGGTTCCGGTGTTAATGCTTCAGTAATGGCTATGGATAAATCCATTTCAAAAATTATTTTCAAGCATAATAATATACCTACTCCGGAATGGTTCACCATCAGAAAAGAAGAAATAACAGATTTTAATAATTTTTTTATCAAAATCAAAAAAGAAGTCGGAATACCATTTGTAATAAAACCCGCTGATGAAGGAAGCACAGTAGGAATAACCATTATATATGAAGATAATATAGAACAACTTACACCTGCGTTATCACTTGCTTTTAGTTATTCAAAAAAAGTTATAATAGAAAAGTACATTAAAGGTAGAGAAATTACTGTTCCAATTATTGGAGAAAAAGCATATCCCGTCATTGAAGTAAAGCCAAAAGAAGGATACTATGATTTTCACCATAAATACACAACAGGTAAGACGGAATATGTTTGTCCTGCAGAAATTTCAGAAGATTTACGAATTAAAGTTCAAAATTTAGGATTAAATGCCCATAAATCACTTGGCTGCGAAGTATATTCAAGAGTAGATTTTATATTAGATGAAAAAGAAAATCTATATTGCCTTGAAGTCAATACATTGCCGGGAATGACAGAATTATCATTAGTACCAAAATCCGCAGCTGCTACAGGTGAAAATTTTAATGAATTAATAGAGAAAATAATAAATTTATCCTTAAAAAAATAATTAAGTTTTGAATCAAGAAGAGATAAAAGAAGGTATAATAAAAAAGAGTTTCAGATTTGTAAAAAATCATAAATTTTTTATTGTGATTACTGTTTTTTTATGCGTATTTATAGTATTTTTAATATTTAATGACAAAGGTTTTTTATCAAGAGCAAAATTAGAAAAGGAGAACAATGAATTAATAAAACAAATACAAGAAGATTCGATTGAAGGTATAAAATTAGATAATGAAATAAACAAGTTAAAAACATCAGATAAAAAAATTGAACAAGTAGCACGTGAAAAATATAAAATGAGTAAAAAAGGAGAAAAGATTTTTCAAATAAAAGTAGATTCTACAAAATGAAGGAGAAAAAGAAAGTTATATTATCTGGAATGCGACCCACGGGAAAACTCCACATTGGTCATTATGTAGGTGCATTAGAAAATTGGGTACAGCTTCAAAATGAATATCAGAATTATCATTTAATTGCGGATTACCATGTATTAACAACGAATTTAGATACATCAAATATCTTTAATGATACTATTGATATGTTAATAGATTGGATTGCAACTGGTATCGACACGAGTAAATCCCCTGTCTTTCGGCAATCACAAATAAAAGAACATACAGAACTCTTTTTAATTTTCTCAATGTTAATTACAAAAGCAAGGCTTGAAAAAAACCCTGCGTTGAAAGAACAAATAAGAGATTTAAATCTACAATCAATTACTTATGGACATTTAGGATACCCTGTTCTGCAAGCTTCAGATATACTGTTATATAAAGGTGAATATGTCCCCGTTGGTGAAGACCAGGTACCGCACATAGAAATTACAAGACACATAGCAAGTTTATTTAATGAAAGATATAAACTTGAAAATAACAAAGAAATTTTCCCAATTCCTGAACCGAAGCTAACAAAATTTTCCCGATTACCAGGTCTTGATGGAAAAGCAAAGATGAGCAAATCATTAGGAAACACTATATTGATTTCTGACGATTTAGACATTATAAAAAACAAAATGAGAAAGGCATTTACAGACCCGAATAAACTAAGAAAGGGTGATAAAGGAAATCCCGATATTTGTCTGGTTTACACATATCATAAAAAGTTTAACGCAACTGAACAAACTGATATTTACAACGGCTGTTCTTCCGGTCAACTTGGATGCGTTGATTGTAAGATGAAAATATCCGAAAAAATAGCTAATTTCTTTAGTAATATCAGAGAGAAGAGAAAGGAACTTGAAGCAAATAAAGAAAAAGTCTTAAATATTTTAGAGGAAGGAGAAAGTAAAGCAAGAGAAGTAGCACAAAAGACAATGAGTGAAGTAAGAGAAGCAATGAAAATTGGATAAAACTTGAAATGAATATAAATTATTAGTAAAATTAATTAAAAAAAATTGGTTGAACCAACAAAAAAAGATAAAAAGAAACAGGATGAGTTAAAAAAATCCGGAGTAATCCCGAAACATATAGCAATAATAATGGATGGTAACGGAAGATGGGCAAAACAGAGGGGATATTCAAGAGTTTATGGTCATAAACAGGGAGTCAAGTCCGTCAGGGATATTGTAGAAGCATGCGGGCAACTTGGTGTTAAATATTTAACACTTTATACTTTTTCCACTGAGAATTGGAAAAGACCAAAGTCAGAAGTTACAGTTCTTATGAAACTTTTAATAAAAGCGCTAAGAGACGAAACTGACAAATTACACGAAAATAATGTTAGACTAATTGCATCAGGTAATTTGAAAACATTACCAGATTTAGTCAGAAAAGAATTATTAGAAGCAATAGAAAGGACGAAAAATAACAAATTAATGACTTTAAATCTTGCTATAAGTTACAGTGGAAGGTGGGATATATTAACAGCGGTAAAAAACATTCTCTGTGACTATGAGAATTCTAAAATCAGTTTGAATGACATAAACGAAAATATATTTCGTAAATACCTTTCCACGAAAGATATCCCAGATCCGGATTTATTAATCAGGACGGGAGGCGAATTCAGAATAAGCAACTTCCTTTTATGGCAAATTGCATATACAGAAATATATATTGACAATACTTTTTGGCCTGATTTCAGAAGAGAACATCTATATAAGGCAATAAGAGAATTTCAAAACCGAGAAAGAAGATTCGGATTAACAAGTGAACAAATAAGACAATAGAAAAATGACAAACAAATTAACAATATTAATTATATTATTAGCGGTAATAATTTTTTCTGTATCCATAGGATATTCTCAGGAACCTACAATATACAAAATAAAGGACATATATGTCAGAGGAAATAAAACAATAGATTCAAAAACAATAATAGCATATTCAGGATTAAAAATTGGTTCAGAAATCACAATTCCTTCTGATGAAACAAGAGATGCAATTAAGAATTTATGGGCAATGAATTTATTTTCTGATATCAAACTTTATGTAGAAAAGAAAATCGGAGATGAAGTCTTCCTGGCAATTGAGGTCGAAGAATTACCCCGTGTTGAAAGTATATCTATATCCGGATGCGATGAAATATCACAATCAGATATTGAGGCAAAAATTGATATAGTGCCAGGACAAATAGTAACCGAGCAAAAATTAAAAGATATTGAATACTATATACAAAAATATTATGTCTCAGAAGGATATCCTCTTGCAGAGGTTAAAGTTGATAAACTTTTATCAGCAAATAATGAAGCAAGAATAAGAGTAAAAATTAAGGAAGGTAGTAAAGTAAAAGTCCGCAATATTTATTTTGAAGGAAACTCAAATATAAAATCCTCCAAATTAAAGAAACAGATGGAAACATCAGAAAAAGTGTGGTGGAAATTTTGGGTAAGTGCAAATTATGATAAAGAAAAACTTGAAGAAGATAAGGATCTAATAATTAATTATTACAAAGAAAACGGTTTCCGGGACGCAGAAATTAAATCCGTAAATCTGGAGTTTTCTAATACAAAGGAAGATGTAAATATAAAAATTAAAATTGACGAAGGTAAAAGGTATTATATTAATAATATAGTATTTAAAGGTAATAAGTTATATTCTGACTCCGTTTTATTTTCACGATTAGATATCCAAAAAGGTGATGTATATAATTACAAGAAAATATACTCAAATCTCTATGGGAATGAAAGCGAAACTGATATAAGTTCCCTATATTATGATTTAGGTTATCTTGCATATTCAGCAGAATTAAAAGAAGAACCTGTAGGAACAAATAAAGTAAATCTGATTATAGAAATCACAGAGAACAATCAATTCAAACTTGGCTTAATAAATATTGAGGGAAATGATAAAACAAAAGACAAGGTTATCAGAAGAGAACTTTATTCAATTCCCGGTGATTATTTTACACGGAGCAATCTTAAAAGAAGTCTGCAACAATTAAATGCTTTAAATTACTTTAATCCAGAGAAACTTTCACAGGATATTTCACTTGCAAATGACTCAACTGTAAATCTAAAATTTATTGTTTCTGAGCGGTCATCAGACCAATTCAATGCTTCTGTTGGATATAGCGGGTATTTTGGTTTTACAGGGGCAATAGGTCTGACATTTAATAATTTTGATATTACAGAACCTCTTTCAGGTGGAAGTGGTCAAATCCTGAACTTTACCTGGCAATTCGGTGAAGGCGGCACTTACAGAACATTCAGTATTGGGTTTACCGAACCGTGGTTTCTTGATACACCAACACTACTTGGGCTTAATCTTTATGATACAAGACAAACATATTATTACGATGTCAGGGAGACCGGAGCAATTTTAAATTTTGGAAGAAGATTTAAATGGCCAGATGATTTCTTCCGTGGTGATTGGTCATTGAAATTTCAAAGAACCGATGTAATTAACGGAGGTGGTTACTTTGAAACTGGTTTAAGAACACAATTTAGTATTAGACAAACTATATCACGTTCATCAGTATTCGACCCTGTTTTCCCAATAAGCGGTACTAAAGTATCAAATACAACAGAATTATCAGGTGGACCATTACTACCCGGGAACCTTGAGTTTATAGAAAATATTTTCACAGCAGAACTTTATACTCCACTAATAAGAAACACAAGGTTTGTTCTATATACAAATTTTAATTTCTTTTATATAAATCCAATCGGAAAAGATAAATATTTACCCCCAACAGAACTATTCTATATGGGCGGAAATGGTCTTGCCTATAATACAATACCACTAAGGGGATATAATGACAGAAATGTAGGACCAAAGAGGAACAATATTGACCCAATTGGCGGAAAGGTTGCTTTAAAATACACTTTAGAATTAAGATATCCACTTTCACTTGATCCGGTACCAATATTTATTCTTGCTTTTGCTGAAGCAGGAAATGTATGGCCTGATATTAACAAAACAGACCCACTTGATTTAAGAAGGTCAGTAGGTTTCGGTATGAGATTACTTCTTCCAGCAGTGGGATTAATAGGTTTTGACTTTGGATATGGATTTGATAGAAAAATTGAAGATAATTTAGACCCGAAATGGTTATTCCATTTCCAATTTGGCAGAGGATTTTAAAATTATAAAATTAATTAAAAGGAGAAACAAATTGAAACTAAAAATCTGGCTAACCGCAACATTCGCACTATTCTTGTCATTGCAGGTAAGTTCATTTGCTCAAAACTTAAAAATTGGTTATGTAGATAGCGATGTCATTATAAAGCAACTCCCTGAATATAAAACAATCACAGAGGAATTGGAAAAGATGCAAAAACAATATATTGATACAATTCAAACGATGGAAAACAATCTGAAAAAGAAAGCTGAGGAGTTCAAATCAAAATATGAAGAAGCACAGAGAAAAGTTGAATCAGGAGAAATAAAATCTGATGCCGAGATAAAAGCCCTGAATGAGGAAATGAATTTACTTCAGAACGAGTTAAGAATACTTGATGATTCTCTAACAAGCTATAAACAAAATGTAAGAGAACTGCTGATAAACAAATCAAATGAATTATTTAAGCCTGTCAGGGAAAAAGTCATCAAGGCAATTGAAGATTTAGCAAAAGAATTGAAATACAATTTTATATTTGATAAAGCTGATGGAGTTTTGCTTTTTGGAGATAAAGAATTTGATTTAACTTTTAAAGTACTTGATAAACTCAAATAATCCATTCTAACAAATTATTAAAAATTAAATTTTGCATTTGCTCGTGGAAAAGACAACATTTTCTTTAATAAGAAAGCTTATTTTACTTCTTTTATTAGTTTTCTTTTTCTTTCCAAATATTTCAAAGTCACAGACCAAAGTTGGGTATATTGATTCGAAGAAAATCATAGATAATATGCAGGAAGCAAAAGATGCGAAAATGAAAATTGATAATTTAGTTTCAGACTGGCAAAGGGAATTAAGCATTTTACAAGACAGTTTAAAACTTGCAAAGGAAGATTATGAAAAGAAGAAATTGATTATGACCGACCAGATGAAAACAGAAATGGAAAAGAAAATTAAAGACCTGGAAAATTCTATTGATAATTTTCGCCAGAGTAAATTCGGTGAAAATGGAGAATATTTCCAGAAACAGAATGAATTTATGAAACCAGTCTATGATAAGATATTTAAAGCAATTGAAATAGTTGCAAAAAGAGATGATTTTGATTATGTTTTTGACAGAAGCAGTAGTATTCTATTATTATATGTAAACGAAAAGTATGATATAACACTTAAAGTTCAAAGAGTTCTTGAAGGTAAAGACTAAAAATATACTACAATGAAAATTTCAGAAATATTAAAATATATTAACGGAAACCCGGAAGGAGATATAGAAAAAGAGATAAATAATGTTGCAAAAATAGAAAACGCAAAAGAAGATGAAATTACTTTCATATCCAACCCTTTATACCAAAAATATTTTTCCACAACCAAAGCAGGAGCAGTTTTAGTAAGAGAAGATTTTGAGTACAAAGAAAAACCCGAAAATCTCACTGTTATTAGAGTATCTGACCCTTATTTAGCATTCCTTGAATTAATAGAGCTATTTTCTAAAGAAGAAGATAACTACATTGGTATATCGGATAACTGTTACATCGGGGAACAATGTGATATTCCTGACGATGTTTATATAGGAAATTTCACTTCAATAGGAAAAAGAGTTAAAATCGGTAGCGGTACAAAAATCTATTCCAACTGCACAATCGAAAATGATGTTGAAATTGGTAGTAACTGCATAATATATCCGAATGTTTCTATATATCACAAATGTAAAATAGGTGATTGCGTTATTATACATTCAGGTGTTGTAATAGGTAGTGACGGTTTCGGATTTGCAAAACAACAAGATAACACTTACAAAAAAATTCCCCATAAAGGTATTGTTGTGATAGAAGATAATGTTGAAATCGGAAGTAATACTACAATTGATAGAGCAACGATTGGTGAAACAAGAATTTGTAAGGGGGTTAAACTCGATAACCAGATACAAATAGCGCATAATGTATATATTGGAGAAAATACTGTAATCGCTGGACAGGTTGGTATATCGGGTTCTGTGAAAATTGGTAAAAGGTGTATGATAGGAGGACAATCCGGTTTTGTCGGTCATATTACTATATGCGATGATGTAATAATAGGTGCAAGTGTTGGAATTAGTAAGTCCATAACAAAGCCCGGTATTTATACTGGATATCGTGGCAAACCATATTATAAAGCTTTAAAAGAAGAAGCTGCAATAAAACAATTACCAGAACTAATAGAAAAACTGAAGAAATCTTGATGAGAAAACTAATATTTTTTCTATGATTAAAAATCAAAGAACAATTTCGAAACCCTCCTCATTATCAGGAGTAGGTCTTCATACAGGAAATCCAGTAACAATGACTTTTAAGCCAGCCCCCGAAAATTATGGAATAAAATTCAAACGGATAGACCTTGAAGGTTCACCTGAAATTCCAGCTGATATAGACCATGTAAGAGATATATCAAGAGGAACAAATCTTGGTTTGAATAATGCAGAGGTTCACACTGTTGAGCATGTATTAGCAGCAATAACCGGCTGCCAAATTGATAATATAATAGTTGAACTTAATTCAAACGAACCACCAGTAATGGATGGCAGCGCAAAACATTATGTTGAAACATTACTAAACGCTGGTATTGTTGAACAGAATGCAAGCAGAGAATATCTTGTAGTTGAAGAGTTGGTACATTATCACGATGAGCAAAACAATATAGATATAGCAGCATTACCATTGAAAGATGATTTCAGAATTTCTTTAATAATTGATTTCAACAATCCAGCACTGGGGGTACAACACACTGGTTTATTTAATCTTGAAAAGGAATTTGAAAAAGAATTTGCACCTGCGCGAACTTTCTGTTTTTTAAAAGAAATTGAGATGCTGAAAGAACAAGGGTTAGGGAAAGGTGGAGATATTAATAATTCAATAGTTATAGTAGATGAAGACTTTGATGTGAATAAATTTGAAGAAATGAAAAAGAAATATAATCTTGGTGATGAATTATTCATAGGAAAAACCGGTATTTTAAGTGATAAAGAATTAAGATTTAAAAATGAACCTGCAAGGCATAAATTATTAGATTTGCTTGGGGATTTAGCATTATTAGGTGCTCCGCTTCAATGTCAAATACTCGCTGCAAGACCGGGGCATAGAGCAAATGTAGAATTCACTAAAATGTTACGGAAAATGTATTTACAACACAAACTGGTTAAGAAATTTCAGGTAACAAAATCCGGTGAAGCAGTTTTTGATATAATGTCCATTCTTGATTTCATGCCACATAGATATCCATTTTTAATGATAGATAAAATAGTAGAACTTGAAATTGATAAAAGAGTTGTAGGAATAAAAAATGTTACAATAAATGAACCATTTTTTATTGGTCACTTTCCATCAAGACCAATTATGCCCGGAGTTCTTATAGTTGAATCAATGGTGCAATGTGGAAGTGTTCTTTTATTACATAGAATTGGTGACCCAAAAAAGAAACTAGTTTATTTTGGTGGAATAGAGAAAGTTAAATTCAGAAAACCTGTAATACCTGGAGATCAGCTTATAATGGAAATGGAACTTGTATCATACAAAAGAAATATTTTCAAGATTGTAGGGAAAGCATATAAAAACCAACTTGGTGGCGAACTTGCCTGTGAAGGTGAATTCACCGCAGCTGTTATGGATAAAGATACTACGGAAACAAAATAAATTTAATTATACATCCGTTAAAGCAACTATACCCGGTAGTTGTTTTCCTTCAAGTAATTCCAAAGAAGCACCACCACCTGTTGAAACATGGGTAATTTTATCAGACAGGTTTGCTTTATTTATTGCAGAAGCAGAATCACCACCACCTACTATTGTTATAGCGCCTTTTGCTGTTGCATCAGCAAGAGCTTTTGCTATTTCAAAAGTGCCTTTTGCAAAATCATTAATTTCAAATATTCCCATAGGACCATTCCAAATTA
This sequence comes from Candidatus Tepidiaquacella proteinivora, assembly GCA_013348845.1. GTDB lineage: Bacteria > Bacteroidota > Ignavibacteria > Tepidaquicellales > Tepidaquicellaceae > Tepidaquicella > Tepidaquicella proteinivora. The sequence continues at coordinate 2,177,079 of CP054675.1, read as the reverse complement.
TAGTAGCACCTTTTAAAATTTCATTTCTATATTTTCTAATTGTTTCCTCACCTATATCAACTCCCACCCAGTCTCTTAAATCAATTGGGAATTTATCAGCGGAAATAATTTTTGTATTTGCACCACTTTCAATTTTTTCCGCAATCATCATATCAGAGGGCAAAAGGAAATTTTTAGTTTTTGCTTTTTCATAGATGGATTTTGCAAGTTCAATTTTATCTTCTTCAAGAACAGATTTTCCAATTTCATAACCAAGAGCTTTATAAAAAGTAAACATCATTCCACCACCAATAAGAATTGTATCTGCAATATTCAATAAATTTTCCAAAACATCTATTTTACCTGATATTTTTGAACCACCTAAAATAGCAACAAGAGGTCGTGCTGGATTTTCAATGGCTGAATATAAATACTTTAATTCTTTTTCCATAAGATATCCAGCAGCACAGGTTTGTATGTAATGAGTAATTCCTTCTGTTGATGCATGTGCTCTATGGGCAGTCCCAAAAGCGTCATTTACATAAATATCACCAAAAGTGGATAATTTTTTCGCAAATTCTGCGTCATTTTTCTCTTCTTCTTTGTAAAATCTGAGATTCTCCAATAATAATACATCTCCAAACTTCATACTATTGATTAAATCTATATTATTATCAGATATGCAGTCTTCAGCAAACAATACATCTTGTCCCAAAAGTTTTGACAGATGTTGAGCAACAACATCAAGAGAGTACTTTTTATTTTTTTCACCTTTTGGTCTTCCGAGATGACTCATTAAAATACATTTACCTTCGTTTTCAATAATTGCTTTAATTGTCGGTAATGACTCAACTATTCTTTTATCATCGGTAATTTCCCGATTTTCATTAAGGGGCACATTAAAATCAACCCTGACAAGAATCCTCTTACCATTTATAAAGTTTCTTTCTATTAAATTTTCTAATGTTAGTTTTGCCATAGTTTTAATTTTTATTTTTTAAAAAACTTTTATGTTCAAGTAAACCTTTATTATTTAATAAGTATCATTTTACCTGTTTTATAATAATCATCTGTATATAATCTATAAAAATAAATTCCACTACTTAAATCAGAAGGAGTAAAATATATATTATGAACACCTGCATCCTGAACCCCAGAGACAAGTGTTGTTATTTCCTTACCTGATATATCAAAGATTTTCAGAGTAACCTTCGCCTTATTTGGTAAATGATATCTTATAATTGTTGACTGATTAAAAGGATTAGGATAATTTTGTTCCAATATAAAATCATCAGGTATGAATTCAGAATTTTTATTAATTCCGACAGACATTAAATTAGAATCCCTGAATATGGAAGCACTCAAAAGAGACACAGCAAAGACTTTGCCATCCTGTGTCATAAATGAACCATATATATCATTGGTACCAGAAGAAATTGCCTTATTAATCCAGGTAATACCCCCATTTGAAGTATAATAAGCAAATCCATAAGTCCCCATAACAACACCTTCCATAGAATTTATAAATTCACAGGCATATAAAGTTAGTATCGTTGTTGATGAAAAGCTAACATTACTCCAGGGTGTTGCCCCACCATTTGTAGTTCTGTATATTCTGTTATTGGAGCCAACACAATATCCAGTAAAAGCATTTAACATTTTTATATCATACAAACTACCAGCCAGGTAATTATCACCGAGAGAAGTAGAATCCCATGTCAGTCCACCATTTGTGGTTTTCCAGGGTCGAGGTTTTGAATTTAGCAACCAACCTGTATTGGTATCAATCATACATGCGCTAAAAACTGAATTTTCATTTCCTGAAATCGTTCCGAATTTTTGTTTAAACCAGTTTAAGCCACCATTTGTAGTTTTGAATATAGTAGAATCGTTTCCACTTGCATATCTTGAAAATATCCAACCAGTTTGAGCATTAACAAAATCTATTTTTGAAAGAATAATATTAGAAGGAATTATCGGAATTATAACAGAATCCCAGGTTAAACCGGCATTCGTTGTTTTGTAAACAGCGGATTTACTACCGCAAATATATCCTGTATTATCATCAATCATTTCAATACTGTAAAAATCCGCAGTAGAATTAGCAGATGGTGAAACAACAGACCAATGCAATCCATTATCAGAAGATCTGAGAATCTGGTCTGATGTTACTAATTCTGTAGTTGATACCGATGGACCCCCTACTGCAATAATAACGCCAGTTGCTGGTATAACAACAACATCTCTTAAATTTCCTTTTTTCAAATACTGACTATGAGTAATAAAATTATTACCATTTTTTTGATGAATCGAACCATATGCTCCAACAGTAATTATAGTATCACCGGTAAAAGAAAAATCCGAAGCATAAAAAGAATTACCCCATTGAAGATGCGCTTGTGGTGAAATAAACGGAATAGTATCCCATGTTAAACCATAGTTTGAAGATCTCCATATATAGTTAGAATTACCTGTAAGAAAAACAGCATTATTTCTGTATTCAATATTAAAGAAATGAACATCAGGATTTAACATAGAGCCTGCCATATTAATCCAATTATAACCGCCATTAGTTGTATATCTGCATCTTCCCCAATCACCGCAAACAAAACCTGTATCAGGATTAATAAAAACTGTTTTGTAGAGATTCACACTTGTACCGGAATAATAAGTGTTCCATAATAAACCACCATTAGTTGAAATACCTATATCTCCCAATTGATTAAGCACAAGTAATTTATTTTCATTAAAAGCATAGATATAATAAGGATTAGAATAGGGCGGCGCACTTCCATACCCAGCATACCAGTTCAAACCTCCATCAGTAGTCTTCATTAGTCTATAATTAGTTATACCGGAAATAACATAACCTGTTAAATCATTAATAAAATATATTCCCCTGAAAGTAACATTTGAAGGAGCAGTATTACCCGGTACACTATCAAAAGTAAGACCACCATCAGTTGTTCTCATAATTGACCCTAAATTGCCAACAACTATACCAGTATTTTGATTGAAAAACCAAGCATTATATATATTTGCCCGTTGTAATGGGATCCCCCCCATTTTACCTGCTGAATGGTGGAAAATCCAGTTTAAGCCACCATTAGTAGTTTTTATAAATGTTCCGTTCATACCAACAGCATAGAATGTATTAGCATTCCACATTTTTACCCACCTTAAATCATTACCTTGTGGTGATTGATGCAACCATTTCCAATCCTGATAAATTTGAGCATTAAGTAAATTAACTGAAATTAAAATAAAAAGAATAATTTTTTTCATAATACAAAACAAAATTTATAAACAAAAATATATAACTTAACCACTAAGTTAAATATATTTTAAATGTAATAAATGAGATTATTAATTATAATATAAAACAGAAATGCTTCCCTACACACTTAAAACTATGAGAAAATGATCCTATCAAAAAATTTCTTTAGTATGCTCTCTTATCGATATCCCACTAAAGAATAATTTCAAAAACAGACCTAAAACCATTTCAAAATTATAAAACCCTGATAGTATATTTTTATTGTTATTTTAGGATAAAATTTATTTCATTAAAATCATTCTCTTAACATCTGTAAATTCATTTACAGTTATCCTATAAAAATATATACCGCTTGACAATTTAGAAAAATCATAAGTAAGGATATATCTACCTGCTGTCTGATAAGAATTAACCAATGTAGCAACTTCCCTACCTAATACATCAAAAACAACTAACTTTACAAATCCGTTTACCGGAATATCATATTTTATTGTTGTGATTGGATTAAATGGATTCGGATAGTTCTGCAATAATTGATAAGAATTCGGTTTTTGATTTTCTTTTGGTTCGTTCCCTGTTATAATTTGTTCCCATTCATATCTAAATGACCTGTAAGACCACTGGCCAGCTGGTAACCATAGTTCATAAACAATTTCTCCTGTTGGAGTTACCTCTGTTAATGTAAGTGTATCCAAACCCCAACCAATTAGAGTATTTCCATTGGGCAATCTTTGTGCATTGCCCATAGCAGGAGCATATAATCGAGGGATATGTCTGTATTCCCATACTAAAGTTGCTGTTTTTTGAGCTTCATCAAGATGATATTCAACTGCTCTTGAAAACTGGGGCGTATGGTAGTTACCATTATCAAAAAGTGAAATATTTCCATTTGCTAATCTTCTGATATCATGCTGATAAGAAAACCCAATTGTATCATTGATAAAAGTAAAATCATTTAACGAACCACCAAGACGCCAAATTAATTGACCTGTAGAAGTATTTATTTTATATATTGCTTCTGTATGACGGCAAGAAATCATAATATTCCCATCATAATCTACTTCTATAGCATTCCCATGAATATAGTCAATTTGATGTGCAGTAAGACTAACAAATCTAGCTTCTGTTATTTCTATATGATCCCAGCTTCTCCATTGAAAAACCACATTTTTTTTATCGTCTATTTTTTGAATTATTAAACCTGTTACAATTGCTGCTGTATCACCATTAGGTACTATCTGACTCATATCTACAACCTGCGGGTCATAACTCATCAACCAGGCGCTACCATCATTCATAACCTGTAATTCATGGAAATCAGTTGAATAACCATTTCCACACTTAAAACTATCTACTATTTCATTCATCTGATTAATCGCTTTATAATGATGTGATTTTTCATCGTAAAACGTCAGCAAACCATTATCCTGTTTTTTAAAATCATATCCCCTATAAGTTAATTGTCTTGCATAGTATGGTATTCCATTATTATTTAAGATCATTAAATATGTAGGGTTATAATAATATGGAGTGAAGTTTGCTATGAATATGTATCCTGGTGCTGTCTCACCACTTTGTAAAATTCTTAGTTGTGGTATATCATCAGCTGAATTTTTATTTATTTCTTTATAAAATTCCTTCAGTTCATATCTGTTTACTTCGTTAGTTATAACAGGAGCAATTTTTTCTCTTATATAAAAGCTAATCTCTAATTTAGGAATATTCACACTTACCGTTACTTTTTCGCCCAGCGTGAAAGGAGCGTTTGGAATAAAAATTAATTTCTTATTATTTTCAACCGCAAGAATTTCTCCACCAGTTTGACCACTTTTGGAGCCAAAGACATTGATTCTTACTGACTTAATTTCAGTATTTGTTAACTCTTTTGAATAGCCAATAACAATATTAGTTTGTTCCATATTATACTTAGAGTTCGGAACTGGTGAAAGATATATTACTTCCTGCCCCATAACAAATTCTCCAAGTAATAAAGATAAAGCAAGAATAAAGAATAAATTTAAGTTTTTCATTTTATTATTATTTATAAATATAGGTGAGTTTTTTGAAACATATTTTATTAATATCAATTTAAATATTTCAAAATTAATAAAATATTCAATTCAAATGATATTTTTCAGAAATTTATATAAATTTCAATCACTAAAAAACTATGAACTAATTTAAATAAAAAACTCCCTTCCACTTTTCAGCGGAAGGGAGTTTTACTATATACTTATGATTACTATAATTACTTAATCAACATCATTCTCTTTACATCTGAGAAGCCATTAACTTCAAGTTTATAGAAGTAAACTCCACTTGCAAGTTCTGAAGCATCAAAATCTACCAGATAATTTCCGGCAGTTTTAACTTCATTTACAAGGGTTACGACTTCTCTACCAAGTACATCATATACCTTCAAGGAAACAAATCCTTGTTTCGGTATAGCGAAGTTAATCTTGGTAATCGGGTTAAATGGATTCGGATAATTTTGTCCGAGTTCATATCTTTCCGGAATTTCGTTATTGAAGTTAGAAATTCCAGAACCACCCGGATTAATTACCAGGCATACATTCGGTAGTAATGGATTGGTTGTAGTTGAAGTTAATGGATCAATACATCCATTACCTGAACTTAAATCTGCATATTGATGGAATGTTCGTTGCGGTGATACCGATGTTGCCCGTACTGTCGTGTTTGCTGACCAACTGCTATTGTTGAAACATACTTCTACAAGTAAGTTCGTGCCATTATAGGAGAATGGAGTGGTCAAGTCTATATATTGCCAGCCAGTTCCTGCTGGTAAGTAATTCGATGAGGTAAATACCGTCTGCCAGCTACCTGTGGTTACAAATCCTGTTACAGTAGTTATTGTTGTGTTCTGCATCCTGACTTGGAATCCGCTCATAGCTGGTGAACCTATCGCTCCTACATAAAATCCTATCTTCGTGATTGAACCACCGCCAGGTACTCCGATTTCACTGCCTAAATATAACATATGTGTCTTACTATCCATATAAAATGTATAGAACGGATATCCGACAAGTGTTGTTCCTGTACCGATGCATACTGTTACCTGGTTGATAATTCTGAATGCATATTGGGATGTAGAGTCTTTATTATTGTTTATATCTCTTGCGATAACACGATAATAAATTGTGTCCCCAACGGCAACTTGAGATGTATCTGAATTAAATTGTCCAGACCAGTTATTACCGCTACCTTTTGCAAGGTTGAATCTCTTGTACTGACCATTGTAGAATTTTCTCCAGCCAACCCAAACACTATCAACTCCGTATGCATCATACACACTTGCATTAACAGTTGCGGGCCATTGCAGTCTTGGCCAATCACTAAGTGGTGTATGTGTAATTACTGGTTTACCAGTATCAGCTGCTGCTGTAAATTGATGCAATGATGCGGGAGCATTTGCAGGTGATTTTCCTACTCTACCAGCACCATCAATACACCAGATGTAATATCTGTAAATTGCTTGTGTACCATTTCCTGGAATGTTGGCAGTCCAGTTATTTCCACCGGTATTGGTCATAGTAACACTATCAGTAATTGTTGGATTGTTTCTTGACCAGAATACTTTTGCAGTAGAAATTGGAGAGCCCGCAGGATTAATGACACAATTTACCGGATATGGACCAGTAAGATTTGTTGTGTTCATTAATGGTGTGTGCATAATTTGTGGGCCGGGTGAACCGGGGATTGCAAAACCATCAACTTCTGCATTACCCTGGAAAGCACCAATGAGTGTGGTAGCACCAGTTTGTAAATTAACCCGTCTTAATTCACCGGCGGAAGTTGTTGCATTATATGAAGCATAGAACATAGAATCTGTGCTGTGATCCCAGCTCATACCCTGAGCATAGTTTGCATTAAAGCCTATTGGTCCGATAGTAGTCAGGACACCGGTTGTTTTGTTAATGGAAACTAAATTGTCAGTAGAAATATCAACACCGTACAAGTTACCCGCGCTACTGCAAGCAATATCAATAACAAGACCAGTTTGTGGAGAACCGATTGCAGTTGCTGCACCTGTTGTCAGGTTTATGCTGTAAAGTTGTGTAGCAGTACTGTAAGATACAGCAAACATTGTGTTTGTTGACCAGTCATAAGCTATACCGGTAATATTACCTGTTACACCAGTAACAGTTGTTACAGTTGTCATAGTACCTGTAGTAGTGTCAACGGTATATAATGTATACATACCATACCTTAAAGCATATAAACCACCCGGTGCAAAGCTTGCAGCGGTTACAAAGTTCCCGGCATCAGTTCCAATTGCCGTGAGAGTACCAGGAGCATTTAAAAACATTTTAAACCAGTTCGTAGGCGTTGGATATGCTTTATATCCAAATGCTCTACTATTCCAGTAATCCGGACTAATGCCAGGATTTGGTACTATATTCTTATTTGGTGAATCAATATAAGGAGCAAGCCCTGTAGAAGGTTGGTCCTGTGCATTTACACCAAATGAGAAAACTACCATTAACACAAGAAGAGAAGTTAGAAATAGTCTCATTTTTTTTCTCCCATTTTTAATTTTTAGGTTAATTAATTTAAATTGCATACAAGTTTTTATTGTATGCATAAATAAAATATAAATAAATTTAAAATTCAACACCAAAATAAATTTTTTAAAATATTTTATATTTACTACTAATAACCTAAAAATAACAGAATTTACCACTTCAAGTAATGAAAATATTTATCACATTTAGTAAGCAGAAAAACAGATAATTGAAAACATATTGAAAAAATTTAGCATTATTTTTTTTACAAACAGGCATAAAATTAAATAAATTATTTTGCAATAAATTTTATATTGAAACAAGATAACTTAATTTTTATTTTTGAATAAGTATTGCCGGAGTAGCTCAGCTGGTTAGAGCGTCGGAATCATAATCCGCAGGTCGGGGGTTCAAGTCCCTCCTCCGGTACAAGAAATAAAGGGGAATTATTGTAACTAATAAATATTTACTTATTTACCAAAATTAATTATATAGAAATCGGACTTTTAATTAGCGAAACTTTGATGTTTTACTTGATTAATACCATTTTTCTTGTAATAGAAAAATCATTTAAAAATATTTTATAAAAATACAAACCACTTGCAAAATTCTTTGAGTCCCATAAAATTTCATAATCCCCTGCTTTCTTTTCTTCGCTAACTAATCTATCAACAATAATACCTGCTATGTTATAAACATTTAAAGTAACCATAGAAGTAAATGGAATGGAATATGTAATTTTAGTCTGGCAGTTGAAAGGATTTGGATAATTTTGATTTAAATAGAAGCCATTCGGATATGAATTATTCTCTTTAATACCAACCGAAGGTTTGATAACAATACCTTTACTTGGTACCCAATTCCATCTTCCCGGATATCCTTTATCAACAACTGCATAAAGAGTATCAGAACCCGGATTAGCAGGCGCAGTATAATTAAAGGGAATCGGACCAGTACTCTGAATTCCGTTAATTTGTACGAGTTCTCCATCAAGCAGTTTTAAATACCCCGAACCTGCACCTGGGCTCAAAGAACCGAGTTTTGCGGAAATATCTACACCATACAAACCCGTATTAATGCCTGAAAAAGAAATAGCATACTCAACAGTTTGACCCACAACAACAGTATCAGGACCAGTTAATACACCTGTGGTGGAAGTATTGAAAGAATGACAGGAACCACATCCGGCAGTAGTATTTTTCAAGGTTCTGCCTGCAATTCCATTGCTAAAAGAATAAATTATGCCTGATAAAACAATTAAAAGAAATAAAATAAAAAATATTTTTTTCATAAAGTAATTTTAAAAGTTTAAGTTATTAATGAACAGTAAAATACTAAAATTATTTCCATCAGAAAAATTATTCAGTCTCCAGGAAAAATTCAATCTAAATACATTTAGAATATTAGCTAATCCAAAACCTGCTTCCATATACCAACCGGAAGTAGTTTTAAAATCTATGAAATTATTATTAAGTAAAAAATTATTTTTACTAATATTACATTTACCCATATTGAAGAATCCGATTAAATCGAAGCTTTTTAAAACCGGTATATTGTTCCAAATCAGTTTTTTAAAATTATTTTCAAAGTTAATATAATATATTTCATCGCCTAAAAACTCCCTGTATTTCATAGAATAAAAATTCAGTGATTGACTATTGCTGAAACCGGTAACATTAAAGTAAGAAAGGTCCTGTAAAGGAACATTTCCATTTGAAAGGATTACACCTAATTTATAAGAAAAATCTGTAAAGATATTAAATTTATTTTCTCCCGATACTTCAATATGATATTTTCTGAAATCCAAACCACTGTTAAGGCTTTTACTTGATAATGAATAATTAAATTTGATTGAAGGAAAATTAGTTTTTCTAAACCAACTAATTTCGCCATTTCCCCAATCAATGGCATAAAATGAGTTTGGGTCTAAATTTACACCAAAGTTAATGAGAGATTTAAAATAATTAACAACGGGCGGGTTTGTCTTAAATTTTTCACTTTTTCTAAATATACTGAAGTCAGTGTTTACATAAGCAGGTTCATTCTTTTCATGAACATAACCAACTGTAACAGATAGTTGTGGGAAAATCCTTTTATGCGCGGAAAATGTAAACCCGCTTGAATAATAATAATCATAACTATCTTCTTTAAAGAGTAATGCGCTAATTGAATTATAAAAGACATTCAAAGAAGTTTGGGAAAAGAAAAGTGTATTTAATCTTTTATAAACCCCTGCATTTAGAAACAAACTTGCATCTTTTAATAAATATGTTTTACCGAAAAATTCATATTTATGAACTTTATCAGAAAAGCCATAATCATATTTACCTGATAATCTGAATTTATCACTTAATTCTCCATACTCAAAGTTGAGTCCAATATCATTACCGGATACTTTATTAAACTTGTATAAATCGGAATAATAAATTCTCCATTTTTTACCAATATTAATTGTCGATGGGCTAAATGAAACTGTTCCACTTTTTAATTTATCTTCAGTTTCAATTTTTTTATAAGCCTTTAATTCTTCTTCAGTATTTTTAATCAATTGATTTTTAATCCAGTAAGTAGAATCTTTTTTATTAGCATCGGGGTTCACTTTTACAATAAATTCATCAAAAGTTCCTTCAGGTGCGGGAACATTTAAATTATAATCAGATACTATTGTAAAAACTTCTCCCTGTATTTTTATAAGTCCTAAAAACACACCATCTACATAAATTTGAATATCAGTCGGAAGCCAGAAAGTATTTTGTTTCAAATCATTAAAAGGGGAAAATTTCTGTTTGAATGTCAAATTACTTATACCATTAATATTTACCGCACTATTAGTATTTAATTCAACTTTCTTTAAAGCGAAATTACTATCGATTATATAAATAACACCAAAAAATCGGGGAAATAATTCAGACTTATTAGTAACCTGAATTTTGTAAATTACTAAAGAATCAATTGATGTTTTACTTTTTAGTTTGTAGTCATAATAGTCAAAAGCATCATCTGATACAGGTCCGGGAATTTCAACAGTTCCTAAATCAATTAACTCGTCATAAAAATTTACAATATAAGGTAGTGCAAATCCGCGAATTACATTAGCGCTTTCCCTTTTTGATAATACTATTTGTTTCTCTAAATCCGGTGTTTTAATATAGGTTTTCGTTTCTGATTCAAGTAATCCTAATATACCAAGTTTATCAGGGTCAGTTGCTGAATCTTTTTCTGTTATATTAGAACGAATGACAAATTTTGTATAAGCATCATAATTATACTCTTTTAAATTATTCCTGAAACTTTTTTTGTATTTAATTGCTTTTCTTATTATTTCATAGGCAGGATCTTCTCCATAAACTTCAATTATTTCTGTGAAAATCTCTGAAGGGGATAAAGAAACATCTAAAATTTCATTTTTATTTTCTATTGTTACTTCCTTTTCAAAGGAATAATAACCAATATAAGAATAATGAATAATATATTTACCGGGTTTTAATTTTAAGATATAAAAGCCTTTATCATCTGCTGTAGTTCCCTGTGATGAGTTCTTTACTTTAACAGTTGCAAATGATAAATTCGATTTAGTTTTTGAGTCTGAAATATATCCGGAAAGAGTATAAAATTGCGCAAATGAAAAATCTAAAATGCAAAAAAGTAAAATTAAACCTGATATGAAAATTTTGTGTTTCATATTATTATTTTAAAATTATTATATGTTTCAATTCTTCCACATCTGAACTACAATCAGCTTCACCTGTTAAATAGTTCGGTATTAAAGATTTTAATGAATAACTTTTTATTTCAATATTGTTAAATTTGCAATTTTTCCTAAATGTATTTACTTCTTTATTAATATTTCCACCCTTAATGCAAATCATCTTTCCTGATGAATTTAAAAAATCTTTACTCCATTTATATAAATTACTTAATTCAGATACAGCTCTTGATATAACAATATCATATTTATTTTTATATTTTATGTCTTTTGAAAGCGATTCAGCTCTTGCGCAAACAGTTTCAGTATCAGCTAAATTCAACTTATTGACAATGTCATTTAACACTTTTACTTTTTTTTGAATGGAATCTAATAAGGTAATTTTTAGTCGGGGATAAATAATTTTTAAAGGAATACCCGGAAATCCACCGCCTGAGCCAATATCAATTACCTTTTCATTGCCAATAAATTTATAATCACTTAAAAAGAAAATTGAATCAATAATAATTTTTTCAATACCTGACTGTTTTCTTGAGATAAGATTAAATTTTTTATTCCAGTCAAGCAAAATTTTCTCATATTCTCTGAATTTTTCAATTATATCTTCATAATTATCATTAATATAAGACTTTATAAATTCTGAAAGTGATTTCATATTATTCAAAATATTTACTTATTATTTTATAATCAATGCTTACTGATATAATATTAATTTACATAAATATATACTGCGTTTCTCTACTTGAATGTAGAAACAAAATTCGTTAAGTTTAATTCAACTTAATAATTAAATATTTAGCTTATGAGATACCAAAAAATTGACAGTCAACTTTTCATTGAAAACAGAAAAAGATTAAGAAATCATCTTAAACCAAATTCGGTTGTCATAATACACTCAAATGATATTATGCCAACAAATTCAGACGGTACGATGAAGTTTAAACAAAATAGTGATATATTTTATTTAACAGGAGTAGAACAGGAAGAAACAATATTATTATTGTATCCAGACTCAAAAGAACCAAAGAACAGAGAAGTACTTTTTCTTCGCGAGACAAATGAGACAATTATGACCTGGGAAGGTAAAAAACTCACAAAAGAAGAAGCAAAAGAATTGACAGGAATTGAAAATGTTTGCTGGTTATCGGAGTTTGAAAAAATATTCAGAACCGTAATGTGTGAATGTGAAAATGTTTATCTGAATACTAATGAACATAAAAGAGCGGTTATAGAAGTGGAAACGAGAAATGCCAGATTTATAAAGAGATGTAAGGAAGAATATCCCTTACACAATTATATGAGACTTGCACCAATAATGCATAAGATCAGGGCAATAAAATCAAAATATGAAATTGAACTTTTACAGAAAGCATGCGATATAACAGATTTAGCATTTAGACGGGTATTGAGATTTCTAAAACCTGGTGTTATGGAATATGAAGTAGAAGCTGAGTTTGCACATGAATTTATTCGTAATGGTGCGGGCTTTGCCGATTATTCTCCAATAATTGCTTCAGGTCCCAATGCTTGCGTTTTGCATTATATAGAAAATGATAAAATTTGCAAAGATGGTGACTTATTACTTATCGATGTAGGAGTAGGATATGCAAATTATAACTCAGACTTAACCAGAACAGTACCTGTCAATGGTAGATATACTAAAAGACAAAAGGATGTTTATAATGCATGTTTAAGAGTAATGAAAGCACAGATGAAGGAAATGAAACCTGGTAAGTCAATTCAGGAATTACAAAAGTACTGTGAACAAAATATGGAAAAAGAGTTAGTTGACCTTGGCTTGCTAACTATGGATGATATAAGAAATCAGGACCCGAATTGGCCCGCATTTAAAAAATACTTTATGCATAATGTCTCTCATTTCTTAGGTCTTGATGTTCACGATGTTGGAGATGTTTATAGAACCCTTGAACCCGGTATGGTCTTCTCCTGTGAACCGGGTATATATATAAGAGAAGAAGGAATCGGGGTAAGATTGGAAAATGATGTTGTAATTACTGATACTGGTATTGATGACTTAATGAAAAATATTCCACTTGAAGTAGAAGAGATTGAAGATATTATGAATTACAGCAGATAAGATTTTTAAAATTAATAATTAAAAACCCTTTTGTATTTTTTACAAAAGGGTTTTATTTTTTATTAAAAAATTTATTCTATAGATTTAAATAAATAATGGTGCTAATACAAGGGTAACAGTAGAAAGTAATTTAATCAAGACATGTAGAGAAGGTCCGGCAGTATCCTTAAATGGATCCCCAACAGTATCACCAACAACACCTGCTTTATGTCTTTCTGAACCTTTCCCCATATTTCTTTGTGGATCGCTTGGTTCAAGTTCTATATATTTTTTTGCATTATCCCAGGCACCACCAGAATTGTTTAAAAATAATGCTGCAACAACACCAACAATCGTACCAATAAGAAGCATAGAAGCAACAACTTCAGCGCCAGAAGATTCTGAGATTCTCATATCTCCAACTTTGGCATTGTATAGTAATTTGAAGATAAAACCAACAACTACGGGCATTAAAACAACAAGTAAACCTGGTTTAACCATTTCTCTTAACGCTGCCTTTGTTACAATATCAACACATTCACCATAGTCTGGTTTTTCAGAGCCTTCTAATATACCGGGTTTTTCCTTAAACTGCTTTCTTACATTCTGGATTATTGCTTGAGCCGCTCTACCAACTGCTTTTATAGCCCATGCAGAGAATAAAAATACTAACATAGCCCCCATAAGCGCTCCAATAAATACGCCTGGGGTTGAAACATCAACTGATTCAAGTTTGAAACCAATACTTTTCCCATAGTGTTCAACTTCGACAATAAAAGCCTGGAATAGAAGAAATGCAGCCAATGCTGCAGAACCAACTGCGTATCCTTTTGTAAGTGCTTTTGTTGTATTTCCAATAGCATCTAATCTATCGGTTTTCTTCCTTATTTCCTGTGGAAGTTGGGACATTTCTACAATACCACCTGCATTATCTGTAATAGGACCGAATGTATCCATCGCAAGTACATAAGCAGCAGGTCCAAGCATACCCATAGTAGCAACAGCAGTAGCAAAAAAACCAGCATTCAACAATCCACTTGTGTTACCAAGTGTATAAGAAGTAAATATTGCAACTGCAATAACAATTGATGGAATTGCTACACATTCGAAACCTACAGAAACACCGGCAATAATATTGGTTGCGGGACCAGTTTTAGATGCTTCTGCAATAGATTTAACAGGCGAATATTTATATTCAGTATAATATTGAGTAATCCATAAAAACATTACAGAAGTTAAAACACCAATAACACCGCAAAGGAAAAAATGCCACCAGGCAGAAGGAGCAACTTCAGCAATTTGGCCAGTCCCAAAAGTCCAATATGTAGCAATACCAAAACCAATCATAGCAAGAATAGAAGTAACATAATAACCTCTATTAAGTGCTTTCATAGGGTCTTCATCTTCTTTGGTCCTTACAACCATAACACCAACAATAGAAGAAATTAATCCAAAAGCCCTTGCCACCATCGGGAAAAGAATCACTGCAAGCAAGATTTCCGGAACATCTTTGATAATATTTGTAGCTACATTTGCTTTGTATAGCATTGCAGCAAGAATCATAGCACCAATATTTTCAGCAGCAGTAGATTCAAATAAATCGGCTCCACGACCAGCACAATCACCAACATTATCACCAACAAGGTCAGCAATAACAGCAGGGTTTCTTGGGTCATCTTCTGGAATTCCCGCTTCTACTTTTCCCACAAGGTCTGCCCCAACATCTGCAGCTTTTGTATAAATTCCACCACCTAATTGAGCAAATAAGGCAACAAAACTTGCTCCGAAACCATACCCTGCAATATAAATGGGAATATCACTTACCTCAATTGTGCTAAAGTATTTTGCGATAGCAAATAAACCAACTACTCCGAATAATGAAAGAGCAACAATAAATAATCCTGATACAGCACCACCTCTAATAGCAGTTTGTAAAGCGCCATTTAAAGATTTCATTGCTTCAGCAGCAGTTCTGATATTAGAACGGATAGATATCCACATACCTATATAACCAGAACTTACAGAGGATAAAGCTCCAAATATAAATGACAAAGAAGCCCACAGAGCTTGTTCAGGTCTCTGTACTTTATATAAAAGAAATACAAGTATTGCAACAATAATAGCAAGATAAATTATGGTTCTGTTTTGTCTTCTAAGAAAAGCTTCTGCTCCCTCTTTGATAGCATTTGAAATAGACATCATTTTTTCTGACCCGGTATCCCTTTTCATTACATTTTTTATCAGATAAATTGCAAAAAGCAGAGCAAAAATACTTACACCGAAAATTAGTATTAATTCCATATACTAATGTTTTAAATTTTTAAAATATAAATATATCTATAAACTTTTGTTCTCTTCAGGTTCAAAAAAATTTTTATTAAATTTATTCATTGCGCTATATATTCCTTCATCAATAAAGCATAAAATAGCATCTTTAATATACGGCATTAATGATTTCATTTTTTCTAATTCATCTTCGGAAAACTTTGAAAGGACAAAATCTGTATAATTATCCATAGACACACATTCTCCTGTACCAATCCCTATTCTCATGCGTGGAAACTCAAGAGAGTTTAAAGAATAAATTACACTTGCAAGCCCCTTATGTCCTCCATCACTACCCTTTGCTCTGATTCGTATTGTACCAAGTGGCAGCTGGAAATCATCATACACAATAAGTATATCCGATAAATTAATCTTCTTTTTATTAACAAAATCCAAGACTGCATTACCACTTGCATTCATAAAAGTAGTTGGTTTCATTATGTAAAATTTTTCACCTTTATGCTTAAGCTCAATTCCATACCAATCCCCTCTACCGGGTTTTAGTGATACCCCCAAATACTCACAAAAATATTGAATTGCTAAAAAACCAGCGTTGTGCCTCGTTAGATAGTATTCACTTCCGGGATTACCAAGCCCTACAATTAGTTTCAATGATGTATTTTATTTTTTATATTAAAAATAAAATCTTTACAGAATACATTAAGATGACTCTTCTTCTTCCTTCTTTCCTTTTGAAATTACCTCTGGTTCTTTTACTTCTTCTTCTACAGCTTCTGCTTCAGGTACTTTTTCTGCTTTTGGTGGTATGACACTAACTATTGCTGCATTTTCATCATTGAGTATTTCAACACCTTCAATTTTTATATCAGATACTTTTATTGAATCGCCAATACCAAGATTTGTAATATCAATTTCAATATTCGGAGGTATTGATTGAGGTAAACATTGTATTTCTAATTTATGTAAGGAATGCTGAATTAAACCGCCATCTTTAACACCTACTGCTAACCCTTTTAAAACTACATTAATTTCAAAGGTAATTTTTTCTCCAGCATGTAATTCAAACAAATCAAAATGAATAGGTCTATTCTTTAATGGTTCGAATTGAACATCCTTTAAAATGCAACTGTATTTTTGATTATCCCCTTCAATTTCAAGATTAATAATATGAAACTCAGAAGTGAAAATTACAGGCTTTAGAGAATGTTCGCTAATCATAATAGGGATATTTTCCTTACCTCTTCCATAAAAAATACCCGGAATTAAACCTTTTTTTCTGAGTGCTTTTGAAGTGGTTTTTTTTAGTTCTACTCGCTTTTGCGCTTTTAAATTAATTTCTGACATAATATCTAAATATTATAAAGGTTCAAATATATTGTTTTTATAATATTATATCAATATAATTAAGAATCTGGTAAGACTTTGATTTTTTACACAAATCAGAAAAAATATTTATTTATTAGTTATTTTCCCACTGATAACTTTAAAAAAACAATAATAAGAATTTATTTTTTATTTTTTGTTTCTTCTGAAAACTTTCCTTATTCCATCATCAACCAAAGAATAAATGACAGGAACAATAACAAGAGTTAAAAAAGTAGAAAACATTAGACCAAAAATAATAGCAACACCCATAGGACGCCAGAAAACTGAATTTTGACCACCAATAACCCAACTAAAAGAACGCCAATCAAAATCAACTCCGGAAGCAAGCGGTAAAATTCCAAGGATAGTAGTTGAAGCAGTTAAAAATATTGGCCTCATTCTAATTAAACCTGCTTTTACTAATGCTTCATCTCTTGATAATCCTTCTTCCCTAACTAATACTTTTTGGAAATCAAGCAATAATATAGCATTACGAACAACAATACCACCAAGAGCAATAATACCCACCCCGGTCATCACAATTCCAAAAGGAGTATTTGTTACCATTAAGCCTATCATAACACCAATGATAGATAATAATACAGAAACCATAATAATCATTGGTGTTCTTATAGAATTGAATTCAATAACAATGAAGAAAAATATCAATAATAAAGAAATAACAAGTGCTTTAGATAGAAAATCAGAAGTTTCTTTTTGTTGTTCTTCCTGACCAGTATAACTGATATTTAAATTTTCAGGTAATTTTAAATCTTTTAATTTTGATTTTACATCTTTTAATACGTCAGTACCAAGTCGTCCAACAGCATTAGCTGTTATTGTAACAACTCTTTTCAAATTTTTTCTTGAAATTGTACCAATCCCACCTGAAAAATCAACTTTCGCAACTGAAGAAATTGGTATCTTATTACCATTTTTATCACTTATATATAAGTTGGATAAATATTCAACATTATTTCGCTGTTCTTTTTTCAACCTAACAATAATATCATATTCTTTATCTCTATATCTATATTTTGTTGCAACATATCCATTAATTGCGGTTCTTATTGTATTGCCAATTATAGCCGTATTTAAACCATAGAAAGACGCTTTTTCTCTATCTACTGTTACCTTTATTTCAGGAACTGATTCATCATAGTTATCTTTCAGGTCAGAAAGTCCCGGAATGTCTTTGATAAGGTTTTTTATTTCATCAGTATATCTTCCTAATTCTTTTAAATCATATCCCGAGAGTTCTATATTAACGGGTTTGCCAATAGGTGGACCCATCTCTCTTTCTTCAAGTTCCACTTCTGCTCCTCCGGTCAACCCTTTTATAGACTGACGAATCTGATTTGCACTGATAAAAGAATTTTGCTCTCTTAACTCTTTATCTACAAAATTGACTGAGATAACACTTTTGTTTGGTATGCCTTCTCCAGTAAAATCAAGTGGATTATTTGAAGAACCCACATTTGATACAACATATTCAATATCAGTTAATTCTGGAATATGTTCTTCAATTAATTTTGTTATTTCATTTGTTGTATATACATTTGTTCCAACTGGTGTATTAATGTTAATATTGACTTGTTGAGGCTCGATTTTCGGGAAAAACTCAACACCAAGTGCAAGAATGCCATAAAGAATAAAAACAAAGAAAAGTAAAAGTATAGTAATTAAAATGGTTGTTCTTCTGTATCTTAATGCTTTTCTTACAACTCTCTCGTAAATCTTAAGAGAAGAAGCAAAAAATTTTGTATTAAATAATTCAAGAAATTTATAAACGGGTTTAAACTTTCTTTTCTCTTTTTTTTCTTTATCTTTTTTATAATGTATAAATATTGAAGCTTGAACCGGACTTATAATCATCGCAACAAAAAGAGAAGAAAAAAGACAAATAATCAGAGTAATTGGCACATATTTCATAAAATCTCCGACAATACCAGGGAAAAATAATAACGGGAAAAATGAAGCGATAATAGTAAGAGTTGCAATTATTACTGGAAAAACAACTTGTTTTGGTCCTAAAATCGAAGAGTTTAATGGGTCAATATCCTGTGTTTCTTGTAATCTATAAATATTTTCAATAACCACAATTGCATCATCAACAATTATTCCAAGTACAACAATAAGAGTAAATAAAACTACCATATTTAAGGTTATACCCATCATTGAAAGAACAGAAAATGAGATTAAAAATGAAAAAGGTATTGATGTAGCAACTAATATTGCATTTTTAAAACCAAGAAAGAAAAACAAAACCAAAGTTACAAGTAGCATTCCAGTGATAATTCCATTTTCAAGCTCGTGAACAGTATTGACTATGAATTTAGAAATATCACCAGTATAACTAACCTTAACACCTTCCGGGACGAGGTCTTTATTATCTTCAAGCATAGATTTAATATCATTCGCAATTTGAATCACATTAGCCCCGGCTTTCTTTTTAACTACTATTGTGATACTCTCATCTCCATTAGTACGGGAAAAGGTCTTTCTATCAGCATAATCATAAGTAACATTTGCAACATCTCTTATATAAATTGCATTATTTGAAAATTTCTTTATTAAAATATTCTTAATTAATTCCGGATCTTTATACTCACCCGGTACTCTTACAAGGTAACTTGATTTTCCTATATCAATTTTACCACTGGGAATATTTAAATTCTCTGCTTCTATTGCACTTGATATATCATTAAAGGTTAAGTTGTAATGCTTCAAAAGGTTTGCGTCAACATCTACCTTTATTTCTCTATCAACACCTCCAACAACATCAGCAGAAAGTACGCCAGGTAATTCTTCAATTTTATCACTAATATTCTCTGCAATTTCTTTTTCCTTCCATAACCCTAAATTTCCAGTAACATTAACATATAGCATTGGTAACTCTGAAAAATTTATTTCCGTTATAACTGGTTCTTTTACATCCTTCGGTAATTTTGTCTTTGCTATTGAAACTTTATCTCTTACCTTTTGCATTGCATCATCTATATCAATATTTATATCAAACTCAACTGCAATAGAACAAAAATTTTCCCTTGATACTGATGTAATGTTTTTTACACCACTAATACCTTTAATTTCCTTTTCTAACTCCTGAGTAACAAGATTTTCTATATCCTCCGGTGATACACCGGGATATGCACAAGAGACAAAAATATAGGGAATTTTTACTGATGGAGTAGCTTCTCTTGGAAGACCAATATAAGAAATAGCACCTGCTACAACTATAATTAAAACTAATATATATATAGTAACCCTGTTTGTTACAACTGTTTTAAAAAAATTCATAATATAAACTTATTTTTTTCTTTAGACATAAAAAAATAAACTTCAAAATTAATTGATAACCTGCACTTCATCACCATCATTTAAATACTGAAAACCTTCATAAATTAACTTATCTCCAGGTAATAAACCATCAATAATAACTACTCTATTATCAGTTCTATCACCAAGTTTTAGAATTCGTTTTTTTGCAATATTATTTTCAAGAACGAATACATATTTTTCTTCAACATTATCTATAATATAATCTTGCCTTAATACAATAGCATTATTAATAAAAGATTTCGTAATCTCAAGTTTTGCTGACATTTCAGGCTTTAATTTTCCTGATGGATTATTAATAACCACTTCTACTTCTATGGTTCTTGATTGAGGATTAATAGTAGGAGAAACATAGCTGATTTTCCCAGAAAATTCTTCACCTGGAAAATCCTCGAAAGTAATTTTAACTGTTTTACCTATTTTAATATTTTCTATAAAACGTTCAGGAATACCTGCATTGATTTTGACCCTTGATATATCAACAATACTAATTACAGGTGTACCAGGTACAGCCATTTCTCCTTTATTCATAATTTTAGCATCAACCACACCGCTAATTGGAGACCTGATAAAACCTTTGCTAAGTCTTTTTAAATATACATTAACAGATTTCTCCGCAACATCAAGTTGTAAACCAGCAGTAGTAAATTGTTGTTCAGTAGCAGCACCTTCAAGATATAATTTTTGTATTCTTTCATAATTATCCTTAGCTAAATTATATTGAGCTACTGCCTGTTCATACATAGCAATATCAGTTTCCTTCAATAGCCGAACTACAACTTCTCCTCTTCTTACCCTGCTACCTTTTTCTTTTATATAAGTAATAATACCACCTTCCTCGGCAGACAACTTACCATAATTATATGCTTTCACAACACCAATAGCATTATATACTTCTTCAAAAGGTTCTTCTTTAATCTCCATAATTTTTACTGCCTGGATTTTTTTCTCGACAACAGGTTGTTCTTTCTTTTTTCCACAAGAAATAATTGACAGTATAAGAACTAGAATCGAAATAAATAAATATATTTTTTTCATATATGAATAAATTAACTTCATTTAATTTCTAATAATCCTTCAAGTTCTGCTTTTGCAATTAAAAATTCATATACAGCTTGAAGATATGCAAGTTTACTCTGTGTTAAAATCAACTCCGCGTCCAATACATCAATTTGATTAATAACCCCATTATTAAAGCTAATTTTCGCAAGTTCATAGCCTCTTTCCGCCAATTTAACTGTTTCGTTCTGTGCTTTAATTCGTTTCTTAGCGTCTTCTATTCTTAATATAATACTTTGAGCTTGTATTTTTAATTTTTCTCTTATATCATTTATTTGTTCATCGGTTTTTTTAATCTCTAAAATTGACTGACTTTTTTTATAAGGGTTTGAAAATAAATTAAAGTTCCATGCCATTCCAATCCCCGCATTTATAACATTATAATATCTATACTTAAAAAAATTTCTCTTATCATTTTCAGCTGCATAAATACTATACTGTCCGAATAAATAAAATTTTGGAAGATAATTAGCTTCATCAATAGAAAGAAGTTCTTCATTAATTTGTCTATTTATCCTTAATAATCGTAATGAAACATTATTATCAATCATCTTATCAATTATTTCATCTATACTCATAATAAATTCTGCGCTGTCATATATAAGACTACCAACTACATCAATTTCTTCATCAGTCTTTAAACCAATAGTATTTTTAAGACTTTTCTTGCTCAAAGTTAAATTATTCTCAGCTTTTGATAATTCTGGTTTAATACTTTCGACCTTTACTTTCGCCCTTAAATAATCAAATTCTGTTACCGTGCCATTTCTATATCTAATTTCCACAACATTCAAATTATCCTGTGCATTTTGCAGCGATTTTTTATTCACCTCAACAACTTCTTTGAGAAACAGAACACTTAAGAATGATTTTTTAACTTCAGTTGCAACTTTTGTTTCAATTGCATTTACATTTTCACTTGATAGTCTTGAATAGTACTTAGCTATATTAATCCCCTGAAAAATTGGAGTCCCAAGTACAGGGATTGGCTGAGATAACTCAAAAGTTGTATTAATGGTATTATCTGAACCTATTTCAATCTTCTGACCAAATATATCGAATACTTGTTTCTTAAATGCTCTTGAATATATCGAACTTACATTTAATGAGGGGAGTAAGCTTTCATTATAAGTTTGTGTAACTTTATAATCTGCAATTAATTTATCATATCTTGCATTAATTAAATCAGTATTATTTCTAAATGCTTCACTAATTGCTTCCCTCAATGTAAAAACTTTAACCTCCTGTCCATAGGAGGAAGTTAAAATACAAAATATAAATATAAAAATTAATTTCTTATACATTTTTAGAATATTTTTTCCTTTTTTTAATATTTTTTGATTTTTTTCTTACATCTTTTTGTAAATGCGATTTAGCAATTCTGTTATATACTTTTCTACCTTTGTCATTTAATATAGCATTTAGCTGAAAATTAAAAATAAACTTGATTAAATCTTTTATCGAATATTCCTGAGGAACTATAATGCTTGGAACTAAAAGAGAGTGCGTAATAGCATTGCTTGCATGAATAATTAATTCAGAAGGTAGCTCTCTATTTATCAGATTTTCCTTTTTTCCCTCTTCAATTAAGTCTCTCAATCTTGAATAAATATTACAAACTTCAAAGCTGTGAATCTTCTCCCATAATTTAGGTGCATGAACTCTTAAATCTTTAAACCATAAGTTACTATATTTTGATACCGCATTCATATAATATTCATATATGCCAATAATTTTTTCCACTACATTCTTATCTGAATTAATAATGTTATTAAGTGCATTAGCAGCATTATTCAACTCTCTGTTAATAATTTCCTCAAGCAATGATTCCTTAGATGGAAAATGTTTATATAGGGTTTTTTTGCTTATTTGTAAACCGGAGGAAATAGACTCCATTGAAACTTTATGAAAGCCATTACTGAAGAAAGTCTCCCTTGCAAATAAAATTATATTTTCTCTTATATCAATCATCTATTATATATGGTTACATAGGAAACAATAAAAGTTCTAATCGTTTCCAAAATAAAAACAATAAAATTAAAAAGCAAGTAAAAAATTATGCTGCGGATTTTTTTTTCTGCTTTATTTTATGGGATATATATTTATAGATTGCCGGTGATATTGATAAAAACACAACAATAACAATTACTAATTCAATATGCTTTTCTATATTCGGTATAACACTTCCAAGAAAATATCCTGTAAGTGTCATAGATAATACCCAAAGAATGCCACCAAAAACATTATATTTAAAAAAATCAATATAACGCATCTGTGCAATACCAGCAACTGTTGGAGCAAAAGTTCTGATTATAGGCATAAATCTTGCAAGCACTATCGTAATACCACCATATTTATCATAAAAATTTTTCGTCTTAATTAAATAATCCTTCCTGAAGAAGAATGATTGTTCTTTTTTAAATAATAGTGGACCTGATTTATGACCAATCCAGTAACCAACGGCATCCCCAATAATTGCAGCAGGAATTAAGAGTAAATTTAAAAAATAGATATTCAAATCTCCTTTTGCAGCAAATAAACCAGCAGTAACAAGAAGAGAATCGCCCGGGAAAAAGAACCCGGCAAGTATTCCAGTTTCCGCAAAAATTATTGCAAATAAACCAATGTATCCAACAGTTCTGATTAAATTTTGAACATCATAGATAGATTCAAAGAACTCTTTAATCCATTCCAATTTTATTTCTCCTTATTTAATTATCCATTACACGCAATTTAGCGTATTTTAAAACAATTTTTTTTACACCAAAATCATTAAATAAAATTACTGCTCTTTTTTCCATACCATTACCTATAACAGATTGCACTACCCCGCTACCGAAAGTGTCGTGAAAAACTCTTATACCTTCCCTGATATCTGAAAAAGAATCATATTTATTATTATCATAAATAATTAAACGGGCTTTACTTTTAGTTTTTTCTTTTTTCTTTGAAGCAGGTAACAATATGGAGGGGGCAGAATGATTTATAAAGAATCTATTTTTGGAAAATTTTTCATAAATTATATTTTTATCATACACACCCTGAGATATTTCAGTTATAAATCTTGATTTTAACTGATAGCTTAATTCACCATGTCTATACCTTTGATTTGAATGTGTAATATACAATTTATCTTTTGCTCTTGTTACTGCAACATAAAATAAACGCCGTTCTTCCTCCAGTTCTTCTTCACTGTTACAGGAACTACTAACCGGGAAAAGACCATCTTCCATACCTGTAATAAAAACAACTTCAAATTCAAGCCCCTTAGCTGAATGAGCAGTCATTAAAGTAACAGCATTTTTCTTTTCATCAAGTTCATCTATGTCTGAAATTAATGACACTTGTTCTAAAAAACCCTCTAAAGTCGGGTTTTCATTCGTATCATAATACTCTCTAACAGCTGATTTAAACTCCTGAATATTATTTATTCTTTCATCAGCTTCAGATGTATTTTCAAGTTTCAGTTTTGGAATAATTCCTATTTCATCTATTAAACCACTAACAAATTCGTGAACTTTAAGTTCACTTTTAAGTGTAACATATTTTTTTATCAACTCTAAAAATTTAATTAGTATTCCTCTGACTCCACTTTTAATATTATCATAAGAACCTACCTTTTCAAGTGCCTGAAAAAGGTTTATATTATCTTTCTTTGCAATTTGTTGAATTTTTTCAATTGTTGTCTTTCCAATACCTTCTTTCAAATTAAGTGCTCTAATTAAAGCTTCATTATCGTTCAAATTTGCTATAATTCTGAGATAAGATAATATATCTTTTATTTCCTTTCTTTGATAAAATTTAATACCACCTACAATATTGTAAGGGATGGAACTATTTCTAAAAGTCTCTTCGAATGAGCGGGATTGAGCATTTGTTCTATATAGAACTGCAATGTCCTTGAAATTTATTTTCCTTGAATGAATTTCTTCTTTTATCAGTTTCGCTACCCTAAATGCTTCGTCTCTATCAGATATCATTTCAATAATATGTACCTTATCTCCAACCTTATTTGCTGTCCATAAATTTTTATCAATCTTTTTATTATTTTTCTTTATGATATCATCAGCAAGAGCAAGTATCATTTTTGTGGAACGATAATTTTGTTCTAAACGGAATAATTTTACTTTCTTAAATTCTTTTTGGAAATCAAAAATATTTTCTATTTTTGCACCTCGCCATCTGTATATTGATTGAGCATCATCACCTACAACAGATATGTTAAGATACTTTTCACTAAGTAATTTCAAAACGATATATTGAGCACGATTCGTATCCTGATACTCATCTACTAAAACAAATTTAAACCTTTCCTGATATCTGTTAAGAACTTCAGGATATATCTTGAATAATTCTATTGGTTTAATCAGCAGATCATCAAAATCCATTGCATTATTATCAATGAGGTATTTCTGATATTTTGAATAAATTTCTTTAACTACTTTTTCAAACGGACTTTTAATGTTAGGTTCAAAATTTTTTGGTAAAATTATTTCTGATTTTAATTTACTTATAACACTTTGTATCGCATATGGATTGTATTTTTCAGTTGATATCTGTTCTTCGAGCATTATTTTTTTAATAAGTGAAATTGATTCATCGTCATCATAGATGGAAAAACTTCTGCTAAATCCAAGTTTATCTGCTTCATTTCTAAGAATCCTTGCAAAAATTGAATGAAAGGTACCTATCCAGATTTTTTGTGCGTTATCCCCTGTAAGATTTATTATGCGTTGCTTCATCTCCCCTGCTGCTTTATTAGTAAAAGTCAACGCTAATATTTCATAAGGACTAATTCCTGAATCAATTAAATACGCAATTTTATAAGTCAGTACACGGGTTTTACCACTTCCGGCACCAGCAATAATCATACACGGTCCTTCAATATTGACAACAGCTTTTCTTTGCTCAGGATTTAAAACTGATAGGTCTAAACTCATTTAGAAAATGTTATAAAATCTTAATAAACTAAAATAATTAATTTTATGAATATAAAAAACTAAAAATCCGATTTTAGTTGCTAAAATAGAATTATTTAAACATTTTGCATAAATGAATAATGACATCTATAATTATTCTTTAGAGGAGCTGAAATTAATTTTAAATAATAATCACATAGAAGAATACAGGGCTAATCAGATATTCAGAGCAATCCATAAAAATTTATTAACTAATTTTGATAAAATAAGCAATATTCCCAAATCATTAAGAAAATTTCTCAATGAACAATTTTTCATTCCAAAAATAAATCTCATTGATGTTAAGAAATCTACAATAAACAAAACAAAGAAATTTCTTTTTGAATTATCACAAAATAAAATACCCGTTGAAACAGTCCTGATGGAAGAAAAAGGCAGGATTACTATTTGTGTTTCCGTACAGTCAGGATGCAATGTCGGTTGTATTTTTTGTGCGACCGGATACTTCGGTTTTAAAAAAAATTTATCAACAAGCGAAATTCTGTTACAAATTTACGAAATAATAAAAATGGAAAATGTCAAACCCACAAATATTGTTTATATGGGAATGGGTGAACCATTTTTGAACTATAATAATTTTTTAAAGTCTATAAAAATTCTTTGCTCAAAAGAAGGATTAGGTATTAACTCTGATAAAATTACAGTTTCAACAATAGGTTTAAAAGGCACTATAAAGAAATTTGCTGACGATATTTCTCTGAACGAAAACAGGGAAATAAGAAAAATTAAGTTAGCCCTTTCCTTACATTCAACAGACAATGGAATCAGAGAAAAGCTGATTCCTGCTTCAAAAAAGAATAAGTTAGCAGAAATTTACAAAGAGTTAATATATTTTTACAGAAAAACAAAGACAAAAATTACTTATGAATATATATATCTGAAAAATATAAATGACAAAACTGAAGATATTAAACGAATTACAAAGTTATCAAAAATGATACCAAGCAACATAAATGTAATAAGGTATCACCCAACTAAACAAAATAATATATTAGTATTGAAAAGTAAAGAAACAGAAAATGATTTATATGATTTTATTTCAAAATTAAGAACAGCAAAGGTAACAGTTAATTTAAGAAAAAGTAATGGTTTAGATATTAATGCTGCATGCGGTCAACTTGCTGCTGAGAATTATAAGCAAAATAAAATTTAAATTCATTATGTATAAATTGATAATTTTCGGACCACCGGGTGTGGGAAAAGGAACTCAGGCAGAATTGCTATCCCAAAAGATGAATTTGTTCCATTTCTCAACAGGAAATTATTTAAGGGACTTAACTTTAAGAGATACAGAACTCGGGAAAAAAGTAAAAAATATTCTTGACAGAGGCGAACTTGTACCTGATGATGTAATGAATGAAATAATAAGTGATGCATTGAGAAATAATATAAAAGATAAAGGATTTATACTTGACGGATATCCCCGTACAGTTAACCAGGCGATAGCATTAGATGATATACTTAAATCATTGAATTTACAGGATATTATTATTATTTATTTAAATGTTAATGATGAAGAGATTTTGAAAAGACTTTTATTAAGAGGCAGAAGTGATGATAGTGAGGAGATTATAAAGAAACGCTTGATTATATACAAGGAGACAACATCCAAAGTATTAGATTATTATAAAGAGAATGGCAAAAAAATTATAGAAATTAATGGTATTGGAGAAATTAATGAGATAAATGAGAATATCATTTCAGAAATAATGAAAAATATTAAATTTTGATTAAAAAAAATTTAAAGTTAAATTTTTATTGCAATTTAAAAATATATACTATATTTTTATATAATTATTTTAATAAAAAAATTATATGGCTTCAAAAATAAAAACCACAGAAATTAAAGAGGCTGGTATTGTCATTATTGAACCTAAAGGAAATTTTATCGGAGGGGATGAAACAGATGAATTAAGAGATACAATTAAAAAATATGCAGATGAAGGAAATAAAAAACTGATAATAGACCTTGGTGATGTTATTTATTTAAACAGCACAGCACTTGGGGTTCTTATATCTGCACATGCTAATTATGCAAAAAGAGAAGGTAAAATAGTACTTTGCCAGTTAAGTAAAAACTTAGAAAATTTATTTGTAATAACAAAATTGTCTTTAATTTTTGACGCATATTCAAATCAAGATGAAGCAGTCAGAAGTTTTTCACAAAATAAAAATTAACTTATTTAATAATTAAAGCTATCGGAGGTTAAACCAAATGAAAAAATCCGGTTTATTTTCAACTGTACTAATTATCATTGCATTAATCGTGTCTGCATTGATATATTACTTATGGTTCGGGAATCCTGCATATTTTAAAGACCCGGAAACTAAAAATACACCTGCAAATCTTTTAGGTGCCGCATATAAGGGCGGTCCTGTTCTTATTTTCTTACTGACTGTAAGTTTTATGGTTATTACTTACGCAGTAGAAAGGGGACTTTCACTTGCAAAAGCAAAAGGGAAAGGAAATATTGAACCCTTCTTAAAAAATATTCAACTTGCTCTTAGAGATGGCAACATTGAAGAAGCAATTGCTCTTTGTGATAAGCAGAAAGGCTCAATTGCAAATATAATAAAACAAGGGCTGGAGCGATATCAATTACTTGCAGCTGAAAAGAATATGAATGCAGAGGAAAAACTAATGGATGTAAGAAATGCAATTGAAGAAGCAATGGGACTTGAATTGCCACTATTAAACACTAATTTATCAGCACTTGCAACCCTTGCTTCGGTATCAGTTCTTATCGGTCTTTTAGGTACAGTAGTAGGTATGATTAGAGCGTTCCAAGCACTTGCTACCGCAGGAACTCCAAATGCAGCAGAACTATCGGCTGGAATTTCTGAAGCACTATTTAATACTGCATTTGGTCTTTTTGGTGCAATTATTGGAACAATTTTCTATAACTTCTACTTAACAAAAGTAGGAAAAATCACTTATATGATTGACGAAGCTACATACAATATTCTGGCTTTGATTGCTTTGAAAGACAAATAATCTTCCACATTTGAAAACTTAATTTTTCTTACGATATGAAAAAAACAAGAGATATTAAAAAGTCGGAAATAAAAATTGATATGACACCAATGGTTGATGTGATTATGCTTCTGTTAACATTTTTTATGTTAACTGCAACATTCAAAGCAGCAGAATCAGAAGTTATAGAAGTAGCGTTACCTCAAACTTTATACACTGACACAAATAAAGTTCCCGATAGAGATGTTATGACATTTTCTATTACAGATAAAGGAGATGTATTTGTAGATGTAGATAACTATGTAATCAGAAAAAATGTATTTGGTAAAGATGTCCAGGACCCTGAGAGAGCACCTTTCGCTATAGGATTATATCATCCAGATACAACAAGTAAGACTGAATCATACGAGGCAACAGGCAAAGTAGGAGATAAAGAGGTAACCAGGCCTATAAAATATTATGACAAAGCCGGGTTTGAAGAAGCAATCAGACAATTAAAGAGAGAACTTCGTAATTTCTATAATAATGATAAAGCACAGTATAAAATTATAGTTAAAGCCGATAAAGATACTGATTATGGTGTCATAGAAGATTTAATGACTTCATTTAATGAAACTAATACTAAGGTATTTTCGCTTGTAACATTAATACGACACGAGAAGAAAGAAGAATAGTAGAAAAACTTTAAAAAGGAGAACTAAAAATGGCAGGTACAGATGTAGGCGCCCCGGACACTGGTCAGGAACGGGGTGGTAAAAAATATAAAAAACCAAAAGTAACTGGTGTAAGAATAGATATGACACCTATGGTTGATGTAATTATGTTGCTGTTAACCTTCTTTATGTTGACGACCACTTTATCTGCACCACAATTAATGAATATAAACTTACCAAAGGGAGATGTAACTAAGGACAGGGTAAAACTTGCAGCCGATGTAATTATGTTTCTAAGAGTATCTGAAAAAGGAAACATATATATATCATACGGAAATCCTGACGGTTCTGAAACAGCACCTGAAAAAATAGATGTAAAACAGGTCGCAACAAAAATTGAAAACCGTTATGCTCAAAATGAAAATACTGTATTACTTCTCAGATTCGACAGAAAAATGAAATATAATATGATGGTTGATATATTCGATGAGATTAACAGGGCAAAAATTTCCGAAAGAAGGTATGCTATTCAAAAACTTGAAGATAAGGATAAAGAAATAATCACAGCAGCAGGAGGCTGATGCTAATCTGAAGAAAGTTTTAAAAGCGACCTGTAATAAGAAGATTAGAGGTCGCTTTTTTATTTATATAAATTTAATAACATAAATGTTTAAAAGAATAAATTTAAAAAAACAAAAAAAAATTTATTTCTTGTTTTTCCCATTTATTTATTTACTCATATTATTAATAAACACTAATCTTTTTAGTCAAGAATATCAAGAAAATACTTCAATAAATCAAAATAAAGCAGTAAAGATAACCAGTTATGTTACAGATGAAACAAATACATTATCAAATTCTCAAATTAGAACTCTTGCTGACAAATTAAAATCTTTTGAAGATTCAACAAGTAATCAAGTCGTTATATATATCATTAATTCGCTTGGTGGAAGAAATATAGAACAATACGCTCACGAAATAGCAACAAAAAACCAAATCGGGCAAAAAGGGAAAAACAACGGTGTTCTATTCTTAATTTCAATGAATGATAAGAAAATGCGAATTGAGGTTGGATACGGTCTTGAAGGTGCATTACCAGATGCACTTTGTAAAAGGATAATTGAGAACGAAGTAAAGCCAGAATTCCAGAAGTCTAATTATTATGAAGGAATTCAAAAAGGAATTGATGCAATAATATCGGCAACTAAAGGTGAATATAAACCAGAGAGTAAAACAAAAAGCATATTTAAAACTATCGGTTCAGTTCTATTAGACATTTTGATTTTTATTATAGTATTGGCTATTATTATTGTTATTGGAATTATCAAGTCAGTGGTTGGTGGAGTTGTTTTTGGTTCTGGTTCTTCCGGTTCAGGTTATTATAGGTCTGGTGGCTGGGGAAGTGGCAGTAGCGGTGGTTTCTCAGGGGGAGGCGGTTCTTTTGGTGGGGGAGGTGCAAGTGGTAGTTGGTAAATAATTAATTAAAAATTAAATATGAAATATAAATTTATTAGTAAAATATTAACAAAAGAGGATATTAAAGAAATTGAAAATAAAATCGCAGAGGTAGAGAAAAATACTTCAGGGGAAATTAGACTTTGTATTAAAAAAAAGAAAAATTATGGTCAAAGGAATTTGTCTTCGAGAGCGATTGCATTAGAAGAATTTCATAAATTAAAAATGAATGATACAAAAGAGGGAACAGGGGTTCTTATCTTTATATTATTAAAAGAACGGTTATTTGAAATCGTAGCGGATTATGGAATTAACTCCAAAGTTAATCAAATTTTTTGGGATTCAATTGTTCAAAGAATGGCTATAGAATTCAGAAATAATAATTTTAAGAATGGAATTATTCATTGTATTGAAGCAATAGGTGATAAGTTAAAAAAAGAGTTTCCAAGAAAACTTGATGATATTAATGAATTACCAGACACTGTATCAATCGAAAATTAGTTGTTTTGGAACTAAGAACTATTATAATATTTCCGAATAAAAAATATACTTTCTTTAAGAAACATCTTTTAGTTTTATTTTTTCACTTTTTATTTTTTCTTTTTTCCAATAATACTTTTTCACAAACCGACACTTTAGTAATAAAAGATACCACACGATACAAAATTGATACATCAAAACAGGTTTTATCAGATGTTGAAGATATAATATATTATTCCGCTGAAGACTCAGCAATTTTCGATATAGAAAATCAGACCGTATATTTATACAATAAGGCAAATCTTGAATACAAAGATTTAAAATTAATGGCAGGGGTTATTATATTTGATAGGAATACAAATACACTTATTTCGTATGGTATACCTGATTCATCAAAAAAACAGGGTTTTATTCAAACTCCATTAATGTTTCAGGGGAATGTGAAATATGAAGGGCAAAAATTATCCTATAATTTCAAGACGAAACAGGGAGTAATAACAAAGGGATATTCAGAAGCAGAAGTGGGATATTATATTGGAGAAAAAATAAAGAGAGTAACATCAGAGGTATACTTTATAAAAGATGGATTATATACTACTGCTGTCGATAGAGATGACCCTGAATATTACTTTTTCTCACCATATATGAAAGTTATTCCATCGGATAAAGTTATAGCACAGTCAGTTTTTTTATATATAGAAGGGGTACCAGTATTTTGGGTGCCATTTGCAATTTTCCCAGATAGAAAAGGAAGAAGCTCTGGTATAATTACTCCAACTTACGGGAATGATTCTAAATATGGTGTATATTTATCAAAGCTGGGTTATTATTGGGCAATTAACGACTATCTTGATTTTGCAATAATGGGTAGTGCTTTTACAAAGGGAAGATTTGATATTAACACAAGATTTAGATATGCACTTAAATATAATTTTACTGGAGTTATTGAAGGTGGGTTTTCAAAAATTAATCTTGGTGAGAAAAAAGATATTGATAAATTTTCTTCTACTGATTGGTCTATAAATATTATTCACAATCAGAGAATCAATCCAACAACAACATTAAATGGTGTTCTGAACTTTGTTAGTGGGAAAAGCTATTACGATAATTCCACAAACAATTACGATATTTTATTAAGACAAAATGCTATTTCAAATTTAACTTTTTCAAAATACTGGGAAGAAACACCCTTTTCATTAACATTAAATTATTACAGAGACCAAAATCTTATAAATGGAGACAAATTAGAAAGTTTCCCTTCAATTCTTTTTAATATAACAGAAACTTATCCATTCAGAAAATCATTTAATACAGCATTAGAAAGTGGTAAATTTTATGAGCATATTTCATTTTCATATAATTTAACAGGGCGATATGACAAATATAGAAGAACAATTACTAATTATTCAGGACAGGATTCTGTTTATTCTGATTCAAGACCCGGAGTAAGACATTATATAGCTCTTAACTACGCACCAAGATTCACTAATTTCAATATAAGAACTTTTTTCAATTATACTGAGTTATGGTACACAAAATCCATTGAAAAAGAATTTAATCCCAGCGATAGTTCAATAATTACTAAAGATATTGATAGATTTAAATCTGTAAGATATTTCAATATGGGAGTTTCTTTTAACACAAAATTAATCGGAATATTTACACCTAAAATATTCGGTATAAGTGGAATTCGACATACAATAACACCAACAATTACTTATTATTACACCCCTGATTTTTCATCTGATTTCTTTGGGTATTATGGTTCTTATGTTGATTCAAGAGGAAGAATTATAAAATATTCAAAATTTGAAAAAGAAATTTTTGGTGGCGCGCCATTTGGAGAAAATCAATCAATAGGAATTAATATTGGAAATCTTTTTGAAATGAAAGTTAAAGAAAATGATACAACAGAAAATAAATTTCAGTTATTCAACCTTAATGCAGCAATAAATTATAATTTTGCTGCTGATTCATTAAAGTGGTCAGAACTAAGAACAGATTTCAGAACTCAGATTGGAGGTATTCTTAATATTGCGGGAGGTGCTTCATTTAATCTTTATAAATTTGACCCCTCTGTCAACGCAAGGGTTAATAAATTTTTAATAAATACAGATGGGAAATTAGCAGACATTACTAATGTTAATTTTAACATATCCACATCTTTCAATTTTGGATTTTTCAGTAATAGGGACACAGTAAAGGATAAATCAACTGAAGAAATAAATTACAATATCCCCATATCTGGGACATTGAATTATAACTTTTCACAATCAAGACCTAATCCGAATTTCTTTTTCAAATCATCTAACATCAGTGGTGGTATTAATTTTAGTATTTCAGAAAACTGGAAATTTACTTTTTCTACAAGTTATGATATATTAAACAAGAAAATTTCAGCACCATATTTTTCTGCATACAGAGATTTAAAATCCTGGGAATTATTATTTGATTGGTATCCAACCGGTCAGTATAGTGGTTTCAAAATAGAGATAAGAATTAAAGCACCACAACTAAGAGATATTAAAGTTACTAAACAAACAAATACAAGAGGAGTATATTAAATAAATTAATAATTTATTATATGGATTATCAAAAATATTCAGGTGCAGGTAATGATTTTTTAATTATAAATAATCTTAATAATAGAATTAAAAATCATTCAGAACTAACAGTTGAATTATGTTCAAAAGAAACCCACAAATTTGATGGAGTTATATTTTTAGAAAATTCAGATTTTGCAGACTTTAAAATGAATTATTATAATCGCGATGGTACAGGGAATGCTCTCTGCGGTAATGGATTAAGATGCACAGTACAATACATTTCAGACAATAAATTATCCGATAAAAAAGAATTATTAATCGAAGCAGTATCAAAAATTTTTAAATCAGAAATAATTGGAAATAATTTAATTTCTGTTGAATTTCCACCGCCTGTAACAATTAAGACAAATTTTAAATTAAGGGTACAATTTCAGCAGTGGTGGCAGATTATAAATGCTTCTTTTGTTGATATTGGTTCTCCACATGGGATTATATTCATTGATGATATAGAGAAACCAAAGGTAGAAAATATAAACGATGTAGATATAGATAATTGGGGTAGAAATATCCGAATGCATCAGGAATTTATGCCAGAAGGTGTAAATGCACAATTTGTTCAGGTATTATCCATAGAAAAAAGCGAAATTGCAATCAGGTCTTTTGAACGAGGAGTTGAGGGAGAAACCCTTGCCTGTGGTACAGGAGCGATATCTTCAGCAATAATTTCTTACTATCTCAGAAATTTACAACCACCAATAAAAGTATTAACTTTATCAAAAAATATATTAACTGTAAATTTTACAGAACAAAATTCTCAAATAAAAAAACTTACATTAACAGGACCAGCAACAAGAATAAAAGATTAATCCATTTGCAAAACTTCATTAATCTTCGGCATTGCCCAGTCAATATCTTCTTTTGTAATAACAAGCGGTGGTGCAAATCTAATAACATTCTCGTGGGTCTCTTTACAAAGGATTCCCCTTTCCATTAATGCTTCACAAAATCTTCTTGCTCCTTTTGCTTCGGGTTTTAACTCAACACCGATAAATAATCCTTTACCTCTGATTTCTTTTATATGTTGACTTTTTATTGATTTTAATTTGTCTAAGAAATAATTGCCAAGATTATAAGAGTTCTCAATCAGATTTTCTTCAATTAATACTTTTAAAGCTTCTCTTGCAACAGCAGCGCCAAGCGGATTTCCACCAAAAGTTGAGCCGTGGTCACCAGGTTTAAAAACACCTAATACTTCCCTGCTTGAAAGGACTGCAGATACAGGATAGCAACCACCTGACAGAGCTTTACCAATAGTAACTACATCTGGTTTTATACCTTCATATTCATAAGCAAATAGTTTCCCGCTTCTACCAAGTCCTGACTGAATTTCATCAGCTATTAAAAGAACATTATTTTCCCTGCAAATTTCATAGCACTCCCTTAAATAACCATCGGGAGGAATTATTACTCCGCCTTCACCCTGAATAGGTTCAACTAAAAATCCAACAGTATTTGGAGTAATTGCATTTTTTAAAGCTACTGCATTTCCGAATTCAACAATTTTGAAACCTTCTGTAAATGGACCAAATCCATCTTTATATTGCGCTTCAGTTGAAAAACTTATAATGGAAATAGTTCTTCCGGCAAAATTATTAGTACAGGCAATAATTTCTGCTTTAAACTCAGGGACACCTTTAATTTTATATCCCCACTTACGCGCTGCTTTTAAAGCGGTTTCAACAGCTTCAGCACCGGAATTCATTGGTAAAACCATTTCGTAGCCAGTAATTTCGCATAATTCTTTGCATAATAATGGTAATTGAGCATTCCTGAATGCCCGGGAAGTTAAAGTTACTTTCTCTGCCTGCTCCTTCAACGCATTAATTATTCTTGGATGACAGTGCCCTTGATTCACAGCTGAATATGCAGCGAGACAATCCATATATTTTTTCCCGTCAACATCCCAGACCCAGATACCTTTTGCTCTTTCAATTACAACATCAAGCGGACGATAATTATGAGCACCGTATTGCTCTTCTATTTTTATAAAATCTTGTGTGTTCATAGTTTTTAAATTTATATTATTAAAATACAAAATTACAAAATCTTATTCGCATTTACGACTCAATAAATATTCATTTTTAAGTATTGAAAAAAGACTTACATTAATTAATTTTTTTTTATATTATTAAATTACACTATCACCAACTGTTGTTCAAATTCAATTGTAGTTCTTTATTAAAAAAATTTTAAACAATGAAAAAATTAATTATCTCTACAATTGTTACAGCAATAGTGCTATTTTTAATCAGTTGGCTGGGATATGGGGTAATATTCAAGGACCATTTTATGAGATTAAAGGCTTTTATGCGAGATGAAAAATCTATTATATGGTGGGCTCTTATAGTAGGTTATATAGTTCAATCTTTGGTTCTTGCATACCTTTATATGAAAACATATAAAGGGGAATCCCCATTTAAAGAAGGATTATTATACTGAATTGCACTCTCATTTTTAATTGCATTACCGTATATATTCTTTATTTGGTCAACCTATCAGATTACTTACAGGTCTGCAATTGCTGATGGAATATTTATGGGGATAAGATTAGTTATCGCAGGTATAGTTATTGGATTAATTTTCGGGAAAAAAGAAGAACAGGCAAAGACACCAACACAATAGGTAATCTAATTACTATTTCACATTACCTTTAATAAAAGGTAATGAAATTTATTTATGAATTTCGGGGCAAACTGCTCAGAGGTGAGTAATATATTTTTCTCAAAAAAATTTATTTCAAAATAAAAAACTCTATATATACGAACCGTATATATAGAGTTTATACAAAAATAAAAAACAAATTTATTTAATAAGGATCATCTTCTTTGTATCTACAAAATTATCTGTTTTCAGCTGGTAATAATAAATACCACTTGCAAGTTTTGAACCATCGAATTCTACATTATAAGTACCTGCTTGTAAGAATCCGTTATAATAAGTAGCTACTTCATTACCAAGCACATCAAATACTTTGAATGTAACTTTTTCATTTTTGGGTATTGCAAAATGAATATTGGTTACAGGGTTGAATGGATTTGGGTAATTTTGTTTGAGAAAATATCCATCAGCATTGATTTCTTCTTTCTTCACACCTGTCGGCATAAAAGCTGGGACAGGAACTCTTAAAGCATTCTGAACAGGTGCATTTGAAGAATAAGGGGAACCCTGCCGATAGACAAAAAATACAATATCACTATTTATGTCAACAATAGTTGTTGGAATCGTATATGAAAGTTGTGTAGTCAAAGAAGTACCCTGATTCCATGTATTTGAAGTAAGGAGTGTACCATAAGTTCCATTAATAACGCCTTTATTTACATGGTGATGGACATAATCATTATGATAACCAACTGGAGTTCCACATACTTCATAAAAATTCTGTGGGTAAACAATATTTCCTTCAATAATTATAAAATTAATATAATAAGAACCAGCAGGTAAATTAGAAAGCGCAGTAACAACTACATTGGCAGAAATTAACCTTGTTGTTGGATTGTAATTTTTGTTTGTAACATCAATTCTAACACCAGGTTGATTTGAAGATTGTGAAAGAACATAAGAAAACCAGGAAGAACGACTGATAATTCCCGAAGTTCTCCCTACAACTCCTGTTGGATATGCAGAAAATCCCATTAAAGAAATCATTCCAGTGCTGTATGAAATCCATGGGTCTCCACTTCCACCATGATAACCAACGACAACAGTATTTGGTAATGTTGTCAATATATTTCTTATAATTGCATGTCCACAAGGACAGTATCCACACCAGGTACCAGTACAATATTCAAGCAATACATTGTTTGTATCAAGAGTTGTAGAAATTTCAGAAGAATAAACTGATTCCTGTGGGACAAAGAATAACATTAAAGTGATAATTAATATCACATAAAAGAAGTTAATGTTTTTCATCATTATTATAATTTAATTTAAAAGGTTACTTTTAATAAAATGTAGAACTGGTTAGAGCGGTTGCTTTTAATGACATATAGAATTGACAAGAGAGATTATTTTTAACTAAAGTAAATATATAAAATCATTTAATAAAATTCAATAATAACAGAAATATAAAACAGGTAGGTATTGTAATTTCACTTATGATTTTTAAAGCGAATTTTAAAAAAAGATAAGCATAATGAATCATCATTATGCTTATCTTCAATAACAAGGAAAAGCAATTATTTTAATAATATCATCTTCCGTGTATCACTGAAATTATCAGTAATCAACCTGTAGAAATAAATTCCACTATTAAAATTAGAAGCATCCCAAGCTAATTGATGTTTACCTGATTGATAATAACTATTTGCCAGAACCTCAATCTCTCTACCAATAGCATCATAAATAATCAGTTTTACAAAAGATGATTTTGGAATTTCAAAACTAATAGTGGTAACAGGATTGAATGGGTTAGGATAATTCTGCATTAATTTATACCCGTTACAAATATTTCCAGAATTATTAACACCCGTAAGAAAATACTGAACACTATCAGCTAACTTTATAACATAACCATATTTTGAAACTGCATAACCATAAATAATGCTGTTAATATTCACAAAACTGAGATGGGTTAATCCATCAACACCTGTATTTTCCAGGTCTAACCAGTTTAATCCGGCATTTGTACTCCTTTTTAATGCACCATTTTCACCAAGAATATAAACAATGTTTGTACCAGGTATCCATCTTATATAGGTTTTACCAATTATTCCGGCACCTATATTCATTGGAGTCCAGGTACTACCACCATTTGTTGTTCTGGAAATATTAGGCATTGATGTTGAAGTAGAAGAGACACCAATTAATTTATCATCCTTAAATGCTAAACCGCAAACATAATTTCCAGATAGGTTAATGTTTTGATTTACCCAATTAATCCCCCCATTAGTTGTAATTCTAACTCGTGAAGTACCATAAGACAATCCAAAACCATAGAAATATTCATCAATAAGCATCAAAGAATTCAGCGCGCAACCACTGTTAGCAACATTCGCCTGTGATATCCAATTTTGCCCCCCATCTGTAGTTAGATATAATACATCCGCTAATGCTGCTCCCACCAGAGGGTTAAAAGTGGAAAAAACTAAGCCATAAAAATTTCCACCATTAACTCCGGTTTGTAATACTGTCTGCCAGGTTTGTCCACTATCAGTTGTTTTTAATAATTTAGCATTGCTATTTACAATACCTTCAGCAACAAAAACTATTTCAGGAGATAAAGCATATATACAATTAATTTGTTTAGTAATTCCAGAAGTATTAACTTCTAACCACTCTTGCCCCCCATTTGTAGTCCTATATACTCTTGGTGTATCAGGTGCACCACCTGCAATCCATACATTATTTGCATCAACTACGGAAATACAGGGATTATTGCCAGGGTTTGTAATTAATCCAGCCATTATCCACCTTTGAGCATAGGACAAATTTGTAATTATTACACAAATTACAAATAAAAGAAAGATAATTTTACGCATTTTACTCCTTTTTTATTTTTAAGGCAAAGAATATAATGCAATTTTCATACCATAAATGTTTTTTACATTATTGCATAAATTATTGATTTTCAATAATTTTTCATAATTGAAATGAGAAATAAAGTCTCAAATTGAGAAAACCCCTTAAATTCAAACACACACAAAAAAAAAGAGCATAACTTTACAAAGTTATGCTCTTCAATATATTTAAATTTATATATATTATTTCAAAACAACCATTTTCTTCGTATCGGTAAAGTAATCTGTATTTAGTCTGTAGAAATAAATTCCACTTGAATAGTTTTCAGCATTTAATAAGTATTCATAGTTCCCCGGCTCAAGCTGTTGATTAATAAGAATGTCAATTATTCTACCAGTTAAATCATATACAATAACTGATACTTTACTTGGTTTTGCTAATGCAAATTTAATAGTTGTAGTTGGATTGAACGGATTTGGATAATTTTGATAAAGTTCAAATTTTGATGGTATTTCAGAAGAAATAGGTTTAATACCTGTCAAAGCTGCATTAAGACTTATCGCAAAAGTTCCCCACTGACCTGTAGTTGGTACAAAACTTGAAGAATTATCAGGTGCAGTAGCGAGATTTGAACCCTGTCTATTAAATATTATATAAGGAAATGTTGCACCGCCATTAGTAGAAACTTTTACAATTAGTTTATCATTATCATAGCCAGGTCGTCTTGCATAAGCCCAATCGAATTTTATTGTGTCATTTAAATTAACATTATCATAAACTTTTGATCTTAAAATATCAACTGTTCCGACATTTTCTACATATGCATACCAGTTAATTCTTATACTTTTTGAACCACCGAATGACGGACCATTGACAGCAGAATAAATATATCTCCAGAAGGTATAATTTGAATCCATATTAATTAAAGTCCACTCTGCAGGTGGAACAGCAGATTCCATTGTCTCAACCTGGATACCACCGTTCACATTAAAAGGTAAATTTGAAAGCGGAATAGTTTGCGGAATAATATCTGTTTCTGTAACCGGAGGTAATTTTATATTATCAGCATAATAATTTCTTGCTTTTGCACAATTAATTACTTCATGAGTATATTCATCCTGAATGAACACAGCTGTGTACATCATTGAATCAACCCAGTATGGCGCTCTTTTATATTTTACTTCAAAAGTATAAGTACCGGGAGTGTAATTAATACTCATACCATCAACAGAAGGATACATTCTTCTGAAAACATCATAGAATATTGTTTCACCATTTGAACCTGGAGGTGTTGCATAAGTAATTTTTCTTTCTATTGCTGCAACCTTTAATTTATAATTTGAGTAAGTAGATAGTGGCGCAACTACCTGGAGATTAATAGTCGCTTTAATTGTATCTCCCGGCAATCTCGTATCGGTTACAGATACAGAAATTGGTGAAGGAATTGCCCTTCTGTTATTATAAGGAGTTAAAAGATTTGATAAGGTTGAATAACCACTAACCTGATTATGTACTCCATCAACAGTTAAGGTTGGCACTGCACTAATAGAATTATATTGAGTTCTTACCCTTTGTTGTGCCCTATTTGAATCATACATAGGGTCACCGGGAGAGGGCCACCAGACATGATATTTAATAGCAACAACAGAATCGAATCTTTCCTGTATAAATGCGTCAAGATAAGGATTTTGAGATGCACAGGGACCACAAGTAGCACTTGTATGCGCTTCAAATAAAACTCTTCGGTTAACTCCTGTATGATAAGTAGTAGGTTGAGTTAAAGTATCATTATTTTTATTCTGGTCAGTAGCCCAATTAAGATAAATCTTTAAATTTTTAGTAGTGTTTAAATTAAATGTTATTGGGTCAAAAGTAACCTGTAATGTTTGCCCTGCGCCAATTGAACTGACACTTTTTGTAGAGTTATATGAAGCCTGGTCTGTCATTGTGACAGTTGTTGCAGATGAAGTATTGTATCCAGCATTTAAAATTGTAACAACCGGAGTTACATTAGTAGAGGTAACACCAGGTAATAAATAATTTTTGTCTTTTATACTAAAACCATAGATTGCTAAATCGTTTCCAACTCTTGTACCAATGGAGAAATTATCAAGCCACAAATTATTACCATTACCATTAG
Source organism: Candidatus Tepidiaquacella proteinivora (assembly GCA_013348845.1). Taxonomy (GTDB): domain Bacteria; phylum Bacteroidota; class Ignavibacteria; order Tepidaquicellales; family Tepidaquicellaceae; genus Tepidaquicella; species Tepidaquicella proteinivora. The sequence continues at coordinate 2,134,724 of CP054675.1, read as the reverse complement.
TCCCTTCAAATTGAATTACAATATTATTCATCATCTGCATATCCGAATTATTATCCCCTGAAAATGTAAATGAGAAAAGTACCCCCACCAAAATTAAAAGTGATGAAATAATTCTTAGTTTCATTTTTTTAAATTTTTTAAATTAAGTAATGTTTATTTAATAATAATATAAAACATATCAATCACTTAATAAATATCATTTTCTTTACAGAGCTAAAGCTTTGAGTCTTCAGTTTATAGAAGTATATGCCAGAAGTTAAATTGTATTCATAAGGATTAAATCTTATACAATAAGGTCCTGCTTTTTTAAATTCATTTAATAAGGTAGCAACTTCCCTCCCGGCTAAATCAAAGATTGATATAATTACATATTCGTCTTTCGCAATTGTAAAATCTATATTAGTAGAAGGATTAAACGGATTCGGGTAATTCTGTTGTAGCTGGTAAGTATAAATATTTGGTTCTTCAGATGTAATATTTGTTGGTGTTGTTACAGTAAATCTGAAATTACCAGATGGTGCTGTTAAAGGTTTTGTTACCGTTCTATTGCTATTGGATGATGCGGAAATATAGTAATATACTTTTGTCCCGAGAGGTTGTGCCGGAATATATGCTTTAAAAGTATCTCCTACAGCAGACATATTAAGAAGATTAAAGCCAGAATTAGTATCGATTGTCCAGTAAACCTTTGCACTTGAAATACCACTTTTAGTTTTAATATAAGCTTTAACTTCATAATTTGGCATAGCGGTTGTAGCTAATCTTATTGATGGATGAGAAATAAACACGGGATCGCTAACCCCAATTTCTTTACTTATACAATGAATAGCGCCGCTCGCAGGAATAATTGAATTACAATTAATTCCAACCACTCTGTATCCAGGCATAGCTTCCCGATAAATTCTTAAAGCAGTTGTATCCTGAGGGAAATTATAAATAGGAACAATCACTGTTTTATTAACAATAAGAGAGTTAGTATAAGTAAAATAATAAGAATTTGGTGGATATTGCCCATTTGAATTCGGAGGCATAGGAATTCTTACAACTTTCCATGGTCTGTTAAAACAAGTCTGGAAATTTGTAGTAACATATCTTAAATTTGAATCAATTTGAGGACCATCAGCAATTCCGATTGGATACTGACCAACAAGCAATGTTTCTTCATCTAATAATTTCATATGCATATCAATATGATGAATTCCATCATAGGGTAAAGTGTTCATTTTAATATAAGTTTTAATTCCCATATATTTTCTAAACATAGTATCAATTTCAGCTTCAGTTTTAGAAGGGTTTTCATCAAGAATTAATTTAGAAGAAAAAGCGATACCATGGCCATCAACCATAAAATTCCCTCCAGTTGCAACTATTCTATTGGGTTCCTGAGTCATTTGATGTAATAACACTCCAAAATAATTTGCAACATAAACGGGAATTAAATCATCCTGAGGTCGTGGTCTATTATATACCCAATCAATCATTCTCAGACTATCAATATTATTAGTATATATTGTCCATGCTCCATAATCTCTACACCAAACAGAATTGAAAGATGCATATAAAAATCTAAGATTAACAAGTGGTACTCCGTAAGAGGTTAAATAAGATTTAACTGAATTAGAATCTGAACATACAATCAAAACAAGGCATTCATCCTGAATATAATCAACCATTTGAGCTAAAATTGCCTGATAAGAAGTCCAGGTAATTTGAACTGCTTGCAATTCTTCCCATTCAGCCATAGTTCTAACTGGTGAATAAGGTGGATTATAATCATCAGTAGCATTTATTGGGGGAACATAATTTTTCCACAGTTCTATTTCCTGTTCCGTCATATATTTAGGAAGATCCTGAGGGAATAAACTAACTGCCAGCAATAAAACAAAAATAAATGAAAATACTATTCTCATAGTGTAATATTATATTTAAAATTAAGAGTAAAGGAATTTTTTATTAATAATTTTTTCAAAATACGAAATAATAATTTACCTAAAAAGATTGGAAGATATCAAGGTTCTTAACATCGGTTGGTAGATTATCATCAATACTATTTATAAGGTTAACAATCTCAGATAAAACTTCATCTTTCTTTCTAATAGAGTAATTTAAATAATTAGTTAATGATTTGGAAGGCAAATTCATAAATGGAATTTTATCTATCAGGAAATTCTGTGAACGATCAATAACCACTACCAAATCATGATATTCACCAAGCTTTTCAACAACATTCTTCACAACTTCACGGAAAGACTCAAACTTTGCCGTAAAGAATCCACTACACATATCGAGCAAATACCTGAAAGTTTTTGTGTCAATTCTTAACTGATGTAATTTTTCGGGGGAAATTTTCTTAACATTTCCTAAATCAAAAAGTTTAAGTTTTTTTGTTTTTTTAAGGAATGAATTAAAATATTTAAATATAATTTCACAATAAGTTTCTCTGAAACTTTTAATCAATTTTTCAACGGAAACATTGATTAAAAGAGATTTATCAATATACTTGTTTATTCTTTTAAGGTTTTCAGGATATTTAATAAAATATTTATTCTTATAAAGCTCTTTTAAAATCAGATTTTTATTTATCCTTAAATCATTCAGAAAAAAAAGTAAAGCCTTATGATTTTTAGAATTATCAGATTTGATATACTTCAAGGTTAAATTATAACTAACTTCAAATTCCCTTGATGCACCAAGTGTTTTTATTAATTTTTTAATAGAATCCAATGCGAAATCATATCCATATTTATAATCTGAATTATTAATTACATCCTGAAATCCGATGAAAAGTGCTTCCATTCTTCTTGCAGCAACTCTCGAATTGTGAAGTCGTGCAGGAGTATATTTTTTAATTAAAGAATTAACTTTTGTATCTAAATCAAAAAAATAAATCTTAAAAACTTCCGGTAGAGTATATATTAATGATTTATTTACATTAAAGTTTTTTAGCTTTTCTGCAATCAGCATTGATGTACCTAATTGACTTTTAATCTTCCAATACTATAATAAGTAAATCCAAGTTCTTTCATCTTTTCAGGAGAATAAACATTCCTGCCATCAAATATTAAAGGATTTTTAAGGTGTCTCTTTATTTCATCAAAATCAGGATTTCTAAATTCATTCCATTCAGTTAACAAAACAAGAGCATCAGAATTTTTTAAAGCATCAATCTCATCAGAAGCATATTTTATTTTATCACCGAGGTAAAATCTTGCTGTTTCCATCGCAGCAGGGTCATAAGCAGAAACAGTAGCACCGTGATTAATCAATTCATTAATAATTACCACAGAGGGAGCTTCTCTCATATCATCTGTATTTGGTTTAAATGCCAAACCCCAAACTGCAAAGTGTTTATCTTTTATATTAGAATTAAAGTGTTCAAGTATTTTCTTAAAGAGAATAAGTTTCTGAGAAGTATTAACCTTATCTACAACTGATAATAAAGTAATTTCAGAACCTTTTTCAATTGAGGTTTTAATTAACGCTTTAACATCTTTAGGGAAGCAGGAGCCACCATATCCAATACCTGCGAATAAAAATCTTTTTCCTATTCTTGTATCTGACCCCATTCCTTTTCTTACTAAATCAATATCGGCACCAACCTTTTCGCAAAAATTAGCTAGTTCATTCATAAACGTTATTCTCATAGCAAGATAGGAATTAGCTGCATATTTCGTAACTTCAGCGCTTGCAGTATCCATTTCGATAATGGGGTTACCTTGCCTAACAAATGGTTCATATAATTCTTTCATAATAGCAAGCGCTTTTTTACTTTCAGAGCCAATAACTATTCTATCTGGTTTCATAAAATCTGATACAGCAAATCCTTCTCTTAAAAATTCAGGATTAGATACAACATCAAAATTATTATAACCGTGTTTTTTAATTTCTTCTTCTACCAATTTAGCGGTTCCAACAGGAACTGTACTTTTGTTGACAATAATTTTATAGTCTTGAATATTTTCTTCTTTTGCAATTAAACCAATTTTCCCTGCTGATTCTATAACATAAGATAAATCAGCAGAGCCATCTTCACCTTGAGGTGTAGGAAGACAGAAAAAAACTATTTCAGATTCAATAAACGCTTTCTTAAGATCAGAAGTAAACGATAATCTTTCTTTGGAAATATTTCTGTGAAAAATAATTTCTAAACCGGGTTCATAGAATGGAATGATTCCTGATTGCATTTTCTGAATTTTTCCCAGGTCATTATCAACACAAATAACCTGATTACCCATTTCTGCAAGACAGGTACCTGTTGCAAGACCTACATAACCAGTACCAATTATAGCTAAATTCATAATTAAATAAAATTATTAGGTTAATAAAAAAAATCTTTATCTATATCTTTAAATCGTTTAGCATTTAAATCTTTATCAGATACTTTGGGAGTCTCAACTTTCCAATCAATATTTAAATCAGGGTCGTTATAAATAATAGTTCTTTCATCATTCTTACTATAGTATTGAGTACACTTATACATAAAGATGGTATTATCTTCTAAGACAGAAAATCCATGTGCAAAACCTGGCGGGATCCAAATTTGAAGGTGATTTTCTTCACTTAATTCAACCTGAACATATTTACCAAAAGTAGGAGAACCAAATCTAATATCAACAGCAACATCAAGAACTTTTCCTCTGATAACCTGACATAATTTCCCCTGTGCATATTCACCAATCTGATAATGCAAACCGCGAATTGTACCATAACAGGATTTGGAAATATTATCCTGTAAAAAAGTTATATCATTACCAAGTTCCTGATATTTTTTCTTGCTGAAAGACTCAAAGAAGAAACCTCTTTCATCAAAGAAAACATCAGGTTCTATTAAAATAATACCATCAATATTTGTTTTTATAAATTTCATTTTTCTTTTAATAATCTTTCCAGATAAGATTTATATAATGAATTAGGCATTTGGGAAATCAATTTTTCAAATTGATTTTCATCAATGAAATTCATATTAAAAGCAATTTCCTCAATACAGGCAACTTTAAGACCCTGTCTCGCTTCAATAACACCAAAGAAATTCGATGCTTGTAATAAGGATTCAGGTGTCCCTGTATCTAACCATGCAACACCTCTACCGATTTTAATTACTTTAAGTTTTTTCCTTTTAAGATATTCAATATTAACATCAGTAATTTCAAGTTCTCCCCTTGCAGAAGGTTTCAAATTTTTTGAAATATCAACAACATTATTATCGTAAATATATAAGCCAGGAACGGCATAGTTTGATTTAGGTTTTTGGGGCTTTTCCTCAATAGAGATAGCATTACCATCATTATCAAACTCAACAATGCCATATCTTTCAGGATCTGTAACACGATAGCCAAAAATTATTGCACCATCAGTATGTTTTACAGCTGAATAAATAAAGTCAAGTTTACCATAAAATATATTGTCGCCAAGTATTAAAGTCACATTGTCTTTATTAATAAACCAATCACCAATAATAAAAGATTCTGCAATACCTTTCGGTTCAGGTTGAATTGCATAGTTAATACTCATTCCGAGATGAGAACCATCTTCAAACAATTTCTGGTAAAGTGGTACGGTTTCAGCATTGGAAATAATTAAAATATCTTTAATACCAGCGAGCATAAGAATAGAAAGAGGATAGTAAATTAATGGTTTATCATAAATCAGTGTGAGTTGTTTGCTATAGATTTTAGATATAGGATACATTCTTGTCCCTGACCCACCAGCCAGGATAATGCCTTTCATTTTCATAAATTAATATTTTTGATTTTTATGCCAATTCCAAGCAGTTTGAATAATCTCTTTCAGACCAAACTGCGGATTCCAATTTAAAACTTTTTTTGCTTTCTTATTATCAGCAACAAGTATTGCAGGATCGCCTTCTCTTCTGAGATCAATTTCTGCTTTTATATCAACGCCGGTAATTTCTCTTGCTTTTTCAATTATTTCGTTAACAGAATAACCTTCTCCTGTTCCAAGATTAAGTATAATTGATTCATTATCATTTTCAATATACTCAAGAGCTTTCAGATGCGCATTTGCTAAATCTGTGACATGGATATAATCTCTGATACAAGTGCCATCTTTTGTAGGATAATCATCGCCATAAATTTTCAAATTATTTAATTTGCCTAATGCAGAATACATAACTCTTGGTATTAAATGAGGTTCCGGGTCATGACTTTCACCAATCTCACCATCCGGTGAATCGCCAGCAGCATTGAAATATCTTAATATTACATACTTCATACCGGTTACTTCTGAAACCTCTCTAATTTTATTTTCGACTAATAATTTAGTTTTAGCATAAGGATTAATGGGGTTAACTTCTGCAGTTTCATTGATTGGGATTTTATTCGGATTTCCATAGACGGAGCACGTAGAAGAGAAGATAAATCTTTTAACACCAGCAATAACAGCAGAATTGATAAGATTAAAACTACCATTGACATTATTTCTATAATATAGTTCCGGATTACGAACAGATTCTTCAACATAGGCAAAAGCAGCAAAATGAATTATAGAATCAATTTTATACTTTATAAGTGCTTTTAATAATAAATCCCTGTTAAGTATATCAATTTTTTCAAACTTCACACCAACAGGAATAGCTTCATGGTGTCCCCGCGATAAATTATCAAAAATTACAATTTCCCTATTGGTTTTTAATAATTCTTTAACGGTATGCGAACCAATATAACCAGCACCACCAGTAATAAGAATAGCCATTCTAAAATAAATAATTTAAGTATAAAGATAACTTTTTTACACAATAAAATCAGTGAAAAGGAAAGCAAAAAGCAGAAAAAATTAATTATATAAGCATACTTCAAAATGCCTTAAACTTTATATAATGTTTTTAATATATTGATGAAGAATATTTCTGAAAACACCTAAAATTATAGTATTGTAATAATAAAATAAATTTTTAACTTTTTAGAAAAATAACGATTATGGTTGAAAGAGTATTTCTAATAGATGCGATGGCTATGATATACAGGGCGTATTTTGCGATGATATCGAGACCATTAATAACAAGAGCAGGAAAAAACACCAGCGCAATATATGGCTTTGTGGCAACTTTATTAAAGATAATAGAAGAGGAAAAACCGGAACATCTTGCAGTATGTTTTGATACAGAAAAACCTACTTTCAGACACAATATGTTCCCTTCATACAAAGCTCAAAGGCAGGAAATACCAAGTGATATGCCGTGGCAGATAGAAAAGATAAAGGAAATAATCAAAGCTTTTAATATAAGTCTTCTTGAAAAAGATGGATACGAAGCAGATGATGTAATAGGAACAATATGTAAGAAAGCAGAAAGCGAAAATGCATTGTGCTATATGGTTACGCCGGACAAGGATTTTATGCAGTTAATAACAGAAAAAACATTTCAATATAAACCAACAAGAAGTTCATACGGTACTAAGGTTATTGAAGCAGAAATAATTGATAAACAAGGTGTACTACAAAAATTAGGGGTTACCCCAGATAAAGTTATAGATGTACTTGCATTGATGGGAGATGCTTCTGATAATATACCGGGAGTAAGAGGAGTAGGAGAAAAAACTGCTGTTTCCATAATACAGGAATTTGGTTCAATCGAGAATCTTTATGCAAATATAGAAAAGGTAACTAAAGAAAAATTAAGAGAAACTCTTTTAAAATATAAAGATGATGCATTTCTTTCAAAGAAACTTGTAACAATAAATACAAATGTACCACTCGACTTTAGTTTTCATGAGTTGAAAATCGGAAAGATAGATTTCCAAAAAATAAAAAGAATTTTTGATGATTTAGAATTTAAAGAACTGCTAAAGAAAATTGAGGCTTCAAAACAGTTAGGAATATCAAGTGAAACAGAAAAGCCCCGAAAGCCAGAAGAAGAAGATATAAAAATTACAATAAAAGCAACAAAAATAGAACCCGAAAAAGTAGAAATACCACCACCGATAGAACCAGTAAAAAGAATAAAGGATGTTCCACACAAATATTACACGGTAAAGAATCATAATGAATATAAAGAATTAATTGAAATATTAAAGAATCAGACATTGTTTGCGTTTGACACAGAAACAGATTCTCTTAATGTTATGGCTGCAAAGCTCGTTGGATTTTCATTATCATTTAAAGAGCATGAAGCATACTATGTTCCAATACTTGAAAAGGAAGAAAAAGAAGAACCTGAAGGAGTCGGGCTTTTTAAGAGAGAAGATATAAAGGCAAAAGAGATAAGATATGGAGTTGAAGTTGACTATGCAATAAGATTAATAAAACCATTACTCGAATCAAATGAGATTAAAAAGATAGGCCAGAATATTAAGTTTGATTATTTAGTAATGAAAAATTACGGGGTTGAAATTAATAATATATTTTTCGATACACTCGTAGGGGCATATATATTGAAACCAGATGGAAATAACGATATGGATTCACTTGCTTATAAATATCTAAACTATGAGCCAATTCATATTTCAGAGTTAATCGGAAAGGGCAAGAGTCAAATATCTATGAGCGAAGTTCCTATAGAGAAGGTATCGGAATACTCAGCAGAGGATGCAGATATTACTTTACAATTATATCATAAGATAAAATATGAATTAAAGAAAATTAATCTGTACAAACTTTGTACGGATATAGAATTCCCATTGATAAAAGTGCTTGGCGAGATGGAATATGAGGGTGTAAAAGTAGATCCAAATGTTCTATCGACTTTAGATGTGGAAATTACCCGAATGATAAAAGAGTATGAGGAAAAAATATATAAATCAGCGGGAAAAGAATTTAATATAAATTCACCTCAACAACTTTCAGAGATTTTATTTGGTGAATTAAAACTGATACCTACCAAAAAAACAAAAACCGGCTTTTCTACTGATATAAGCGTTTTGGAAGATTTAAGATATCAGCACGAAATATGTGGTTTAATAATTGAATACAGAGGGTTAACAAAACTCAAATCAACATATATAGATGGATTAATAAAGTCAATAAATCCCCGTACAAAACGGGTTCATACATCTTTTAATCAAACAGGTACAACAACAGGAAGATTAGCAAGTATGAATCCAAATTTACAGAATATACCTGTAAGAACTGAAACAGGAAGAAATATAAGAAAAGCATTCATTAGCAGAGAAGATTATATGATAATGTCAGCAGATTACTCTCAAATTGAACTGAGGATAATGGCGCATTTTTCAAATGATGAGAATATGATTAGAGCATTCAGAAGAAGACTTGATATACATACTGATACAGCAAAAAGAATATTCGGGGTAGAAGAAAAAAAGGACATAACGCCGGGGATGAGGAGGAAAGCAAAAGAAGTAAATTTTGGGATAATGTACGGGATTGGTGCAATTGGATTAGCAAATCGACTTGAAATTAAAAACTCAGAAGCAAAGGATATAATAGACCGATATTTCAACGAATACCCAAAAGTAAGAGAATATGTTGAGAATACAAAAAAATTCGCAAGGGAAAATGGTTATGTGCAGACTCTTACAGGAAGAAGAAGATATTTAAATCAAATTAACAATCAAAACGCCACTGTTCGAGCTGAAGATGAAAGAGCGGCAATAAATATGCCAATTCAGGGTACAGCCGCAGATATGATAAAAATCGCAATGGTTAAAATATTTAACTCACTTAAAGAAAATAACTTGAAATCTAAATTATTATTACAGGTACATGACGAGCTGGTTTTAGAAGTAGCAAAGGAGGAAATTGAAATAGTAAAGGAAATAGTAAGAGACAATATGATGAATGCGATTGAATTAAATGTTCCTATTGAAGTAGAAATAGGAATAGGTAAAAGCTGGTATGACGCCCATTAAATTGAGTAATAAAAAAATGACTCAAATATTGACAAAATATATTGAATGTATAGTATATAGAAGGACAAAGGGAGGAATAAAATTTCTCATTTTAAAAAGAAGTAATTATACAACAGTGTATCCCGGAATATGGCAAATTGTTACAGGAAGAATTGAAGGAAATGAAACTGCATCAGAATGTGCAATAAGGGAATTAAGAGAGGAAACCGGTCTAAATATTGAGAGATGTTTTGCATTTCCAAAAGTAAGTCAATTTTATACTTTGCATAATGATACAATTAACCTTGTTCCAACATTTATTGCAGAAACAAAAGAAGAGAATGTGAAAATCTCTAATGAACACACAGAATATAAGTGGCTTACTTTAGAAGATGCGCATAAAGAATTGTTTTTAGTTACTCAAAAAGAAATGCTTCTGCAAGTAAATAATTTTTTAAATGATAAAGAATATTTTAAAACCTTAAAAGAGATAAAACTATGATAATTGTAACAGGAGGAGCAGGATTTATTGGTAGCGCATTAATATGGAAGTTAAATAAACTTCAGCAAGAAGATATAATAGTAGTTGACCATTTTGAGAAAGATGTTAAATATAAGAACCTGATATATTTAAAATTCAGAGACGTTTTTGATAAGACTGACTTTGCAAATATGGTCGAGAACGGTTTTTTTAAAAAAAATAAAATTGAAATAATATATCATCTGGGAGCATGTAGTGCAACGACAGAAAAAGATATGGGATATTTATTGAAAAACAATTATGAATACTCAAAGTTATTATGTAGAAACGCCTGTCAGAATGGTGTAAGGTTTATATATGCTTCCTCTGCTGCTACTTACGGTGATGGTCGAAACGGATACAATGATAATGAAGATACCCTCGAAAAATTAGTACCGATGAATGCTTATGGATTTTCAAAACATTTGTTCGACCTGTGGGCAAAGAGAGAAGGATATCTTAAAGAAATTGTAGGCTTAAAATACTTTAATGTATTTGGTCCAAATGAATATCATAAAGGGGACATGAGAAGCGTAATAGTCAAAGCATATGAACAAATAAAGCAATCAGGGAAAGTGAGACTATTTAAATCATATTTAAAGGAATATGCAGACGGCGAACAGAAAAGAGATTTCATATATGTAAAAGATGCAGTAGAAATGACTCTTCATTTTGGAAATAACTCAAAATTATGTGGAATATATAATATAGGTTCCGGGAAGGAAAATTCATTTAATTTTATGATTGAAAAATTATTTAATGAATTAGGATTACCAGTTAATATTGAATATATTGATATGCCTCAGGATATACAAAAGACCTATCAATATTTTACCTGTGCAGATATGACTAAATTTTTTAGCACTAAATTTGAGGGCAAATTATTAGGTCCTGTTAACGGTATCAATGATTATGTCAAATATTTGAAATCAGAAAACATATATCTTTCATAATAATTTTGTAAATTCAGAGAGTGTAATTTTATAGGTTTTATTCAAAAATTTTTCAATTTTAAAAACCTAAAGACCAAATATAACTACCTTTTATCCTTTAACATTCTCAATTTTATAATTACATTATTAAAAAATTTAAATATGAATAAAATAATATTTATATTCGTACTGTTAGCATTACCATTAGTAATGTACTCTCAGGATTTATATATTCCTGATAATCCTTATGACAAAGCTGATGAATATACAAAAGCAAGAAATGCTTTTAAAAGAGAAAGATGGTTTTATGAACAAAGAATGTATCCTTATAACTTTATACCATCAGATGCTTACGAAAAAGCATATAATCAGAGAGAACAATTAAGACAAAAGAACGGATTTTATTTTGATAATAATGTTAATTGGTTTAATATAGGACCAACTCCTGGTTCCTACCCCGGCTATGGATATATTTCTTCAAGAATTACTTCAATAAAAATTGACCCTGTTAATCCCAATATAATATATCTTGGTGGTGCTTTCGGGGGAATATGGAAATCAACTGATGCAGGATTAACCTGGGTTTCAAAGACTCATGATGAGGTTTCACTATCAACAGGAGCTATAGCAATTGATCCAACTAATACAAATATAATTTATTATGGTACGGGTGAGGCTACATATAGTGGTGCATCTTATTATGGCAGAGGGTTATTAAAATCAACTGATGGAGGAAATACCTGGATTAATTATACAACCGGTTTACCAAGTCTAACTTATTTTTCGAGAATTGTAATCCGACCCAACCACAATAATGAATTACTTGCGGCATTAGGAAATAGTGGTTTGTATAGAAGTACAAATTTTGGTATTTCCTGGACACAACTTGTTTCAACAAGAACTGATGATGTTGTTTTTTCGCCATCGGGAGATACTGCATATTCAGTTGGTTCTGGTGGTTTTAGAATTTCGCTTAATGGTGGAGCAGCATTTACTTTATATAATGTCGGAATTTCAAGTTTTGGTACCAGAAGCCATGTTGCTTTATGTAAAGCACAGCCAAATATACTCTACATTTCTATTTATGCAAGTTCTGCAATTACAGTATGGAAATCTACCGATGCAGGATTTAATTTTTCTCAGGTCGCGGTAGGGACGAATTTCGAAGGAAGCCAAGCCTGGTATGATTTTTATATGCATGTAAATCCATTTGATCCTAATTATGCTTATGTAGGTTCAATTGATATATGGAGAACAACCAATGGTGGACAATCATTCCAAAATATAACAAATGGTTACAATGGCGGAAATGTTCATGTTGACCAACACAATATGGATTTTCATCCAACTGATCCGAATAAACTTTATGCCGTAAATGATGGTGGAGTATGGGTCTCAACAGATAAAGGCACTTCGTTTACAAATTTGAATTCTACCTTAACATTAACACAATTCTATCGTATAGCCGCAGAGCCGAATAACGCAACGCATTTACTTGGTGGGACACAGGATAATGGAACTCAGCAAACATTTGGTACTATAAATTGGACTGGTGCTTTCGGTGGCGATGGTGGTGATGTATGTTTTCAATCCCAAAATAACCAATATATACTTGGTGAAACTCAGAATAATGGAGTTAGACGCTCAACAAATGGTGGTATTAGTTTTTCGAGTGCAACAAATGGATTATCTGGGAGTGGTGCATGGGTAGGACCATTGTTAAGTCATCCTGATTCTGCCGGAATTTTTTACACCGCAAGACAGGCTGTATTTAAAACAACAAATAATGCAGCCAGTTGGTTTTCCATATCAACAGGGACAAGTGGAACAATAAGAGAAATGGCAATTAGTAAATCAGACCCAAATGTTATGTATGCAACAGTTGGTAGTACTATTTATCGTTCAACAGATGGAGGATATACATTTACAAATGTAACGAGCGGAACACCATCAAGAACAGTTACAAGTATAAACATTCACCCTGATTCTTCAAATGTTGCAATTGTTACATTTTCCGGTTTTGGTGCAGGAAAAATTTACAAAACTACAAATAAAGGAGCGTCCTGGTTTAATGTGAGCGGAGATTTACCTGATTCTCCCACAAATGATGGTATGTTTTATTATCCGGGTTATGCAACAAGTATAATGTTAGTTGCAATGGATATAGGCGTATTTATGAGTTCAAACTACGGAGCTAATTGGATTGAATTAGCACAGGGATTACCAAATACAGTAGCAATTCATTTGGACTATAATGAAGTCTCAGGTAAATTAAGAATCGGAACTCACGGTAGAGGTGTATATGAATTATCAGGGTCATTAAGCATATTATCGAATAAATCAAATATTGCCAGCGATTATTCATTGTCACAAAATTATCCAAATCCATTCAATCCCAGTACAAAGATACAATTCAGCATTCCTAAAAGCGAATTTGTAACATTAAAAGTTTATGATATAATAGGAAGAGAAATAAAGAGTCTCGTTAATAAAAAACTGGATGCTGGAAGTTATGAAATAAATTTTACATCTGACAATTTAGCAAGCGGTATTTACTTATATAAAATTGTTGCTGGTAATTATACCGAGTCGAAAAAAATGTTACTTGTAAAATAATACTTTCTTTAATGCTTTTGTTTTCTATGTAGAAGGTAATGAAAGGCAAATTTTACTTATTAATCTTACTTTTAATTCTTAATTCCTGTATTATATATTCACAATCATTACAAACTGAATATATAATCATTTTAAATATTGATGGTTTAAGAAACAACGAGGGGTTTGAAGCAGGTAACACTTATATACCATATATATGGGACAGTTTAAGACCATTGGGTTCCATATACACGAATTTTATGAATTCAGATATTACAGTAACCAATGCAGCACATTCCACAATAGTTACTGGTGTAAGACAATTACTATTGAATAATGATGAAATCCCTGTCTTATTAAGACCAAAAGAACCTACGATTGGTGAATATATCAGAAAATACAAAGGTATAGAAAAGAATAAAGTTCATTTTGTTAGCGGGAAAAACACAATCTGGAAATACCCTGTCAGTTTATATCCCGGATTCGGTCAGGATTATGAACCCACGATTACACTAACTTCAAAATTTGATACAAATACATTTAACATTTCATTAGACATTCTCAGAAATTATCATCCTGTGTTAATATATATTGTTTTTGCAGAAGTTGATGAAGCAGGACATTCAGCTGATTCTAATTATTATTTCGGGAGTATAAAGCAGGTTGATTCACTCGTTTATAAATTATGGAAATTTATACAAAATGATTCAATTTATAAAAATAAAACAACATTAATCGTTACTTCTGACCATGGGAGGCATTCTTATGCCTGGCAACAACACGGGGATTACTGTCATGGTTGCAGACATATTATATTTCTTGCCATAGGACCTAATATAAAATCAAACACTGTTATTCCAAATTTAAGAATACAAGAAGACATTGCCCCTACTGTTGGATATTTATTACAATTTCCTACTCCATTTGCAGAAGGAACAATACTAAATGAAATGTTAACAGAAGCTATAGATATAAATAACAAGAAAAATGAAACTGACAATTCCTCAAATGAAATAAACATTAGCAATTCTTCCGGTATTTCAAAGGTTGGGTCAATAACTAAAAATAATTTGGGATTACATATCGTCTATGCAGATAACACTTCAGGAAGATTTAAAATTCTTTACAAAAATAGTTCCAATGATGGTTTAAATTGGTCACCCCAAAAGATTTTATTTGAAGATGATTATGGCGAATTTTTATATCCTATTATAATCTCAAAAGGTAGTGATTCCCTCTTTGTTTGTGCAGAAGGATACATCTCTACTAAAGATTCAAGTTTTATATGGGTATTAAAGTCACGAAGAAGTTTTGATAATGGTTCTTACTGGGAAAAAGAAAAATTTATTGACACACAGTTAGTAGTCAGTAGCAAACCAACTGTTATAAACTATGGAAATAAACTTAATGTATTTTCTCAAAAATTTTATTCGTTAGCCAGTAATACAAGTTACGATTTTGGGAAAACATTTTCAGAAGAAAAAATTCTAACATTCGGAACTGGTTATCCACAATCGCCATCAGGTACAATTGTTGATACAAATTGTTATTTAGTGTGGCAGAATTTAATTAATTTTATCTTCTTCAATTATATGAATATATGGTTCCATCGCGAACCCTGGAATAACTATCCTAAAATTATAACTTATAACAACAATACAAGTTATTCTTATGACCCTTCAATCACCTCAGACTTTTCAAAAAAGATTCACTGTGTATATTCCAATTTGCTTAATTCCGTCTCTGGAAATAATTGGAGTATAAATTATAAATATAGTACTAATAAAGGAAATGACTGGTCTAATTCATATAATTTAAGTAGTAATCATATCGGGTTTTATCCAGAAATTAAATATTCATCAACAGGTATAGCTTTTTGTGTATGGGCAGATTATTTTCAAAATCAATATAGTATTTGGGGAACATACTCATTAAATAATGGGAAAAACTGGCTTACACCCTTCAAAATCACTACCAATGGAAATCTGAGTTCAATGCCAGATTTCGTTATAGAGAGTGATACAGTTTATCTTATTTGGCAGGATTATAAATCAAACAATTGGGAAATATATTTTAAAAAATTCACTATATCACAATTATCAGAAAGTAAAAATAATAAAGAAGATATAAAGTCTTTTAAACTTTACCAAAATTTTCCTAATCCTTTCAATTCAACGACAAAAATTAAATTTGATATACCCTTTAGAGAAAAGAAAAAATTAAATTTCGGGGTTGTTCTAAAAATTTATGATATTACAGGTAAAGAAGTTGTTACTTTACTTAATAATGAACTAAGTCCAGGAACTTATGAATTGAATTTTGACGCTAATAACTTTCCAAGTGGTATCTACTTTTATCGCTTATTTTCAGATGATTTTGTTGAAGTAAAAAAAATGATATTAATAAAATAACCAATTATATTTTAACTATGCTAAAAAATATTATCTGTATTTTACTATATATAATGAGTTTCCAATTACTATATGGTGAAAGTTATAAGAAATTGTATCCTGACGATACTTTAAAATTAAGAATTATTAATCTACCTTCTATAGAAGACACGAGTTATTTTAGAGTAATAGAAAAAGGGAAATCTGTTACTATGCATTCCGGGAGAGTATATCTAAAAGAAGGCGAAAATGTTGGTGAACATTCTTCTGAAAATTATGAGGAATTAATAATAATTTTTAAAGGATACGGAGAGATTGAAAATTCAAATAAGGAAAGATTTAAAATAAAAGAGGGTCAGGTTATTTATATACCGCCAAATTCAACTCATAATGTATTTAATACAGGTACCGGACCCTTAATATACATTTACATAGTTTCAAAAGCTCAATAAACTTAATAAGGTTCTCTTTCAACTAAATCATCCGGGATTGATTCCCATCTTTTACATTCAGATGTAACAGCTTCTGCAAAATCTTTGTAAAAAACCCTTTCATCAAATTCCTTTTCGGGAAAATGCTTTTTTACCGTTTTTATTAACGCTCTTTTAATTTCATATTCAAGGTGCTTGAATATGCCTTCAATTTTAATTTTTGCCATATTTTATAATTTCTTCTATTGATTCTTCGATAGTTTTTTGTAAAGAGGTATAAGCTTGTAATTTTTTTGTATCAAGGGATACATCAGGAACTTTTATTACTTCAGGTACATCATCCATCGATATTTTTTCCAATAAAGACTTATCAAAGCCCCCAACATTGCATAGAATTTGAGCTAATTCTAAACGGGATACTCTTTGCAAACCGCCGAAATTAATAGTTTCTGATTTTACATCTTTAAGTATTAAATCTTCAATTAAAATAGATGCATTAATTAATGAAAGCGGAGTACGATATTGGTCATAAAATAAGCGTACAGGTTTACCAGATTGCAAATTATTAAAAATATATGTGAAATAATTTGATGTATTATTCAACGCTAATCCATAAAGAAGCGATGTTCTTAATATAATATAATTATCGGTAGTTTTTCTAATTATTTGTTCAGCTAAAAATTTTGTTTTTGCATAAACTGATATTGGATTAATTTTTCCACTTTCTGGTATCATAGAGCCTTGCACCCCATCATAAACTAAATCCGTGGATGTGAAAATAATTTTTGCATTATTTAACTCTGATAATTCCGCGAGATATTTTGTCGCTTCTACATTTATTTTATAAACATCATAGAAAGATAACTTCTCCACAATTTCAGGTTTTGAATATGCTGCAGTATGAACAATAATTTGTGGTTTGAATGAAGATATAACATCAAAAATTTTTCTGTAATTACATATATCTACTTTTTTAGAATTATACTCAATGCAATTACCTGAATTATTTAAATAAAGAGAAAGAATCTCAAATTTTTTTGATAGAAAAATATTCAAATACTGCCCAAGCAATCCACTACCGCCTGTAATTAATACTTTCAAAGTTTAATTCGTAATATTTCTTTTAATAATAAATTATTAAATTGAAAATTAAAAATAAACATAATGAAACGAAATATATTTTTCTGGATAATAGCACTCATAATCTCATTAATAATATCTTATATACAATTTATCACTGGGCCTACATATCCAGTTAGTGGTACTACTATTTTTCAGGGGAAACAAATATCATATAAATTTTCGAGAAGTCATTCTACAAATTCAGATTGTCCGGTAATATTAGTTGTTCCAGATTCAACTTTTAAAGCAACATTACTCTGGAAAAGACATAAGACAAAAGATGAACGTGAAAGAATAGAGATGACACTTCATAAGGATACAATAGTAGATAAAGATTTATCTGGAAGTATTCAAAAAAGTGGAAATTATTTCTTTTATGCAAAATTACCAAAACAACCACCAGCGGGTAAATTAGAATATTATATAAGATTAGAAGCAAATCATTCCGAGATTCATATACCAGAAAAAGAACCCGTTATTATAAGATATAAGGGAGATGTACCAACATTTTATCTAATTCTACATATAATAGTAATATTTGCTTCACTCATAGTTGGTATAAGAACCGGATTAGAATATTTTAATAAAGAACCTGACTACAAAAAATATGTTCTATGGACAACAGGTTTGTTATTTCTTGGGGGAATGGTATTAGGACCTATAATTCAGAAGTTTGCATTTGGTCAATACTGGACTGGATTTCCATTCGGATTTGACTTAACTGATAACAAAATTCTTATATCATTTATTGGTTGGGTTTTAGCTTTGATTTCTTTATATCGTTCAAAGAAGCCTTATAAATGGATTATTGCAGCTGTTATACTAATGATAATTGTATTTATAATACCTCATAGCCTTTTAGGCTCGGAACTCGATTGGAGTAAAAATAGTTGATAATTTAAAATATAAATATATGAAAAAAAATTATTTTAACATTAAGTCTATTATATTAATAGCACTTTTACATTTATTATTTTTCGGATTTACAACTAAAAATAATGATGTAAATTCTTTAACATCAACTTATGATTCACTTGAATTATACAGAAATTATGAAATAACAAAAGAAGAAATTTATTACCATATAAAATATCTTGCTTCTGATGAACTTGAAGGGAGAAAAGCAGGGACGGAAGGAGATGTACTGGCAAGAAATTACATTAGTTCAGAATTTTATAAATACGGTTTAGAACCTGCTGGAGATAGTTCATATCTTCAATTTTTCCCGATAAAAGCAAAACTAAAAGCAGGGAAAAATAATCGATTAAGCTTCGAATATAATTCCATAAATACAGACTTTGTTTTAAATGAAGATTTTTATCCTTACTCTCTTTCTGATAATACCAAAGCGGAGGGTGAATTAGTATTCCTTGGATATGGAATTAATTCTTCCAAATATAACGACTACTTAGATAAAAATGGTAAAATGATAGATGTAAAAGGTAAAATATTACTTTTCTACGATGATGTCCCTGAATCTAAAAATGTCTCTTTTAAAGGAGATTATAAATACTCAAGCATTAAAAGAAAAATAAATTCCGCTATATCATCAGGTGCATCTGGTATAATAATTATTTATGACTTATCAGATGAAAAGAGCAACCTGAATTTTCCAAATTTAACACCTTCCGAAAATAATGAGCCAAAATACCCTATACCCGTCGTCTATGCTAAACAAGAATCAATATATAATATTCTAAAACAAATCGACATTGATTTAAAAAACATTCAAAACAAAATAATAGAATCTCAGAATCCTAATTCTTTTTATATAAATAATTTAAAAGTAAAAATAGAAACTGAAATAGTCAAAGACGATATAATCTCATCCAATATTATTGGATATGTAAAAGGTTCAGACCCAGTCTTAAATAAAGAGGTAATTGTTATAGGTGCACATTATGATCATGTAGGTTATGGATTCAGTTTCTGGAATTATGATGATTCAGGTAGTGAAATCCATAATGGAGCAGATGATAATGCTTCCGGAACTGCAGGTGTGCTCGAATTAGCTCAAAAAATTTCCTTTAACAGAAACAATTTCAAGAGAAGTTTCCTTTTTATATGTTTCGGTGCAGAGGAAATGGGGCTTTTAGGTTCTTCTTATTTTACAAACTCAAAATTATTTAATAATTACAACATAGTTGCAATGATAAATCTTGATATGATAGGGAGATTAGATAATAACAGCCTGATTATTAATGGAACTAAAACTTCAAATTTATGGGTTCAAATATTAGATTCTATAAATAACAATTATAAATTTAAAACAACTTATATCCCGGAAGGATACGGTGGTTCTGACCATACGTCTTTTACATTAAAAAAGATTCCGACATTATTTTTCTTTACTGGTATTCACGACGATTATCATCAACCATCAGATGATTATTGGAAGATAAATACAACAGAAGAAGAAAAAGTTCTCAATTTTGTATATGATGTAGTTTCCACCATTTCTAATACAGCAAATAGTATTACTTATGCTGATTACTCCAATAAAAAAGAAGAGAAAAATGAGGAAAAAGTAAAAGTTGAGGTATATTTCGGTACAATTCCTGATTTCTCTTATGATGCTAAGGGATATAAAATCTCAGGCGTTAAAAATGATAGCCCATCGGAAAAAGCCGGGTTAATTGCAGGTGATATAATAATTAAATTTGGCAGTGATGAAATAAATGATATTTACGATTTTACTAAAGCTCTTTCTAAATATAAACCCGGAGATGAAGTCGAAATAGTATTTTTAAGAGAAGGTAATGAATACAAAGTCAAAGCAACTCTTGGTTCAAAATAAAAACAATCATTCTTCCCAAACAACAACTGCGCATGCATATTTATCGGTATGTGAGATACTTACATGGAAATTATATTTTGAGAAAGGTGTTTCTTTAATATGATTCAAATAAGGTTTTCCCCTGTCATCATTTAAAATTTCAATATCTTTCCATGTAAAATCTTTCGATATACCAGTTCCAATTGCTTTCGAATATGCTTCTTTAGCGCAAAACCTACCAGCAAAATGTAAATCAGGTTTTGAGTAAGATTTACAATATTTTATTTCATTTTCGGTTAATATTCTTTGAAAGAATTTATCTCCAAATTTTTCGATTGTTTTTTTAATTCTTTCAATTTCTATTATATCAATTCCAATACCTTTAATCATTATTATATTGAAAATTTAAAGTTAATTGTTAATTTAATGTTATTAAGAATTATTAAAAATGAAATTATAAAATGTCAACCAAAACAAAATCTCAGTTTATATGTCAATCCTGCGGATATGTTTCTCCAAAGTGGCTTGGGAAATGTCCAGATTGTGAAAATTGGAATACTTTCATTGAGGAAATAATTTCCGTTGAAAAAAAGAAAAGAACAAAAGATAATGATTTAAAAGCTTCTTCTGTTGAAGTTCATACGATTAAAACAATAGAATCAAAAAGGGAATTAAGAATTCAAACAAAAATCGATGAATTTGACAGAGTATTAGGAGGTGGTCTTGTTAGTGGTTCTGTAATCCTTATCGGTGGAGATCCGGGGATAGGAAAATCTACTCTTATGTTACAAATCGCTGAAAATTTAACAGGTAAAAAATTTCTTTATGTGACCGGAGAGGAATCCCCTATACAAATAAAAATGCGGGCAGATAGATTAAATTTTAATAAAGAAAATTTCTACATTTTACCTGAAACAGACCTCGATATTGTACAAGCAGTCATTTCTAAAAATGCCCCGGATATCGTAGTTATTGATTCAATACAAACAACATATATACCGCAGTTAGAATCACCACCCGGAACAATTTCACAATTAAGAGAATCCACTTCGTTACTTATTAACATTGCAAAATCAACCGGAATCCCCATCTTAATAGTTGGTCATATAACAAAAGACGGAACGATTGCAGGTCCAAAAGTACTTGAACATATGGTCGATGTTGTTTTACACTTTGAAGGCGAAAGAACACATAACTACAGAATTTTAAGGAGCATTAAAAACAGATTTGGTTCCACAAATGAAATTGGCATTTTCGAAATGACAGAAAATGGTCTAAGAGAAGTTAAAAACCCAAGTGAAGTATTTTTATCGCAAAGAAATTACGGAGCATCCGGCTGTGTAATTTCTTCTTCAATAGAAGGTACAAGACCAATTTTAATTGAGGTTCAAGCATTAGTAACTGAAACAAGTTATGGTTTCCCTCAAAGAACAACAATGGGTATCGATACTAAAAAATTAAATATAATTATAGCGGTTTTAGAAAAGAAAATGGGTTTATTCCTGAACAAGCATGATATTTTTCTCAATATTGCAGGTGGTGTAAAAATTATAGAGCCTGCAATAGACCTTGCAATAGCGTTAAGTATATTTTCATCATTCAGAGATATACCAATAGATTCAGAAACAGTTATACTTGGAGAATTAGGATTAGCAGGCGAAGTAAGAACAATATCAAACATAGAAAGAAGAATTAATGAAGCAGAGAAGCTTGGATTCAAAAAAATTATTATTCCAAAAAATAACTTAAAGAATATTCAGAATAAAAAAAGAAAAATTGAATTAATTGGAGTAGAAAATCTCAGAGAAACAATTTCCTTTTTAATTTAAAAATGAAAATATGGTAAATAAATTTAAAACACTTTACAGACATATAATTGAAGAAGAACGAAAAATACCACAAGCAACAGGACAACTTTCAGATTTACTTTCCGATATAGCACTTGCATGTAAAGTAATATCACTCGAAGTTAACAGAGCTGGTTTAATAGATATACTCGGGTTTACAGGTCAAACAAATATACAGGGTGAAAAAGTAAAGAAACTTGATAAATATGCAAATGAAATTTTAACTCATGTAATGAAAACCAGCGGACATACCTGTGCTGTTTGTTCCGAAGAAGAAGAATTTTTTATTCCCGTTGAACCACTTTATGAAGCTAAGGTTTTAGAAAATAAATACATTTGTCATTTTGACCCGCTTGATGGTTCATCAAATATAGATGCAAATATTGCAATAGGTACAATATTCTCAATTTATAAAAGGAAATCGATAAAAGGGCCGGGTACACTTAAAGACTGTATTCAAGCAGGAATAAATCAAGTTGCAGCCGGATATGTGGTTTATGGTTCAAGTACAATTTTAGTTTATACTGCAGGGAAAGGGGTTCACGGATTTACATTAGACCCGGCAGCAGGAGAGTTTTTACTCTCTTATGAAAATATGCGCATACCAAGAAAATCTTCCACATATTCTGTTAATGAAGGGAATTATAAAAAATGGTCAAAGGGAACACAAAAATTTATTGATTATCTAAAACAAAATGACCCGAAAACAGGAAGACCCTATACATCAAGATATGTAGGCTCTCTTGTTGCTGACTTTCATAGAAACCTTCTCTATGGTGGAATATTTATTTATCCAGCTGATATAAAAAATCAAAAAGGAAAATTACGCTTATTATACGAAGCGAATCCCTTAAGCTTTATAATTGAACAAGCGGGTGGAAAAGCATCAGATGGGAAGAACCGTATTCTTGAAATAATCCCCGATACACTACATCAAAGAACCCCCCTATTTATCGGAAGTTTTGATGATGTTACTTTAGCTGAAAAGTTTTTAAAAAAATATGATTACAAATAAAATTATTGAATGATTAAAAAAATTTTCGGCATTCTTGCAGTTGTATGTCTTGTTCACTTTTTTTTAGGTTTCGATATTAATATAACGAGTATTTCTTTATCATCAATATCACAATACTTTAACATTTCACCAGAAATTACATCAAGAATTGTATGGTTATACTTTTTAATAGTAACCTGCTTTCTGCAGATTTTCGGAAGAATAGGAGATATAAAAGGTTATAAAAATATTTATATCTTAGGTATATTAATATTTTCAATTTCTTCTATTTTATGTGGTTTATCCCAAAGTTTTTTTGAGTTAACCTTATTTAGAGTTCTGCAAGCAATAGGGGGTGCAATTCTTTTTGGCCTTACTCCAGCGATAATCTCTAAATATTTTAAAGATGAAATTACAGGAAAAATATTTGGAATTAATTATTCCTTTGTTGCTTTAGGAGGAGTAATCGGTAGATTTACAAGTGGTTTACTGATTGAAAACTTCTCCTGGAAAGCCATTTTTTTAGTTAATATTCCAATATTCATTACTACTTTTATATTGGGAATTTTCTTTATTCCCCGCGAAGAAGTTAAAAATCAAGGAGAAAATAAATTCGATTTACTTGGTTCTTTTCTAATATTTTTAGGTCTCTTTGGGTTATTATATTTTTTAAATATTGTAAATACAACTGGCTTCCATTCATATAAAATAATATTTTCACTTTTATTATTTTTAATATTCTTTCCACTATTCATATATAGAGAATTAAAAATATCATTTCCGCTTTTAAACCTAAGATTATTAAGAAACTTTACTCTTTCAAAACATTTATTAATTTTTCTTATTATATATATTTATACAAACGGAATAATATTTATTTCTCCATTTTATTTACAAAATATATTTAATTATTCAGTAATCACAGTAGGTTTTCTTATGACAATAACTTCAATTGCTCAGGTATTTTCAGGTTATATTTCCGGATACTTAGCAGACAAAATCAATTCCAGGTATATATTATTTTCAGGTATTATTCTAACTTTTATTACATTTATTTCATTCTCATTGTTAAATTCAAATTCAAATATCAATACAATTATAATACTATTAGGATTATATGGAATATCAGTTGGTCTTTCAATCCCCGTTAATACGAAAGAAGTTATGAGGTTCGCCCCTCAATTCTCGAAGGGAAGTGTATCGGGTTTTATGATAACTATCATCAGAACTGGTTCCGCTCTTGGTATATGCTTATTTGGAATTCTCTATTCTGTTTTTATAGAGAGTAATTTCCGGAATTACGAAGGAAATACAAACAATTATAACTATATATTCTTAGCAGCAGCAATAATATCTTTAGTCGGGGTAGTTATAACACTTACTTTAAAAAGCAATAGGAAGAAAGAATTTTTAGGTTAAGATTATATTTTAAAATTATAAATTTATTCAGGTTTACCCATTAATTGAATTTTTCTGAATTCATTAATATTATTTTTGGTAATCAAAATCATTATCAAACTTTGATTTTTGTTTTGTATTACTTCAATATTATCAAGTATTGAGTTCACCTGCATTCCTTCTTTTTGTGAAGCTGCCTGTGCTTTTGAAATAGTAATAATTCCGTTCAGCACTTTTGTAAAGTTTTCTGATTGATTTTCATTTAAAAATTCAAATTGAATAATAACCTTCAGGTCAGTTTCCATCTTAGAAGAAAATGAAAAAGAACTAATGTTCTCATAAAGTTTGTCAAAATAATTTTCTTCATATTTAATATTCGAATCAATATAATATTTACCTGTTGAATCTGTTTTTAATTCTTCCAATCCACTTGAAAGTTTTGGTTTAAATAAATTAAGAAATATTCCACGTATAAAAGTCTTTTGATTAGAAATCATCATTAACTGACTTTTATAGATCGTTTTTTCTATAGCGCTCATAAAATCAGAATTCTCCAGTAATGTGTTCTTTGATGTATCAGTCAAACTCATAATAGATTCAATTCTTTTCATATAATTACTTGCACATATAGTAGAGTTATCCCGTAAAAAGAAATAGAGATTGTTATTTTTATTAACAAAAACCGGAATATTATTTGAGGAATAAATTATTGTGTAAGAAGTATCGTTTTTTACATAATTATTTATTTTTTCCTTATCAAATGCTCCTACAATAACGATTGTATTTTCCCCTTCCCAGGAATTAGCAAGATAGAATTCATTTAATCCATCAGAAATAGAAGTTCCTGTTACATCTTTAAAAATTTTTAATGCGCTCTGAAAATCACTTTCTGCTTTCAAAATTGAATCCCCGATAAAACTTTTCCAGAAATCAGTTACACGCATATTGTTAAAATTCATATATATCAAGAATTGAGGATCTTTTTGCAGAAGCTTTAAATTATCCTTCATACTTATCGGTAACCTTTCCGGAGATGGAGTTTTACTACAAGAAATAAAAAATATTATCAAAAAATAAATAAGAAATTTTAAATACTTCATATTAAAAATCTTTATTACTAAAATAATAAATTGAAATTGATAACATTGTAATAATAAAAATAACAGATGTAATTATTGGTTGATAAGAATAAAATATGCCGCTACTTGTATTAAATGTTCCGTTTATTGTCGCTTCACACATAGTCCTTAAATCCCATGGTTTGGGAAATAAATAATAAAAAAAATCAATAATAAATATTATTATCTTATTTGATATAAATTTATAAATTGTATCCTTAATCGAAATTACTGCTGAGAATGGGAAAAATATTATTAAATTAAGAATTAAAGTTAATGTATTACTTCTTGTGATTAATCCGGTAAGAATAATTAAAGGATAGAGCGAAGCAAAAATGAATGTGTACCAAAGTATTGAATATAAAAATTGAAAATGCCATACCCCCGTTTTTATAGATATAATCAGCCAGACAGGAATAATAATATAGCACATAGCGAAAAAAATAATTAAAACTCCCGCAACAAACTTACTTAAAATTATTGTAGCTCTCGAAACTGGCCTGGCTAATATAAATTCTACATAACCCTTCTGTAACATTGATGGAATGAAAGAAGACGACATAACAATAAAGATTGTCATAACAATAAGCAATGGAATCTGAGATATAAAAGCTAATTCTACCGTCATTATAAACTTGTTATAATCGAATGATGGGTCTGATTGCAGCATGTAAGGAATAACTTCAACAGCATCGAGATTAATAATAATCGGGATTAATATAATAATTAGTGAGAAAAATATAAAAATTATCAATAAAACTTTTTTGGAAAATGCTTCTTTAAAAGTATTAAACACTAAAGCGAAAAAAGGGGTTTCCATTTTAGTTTTTAACATTAGAATTCTCTAACAGGTTTATAAAAATATTCTCAAGGCTAATCTTATCTTTCGAAACTGAATGAATTAATATTCGGTTTTTCCTGAGAAAATCTATTATATTATTTAATTCTGAATAATCTTTTATTTTTATTGAAAATTCATTTTTATTTTTAATAGTGGCTTTGTTCTGAAGAAGTAAATGATTGATTACTTCATCATTCATATCAGAACAAATTATATTAAAAGTATCAGCTGATGTCAATAAATCCTCAACAACCCCTTCTTTTATTAATTCACCTTTATTCAATATTGCAACCTTATCGCAAACAAGTTCTACTTCACTTAAAAGGTGTGAATTTAAAAGAATTGTAGCTCCATTTTTTTTAAGTTCTAAAATAATATCTCTAATTGCTTTCCTTCCAATTGGGTCAACCCCTTCTGTTGGTTCATCTAAAATTATTAACTCTGGATTATTAATAAAAGATTGAGCAAAAGCTAATCTTTGTAACATTCCCTTTGAATATTTTTTAACTTTCATATCTCTATAGTTATACATATCCACAAGTTCAAGATTTTTTCTGATGACCTTATCAAAGTCGTTTTTCTTTAGACCACTTAATAAAGCAAAGAAACTCATTATTTCATTTGCGTTCATATAATCAGGAAATCTGTGATCTTCCGGTAAATACCCGATTTTTTTTCTAATCCTATAATTAGTAACATTCTCATTAAAAACTTTCACAATTCCAGAAGTAGGATGAACCATACCTAATAAAATTTTCACCAATGTAGTTTTTCCCGCTCCATTAGGACCTAACAGACCGAAAATTATCCCTTGCTCAATTTTCAGAGATAGATTTCTTAAAGCAGTAATACCAGTTTTTGAAAAGGTACTTGATTTAAATATTTTAGTTAAATTATCTGTTTCAATTAATGGCATAGATGAAACCTTATGGTCTAATTCTGTTTGGTCTTCGTGGGAATGGTATCGCTTCTCTTATATGTTCAAGATTACAAATCCAACAAACCATCCTTTCAATACCTAAACCAAACCCTGAATGAGGAACACTACCGTATCTCCTTAAGTCAATATACCATTGAAACTCTTCCATAGGAAGATTATGCTCTTTAATTCTTTCAATTAATAAATTAATATTATCTTCACGCTGAGACCCTCCAATTATCTCACCAAACCCTTCCGGAGCAAGGACATCAACACCTAAAACCAAATCCGGATTTTCTGGATCGCGTTTCATATAAAAGGCTTTAGCAGCAGAGGGCCAGCGATGAATTATAACCGGCTTTTCAAAATCTTCAACAAGTGCTTCTTCATGTGGTGCTCCAAAATCCTCTCCCCATGGAAATGGTCTAATTTCCTCTTCACCATTTTGTGTTTTTCGATATAAAGGAATATCTTTTTTCCTCAAAATTTCTACAGCTTCTGTATAAGTTATACGAGGAAAAGGTTTATGTACTTTCTCAAGTTTTGTAGTATCGCGCTTAAGTATTTCAAGTTCTTTTTTTCTATTTTTAATAACTCTTTGAACAACATACTCAAGAAAATCTTCAATCAAATCCATATTATCATTTAAATCATAATATGCCATTTCAGGCTCCATCATCCAGAATTCGGTCATATGGCGTCTTGTCATGGAATACTCAGCTCTAAAAGTAGGACCCAACGTATATACTTTCCCGAGTGCCATAGCACCAGCTTCAGCATATAATTGTCCCGATTGTGATAAGTACGCTTTTCCTAAATCAAAATAATCTGTTGAAAATAAAGTGGATGTTCCTTCACACGCATTAGGTGTAAATATTGGTGCATCAAAAAGGACAAAATCGTTTTGATACATATAATCTCTTATAGATTGTATTATTTCGTGTCTTACCCTCATAATCGCAACTTGCCTTGGAGACCTTAACCAAAGATGTCTTCTATCCATTAAGAATTCTACCCCATGCTCTTTTAAAGTAATGGGATAAGGCTCCGCAATATTAACGATGGTAATATCATTAATCTGTAATTCGTACACATCAGTTTTTTTAGGATGCTTTTTCACAATACCTTTAACAATAACAGAAGATTCTTGTGTTAATTTCAAAAAGTCGTCCCAAACCCTTTCTGAAACATCACTTTTTGAAACGACACCTTGTACAATTCCATATCCATCCCTAATTTCGGGAAACAGCAATTTACCTGAGGCTCGAATGTTGTACAACCATCCTTTAATAATTACTTCTTTATTTTCATATTCGGATATTTTATCAGTATAAATCCACATATTATTTTATTTTATTAATAATTTAAAAATTATAACAATTAATTAAAACAGATTTAGATTACTCTTGTTAATTTATTTAAATTCTTATAATAAAGAGGTTTATTTTTAATATAATTAAAAAGAAATTGAAAACTTTACAAAACTATTCTGTGGTGAAACAGAAAATCTAACTTTCTCACTAACATCAAAATCATAAAGGTGGGCATCAACATAAGAATCAACAAGAGTAATTAAATAATAGAATGCAAAATATAGCAGAAACTGGTCTCTCTGGTCACGATAAAACTCTCTATAACTTTTTAATCTTAGGTCTCCTTCCGGATTGGCAGCTGTTTGAGAAGCAGCATATTCATCTCTGTAGTCCAAAAATTTATTGTGATTTTTTACAATAACATAACCAAGATATCCACCTATGGTTAAAATTACAGGTACTTTCCAATATGATTCGTTATAAAACTGTCCAAGCCCTGGTAATACAGCAGAATATAATACAGATTTCCACGGTGATTTTTTCATTTGAAAATTAATTACGCTATCTTTTTTCGGTATTCTTAATGAATCTTTAATTAAAGGAGAGAGATTAAAATACTCCTTGGATAAATCTTCTCTTGATTCCTTTAAAAGATATTGTGAATTTGCTGTCTCAACAGATATAAAAATTAAGAGTAAAATAAAAGCACTCTTTAAAAAAAGAGTGCTAAATTTATTTAATAACTTTTTAAACAATTTTTTCCTTATTGCAAAGTATTTACCTATATAAACTAATATTATCTATTTTTGTTCAGGTTGATTTTGCTGTTGCTCTCCAGAGGGATTTTCCTGTGTAGGAAGTTCACCCTGAGGAATGGTCTGTGGTATTTGCTGCTGCTGAATAGGTTGCTCAGTTTCCTGTAAAACACTTCTTACAGTTTCTGTTCTTTTACTTATATATAAATTAACAAGTAAAGAAAACAACATAAAAATAACAGCAAGTACTATTGTAGATTTCGATAAAAAATCAGAGGCTCTTCTTGCTCCGAACATTGTAGTAACTTGTGAGCCACCAAAAGTTGCTGCAAGACCACCACCTTTCGATGATTGCATTAAAACCACAGCCATCAACAAAACACAAACTATTGTTAAGAATATTAAAATAATTGTTAGCATAATTCTAAAAATATCAAGAAATTATATTAATTTCAATCCCATTATTTCAAAATTACTAATTTTTGAATTGGGGTTTCTTTCTTACCCATACCTTCTACAACTAATTTATAAAAATATACTCCATTTGCAACTTCATCTCCATCATCATCGCGTCCATCCCAGAAAATTTGATTATACCCTATATTTACCGGAGAATAAAGGGTTTTTATTAATTTCCCTGATACAGTATAAATCTTTATTTTACAGTCATATACCATATCCCCTGCTAAAGTAAACATAAACACAGTTTCATTTTTCATTGGATTAGGATAATTATACAAATCCTTTACAAAAAGTTCATTGGAAACAAGAACTGAATATTTTACTGTATCAAAAGGAGTTTCTGTCGTTCTGCGAGACAATAATTTAATGTTGTTTTCCCCTTCAACCAAATCCGGATAAAAGTTAAGTGAATAAACCTGTTCAAATCCTGATTTTTCTCTGTCGGATTCGTTTTCATTTCCTTTTCCACTGATTCTTTCAGTTTCAGATACATTCTTTTTGTTATTTTTCTTATCCCCAAAACTATGCAGTTTCTCATTAACATATATTTTGAATAACGAAGTATCAAGAAGTGTAAATGGAATTGCGTCTTTTTTTGTAAATTTTATCGAAAATTCAGAATTCTTTCTCACATATTCACCCCCCTGTAATTTAACTCCATCAGCATATAATTCTAATTGAACACTCGCTATGTTACTTTTGACAAACACATCTGTATTAATAACATTGTTATAGGTATAGATTTCATTTTGATTATTAAGGGGTAATACTTCGAAATATACTACAATTTTTTCATTGCTCTTTCTAAAAGGAGGAATTAACCCTGAAAATTTTACATATTTTTTATAAAAATCAGAGCTATCAACATTTATAACTTTATAACTTGTATCAATATTTAATAAAATCTTTTCATTACCCCTGAAAAAGTAAACCTGTCGAATAGAACCATAACAGCTTTTATATCCTATATTAAAGTATCTAACGCTGATTCCGATACTATCATTTTCATTTATTATAGAATCCGATTGAATTAATGAAGCATAATCAATAGAAAGCTCAGCTGGGGGGATATAATTAAATGATAAAGATTTAAATACAGGAGATGGAATTCCACCATATATACCTTGTTGTCCAAAAGAGTTATTGGTATCTATTATTAGTTTTGAAACGAGTTTAAGTTTGGGAAAAATGTAAGCGTTTACAGTATCAAGGTTAACAAAATTATTATTGGTTAAATTCTGATACAAAAGTATTTGTTGATTATTCTTAGTAATGCCATATACATCAAACTTAATACCAGTTTTTGGGTATAAGAGTTGTGACCAATTGAAATTTTTCCAGTTCCCAGCTGGCCCAAATATTAAAGAAAGATTTCCATTAATATTCACGAAGTCGGGTTTCATTACACTTTTAGCAGCAAACCACCCACTCGCACTAAACTTTTCAGACACCACAGGATTAGGCATACCACTAAAACTTATGAAACTCCATCTTGTCCATGCTTTAACATTTACAGAATCAATGTAGTAACTTCCAAATTGTCTAAATCTATTTCTGACGGCTTCATTAAGTTCATTCGTAGCATAAATAGGCATAGTTTTCACAACCATTAAAATATGATTAGTATCAAAAGAATTTAGAAAATTTAAGACAGAATCATTAGAAGTCGCAGAAGAATAAAAAGTGTGGTTGTATTCCAACAGAACACCATCTGTTTTTCTTACTTTACACATAATCAATCCGCTCACATAAGGATCCCCTACAAAATACAGATACAAATTATTAATTAACATATAAGAATTATCCCAAGGAGAACCTCCAAATGAGCTTGCTACTAAATTTCCTACATATTTATTTAACTCTATACCATTTGATGTAAACATTAAATTGAAGAGCTCATCTTCCTGATAATGAACTGGTTTGAATTTACTAATAGTAACTGAAGAATCTAAATTTTCATTCTCGGTAAATTTATTTACTCTAACATAAAATTTATTCGGCATTGACCATTGCAAAGTGTCTTGATTATTAATAACAGCATTTAATCTCCAGAAATATGTTACATTAGAATCTAACAAAGGTAATCCCACTTTGAACTTTGCCACAGTTCCTTGAGAAGTTGTAGTCATATAACTTGCTAATAATGGAGAGTTAAAGGAAATAGTAGTATCTATCTGAAGTAGATATTTATTATTAAAGTTTGATTTAATATTTGGAATAATCCCAACAAATTCTACTGTATCGTTGTATATTACCTGATTATTTATTGGTTTCAAAGGATAAGAAGAATAATTCTGTGTTTGCAAAGTTAAAGTCAGGATATTATTATTTTCATTTTCATTCTGATACCAATTCTCAGAATCAAGAATCAACTTAATTACATAATTTCCTAATGAATCTATTCTAAAATATTTGTTCAATGAATCAATGAACTTAAAATTTCTAATTATTGTATCATTGGTTAAAACTAAATAATTATTTTTAAAAATCTGAAATCTTATTTTACATGAGTCTGCAAAAGTACCCAAATTTCTTGGGTAAAATTTTAAGTTTACATTATCACCAATTTTAGGATAAGCAGGAGATATAGTATAATGATTATTTAAAATAACAAACTCAGGAAATTTAGGGAGTTTTAAGGTTGTCGCAGGATCACCAATCAAATTATAACAATTAATTGTATTTCTAACGGGGAAACTTCCCGAATCAGAAGCCATAGCAAGTGAAGCATATTTAATAATATCCCCCGTTACTCTTAAAGAATTAGTTGCTAAACCATCTAAACATTTTTCATTAAAAATATTTCCCGAAGTTGAGAAACTCCAGCCAGTGGTTGATATAACCCCGATTGAACCTTTATTTGGTAAATAAAGGAATTTTTCTCCATAAGACCTTAAATCTGGTTCAGAATGTTTACCAGTAAAGCAGGTCATACTAAACACTAAAGGATATCTACTGTTGTTTAACTCATTTGGGTCTTCAAAAGTAAAATCCCACCAGCCATTCCCTGCGTGGCCAATATAATTCACAAATATACTATTCCTGTTTATCACATGAATAACAGAATCATAATAATTAAAGGAAACAAAACCTGTTGTATCGGTTAAATAAATTCTCTCAGGTTTTATTGACAAAGGAGGAACAGAAAGATAGGTGTTATTCAGATATTCCGATTGAATTATGCAATTTTGTTGATCATTATATGAATATCCACCCGTTACTAAGATACCTGTTTTTACCCAATCATCTAATTGAAAACTTTCGTATTCAATTATCTTATTTACAACATCAGAAGCTTCCTGAACTGTATAGACAGGAATTCTACCGGTTGCTATATGTTGAACATATGTAAAAGAACCTTCATTCAAATTAGCAAAATATCCATCAGTCACGGGTACTCCATAAACTGGTATAAGATTTTTGTAATAAGGAGCAGATGAATTTATTCTTTTGGGATCAACAGAACCTCTTCCAAATAAGCAGAGATATTTAACAGGAGGTTGTTGCCAATATTGATATACATACTTTACAAAGTTTTTTACAGCAACAGGATTTTCAATACCAAAATTGAAGATATCATAGATATCCTCAATTTCCGCTTTATAAGCACGGAAAGCATTGTGAGATGTCCGGTATTGCCTTAATTGCTCTGCTTGTGTTTCAAATAACTTATTATATACTATTAAATAATCTACTCCATTAGATGTAGAAACAAGGTTAGGTACTTGCCTTTGTTTAACTCTTAGAGGCTTTTTGGTTATAGGTTTATTATAAATTTCAAAACTTCCATTTCCTTTTCCTGTAAAAATCAAAGTATCAAAATTATAAGAAAAATTAGTAATCCTTAAACCATTCCTGTTATCATAGATATGAATTATATTGGAAGGGACATAGCCTTTGATTTTAAATTGTTTTGAAGTAGAATCCGTTGTTGAATCCTTAAAAGCTAATTTATTACTATCAAATTGAAATCCTCGTGGGTAAGTTATTTCAAACATATCAAGATATATCTTACCGCTTGAAAAAGAAGAAGGGGGAGTATATTTTAAAGTTATTGTATTGTTTGAACCTGCAGTAAAGAAATTACCTGGGAAATATCGTATTGTATCTATCCTGTTTAAATCCTCTGACTTTACGGTATCTATGAGATTATTATTAAGCCTAATCATTATTCTATGTTCAAGCGAGACAGAAGAACTATAATTAATCGGATAAGCAAATATTTTAAATTCAAATTGGTCTGAAGTTGGTTGCAAATTGATAGGAAGAAAAGTTTGTGTGTGAGTATTATTATTAAGCATTTGCTTCCAATACCACCCTTCACCCTCAAATTTATCGTTCATAAAATTACGGTAATCACCATCACCTGTAGATACCCCTAACGAATACACTAAATCTATTTCAAAATGCACCTTTTCCTTAAAATAATTAAAAGGGTATGGAGTATTCACACTATAGTTATAATCAATATATCTTAAACCATAACTTCCACCCCACCCTACCCAATAAATATTTGTATCTGAATAAACATTATAGTATTCATTTGTAACATAAGAAACCTGATTATAGACATTATAAGTATTTGTCAATCCACCATAATTTCTTTGCCCATAGAAATCAAAATAATCAGTATCATTAAAAATACCATCCGCTTCTCCATGAAAGTAAATTGGAATCTGATTACCTTTGTAAAACACTTTAACTGTACGCGGGTCAATTGAAGAGGTACTAATTCCTGCGTTAATGAAATCTGATTTATCAATCCTATACATACCATCTTCTATTATGTACATTTTCAGGTATGGTGTGTTGGGTGTAATCCAATTATAATTCTGGGAATAACCAATACAATTGAAAAGTAAAAATATAATAGTATAAACTGATAGATTCTTCATTTTACATGTATATATACAATAATAAACAAAATTTTATTTCAAAACAACAAGTTTTTCAATTTTTGTTTCAAGTTTATTAACACCTTCAACAATTAATTTATAAAAATACACACCATTAGCAACAAAATCGCCATCCTCATCTCTACCATCCCAATCTACTTTGTTAAAACCAATATTAGCAAAATGTATAATTGTTTTAATCAAACGACCAGAAACACTAAATATTTTAATCTTACACAAAGTTGGAGGATATTCTCCGGATAGGTTAAATAAGAAACTTGTATTATTTTTCATTGGATTCGGGAAATTATTCAGGTCAGTTATTCTGAATTCCGGATTCACATTCAAGAAATATTTAACTGTATCACCTCTATTTCCAGTCGCATCTGTAGTGATAAATTCAAAAAAATGTTCTCCATCAGTTAATGTAGGTGTATAATTTACGATTGCCTGAAGATATTTGTCCCTCATAAATTGAATATCTAAATCCGGATTTTTTATA
The DNA here is from genome assembly GCA_013348845.1 of Candidatus Tepidiaquacella proteinivora. Lineage (GTDB taxonomy): Bacteria > Bacteroidota > Ignavibacteria > Tepidaquicellales > Tepidaquicellaceae > Tepidaquicella > Tepidaquicella proteinivora. Next base: position 2,099,111 of record CP054675.1, on the reverse strand, counting down.
CCATTTATATAATAGGGTATATACTGATAATCAAGTTTTATTTTAACATTTGTGGTGTCATTAATAAAAATTTTACTATTATCAAAAAACTTTAAAATTATTCTTGGCTTTCTCTGTATGAAGTCACCATTAGAAACTTTGATACCATCAAAAGTAACTTCTACATCGGGTTTTATTGTATCACCAGTAACAATAATACTTTCGACTAACGTATTATTATATGTATAGAACTCATTTTTATTTAAAACTCTTGTTTCAAAAAATATATAAACGGTATCTTTTAGTAAAGACGGTTTTCTCAATCCTTTAGTTGGAACCCTTGAACTCACTAAAATGCTACTGTCAATATTGAGAGTTGTAAAGATTGTATCAACTTTAAGTCTAATTATTCCTTGTGGTGAAGTTGCAGACCACTGATTAATTATACCATTAATAGAACCATATCCTGTATTGGTAATATACAATGAAAAATTAACCGAATCCCCTTCCTGAACTATTGAATCACTTTTTACAAAAGAATTAAAATCGGGGACTAATTCTGCCGGAGGAGTATAATACAGATTTAGCCTTGAAAATTTTGGAGAAGTATTAACCTCAGGATGATTTGTATCTATCTCTAATTTTAAAATGAATTTTAAATTTGGGTATAAAATTGGATTTATACTATCAATATTTATAAAGTTAGAGATAATTTGATTTTGTTTTAAATATTGTTCTTGGCCATTATTTTTAATTCCAATTAAATCATACTTAATAAAAGTCGAGGGGAATAAGAAATAATTCAAATCAAAATATTTCCAACCATCAGAAGGACCGAAAGTATTAAATATCTCACCATTAGTAAAGTAAAACAGTGGATTCATACTAACATTTACCGGAGCCCATCCAATATTTGAAAAACCTTCTGATACTAAAGGTTGCGGCAATCCTCTGTAAGATATAAAACTCCATCTGGAAAATTGAGTAAGATTAACTGAATCAATATAATAACTTCCGAATTGTTTAAATTTGTTCCTGACAGCTGAATTCATATTTTGGGTTTCCCCCGTTGGAATAGATTTTACAACCATTAAGATGTAATTTGTATCAAAATTATTTAAATAATTAAACAAAGAATCATTCGATAAAGCAGATGAAAATGCAAAGTGTTTTAGGTCGGAAAGTTTACCATCAAGTTTTCTAACCTTCGCAAGATTCAATCCACCCCAGAAAATCGAGTCAATCAGGAAAATTTGTGACTCATTTATCGTAAAGTAAGTTGCATCATAAAAATTCCCTCCCCAGGATTGAGCCGCTAAATTCCCAACAAACTGTGATAACTCTAAATTTCCATTTATAAACCTAATATTGTTAAAATCGTGTTCTTCAAATTGCCCTTTTTTATATTTAGATATTTTAATATTTGTATCTGAATTTCTTAAGAAACTTACTGTTCTATCCCCTGCCCAAATAAATTTTTGAATTTCAGACCATCCCGCGCTATCAATATTATTAATAACAGAATTCAACCGCCAATAGTAAACTATATTTGTATCTTTTATCGGAATATCAATTTTAATTTTTGATGTTACGCCAGAAGTTACATTTTTGAAATAAATTCTATGTAAAGGTGAAGAAAATAACCCTGAGGTATCTATTGAGAGAATAACCTTAACCTGATTACTATTAAACTTGACATTCGGATTTAAACCAACAATTTCTATTGAATCACCAGATATAACCTGATTGTTAACAGGTTTCAGGGGTACGAATGATATGTTTTTTAAATATATCGGTATAGATATAACATTATTTGTTTTTCCATCTTTCGGATACCAGTTATCCGGGTCAAGTATAACCTTTACCATATAATTACCTACTGAATCAAATGAATAGAAATAAGATAATGTATCAATATATTTAAAGTTTCTAATTATTGTATCCCTTTGATAAGTTATTACATTATTCTTAAACATCTGAAATCTTACTTTACAAGAGTCTGCACATACTCCTAAATTTTTAGGATAGACTTTATATGTAATTAGTTCCTTTATAGAAGGATAAATATTTGAAGCCCAAAAGTCAGTTATTTGTATATCAAATTCCGGATACTTCATCAGTTTCAATTCAGTAGCCGGGTCTCCTAATAAACTGTAGCAGTTCAGTGTATTTCGAGCCGGGAAACTTGAAGAATCAATTTTCATTTTTATAGTAGCATATTTAAGTAATTCTCCTAAACTTCTTAATGTATCTAAACTTAATGCTTCAAATAAATACCCATTAAAAGTATTACCAGAGCCAGAGAAACTCCACCCCGTAGAGCCAAGAAAGCCAATAGCACCCTTCCCTTGAATAGTAATAAATTTTTCCCCGAAACTTCTTAATTCTGTTTCTGCATTCTTACCTGTAAAACAAGTCATACTAAAAATATAGGGAAGTTTTTCTGAATTACTTAATTCAGATGGGTCTGATAGACCATTATCCCAAACATTGGAGCCCGCATGCCCAATATAGTTTACAATTAATCCACCAGAATTAATTGAATTTTTAATCGAATCCTGATAATTAAATGTTATATAACCTGCAGAATCATTTCTATATATTTTGGTATTTATACCAGCAATTGGACATGGTGTAATGTAAGTATTTATAAAAGAATTTGATTGATTAGCAAACTGAATCTGTTCACTAATATTTTGACCTCCGGTAATAAAAATAAAATTTTTAACCCATTTTGATGGTAAAGTATTATCATAATCAATGATTTTATTAACAACACTCTGAGCTTCCTGAATTGTATATACAGGAAGTCTTCCTACTGCAACTTGATGATAATACATATAGGAACCATCATTGAAATTTACAAAGTAACCATCGGTCGGGGGATTGCCATAGACAGGAACAAAATTTTTATAAAATTCACTACTTTGAATATTATGTTTTGGATCTAATGAACCCCTTCCGAATAAGCATAAATACCTTATCTTCGGAGGTTGCCAATTAGTATAGATATACTTGATAAAATTTCTAATCGCTATCGGATTTTCTAAACCAAAATTAAACACATCATATACATCTTCAATTTCTGCTTTATAAGTTCTGAATTGATTGTAAGAATTTCTATGCAGTCTTAATTGTTCTGCCTGGTTTTCAAAAATTTTATTGTAAATTATTAAATAATCTACCCCATTCATTTGAGAAATAAAATCCGGCACCCTTTTAATCTTGATTCTAAAAGGCTTTCTGCTAATAATCTGGTTTTCAATTTCAAACTTACCATTACTCTTACCTGAAAAATAAATTGTATCATTAGAAAAGCTGAAATTTGTAATTCTCAAATTATTTCTAACATCATAAATATAAATCGGAAAATTGCTACTTGCACCACTTATCCTAAACTTTTTTGTTGTTGTATCATCACCGGATAAATTCATTTTTAAATAACGATTCTCTAACACCATTTTCCTTGGATAATATAAATGAAACATATCAAATAATAATCTTCCTATATATGTAGAGGGGTTTGTATATGTAAAACTAATCTGATTAAGATTTGTAGAAGATAATAGCGAAGTGGGAAAAGCAATTATTGTATCAAACCTGTTATAATTATCTCTTTTAATAGTATCAACAATAGAAGAATTTACGCGAAAAATTAATCTGTGTTCATTAAATATAGTATCATTATATGAATTCGGGTAAGCGAATAATTTGATATAACTTAATGAATCAATCTGATTTAAAAATGGAGTTCTGAATGTATCTGATATAATATTTCCCCTTGTTAAATCACGCCAGAACCAACCTTCTCCTGATACCCTTTCATTATTAAAATTTCTAAAATCAGATGGATTTCTTTTTTCTCCCAAACTATAAATTAAATCCCTTTCAAAATGTAATTCCTGAAGAAAATATTCATTAGGATAGGAAATATTCGTTGAATATGAATAATCAATATATCTCAATCCGAAATCCCCTCCCCAATCAATCCAATATATATTAGTATCAGAATATAAGTTATAAAACTCGTTGACAACATAATGGACAATCATATTTCCACCAACTTCCACAAAAACATTGGAATGACCACCATAATTTCTTTCTCCATAAAAATCAAAATAGTCACTATCATTAAATACCCCATCTTCTTCACCAAAAAAATAAATTGGAATTTGTGACCCTTTAAATAATACTTTCACAGTTCGTGGATCAATATTGTTGGGATTAATCCCGGCATTTATAAAATCTTCTTTATTAATCCGATGCATACCATCAGAAATAACATATAATTTCAGATAATCCTTATTAGGTGTAATCCAATTATAGTTTTGTGCAGAAACAATTCCCGATATAAATAAATGTAGAAGAGATATAAATAAAATTCTCTTCATAAAATAATGTCTTTTATAATAATTTAAATTTTTGAACTATAACTTTAAATATAAAAAGTGGAATACCAAAAAAATATCTTTTAAATAACCTTCTTGGTTCGTTAATAAACCTGTAAAGCCATTCTAATCTTAGATTTCTTAAAAATACCGGAGCTCTTTTTAAATATCCTGCAAGGAAATCAATCCCGCTCCCAACACATATTATAACAGGTATATTAATATTATTACAAAATTTATATAAGAATTCTTCCTGAAAAGGAGTACCCAAACCAATAAATAAAATATCCGACCCAGAGTTATTCATTTGATTTAATATATCTTCATTGAACACGGTATCTCTATCAAAATATCCTCCCAAAGATAAATTCGGAAATTCTTTCTGTATTTTTTTTAATAACAGAGGTTTAGAATTTTTATCCCCGCCATAAATAAAAAACTTACCTCCCTTTTTATTGAATTCGTTAAAAATTCTGAAATACAAGTCTGTACCAGTCATATATTCCTTTATTCCAGCTGTTTTATACAAAAATCTGGATGCCCAATAAATACCTATTCCATCAGGATACCTATAAGTAATTTCATTTAGTATTTTTTGAAATTCTTTTTTCTTATTTGCATATAAACAAACATAGGAATTAATATAAGTAAAAGTAGTTTTATTTTTTAATAATACAGAATCAAATATTATTTTTAATATTTCATCATAACATCTTATATTTAATTCAGAATTAATTATTCTCATTAATTATTAATAACTCTTTTACTTTATTAAAAATAATCTCGGCATTATCATCAGAATTTTGTTTTAATTTTAGCCAGAATTTGTCTTTATAATTATAAAAAACCGATTCAGGATTTGTATCAAAGAAAATTCCCAAAGTTTTAATATTATATGCATCAGCTAAATGAATAAGAAAAGAATCACTGGTTATAAATAATTTACATTTACTAAAAAGATTTATAATAGTATTTAAATCTAATTCCTTGTGAATTGTAATTCTTTCTTCCTTTATCCTTTTGTAATAATCAATCAAATGAATATTATGCATTCCACTATTAAGTAAATACTGTATTAATTGAGATACAACTTTAATATTTATTCTTTTACCTGGAATTCTAGAATCGTAGTTTATTAAAATATTTTCCTGTGCTATTTCATCTTCTCTTTGTATCAAATTACTAAATTTTAATTTATTTAAATCTTTAGTATCAATATTTAATGGCTTTAGTGCTAATTTTATTTTATCCATAAAATTCATCTCCGGATTCCAGACTAAATTATTATCTGATTTAATTCCTGAAATATATACCTTACTTTTTTTAAAACTCCAGTCTTTGACTTTTTTAAAATTAATATAACCGATCTTTATTTTAGCCCTGCATACTAAAAAAAACAGTGTATTTACTCTCCCTTCAAAAAAATTAAAAGCCAAATCATATTTGTGAAATAATACTCTAAAAATATTATATAAAATAGAAAATATGTTTTTTTTATTTACATATATTCTATTTTTATAATCAATATTTTCTATAATAAATTTTGCATCTGACAATGTTACTATATTATAATCGTTATTCAAATGAGATATACCACAAAGGTTAAGCACAGAACTACTTAAGTATGAATCTCCAATTGCATTTAAGGAAATAATTAATATTCTTTGGTTATAAAATTCTCTCATCATAAATTTAACTTAACTAAATACCAATTACCTATATTATTTTCCAATAAGTATTCATAGTGGTATATAAATTTTAGTATTATATCTTTTTTCCTAATTTTAAAGAATATTCCATTACTGAAATCCTTAAAAGAATAATCATAAATGTATTCATCATCTTCCTGATAATTTTTATATACATAAAACGAATAATATTTAACGTTTTTTTCCTTAAGAAATTTAGAAACATCATTTCCTTTTAGATATCTGTAATATTCCATACTGTTAATTAAACCATCACCATTAATAATTTTTCTTGATGAAAAAAAGCCGGCTATTCCGGAAAAATCAATTTGAAATATTCTATCGTTCACATCAGTTATTTTCTCGATCTCTTTAGAATATAAGTAAACATACATAAATTTATTATTGAAAACCCGGATTATTAGAAAATAAATTGAAATAATAACAACTGTAACAAACATTAAATACTTCAAATAAGTTTTTTTAATTCTTACTTTTTGAAAAATATTAATAATCAGTAAAACAATACAAATTGATGGTATAGCCATATACCATGACCTCAATCCAAACTTATTGAATGCTAAATGTTGAAAACAAAAAAGCAAACTCCCTATCGCAAGTAATGTGGAAAACAAAAAACATCTATCAAATCTTATTGTTGATTTCTGTTTACTGTATATGAATAGGGAAACAATAAATAAAAATAACAACATCAATAATTTTAAAAAAGATATGTAACTACCCGTTTCTGTATATAAAGATTTAATATTTTCTAATAATAATATTTGGGGGAAAGAATTTACTATTAAATGAGAAACTGAAAATATTGACCCATCAACTAAATAGTTATACGATATATTGATTATAACAGCAACCAATACAAAAATGAATATAATAAAATATTTCTTAAATAAATCTGTCACTCCTTTCCTATAAGTGTAAAATATCATCAAAGGAATAAAAAAAACATATAGCAAATCTGTTCTTGATAATAATAGCAAAGATATAACAAACCCTAAGATTAATTTATAGCTGAAATTAAAATTATTTTTCTTTAATACTAAAAAGTAAAGAATCAGGAGGAGTAATACTGTTAATTGAGATTCTGTTCCTATATCCCTTATTAATATCGTTCCGAATAAAACTGAATAAGTAATAATATTAGAATATTTGTTATTCTTTGAAAAATTTTTATCATAGCAAATTCTAATTATTTCAGAAATCAAATAAATAATTATTATAACAATAATCAAATGAAGAACACATACAAAACGAAACAATAATTCCGGGGAAGTATTTACAAAAAGATTTATTATAAAAAAATATAAAGATAATATCCAGAAATATAAGGGATGGTATCCATTTGTTGGATTTATAGTATCAAAACTGGAACCATTACCAGTGGAAAAATTAAATGCGGTTTTTAAATAATAAAACGAATCATCATGCGCAAAGTTAATAAGACTTGTAATATCAATTGTGAAAATTACGAAAGTAATAAACAGAATAGATATTATAATAAAGAACGACTTCAGAAATCTAATGCTAACAATTTTACTATTATCGTTATTCATTAATATTTTAAAATAATTATGGTATTTCTTTCCATTTTATTCCATTAAAATACAACAATTTTTTATTCCGATATTCTTCAGGAATTACAATCTTAAAATTTCTTGTGTATTTAGATAAATATTTATTATTATCAAATTCAGTAATGTTCTCTTCAGGTGAAAAAGTTAAATAAGCAATTTCGTGTATGGATTTGAAGTATAATGTATCATTCAGTTTAGAACCATAAGATATTTCTTGTAATTTATTGGTCTTGACTAATTTCATTATACTAATAAACGAACAGGCAAGAAATAAGCACATTATTAAACTATTTTGAAGAAATAAATATTATTAATAATATAAAGATTAAATTCTTTTTTCTCTCAGAAAATACAGAAAAATTTTTTACTATAGAAGATATATTAATCTTTGCTTTTATCACACAAATTATTTACTCATCTTTAGAGTTAATATTTTTATAATTATAAATATTACCTATTAAAAAATCAACATTTTTTAAGATATCTTCAACTGAGATTTTAGTCAAACAATATTTCTCCTTATATTTACATTTCCAATCACACCCAAAACAATCCATAAAATAAAATGTATATTTAATGTCTAAATCATTAAAAGGGATTGGGAAAAACCTTCCGTACGAACCTCCACCGATAATTGCTATTGCTGGTATGTTGAGTTTTGCAGCCAAATGAGTTAAACCAGAATCATTTCCAATAAATAAACTTGATTTCTTTAAAATCGAAGGTAACTGATATAATTTAAATTTTCCCGCCAGGTTTATAACGTTAGCATTATTATCTTTCAAGAAATCTAATTGATTTTTCTGTTTTCTACTCCCAATAAGGTAAATAAAGAAATTCTCTGATAAAATTTTAATTAATTCTTTAAAATTGCGCATACACCAATTTTTATCACAATTCCTTGTTAAAGGTGCAATTGAAATAATTTTTTTCTCATTAGTTTTATCTATTGAAATTCCGTATGTGTTAAATACACCCTTATTAAAAAATTGGATTTCCTTATCACTATTCGTAAGCCAATTTATCAACAATTTATGTTTTTCATATTCATTTTCAATATCAGTAAATAACCTATTAGTATAATAATCGACAATATATTTGTTTGTTTTTTCAGAAAGATAAAAATTTATATCGTTTATATAATATTTTTCTAAAGCACCTGAGAATAAAGTTAAGGAATCATTTGTAAATCCCCGAGCAGCAGAAACATTAATTGCATATTTAAGTGATAACTTTCTGAGCTTAATAATCATTATTATCTTATAAAAAATATCATATCTATATCTTTTCAAGTTAAGATATAATATACACCCCTTTCCACTATATTCTTTAAATAATTCTTTATGCTGGTTTATAAATAAATAATATATCTTAGAGTAATGCTCAAATTTCTCTTCGTTCTCCATAAATAGTGAGGTAATTATAACATCCCCAAGAAATCCAGTATTAATTATCAAGAAACTATTTCTATGTTTACTGTTATTTTTATGAAATAATAAACTCAATATTTTAAAAGTAAAGTAAACATAAATATTATGAAATAATTTCAAAGCGAATTTTATCATTACCAGTAATTTATTGGTTATAGTAAATCTTTCTCATATCTAACCTGAAAAATCTATTAAGAAAAAAATTAATTTTTAATAATAAGAGATTATCTCTAAAAAAATTTGTTATCTTACTTCCTAAAAATGTTAGAGGTAAATATCTTAATATGAAAAAATATTTCTTGGGGTTGATTCTGGAAAATTTTAAAAAAAATTTTCTTGCATTTTTCATCTGCCCATTATAATACTCAAGCAAAGCTAATCTAAGATAATAATTTTCATTTTTATGTTTTGTGATATATTCATAACCTAATTTATACTGTTCTTTTTTTTGTGTTAATAATACAATTTTATTTTTTTCTTTTACTCTATAGTAATATAATGGGAATTGTATGTTTATGAATTTTATGCCTTTTTCCATACATCTTAGAAAAAATTCGACATCTTCAATTAAGTATTTTGTATTAAAATTTCCAACTTTATTGAAAACGCTTTTTTTACACATAATCGTCGGATGTAAAATAGAGGAATAAATAGGCATAGTAAACTCAATATCTTTGTGCTGTTCTGGCATTTTTTTCTCAAAGAGAACTTTCCCAGATTCAGAAATATAATAAAAATTTGTTCCCAATATAACCATCTCATTATAATCAATTAAAAAATCTAATTGAGTTTGTAATTTTTTAACATCACATATATCATCTGCATCCATTCTTGCTATAAATTCTCCTTTTGACTTCTCAAGGAGAAAATTTAAAGCTTTCGGTATAGAGTAGTTTTTAACATTATAATAAATAATTCTTGAATCTCTGAATGATCTTATTATTTCACTTGTATAATCCTGAGATGAATCTGCAATTAGCAATTCAAAATTTTCATAAGTTTGGTTTAAAATACTATCCATTGCTTTTGATATGTATTTTTCCGAATTACAAACCGGCATCAAAACGGATATTAATGGTTTTTCCTGTGACATCTCAGTATAAAGACCTAAATTTTAATATTATTTCATGAATATAAATTTTCGTAAGTAATAAGCATCTCCAATCATTACTAAAAATTCGGTTAATACAGTTATTATAGCAGCTGCGATTATTCCATATACTGGAATAAAAATTATATTCAATAATACATTAATCAATAAACATATTAAAGTAACATTTCTATTTTCTTTAAACTTACCTAATCCATTTAAAACACTTCCTAACAGATTATTTAAACCCATAAATATTACTGCTATAGAAAGTATTCTCAAAACCGAGGTAGATTCAATAAATTTACTGCTGTATAAAAAAACAATTATATATTGACTAAAAATTAGAATAAAAATTATTATAATAAAACAAATAATTGATATTAAGGTAACATATTTCCTAATAAAAATAATAACAGCAAAATTCCTGTTACTTAAATAAGATATCTTTGTATACCCGCTAACTAATAATGGCATAAAAAAAATTGCAGTGGATTTATAAATTCCATAAGCAATAGAATAATTCGCTACCTCCTGGAAACCAATAAATTTTGAAATTAATAATACATCTATTTTATCATACATAAAATTAAAAACAGAAGCTAAATAAAGCGGTAACAAAACCAAAAGCAACTCTTTAACATAAATTAATCTTATCCCTTTAAATGAAAACTTAAAGTATCTAACTCTGACAAAAATAATTTGCAATAAAAATTGAGATAATACAGTTATTAATAAAGCAAATAGAAAAAAATTAACATTAGTTATTTTATAATAATACAATAGTATTATTATAAATAACCCAATGAACTTTACAGTGAAAAGAAGTTGAAAAAATTTTTTGTATTCTTCAAGGCCATTGTATATAGAATTTATCAATGAAATATAATTGAATAAATAGACAATTATGCCAATAAGCAAAATAACTATTAATTCTATTGAGGGATAGATTGATATCGTAATAAATAATATTAAAGGGAAATAAATAAATATTAGCAGCGTTAAAATAAATAAAGTTATATTTATTTCTTTAGTACTATTAAATTTATTTATAGCAACAGTTCTTTGAATATATACAGGAATACCTAAACTAACAAAAAAAGCAGCAATATTACAAAATGTAAATACTGTAATTATTTCCCCATAGACAAGTTTATCAAATAATCTTGCCAGTAAAAGAAAATAAATAAAAAAGAAAATTTTATCTGCAAATACACTAAAAAAGATATACCTTGTCGCAAAAGCTCTTCTGAATTTCCTTCTAATATATTCTCTAATCATAAAATTATAATTATTAAATAAATGAAATTTTTTTTATATTATAAAGTTAATAATCTATGGAAAAAAACAGAAGGACAAATATTTTAATCTATGGAATAATAAGCTTATTAGTATCATCCCCTTTAATTTATTTAAAAATTACTATTGATATTTTCGAATTTCAAAAATTAATTTTATCGTTTTTTATATTCCTGTCATATCTATTACTCATATTTTACAATTTTAAATTTATTAAGCCCAATAAAAATTTTCGCTTTTGGGTTATAAGTATAACAATATTGTTGTTAATAATAATAATTAGTAATATTGTTAATGAAAAAAATGATTTGATACTAAAACAAATATTTTATTGGATTAACATCATAAATATATCACTAATCATATATTCTCTTTATCAAGAATCCAATGAAAATTTTTTAATCATTATTTCCAAAATTATTATCATACCTGCTATAATAATAAGTATTTTGGGTATATTACAATTAGTTGGATTAAATATATTAGGTGAATTAACATCTTCAAGGCCTGGATCTTTGATGAATACAAGAAATTTTGTGTGTGATTATTTACTCATTATTATTCCTTTTATATTATTTCTGTTCATAATTTCCCAAAAAAGGTTAGAACTACTTCTTTACGGAGTAATCATATTGATTATTAACTTTTATATGTTTTCATTAAGATCAAGGACAGCTTTCCTCATTATTACATTTTACTTAATATCACTAATAATCATTAGGTTTGTTTCAAAACATTTCATTAATAAAAATTATACACTTAAAATCTTTATCTTTTTGATAATAGTTATAACATCATTTTTCCTTTCAAAATTTGAATTACCCTTTTCCGACCCCGAAAGAAAGTCGATGCAAACAATTTTAAAGTCGTTTTCTGATTATAAATACCCACCTAATATATCAAGATTATTTTATTATGATGCTTGCGTTAAAATGTTTATTGAAAATCCCATATTTGGAATTGGTTCGGGAGCGTGGGCTGGATATTTCGGTAAATATCAAGGTGATGAGTTTAATGATATTACTACCTATAATAATTCAGCAATATTCGCTCATAATGATTTTCTTGAATATTTAGGAGAAACAGGATTTTTAGGATTTATTGTTTTTCTTACTATATTTCTTTATCCAATTTTAATACTAATGAAAAGAATAAAAAGGGAAATTAATTATTTTCCTTTTTTATTAAGTTTAGTAGGCTTTTTTATCATCTGCTTAATCTCATTTCCAAAAGAGAACATTAATCTTATGTTTATTGTTATTATATGTATAGTAATTTCCTTTGGATTAAATGAAAACCCAGCAAGAATTAATAATTTTAAAAAGTACTTATTAATTGTAGTATCATCCATAGTTTTGGTATTCAATTTTTTAAGAGTATATAGTGAAAGAGAATATATAAACGCAATGAGATATAAAGGTGAAAATAAATATTCCGAAATGATTTATAGCCTTGAAAAAATAAATAGATATATCTACTCAATAGATCCAAATAAGATTCCAATTAATTACTACCTTGGAATAGGACATTATATAAAAGGAAACTATACAATGGCTTTGAATTGTTTTGATAATGCGATAAAATTAATGCCTTATTTTCCACATATTATTAGTAACAAAGCTACGACATTATATTCAATAGGAGAAAAGGAAAAATCGGAAAATCTATTGCTTGAATTAAAGAGAAAATTTCCTTATTATTATGAATCACAAATAAATTTATTAGTTCTTTATATTAAGGAAAAAAGATTTATTGAAGCAGAAAATCTTTTATATGAGATTGAAAATAAGGAAGAAGGTGAAAAATACAGATTTGCTAAGAATTTTAATATCTTTTTGAGGATTAAGAAAGAATTAAATGAAGCTAAAAATAATTAAATATCTAATAATCATAATATTATTATCCGGTAAACTGTTTTCACAAAGTCAACTTGTTAATTGTATTCCTGATACTGGTTCACAAAGTTTTGATTATCCTTTCCAATTAAATGGAACTGGTACTGAATGGACAATTTCTCCATATTTTGAAATTTATTTTTGGGGAGGTGGAGTATTTGCTGATAGTGTTAGAGCTATCAATGATACGGTAATTTTAGCCCATATATTTATAAATGCTAATGCTGATACAGGATATAAAACTGTAATACTTGGAGATGCATTTCTAAATTATGATTCAATTCCTCAAGGATTTAGAGTTTTTATCTGGTTTCCTGCAAAGCCAAATCTACTTTACCCACTCAATAACTCTCAGAATATTAATCAAAATCCAATAATGATATGGGATAGTAACAAGACTGTTGACTCTTTCAAACTTCAAATTGCTATTGATTCATTATTTACATCAGTTGTCTTTGATACTACCTGCTCACAACCACCAGTTCAAATTAGAATGGGAATATTAGAACTCGGACATAAATATTATTGGCGTGTACGAGGATACAATATTAAAGGAACTGGACCGTGGTCAGAGGTGTGGAATTTTAGAGTGAGAACAACAGGGATATATAAAATAACTCAAAACATTCCGGATAATTATGAACTATTACAAAATTATCCAAATCCTTTTAATCCAAACACAATTATTGAATACAAAATTAAAGAAAGTGGATTAGTTAAACTCGTTCTATATGATATATTAGGTAGGCAAGTATTAACTCTAATAGAAGAGTATCAGCAAGCAGGTCATTATCAACTTAGATTTTCTACGAATATGTTCAATTTACCAAGTGGTGTATATTTATATAACCTTACTATCAATAATTATTCTGAAACGAAACGTATGGTCATTTTAAGATGAGAATAACCACAGAAAAATTAAATGAGATTACAAAAGCAAACGATATAGTTGATATAATATCTCAATATATACCTGTCAAGAAAAAGGGTAAAACCTTCGTTGCTTTATGTCCATTTCATCCAGATAAAAATCCATCTCTTTATATTTCTCAGGAGAAACAAGTATTTTTTTGTTTTGGCTGCAAAATAGGAGGAAATGTTTTCAAATTTGTTCAAGAATATGAAAAATTATCTTTCAATGAAGCGGTTTTTAAATTAGCAGAAAGAGTAGGGATAAAAATTAATTTTAGAAAAGGAGAGATAGATGTTAGCAACGAGTTTAGCAAACTATATGAAATAAACAAAATTGCAGCGAAATATTATTATAATAACTTATTAAATTCTAAGGGAAGTGAGAAGGACTTTTTAAATGAATATTTTAAAGTTAGAAAAATCAAGAAAAATACTATTGTTAAATTTGGAATTGGATATGCATCAAGGGGCTGGAACAATTTATCTTCATATTTTTTAGAAAATACAGACTTCACTATAGAAGATTTGAAACTTGCCGGGTTAGTTAAGGTTAAAGAAAAAGGCAATTTTTATGATACATTTCGTGGAAGACTTATATTTCCAATATTTAATGAATATGATAAAATAGTAGGTTTTGGTGCAAGAAAACTTTTCGAAGATGATGAAATAGAAGGGAAATATATTAATACTCAAGAAACAAGGATATATCAAAAACGTCAAATCTTGTATGGTTTAAATTTTGCAAAAGATAGCATTAGAGCAAACGATTATGTACTAATAGTTGAAGGATATTTTGATTTAATATCATTATCACAAGCAGGTATAACAAATGTTGTAGCAACAAGCGGAACTGCTTTAACTATTGATCAATTAAAACTGTTATCCAGATATACACAAAACATTATTTTAACTTTTGATGCTGATTTAGCGGGAATAAAAGCATCAAAATCAGGCATACAATTAATACTTGAATTAGGGATGAATCTCAATGTGATAACACTTCCAGAGGGTCAAGACCCGGATTCCTATATAAATATATATGGTAAAGAAGAATTTGAGAACTTAATTAATAAAAAGGTTTCTTTTATTGACTTTGTCACAAATATTTATAAAAAAGAAAACAAACTAAATACACCAGAAGAAAAAGCAGAATTTATAAAAGAAATCATATCCTTTATTGTAAGAATTCCTGATAAAATTAAAAGAGCATTTTATATAAAAGAAATATCAAACAAATATGGTTTATATGAATCTGATTTACGAGATGAATTGGAGCAGTCAACAAAAACTCATAGAAGAGAAATATCAATAAAATACTCTTCTTCTGATAATTTATCTGTTTCAAGCAAAAACACTAAAAAAGGATCACAAATACAAAAAATCGAATCTGATTTAATAGAATTATTTATTAACGGTAGCCCAGAAGCAATAGAATATCTTGTATATAATGTTGAACTTGATTTCATTGAAAATGAAATTGTATATAATATAATAAGTAAATTTCTTGACGAGTTCATAAATGAGGGTAATATAGATATTGCGAAAATCTCCAACGAACTCGATGATGAAATTGCGAAACAAATAATATCTGAAAAGTCGATACCTCGATATTTTTTCAGCGAAAATGAAGAAACAGATAATCATACATTAATATATTCTGTAACAAAGAAGAATGTAGATTATCTTAAAGCTGCAAAAGATATAATAAAAAAATTTAAAATAGATAGGTTAAGAAAGGAAATTGAAGAACTAAAAAAAGAAGGAAAATACGAAAAAATTCGTCAAAAACAAATTGAAATAAAAGAAATACAAAAGTCAGAGGATTGAAATATGATTGAAGTAAAAGCTCCTGTAACTATCGTTTTGATAATCGTTAATATAGTCATATCCTTAATAGCGCTCAGAAATAAGGATAAATATTTCTACGAGTTTGCAGAATGGCCCTACCGAATAGTGTATGAAAGAAGAATCCATCAAATTGTTACTTCTGCTTTTTTACACGCTGATTTCTTTCACTTGTTCTTTAATATGTTTGCACTATATACATTTGGTAACATACTTGAAAATAATTTCATAAATAAGTTTGGAGAAATCAATGGTAGTTTATATTTTGCTGCAATATATTTAATAAGTTTAATTTCAGGTTCAATTTTGACTGTAATGTTTAATTTCAAAAATCCTCAATATGTTGCTATAGGAGCATCCGGTGCAGTATCTGGAATAATTTTTTCTTTCATAATATTTTATCCTAAAGCAATGTTAGGATTCTTTTTTATACCAATGCCTGCATATATTTTCGCTTTTTTATATGTTGGTATCTCACTTTACGGAATGAAGCGTAATTTAGGAAATATTGGACACGAGGCACATTTAGGAGGCGCACTCGGGGGTATAGTTTCCACTTTTTTAATTATTGATGGGTCTTTTAAGTTATTTTTAAATCATTTTAAATAAAAGATCAAGACAAATCAAAAAAAATTATAAGTTGTGGTTTTTCTTTGAGATAATTTTATCAAAATAGAATATCCAAAAAATTAATATAAAACTAACAACCGCGATAAAAATAAGATTTGATACAGATTTTATACCAACCCAGGAAAATAAATACTCGATTATGTTAAAAACATAAAACAAAATTTCACCGATTGTTGAATTGTTATATATATTTTCAGCTGAAATACTCACTCCAAATATAAGTATTATAGAAAAAACAATTGCCCCTAACAATATCAATGAGATTATTTTTACAATCTTAAAAGATTTTATATCTTCTGCCATAAACTTTTCCTGTAAATAAATATTCTGTAATAAGACATCCTCAAAATTTTTATTAACATTTAATTTATAAGTGTTAATTATACCTTCTTTAATAATTTTTTCCAACTTTTGATTTTGTTCATTCATATTTTGAATTTAATTCATATTTAAATATTCAGTAAGTTCTTCTTTAGTAAAGATACTCAATAGTATGCTTTTTAATTTTTCCTTTGCTCTAAATATTCTATTTTTCACAGTCCCAACTCGTATATTTAATATATTTGATATCTCATTTATTTTTAATTCATTAATATAATTCATAATTAAAATCGTAGAATAATGTTCAGGTATTAAATTCAAAAATTGGTTTATGATTTCCGATATTTCATTTTTAGTCATATTTCTATCAGGGCAATTCTTAAAAATATTTATACTATTTTTATATTCATCAATATTTTTAAATTCATCACCTTCTTTATAATAATCGTCCATAATTTCGATAGATTTGATATTAAAAGTCTTCAATTTCTTCTTTCTATAATATTCAACGGTTGTATTATAGACAATTGAATAAAAATATGTAGTAAGTTTTGAAGAACCATTATATTTTTTTTCTTTTAAAGCTTTGTAAAACCTCAAAAATGATTCTTGAAGTGCATCTTCAGCATCTTCTCTGCTTTTCAATATTCTATAACATAACGAATAAGATTTATCTTTGTTTTGAGAAACGAAATTTTTAAATTCTGAAATTAATTCATTATTCGTTTCATTATTTAACGAAGTTTTTTTGTCTTTTGATTTAATCCTCCACTTTGACATTATCTTTTAAATATATTCTACCATTTACTATATTTACTACCAATTTATTTTCTGACTTTCCCCTTTTTGCAACAAGAGTTTCTTTATTAGATTTAATAGTACTATCAAAACTAATTCCTGAATTTAATATCTTCCCATTCTCAATATTTAAATCAAAATCACCAAAATATAATGACGCTTTCTGCAAATAAAATTTACCGTTTGTTATATTAACATTTATATTTTTTACTGAATCAGCATCAATCTTAAATTTTCCATTAATTATATTAACAGAATAATTACCTTTTGGTTTATTAGCAATAACATCCCCATTGATTAAACTTATTTTGAAATCATTTGCTGTATTATCAATATAAACATTGGAAAAATTTGAGTTAATTTCAATAGCCAAATTTATCGGTACAAATATATCATATTCATCCTTAGGTTCTTTTCCAAAATTTAGAAAACTATATTCAGAAATTTTTTCCTCAACTTTCAAAATTATCTTATCCTCAACTGTATCAACCCCTAGTTTTAGAGGGGTTATTTCTTTGTTTAATTCCTGCTTTTTAAATCGGATCGATGTTCTATAATTAATTCTTATTATTGAATCCTCAGTTTGAACAAATTTAAACTTCCCATCTATATTATTTATACAAAGTAATCTTTTCCCATGAGAATCTATATAATATTCATAAGTTACAGTTTTCTGATATTTTTTATTTATTAAACTGCAGGCAGGGAAAACAATCAGAAAAAAAATAATGATTGATAAAACTTTATATCTTCTCATTGATCTTCAATTTAAAATTCTTTATTATTTTTCAGTTTGTTTTTAATAATTAAATAATATGTAAGAAATGCTAAACCTAAAAAAAGTATAACAAAACCGAATGTATATCCATCTTCTAACTCAAATATCTCATACAACAAATTAGCTATTATAATTCCTACCCCTAAAAAAGTAAAAATAAGACCATATTTTAATCCTTTATACGGATTATAGTTTTTTTCTTGTTTGGAAAAATTTTTTATTTCTTCTGGGGTTATACCTTTTTCAATTAACCTCATCCTTTCTCTATGTTTGGTAGAAATGCTCCAGAAAATAATTAAAGCAGGTAAACCAAAGATAAATATCATACCGCCTAATGATATAATTAATTCTGAAGTATCCATTTTTTTCTCCTTTCCCGGACATGTCCGGATTTTAACTTTTCATATATATTAGACGAAATTAAAATGATATAGTTTCACCATAAAAATAAATAAACTATATAAGTTTTGAATGAGATTTTATTTTATTAAAGAGAGGTAATTTTAAAAAGTTTATCTAACCTATCTTATTAAAGATTATTCCACCGTTATTGAAATTTTATTTTCTTTACAAGTTTGCTTTTTCTTGTTTAAATTTTTATATCTGGGTTCTTTTGAAAAAGTTTTCGCTTTTTCGCTTTTACTACTTCGGACTTGAACATCAGGATATTCAAAAATATCATATTTATAATTTCTTAGAATGATTCTATCTTCCATCTTTGCTACGACATATTCAGGTAGTAATGGAATTTTACCACCACCACCAGGAGAATCAATAACAAAATAAGGAACAGCCAATCCAGAAATATGCCCCCTTAGCTTATCCATTATTTCTAAACCTTTACTTAATTGTGTTCTGAAATGATTTGTTCCTTTTGTTATATCAGCTTGATAAAGGTAATAAGGTTTTACTCTAATAGTTAATAATTTTTTAAAAAGTTCTTTTATAATTTCAGCATCATCATTAATCCCTTTCATTAAAACAGCTTGATTGCCAAGAGGAATACCTACATCTGCAAGCATATTACATGCTTTAGAACTTTCTTCTGTGATTTCTGATGGGTGATTAAAATGAGTATTTATATAAATTGGATGATACTTTTTTAATATACTACATAATTTTTGAGTAATTCTTTGGGGCAATACACATGGCATACGTGTACCTATCCTAATAATTTGTATATGCTTTATTTCTCTTAGTCTACTCAAAATTCGCTCTAACATTGTATCTGTAAGCATTAGTGGATCACCACCCGAAAGAATAACATCCGAGATTTCGGTTCTCTTATTTATATACTCAAAAGCAGATTCTAGGGTTTTCATTGATATTTTCTCGGGATTTCCTACTTTTCTTTTCCGAGTACAAAATCTGCAATATAAACCACACTGTGAATTTACAAGAAATAAAACTCTATCCGGATATCTATGAACAATATTTGGCACAGGGCTCATATTATCTTCATCAAGCGGGTCTTCCTTAGCATTAATATCTTCTAATTCTTTTTCATCTGGGACACATTGTAACCAGATAGGATCCCCTTTATATTTTATTAATGATAAATAATAAGGATTTATTCTTGCTTGAAAAAATTTATCCAACCGTTCTGCTACTTCACGATTTAATCCAAACTTCTCCACTAACTGGTCAACAGTATGTATGCTGTTTCGAATCATTTCTTTCCATTGTTCCATAAAATGGATTTCTCCTTTTTTAATTTTTAATCGACTTTTAAATATTTGCAATAAATGATAAGGTCATCTCCCTTATCATAAAAGTCTTTTATTTCAGTAACTCTTTTATAATTATTTTTTTCATAAAATTTTCTTTCTTTTTCATAAGAAGGTTTCCCACTTGTTTCGATTAATATTAAGTTACCATCTTTATTTCTTATATAATCTTCTATATATTTAACTAATTTTGAACCTATTCCTTTAGATTGAACTGAAGGGTTAACAGCTATCCAGTATAAATCGTAAGTTGATTTTGTTAATGGTCTTGGTCCTATACAAACATATCCATTGATAAATCCATAAGGTTCTTCATCAACAAATATTTCATAATCTTTTTGATTATTATCCTTTAAATAGACATCAATAAGTTCCATTGCGACAGATATCTCAACATCATTAAAATTATTAGTATCTCTTAAAATGTCTTCAATTTTTTGTCTGTCTTCTATTTTTAATTTTCTTATCATAAATTAAAAACCATTTGTCATTTAATTTTATTAAATTCCCTCTGCCAACGGTCCCAGGCAAATGAAATTATTTTCTGTATTAATTCTTCATAAGACCAACCGTAAGCTTTTCCACTTCGGGTAAAACCTGTGTCTTCATCTACATCTGAAGCAATATCAGGATTTGGATTTAATTCTAAAACATAGGGTTTATCATCTTTCACTCTAAAATCTACTCTCGCATAATCAGAAGCCCCTAAAATAGTATAAACTCTTTTTGCTAAGTATGATATTTTTTCTTCAAGTTCTTTTGAAATATTTTTTGCAGGGCATACTGCTTTTGTTCCAGAAAATTCTATTGTCTTATACATCCATTTACTGTTATAGCTGACTATTTTGGGATAATCTTCTGGTAATTCTGAAAAATCAATCTCTGAAAGTGGAAACACAATAAGGTCATTCTCATCGTTAATTACATTTCCAACAACACTAACATTCACTTCCCTACCATCAATGTATTCTTCGATTAAGGCAGACTGTTTATATTCTTCAACAATATATTCAATTCTTTTTTTCAAATAAAATTCATCATACACAACAGATTCATTTGTAATACCTATGCTGGCATCTTCTCTTGAGGGTTTAACAATCAGTGGAAACTTATCTTTAATTCTTTCAAATCCGTTTTCTCTGTATTTACTTGGATTAGAACATATATAATGTAAAGCAGTTGGAATTTTGTAATAATAAAGAATCTCCTTAACTCTTGGTTTATTTAAAGCTAATCCCAAAGTTAATGCCCTGGAACCAGTATAAGGTATTTTTAATAATTCAAATAACGAAGCAATATTCATCTCTTGAGTTGGATCTCCATCAAGTGATTCGCAAAGATTAAAAATTATATCTGGCTTATCATTTTTAAGTTCATCAATAAGATTAAATATATTTAATGCTACAGGAACGATTTTAGTTTGATGTTGAGAGTTTCGTAAAGCTCTTTGTACTGCTTTCATTTCATCAAGTACTCCATATTCACTCATATCAATAGGTTCTGATATAACATCAATATCAGTTACACCATCATCATATATTTTCCCTTTTGCATATTGAATTGGGTCATTATATAAAATATGTACTTTCATATTTTTTAAACTAAATTGTACCTCTTTTTTGCTTCATCCAAAATTGCATTAATCATTTGATTATAATCCATTCCAGCTTCTCTCGCAGCTTTTGGAAAACAAGAGTTGTCTTCCGGATTCGGTAGAATACCCGGCAGTGGATTTACTTCTATAATATTGGGAATATTGTTTTTATCTAATCGTATATCAATTCTTGCCCAGTCTCTTAATCTTAATTTTAAGAAAGTTTCTTTTGCTATTTTTTCTATTTCTTTGTAAGTTAGTTCATTAATATCGGCAGGACATTTAAATATATCAAGTTTATTTTCTCTGGTATCGAAAAACCATTTTACTTCATAAGAATAAATCTTATTAAAATCTTCGGGAATCTCATTTAAATTTATTTCTACTATTGGAAGCACTCTTAAATTTTTACCATTTCCTAACATTGCCACTGTAAATTCTTTTCCCTCTATAAAATCTTCTATAAGCGCTGGTTGATTATAAAGTTCTTTAATTCTTTCTATTTCATTCAATAATTCTTTTTCATTAAATACTACAGAAGAATTATAAATTCCTTTCGAAGATCCTTCATGTAAAGGTTTTACAAATTTTGGAAAATTATTAATTTTAAAACTACATTTTCCATTAGCAATAAAAAAATTAGGGTTTGGAATTTTATAATAAGATAATATTTCTTTACATCTTGATTTATCATGACAAATACCAATAGTTATTGAATCACTCCCTGTAAAAGGAATATTAAGCATTTCAAGCAAAGAAGGAATTTGAGATTCTCTTGATGCTCCGTAAAACCCTTCAGCAACATTAAAAACAATTTCCGGTTTATTATTTATAATTTTCAAATATGCATCTGCGTCTGCTTCAATCAATAAAACATTATTCCCATATTCTTCTAATGCGTTTTTAATTGTTTCTATTGTTTCTATACTATCCCATTCAGCATAAGTATCATCAATTCTTTCCGGATAATTCTCTAAAATTTTTTGATTAATATATTTTGAGATATTATTATTAAAATTTTCCTTTACAATTTGTTCCTTTTTAATATTATATGTTAATCCAACTATCATACTTCAAAAATTTCGTATAAAATTTTTTCACAAATATAACATTTAAAATATAAATGTCAATATGGTCTCTTATTATATAAGAATAAAAATATTTTAGTAATAATTTTTTTGAGTGAAATCTTTTTCAAATGAATAAAGAAAATCATTTATTCTTCTAATAATTTTAAAATATTTTATTTTGCAACAGAAATTTATGTATTACAAAAAATTTTTATTAAACTTATATTTGTTATTAAAATAATATTATATTTTGAAAATATCAGAAGTAAAAGAGGATTGCAGGTTTTTCAAAGGTGATATACCATGCAGGCCATCGAAAATTTATAATGTAATTTGCAACAATTGTAATTATTATAATAAGATAAAAGAAAAAATATTAATAATTAAATTAGGCGCTGCAGGTGATGTTATCAGAACAACTCCCTTACTATATCCACTCTATAGGGAATATACAAATTCTTTCATAGTTTGGTTAACAAACTATCCTGAATTAGTGCCTCTAAAAAAATTCAATGAAGAATTCAAATGTGTTTCAGTCGGTGTTGATTTAATAAAAGAATTTAATCTTAACAATATAATATATCTTAAAGAAATAAATTTTGATATATTAATTAATTTAGATAAAGATAATGAAGCAATAGCATTAACAAAATCAATTAATGCAAATAAAAAATTCGGTTTTATTCTTAAAGATAGATTTTGTTATCCGGCTGATCAGTTTTCACAACATAAATATTTGACAGGAATTTTTGATATTTTATCAAAAGAAAATAAAAAAAGTTATCAGGAAGAAATATTTGAAATATGCGGTTTTAAATTTCAGAATGAAAAATATATTTTAAATATAGAAACTGATTTATCTGTAGATTGGAACTTAGATAAATCTAAATTAATAATCGGTTTAAATACTGGTTGTGGAAACAGATGGGTATCAAGACAATGGAAAGAGGAATACTGGGTTGAATTAATAAAACTTTTAAAAGATGAAAATGATATAGAGATAGTACTTCTTGGCGGTAGTCAGGAACACGAAAGAAATTTAAAAATAAGCGATAAAACCAAGGTTAAATATTTCGGGAACTTCGAATTAAAAAAGTTTATTAATTTAGTAAATTGTTGTGATATTATTGTTACACCGGTTACAATGACTTTGCATATTGCTATTGCACTGAATAAATATGTTATTCTAATGAATAATATTTTTAATCCCAACGAATTTGAGTTATATAATAACGGGGTTATTATAATGCCTGATAAAGATTGTAAATGTTATTATAGCCCTAAATGTATAAATAAAGAATATAATTGCATGGATTATTTACCCCCTCAGAAAATATATAATGCAATAAAAGAATACAGGAAAAATAGGAAAAAATGAAAATAATTTACATAGGTACAGCTTATCCTATGAGGGGAGGAATTTCACATTTTAATACAATTCTGTTTAATTATTTATCAAAAGAGAATAACATAAAAATATACTCCTTTAAAAGACAATATCCAAATTTTTTATTCCCCGGAAAGACACAATACGAAACAGGAACTCCTACCTTGAAAATACCTGACGAAAGAAATATTATTTCAATTGATTCTATAAATCCTTTTAATTGGATAAAATATGGATTCAAGATAAGAAATGAAAAACCAGATTTATTAATATTCAAATACTGGATACCTTTTTTTGCCCCATGTTATTTCACCTTGTGTTTTATTGCTAAAATTTTTCGGAAGACTAAAGTATTGTATATCTGTGATAATGTTATTCCTCACGAAAAAAGAATTGGTGATAAACTTCTAACAAGAGTTGCCTTTTTCAACACAGATTATTTTATATTTCTCTCAAAAGCGGTAGTTGAAGATTTCAAAAAGTTAAAAATTAAAAAGCCTTATATTCTTACTCCACACCCGATTTATAATCATTTCGGAGAGAAAGTATCAAAAAGTGAAGCAAAAGATTTTATACTAAAAGAATATAAATTTGATTTCAGAAGAAAAAAATTATTACTTTTTTTTGGTTATATAAGAAAATACAAAGGATTATTATACTTACTGGAAGCAATGAACGATTTAAAAAGTTACTCTGATATAAATTTACTTGTTGCCGGTGAGTTTTATGAAGAGCAAACGCCATATAAAGAAAAAGTGAGTAGTCATAATTTAGAAGATAATGTTAAATTTATAAGTGATTTCATCCCCGATGACAAGGTAAAATATATTTTCTCTGCATGTGATTGCATAGTATTGCCTTATTCTGATGCTACACAAAGTGGTATAGTACAGATAGCTTATTACTACGATAAACCTGTAATAGTTACTGATGTTGGGGGTTTACGGGAAGTTGTAATAGATGGAAAAACCGGGCTAATTATAGAACCAAATAATCCAAAGGCAATAGCTGAAGCTATAAAAAAATTCTATGAAGAAAATTTAGAGGTATCATTTTCTAAAAATATAGAGGCAGAGAAAGAAAAATATTCCTGGGAATATTTTATTAAAAATTTATATAATCTAATCCTTAATAATAACAAACATGCAATATGACCCAATTAAAAATATTTTAGGTAGGATAGTTGCAAAGAATATTTTATTAAGAAAAATATTTTATCATTTGCTTGACTTAATCTTTTTAAGAACATGGTACGTTAAAAGAGAAATAAAAAAATTATTTAATAAAGAAAGCGAAATATCAATTCTTGACGCTGGAATGGGATTTGGTCAATATACATATTTTTTATCTAAATATTTCAAAAATTCAAAGATAAAAGCCATAGACATAAAAGAAGACCAAATTAAAGATTGTCAATATTTTTTTAACAAATCAGGTTGTTTAAATGTATCAATTGAGTATGCAGATTTAAGGGAAATTAAATACGACAGTGAGTTTGACTTAGTAATATCTGTAGATGTAATGGAACATATTGAAGAAGATCAAATAGTTTTTAATAACTTATATAAATCAATCAAAAAAGGTGGTTATTTACTTGTTAATACACCTTCGGATATAGGTGGTAGTGATGTTCATACAGAAACAGACAAGAGCTTCATTGAAGAACATGCAAGAGATGGATATTCAATGAATGAATTAAAGAATAAATTAAGTTTGTCAGGATTTGAAATAAATAAACTTAAATATTCATACGGAAAGTTTGGCAGGCTATATTGGTTATTAGGGATGAAATATCCTATTTCCCTTGTTGGTTTTAATAAAATATTTTTAATACTATTACCAATATATTACCTGATTACAATTGTGCCAATATTAATATTAATGATTTCCGATTATTTGTCAGATAATAAATCAGGTTCCGGAATAATAATAATTGCAAAAAAATTATAATATTCTCCTATATCTAATAATATGCAATAGAAATTTAAACCCCAATTTAATATGATTTAAAATAACATAAAGGGGATTAAAATACTTTATCAAAATTTTATATCTTTCAACAAGCGAATTCAAAGTATTTTTCCGTGAATATCCTCCTAATTGGAATCTACATAGAAACATATTTGTATTAATAATCTTCCTACTGTTTTTAAGTACTCTTATAATCCAATCAATATCCGAGCAATAAATATAATTTAAATCATAATATACTGATACCTGTTTCTTTACAATAAGTGCCTGATGAGTAATTATCATTCCATCAATCATATTTTTCCAGCTTAAGTTCTTTGGAGGACGTTTTAATTTTCTCTTACCATAACTTCTTCCTTTAGAATCAACCAATTCAGTATCACCGTATATAACATCTGCATTGCTAAAATTGTTCTTAATGAAAATCTCATTCAATATATTACTATCAGATACTTCATCACCAGCGTTAATAAACCATAAATATTCTCCTGTCGCTAAATTAATTCCTTTATTCATCGCATCATAAATTCCCTTATCAGATTCACTAATCCATTTATCTATGATATCTAAATTATTTTTTATTATTTCAACTGATCCATCATCAGAACCACCATCGATAATAATATATTCTAACTTCGGATAATTTAAGTTCCGGATACTATTTATAGTTTTTTTCAGGTTTTCCCTGCTATTATAAACAACAGTAATTATACTTACTTTAGGTAAATTATCCATTTACTTCTTTATATAATTTATAGGTTTCATTTGCACATTTATCCCAACTAAAATATTTTGCTCTCTCAAATCCTTTGTTTATCATTTTTTCCTGCAAACTATTATCCTGCAATAGAGTCTCCAGCCTATCTTTTAACTCTTCAGAATTTTGAGGAGAAAAATATAATACAGCATCTTCACCAACTTCAGGTAAAGAACTTCTATTACTTGCAATGACAGGAGTTCCTAAGCTCATCGCTTCCACTAAAGGTATTCCGAAGCCTTCATAATAAGAAGGATATACTAACACTGATGCTCTTTTATATTCTTCACCCAAAGATAAATAATTTCCCAATGTGTATTTAACTTTTGATAATATTCCAAGGTTAGAGAAGTTCTTCATCTCTTTTCGGGAAAAAGGTTTACCACCAAAACATTTTATATAAAAGTTATTTCTTAAAAATTCTGATTTACAAAAAGCATCCAATAAAACCTGAAAATTCTTATAAAAATATCTTTCGCCAACAAATAAAATAAAGTTTTCCTTCTTTGCCTCTTTGCTTATTTGATTAGTTTTTAAATATTCTTCAAATGAATTTCCATGATAGATAACTTTTATTTTTTTTTCAAGTTCATTGCCATAAAAATTTAATAAATCATTTTTTGTAGAATTAGATATACATATAACGGCATCTGCTTCAAAAACTGCCTTCTTTTTATTTACTATAGTTTTATCAAGCCTGGAAAAATATTTTGGATAATGCTCATGAGTAAAATCATGAACTGTGATAATTTTCTTTTTATTGGGTAGTGTAATGTAATTATTATAGTATGTCTGATGCAATATGTTATAATCTGTTTTTTTTCTAAATTTTTCAAAAATCGGCTTCTGTAATTTTGTAATAATGAATTTTGTTTTCGGTATAAACGGAATTTTTTTACTTAGACCAACAGTTTTTATTTTTTTATCAAGCCCATATTCATTAATATTTAAGCCCATATATAATAAAACAGAAATATCACAATATCCTGATATTCTCATAATTAATTCTGAGAAATATCTCGTTATCCCGCCATATCTTTGCATCGAGAAAGCCTCGAAATCGTAAAGAACCTTAATCATATTTTTTTCATTATAATAGAAATATTACCAAATGAATTGTCAGAATTAAAATCCTTAGGTTTCGAGTCGAGTAATCTGAACCCTGCATAAAAATTTATTAACGAGTTTATAAAATAATTTTTTAAATTATTACCAGGGTATTTCCGAAGTTTTCCAATAATTTTATCATATAAACCATTTTTTCTCTCCCAAAAAATATCTTTGCGAAGGATTTCAACGCCACAAATATTATTTAATATTTCGTTAGTTTTTTCTTCATCAAATCTATATTGAAAAAATGTCTTTCTACCGTTTTTATACTGATGAGAATATATATCAAATTCAATCCATTCTTCTTTAAAACTATTAGATACAGGAAAAGTTAAATATATAATACCACCATGCTTTGTAACTCTTATCATTTCTTTAACTGCGATTAAATAATTCTTATAAATATGTTCAATAACACTAATAGAATAAACTAAATCAAAAGTATTATTTTCAAAAGTAAGATTAGTAGCGTCTTCTATTTTAAATTTCAAATTTTCATTTTC
This sequence comes from Candidatus Tepidiaquacella proteinivora, assembly GCA_013348845.1. Classification (GTDB taxonomy): domain Bacteria; phylum Bacteroidota; class Ignavibacteria; order Tepidaquicellales; family Tepidaquicellaceae; genus Tepidaquicella; species Tepidaquicella proteinivora. The sequence continues at coordinate 2,070,344 of CP054675.1, read as the reverse complement.
CTTTATTGACAATTTTTCATCTTCATTAATATCTGTTTTTATTACTTTAGATTTTCGGGATAGCACATAAGATAAAACGAACGGCGAGGAGATATCAAGAATTTTACTTTTATTGTCAATATTAATATTATTTCTTTTTAAAAACTCCAACAAATACGCAAATTCAACATATCTTGTAGTTTCTGCCGGCTTAAATAATACTTTAAATGCTGTTTTAGAATTCATCTTAAAAAGTGCAATGTATATTCTAAATAACAGCTTAAGTTTATGAATAAAATTTATTTTCATATTTGAGATATTAAATAAGTCATTAATCTTTCTTAATTTTAAAAATTATTTTGAGGTATCCTTCAATTTTATTATTTACATCTTCAGATACTTTAAATATATAGATTAAGAACAGGTACAAAATTAACACAATAGCACTTCTTAAAACTAAATCAACAATCAAATTAAATAAAAAAGGGATTATAATTCCTACTACATAAACAATACTCCCAATAAAAATCACATAGAGATGTTTAAATGTCAGAATATTAATTCCAAATTTTCTTTTTACAAAAACAAGTTTTATTATATTAAATAATGAATAGGAAACAAAAATACTAATTGCTGCTCCAATACTTCCGTAAAGCGATATAAATATGATATTGAATATTATACTTGATAAAAGTAAAATTACATTAAATAAACTTTCATATTTATATCTTGGAGAATTAGAAATAATATCAGAACTTAAACTAAAAGATGCGTCAAATACATAGGTAAATCCTATAATATAAAAAATAATAAAATTGTTAACAAATTCAGGTTTATTTCTAAGCATAAATAGCAAATTTCTTTCATTCACAACTATACTTATATAAATTAACATTCCGAGTGATAAGAGAATTAAGGATGTTTTCTTATATAAAGAATTAATTTCTTTGACATTATTTTCTTTCCATAAATTTGCAATAATCGGAACAGTAATTTTTGCGAGACTTCTGTTAGGTATATTTATCACAGTTGCAATATATAAAAAAGTGAAATATACACCAACGATTGATAAATTAACCATCGAACCGAGGATTAAACCATCAACCCTTGTCCCAATTAAAAGTGAAGCACTTGATAATAAGGTAAAACCTCCATACTTTAAAATATCTGCTAATTGTTCTTTTTGAATATACTTAGTGTTAACTATTAAAGAATATTCTTTAGAAATTATTAATTGTACTAATATTAAAAGAGCACATAAGAAGTATGATAATAAATAAGAATAAACAAAAGCATCAAAATTGATTATCTTAAAAATATAAATAATTATAAAAAATGTAGTTAAAATTCTGATACCTACCTCTCTTAACAGAGTAGAAAATACAGTTCGGTATATAGCACGAGCAAGAGCTTCTAAAATATTAAATAGTATAGTTATAAATGATAAAGGTATCAGTATATAAAAATAATCCAGAAACAGACTTGAATTTTCTTTATAAGCATCAACAATTAAAGGTTTAAAAATGATGAATAAAACTGTACAAATTAAGAATCCAAATAAAGAAATAAAAATAATAAGAGTTATAAAACCATTATGTTTTTTATCTTCTGTCCTAAAAAATGGGAAAAACCTTGTTATTGCATTTACAATTCCTATCTGCGATAATTGAGCATAAATTACAGAAGAACTTATTAAAAGTTGAATTAATCCGAATTGTTCAGTTGTAAAAAAAGCAGGGAATAATAAAACTACATTTACATACCCAATAATAACTCCCAGATACGAAAGTATCGTATTTCTAACACCTTGTTTTTCTACAATTCCCAATAATAATATCTCTTTAATTGAGTAAAATAATTATTCATTTTTAATAATAATATTCATTTATTTGAAAAGAAAAAATAATAAAAAATGTAATTTCAAGTTTTCAGCCTGCAATTAGTAATATTCTTACAAGATTAGTTGAATCCATAATTCAAAATGAATGCTATAAAATCTAAATTACAAAACAATAATTATTAAATATTCAAATATTGATTGATAAAATTCAGAAAAATCAGAAAGGATAAATATTTAGCATGAATTATTTAAAAAGTAATAAAATCATTTATGAGTTTTCAATATAATCTTTCAGAATTTTCAAAATATTGATTGCTTCTAATGGAGTTATATTATTTATATCAATATTTTTAATACGTTCTCTAATTTTCTCATCAAGTGTTAATTCAAATAAACTTATTTGCAGTTCATTGTTTTTCATTTTTTTTGCTTCTTTCTCTTCTAATGAGCGCAATATATCCTTTGCTCTTTTTGTAACAAACTCTGGCAAACCTGCCATTTTTGCAACTTCTATTCCATAACTATGATCTGCATGTCCAGGTGTAATCTTTCTGAGAAAGATAACCTTATCTTTGTACTCTTTTACTTCAACACGATAATTTTTTATTCTTGGATACATACTTGCCAGGACGTTTAATTCATGATAATGGGTCGCAAATAAGGTTTTCGCTCTAACGGTAGGATTTTCGTGTAAATATTCAGTAATAGCCCATGCAATAGAAATACCATCATAGGTACTTGTACCTCTTCCAATTTCATCAAGTAAAATTAACGACTTTGGTGTTGCATTATTTAATATATTCGCCGCTTCGTTCATTTCAACTAAAAAGGTACTTTCTCCTTTAGCTATATTATCGGAAGCTCCAACCCTTGTAAAAATCTTATCTACAATACCTATTTTAGCAGATTCAGCGGGAACAAAACTACCAATTTGTGCCAAAAGAACTATAAGACCGGTTTGTCTTAAATAACTTGACTTACCACTCATATTGGGACCAGTAAGGATAATAATTTGATTATCATTTGTATCCAATAAAGTATCGTTTGCAATATATTTTTCTCCTGCGGGTAATAATTGTTCTATTACAGGATGCCTGCCGTTAATGATATGAATAGTATCACTCTCATTAATTTCGGGTTTAATATATCTATAGCTTTCAGCAACCTCTGCAAAACCGGAAAGCACATCAATTGAAGCTATAACTGATGCATTTCTCTGTATATGTTCAGTATATTGAAGAATAAACTGTCTTAAATCATTCAAGATTTTATTTTCAAGTAAAGAAATTCTTTCCTCAGCATTAAAAATCTTATCCTCATAAATTTTTAATTCTTCAGTAATAAATCTCTCTGCATTTACAAGAGTTTGTTTTCTGATATAATCAGGCGGAACTTTATCTAAATTTGCTTTTGTAACTTCAATATAATAACCGAAAACCTTGTTATAATCTACTTTTAATGAATTAATCCCTGTTCTTTTTCTCTCCTTACTCTGAAAATTATCAACCCATACTTTACCGTTTAAATGAATATCTTTTAAATCATCTAACTCTTTATTATAACCTTTATTAATAATCCCATAAGAATCAGCACCTTCCAAATAATTTTCATTTAATACAAGTTCAATTTCTTTAATTAATTCTGGTAATTCAACTAATTTATCCCTTAATGATTTAACTGACTCTGATTCGAGATTCATCAATAAAAGCTTCAATTCTGAAACTTTCTTAATTGATGATTTTAATAACAGTATATCCCTCGAAACTGCTTTTCCGGTAGCGACTTTAGAAATCAGTCTTTCAAGATCAGCAATAGATTTTAAAGTATCCCGAATTTTTTTTCTGGAGATTTTATTATTGTAAAAATCTTCAACCGCTTCTAATCTCTTATTTATATTCTCCCTTACTTTTAGAGGACGGGATATCCATTTTTTTAACAATCTACCGCCCATAGCTGTCAGAGTTTTATCTATAATAGATATCAGAGTACCTTCTCTTCCCCCTTCAAATATTGATGTTGTAATTTCAAGATTTCTTTTTGTTGCTGGATCTAATATTATATAATCAGTAAAATCATACTTATATATTTTATTTATGTGTGATAAATTATTCTTCTGTGTTTCATTTAAATAATTTACAATACAACCCGCAGCAATAATACCGCATTCCATATTTTCAATACCAAATCCTTTTAGAGAATGGGTACTGAATTTATTTGTTAATAATTCCCTTGCATAGTCGAGATTAAAGACCCAATCATCAACTTTTGTAAATATATATTTAGGGACACTTTCTTTTTTTAATTCTGTTTCATCAATTTTTAAAAGTTTAAATATTCTATCTTTTTCTCTCTTTGGAATGAGTATTTCTCCCGGTGTTATTACTTCGATTTGTTCTTTTAACTGTGAAGATTTTATTTCAGCAACAGCAAACTCCCCTGTTGTAATATCACAAAAAGAAAATCCACAAATATCTTCTTTTAAATATAACGCTAAAAGATAATTATTTGATTTATGATTGAGCAATTTTTCAGAAAAAGTAGCGCCAGGTGTAACAACTTCTATAACATCCCTCTTGACAATTCCCTTTGCCAATTTAGGATCTTCCAGTTGTTCACAAACAGCCACTCTATACCCTGCTTTAATCAATTTAGGAAGATAGGTTTCCAAAGCGTGATGTGGAAAACCAGCCAAAGGAACATCTGCGGCAGAGCCACTTGCTCTTTTTGTTAAAGTTATGCCGAGAACTTTAGAAGTTATTATAGCATCTTCTTCAAAAGTTTCAAAAAAATCCCCCATTCGGAAAAGTAAAATCATCTCGGGATATTTTTCCTTAATTTTTCTATATTGTCGCATCAATGGGGTTTCTTGCTCAGCCATTAATAATCTTTTATCTTATTTCTTAAATATTTATTTAACATCTCTCTTGCTCTGAACAAATGTGCTTTTACGGTTCCTATCGGAATTTTCAACTCTTTTGAAATTTCATAATAATTCATTTCATATTTATGTCTCAAAATAATTATATCTCTATATTTTTTGGGTAGTTTTTCTATCGCTTTTTCAATAACATTATTTTTTTGATTTTTAATAATTCTCTTATCCGGAACATAATTATCATCAGCTATCTCATATCTAACTTCATCATCATCTAACTTTATATCTTTATCAATTGAAAAGGTCGATAATTTTTTCTTTCTAATATAATCTATACAATTATTTGTTGCAATTTTATAAAGCCATGTAGAAAATGCGAATTCTTTGTCAAATTTATGTAACGAATTAAATGCTTTGATAAATGTCTCTTGCGTAAGATCATCAACTTCATCTTTTTCAAAAACCATCTTTCTTATAAGGTGACTAATCAGGTTGTAGTATTTTTTCATTAATTTCTCATAACATTCCTTTTTACCTTTTAGAGCTCCATCAATTAAATCGTTGTCTTCAATTTTTGAATTTACTAATCTTTTTTTTCTTTCCTTATTCAACATTATTACAAATATATATACTGATTGTTAAATTGTTAATTATCCACAACTTTAATAAAATTTAAGATTTTGAATAATTATAATATTATGTAAATTAAAAAAATATATGACAATTCTAAAGGATAAATTTCTTATTAACTAAACTTTAAATTTTCCTTTATATTAACTAAATTGTATCTATGAGAGTTAAGAAGGAAACAATATCGATTATTACTTTAGGATGCCCCAAAAATGTTGTTGATTCTGAACAATTGATGACATTAATTGAAAATGAAAAAATTAAAATAATAAATAATTATCAGGACAATACAGACATCGTAATAATTAACACCTGTGGGTTTATAGAGGACGCAAAAAAGGAATCAATAGAGCAAATTCTTAATGCTGTTGAATATAAGAAAAAAGGAAAGATAAAAAAAATATTTGTGGCAGGATGTTTGTCAGAAAGATATATGTTGGAATTAAAGAAGGAGATTCCGGAAGTTGATAAATATTTTGGTGTGACAAGTAAAGAAAAAAATTTAAGAGATATTATAAAATCACTAAACTTAGAGTATAAAAAAAATTTAATAGGAGAAAGGAAACCTTCCCCCTCAAATCATTTTGCATACTTAAAAATATCTGACGGTTGTAATAATCCATGTTCTTTTTGTTCAATTCCATTGATAAAAGGAAATTATCATTCAAAACCTCTAAAGAAAATAATTTATGAAGCTAAATTACTTGCAGACAGAGGGGTAAAGGAATTAATCTTGATAGCACAGGATACTACATACTGGGGTAAAGACATATACGGAAAGAGAAAATTATCTTTAGTATTGGATTCCCTTTCAAAAGTAAATGGTATTGAATGGATACGTTTAATGTATACATATCCAGCCCATTTTCCCCGTGATGTGATAGATGTAATCAGAAATAATACCAATATATGTAATTACATAGATATTCCAATTCAGCATATTTCCGATAAAATTTTAAAGTCTATGAGAAGAGGAATAACCAGGAAAAATACAATCAAATTATTGGAAATACTTAGAAACAAAATTCCCAATTTATACTTAAGAACCACAATTATAGTAGGGTATCCCCTTGAAACTGAAAAAGAATTTAATGAATTATGCGAATTTGTTAAGGAGTTTAAATTTGAAAGATTGGGAGTATTTTGTTATTCTCATGAAGAAAACACAGAAGCATACAAGCTTAAAGATTCCATTCCACAAAAAGAAAAACTATTAAGGCAAGAGATTATCTATTCAATACAAAAAGATATATCTTTAGCTAATAATAAAAAACTAATAGGTAAACAAGTGGAAGTTTTAGTAGATAGAAAAGAATCTGATTTATATATAGGAAGAACATATATGGATGCTCCGGAAATTGATCAAGAAGTATACATATCAAGTGTTCATAAATTAAACCCCGGCGAATTTTATAAAGTTTTAATTAATGATGCTCAGGAATATGATTTATTTGGAGAAATCTAATTGAATTGTTAATTTTAAATAAAATTTATTTTATTAATGAAATAATAATACCACAATGGATAAAAAAAGAAAAAGTATTTTAACATTTATAATATTATTCATACTGAACAATCTTTTACTTTCTCAATATAATGATAGCCAATCAGGTTTATATCAAGAGCAGTCTTATTTTATAGATCCTTTAGTATTTTATGCAAAAGATAGTGCAAAGGCTCGAATTGATATATATGTAGAAATCCCTTTAACAACTTTACAGTTTAAGAAAAATCAAAACACGCAGAAATTCGATGCTAATTTTGAATTTCTTGTATCTATTATTAATTCTGAAAATGAATTAGTAATAAACAACATAGTGCCGGAAACAATTTCGAGAACTCCGGAAGAGCAAAAATCAATAGAGGATGAATCAGAATACAGAATTAAAACATTTTATTTAATTCCCGGGAATTATAAACTATCAACAACATTAAAAGATAAAAATAATTACAAAGAATATAAAATTGAAAAAGATATTAATGTTCCTGATTTTAATGCTACTGAATTATCAATAAGTTCAATAATGCTTCTTTCTGATTTTGTCACTGATTCAATGGGCAGAAAAATTATATACCCACTTGTTACAAACAATGTTGGTGATTTAAAGGATATATATATCTTTTTTGAAATTTATAATAATTCAAATAATACCTTTCCTATTTCAATAAACTATAAAATAGTTAATGAGAAAGACTTTTCTGTAAAAACAGGTAGTTTTAGCTACATTATTACACCGGGAATAAACCAGAAAATAGATAAACTCAATCCGTATGATTATACAATCGGAAACTATAAACTTCAATTATTCAGTAATGTTTATTCAAACCTTTCAAGTGAAAAAGATTTCTCGTACAGGTGGACAGAACTTCCTATGACAATAGAAAATCTTGATAAAGCAATTAGCGAAATGATTTATATAGCAACTAATGATGAATTATCGTATATAAAAAATGCTCCATCACAGGCAGAAAAAGAGAGAAGATTTCTTGAGTTCTGGAAATCGAAAGACCCAACTCTAAAAACTGCCAAAAATGAAGTTATGAATGAGTATTATAACCGGGTGAAAATTGCAAATGAAAAATTTTCTAATTACTCTGTTGAGGGATATAGAACTGATATGGGTATGGTTTATATAATTTACGGAAACCCTTCTAATATTGAGCGGCACCCGTTTGATGATTATTCAAGACCCTATGAAATATGGGAATATTATGATATCAATAAACAATTTATTTTTGTTGACTATACAGGGTTTGGAGATTATCGTTTAATTACACCAATTTGGGATAAGCGATTCAAGATGCGTTAATGTAATCGCATTCTTTTATTCAAGTATCTTAAAAGACTAACATCAAATGGGGTAGATGTTGTTAATAATTCATAATCGATATTATTCCTAACACATTGATTCTTATACTCTTTTACAAAATTATCAACGGCTTTATTATATGATTCTTTAATCTTAGATGATTGAATATATATTTCTTCCCCTGTTTCCATATCTTTGAAATATGCAATATCATCGTAAAGAAATTTTCTCTCAGCCGGATCCATTATTTGAAATACAATAACTTCGTTTTTATTGTATCGGAAATGTTTAAAAGAACTAATTACTTCTTCCTGATTATCAAAAAAATCACTGATTATAATAACTAAACCACGCTTTTTTATTTTTTCAACTATTGAATTAAGACAATGAGATGTACTTGTTTTTGAATTAGGTTTTATTTTCTGCAATTCTTTCAGAATTAATCTTAAATTTATTTTTGTTGAGTGAGGAGGAATATAAGTATTAATTTTTTCATCATAAGTTATAAGTGAAACAGCATCCCTTTGCAACATCATAAGATAAGCAAGCGAAGCAGCCAAATATGAAGCATATTCAAGTTTAGAAATATTACTGGAAGGAGAAATTTCAGAGCTCCCCTCTTTGAAAAATTTCTTTTTTCTACGGGAAAAATAATTTTCAGAGTGAAAGCTCATTGAACGACTTATATCAAGTAAGATATATGCCTTTAGGTTTGTTTCTTCTTCATATTGTTTAATATAGTATCTATCAGTTCGTGCTAATAATTTCCAATCAAGGTATCTTAAATCATCACCCGGGGTGTACTGCCTGTGCTCTGTGAATTCTACACTAAATCCATGATATGGAGATTTGTGTAAACCAGCAATAAATCCCTGTACAACAAACTTCGCCTTTAATTCAATATTCGCTAATCTTGCGACTACCGAAGGAATTAAAAATCTTCTAAAATCAGATGATTCCATTATTTTATTGATTTACCGGAGGTGGGGTTTTCTTCTTTTCTTTATCATCTTTATTTTTCTTCTTATCAGTTGTGTCTTTTGATTTATCTTTATTTTTTTCTTCGCTACTACCGGCAGTTTTTTGTGTTTCACTTTCTTTAAGGTACTCATCAATATTAATTTTCCCTTCTAAACTCTTCAACATTAAACTTGCAGATTCTGATAGTCTATCTCCCTCAGTGTCAGTTGGATATTTTTCTAAAAACTTTTTATATGCTGTTATAGCATTAACTGTATCCCTTAGGTTAGAATCATAAGTGAAACCAATCATAAATAAAGCATTCCGTTCATGTTTAGTATTGGGGTATTTATCTGCTATTTTTTCATATACCTTAATAACTTCTTTGTAATCATTGATATCTGAATATATCCGAGCAATTTCATAGTATGCATCAATAACCTTTGCTGAATCTGGATATTTTTTAATAAAATTATTATAAAGTTCAACTGCTTCCAGTTTCAATTCATTACTGTTGAGGACCTGGGCGCTATCGAGCATTTTTTTTGCTGACATTAATAAATCTTCAGGTTCTTGACCACTTTTATCACCACAACTTAGATAAAACATTACGGGTAAAAATAAAATAATAAGTTTTAGATATCTCATAATTTTATCTTAAATTAAATTTTAATTTATATTAATTTATAGAAAAATCAAATAAAAATTAATGATAAAATTAAACTTGAATGAAAATTTTATTTCCCGCATTTGGGAAAACAAGTCTTATTATTCAAATCTCGAAACCATTGACGGAAAAAAAATTACAGTAATCTCACCGGGAATTAGAAATAAAGATGAAGGACCCGACTATTCAAAAGCGACAATCAGAATTGATGGTTATGTGCATACAGGTGATGTTGAAATACATAAAACTCTTAAAGATTGGTCTTTGCACAATCACAAAAATAAAGGGAAATACAACAAAGTAATTTTACAGGTAGTTATGTGGCAAAATGATAGTTCCGAAGAAGCTATTCCTGAATATAAACATTCTGAGAAAATACCTACAGTTATACTTTCAAAATTTTTAACAAAATCGATACACTTAATATGGCGTGAAATAATAGAATCCCCTTCAAGCAAGTTCAGGATACCATGTTTTGAATTAAATCAAGAAATAGAAATAGCTAAAAAGATTACATACCTTGAAAATATGGGACTAAAGAGATTTCACTATCGTTCTAAAAGGATTAGTGATAGAATAGAAAATTTAAAGAATAACAAAATTGAAGAAAATATTATTTGGTTGCAAACTTTTTCTGAATATGTCTTCGAAGCATTAGGGTTTTCAAAAAATAAAAATCAGTTTTTAAAATTAAGTAAACTCATTTTCTTTGAGAAAATTTACGGAAAAAATTTCTCGTTATATCAAATCGATGCTTTATTATTTGGTGCAGCAGGTTTTCAATTAAGCAATACTGCTAATGATAATTATACAGTAAAGATAAAATCATTATGGGAAAATGAAATGAAGAATTTTTCTAAAGGAGTAATGGACAATTCAGAATGGAATTTCTTCCGTTTGCGTCCTCAAAATTTTCCCACTAAAAGAATCGCTTATGCTTCAGGATTTCTTTTTTCTTTATTGAATAATTCTTTATTTAATGAAATTCTTAATTCATTTAATGAACAGGAAAATATATATAAAAATTTATTTACAATCTTTTACAATATAAAAATTAACAGTTACTGGAATAAAAACTATAATTTTGGAAAACCTTCTAAAATAAGTATACAACCAATAGGTGAACAAAGAATTTATGAAATTATAGTAAATGTAGTACTTCCTTTTATCTTTCAGTATGCTTTATATCAATCTAATGAAAAACTTTGTACTCAAATATTAAATTTCTTTTCTCTATTGAAAGATTACTCAAAGAATGAAATTACAAAAGCAATGGAAAAACAACTTAATATTCAAATCAAAAAAGCAATTGAAAGTCAAGGGGCTATTCATCTTCACAACTTTTACTGTATTAAAGGGAAGTGTGATTTCTGTAATATAGGGAAAAATGTATTCGTTAAGGAAAAACAAATGGAATATCTTAATATAATATTATATTAAGTTATAATCTTTCTGTTAATGTTAGAATTTCTTTTATTTCTTTATTAATTGCTAAATAAGGTAAAAGATTAACACTTATCGGAACAGTAACCAGCCAATTTGTTTCATTTTGTATTGAGGGATAATTAATTCTGAATCTTTTATTTTTGAAATATTCTAAATAGTCTTTGTGTAAAGATAACCACTCATTTAATAGATGTATAGAGAAAATTGAATTTGCTTCCATCGACTTAATCAGTGCTTTCTTTAAAAAATTAGCATTAAGTTCTGTACTGCTTTCATTTATATAGTTTCTGAATTTTTCCCGTTCATTATACGTATCAAGATATTGCATAATAATATCCTGAATTTCAAAAGGTTCTTTATTTAAAATTTTACATAACAAATCTATGTTATTAATATCGGATTTCCATAATAATCTATTCTCATTTATATGTTCAGCATCAAACAATTTTTCTACTGTTTTTTGATATTCATCACCTGTTATGTTTCTATATGCACATAATCTTCTGAATAACTCAGCATCAACAGTACCTGCTTCCTCCAACCACCAGATTATAAAAGAACTGGAGTCATGAGTTGAAAGGGAAGAAACCGAATTAAGGCGGATTTCTTCTGGCTTTAGAAAATCATAAGTTATATTTCGTTCTTTACTCCATCTTTGAATTTCCATTCCAGGCACTCCGAATTCCTTTAGCACTTCATTAGAGCAAAAGGGAACACTTCCTAAATCTTCAGCAATTGGTAACATAGAAGTTGAATTAATAAATACTTCAAGAATCTTTTTACCATTATCTTTCCAGGTATTTTCATCTTCTGGAAAAAATTTACCATCCAATCCACATTTTTCTTCAGGAATAGAATTATGAATTATCCATAATCTGAAAATCCCTATAAAATGGTCTATGCGATATAAGTTATAAAAATTTTCTGCATATTTCAACTTTTCTTTTATGTAAATGTATGAATTTGCTTCTATCTCTTTCCAGTTATAAGGGGGCATTCCCCATCTTTGTCCTAGTGCAAAATACATATCCGGTGGCGCTCCAACTGAATACTCAAGATTAAAATAATTTCTATTACTCCAAACATCAGAACTATTACGACTGATAAGAAAAGGCATATCCCCGACTAATAAAATCCCATTATCATTTGCAAATTTCTTAAGACTTCTTAATTGTTCAAATAGTTGCCATTGAACCCATTTATAAAATTCTACTTTCTCCTGATAATCGTTTATTATGTTAAGTATTGCTTCCGGTTTTCTATCTCTTAAATCATTTTCCCATTCAGACCAGTTTTTAGTTTTTGTTATTTCACTAATAGTAGAATAAACCGCATAATCCTCAAGCCAAAATTGGTTTTCCAGCTTGAATTTTTCGAATTTATTTATACCTCCCACATAAGAGTTATTGAACAACTCAAACAATAATTCAATCTTTGCCTCTTTAATACCATAATCTACAAGAGAAAGACCAGCTTTATATCTTTTCTTCAGCTCTTTCAATTTTTTATTATATCTGCTTATATTAACTTCTTTAAGTTCTTTTAAACATAAATACATTGGGTCTAATGCAAATGAACTAATGCAATTATAGGGGGAAAAATCATCTCCACAGTCATTTAAAGGTAATAATTGTATTAATGACAAGCCACACTGTTTACACCATTGAATAATAAACCTTAAATCATAAAAGTCTCCAATGCCTATACTCTTATCTGAATAAATTGAAAACAATGGTATTATTACTCCCGCTCTTCTTTTAAAACCAATTTGTTCCCATTTATTAAAAGTATGAGTATTTTTAAAATATTCGTAATAGTTTTTCATCTTTCCCGTTTTAAATTTAAGAAAATTTCTTTTGCATTCCTGAATTCTTCTAAATTACTTTTAGCCATTTCAAGCTTTTCCAGAAATTCAGAGTGCAAATCAATATCTGAAATATTTTCTGCAAATTCTAATGCACGTTTTGAATACTCAAGAATTTTTCTTGCTTCAAGTCCTCCGATATCAGCAAAAAACCAACCACAACTTGTAAACATAAATTGTGAATATTTCTCCATTTCCAATAGTTGCGAACATTTCTGAATTTCGCTTTCATCTAATTTTCTCAATCCATGAATAGCAAAAAAACTTTCAATATTTTCTTTCGAATTATCAATCATAAGTTTGATATAATCATCCCTTGCATTCCAAACATTTTTTAGAAACTTCCTTCCCTCTAATTCAAATATAACTGTTAATTTATCTCTTAATGAATTTAATGCATCTCTAAGTGGAGAACGCCATTTTTGATTCCAGCCCGGCATACCTCCGGTAACACAACCACAATCATTTTTCCACCTCTCAACCCCATGTGCACAACTCCATGAAGTTCCTTCATCATTTGTTCCAGCTTTTAATTCAACCTCATAAACAGGAGGATATAATTCAAGATATTTACTGTAATTTATAATATTTATATCATTTTGAGATAATAATTCCGTTAATAAATATGCAAGTGCTCTTTCTGTAAATTTTTTATGATGGCCAAAGGTTTCCCCATCAACAGAAACATTTATAAGTTGTATTTCATCTGCAATTTGATCTGAAGCGGATTTTATTGCTCCAAGAATTCTTTCCGAACTATAAGCTAAATCACCAAAGGAAATGTTTTTAGAAATATTACTATCATAAAAAAAGATACTAATATATTTCTCCGGAAAACTTTTCGAATAATATCTGTAACACACTTTTGTATTTATACTGCCGTCTGAAACATCAATCCATTGAGAATCACCGGCTTTTCTGTATCGTAGTGCCTGTAAAGGGTCAAGTATTATAAATTTTATGTTCTCCTTAATTAAAATATCAATTGTACTATAGTTAACTGCGGTTTCTGACAACCATATACCCTCGGAATCTCTTTTAAAAAAATATTTAAAATATTCTTTTCCCCATCTGATTTGGGTTAATTTATCCCTATCGGTTGCCAAAGGCATAATTATATGGTTATATACCTGAGCAATAGCATTTCCTTTACCATTAAATTTTTCACAACTTATTTTATCCGCATTTAAAATTTTTTCAAAAGTTTCCGGATGTTCTTTTCTAATCCATTCAAATAATGTTGGACCAAAATTAAAGCTTATATATTCAAAATTGTTTATAGTTCTGACTACTTCCCCTTTTTCATTTATAATTACGGCTTCAGTATTAGGTTTATAACATTCCTGATAAATTCTTTCATTCCAATTGGGAAATGGAGAAGCAGATTCTTCTCTTTCAATTTGATTCGTCCATGGATTTTCTCTTGGCGGTTGATAAAAATGACCATGCAAACAAAAATAAATTTTAGCCATATATTTTAAAAATTATTATATATCTGGTTCAAATCTAAATATATTTACAGCAAGAGGTGGCAGAGTAACAAAAATTGATTCACTACAAAGAAATCTTGGTTTAGATACAGAATGAATTCCTCCCATATTTCCAATTCCACTACCACCATACTCAACAGCATCACTGTTTAATATTTCTCTATAAAATCCTTTAAACGGAATGCCAAATTGATAGTTGTATCTTGGCACCGGTGTAAAATTAAAAGTAAACAGTAAAATTTCTTTTTTATCTTCAGAAAATCTAAGGAAACTTATTATGCTACTATCTGCATCAGAAAAGTCAACCCACTGAAAACCTTCTGGTCTAAAATCGACTTCATGCATTGCTTTAGAATCCCTATACAATTTATTTAAATCTTTAAAAAATTTATTAAACTTCATATTAAGTTCATTTTCAAGCAAATGCCAATCCAGAGAAGATTTAAAATCCCACTCATTAAATTGTGCAAAATCATTGCCCATAAAATTCAATTTTTTACCCGGATGCCCGAACATAAATCCGAAGAACAGTCTTAAGTTAGCAAATTTCTGCCATAAATCACCAGGCATTTTATTAAATAATGATTGTTTCCCATGCACCACTTCATCATGTGAAATTGGAAGAATGAAATTCTCGCTAAATGCATACCACAAAGAAAAGGTAATAAGATTCTGATGATATTTTCTATGTATAGGGTCCTTACTGAAATAGTTTAAAATATCATTCATCCAACCCATATTCCATTTCATATCAAAGCCCAAGCCGCCTAAATATGTTGGTTTTGAGACACCAAAAAAAGCAGTCGATTCTTCAGCAATTATCATAATACCCGGTACTTGTAAGTGAACTATCTCATTAAGTTTTTTTAAAAAAGCAATCGCTTCAAGATTTTCTCTACCACCGAAGTAATTTGGTTCCCATTCACCTTCATTTTTAGAATAATCCAGATAAAGCATAGAAGCAACAGCATCTACTCTTAATCCATCTATATGATATTTCTTAAGCCAAAATAATGCGTTTGAGATTAGAAAATTCACTACTTCATTTCTACCATAATCAAAAATCAAAGTACCCCAATCTTTATGGTAAGCTTTTTTCCAACTTTTATATGCGTAAAGCTGAGTTGAATCAAAATTAGCAAGACCATGTTCATCCGTAGGAAAATGAGCAGGAACCCAATCGAGAATTATTCCGATATTATTTTGATGACAATAATCAACAAAAAACATAAAATCTTCAGGTGTTCCATATCTACTTGTTGGTGCAAAATAATTAATTAATTGATAACCCCAGGATTCATCTAAAGGATGTTCCATAATTGGCAGTAATTCAATATGTGTATAACCCATAGATTTAACATAATCAACAAGCTCATAGACAATTTGGCGATAATTTTTATATCCCCATTGATTCGGAAAGTCAATATTATTGTAATCTTTTTTCCAGGAACCAAGATGAACTTCATAAATGGATATCGGTGATTTAATAAAATTAAAATCCTTTCTTTCATTCATCCAATCATCATCTCCCCACTTATATTTATTAATATCATATACAACAGCAGCAGTTTTTGGTCTCAACTCTGTATAAAATGCATAAGGGTCTGTTTTAAAAGATATATAATTGCTATCATAAGATTTAATCGCATATTTATATAAAGTTTTTTCACCTAAATTTTCAATAAATTTAATCCATACCCCTGAGTTATTGATGTTTTCCATTTTATGAACTTCAGGATTCCAATTATTAAAGTCACCAACGACACTTACTTCTTTAGCGTTAGGAGCCCAGACAACAAATTGCACTCCTTTCTTACCATTAAAATCGACAAGTTTAGAACCAAATTTTTCATAAGATTCAAAGTGATTTCCTTCATTTAATAAGTATAAATCAAAATCTGTAATTTTATATTTTTCTGAATTCATTTACTAATTATTAAAATGCGACTATTAAAAATATTAAATAACTTTCCCACCTCTTTAAACACTTAAAATATAATTATATAATAACAAATTTAATCATATTTTTTAATAGATTAAATATACTGGAGACATAAAAAAATTACAATTCCCTACTCTTATCAAGAGATAAGGAATTGTAATTTTTTAAAAACAAACTTTTGCTATTACTACAGACCCAATGAAAAATTAAAACCAAGATTTAATTGCAGGGATGATATGTTTCTACTATTCCCGATTATATGAATATTGGAACCAGATACATAAAGCGGGTCTTTCTCATCATTTAAATTAGTATAAGAACTAATTCTTTTTGTTTGATCATCTGATTTATATTCTTTACCAGCTAAATTTAGAAAATTATACTTTACCTGTACACTAATACCATACTGACCAAAATCATAACCCAATCCACCTGTAATGCCAAAGCCTAATCTCGTAGCTGAGGGAATCGTGTAAGTACCGCTTGGAACTGATGAGGTACCCTTAAATGTAGTCTCTCCACTAATCGAAACAATTAACAGTTCTGCAACTACAAAAGGTCTTATAGGGGATGCAGGTATTGGGATATTATATTGTGGACCAATACCAATTGTTAAAATATTATGTTTTAACTCTATTGTTCCACCACCTTCACCAGGAGGAGGAGTCCCATCATTTTTAAGTGAAGTATAATTAAGGGAAACTCTTCCACTCAAAATAGGTGTAGTAATAGATGCAAATCCCCCAACATTAATACCAGCAGATAACCCATATTTAGTTCCAGAATAAAAATCAGCCATAGTTCCGCTATAATCTCCCATTGGAATAGTTGTTCCAACCTCTACACCTCCTTCAAATCTAAATTGAGATAAACCAATTGAAAATGGTATTAACGCAATCAATAAAATAATAAGTGTTTTTTTCATAAAATTTTTTATTAAAGTTTATAAAAATATTTGTTAGTTTTTTATCTAACTAATATCATTTTTTTCGTTTCGGAATAATCATTTGATATTAGTTTATAAAAATATGTACCACTTGCATAACCAATTGCATTCCATAATACTTCATACTTTCCTGGTTTTAGTAATGCATCAACAATTTTGGTAATTTCCTTTCCTGTAATATCATAAATGATAATCTGAACAAATTGTAAATCACCATTTTTAGAAGGAGGTACTTCAAATTCTATTTTAGTTATCGGATTAAATGGATTTGGATAATTCTGATATAAAGAAAATGTTTGCGGTAAATTATTAATTGGTTCATTTGAAGATAATGAAAAATCAATCAATGCTGTCCAAATACTTAATTGTGTCCCAGCTAGTCTTGTCCAGATAGGCCTAACCACATTATTATAAGCATCTATTCCATTGTAATCACCGAAGAATACACTTGAGGTAGGGGTGAATGGTTCAGCACTTATTTTAATATTCGTAAATGTTGCTCCACCATCAGTTGACCTTGCCAGATAAACATCTGTTTGATAATTTGAATAATTTCTCCTATCATAAAATACAATATAAATATAACCTGTTTTCTGATCAATCGTCATCCAAGTAAAAAATTGTTCTTTACCAGGGGCATCATTATTAACCCTAACTGGCACACTCCAGTTCAAACCACCATTAGTTGATTTCACCAGTTTTACATCCCTATCGGTAGGACCAGCAGAGTCACAATAATTAATGTAAATATGACCTCTATAAGGTCCATTTGATAAATCACAACAAGTTACCGGCATACCATTCGCTCTATATATACCTCCTATACCAAAATCCCAACCACCAGGCTGATCAACTACATAAATATCATTTTGTAAAAAAGTTACACCTCCATCAGTTGATTTATCAAAGAAAATACCATATTGTAAATTTTTTATCTTCGGTCCAGACCATGCAACATAGATTTCACCATTAGGACCTACAGCTGGAACAGCCCCTTCAACGGTATTATCACTATCAATACAATCTCCCCCTTTTTCATTTATTCTTTTAACTAAAATCCAGGTTAAGCCACCATTAGTAGACTTCGCAAAAAGAATATTTGTACTATCATTAGAACTTGAACTTCCATAATTATCAAATTGAGTCCAAGTACAATAAATATAATTTGTACTTCTATCTACAACAGCCCATTCTTTATCCTGATCTTTATTAGGATCATAATAAGTATAGGTACCAGGATCTGACCAATTCATTCCTCCATTAGTAGATTTTTGACAAACTATTCTATCAATCCAATGACCACCCGATGGAGGATTTGACAAATGGAAATAATAAAAATGTCCCAAAGTATCAACAATAATGCAAGGGTCTCCCCAAACACCGTATGCTGATGATGTTAAGTTTCCATAAGTCCAGTTTAAACCTCCGTTAGTTGTCCAATAGAATTTGTTAATATTTGCACCTGCTACAATTTGTAATACATTTTTCGGGTTAATACAAATAGAGACTTCTTCTGGAGAACCTATATTTCCTATCATAATATTTGTATATTGTGCAAAAATTATAGTACTCCCAAACAATAAAATAAATAAAATGAAAACAAATATTCTTTTCATTATTAAATTATTAATTATGTTTAAATATCAATAAAATAAATTAATTATTCTATTACAAAATGAATGAAAGCAAAAATTAAAAGAATAAATTTTCTCCCTAAATTATTCTTAATTTTTTCAGAATTTGTTTAAGATTTCAATTCTAAAAAATGACCTGTGAGAATACCTTCATCAATTTTTCCTTTCATAGTTGTTCGATACCATTTACCTTCAATCTTGTTTTTCATTAAATTGAATTCAAATATAATATTATCATCAGCAATTTTGGGATTCGTATTCAAGTTTACAGTATTATCGTCATCACTTTCTGTTGCAGTAAAGGTTCCCATCATACTTTTTATTCCTGGATAAGACTCATTATAGAATTTTGTAATCTCATAAGTACCTGACATATTCAATTTCTTTCTATACTTTACATAAATTATCCCTTCCAATATTGGATTTCCATCTTTATCTTGCATTTTAAAAAAATATGTTCCTCCCGGGGCAAGGAAATACATATCAATGTTTTTTGTTGTACAATCAACATTACTACAGGAATAAAATAGAACTGATAGAAAAATCGATAAAAGAAAGAAATAATTTTTCATAAAATCAATTTTATAAACTTAACAAAATAAGATATTAAAGATATTTAACAACAAAAGATTAAAACACGATTACTTTTTCTCTTTTAAAATGTCTCTAATTTCTTCCAATAGTATCTCTTGTTTGGAGGGCTCAGGTGCTTTTGGTAACTCTTCCTCTCTTCTTTTCATAAATCTATTCATTCCTCTAATAATAAGAAAAAGAACAAAAGCAATAATTAAAAAATCAAAAGTTACTTGGATAAAGTTACCAATGTTAACTGATACAGGGTTTGAAATTATTTTGCCGGAATTATCTAAAACTGCATGTTTTAGAGTAATTTTCATATCGGTAAAACTAAAACCACCAATAACTACTCCAAGAACAGGCATCAAAATATCATTTACAATTGAGGAAATTATTTTCCCAAATGCTGCTCCTACTATTACGCCGACAGCTAAATCAAATGCATTTCCCTTTATTGCAAATTCTTTGAATTCTTTTATTAATCCCATAATTAATATATTAAATTATAGAGTTTTTAATTTTGTATTCTTATCCAATTAACATTTCTATGAAACTCAAATCCCATCTTCATTGCAAGATTCATAGATTTTGTATTTTCACTTTCAATATGTACAAATGGAATACTTCCCTGCGCTCTAATTCTGTTAATCATTGCTGAAGTTATCTCTGTTCCATATCCCTTTCTTCTGAATTCAGGTAAAACATTCAAAAATCCCATTGCTCCATCGTCATGAGTTATAATCCAAGCTATGAGTCCTCCTTTATCATAAAGACCAAGTGCTATTCCCTTTCTTATTCTATCCTTCAAATATTCTAAAGACATATATTTTTTATAATCTGAATGTTCAAATATATATTTTGCATCTTTTAAAGTCAGATCTTTGATAATATGTTTACTCGGGGAAGTTTGCTTACCTGCGGGATAAATTAATTGTACACTTTTCACATGCCAAATTATTTTCCAGTGCTCTTTTATAACTTCTACCATCCAATCTTCTAAGACTGCAAAATGTTTTTCGGTTGGTTTTAAATTTTTTATTAAACTAATAAATGCTTCCTTATTAATTTCATTTTCATAGGTAAAATATATCCATTGTTTATCGCTTGTTGCTTTAATAAGATAAGTATTATCGTTCATTCTTATCTCGTCAATTCCATAAGATAAAATAAAGTTTATAAGATTAATATTTCTCAACTTATCCTTATTTAATAACATTATTATTTTATCTCTATCAACCATAAATTTTACTGAGTATAGTTTTGTATTATACTCAAAATGATATTTAAAAATTATCTTATCATTTACTTAAATACAACTCAAAACATATTCAAAAATATAATTATTCACTTTATAAACAATTATACTATAAACACATAAAATTTAATTAATAATTTAATCTTAAGAAAGCATAAAACTCAAAGGGGTAAGCAACCAAATTAAAGGTACTAATAAATCATAAAATATTTATGGGGTTTAGAATATTTAAATTACACAAAAAGTATGTTTTAATATTGGGGAAAAAAATTAAAAATGTTTTATAGAAAAGTGTTTTAAAATAAAAAACGCAGGATTGACTTGCGTTTTTTTAAAACTAATAATGATTTATTTGATTCTTATTTCAAATCTACATTATTATAAATTCCAGAAAAAATGCACGCAAATATTGCTGCAAACTTAATATAAATATTTTCTTCTTCCATTTTATCATCAATATCCCAATCTCTGAATGCATCATTTCCTGAAAATCTGGTTCTTACTAAGATTTCTCCATTTTTTCCAGTAATTCGCCAATTTTTCCATCTATCACTACCAGAAAAAATTGTTGATGCTCGCAAAGTAGTACCTTCGGAAGAAATATCCCAGTCAGTCCATGCATCATTACCTGAAAAAACAGTTCTTATAGTGCCAGAAATATTATCAAAATTAAATCTCCAATACTTCCATGCATCATCACCTGAAAAAATAGTACTTATTGTTCCATACTCATCTCCTAAATATACTCTCCATTCCCTCCAAGCACCACTTCCAGAAAATATCGTATTGAAACTACCATTTTCCTTAAGTAATCTCACATTCCAATTTTTCCAAGAATCACTACCTGAAAAAACAGTGCTAACAGATATAAACTCCCCTTTTTGAGCAAAGGATATATTAAAGTAACAAAATAATATAAATAAAATAATTTTTTTCATAATTTTTATCTTTGCTTTTTATACAATAAATTATTTAACCTTGTTCCTTAAAAAACTAATGTAGATATTTTTCTTAGATTGCACTAAAAAAACTCAAACTCCCAAGCCGCTGATAACGAGAAAGTCACTTGAAATAAAATTTACGATATTTGTTTGTCATTACAAATTTTTTCTCCCAAAATTACCCCGAATATACCTCTTTGTTAAAATTTGATTTAGATTACAATTATTTAATAATGAATTTAACTTTAGCTTCATATTCAGGGTTAAATTTTATTTTATTTTCAAAAACACTTATACCAAGTTCAAACATAAATAAAAAATTATATCCTTTTCCTCTATTTCCGTATGCAAATGATTTTATAAGCAAAAGTAAAGTTTATTTGCAAAATCTATCCAATAATTCCTTTGCATCAACATAACCAAGCGAATATGCTTTTTTCCAGTCTTTACAAGCTTTAATTGTATTTCCAGATTTGTTATATGCAATCCCACGATTGTAGTAGGCTTTTGCATAATCAGGATTTAGCTTGATTGCTTTTGTTAAATCGGATATTGCTTTCTCATATTGGTCTAAATCTCTATATGCAACCCCACGATTGTAGTAGGCATGTGCATCATTAGGATTGAGCTGGATTGCTTTTGTGTAATCAGATATCGCTTTGTTATTTTGTTTAAAATATAAATATACATTCCCGCGGTTGTTATATGCCGCTGCATCATCCGGATTGAGCTTGATTGCTTTTGTTAAATCGGATATCGCTTTGTCATATTGTCCTAAATCACTATATGCAATTCCGCGGTTGTTGTATGCATCTGCATAATCCGGATCTAGTTTGATTGCTTTTGTGTAATCGGATAGTGCTTTGTCATATTGTCCTAAACCAGAATATGCAAGCCCGCGGTTGTTGTATACCTCTGCATCATCTGGGTTTAGCTTGATTGCTTTTGTTAAATCGGATATTGCTTTGTCATATTGTCCTAATTTAGAATATGCCGTCCCGCGGCCCGTGTATGTATCTGCATAATCAGGATTAAGCTTGATTGCTACTGTATAATCGGATATTGCTTTGTCATATTGTTCTAAATCATCATATGCAAGACCGCGGCCCAAGTATGCAGCTACATCTAAAGGATTGAGCTGGATTGCTTTTGTGTAGTATTCAATCGCTTTTGAATAATTTCCTTTAAGAAATTCTTCCAGAGCTAACTGAGAATACATTTTTTTCTCCTTTCTTTATATATTATTTATTTTATTAAAATTATTCTTTTTCTATCAATGAAATTGCCGGTTTCGAGATGGTAGAAATATACGCGCTCGCGTATGAGTCGGTGTTCCAGTCAACTTCGAATGCAATGGGTGCGAATTGTTCATTTAAAAGTGTTTCAACTTCCTTGCCGAGTGCGTCGAATATTTTTAATGTGACCGATTCTGATTTTGCTAAATCAAATTTTATTTTTGTCGATGGATTGAAAGAATTGGGATAGTTTTGGGATAAAGAAATTTTCTCAGAAATTTCGTATGAAATATTTTTAATTCCTATGGGTGAATAATATTTTTTAACATCATCTACATAAACAATTACACCCCCAAAATAATAATCCCAACAAATAATCCTTAGTGAAATATATGTATATGGAAATGGCCTAATTAATTTCCCAGCAATAAATTGCTTTTCATTAATACATATATTCTTATAACCAGTATAATTTCTTACTACAACCAAATGAACCCATTGTTTAAATGGAAAATAAATGCTTTGCTCTACAAGATTTTGATTTAAACAATTAAAAATATCCCCTCTTGTTTGTCCTTTAACCCCAAAATTCCAAAGAAAACCTCCTCCTACTACAGGAAATCCACTATTATAAGTATTATCTATATACAAATATAAATCAGATTTTGAATAAGCCCCTTTCGTAAGTTCTTCAGTACCTAACTGTAAATAATTTTGCCCTTTAGCAATGCTCAAAAACAAAAACATACTAAGAAAAGTAAAACTTAATTTTTTCATATTTTAATGTTTTTAAACTTCAATACTACTAAAATATATAGATATTTCTCCTAAAACTTTTTCCCTTTTTAAACTTATTTTTTTGATCTTAAAATTCATATCCTTGTTTAAATATTTCCGAGGAAGGCTTTGGAAGCAAAGGTAAAGTTTATTTGCAATATTCATCTAATAATTCCTTTGCAATAACTACACCTAGCGAATATGCTTTTCTCCAGTCTTCACAACCTTTTATCGTATTCCCAGATAAGTAATATGCAATACCGCGGCCAAAGTATGCTCCTGCAAAACCCGGATTGAGCTGGATTGCTATTGTGTAATCAGATATCGCTTTGTCATATTGCTTTAAATTACCATATGCATTACCACGTTTGTAGTATGCATCTGCATCATTCGGATTGAGTTGGATTGCTACTGTGTAATCAGATAGCGCTTTGTCATACTGCTTTAAATCAAAATATGCATGACCGCGGCCCAGATATGCCAATGCAAAATCCGGGTTGAGCTGGATTGCTACTGTGTAATCGGAAATTGCTTTGTCATATTGTTCTAAATCTTTATATGCAAGCCCGCGATAATAGTATGCCTTTGCATAATCCGTCTTGAGCTGGATTGCTGCTGTGTAATCGGATATCGCTTGGTCATATCGTTCTAAATTATGATATGCAAGCCCTCGGTTGTTGTATGCTTCTGCATAATCCGGCTTGAGCTGGATTGCTACTGTGTAATCAGATATCGCTTTTTCATATTGCTTTAAATAATAATATGCAAGACCGCGGCCAAAGTATGCTTCTGCATTATCCGGCTTGAGCTGGATCGCTACTGTGTAATCTGATATTGTTTTGTCATATTGTTCTAAATAATAATATGCAAGACCGCGGCCAAAGTATGCTTCTGCAAAATCCGGATTGAGCTGGATTGCTTTTGTGTAGTCGGAGATTGCTTTGTCATATTGCTTTAAATAATAATATGCATTACCGCGCTTGTAGTATTCATCTGCATCTTCCAGCTTGAGTTGAATTGCTACTGTGTAATCAGATATCGCTTTCTCATATTGCTTTAAATAATAATATATATTACCGCGTTTGTAGTATGCTTCTGCATAATCCGGCTTGAGTTGGATTGCTTCTGTGTAATCAGATATCGCTTTCTCATATTGCTTTAAAGAATAATATGCATTACCGCGGTTGTTGTATGCTTCTGCAAAACCCGGATTGAGCTGGATTGCTGCTGTGTAATCGGTTATTGCTTTATTATATTGTTCTAAATTATGATATCCAAGCCCACGGCCAAAGTATGCTTCTCCAAAATCCGGATTGAGCTGGATTGCTACTGTGTAATCAGATATCGCTTTCTCATATTGCTTTAAATAATAATATGCAAGCCCGCGGCTCAGGTATGCATCTCCATTATTTGGATCGAGCTGGATTGCCACTGTGTAATCAGATATTGCCTTGTTATATTGTTCTAAATAAAGAAATGCAAGACCGCGGTCTAGGTATGCTTCTGCAAAATCCGGATTGAGCTGGATTGCCACTGTGTAATCAGATATTGCCTTGTCATATTGTCCTAATTTAGAATATGCATTACCGCGACTCCTATATGCTCCTGAATCATCCGGCTTGAGCTGGATTGCTTTTGTGTAATCAGATATCGCTTGGTCATATTGTTCTAAATAATAATATGCAAGCCCACGGTAGGTGTATGCCTCTGCTAAATCCGGCTTGAGCTGGATTGCTTTTGTGTAATCAGATATCGCTTGGTCATATTGTTCTAAATAATAATATGCAAGCCCACGGCCCAAGTATGCCATTTCATTATCCAGATTGTTCTGGATTGCTTTTGTGTAGTATTCAACTGCTGCTGAATAATTCCCTTTCGTAAGTTCTTCAGTACCTAACTGTAAATAATCTTGACCTTTAGCAAGGTTTAAAAATACAAAAACACTAAGTAAAATAATAATTGATTTTTTCATTTTTATTATTTTAATGTTTTTAAAGTTTAATATTACTAAAATATATAAATATTTTTCCAAAAACTTTTTTCCTTTTAAACTTATTTTTTTTATCTTAATGTTCATATCCTTGTTTCAATATTTCCGAAGAAGTCTTTGGAAGTAGCAGAATAATTCCAAAATCTTTACTTGCCCTTTCAATTACCTTCACGTTTACATATACAATCACATCCTTAATTTTATTTGTCCCTTCTTTAAAACTGATTTTCAACTTTATTTCCTTCATTTTAAATTCATCGAAGTTTTTCAGAGATAGGATTTCAACTTCAGGAAGCTTAAACTCTGATGCGATTATGTAATCTACATTATTCTCATTTGCCTAATACCTTTCTCCTTTCATAATTTTTGACAGAAGGCCGTCAACATAAAACTTATTATAAAATGCATCAAGCGGATATATCTCAAGTCCGCTTACCCAGTGTATATTTTTCATCCCGTTAGGTGAACCATCAAAATAACCCTCTGGTGTTACTACTACCCAGTCGTTTTCATCCATTGAAATAAGTGATGCAAGTTCTTTGCCGGTTTCTATTTCCCAGAGTTTCATTTTACAATCCCAACTTCCCGAGAGTGCATATTTACCGTCGGGAGAAAAGGCGACGGAAGTGACAGCTCCATTATGCCCCATCTGCACAACAAGTTCCGGCTTCTGAGCAAAAGTATTATCAATTAAAAATGAAAAACTAAAAATTAAAAGTAAAAAAACAAAGGTAGATTTTTTTGTCTTCATATAATTTTATTTTTTAGTCCTATTTCCTTTAAAGAAATGTTTAGTTTTAGTATTTAGTTTTTAATTATTTTATGAAAATATTAAAGTATTTTACACCTGAGTTATATTTATTATAATTTCATTTTATTTTCAAGGCAATAATTCAATAACAATACAAATCCTGAATATTTATTCCCTCTCCCTTGTTAAATATGATTTGTTTCAATTACATTATTACACATCTCACTTTTGTTTCAATTATTTTATTATACATCTTACATTTTATTTCAATCACCTTATCTCATATCTCAAATTAATTTCATTTACCTAATTTCACATCTCCTTATGTGTAACGAAATAAAACTACACTAATTCTTTTTTCTAAAACAAAGTTGCAAAACAAAGTTCCATTTATAAATTCGTTCCCAAATGCTATTTTGTAATGATAGAAACTAAAATCAATTAGAATTGTTAGTTTCAATATTGTGGTTTGCTTTCAAAATTAAGTCTAACGATATTTGATATAAAAATGAAACAAAATAAATATACCTTAAATTTTATCTTTAAAAGTAGTTAAAATGAATTATATAATATTTCTTTTACTTCCTAATTGGATATTGGACATTTTATCGGATATTGGAAAATGTCTTTTTATACCAGCAGTTATTTTTGTGCTGATACTTTTATTTTCGCTTTCTTGGAAGATTGCCTCTGAAACCAGTAATGAATTGATAGAGAAAATATTTGGATACACAGGTTGCTTTTTTGTAACCATCTATGTTTTAGTACTTATTGTAATTGTTTTTTTCATAGGTCTCTTTCTTTTCCTAATTATCCGCTTAATGATTGGGATTTAGTCAGAAGCTATATAAATGTTAATAAAACAAGTGCATTCCAAAACACAACCCCGGAACGAGAGAATCACATCCCATTTATTCCATCTCCCTTGTTACACATGATTTGTTTCAATTACATTATAACACATCTCACTTTTGTTTCAATTATTTTATTATACATCTTACATTTTATTTCAATCACCTTATCTCATATCTCAAATTAATTTCATTTACCTAATTTCACATCTCCCTATTTATAACGAAATAAAATCGATTTCCTTCGTTACACTCCTTCCAGATAACATTAGTCTTATCTATTATCATAAAATCGACTTATTCAGAAATAACTACAACAACTCAAAGGCAATATAACTTCCGCCCCTCCCCCCAATATAATAAACACAATAAAAAATCGGAAAAATATAAATTTCAAGTACTGTAAAAAATTGTTTTTTTTTGTAATCATAGCTTTTTTGTTTAAGTGTTTGAAAATAGGTTTATTATATAAATTAGATTTAAACACAATAATATTTCTGCATTTATTAATATTAAAAATTGTCTATATAGTGCACAATTTTTTGGATGGCTAAAAAAAGGGAGGAATTTATTAATTTTTTACCTTATTTTTGACCGCTTCGAGGTTATGTCGGTTTATTACCCGATAGTTGACAAACTTATCCCCGTCCCACCAGCGGACTTTTTGTTTGAGTTCATTTAAATATTTGGGAAATTCGGGAAGGTCTTTTCGGATTGATGTTCTTAATTTATTGTATTGTTTTTTGAATGCATCATTATTACTTACCTGAATTAAATTCATATTAATATCAAAATCGTAAGATACTGTTTCTTCTGATGTATTATTTCCTTCCAAAGTCCAGCAGGAAATAGTTTTGTCAGAGTTAATTCTGAGATCAAATACATCATTTCTTTCCCTGCTAGTCTGTTCTAACAAAACAGTTCTTGGAAAAAGTATATAATATTTTTCAAGTCCAGGTTTTCCGGTGTTCAGCGGGTCTGTGTAAGGACTGCTTCCGCTGATATATTCCGGGTCAAATACAATCAATGCGGCACATTCAAGTGAATCCCTGTTATTGCATCCGCAAAAGAAAATATCCGGTTTGCCGGTGTTATTTATATCTATAACTTTTAGAAGAGATGAATGCCCTTCATTCCAGAATTCACTTATTTGCTCTCCATCAAAATTAACTGCGCCGAGAATTGTAGGATAAAACTGATAATGTAAGCCTGTATATAAAATATCCAAATTACCATCATTGTTACAATCCAACAAATAAATCTGTTTGAGGTAAATCAGGAAGTTATGAACAGGGTCATTTGGATAATTTAATTCTCGTAAGGGCAAAACCATTGGAAAGTTTTTCAATTTATTATTAGAGCAGAAAATAGTATGATTGCATTCAATTTCATTTTCATCATAGACAAGGTAAATAAGTTCGTTTATTTCGTCTTTGTCAATATCTGTAAGAATGCATCTTGTGCCTCTATAATTTTCATAAAAACTTTTATTAACCAAACTCAAATTGACAGATTTCCAGAGTTCAACTCCGTATTTATTATAAATAACATACTTGTTATCTATGAAATTATGATAGACGGGGTTTTTATCCAAATGCGGGATTAAATAGAAGAATAAATAAGAAAACACAACTGCAAAAAATAATATTGCCATTGAAATATTTACAGGTTTTCTATATGCATCATAAACCTTTGTAATCTTTTCTCTGTGTGTAAGTTTATATTTTTCTACAATCTTTGGATTGTCAAATATACTTAAGAAATTATTTACCGGTATGAGTTCAAGTTTTCTATCAGGATGAATTTTATTCAGTTCAGCCAGTTGTTCTTTTGCCTGTTTGATGTTATCTTCTGGAATTACAAATTTATTATAACCTGAATAAAATACAGTTTTTAGTTTTATGCGGAGACTTTCCTCATCGAGTTTTAAAAGCAAACCGTTTTCGGTCATAGCACCGGAAAAAACGCAATCGCCTTTGAATTTATAATAATATTCACAAATTGAATTTATATAAATAGAATTTAGGACAAGGCACATTGCTGCTAATCCTAAAGATGTACCGGTGTAGAGATAATCTTTCTTATCAAAATAGAAAATATAATTGTATTTATTAACTTCAGTTGCTCTTCCACATAACTTTTTTGCCTCTTTAACTATAAAATTAAGATGTTCAATAATTTCTAACTCTTTTAAATCAACCAGATTTAAAAATTTAACATAATCAATTCCATTTTTGTCTTTACGTTTTTCCGTCGATAGATTTAAATTGACAATAAAACCATACTTTATCTTATCATTATCATCTTCATTATCAATTACTACTAACGGAATTTCAGATTCTGAAAGTTTTTCTGATACAGGTTTGAATATATTATTCTTTGCTTCATTTATTATATTTGGTATTTTATTTTTATCTTCACGCTTTTCGTATTCCTGTAATGAATTATAGATAAATAGAAATTTATCAAGTTCCTCAAAAGAAAAATTCTTAAAATCATTTTTTAAAAGCAATTCCGCAAACGATGGAAATATATCTGCAAAATATGAATCATATTTCGCTTTATTATTTTCATTAAGAAGTTCCCCTAAAAATTTTGAAATGGAAAGCAACTTATATCCGATTGTAGCGGGAGATTTAATTACATCTCGGAGATGCTGAAATCTGGTTTCTACTTCATATAACTGCAGAGGCATTATAAATCCGTTTATTAATCTCTATTTTCTTAGCAAGACACTGATTCTAGTAAACTTGTCTATATTCTTATCTTTAATTACCACTACTCCATTTTTATCAGCAGTATATCTTTCATCATCTAAAATCATTACAGCAGAATCTACCTTATCCATATCCTCGCATACAAGATTTATTTTATACTCATTTGTTTTCTCATTTTTATGAACACGTATCAAAACAAAATTATCTGCTGAAATAAAAGTATTAATATATTTATACTCATCAACCGGTATTGTTTTAACCGATGCGGCAATTTTGTGTTTATTCTTATAAACATTGTTCATCGGAAACAACTCTATTTTATTTGTCAGATAACTCTCAACATCAAAATCTATTTCTGTGTTTTCAAACGCCAAATAAAATTCCTCTATTTCCTTCACTCTTTGCCTGAAATTTTCATCGCTTGTGATGAGTTCATCAATATAATTTTTGATTTCAGGTTCGAGAGAACCAGGATTTTTTACATAAAAATGTAATATTTCGTCAGTTATTAATTTCATAATGCCTCTTCATCATATATATAGTGCACATTATTTGATTTATAATCTTTTAATCTTCTATTAAAATATTCGGTAATGGAATTTATTAAATTAATTTCAGAAATTGCCTTTGAATAAATATTTTGCTGATTTAATATCTGAAACACTAATTCTGTAATTGCAGAAATTTTAGTTATTTTATTCGTTACTTTAAATATTTCTTCAACTAGTATTTCTACTGGAATTTCATCTTCAATACAGTTTAACTTCTTTATATTACAAGTATAATAATATTCGTTTTTATTATAGATTAAACTTGATATCAACCCCGATTTTCTTGAAATATGAAGTCTTACTGCATCTTTTATTTTTAAATATATTTCGTTGCAATCTGATTCCCTTATTTCTCTGATTCTTTGTGTGGTTCTCGAAATAACAATAGCATTAAGTTTGGCGTCTATATACTCTTCACTTAACTCATAGATTTTTTTATTCCCTTTTGTAAAATGTTTTTCAAAATACAAATATTTCCCATTGGTTTCTTTAAATAAATCCGCAATTGCATCCCAGGCAAAATCTTTGCAACTCAAACCCGTTTCGGAACAAATAAAATCTTTATAACGTGATTTTATAAAACAAACATAAGATATTTTTAGACATATTCGGATAAACTCATCCAGGCAAGGGGACTTATTACCATTTTCCAGAATAGATATGATAATTTCCTTTAACACACAAAAAAATATTAAATTATCATTTTAAAATCAACAAATATTTTGGTTGACAAATGCAATCGCTTTTTCTTTTGTGAGTAAATGTTAATTTGCTTTTCTTTTAATTTTAAAATCTCTTTAAAATGTTAGTGCACAACAAAAATGACTATATACTTGAAAATAAAAAAGCCCTGCAAACTTAATGTTTACAGGGCTTTATTTATGTGCACTCAGGGAGACTCGAACTCCCGACCCGCTGATTAAGAGTCAGCTGCTCTACCAGCTGAGCTATGAGTGCATTCTAAAATACAAAAATTTTATTAAAAAATATATGTTTTTAATTGTATTTTAGTTCGCTCATAACTCCAGCTGGTTTCTCTACTTTATATACCTGAAATCCTCTCCTTTTTTAATAGAAAAAAGAACTTTATAAATCAACTCTATAGCATTTTCAACATCTACCATATTAACCATTTCCACAGTGGTATGCATATATTTTAAAGGTACTGATATCAATGCAGAAGCAACCCCATCTCCAGAGTATGCAAATGCATCTGTATCGGTTCCTGTTGTCCTTGAGACTGTATCCAGTTGATAAGGGATGTTATTTTTTCCTGCAGTAGTAATTATTTTTTTCAATAAATTATTCTGTACTGCCGGACCATAAGTTAAAACAGGACCCTTGCCACATTGGATATCCCCTTCTACCTTTTTATCATACATAGGGGCATTTGAATCATGGATCACATCTGTTACTAGGGCAACATTGGGTTTAATTCTTCTGGAAATCATTTCTGCACCTCTTAATCCAATTTCTTCCTGCACCGCATTTACTATGTATAACCCAAAGGGCAATTTCTTCTTTCCCGCTTTTAAAAGTCTTGCTACTTCTGCAATTATAAATCCACCTATCCTGTTATCCAAAGCTCGGCCTACAATATACTTATTATTTAAAATCATCATTTCATCTTCATAAGTTACAACACATCCTACATGTATTCCCAATTTTTCAACTTCCTTCTTCGAACTGCAACCACAATCGAGAAATAGATTTTTTACACTCGGTTGTTCTTCCTTATCCTTTTGTCTTGTATGTATAGCAGGCCAGCCAAAAACTGCCTTTACAATTCCTTTTTCTGTGTGAATATTAACCCGTTTTGAAGGGGCAATCTGATGATCGACACCACCATTTCGCTTTAAATATATATATCCATCATCAGTAATATAACTAACAAACCAGGATATTTCGTCAGCGTGTGCTTCGATAACAACCTTATAAGTTTCCTCAGGATTAATAACAGCAGCAACACTACCATATATATCAGTAAAATAAGAATCCACATAGGGCTTAATATAATCAAGCCAAACCCTTTGTCCTTCTGTTTCAAACCCAGTTGGTGCTGCAGTATTTACATATTTTTCTAAGAAACTTAAACTTTCCTTTTGCATATATTATTAATTAATTTTGAAATTTATTTACCTCTTACGAGCCAATCAGAAAATTCTTCAACAGAAATATCACCAAAATAATCGGACAGGTTTATATCTTTGAGTTTAGAATATATATGCTCATAGTCAAATTTTGTATCTATTAAAATTTCTTCTAAATCATCACTATCCCCAAAAGCCAAATAATCACCATAAATTTTTAATTCCTTTATAGTACCTTCTTTTACATTTACCCTAACATCAATTTGTCCAAACGGAAATCTATGAACCCTTTGTAAATTGAATTCAGGAGACCTCCCATAATTCCATTCCCAATTTCTATATTTTGCTTCAGCAAGTTTATATATTTCATTCCATTGTTCATCATTTAATTTTAAAACCGGAATGTTATTATAATTAATAAAAATGTTTTCAATAATTTTTTGCTTTAAATCATAAATAGTCATAGGTTCCTTCAAAAATTCCGATATGTTAGCAACTCTGCTTCTGACTGACTTAATACCTTTACTTTCAATTTTATCAAGTTTGACATTTAATGCTTCAACTACATCTTCCAGATTTGAATTAAAAAGAATTGTTCCATGTGAAAACATAGTTTTTGTATTCGTGAACTGTGCATTACCAGATACTTTTCTTCCCTCCACAGTAATATCATTTCTCCCGGTCAATTCAGCATTGACACCAATTTGTTTCAATGTATCAACAATTGGTTGTGTAAATTTTCTGAAGTTATTTATACTATCATCAGAATGTTTTGTAAGAAAACTGAAATTTAAATTTCCTCTGTCGTGATATACTGCACCTCCTCCGGATATACGTCTTACAACATAAATATTATGAGCGTCAACATATTTCTTGTTAATTTCCTCAATTGTATTTTGGTGCTTACCAATAATAATAGATGGGTCATTAATGTAAAACAACAAATACTCTTCTTCACTAAAATCAAGATTTCTAACGCAATATTCTTCGAGAGCAAGATTTATTGTAGGATCATGAATATCATTATTATCTATGAGTTTCATTTTTAAAACAAATTTTTCAAAATTAAATTTTCAACTATTAAATAAAAAGTTAATTAGTTTTTATCGGTAAAAATCTTTTTCCCCCGTTCTTCATTTATAAATAGTAAGGCAAGCCCACTCCATAGTAAAGTCTGAGTGGGAATGTCCTTTGAAAACAATGATAATCCAAAAGGGTAAATTAGAAAAAAGAAAGTGGAAATGGAATATCTGAAAGCACCAATGAAAATTGTAATTAATAAAAATAATATTATGGAAAAACCAATCAGTCCCATTTCAGCCAGAGCTTCTAAAAAAATATTATGGGGGTATTTTAACATTTTTAAAAAATCATTATCATAATAACTCCTGAAACTACCTAATCCATATCCGATAACAGGTTTTTCTGAAAACATTTTTAATGCTAATTTATAACCTTCAAATCTATCCATAATTGAACCTTCCGTATATTCAGAATCATCATAAAATTTAAAAAATGCTTTATATCTAAAATCCAGTACTTCATCTTTAGGATTATTGAAGTATATTAAACTTAATATTGTTAATACACTAATAATAAAATAGAAAATTTTTTCTAAATTAATTTTATTTCTAAATAAATTATACAAGAAAATTGTTGTTATAATGATGAGAATAAATAATATAGAACCTCTTAATCCTGATAAATATAACCCGTAAGAAAGAATAATTAAAACAAATGAATTTATTAAATATTTGTACTTATTATAAAATTTCCCAAAAACTTTTGCTGAAGGCAAAATATTCTCATCACTTAAAAAAATAAAAATATACCATATCAAGAAAACACTTCCAATAAACCTCCCATAAAATACATGGCTCCATCTTGAAAGCCGAAACTGATAAACCGCACCATATTCAAAAGGGGGAAAAGCAAATATTACAAAAACGCTGATTGCTGCAAGTAAAGTGATAAAATAAACACCTCTTTTCAGAAGGAAATCACAATGATACTTAAATAAAATATAAGTGGAAATTATAACTACAAAATTTCCTAAAATGAAATATAAAAATTTGTAAAATCCGAACTCAATATCTCTTGAATAAATTATTGTCCCCACAAAAAAAATCGTAACTAAAAAAAATAAATAAATTAATTTTTGAAAACCCTTTTCTTTAAACGGTTTTAGATTATATTTAACCATTAATAGCAGAATAGAAAATAAAAGTAATAAATTAATTACGCATTTCAGATAGAAGGAATATGTATAATAATTAGATATTCCTCCTATTAGAATAGCAAGAATATGAAATATTAAGGTTAAGTAATTTAAAAAATAATCTTTTATTTTGAACAAACTTATTTTTACCCCACTACTATTTAAGAATAATACTAGTTACTTCTCGCATCTTTAAATACAATATTATAAAATGCTTTCCAGAAGTAAACCCATTGTGTTCGAATAGGTTTTTTTTCATATGAGGTGAGATACCTACGTTCAGATTCCATAATTTCATAGAGAGTTTTGGGCATATCAGCATAATATGGCGGAATTAATCCCGGTTTATATTTAATTCTCATCTTTTTCAAATCTTCATTGTACAAATTAAAATATTGTTGACTCAAAGGTCTTACACCAAAAAGTTTTAAATCCCCTTTAATTAAATTCCAAAGCATAGGCAATTCATCTAACCAGAACGCTCTTAGTAATTTACCCCAGTATGTTTTCCTATAATCATTCTTGAATTTACCACCAATATCTAAACCCAATTCTTCAGCAATTTTTTCCTGTAAATATTCAGAATAAGCGTACATTGTTCGAATTTTATACACAGTAATTATTTTACCATCTTTTCCAATGCGTTTTAATTTTGCTATAAATCCGTATGTTGGCTCAGTATCATATCTTGGAGAACTAACTTTTTGAAAGGTAAAAAAGAGTAAATTATTTATTTCCTTTTCGTTAACGAAATCAAATCCACAAGATGTTAATCTACCATAAGTTTCAACTTTAGAGATTGCTTTATTATTCCCTCGCGTAAAAAGATAATATATTTTTCTGGTAATTTTTAACTTTGGGAAAACTCTTTTAAGAATAAAATCAAATACATATAATGGATATGAAATAAGTTTATTATTCTTTTTTAATATTCTGTTCTTTCTTTGTTCATAAGTTTCTACACATCCTATAATCTTACCGCCAAAAATTAGTTTATGATTTACAGATTCAAAATACTTATTAATATATTTAAGATTATTTACTCTGTTAATATTAATAATAGAAGTAAGTTTATTTTCAATGATATTGATATCAAATAATGAACCACTATCAAAAATCTTTGTCCCCTCACTATTTAAATCAGCATTTTCATTTAAGTATTCATATACACCATCCGGAAGTAACCTTTCTAATAATTCCGCCCGTTCTTGAATTTCTTTTGAATCTTTAAATCTATACTGTTCTTTTAACATATCTTCTAACTATTTTTATGACGAAACCTTTTCCCCCTCCAACAATTGTTCATTTTAATTTACAAATTATTTATACAAAAAGCAATATAATTTTTCAAACTAATAGTTACAATTTTTTTTAAGGTACTAATATTAACTGATAAAAAATATTTTTTTATTCTATTTTAGTAATTAAAGACATTTTTCAAATACTAATAAAATTAGATACTTAATAATCTATCTTAGCAGTAACCCACCAATATAAATCTCTCATCTTTTTTTTATTATAAGACAGATTAAAAAATCTATAAACTAAATTACCTTCAATGTAAAATTGCCTAATTGGTTGCCATAATATACACATACTTATAAAGTCTTTATCAATACGATTTCCCTGTAAAAATTTATTATCTATTGATATATCAGCATCCCCTCTGTTTAATGTCCCACCATAATTTATTTTTAAGGTATCACCATCAAACACTAAACCCTCACCATGTCTCTGATGTAAATATAATAATTGAAAATTTAACCTATGAGTAATATCATAATTTATTCTTATCGCTATTTCATCAGAGTTAGGTTGTAAATTATGTCCAAGTGGCAGTGTCCAATGTGTATATTGTGATTTATTAGTTCTATGAGTATAAATAAATGGATTAAGTCTTGTATATTCAAATGAGATAGTTAAATTTGGAATCCAAAAACCATCTGTCCATATTACTCCTGCTTGCCAAGCAAATCTATTTGAATTAGCAGGTTTTCCATTTCTTGTATTATCAAAAAGTGTCTTAATATCTAAATCATCAATTAGCATTGTTCCCTGAAATGCTAATCTCTTTAAAGGGCTAACCTCTGTATCAAAACCAATAATAGCATTATTTAAAGAAGATTGACCATCCCCTGCACTATAGTCAGCAGAACGAATAAAGCTAAATGGATTTAAATAAGTAAAATTAAATGGCCTATCACATGTAATCAATGCTTCAAAAAAACCTAATTTCCAGCTATCAAACAAATTTAGATTTAAACGATGAGTAACAATACCTTTTGTTTCAATTTCTCTACCAAGAGAATCACCTCTTAAACTGCCATAGCTAAAAAAATATTGAAGTTTTTTATACTTTAAATCTAAACGAATAAAACTAAAAGGTACAGGATTATTAGACAAAAATAACTTATCAATATAACCAAAGCCTGCTAACATTTGTTCTTTACCTATAGTTAATGCTAACCATTCATTATTTGTTGAATATCTAAGATAACCTTCATATGAATCAAAATTTCCATCTTTATCTTTCATTTTATGGTTTGCATTCCACTTAGGATATGTAACCCTAGCGAAATCTACATCTTTATTTTTTCCTGATAATTTTTGACCATTAGAAAATCTGATATAATATCCAACTGTATTAAATAAAGTTCCTCTGAAACGCATTCCAATTTCTCCAAGTGCAATAGAATTTATTTTAATGGAATCACCATCTGAACCCCGTTGTGATAACCAACCATTTAAATCCCAAAATAAACTTGCATTAGAATCGATATAAGATAAAATGAATTTCTGTTTATCATTATCAAATATAGAACCACCCTTGAATAACGCATCACTATGTTTCAAATCCCCATATACCTCATAACCAAACTCCACTAAATAATCCTTCAATATTTTCTTATCCATAATGCTCATTTCCAAATTACCTGAAGTCCTAACATTTTCTATCTCCTTTAAATATATTGCTACTTGCTTTCTTGACAATGGTAATAAAGAAGAATTATATCCTTGGATCCATCCATAAAGTTCAGCCCTTTTTAAATACTCATAGACTGGATGATTAACTGGAACAAACTCTACCTGTGCATTGACCATAATTGAAAAAGCAAACACAAAAAAAATAATAATATTAAATCTCATAAATTCACTCTTTATTAAAAATATTAAATGAATAAGTAATATTAATTTTGATTTCTTCCAATATAACTTTTAAGATTTGGAATCCCACTTACTATGATTTAATTAACTCAGTTAAAATTAATACTTAATTATATTCTCCTAAATTTAAAAACAAATGATTAAAAATATTTTCTATCTTTTATTGTTTTTGCTCTAAAAAATTTGAAAACATTTTTAATATTCTGCCAGATCAACTCCTTAGACCATAAAAACGGATTATCAGCCCATCGTTTCGGATGAATTGTAATCATTAATTTTGTAGGTAAAACATCAATATTATTTAATATATCATTTGTTTTTTTAAAATCAAAAACATATTTAGTCTTTACTTTATCTCTTATATTAATCTTATTACCATTCCATCTCCTACCCGTATCAGTAAGATACCCAAATTCATTCCAATCAATATCCAAATACGGCTCTCCAACAATACCGAGTTTTTTATAATCAAATCTATTCCATATCGCTTTATTATCATATTTACTTTTCGGGCTCCCATGCATACAAATTGTTTTTACATCTATAACTTCTCTGAAGAGTTCCAATTCTTTAACAAATAATTTATATGCTTTATCAATTATTTCTTCACTTGAAAATTCATTTTTATTATTATTTAATAATTCATTGTTAATAACTTTATCCATAGTTTCATAATGATAACCAATTTCATGACCTAATAATGCAATCTGCTTAATTACAACATCATTAAAAATTCTGTTATTAAATCTAAAATAATAACTCCCTTTTATACCCATTTTTCTCTCTATAAGAGCCATATTTAAAGCATATTTTGGAAAAAAATCAACATCATGTCTTAGAATTAATATCATTTTATTATTAAAATTTTCCTTATTCTCTATATATTGCTTAAAAGTAATGAAATCATACCCTTTACTAATAAGTGCATATAATAATTTTTTATATTTTCCGATTGTAAAATCCATTAATAGAAATTTAAGAAATATTAATTTAAATAAAGAGTTAAAATTTTACATTATTCGATAAATACTTCTACAAATTAAAAAATAAAATTATTAATCAAGCAACTTTAAAATTATATTTTAAAAATCTTCCTTATATTTAAGCCCATTTTCATTGCTTTCATTAGCAAACTTTTATGAGTAAACTCATATCTACCAAAATTAACTACCTCTCCTCCAAATCTCATCTTATAATCTCTCACACTATATTTTAAGTCAGGTTTTCCAGCACCACCAAAATCAAAAATCTCATAACCATTATTTACACCCCATTTAATTACTTCCCAAGGTATTATATCATTTGGTCTATACTTTAGATATTTTTCATCACTACCTGCATACCAATCATAAAGAATATTCTTATAACATAAAATATATCTAACGCCTATTAATTTATTATCTAAAAAAGCTCCGAATATCTTCAAATAATTAATAGGAAGCAATATATTTAAAGAATTTATAAAAAAATCCTTGCTGTATAATGGTAGTTTTATTTTTTTGTAAAGCGTTGAGATAATTTCATAGGCTCTATCAATTAATTCTTTTTCATTTCGTTTTATAAGTCTTACATAAATTCCCTTTTTATATGATACTCTTATATTATGTCTTCTTGAAGAATGTATATTTTTCCATAAATTCTCCTCACCATCATTTAAATTAAAATGTATATCTAAATGGTCAATTTTATTAAAACCTAATTCATAAAATATTTTACAATACTCTTCTGTATTATATAGATTCCTTATTTGTGAAAATACTACATTATGTTTGGTTCCTAAATATTTATTTAATAACTCAAATAGAATTATTTTATCATCATTAAAAATTGGACCTCCCCAAATGATATTTCTTGAAGCGAAGTTTCTTAAAATAAAAGAACTTTCTATATGCTTGTAATATATTAAAAGCCCTTTAATCTTAGAATTATCTAATAAAAAGATAGCATTAGGTTTGGTTTCACCAGATATTTTATGAACTTTAAAAAATTCCGGTGTATTAAATATATTACCATATTTACTATTAAAAACGAACTTAGACCAATCATCTAAATTAATCTCATTTTCATTCCTAAATTCTAACATCTCTAAAAATTTTCACATTTATATTTCCTGTTATAAAACCCTGGAATACAAAACTCTTTGTTTCTTTTGACAACAACATTAAAAAAGAAAACTGGGAAAAAAATAAACATAACATTAAAAACATATATTATAGAATCTCTAAATAATCTTCTTGGTTCCTGAATAAATCGGTAAAAACCCCCTAGACATAATTTCTTTATCAACTTGGGAATAGGTTTAGATTTACCCGATAAAATATCAATCGCTCCACCGAATGGTATAATGACTTTTACCTTTAACATATCTTTCCAATTTCCCACAAATTTTTCTTTTTTAGGGGAACTAACTCCTATAAATAAAATATCAGGTGCATATTTATTTATTTTTTCGACTGTAACCATTTGAGCTTCATAAGAAAAATCTCCTCCATCATAACCATCATAAATGATTGCATTTTTATATTTTTTTCTTGTTTTAATTACAGCATTATAATTGTTTTCCGGTGTAGAACCAACAATCATTACAGAATATTTATTTTCATTTGCTATTTCAAGAGCTAATTGAGTCAAGTTGGGTATAGATATATCAGAATAAATTGGTTTTTTAAACAATCTCAATAGCAAATACATTCCTCGCCCATCGGCTACCATTACATCAAATTCATTGCAGATAGAAGCTATTTCAGGATATTTCTTAAAATATGGTAATGTACCAAGTGAATATCCAAAGTATACTTTTTTTGAATTACTTGCAATTGTATTTAATAAGTCTTCCTTTAATTGATTTATGTTAAAAGAAGAAAATTTTAAACCATAAAAATTAAAATATCTTATTGAATTATGCATTAAACCATTTTTTCATATTTTCAAGAAAAATTTCTAATTTATATTCTTCATTATATTTTTTAATATTGTTATTTTTAAAGTACAATAACAATTCTCTATTATAAAACAAATTTTCAATTATCTGATATATTTTATTATAATCACCCAAATCAATTAAATAACCATTTTTTTCATTTTCTATTGTATCCTTAATGCCATCCAATTTACTAGCAATAATAGTTAATCCCATCCCAAGAGCTTCTAAGATTGAATATGGTACCCCTTCCCAATAAGAAGGAAATAGTAAGATATGGTTTTGAGCAAAAATATCCCATTTTTCTCTACCATTAACAATACCAAAAAATGAAATTTTTTGTTTTAAACTGTTTTCTGAGATGTAATTAAAAAAGTAATCTTTCTCTTTATTACTTAAAAAATCCCCTACAACATCGAAATGGAAAGAAATATTTTTATGCGATAATAATTTAATAGCTTCCAAACAAACTTTAAAACCCTTTTTTTCACAAATTGAACCAATAAAAAGAATCTTTAATAATTTATCATTATAATTTATCGATTTACCTGGAAATATTTTTACTCCATTTTTAATAACAATACCATTTTTCACCCCCAGCTTTTCAAAATTATATTTAATTGTTTCAGTTAAAAATCTAATCTGATTTATTTTACTAAGAATATTCTTACCAAATTTATCTTTAAAAGAATTACTATCATTTATAAATGGAAATTCTTGCCCTGGTAATTCTGCTAAGATCTTTACATTAAAAAAAGAAGCAATATAAATTACCGCTGAATTTCTTAAAAAACCTAAAAAACTTTTAGGTAATGTAAAATATAGTTTCTCAGGTTTTATTCTTAAAATCAAATAGGATATCTTTACTATCCAAAATATACCAAAAAGAAATGATAATAGATTATATTTTTCTTGATTTTTTCTTAACCTCCATTTTCTTGAATAATCATAAATAAGAAATCCTGCTTTATTTATAAAATATTCTTTTAAATATTGTGCTTGAATTTCACCTCCGCCATATGGCGGGGGTGTCTGTATAACTAATAATACTTTGATTTTATTTTTGAATGACACAAACTATTCTATGACTTAAAAATTCTCTTATAAGTGGTATTTTAACTACTGGTTTAAACATAATAGAAAAGTTTTTCAATACTTTATGTTTCATTGACCTTTTGCCAACACTAAATATTGGTGTTGGTAAAATTTGAACTTTGTTGAATTTTATTTTTTTGCATATATTAATAAATTTGGAAAATATGGTACCATTAATTCCTATACCTACATTTAATTTAGCCCAATCAAGCTCTTTAATTTCTGGCATATACCAGTATGCATCATCTCCTCTTGCTTTTATAATTTCAAAATATGCTTTTGATAATATTTTTGATGGAAAAAGCCAATGTATAATTGGTATTTTTGTTACAAAGTTCATGTGATGCTCTCCTGGAGTGAAATATGAAGGGAAAACTCCCAAAAAATATCCTCCTTTTTTAACACCCTCTTAATTTCTAACAAAGTATTTTCTAATGACTGAACATGTTCCAATACATCATAGGAAACAACCCAATCAAAGAAATCATTAATATATGGTAATTGTTCTGCACGTAATAAACGAAATTCGAATTTTACATTTGGTATATTTTAAAATTCTGCTAATAATCTTGCAGCTCTAATGAAATACTCATTAATATCTATACCATGCATCTCTTTAACTTTCCATCTTTCTGCGTACGATACGGACTTTCCACCACACCAGCAACCTAAATCCAAAAGTATTTTATCTTGAAATAAAGATTTTAAGTCATAACCTCTATAATATGTATCGAAAGGTTTTTCTTCATTGTCAAAATTATGATTTTTAGCTATTAGAAATAATTTTTCATTTTTAAAATTCTCATCACCATCAATAAAACTTCTATAATTTATATTCTCTGATAATTTGTTATTGAAATCAAATTCCGGTCTAGTAGGAAAAGATTCCATTAAAATTTTAACAATGTTGTAAATCATATAATTTTTTTATTAACTAATACCGATATAATCTAACCAAAGTTTTAAGGAAATATGACGATCAAATCTATATGCATTATCATCTTTATATACATTGCGTTTACTTAGATTATTGGAAAATAAAGAATTTTTTTTATTAAGTAATTTCGAATAACTATTATAAAACAACTTTGTCCAACTTTCTTCTCCAAAGGTATCATTTCCAACTCTATTGTAATATCTTCTTGATTTTTGCTTTCCGATGAAAGCAATTAAATATCCTAAGATTCCATATTTTAACCATTTTGGTTTAAAAAATCTATCGGTAATAATATTATTCAATAACCTATTATTCATATCCATTAAATCTATATATAGATCATGAGCCTTTCTTCTTTGAAATTGATTTTTTGCAAAGATACCTTTATAGAGACCGAAATATTGAGATGATGCCAATTCTTCAATAAAATCTAAATCAGAAAAAGGTATAAAATCATCCACGAAAAGATCAACAACATGACATTCAGTTTGCCAAAATTTTATCATACTTTCTTTATAAAGAAATAGGAATAATCTTTCTTTATTAGATAATCCATAATAATCATCAACAAAATATGATACTATTTCATCATAAATAACTTTTTCCCATTTTTTATTAAATAAAATTTTATTTACATATCCATTATTTTTTAAAATCTTATAATTTTCTAAAAATTTATCATAATTTTCATATAAAAAAATACTATTTGTAAATTCATTGAAAATCGCCCCTGCTGGATTATTATATAATGGTCTTATCATATCACATTGTCCAATTAAACAGTTTCTACTATAATCACTTATTTTATTATAACTGTACAGATAATTTGCTCTGATAAATGGAGTTATCCCTCCAGATAACAAAATTGTTTCATACCCCAACGCAGAATATTGATTTTCAAAATCCTTATCAAGTTTAACTGGTATATATCTGAACCCTAGAGTTCTGCTTATTTTCTCAGGAATAGATATCTGTAAAGATCCAATCTTTCCATAACTAAATGCTTGCAACTTTTGATAATCCTTAGGATGAATCATGGAAAAATTTAACCTCCCATCAAATCCTCCTGTTAAAGAAATATTAAATTTTTCTACATTAGAAACATAGTTATAAATTACTTTCTTCAAAATATAATTTATATTTTCCAAACTCTCTTTTTTAGATCTTGGATTGCTATGAATCCATCTAGAAATATCATATACAATTGATTCTTTTAAAAAGTTTTTCTTCAGCTCAATTTTTTTTCCCCCTGTTATAGTATATAAATTTTTATATATAGTTTTAAATCCAATTGTATGATCGAATAGCGAGAATTCTATAATGCCTTGTTCGTTTATTTCTTTCTTATCTAAATCATTAATTATGTATGATAATACATTAGAAAAAACTAACACATTATTTTTCAGAGTATAAAACACAGGATATAAATACATCGGAGAAGAATAAATAGTTATTTTTTTTGTGGTCTTTTCAAATAACAAAATATAATAACAACCTTTTAGATAATTATAATGATTATCTTTTGTTTTCAAAATAATATTAAGTATTTGTTCAGGTTTTGGTACAATGATATTTGTTCTATCAGATTCTTTTATTCTATTCAAAACATAACCAGCAATAAAAATAAAATATTCATCATTATTGAAATAAGGTTTCTCCCAATTTTTTTCTATTATACCTGCTTTT
Source organism: Candidatus Tepidiaquacella proteinivora (assembly GCA_013348845.1). GTDB lineage: Bacteria > Bacteroidota > Ignavibacteria > Tepidaquicellales > Tepidaquicellaceae > Tepidaquicella > Tepidaquicella proteinivora. The sequence continues at coordinate 2,025,506 of CP054675.1, read as the reverse complement.
CTTACTTTATATTTTAATATTTTTAAATATATACCTTTAATGTTTTTAACAACATCTTCAATTGGTAAATACTTATTTAAATATTCATAATGTAATTCATTTTGCCTTATCTCATTGCCTTCAATATCTATTTTCAAAAAGAACCTCATAATTAACGAAAAATTTTTATCGATTTTAAAAAAGGTCTCATATCTCTTATATCAATAAGACCATAATATTTAGCTTTTATAATAGACTTAAAAAAATTCAGAAAATTCATACATATTTTCTTCCTAAACTTGAAAAACAATAATACAAAAGTTGGCAAGTCTATCCAATGAATTGATTTAAACTTAGTCACTCTATTATTGTAAATAGAATCACCTGAGGTAAGAATGTTATAATATAATAAAACAAAATTTTGATTTATTTTTTTCGTAAGTTCAATTTGTTGCCACACTCTTACGTTCGTTTCTATAAAATAATACTCACCTTCATTGGAAGAATATTTAAATTCTGTATTGCTAAAACCTTCAATATTATTTTTAATGACAAACTTTTCCCCGAGAAATTGAACTTTTTCATTAATAACATTCCTCAAATGACATGCACTGCCGAAATCTATAGGGTACTGTCTTAATTTCTGGTTTATATTAAATTCAATAATTTTACCATTATTAAAAAGTGCATTATATTCAAAATTATTATTTATATCTCCTTCTATAATTTCTTCAATTAAAACTCCAATACCATTTTTTATTAGGTTTAGTAAGTCTTTATAAAAAGGTTCGTAATTATTATAGTAAAATGCTTTTTTCTTCGTAAATAGTTTCCATTTTACTTGATCTACACCTCTAACCATAATAGGAAAAGTAATTTTACCATATGTATTTTCCAATTCCGATTTGGTATTAACCAAAAAAAATTTTGGTACATTTATTCCACAATTTTTTGCAAGTTGAAATTGTTGGGCTCTATTTAAAATCCGTTTCAATATATTATTTGGAGGAAGAAGAAATAAAAATTCTTGTTCTAATACCTCTCTATTTTTCTCAATAAAGCTCAAAAAAATTTCAGAAGCAGCAATTAAGATTGGTTTCTTTTTAAACTTTCTTCTATAATTTAATATTGAACTTATTACAATATCATTATTTTCAATTGGGTTTAATATTTTTATTGCTTCAATAATATTACTATAGAATCCAGGATTCTCTTCATCATAATCAAATCCTAAAATTGGGATATTTTTATTTCTCAGAAGCCTTGCTGTATATACCCCTGTATCAAATAAACCTAAAATAAAAACTGGGTTTTTATCTTTATTGTTCAATAAGATTTAATGAATTATACAAGACTTTTTTTCTATATATTTTTCTTCTAAAATATTTTATCTCTTCTATTAATTCTTCCACAACTTTGTCAATACCAATTTTGTTATGTGATATGATTGAAACTTTATTATGTTTCATTAACCATAAATATACTTTCCTATATCCTTTTAAATAATTATAATTTATCGTGAAATTAAAAAGATCTTTATAATATCCCTTTCCTCTATACTCACTAAAAGTATAGACATCATAAATTGCAATGTAATTTTCTGGTAATGTAAACTTGTAGTTTATGGGGGTTAATATTGCTTCTTTATAAGAAACAAACAAAAATGAAACAGGGATCTTATTATCATAAAGCAAATAGATTCTATCACCCTTTTCTAATCTTTTTTTTACAAGACCTTCATAATTATCTTTACGGTTTTCTTCAATAATTCTTTTTTTAATTATTTCTTGACATTCCCCATATTTATCAATAATTATATATTTAAAATCTCTTATTCCTTTTGGGGTTAGATCCATTTCTAAAAGATATACGGTTGTAACATTTTTTTTAAACCTTAAATAAATAAACCTTATTAATAAAAAAGGTAAAAGAAGAAGAGTATATGGCTTTTTTAATAAAACTTTTTTATCTCTTATAATTTCATTTTTATATTCTATTATAATATTGAAATTCAATGTCTTTTTGAAATGGTATTTAAATAATTAGCAACAGTTGATATAAAAACTTTTTTTTTATTTACTTGTAAATACTCCAAAATCATAGGGAATATTCTTTCCTGAAAAATATTATCATATGATGGATGGAACCAAAAATTACATACTGAATGATTTTTTATTGCTCGTTCTATTATTTTCCTATATCTATAGATATGATATTTTTCATTCCATTCTTTCCTAAATGAAAATTCATAACTCCTTTTTAATTCCCATAAACCACTTTTGTGTTTTAAAGGATATCCTAATATATTTCCATTATCAGTTTGAAAAGATAGAAAACCAGCTGGTACAAGACTATCAAGATTTCCAATTGTGTGTCCAGGATGTACAAATGACTTTAATTTTACTCCAAATTTACTCGCTGCTTTCTGACATTCAAATATTTCTGCTTTGAATAATTCTGGAGAACAAACCTCATCTCTGCAATCAATATGTGAAAAAGTATGGCAAGCAATTTCATGACTAATTTTTGAGTCCAAAATCATTTTAATCAAATCCGGAGCATACCATTCAGGTGCATCTAAATAATTAGAACATGGGTCATATTCATACCAATCTTTTCCTTCATATTTCCAAAATTCGTTTTCGAAGTGATTTAATCTTGGAATTTCCGGGTGTGCTTTTCCACTTTTATCTCTCTCACATTTTTCCAAAAATAAATGTCCAATAGTCGCCCATGTAATAGGAATTTGAAATTTTTCACATAAGTCTAATATTTTGGGAATATTTTCCCTTTCTCGTTTTGCTTTTTCAATTGCTAATTTATAAGGATCGGGACTATTCTTTGAATATCTCCAAGCCCATGCTAACTCAAAATCTGCAGTAATTGTAACCACTGCTTTGTACGGTTCTGGAATATATTTTCTCCAATTCTTCTTTTTTTCAATTATAGGATTCCTATTTAAAATAAAATTAATTTTACTGAGATGAGATTTAATTTTTTTATTCAATTACTATTAAGTAAATTTAAATAATGAATTCTTAGTTTACAAGTGTTCTTATCATAATTAAATTTTTCATTAATTGTATCTATGGCGTTTTTATTAATAATTTTTAGTTTATCGTAGTAATCTTTGACATACTTTATTTTCTCATAAATACTTTTTTTGTCTTCTGGTTTAATCAAAAATCCATTATAACCATCATATATAACTTCCTTTAAAGCTCCAACATCAGAAACTATTGGTATCAGTCCCATAGCCATATATTCTAGTACTGAATTTGATATTCCTTCTTTATATTTTAAAGTTGAACATAATACACCTACTTTACATTCAGAAAGATATTTTTCCACATCATATACTATACCAGTAAAAATAAATCTATCTTTTAATTCTGAAGGGATATAATTTTGATACTTTAATTTATATTTACCATCTCCAACTAAAAAGACATTATCAATAATTTTATCATTTAATAATTCAATAGAAGCATCAATGAATGTTTTATGATCTTTATACTTAGTAAAGTTAGCAACCATAATTATATTAAATAATTTGTTATGCATAATACCTTTAAACCTTTCTTGATTAATAGCATTATATATAACCTTTCCTTGAATTTTATATCTTTTCAATCCTTCATAAGAATTTGCAATCACTAAATCTGCTTTTTTTAAAAAAAATCTTTTAAAATAATATTTCCAACCTCTCCCAATTCCTGAATCACGAATTGAACCATTAATAAACTTTATTTTAAAAATCTTACATGGCAAGTAGGAGTAAAAAGATGATAATTCATCCCAAGTATGAACAATATTTGGTTTAAACATATTGAAATGTTTCCATATTGTAAATAATGGTTCCAATCTTGTTGGTCGTTTCTTTAATTCCACAAAGTAACTTACATTTTCCTTTACTTCATATGTAAAATGACAATTTTCGTTAAAAGTTATAACACCAATTCTAAAAATCCTATCTTTTTTAAAATATTTTATAATTTCTACAAATTGTCTTTCTTTTCCCCCAGCTTCAAGAGTATTAATTACAAATAATAAATTAATCTTTTTCAAATTTTAGTCTTTTAAAATTTATGCAAGCATTCAAATATCAAACGAATATATCGAAGCTAATAATAGTCTTTACATTAAATAAGTTTATCTTAATCTCCTATAAAACGATAAATTAAAAAAATTTTGAACATATAAGAATATATTGAAAAGAATAGCTGATGATAATCACCACAAAAATCTAATGGTCATTAATTGAAAAAAATTCACCCTTTCTGCATATAAAAAGTAATACCTAAAAAGAAGCTATCTGTTTCTTTAATATATAAGCTATCTTGTAACCTAATATACTTATAAAATTTTTTTATGATAAACTTTTCTATCTCAAAATAATACAACAAATTATAGTAATTATTTCAATAGACTTAATTATATGATAAAAAATTACAAATCTCACGGATCTCCTGCGTTTTTTACTAATTAATATTATCTTCATAAACGAATTTTAATTCATCTTAGAACACTTTTAATAATCCAATCTAATTACAAATTAAATCAGTTTAAAATAAATATAATTAAAATTTATTTAGCTTGTTCAGCTAAAATAATTTATTATCAAATATTATTTTGGAGTTTTTCGAATTATGAATCAAAACTTTCTATATAAGATGGATACTATCCATTAAAATAAAATAGTATCTAAGTGCCTAATATTATTAAAAATTTACTAAATATATAAAATATTAATGCAATAAAATCAAAAAATAGAAGAAAATTTCATTGTATATTAATTATAAGATCTAATAATTTTTTTCTTCTATTTTCTTTATCAAATACTTTACAGCAATAATTTACTGACTCCTTTCCCATCTTTTTTCTTAGGTTTGAATCTTGTATCAGCAAAGCAGCCTTTTTGAACATTTCTTCTTTGTTTGATACAATAAATCCTGTTATTTCATTAATAATAATTTCATTATTTCCACCTACATCAAAAGCTATTGACGGTATTCCACTTACTCCTGCGTTTATCAATGAAATTGGAAGACACTCTTCTCTTGAGGGTAATATAAATAAATCAAAGCATGAATAGAATTTCTCAACATTTGATTGGAAACCTAAAAATTGTACATAATTCGTTAGTTTATGTTCTGTTACATATTGTTCCAAAAATTTTCTGTCCTCTCCTTCTCCTATTATTTGAACTTTAAAATTTGTAATATTTTCTGACAATAAATATTCTACTAATTCTAATAAAAAGAATACTCTTTTTAACTTTACTATTCTACCTACATACCCAATAATAATCTCTTTATTTTTTTTATTAGATATTTCATTTGGATTATAATTAAGCTCAGTAGAGTTATATATAACTTCAAGTTTTGATTTAGGAAACACTAAATTTCGGTTTTCATAATATTTTTTTAACTCATGACAAACAAATATTAGTTTTTTTACTTTTTTTAATTTCGATAAAAGATATAATAAAAAATAATGAACTTTTGATACATCATATAGGTGAAAATGAAAATCCCATACTACTTTTATATCAACAAAGATAGAAGCAATTGCTGAAATTACCATCGCTCTATACAAGTTTGAGTACAGAACATTAATTTTGTATTTTCTGATAATTTTTCTAATTTCTATAATTGATGAAATATAATTTGTTGATTTTAATTTTATTTTTTTTATTGTTCCAATATTATTACTAAATTCTCCTTCATAATAATAAATGATAAATAAATTATTGACATCTTCTTTTAGTAAGTTTATATCAGTTATTAATTGTTTTTCAGCTCCACCAGCTCTCAAACTAGTAATAAAAAATGCTATATTCATATATTAGTTTTAATCTCAAATTTTATATTTCTCTGAAACTAAGTTTTGCAAAAATTAAAATTTATTAAAATAAGATTTATAAGTGACAGCAATTATTCTCCTTTAATATCTCTATGTAATTCACTTTTTTATTTATTTATGTATTCTTTGATAATTACTGTTCAACAATTAAAAAGTTACTAATTTAACCCTAATTATTATGTATTTTCGACATCAACCTTTCTATAGCATTATCATAATTATGGTACTTTTTTAAATATTTTAAAACATTATCATTATCTATTGAATTAATATTATTTAACTTAATATATTTAATAATTGAATTAATATTTCCATTTCCATATATACCCAAGTTATAATCTGTAATTACGTTATCAGGATTAACATATAATGAAATTACTGGTGTAAATGTTGACCATGCTTCCAAAAAAGTATTCGGAAATCCCTCTACCTTTGATAAATTTATCAATGCTTTTGAATATAATAAATATTCAATTACCTTTTCTCTATTTAGAGCTCCTAAATATTTAATGTTACTTGTCCTATTAAAAATTTCAACGGCATTTTTTCCGAACTCCCCTTGGGGTGCTCCAATTATTATAAACTGTTTTTCAGGTATTTCCTTAATTAATTTCAGCAATTCCGCTATGCCTTTCCTTCTTGCTATCGACCCAATATAAACATAATAATCTTTTTTTATGACCTTTCTATTATCACTATTAAAAGGGATAATGTTTCTGAAAATTATTGCTTTAATATCCCTTTTTTTAAGTTTTTCAAATTGATAATTGCTTTGGACTAAAACGGAATCTGCAAATTTTAGCAGAAAATAATTTGTAATTGAAGATGGTAAATCATTCTTTATCCAATTAATTAGACTTACCTTAACTTTATAGGAATATATTAATCTTTTAATAAAGCTTTCACAATCAATATTTGAAGAAATTGAATATATAAAATGTATTCTTTTTATTTTTGATATTAATAAAGGAATTAAAAATATTTGATTTACACTCCTAACAAAAAAATAATGAGTATTTTTAAAAAGTGAATAATAAATTATCCTTGGTATTCTTTGAAAAAAGTATCTCAAGATTTTAATATTAATACTAGCTGAAAATATTATTTTTATTCCTTCAATATTAGTACTTTTTCCCGACTTGAAATTATCAATTATAGTAACATCAAACCCATAATTTTTAAATGCTTTCGCAAATAATGATGTTTGTAATTCTGCTCCTCCGGGAGGCATTCCAATCAAAGCATTATATATACCACTCCCAAATATTGTAATCTTCATAATTATATAAAATTTTCTAATATTTTTCCAACATTCATCTTCAAATCAAAGTATTTTTTCAATGTATTACTACAGTTTTGATAAATATTAAGTACATTTTCATAATTATCCAGAGCATAAATTATTTTTTTTGCAAGATCTTTAGGTTCACCCGGTTCATAAAAAATGATATCCAAACCATTTGAAAAATATTTTCCAATATCCCCAACATTAGAAGTTATAGTAGGTTTACCGGTCGCTAAAAATTCAATAAGTTTACTTGGGAAGGAAGCAACTGTTTCACGATTTTTTTTCCTTGTAACACAAAGTAATTTTGCATTATAAATATAATTATTAATTTCATTTCTAGGTAGAAATCCAAGATACTTGACTCTTGATATTAATTTTTTGTATTTAATTAAATTATAAATAAAATTTTTTGTAAAATTATTTTCCCAAACTCCACTTAGATAAAGATACAAGTTAGGATATTTATTTGTAACCAAAGAAAATGCTTCTATTAAATCATCAATCCCATCTTTATTTATAGTTAAAGACCCCGAATATAAAATATATTCATTATTACTAATTATAAAAGATTTTTTTGTATTACTTTCAAAATCAAAGATAGGAGGAACTACTAATGTATGTGCTTTATTATTAATGTGTTTTTTAACATATTTTTCAAGATAGTCAGAGATACATATATAACCATCAAAATTTTTCAAAACTAATTTGTGGTAAAAAAATTTATATTTTTTAAATATTCTTATATCTTTTGTTGGTATCTCTGTTACTTCTAAAATACATTTAAACTTATAGATACATTTAATTACTAATGAAATCAAAAGCAATAATATATTTCTAGAATATACTATCATTAGATTAATTGTTTCTTTTTTCTTTAATTTGTTTATAAACCGAAAAATATTAATAACTTTTTTAATTTTATAATATCTTCTTATAATAAATTTATTGGGTCGAAATTCAAGTTCTAATGGGGTATAAAATTCTACCCCGTCAATACTTCCACGGTACTTTCCGTAGATGTTAGAATAATTAATAACAACTACTTTCTTATTATAAGTTATAAAACCTTTTGAATAATTATAAACTCTTTTAGAACCTGCAGCAGATGCAATTTCAGGAATTGTAAATAAATCACCAATTATTATTATCATAACTAATTTATTTTATAGAAAATTCCATCAACTTGTAATAACCTTCCACTTCTAATATCGTAAAACCCCCTTTCGATTGAACAAATTTTGAATCCTAAACCAGTTATATAATTATATAAATCAAAAAAGTTTGGTGTATTTTCATACAGTGGTTCCAGAGACATTTCTAACTGAATCCCTTTTACAAATTTAATAAATTGTTTTCCACCTTCAAGTATATGTTTTTCATAGCCCTGTGTATCAATTTTTAATAAAACATTATCACCTGATTCTATTAGCAAATCAATTAAATTATCAAGTTTCTCAATAGCAATTTTTTCTTTTGATACATATTTCGACCATGGTTTCACGCTAAGATGAAGAGGAAGCATATTCAATATTGAACTGCTGGTTTTATTTTGAGAAACATTGATATTGATATTCATTTTCTTTTCTCCTAACCCCAATTTATAACACTCAAAATTACTATCACTTTTAAAATTTTCTTTAAGTTTTAAAAAAGATTCTTCCCTTGGTTCAAATGAAATGATTTTCCCTTTATAACCTATTGACCTCATTTGCCGTGCATATTCACCAATATTAGCCCCTATATCAATAATTTTGTTAATTTTATACATTCTAATTAATTCCATTCGTTTATAGAAATCTCCATAAGGATATTTGATTAATTCATACCCACATGATCTTAAAATTTTATGAATTAATATTTTCACCATAAATTAATAAATTCTTTTTAGAAATTCTTTAATTTTTAAAAAAATTATATAACCCTTTTTACCAAATAAAAAAATATTTATTAAAATAATTATTTTCTTAATTTGGAAGGGATACATAAATAATTCTTTTAAATATTTTAATAACTCTGTTTTCTCATCCAATACCCCATAAACAATTCCTGCTCTGAAACATAATTGTATATAAAAATCCTTTCCATATTTTTTATAGTCTTCAATCATTTCTGTTTGATTAAATATTGATTCAACGGTTATCTTTTCTCTTTGAAAATTTATACTATTAATCTTTTCCATTCTTAACGAATAATTATCACCAACATTGCTATGATAAATTCTTAAAGCTTTATGTATATAATATCTAATTGCTATTTTGTTAATTTTATACCAAATGGCTCCTAAAAATAATTCGTTATTTCTTTTCGGTAATAACTCTGTTTTTGTTAAGCCCCAAAATTCTCCCCTGCATTTTTTAATAATTGTTATATAATCAAGATATTGATCTTTCGATAAACCCTTACCTGAAAATTTACCTGTATAAGCATCAATACAATTACAAGTTATAGCATTTATTCTAATATCAATTTCCTTCGGAACTTTTAGCATAGTACTTAATGCGTTCGGCATCATTTCGTCATCACTATCTAATAGAGTAAACCATTCTCCTTTTATATTATCCAACCCAGTATGTAGAGCTAAAGCCATACCTTTGTTTTCAGAATGTCTAATATACCTAATTCTTTCATCATTATATTCATTTAAAATATCTCTGGTATTATCAGTAGAACCATCATCAACAATAATTATCTCGAAATCCTTATAATCTTGTCGTAACACACTATCGATAGCACGTTTTAGCAGGGGTGCTCTATTATAAGTTCTTGTAATTATTGAAACCAAAACTAAATATTTAAACAATTATTTTTCTTATAAAACACAGAAGTGACAGTAGGCACTGTCCCAAGTGGGTTTAATCCCTTAAAATCAATATGTTTGAATCCAAGATTTTCAAGATAAATAATACCATCCCTATATTTTTCTCTTAAACTATTATCCCAAACAATAACACCAGAAGTACTCAAATAACTTGTTGCAACTTTCACACAAGCAACTCTTTCTCTTCCATCAATAATTATTATATCAAATTTCTTGTTTAATGTCTTTATTGAATCAACATACCCCCTAGAAATAGGATAATAATAATATTGTACATTATTTGGTAAAATGTTTTTCATTTTCTTATACCAATTATAATTATGTTCAACAGAAACTATGGTTTTAAGTTTTTTTGCCCAGTATAATGTAGAATAACCACTTCCATATTCAAACATATTCATTTCATATGATAGCCGTTCATTAAAAAATTCTAAAAAGGGATAGCACAACCATGGTATAGGATTATTATTTTTATCTACTGAATTTCTAACTTTAATACTATTCATCCAACCTGTCTCTTTTAAATATCCACCACTTTTAGTTAATCGTAAAATATTAATTAATAGTCGGATTAATATTTTCATCTTAAAAATTAGAGTTTTTTCTTCAAAACAAAAACTGGCTGCCGTTCTCTTTTAAGTAATTTGATATAAAATGGATATCCAACGACTTTCAATATTTCCCACTTTTTCAATAATAAAGGTAATCTTAACCTACCATATATTCTATGTGCATTCCACACTAATTTATCTTTCCCAACTGGTACAGATAAGAAAAAAATACCATCATCGTTAAGCATGTCCCGAATTTTTGTCATTGCTTCAATATCACCTACGGGATTCACAGGATCACCATATCTACCTAATCCATCATGTTCTATTGATGAGATTGAAATTATTGAATCAAATTTAACAGGATTAATTTCATATTCTTTAACCGTATATAAAGTTAATCTTTTATCATCAGTCAATATTTTATGATAATCGATAGTAATAGGAATTCCACCATATGCAAGAACAAAACTTTCATAAAGCGGCTTTTGGGAACCTATTATTCCAACTGTCTTATTATTAATTGGATATTTATTTATTGCCTTTCTGAGAAATTCATCAGTTCTACCATAATAAAAGTTTTCACCTTTTCTAATTCTCTCAATATAATTATCAATGTCTTTTTTATAAAAAAATTTATTTTTGATAGTAAACGAAGAATTATCTATATACCTATATTCGACTTTAACTAAACGATTTAATGTGAAACTGTCGTATAAATCGGGAGGTATTTGTAGTGGTGGTTTCAATCAATTACTTTTAAGACTTGTTTTAATTTTTTACTTATTTTTGTCTTTATCTGTCTTATTTTTCTATAAAGCCATACCTTATATAATAAAAAATTAATTTTTACTATAAATTCCTCCAATCTACTTCTTATTTTATGTCCATGGGGAATACTCAATCCTTCTTTCTCTAATAGTTTTAAATTATATCTCATCCATTTTCCACCTTCAAGACCATTTCGTCTTATTATTATCCATTCTTTAGTTGAATATATTCCATTATACTTATTTGATCTAATACTTCCGTTTATTTCCATCTGCCAAGGATTTTCTCCAAATTTTAGCATCTTAATAAAAAAGTCTCTTTTCCAAAATGCAACATCTAATGCTATTCTATTTGATTCTCCCTTTGGTCTTTCAACAATTTCACTAAATCCGTGAACTGTATTATTAATTACTGGAGAATTCCTAAGTCGGATACAATTAGCATTAAGTTTTTGAAAAATTTTATATATATGTATTACTTTAAATGTATCAACTTTCCAGAATATGAGAAAATCATCAAGAAAAAATAAAAAATTATCAGTTGGTAAAGCAGAAACCATTTTATAAGCAGATTCTGCCCAGCTATTATCCTTACCAACTAAAATTGGAATTACCCTTGGATCATTGTAAGTTTTCTCATTCGAGCCCAAATATATATCCCAAGGACAATCAGGCCAATATTTAAAAAATAAAGGGAAAAATATCTGCCATACATCGGAATATTTATCACAACTGTTTATTAATATTGAAACATTATCTGTTTTAGAACGTTTATTTACTTCAGTTAGCATATCTGTTACAAATAATTCTATCTTTCGTGAAATTCATTTATTATTGAGTTATATACTTTTAAGAAGTTTGATTTTATATCTTCATTGTCTTTCATTTTTTTTACAATATTGTATGATTTTTCCTGACGGTCCAAATATAATTTTTCATCAGTCAACAGCTTAACAATTTCCTTAGCTAATGCTTGAACATCAGACTTTCTTACTAAAGTAACACATTCACCTTCTTTATTAATTTCATTTATGCTTCCAACATCATAAGCAACAACTGGCAATTTCATAAGCATGCTTTCTAAAATTGTTCCGGAAATCATATCATAATAGGTTGGAAGAACACTTACTTTTGCTTTAGAAGCTAATTTATAGACATCTTCAAAGTAGTTAAGAAATCCTGCCCAAAATATATTCTTTTCAATTCCTAAAATTTTAGAAAAATCTTTCAAATAATTTAGATATCTTAAATTTCTACCACCGATTACACATAATTTAACGTTTGGAATAGATTTTTTAATTAACTTAACAGCATGTAATAAATCCTCAATCCCTTTATCCTTTGTTAGCCTTGCAAAAAAAACGATATCAAATTCCTTCCTTGAATTAATTGGTTTTAAATCTGGTAAGGGATATGGAGTCCAATGAAGAAAAGAATTAGGATTATACATCAAAATATACTTACCAGCGTTCTGTGTAGAAATACCGAAGTGTTTAAATTCTTTTAAAATTTTAATTTCTGTATGAATTCTCTTTTGTGAATATTTATCTTTTCTTTTAGAAGCTGATATAAATCCCTGAATACTTATTAATATTGGGTACCTATCCTTAAATTGAAATATTGAGTTGGAGTGATCAACTTCAGTTCCATGTAGATGAATAATGTCAGGTTTTATTTTATTTAAAATTTTTTTAATTCTTTTCTTCAATACAAAGAAATTTGTTTTATAATCAGAATGCCATATATTAAAGCTTTTTCCAAAAACTCTTATATATGGATAAAAAAAATGATATGTTATGTTATTAAACTTAAAAGTTATGTAGTTTGTTACAAAATTATTCTGGGAAATAATATGTATATCTGTTTTTTTTTCACTTTCAAAAAGTTTAGCAAGATTAGTGATCCAGGGGCCATATTCAAATTGAACTGTACCAGGATGGATTATTTTTTGGATTTCTTTATTGGAAAAATTACAAATCCATGCTACTTTTATTCTGTTGTTCATCAACATTAAATATTTTATTCTCTGTTTTAATATTTAAAAAGGTTAAGTAATAAACCCCCGGTAATATAATAAAAAGTGTAATCCAGGTCTCTATTCCTGCAATAGTTTTTAATATACCATAACTTATAATTGACAAAGAGCCAAGGATATAATAATATTTATATGGTAATTTGAAATTCTTTAAATTTGATTGTATAAATTTAAAAATGATAAGACTAAAGATTATAAAACCGATAATTCCCATAATTGTTAACTTATTCATCCAGTGCAAATGAGCGCCTTCCCCCTGATATCCTCGACCCGTTTCATCTGCAAAAAAATAACAACCAAAAAAAGGATTTCTCATAAACGTTTCAAATAATATTGGATATCGTTCAACCCTTTGAGAAGGATTTGTTTGAGTTTCTTTTAAGTCAAAACCATAATTAATAAAAAATGCTGTTTCCCTAAACTTTTTACTAATATCAGTAGTTTCATCAAATAAATAACTAACCTCTAATAATGAATCGACAAATATGCTTTTTGGAATCGAAAATATTAAAATAAATGTAAAGAAAACGATAAGTAATGATTTTTTCAATTTTATAGGGTTTAGAAAAGCAAAAAAAGAAAATAAAAAAGCTAATATTATATTTGCATATATTTGCATTCTAATTGTTGTATAAATAACTATTAATAGTAAAAAAATAAATATGATTTTTGTAAAAATATTGTTTGTAATAAATCTCATAAAATATACAATAATAATCAATATCCCTAAATATGAAATCATTGTTCCATAATTTCCAGCACCATATTTGCTTAAACCAGTAATAATTACAAAATCAATTCTTGTTTGAGTAGTACCAGCAACCATTCTTCCATAATTAGGTTCTAAAAATGTTGTAAATAATGTAGTAAAACAAGTAATGATAAGAAAAACAATGCTGTATTTCGTTATTTTAGCATAATAGTGAAATTCTTTATTAAGTATAAAATAATTGAAAATAGATATTGTTAAAGCAATTTGGTAAAATTCCCAAATAAGAGTTTCCGAATTCCATCTATCCATATTTTTTAAAAAAGTATTAAGCGCAATAAATAAATATAAACCATAAATAATGACATACTTCATAATACCACTAAAAAGAACCTTTGGATAAAACAAAAGTAAAGATAAAAACCATACTATTGACCAAAATAATAAATTAGTAAAAATACCCCAAATATTCGCTTTAACTAAAGGAAAAGTGCTCGATACTATTATAAGGAAGCTCAAAATAAAAAAGTATCTACTCAGGAATTGTTTTCTCAATAGTGAAAATTTAAAAATTTAAACTTTAACAATTTTTTAATTAAAGATTTTATATTCCTAAATACACCTTTCTTACTAATATTTACAAAATATTTAAAATGATATCTATCATAATCTAAATCAGGCAATATAAAATCAGGGTGAGAAATTATTTTAAAACTTTCATCAACGGGGCGATCATGGAAATGGCATTTTGTATTAGAATGTGTTCCAATATAACCAATATTGGAAACAAGATTTTTTCTCGGAACAATTGATAATCCACCATTAGTTCTAATTACAAAATTAAATTGAAAATCCCAGATATTCGATTTTAACGAATCATCATTGTATATTCTATCAAATTTTCTTTTAAAAAAGCTTGCTTCTTTCTCGTCTATATATGCAGATTTTAATAAACCTTGTTGTAAAAATACAGGATATTTTGACAATGACATATCCATTTCTTTCCAGCACCTTTTCCATGTTGCCCACCCCTGACTTTGACCATACCTTGAGAAAAAATAGCTATGGGGAGAAGTTACCGCTTCTTCGTTATATTGATTTCCACTGATTATCCAAATTCTTGTATCATTAAAATATTTTTCTAACAATTCATCACAATATGAGAAGAATGGTAAAGCGGGGATACAATCATCTTCAAGGATAATTAACCTATCTTCGTATTTAAAAGCCCAATCAATCGCATTATAAACCCCCCACCCACAACCTTGATTAGTTTTCGAAAATCTATATTTTACATTACACCCCCAATCAACTTTCATTATAATATTTTTTACCATTTCACAATTTAATTCATCTTCTTTGTTCTCCTTCCTGGGAGCATCCGCGGAAATATATAATTTCTTTATTCCTGCTTCTCTGATTTTTTCAAAAACTTTTTGAGTAGTAAAAGGTCTATTAAAAACAACTAAAAGTACTGGTGCACAAATAGACATAAAATTATTTATTAAATCTCTTAATAAAGAATTCTTTATCTAAATAAAAAGAATTTGTCACAGTTTTGCAAAAATATATATAATTAAGAGAATTTAAAAATAAATGAACCTTATTATCATTGAAACCCTGAGAATATGACAAATCCTCAACGAGAATAACTTTAGGTCTATATACTCTCCAATCAAGTGATTTTAAAACATTAAGTTCCAGGCCTTCCACATCAATTGAAATGAAATCTATTTCAGCTATATTGTAATTACTAAGAATACTTGATAATTTCTTCGTAATTATATTTTTAGTACTAACTAATTCTGTAACCTTCAAAATATCATTTACAATTTCAGAATTAAAAGTATTATAACTCGAATTTTTAAAAACATAAAATTTCATTTCAACTTCTTCATCATTTATTCCAGCTTCAATATTTATATCATTTTTTCTTTTTCTGTTAAAAAGTTTTATAGTAGAAGATAAAGCATCAATGTTTATACCTCTCCATCCTTTTTTATAGAAGTAATAAGTATTTGAACTTAAAATTGGATGATAAGCACCTATATCAATATAAAATCCTTTTTTCTTATTCAAAAAAATTAAATCTAAAATCAAATCCTCACCAGCTTGTGAATATGATAGCTTACCTGAAGTTTGAATTTTATAATTTAGAAATTCTTTTAATTTTTTAATAAAATTTATAATCGTCATAAATTTAACTCCAAAAAGCTCTTGATAATATTCTACAATGTTCAGGAAACCCTAATTTCCCTGTCCCGAAAAAATCTCCTCCTACGACATCAACATAATTTACTTTATCAATCATATCAAAAATTAAAGCATCATTCATTGAAAGGTATAGAGCAAAATGGTAAGTACCAATAGTAAGAGGTAAATTTTCTATTCGGCAATAAATATGACCAATACCAGGTTTAATTTTTATTTTATTATTAGTAAAGTCATTTCTGAATAAAAGTAATCTATTTTCTCTTTCATCAAAAATTTCAATACAAACTATAACATTCTCAAATGTGTCTTGCGTATAATTGTAGTATTTTAATTCAATAGTATAATCTTTACCAGATAGTAAATTATTTACCCTCACATTATTATTATCCATAATTATAAAATCAATAAATTTTACTAAACCATTTCCAATTCTATCTTTTCTATTCTCAATTGTGATTTTTCTTAATTCCGCTGAACTACTTTTCAAATAAAAATCTATTCCTTCTTTAATGTCACCTTCAAAAACCTTACTACCTTCATTAAGTACAATTACTTTTCTACAAAAGGATTCTATTGCTGCCATATTATGACTCACAAATAAAATAGTTCTACCTTCATTTTTATTTATGTCGTCCATTTTTCCAAGACATTTTTTTTGAAATTCAGCATCGCCAACTGCTAAAACTTCATCTATTAAAAGTATCTCAGGTTCAAGATGTGCTGCAACAGCAAAAGCCAATCTTACAAACATACCTGAAGAGTAACGTTTAATAGGTGTATCAATAAACTTTTCCACTCCAGCAAATTCAACTATTTCATCAAATTTTCTTTTTATTTCATCTCTTTTCATTCCAAGTATAGCACCATTAAGAAAAATATTTTCTCTACCTGTTAACTCACCACTAAAACCTGTTCCAACTTCAAGCAAACTTGAAACTCGGCCTTTTATAGTAATTCTTCCTTTCGTAGGTTCTGTTATTCTACTTATTATTTTTAATAAAGTCGATTTACCAGCACCATTTCTACCTATTATACCCACTCTTTCACCCTGTTCAACCTCAAAGTTAATATCTTTTAAAGCCCAAAATTCCTCAAGTGGTAACTTATAATATAATGTTTTTGAGTAAGGATTTTTAAACTTACTAATAAAATTTGCAAAACCTTTCTGAATTACTTCTCTTAGGTTCTTTTCTCTCTTATTTTGATATCTTCCAATTAAATATTTTTTACTAAGATTTTCAATTTTAATTATTTTACTCATAAACTTATTATTACAATTAAACAACATCAGCAAAAATCTTTTCCATTCTCCTGAAAGTTTTTATCCCTAAAAACAATAATAACAAGGTAATTGCAATGGAAAGAATAAAACCTGGAAAATATATATAATTATCACCACCCGTAATTGACCAGCGAAAACCCTCAATAACTCCCACCATTGGATTTAAAGAGTACAATAATCTCCAATTTTCAGGAATTATATTACTGCTGAATCCAACTGGTGATAAATACAGTCCAAATTGAACTATAAACGGTACTATATACCTAAAATCTCTGTATTGTACATTTAATGCTGAAACTATAAATGCTGGACCCATTGATGTAATTGTTGCAAGTATTAAAAAAAGAGGGATAAAAATAATTTGCCAGCTTGGTAAAAACTGATAATAAATCATTAATAAAATCAACATTCCAAAAGATATTAGGAAATCTATCAGACTTACAACAATTGAAGTTGTTGGTATGATTAATCTTGGGAAATATACTTTTGTTAACAAATTAGAATTTGACACTAAAGAATTACTCGCTTCGGTAAACGAGTTACTAAAATATTGCCAGGGTAATAACGCTGAATAAACAAGAATCGGATAAGGAA
Organism: Candidatus Tepidiaquacella proteinivora; assembly: GCA_013348845.1. Lineage (GTDB taxonomy): Bacteria > Bacteroidota > Ignavibacteria > Tepidaquicellales > Tepidaquicellaceae > Tepidaquicella > Tepidaquicella proteinivora. The sequence goes on along the minus strand of CP054675.1, from coordinate 2,007,401 downwards.
TTCCATTTGAAGGTAATTTTGCAATATTTCCAAAAACAACAGTCAAAACAATCATTGTCAGAAAAGGTCTTATTATACTCCATGCAATTCCTATAATAGTCTGTTTATATCTGAGTAAGACATCTCGCCAGGCAAGAAAATAAAATAATTCTCTATATTCCCATAAATCTTTCCAGTAATTCTTTTTTAATTTATCGGCTTCAACAATCAATTCGAATTTGGATTTTCTATTCACTTTCTAAATTAATAATATTGATATTTTAAAAGTATATTTTTGAAATTTAACGATTTTTCTGGATTTCTTTTTTCCCATTGTTCAACAATTTTATTATAAATAAACTTATTGTAAATCTTCTTACCTATATAAAATTTCTGATTACAATTTAAAGAAAAATTTCTTTTATAATTAATAATACTTTCTGAACCACCACCGAGATTGTTGTAATGAATACCCATTGATTTAAGGAGTTTCACAGTCTCATCTCTCAGAAATGAATTTGGACATAAACTATAATAATCTTTTAATGTACCTCCTAAGTAACTATATGCAATATACTTATCAAAAAGTATTATTTCAGTAGAAATTGGACAATGTTCATATTTTACAAATAATAGCAAAGAAGATTTTGGGAAAATTTTAAATAAGTTAAAATAAAAGCTATTTTCAAAAAAATAATAATCCCTTGCATTATTTCTTTTTAAAGTAGATTCATATATGTATCGAAAATCAAAAATATGTGATTCATTCACCTCTTTACCAAAATAAAATTCAAATAATAAATTCGATCTTTGAGCTTTTCTTATAGCTTTTCTTGTTCCTTTATCATAAGATTTAGACCAAATTTCCTCATAATTTTGATTTAAATAAATTGAAATATTTTTAAAAACAAATTCAGGTTCCATCCATAATGCATATTTGAAATTTTCCAAAATAGGATTAAATCTGATAAATTCACATACTATATTGCTTTTACAAAAATATTCAACAACTAATTCTGAAAATTTTTTTAAAAAAATTTTATCTAATGTATTTGCTATGGGTCCATTATAACCATATGGTCCTTCTATATCATAATACTCATCATTTAAATCGTAATATTTAGTATCAATTTTTGATTTATAAAAAGGATATATCGCTTTATTAGAACTTTCAGTATAAAGTAAGCATACAACCTCACCACCATTAATTTTATTAAATAATCTGAAAAACTGAGGAGTTAAATATATAGATTTTAATTCTAAAGGGAATTCATTTATAATATTTATCCATTCTAGACAATTAGATAAATTTAATACCTTAAACATTATTCTTTTCTTTAAATTCAGAAGCTAAAATCGAAAATATTATTTCATTTTTATATTCACCATTCTTATACACCGAACTTCTTAAAACCCCTTCCCTAACCATTCCGATATCCTGATAAAGTTTTATAGCTAATTTATTTTCTTCTAAAACATTTAAAAATATTCTATTTAAATTTAAATGCTTAAATCCAAACCTTAATGTTAAATATGCAGCTTCTTTAGAATAACCTTTTCCTTTTTCATTAGAATCACCAATATAAATAGAAAATTTTGCAGATCTATTAATAAAATTAATTTCACTCAAGATGGTTATTCCAATCAGCTTTTGTATTGGTATAAGCTCTATTCCAAACACAGTGGTTGGATAATTAGAATAAAGAATTTTCTCATACCATTTTTCTTCCATTTCTCTATTAATAGGAAAAGGATGACCTAAATAATATCTTCTAATATCATCAGAATTATGCCATTTTAGTGTATATTCTATATCACTTTTTGTTAATGCTCTTAATTTTATTTTATTCATATTATTAAAATTAAATTATTTTCTATAACCACTTGGTAAATTTACTATTTTATCGCTAATTATAAGTGCATTGTCTAAATTACCTGATATACAATTACGATACATAATTAATTTATTTAGCAACCTCCATGCGGGTCTTGTTTGTATTCCCTGATTATTAGTTATTTCCAGAAACTCATTTCTAATTGATATATCATTAAAAAGAATTGTATTCAACCAATAATTTGGATTTGTATAACTTAGTTTATCAAAATATTTAATATCTTCAAAAGTAGAAATAAATTGTTTATATAACTCAGCAGTTTCTTTTTTATTTTTTAAAATTTTATTAATATTCTCCATTTGTGCAACACCTACTGCTGCATTTATATTTGGCATTCTATAATTATAACCGATTTCATCATGTACATACTCCCACCCATGAGGAACTTTAGCTGTTGTTGATAAATGCTTAGCTTTTGTGGCAATTTGTTCATCATTTGTTATTATCATACCACCCCCACCAGTTGTAATAATTTTGTTCCCATTAAAACTAATGATACCTGCTCGTCCAAAGTTACCAGTGTGTTTCTCTTTATAAAATGAACCAAGCGATTCTGCAGAATCTTCAATGATAGGTATATTATATCTATTACCTATTTGCACAATATCGTCAATTCTACAAGGAAAACCGAAAGTATGAACAGGTACTATTGCACTTATTTTATTTTTTGTTTTTTTATTTATAACTTTACCGTATTTGCAAGTAGTTTCATCCTTTAAAAACAATTCTAACTTTTCAGGAGACATACCCAATGTATCAGTATCTATATCAATAAAAACAGGTGATGCTTTACAATGAGATATTGCATTTACAGTAGCAACAAAAGTTAATGGCTGAGTTATTACTTCATCACCAGGTTTTACCCCACAGACTTCCAAAGCTAATTTTAAAGCAACAGTTCCATTCACAACAGCAACTGCATAATTACTATCAGTATATTTTGCAATCATATCTTCAAACTCTGTAACATATTCACCAACATAAGAAACAAAAGTAGAATCAATACATTTTTGTAAATATTTTTTCTCATTACCTAAAAATACTGGCTCATGTAAAAGTACTTTCTCTTGATTATAAATTTTCTTAATAAATGAAACAATCTCTGGAATAAAATATTTGTGTGTAAATTTATTCACTCTTTTTAAGTAAAGCAAAAAAATTACTTTTATAATTTTCTTTATTCAAATCAATACTATTTAATTCTTCAAGATATTCTAAAATGGAATCTATATTTTTTCCTTTTAATCCAATAATTTTCCTCAATAAATATTTCCTAAAAACTGGTTGCTCAACATATCTCTCAACCTTAAAATTTATTATCTCCAAGCCACAATCTTTTATTAATTGAATTGCATCATTATAGTCATATGCTCTAAGATGGCCTTCAAAATCCTCAAAACCGAAATTTCTGTTTTTATATTCATAGCACTTTTCAAGTGGTAAATTAATTAAAACATTTTCAGATTTATCACCAGCATAAATTATCAATTTTTTATCATTAATAACATGTTCAATTATATCGGATAATATAATTAAATCATATTTCTTATTATTATTTCTAAAAAACTCTTCGAAATCAATAGCATAAAAGTTAATAAGTGGAAAATTTTTTTTGGCATATTCAATATTTTTACTAGAAATATCTATTCCTGTTCTGCATTCTGGTTTTGTATCAAAAGGAGCATTCGCAATTAGAAATCCTATGCCACAACCAACCTCTAAAATTGATGATGGATTTATATTACCGGATACTTCTTTTAATTTCTTTAACTTCCAATAGATAACATCATCAATGTATTTTTGATAAATTTCATTATTACCATCTCTAATTTTATTACACTCAATATGATTATCATAAAATTTAGATAATTCAAAATCCATAAATTAAATATTTGAATATTTACTTGAATAAGGATCTAAGAGAATATTTTTTCTTATTAATTGACTAATTTCAAATACACCATCGGGAACTTTTTTAGTAATTTTAAAATTTAGCTCTCTTTTTATTTTAGAAAAATCAACTTTATAATCTCTTGGGTCTTCATCCTTTTTTATGTAATTTATTTTAGTATCAGGAGCAATTTTCATAATTTCCTCTGCAATCATTTTCTTTTGATAATTTTCTGAAGTATCACCTACATTATATATATTACAGCAATTATTTTTATTACAATAATTCAAGGCAAGTACACAGGCTCTGGCTATATCATATACATGACAATATGGTCTCCAAAACTGTTCTCCAAAAATTAATAATTCTTTTCTACAAATGGCATCGCGGGTAAATTCATTAACAGTTAGATCAAATCTCATTCTTGCAGAAATACCATAAACTGTTGCAAATCGAAGTATAATGGGGTTAATCTTAAATTTTAAAGGGGTGCTTAAAATATATTTTTCAAATTTTACTTTCAATTCAGCATATAAAGATATTGGCCTTAATTCAGATTCTTCAGAAACATATTCGGTATTTTTCATTTTGCCATAATTACTACAAGTAGAAGCAAAAATAAATTTATCTATCTTAAAATTATTATTACATACATCAAATAATTGTTTAGAAGCTTCCCAATTTATTTCTTCAGCTAATTGGGGTTGTTTTTTACAAGCAGGATCTCCCACTATTGCAGCCAGATGAACAATGTCTGTTACATCTTCTAATTTTTTTTTCACTGTGTTAGTGTCTCTTATATCACAGTTAATAAATTCAAAATTTGGATGATTAATAACATCTATCAATGACTCTCCACCAAAGAACAGAGCATCTATTCCTTTTACAAAATAACCTAAACTTAATAATTGTCTTGTTAAAACGCTACCTATGTACCCAGCAGCACCCGTTATTAGTATTTTCCTCATATTCAATTATTTTAAATATCCTTTATAAAATTCCTGAGCTTTTTGGTAATCATCCACCTGACCAATATCAAGCCAGTATTCTTTTATTTCATATTTTGCAATAGGAATATTTTCCTTTAACATTTTATGAATCAAGTCATCCATTCCATAATATTCATCATCAGGTATTAATTGAAATATCTCTGGTTTCATAACATATATTCCAGCTAAAATTTTTTGTTTAATATTAGGTTTTTCTTCAATACCTGTGACATAATCATCTTTGTAGTAGACATTACCAAATGCAAAGGGAATTACATATTCTTTTATACCTATAGTAAGACATGAATTCATCGATACTGCAAAATCATAAATTTTTTTAAAATCTAATAGTGTAAGAATATCACCATTCATTAACAAGAAAGGTTCGTTAAGTTTCTTTTTTAATAAAGTAATAGGACCAGCCGTACCAAGCGGTTTTTTCTCTTTGCTAATATAAATTCTCACACCATATCTACTTCCATCACCTAAAAAATTTTCAATATATTCTGACTTGTAGTTCGTAGCAATAAAAATTTCCTTAAAACCGGATCTTTTTAAATGTTCAATTTGTATTTCGAGAATCGATTTCTCGCCGATAGGTAACAAAGGTTTCGGAATAATCTCAGTAAATGGTCTTAACCTCATACCCAATCCACCTGCTAATATTACTGCTTTCATTCTGATTATTTATTCTTAATTAAATGAATATTATGATTTTACTAATTTTCATTACTTAATAGAAAAAATTATTATACTAGGAGAAATATATGATTTAAAATATTTGAAACCAAAATTAATCTCCAAACCTTTTATTAAAGAACTAAATAAATTATAAGATTTGCTAGAAACAAATATCACATTAACTAAATCATTATTACTGTTAATAAGGTTTGATAGGAATCTCAATTTATTAATATCTGATAAACTTTCCTCAAGTAAATGAGTATTAATAACGAATAGAACATTTTCTGAAAGGATATTTAATGTTAATGAATCAACACTTAAAATTTTATCGGTAAATTTGAACTCAGTAGACAAATTTAAATAGTTTCTCATATCATGGGTACAGTATAATTTATTACTTTTTTGAACTAAATTATTATTTGTAATAAAATTGGTTGCTTCTTGTTGATAATAATATATTTTATTAAAAGTAGTTGGCGAACTACTGTTTAAAATAATCCCAAATTGAAATAATGATGATATTACTAAAAAAAATAAAATTACATAGTAAACTACTCTACTATTAAGATAAAATTTATCATAAAGAATTTTCGAAATAATTATACATAAACAAGAATTAATAGGAATTAGATATCTCGATTGAGGTCTTAACATAGGAATAAGTGGGTTAAAACTTATTATGGCAAAATTTATTACAAATAAAAAACCAAAAACCGAAATTATAAAAAGTGTTAATGAATTTTTTTTAATAACATAATCTTTAAACCCTATAAATAATAATAAAAAAAATACAATATAATAATACCCAAAGTAATTTCCACTTCTTTGAAGTGGATGAAGTAACATCAATGGATATTGTATGAAAAATCTTTCAATCATATCACTCTTAGATGTGATATCGCTTTGTGGTTGAATCAAATCTACCTGTAATAAATATCGTGACAAAGCATTACCCCAAACCATATATGAATAGAAAAATTCTAATAGTAAAATTAACAGAATACCACTAATGATATATATGTAAGATAAGATTCCTTTTTTATTTAAAAATTGACAAAGAAATATCGGAATAATAAATAATAAACTTATTTCTTTTATTGAATAAGACAATCCTATAAAGAAACCAACCAAGAATAATTTAGTAAAATTATGTTTTGAGTTTTCACTTTTTAAATAGGATAAATAAAACAATAAAGATAGTTGAAAGAAAAACATAATTATAGGATCTGGGAGATATCTTGTACTAAACAGTAATTCAATAGGGAGAAAAGTAAATAATAAAATTGAGGATAGACCTATAATTTTGTTAAAATAAACACTCGCAATTTTATATAATAAAAAAAGGTTTATTATAGACAAAACAATCATAAAATAGGTAAACAAATAAAATTTAACACCAAACAATATTAAAATCAAACCTGCAATAAAAACCATTCCCATTCGCAATGCTGCAATATTAGAGGGCTGTTTAGCCATTACAAAAACATCATAAGCTGTAGTTACATATTCATAATCATCACCATATCCAAATCCACTGTTAAAAAGAAGTCTAAGAAAAAATGCAATAAAAAATATTATAAAAACGCTAATATAATATTTTCTTTCAGAATATATCATTATAGGAAAAATGATATTAAAACAATTACAGATAAAAGGGATATAATCTGCATACTATATTTACAATTTACCAATTTTAAAGCCAGATTTCCTTGAGAAATTTGATTACCCATTCAAAGATATAAAAAATCATCTGATCATTTATCCATATCTTTATAATCTAATGCTATTAATACATAAAAAGATCTAACAATTAATGTAATTATAAAAAGAAATAAAAGAAATTTATTCTCATTTCCTTTAAAATAATTAATTAGATAATTAAATTTCTCAATTTATTAAATATTAAATTTTGAAGTATAACCTTTATAGAAAATTTTATCTGTTAAATAAAAAATTAAAGTAATAATCAAATCACCAAAAATAATCAACAACCTTGATGAAAAGGAAGCTAAGCTGGAAAATGGTTCAACAACAATTTTTCCCAACAATAATATTAATGAACCTTCACGTATTCCTAAACCTGCGGGAACAAAAAAAGCTATAAAACCAAAAAAACTTGAAATCGCAAAAGCCCCCGTTAAATACCAATAATTTGAAAAAGATATTGAAATAAATGAATTAATCAGGAAATAAAAAGCTAAACCGAATATAAGCCATAAAAGAGTATTTAAAAATACAATAGATAGTATCTTCAAGTAAGATATTTTGATCTCTATTTTTTCCTTCCTAAATAATTTAAAAAAAATATTTAAAATGAACTGTAATATAACGGGATGTAGTATTATTAAACTAAAAATTAAAAATGCAATCGAAAATAGTTTTATACTTTGCTCCAGTTCTATATCTCCAAATAACAACAAAATTAATGTAACTATAACTGCAGAAATTAATGATGAAACAGACTCTATAATAGAACAAAAGGCAATTTTCTTAGAAGAAACATTATATTTTTTATATGAAACAAATAATATTCCATATAATAAGGCTCGCCCTGGTACATATTTTCCAAGTTCAGAATAAGCTCTTATTTTTAATGAAAGTAAAAAAGGTAATACCACTGACGAATATACTGTAATCAAATACCAGATGACATATTGAGAAAATAATGCAAAAATTAAAAGAAATATAGAAATAAAAAAATAATTTAATTTTATTTGATTAAAGTCAAATTTGTTGAATTTAAAACTGTCGTCAATTTTCAGTGTGATAAACGCAAAAATTAAGATTGCTGTTAAATATTTAAATAATACGTTGTGTTTTTTAAAAAACTTAATTAACACTTATTTCTTTACTTTAACCAATGCAATTAACCAAGGTATAGGTTTGTAAATCCTTAAAACATCCCCGAATTTCGTTAATTCACAGTTTAAAATTTTAGAATTAAAATGATTTATATGTCCCGGTGTATTTCCGAAATTGTTAATATATCTTAACCTTAACATATTAAGAACTCTCCACATAGGTTCATTAGGTACAGAGATTACAACATATTTTCTTGAAACACGAAATACCTCTTCTAAAGCAAGTTTATAATTATCTAAATGTTCTAAGACCTCCAACACAAATATACAATCAAATTCATTATCTTTTCTCTTAAGATTATAAATAGATTCTACTTCAACGTAGTTCTTAAAATGAGGCTTTTTCTTTATTATTAAGTTAACATACCGCTCATCATAGTCTGATATTTCAAAATGTAAATCACCAATAATATTTCTAATTCTGTCTGATGATTCCGCAGCACCACATCCAACTTCTAAAATTTTAAAATCAGGTTCAAACAGTTCTGAAATATTCTTAATGCATTTATAAAAATTATTAATTAAATATTTAATAATAAAGTTTGAACTTTTATACTCATTTAAACACCAATTCCATAGTTCCTCATCAGAAAGGTTTTTCCCTTCAATATATTTATTCAAATTGATATCTTTTTTTTATTTTATTAACAACCCTTATTGTGTTTTCAAAATCTATTCCAATTGTATCACAATACCATTTTATTGAATCCCATCTCGGCCTGTTTTCTTCTTCTGATAATTTCAATGCTTCTTCTCTTGTTAAATCGCCTTCTCGTATTTGATTACTTCTAAATGTATCATTTTCTGTAAAACCGGCTACAGTATAATAAATATAATTATAAAATGCCGCTGTACCATCTCCGATTCTCCATGTTGTTTTTGTCCCGGGGTCTGTTTCCCAGTCATATTCATTTATTAAAGTATCAATAATAGTTTTTTCGTTCCATTTTATGTAATTATATAAATTTATATTCTTATGTTTTATCAAGTAATAAGATTTAAAAGCATCATAGGTATCATAAATCGATTTGTTTATGTAAGCAGGATTTAATAAGTATTCTTTCCCATAAAATAATAGTATTTTAATTTTGTCCATTAAATTTAATTCGTATATATTTGATTTGTTAAATTTTGGGCCTATACCACAAAATCCAGATTTAAAATTTGTATTTTCTAAATTGTTTTCCCCATAAATAGATAAACTTAAATTGTTTTGTTTCATAAGCAAATTTGTATAATAAAAATATTGTTTATCACCAGCCATAAATAATGGTACAGTACCTAAATTTGGCCTTTTTAGCCATGCTAAAACATTTTTTCTTATATATTCTCTCTTTTTTCTAATATCAGCAGAAACTAAAATGTGTTCAACACTAAGTTTCCCACACAATCTTGACTGATTTCTCCTTGCCAAATCAGTTATCATACCCCAGTCATAAGAAAATGCTATTGGTTTTAATCCAAGTTCTTTCACGACATAATGAAGCGTGTATGAGCTATCACGGCCCCCACTAAAAGGTATTAAACATTTTGGCTCTTTATTATTTTTTCTGAATCTTTCGATATATTGAATTAGTTTATCTTTTCCTAAATAATCTATTTTTTCATAATTATTACAGTAATTACAGATACCATTATTATCAAATTGAATAAAAGGAAAAGTTTCCGGTAATATACATTTTTTACACCTTTTTAATTTCTTAATTTCTTCTTTGTACTTTTTGAAATTCTCTTTAAACTCATCTGGTACATCGACTGTATTATATTCAAGACTTCGATTTATATAATTTACTTTTTCCTCACATTCATCAAATACTTCTTTTATTCCAAATAAAGAATCACTTTTCTTAATATTTAATATCTTTGTATCTCCAAAATCAAAATTTACTAATGTATTATCTTTAAAATTATATGAAATTACAGAGTTTGGAATAACCTGTTTTACATCATTATAATTGAAATTAAGATTTTTAAATTCTGAAATAATCTTTAAAAGAATATAGTACTCAGAAGCAAATGCAAATATTTCATCCCTTCGATTATAAATATAATACAAAGAGCCATTATTAGTTGCTAAAATCAAATTAGGAAAGTCATTGAACAAAATTGCTGTAGAAGTCATGCCATAAATTTCCTGAAATAATTTTTTTATAGCATTAGAAAATCCTAAACCAGATATTAAAAAATTTCTTAATAAAACGGGTATTAATTCACTATCTAAATCAGATTTTCTTTGTAAATAACTATATTTTTCCCATAAAAATTTTTGGTTAACAATTATACCATTATGTACAGCAATAATTCCTCCCCTAACAATTGGTTGATTATTTTTATTAAAATGTTCATAACCATTTGTAACTAATCGTGAATGCCCAATGGTTACTTTCTGACCAACTATTTTGTTCTTAAAATAACGTTTAAATGTTCCAGATTTAATTAAAGTACTAGCAGGGAAAGGTGTCTTGTAAACATAAAATGTCCTATCTTTTAGTGTAGCAAATCCAGAAGCTTCTTTTCCTCTCGATTCTGAAAGGAGAAACAGTTTTTTAACGATATTATAATACCGCTTATTACCTAAACTATTTTCCCGTGCAATTATTCCAAATATTCCACACATTTATAATTTATTTATATAACCTATCATTATCTTGTATATCCATCCACATTGCAAAAAGAAAAGATTGAAATGATGTTACTCCTAAAAATGTAAAAGCAAATAATGTCTCAAAAGAAACATTTTGGTTATTTATAATTTTACTACTAACTTTAATAAGATATGGAATCCAAATTAAAAACAGAATAAAAGATAAATGATATAAAAGGAAAAGTGGATGAAAATCTCTGAAGAAATATTTAATCCACAACCTCTTAAAAAATGTACGAATAAGTAAGAACAAGATTTTAGGGATAGTTATATAAAGTTTCATTTTTGATTTTTCCCCTATATTATATACTGGTTTAATCGGAACCTCTTTGATTGTACACATTGCAATATTCAATTTAGCTAAGATATCATTAGGCATACCAAATCTTTTATAAATTTTATGTATTCTTATAGATTTCAAAGCATCAAGGGAAATTGCAGTATATCCAGTTTGAGTATCAGATATCCTCCAATACCCTGATGCAATTTTTGTTAAAATAGAAAGTACTGAGTTACCAAAATACCTTATTTTAGGTATTACAAGTAAAGCACTTCTATGAATTAGACGATTTCCTTTAACATAATCAACATTCTCCATAACAACAGGTTTACAAATACTTTCCAATTCTGAGGGATCCATTTGACCATCTCCAGCCATAACAGCAGTACAATCAATATTATTATCCTTGCACCATTTATATCCTCGGGCGATACTTCCACCAACTCCTGAGTTTTTCATATTATTTATTAGAATTATTCTATCTCTGTCTTGATTAATGTTAAAAATCCGGGAGGGAATAAAATATTTCATTTCATCTGCTTCTATCTCGGATTTTACAATTTCGGCATAATTATAAACATTTCTTTCAATTTTATTCTCTTTCAAAACAAGTTCTGAATTATTATAACTGGATTCAATATACTTTTTAACCACTTCTGCTGTACCGTCAGTTGAGCAATCATTTACTATTACAATTCTATCTACAAATTTCGGCATCGTTTCTATTACCCTTCCAATCTGCTTTTCTTCATTATAAGCTGGAACTACAACCGCTACTGTTTTATTGTTTAGCATTTCTATAATAATTTAAATTAAGTTTAAGCCCTTTCTGAAATGAAAACTTTGGTTCCCATCCCAATACTTTTTTGATTAACCTTATATCGGCAAAGCTATGGATTATATCTCCTTTTCTATATTCAGTGTAAATTGGCTCGATATTTTTATTTGATAATCTGTTAATTTCTTCTATAAGATAATTTAATTGAATTTGCTCACCACAAGCACAGTTCATTACAATTCCTGCATCACATTCTTTTATAGATGCCAATATGTTGGCTTCTACTACATTTGTTACATAAGTGAAATCTCTTGTCTGGGTTCCATCACCGTATATAACAGGTCTTTCATTATTTAACATTAATTTTATGAATTTCGGAATTACAGCAGAATATTGCGAATTAGGGTCCTGACGCGGTCCGAATACATTAAAATACCTTAATATTACAGTATGTAAACCATAGACCTTTGAAAATACCTGACAATATTTCTCCCCTGCTAATTTGCTCACTGCATATGGGGAAAGTGGATTAACAGGCATATCTTCTTTTTTGGGTAACTCGGGAGTATCTCCATAAACTGAAGATGAAGAAGCAAATACAAATTTCTTTACCTTTGCTTCTTTTGACGCATCAAGCAGGTTTAATGTACCGGTTATATTAATCTCATTTGTAGTTATTGGGTCATAAATTGAACGGGGAACTGATGGTAAGGCTGCCTGATGTAAAACAATATCTATTCCTTTAACTGCTTGCATAACGGTGTGGTAACTGCGTATATCTCCTTCTATTAATTCAATATCATTTTCAAACTCCTTTAAGTTTTCCCTTTCACCAGTAGAAAAATTATCCAATACCCTTACTTTTTCTCCTTTTTTAACTAACTCTTCTACTATGTTACTACCAATAAATCCTGCCCCGCCTGTGACTAAGTAATGCAAATTATATTATTTTATTTAGTAAAAAGTATATTAATTATTTATAAATTATATTACTCTTTCGAAAATCACACTGCTTATTTCCATCAATAAAATTATTTTGATAGATTTATTATTTGTAGAATCAAAGTTGCAATAGTAAATAAAGGGACAACAAATACGCCTGCTATTCTTTGAGCATAGTCCCAGAATTCTTTTTCTGGTTTTATTGGAAACGCAATTATATCTCCATTATTTAAGATTGGATTTGGAACAGTTAAACTTTTTGTTACATCTCTATCAAAAAAATCCCTGTAATTTAGAACGAGAATTGAATCAGCTTTCAGCTCTGGATTTTTATACTTTGTTCTAATAAATTTGAAATTTTCATAGTTCGTTTCATCTAACGCCCCCCCTGTTAAGGTAAGAAGTTCCATTAGTGTTTTACCTTGTGGTATTAAATACACACCCGGATTTTTTACCCCACCGAGTACCAATACTTCTATGTTCGCTTTGTCTTTGTCAGAATAATTATAGTAATTTGTGCCCACTTTCATTGTTTCAATAGGTCCAAACTTGATTGAATCCTCTTGTGCAAACAAATGTATTGGAATGATAAGTGTTAATAATAATACAAAAGTTATTCTCATTGATATTTTATTAAAATTAGAAAATATATTTAGATTAAGTTTTTTGTAATTTTTGGGCATGGCTCCGCCATATAAGTCACATTCTAGCATTATGCAATTCATTTTTAAAAGACTTTTTATGCTTGCCAGAGAAGTAGTATATCTTTTTTCTTTATTTTTCTCAAATTAAATTTATCATCACCATTACTACAAACGAAATACTTTATCTTTCTTCTAATCAACTTTTCCGCTTTACAAACAATTTTATTTAAGTAATCAGTTTCAATATTATCACCAACAAATATTAATTCTATTGTTTTTGTATCTCTTCCCTTAGCTATATCACCACAGGCATATACTTTTTTAATGTCACCAATTTTCCTGGTAACCCGTTCAATAACCTGTTCAAGTCCAGTATATTTTCTTATTATTTTATTAATTTCAGGAAAGAATGGGTGTTTTTTATTAGCCCTAAAAATTTTTTTATTACCAACTCTGGAGGATTTTAGTAACCCTGCCTTTTCAAACCTGTTTAGCTCAACCCTAATTGCATTTGTTGATTCCCCAAATTCAGATTCAAGATTCCGCAAATATGATGTTGACTCCGCATTAAGAAAAAACTTTAATAGCAGCTTTACCCTCGTTTTCGATGTAATCAATGAGTCTATCATTAGTATTTATTTTTAAACTCACAATTGAGTAATAATATTACTCAAAAAGAATTAAATGTCAAGTGAAAAATTTACTTTAATAAAGGCAAAATAAGAAAATATTAAGAAACTCTGTGCTAAAACTTTTAAACTATGATTTTTCTTATCCTTATAAAATATCAATCGCTTTTGTTATTTTCTAAAATATTAATAAAACTTATCAAAAATTATCTAATTTCTTAAAATTATGCAAAAGTTCACCCGGAATTCTTAATTAATCAGTTTAATCTTGATTTAAAAATAATACCTTTTTTAAATCAAAAGGAAAATCTAAATTTAATATTTCTAAAGAAAATTCAGTTTCTGATTGTTTAAAAAAGTACCTGTTTGTTTTATTGACTGAAATTTGCTGAACTAAATTTTTAAAGAAATCCGAATTATATATTTCATTCTGCTTATCATGAGGAAAATATACTTCGAGAGTATTATTAAAGTAAGTTAATTTTTCTATTCCAAGCGATATTGCTTCATTTCTTATTTTCACAAGAATAAGCAGATTTTTTACTTCAGCAGGTAGAGGACCAAATCTGTCTTTTAATTCATCTTCGAAATGGAAGGAGTCCTGATTAGAAGAATATAACTTCTTATAAATATTAATTCTTTCGTTCTCATCTTCAATATAATATTTCGGAATAAAAGCATTCACATCATGCTCAAAAATAAAGTGTGAACTGGCAGGTGAATGTATGCCGGGCTTTTCTGTTATTAATTTATATTCAGTTTTAATATCTTCATTTTCATCAGTAAAAATTTTTGTTTTATCCTTTGAGTTTTTCACTTGTTCTTCACCGGAAAACAAAGCTGCAAATTCTTTTTCTTTTAATTGAGAAACTGTTTCGTTAATAATATCAAGGTATAATTCGAAGCCAATTTGCTGAATAAATCCTGATTGTTCTTTACCGAGTAAATTTCCAACTCCGCGAATTTCAATGTCTCGCATTGATAAATTAAACCCAGTACCAAGTTCTGTATATTCTTCAATTGCTTGCAATCGCATAAGTGCAGATTTAGTCAATGTTGAAACAGGTGGTGCAATAAAATATGCATACGCCTGCTGACTACTCCTCCCGACTCTACCACGCAATTGATATAATTCCGCAAGGCCAAATGAATTTGCATTATTAATAATGATAGTATTGACATTTGGGATATCAAGACCAGATTCAATTATTTTCGTACAAACAAGTACATCAATTTTCCGTTCAATAAAATCTACAATTACTTTTTCAAGGTCAGGTAACTTATCAACATAGAGCCCGGAATAATTTGATATATTAATATTTTTTCCGGAACCCATTTGTCCATATGCCACTCCAATACGAGCATAAGGGATTAGTCGCTTCAACTTATCTGCAATGTTATATAAACCGGAGATTTTATCATTTACAAAATATACCTGACCCCCTCGAGCTAATTCACTTTTAATTATCTCTGTTATCAAATTCCAGTCATATTTAATAATTTCTGTTAAAATAGGTTTGCGATTTTTGGGCGGGGTATTTATAATAGATAAATCTCTTGCACCAAGCAAAGAGAAATTCAATGTTCGTGGTATTGGAGTAGCTGTTAAGGTTAAAGTATCAACATTCGGTTTTAATACTCTTAATTTTTCTTTGGCTTTCACACCAAACCTGTGTTCTTCATCTATAATTAACAAGCCCAAATCTTTGAATTTAACATCCTTTGAAAGTAGTCGATGAGTACCTATTATTACATCAATTTTTCCTTCAGATAGTTTCTCAAGTATTTCTTTTTGTTCTTTTTTTGACTTAAATCGTGTTAAGGATTCAACTTCAACAGCAAATTGAGATAATCTGTCTTTAAAGGTATGATAATGCTGAACAGCAAGAATAGTAGTTGGAACAAGCACTGCAACCTGCTTATTACCAAGAACCGCTTTAAATGAGGCACGGATAGCGACTTCAGTTTTTCCAAATCCCACATCACCACAAATTAATCTATCCATCGGACTTTCAGACTGCATATCTGATTTTACATCTGCAGTGGCTTTTACCTGGTCGGGAGTATCTTCATAAATAAAGCTCGCTTCAAGTTCTCTTTCCCAATGAGTATCAGATTGAAATGCTATTCCTTTACTTGCTTTTCTTTTCGCATAAAGCAGAATTAAATCACGAGCAATATTTTCAACATTTTTTTTAGTTCTTTCTTTAATTCTATCCCAATCACCCCCACCAATTCTTGTAATCTTTGGAGTATATCCCTCTGTAGATGTATATTTGGAAATGAGATTTATATAATTTAAAGACAGGTAAATTATGTCGCCATCAGCATAAGTTAACTTAATGAAATCTTGATAACTTTTACTTTTAATTCCTTTTACCTCTCTTGTTACCAATCCAGAATATATTCCAATTCCAAAATCCCTGTGTACAACATAATCACCAAGTTTAAGTTGTTTTAATTCATCGAGAGAAATGGAACGATACCTTTTTTGTTTTTTATATTGTCTAAAATAACGATTAAAAATCTGATGCTCTGTATAAACAACAATTTTGATATCATTGAAAATAAATCCATTACTTATTGATTTAGGAAGGAGTTTAATTCTATTAATTTTATTCTTTGGAACAGGTTTTTCTTCATAATTTTGTAATGTGGCGGGGTTAGTTTTAAAAATTAATTTATCTTTTTCAGTTAGAAAAATTAATTTTTTATTTTCATCGTTATTATATTGAGAAAGTAATTCATCTTCATATTCAGTTATTAGCTCTTTCATTCGGTTTACCTGATAGGAATCAGAACAAGTAATAAATATATCAAAGTCATTCTTAGAATGATTTATTAAATTATTATATAGAATTTTTATGTTTGAATGAAAATCAGGTTGCGGTAAAGAATTAAAACTTAAATCACTTTTAAAATTATAATACCTCTCTATAATAATTTTACTTTGAATGCTATTCCGTAGAAAATCATTTAGTAATGAATCAGGTAGACATTCTTCATCAATTAAAATTAACATATCATCTGAAAAATAGTCAAATATATTTTTGCTTGAAAATTGTTCTTTTTCATTTATATATGATGATAATACAATTGGGATTTTTATTTCCTCCAATTGATTTATAGAGCGCTGGTTATTAATATCAAATTCACGGATTGATTCTATTGTCTCTCCAAAAAACTCAAGTCTTACAGGTACAGAAAAACTTTCCGGAAATATATCAATAATTCCCCCTCTAATAGCAAAATCACCCGGTTGCTCGACAAAATATTTTTTTTCATATTGATATTCTTCAAGCTTTTCGACCAGTTCTTCAAACAGAAATTCATCTCCACTTTTTAAGTGTAGTAAACTTTTACTGTATTTTTCTTTTGGAATAACAGAATAAGATAATTTATCAACAGCAGAAATTATTATAAAATTTTTATTCTCTGAAAGCAAGGTAAGAGATTTTGTAGTATCTTCATTATCATACGACTTTTCAGGAGTGAATGCGGAAATGTTTTCTTCTCCAATAAGTATAGAAAGGTCATCTTTTATATAATTTACTTTCTCATTATCAGAAACTATATAAAATATTTTGTTAAAACCTCTTAAATAAATAAAATCCAACAGGAAAGAAATTAAAGAACCATTTATATTGGAAATAGTTATCCCCATACCACCCACATTTAAGGGGGGGGTCTTTTTTTCCGATAGTAGTCTTATTATTTTTTGAAAACTATCGGATTTATAAATCTTATTCTTTATCTCACTAAACAAATCAGCAAAAGCCTGAACAAATTCTCAATTAAATAAATATACGAATATTAATCTCAAACATAAATATAGAATACACAATATAAATGTAAATTTATTAATTTATGTGTTCAAATTATTATATTATCATATATTTAATTATATTTAATTTTAAAATGGATTGTATATGTTAAATTATTAAAAGATATTTGCAAGGTGGACAAATTTAAAAAATACAGACCTGTTAAATTTTTAGGGCAGAATTTTCTTGTAGATGAAAACATTGCGAAGAAAATAGTAAAATCACTTGAAATAAATGATGGGGATTTAATAATTGAAATAGGAGCCGGTTATGGCGCACTTACAAAACACATAATTAATCATACAAACAAATACATTGGAATTGAAATTGATGAAAAGTGTATAAATGCGCTAAAAGAAAAATTTGGGGATAAAATAATTTTTTTAAAAAAAGATTTTCTTGAATTTGATTTTAGAAATGATGTTATAAAATTTCCTTTCAAATTTCAGTCTATTAAAATAATTGGTAATATACCTTATAATATTACTTCTGAGATATTATTCAAATTATTTGAGAATAAATTTTATATCCATTCTGCTGTAATAATGACGCAAAAGGAAGTTGCACAAAGATTAAATGCAAAACCAAAAACAAAACAATACGGGATATTAACTGTACATACTCAGTTAAATGCATATTACAAGAACTTATTTACTTTACCTCCGACAGTTTTCTTCCCAAAACCGAAAGTTGACTCAAGTGTTTTTAAATTAACATTTCATAATAAATATAATATTAAAGAACCCGAACATTTTTCTACTTTCATAAAAACAGCTTTTGGTAAGAGAAGAAAAACACTTAAAAATTGTCTAAAGGATTATATAAAAAGTTATGAAAGAGACCTGATAAATTATGATTTTTCCCGCCGCGCTGAAGAACTTTCACCGGTTGAACTCTTAGATTTATACAATACGTTAGAAAGATTAAAAATAAAACAATAGAGGACTGTTTTATTTATAGTTTCTTGTTGGTATTAAAGACATTACTTTTGTAGATGCCACTCTAACAATAGAAGAAGATAATGTTTGTTTATATTCCCCATTTAACCAGAGTCTTACCTGATTTCTGTAATTTACAGATATATTTTGACCGTTCTGTCCAGGTGGAAGAATAGAATAATATATACGAGTATTTGACATATCACCAATGAATCTCAATGATGGACCAAGAAAAGATTCAAAATCTGAATTTTTTGAAGCGTTAATATAATTGTACTGGATACAACAAACAGTACTTCCACATCCATCTGCTTCATAAGGACCTGCGTCAAGAATTTGAGAGAAAGAGGCAACAGAGCCCAATTGATGACGGAATTTTACTTTGTGTACCTTTCCCCATAACCATTCTTTGGTTTCGGAAGTTTTAAATTTATTTTTTAAGCTGATTATAGCATCTTTTATACTTTTTAATAAAGCGTCACGAAGATTTTCATAGTTATAATCATCATTTTTGCCTATGACACCTTTTCCGGTTGATTCATTGTATTTTGTTACGGATACATTAAGAAAATTCTCTCTCAACAATTTAGAAGTGTTTCGAACAGGAATAGATGCAATAGTAATGTATTCTGTAAATAAATCTTCTCCCAGTTTTTCTTTATATAAGTTTTTATACAATTCAACTTCAAATTGAGAAAATAAAGTTGCAGCAGGGCTAATCAATTTAAATTCATAATTCCAATTCTTTAAAAGTTGCAAATAATCTTTTTCTTCTTCAGTCAAATATATCACAGGATGTTTTGCCATACGTGAAGTATCAAGCGTTAAAGAATTTACTGCTTTAAACAAATAATTGCAGAGTTCTTTTGCATACAGACTATTGACATCAAGTTGTAAATACTGGATTTCAGAAGCAGAAAAATTATTCCTTCCTTTAAGCAATTCTTCAATTCTTGCAGCGCGGTAATGCGGTTCATATAAATTTGTAATATAATACTTTAATCCAGCTTGTGGTCTGTTATTAGCAGAAACGATATATTGCTCACGAGGATTAAAAACAGAAGGTAAATCTTCATAATTCACATATCCTTTCCATTCATAATAATCCCTGTTAGTAGCAAGGGCAAGAGTACTAATACTTTCCGATTGTTCAGAATGCAATCTTCTTATCGGTATTTTTCCTGCAACACAGTAGCCAATATTCCCATTAGTGTCAGCATATACAAAATTTAAAGCGGGAACACCAAATGTTTTTAACGAAGATTTAAAACTATTCCAGCTATTTGCTTTATTTACACTCAATAGTGCTGTAATTTCATCACTGAAATCATAGCCAGCCCATTTAAGCACAATAACATTACGATTATTAGTCTCAAATTTTTGGTTATTAACAATATTGACTTTTTCAAGATTTGAAACTATCGGTCCTTCTTTCGTAAAGTAAACAGCAAAAGTTATATCTTCTTGCTTACCTTTAACAGAAATGTTTTCTAACACACTATCTATTACAACAGAGTTAGAATCATCATTGAGCAGAAATAAATCTGTTTCGTCATTCATTAAGTTTGTAATTCCCCAACTTATCGAATTATTCATACCAATTAAAACACCGGGAACCCCAGGAATAGAAAATCCGGCAATCCTAAATCCATCAACAGAATTAATTAATTCCACTTCATACCATGTAGAAGGAACCTGTAAAGGAAGATGGGGGTCATTTGCAATTAACGGTTTACCCATTTCTGTTTTACTTCCGGAAATTACCCAGGCATTACTACCGGATGAAATTTCACCAGTGCCAAATTCATTAAGAAAATTAAAACATACAGAAATGAAATTATTTTTTAGAGAAGAATATAACTCTTCACTGATATTCTGTTTTGTGTAATTAGAATCTAACTCTTTTTTTATTTTTTCCTGCTGTTTTTCCCGTTCTCTTTCTTCTGTTGATTTAATCACATTCGGTGCTTCAGGCGAAATATCAGGAATAAAATCTTTTGCTTTTTCGATACCAAATCTATCCACAATTTTGCCAAAACAATAATCTGTGTACCAAGAGATATTTAAACTCCATCCCATAAATCTAACCACAGCAAGGCAATCAACAGGTTCCCACTTATCAGGCTTATAATCAAGGGCATCAAATTCAAATGGCAGTTTCTTTTTATTTTTATTAATAAAATAATTTACTCCGTCGGAATAATATTCAAGAATTTTCTTAGTTTCTGAAGGTAAATTATTATAAAGTTTCTTAGCGGTTCTGTAAATTCCAATAGTTCTGAATAATTTATCATATTGTAGTGATTCAATGCCAAATATTTCTGCTAATCTTCCCTGAGTAACCCGTCTTATAAAATCCATTTCCCAAAGTCTATCCTGTGCATGAGTGTATCCAAGTGTAAAATACATATCCTTTTCATTTTTTGCTTCTATATGTGGTACACCGAAATCATCCCTATATACTACAACTGTATCTAAAAGTTCATCAATTTTTAAAATCCCTTCTTCCTGATACAAACTCTTTGTAGATAAATCCCTGAATAAAACAAATGCCGTAAGTGCAAAGACGACAATAACAATTAAAATTCCAATAATGTTTTTAAAAAAATTACCTTTCATTTGATTATCATTTCATAATACAAAAATAGTTGTTAAGTTAAGAACATTAAATAGTAATTAGAATAAAAAATGATAATTTATATACACGGATTCAGAAGTTCATCTAAAGCAAGAAAAGCTGAAGAGACGAAGGAATATTTTAACAAAAGCACTAAAGTCTTTGCTCCTGATTTACCGGTATCACCAAAGTTAGCATTTTTTCTTTTATGCGATATCATAAGAGATGCAGGCCAAAAGCCAAACTTAATAGGTTCTTCACTCGGAGGGTTTTATGCTATGTTACTTAATGCAAAATATGGCTCAAGAGCAGTACTTATAAATCCAGCAATAAAGCCATATTTAGTACTAAAACCATACATCGGAGAACTAACAAATTATCATACTGGAAAAAAGTTTGAGTGGAAAGAAGAATATATAAATGAATTGTATGATTTAAATAAAAAATTCTTTAAGTATATCAATCAGAAAAAATTATTTCTTCTACTTTCAAAGGATGATGAATTATTAAATCATGAAGAAACAAAAGCTACTTTTCCAAATGCTGGTAAAATACTTGAGTTTGAAGACTGCGGACACGAATTTAAAAAATACAAAGAAGCATTACCTGAAATTGAAAAATTTTTCAAGTTAAAGTAAGAATAAAGTATAAACAATTAAATTTAATATTTGGAACTTTTCATAACATCTGCAAGGACATCATAAAATTTATTCCAGGCAGACTTTAAATCAGGGGTAAACTCATCTCCTAAAACCTTTTCAATTGCGTATAATAAAGATTCTTTGAATAATTCGTAATCTTCCTCTCTTACATTATATTCGTAATGCCTTTTCCCCAACTCTTGCACAGCAGGTATGATTATCTGAGGATTATTCAAGCCCTCTACAACTGTTTTCATCATTGTCATAATCCTGTGCTGTTGGTCTTTAATATCCCCCTTGAAAAGTTTTATGGCATCAGGGTCAAGTTCAAACAATCTGTTATAATGAATTTCCCAGCAATCTGATTCACAAATTTTCAAAAAACTCGTTTGTATTAAACTAATTTCTTCCGGAGTAAATATATTTTCAAGCATATTATTTACATTTATTAATTTCAATATAATAAAAACATTATAAAAATTAAATTAATTCAATTTAATAATTTACAATATAAACAAACAACTTCATTTAAAAAATTTGCAAATTTGTTTAAATTAAATAAAATAATGTAATTGCAACTTAACAGAATATTTATTTGTTTTAATAATATTAATTTATAAAAATATTATTTTATGGCTAAAAACCAGGATTTTGAATTTACAAAAGAAGAAGTAATTGCAGATTTTAAACTTGCAAATGAAAGCAGACAAGCAAGTTTATTAGGAAGAAAAGAAACCCTGATTGGTAAAGCAAATTTTGGTATTTTCGGAGATGGGAAAGAACTTCCTCAGATTGCTATGGCAAAGACCTTTCAAAATGGGGATTTTCGTTCAGGATACTACAGAGACCAAACATTTATGTTTGCAACAGGAATGCTAACTTTGGAGCAGTTTTTTGCTCAACTTTATGGGGATACTGATATTAACCGGGAACCCCATTCCGGTGGCAGAGGTATGAATAATCACTTTGGGTCAAGACTTCTTGATAATAACGGAAAATGGAAAAATCTGATGCAAATGAAAAATACTTCTTCCGACATTGCCCCTACTGCATCTCAAATGCAAAGATTGCTCGGTCTTGCTTATGCATCCAAATTATACAGAAATAACCCTGAATTATCATATTTAAAAGAGTTTTCTAATAACGGTAACGAAGTTGCCTTTGGTACAATAGGTAATGCAAGTACTGCAGAAGGTATTTTTTTCGAGACGATTAATGCAGCTGGTGTTTTGATGGTTCCGCTTGCAATTTCAATATGGGATGATGGTTTTGGCATTTCAGTACCTAATATTTATCAAATGACAAAATCAAATATTTCAGAGATATTAAAAGGATTTGAATATAGTGAAAAACTCGGGCAGGGATTTTTAATTTACAGAATTCCCGGTTGGAATTATGAACAACTTGTTAAAGTATATAGGGAAGGAATCTCCATTGTCAGAGAAAAACACATACCAGCAATATTTCACATAACAGAGTTAACTCAACCTCAAGGACATTCAACTTCAGGTTCGCATGAGAGATATAAAACGAAAGAGCGGCTTGAATGGGAAAGGGAATACGATTGCATAAGACAATTTAAATTATGGATTTTAAAAAAAGGGTTTGCAAACGAAAAAGAATTAGAAGAGATAGAAGAAGAATCAAAAGTTACTGTGAAAAAAGCTCAACAAAAAGCATGGGAAGATTTTATTAATCCGATTAAAAAAGAAAGAGATGAATTAAATAAAATATTAACAGAGATATCTAAAGTAAGCAGAGAAGCAGAAACTATAAAGAAAATCAGCAATGATATCTTCAGAGCTCTGGAAACATCGAGACGAGTAATCGCAGCAGCCGCAAATGATGCGTTAATAACATTACGAAATGAACCATTAGAAATTAAACAAAAATTAATTGATTGGAATGATAAATATAAAAAAACCAATGAATACAACTACGGCTCGCATTTATATAGTCAATCAGATGAAAGCCCCCTTAATGTAAAAGAAGTAAAGCCAGTTTATAAACCAGATTCAAAAAGGGTTGATGGTAGAGAAGTTTTATTGGCTTTCTTTGATTATGCATTTAAAACAGACCCGCGAATATTTGCAATTGGAGAAGACATAGGAAGATTAGGGGATGTAAATCAAGGTATGGCTGGATTACAAGCAAAATATGGTGATATAAGAATAACAGATACCGGAATCAGAGAAGCAACAATTGCAGGTCAGGGAATAGGTGCAGCTTTAAGAGGATTAAGACCGATCGTTGAAATACAATATCTTGATTATTTATTATATGCATTACAAATAATTAGTGATGATTTAGCCCTTTTACATTGGAGAACAAAAGGTGGGCAAAAAGCACCTGTTATAATCAGAACTCGTGGACACAGACTTGTCGGGATTTTTCATTCAGGGTCTCCAATTGGGATGATTACTCACGCTTTCAGGGGTTTGCATATTTGTGTACCAAGAAATATGACTCAAGCTGCCGGGTTTTATAATACTTTACTAAAAGGTGATGACCCGGGTCTTGTTATAGAAAGATTAAATGCTTACAGAATAAAAGAACTTTTACCGGAAAATATCGGTGAAATAACTATCCCTCTTGGAATTCCTGAAATTTTACAGGAAGGAACAGATATAACTGTTGTAACATACGGTGCATGTGTTGATATTGCAAAATCAGCAATATCAAAATTAGAACAAATTGGAATTTCTGTTGAATTAATTGATGTACGAACACTTTTACCATTTGATAGATTTGGTATAATAAAAGACTCAATAAAGAAAACAAATAAAGTTTTATTCCTTGATGAAGACGTTCCTGGTGGAGCAACGGCTTATATGATGCAACAAGTATTAGATGAACAAGACGGATATAAATATTTAGACTCACCCCCAAGAACTTTAACGGGAAAAGCTCACAGACCTGCTTACGGAAATGACGGAGATTATTACTCAAAGCCAAATGCAGAGGAGGTTTTCACAGTTATTTATGAAATTATGCATGAATATAATCCGAAGAGATACCCCAGTCTTTTTTAACATTTAGCGTTACAAAAGTATCTATAGAAAAATTTTTTTAAAAAGAGGATTACATTTATTTAAATATTATTTTATTGAAAAATAAAATGAATTTAAATAAATGTTAAAAAAAATTATCTTTATAAAAAATTATATTAATATGAAAAAAGGATTATTAATTTTTCTAATTATTTTATGTTTATTTAATATATCTCACTCTCAATGGAAAGAAGCAGGAAAACCTGTATCAATTATTTACTCTTTGTGTGTAAAAGACAATTTAATATTTGTTGGTACCCCAATGGGGATTTTCCGCTCTGTTAACTATGGTAGCACCTGGAATTCAATAAATCTGGGAGTAATAAATTTATATGTAAATAAGTTTGCTGTTTGTGGAAGTAACATTTTTGCTGGTACTGTTGATAGAGGGCTTTTTCGCTCTTCTGATAATGGCGATAGTTGGATGGCAGCAAATACAGGTTTAATTAATCAAAAGATAAATGATATTATTGTTTATAATAATGAAATATATGTTTCCGCAGGAGAAAATTTATATATTTCCCACAACAATGGAGATAATTGGGCTCAAATTATGGGTATTTCGAATGTTAGAGCACTTGCTTTTAAAGATACCATATTATTTGCGGCAACATCCGATGGAATTTACAATACATACGATAAAGGTGAAAATTGGTATAAAGTAAGTTATTCAATTAATGCAAAATCTCTTGCAGTAACCGGTGAATATGTAATAGCCGGTACAGAATATAATGGTGTTTACGTAACAAGAGATAACGGGAAAAACTGGATTCAAGCAAGTAATGGTTTACCGGAGTATACAACAATTAATTCAATAGCAGTTATTGGTAGTAGTATCTTCGCTGCTACTGATGGCTCTGGTATTTACTTTTCTATAAACTATGGAGCGAGTTGGGTACCTGTAAACAACGGGCTGACAAGTCATAGAGTAATCTCAATTTTTGCTTATAGGAATTATTTATTTGCAGCAACATTTGGTGGATTATATTACTCTGTTGATAATGGAAATCAATGGACAAATATAAGTACAGGAATAGTAAGCAATCAAACTATAAATTGTATGGCAGCAAGCGGAAATACTATTTATGCTGCTACAAATCAAGGTAGAGTTTTTACTTCATTAGATAACGGAAACGTTTGGTATTCTTACAACAATGCTGGAATAGTAAAAGAATATGAAGGGAAAATTATATCAGCTGTAGGTAATATATACAATATTACCTGTGGAATTGGAACCGTTTATATTGCAACTGATAGTGGAGTATTTAAATCATTTGACAATGGTAATAGCTGGAAACCAATCAATAACGGATTAATGAACAGGAATGTTTATTCAATTTTACAATATAGGAACAATCTTTTTGCCGGTACAGGTAATGGTCTATATACATCTATTGATGATGGCAGATCATGGCGATTATCTGAGTATCAATCTTTAACCTTAGGAAAAGTTCAATCAATAGCAATCAATAATAATAACTACTATGCTGGCATTAATGGTAATATATATTGTGTAATAGATAAAGGAGCAGATTTTACAAGAGTATCTTTCGATAAGTCTTATGACATACCTGGTCTTGCATATAATAGTGATTATTTATTCGCTATAACCTTCGGCGGTGGTTTTTATCGTGCTGATTTATATGGTAAAGGATGGGACGATTATAACGATGGGATTAAAAACTTACAACTAACTTCAATTGTTACAAAAGATGAAACAGTTATTATAAGTTCATGGGGTGGCGGTATTTACTATTCTACTGATAATGGTGGTGAATGGTATGAAGCAAACGAAGGATTATCTGAATTAAAAATTAAATCACTTTTGATAAGCGGTGATTTTGTATTTGCAGGCACAGAATCAGGGAAAATATATAAACGAAATATTAATGAGTTTGTAGAAAAATAAAACTCAAAGTATTAAAATAGAAAGCCCCTTTTTATATAGATAAAAAGGGGCTTCTTGTTTTTATAATTAAAATTACTTGATTAGCACCATTCGTTTTACATCCGAAAATCCATTTACCTCTAATTTGTAGAAATATACTCCACTTGATAAACCCGAACCATCAAAATCTATTGTATAATATCCGGCTGGCTTAACTTCATTTATCAACTTCATAACTTCCCTCCCAAGTATATCATATATCTTTAAGGTAACCATCCCTTGTCTCGGAATTCCAAAATTTATCTTTGTTACTGGATTGAATGGGTTCGGATAGTTCTGAGATAATTCATATTTATCCGGAATACCCGCTATATTATTTTCAAGACCCGTTACCATCAAATCAATAATTAGTGATATATTTGGTCTCGCAGTGTATGATGTACCTGGCGTTGTTATCCCAACACATCCATCACCAGAAGGTAAATCACTATGATTATGTATATTCTTCCCTGTCACTGTTGTCGCATTTACCGTTGTGTTTGATGTCCAACTTGAATTATTGAAACATATCTCTATCAAAAGATTGCTCGTACCATCCCAATTGAACGGTGTCTGTAAATTAATATATTGCCATCCTGTCCCTGGTACTACATAACTACTATCATATACAACCAACCAACCAGTATTTGTGAAACCTGATATTGTTGTTGCAGTAGTAGTCTGCATTTTAACTTTAAATCCATTCATAACTTGCGTCGCATTTGAAATAACATTGAACCCAATCTTTCTTATCTGGCCAGTAGCACCACCGCCCGCTATTATTTCACTTGCTAAATATAACATATCTGTCCTTGAATCCATATAATATGTATAAAATGGATAACCCACTGAAGTAGTCCCTGTCCCTACTATTGCATTAGCCTGTGCTATTATCTTAAATGAATATAAATTCGTTGAATCCCGTTTGTGTAATGATCCATTGTCCTGTGCATATATTCTATAATATATTGAATCATTAAAATTAACTTCTGCCTGCGTTGAATTAAATAACGCTGTAAAAATATTACCTGTTGTATTTATTAGTTTGAAGTGTTTAATTCCATTTGATGGAGTGTTTTTATACCAGCGTACCCAGACAGAATCAATACCCATATTATCTGTAACCGTTGCCGTAACCGCTACTGGCCAATTATTCTTTGGGGTATTCATTAATGGGGTATGAGTAATTACAGGATTAATTGTATCAGTAGCCGCAATAAAGGAAAATACATTAGTTGGTGCATTTCCCGGTAATTTTGATACTTTACCAGTAGTATCAGCAGTTACAATATAATATCTATAAACAGCAGACATACCATTCCCCGGAATATTACCACTCCAGTTATTCCCAGATGTATTTGTTAAGAGAACACTATCATAAACAGTGGTACTGTTTCTTGACCAGAATAATTTCGTTTTTGAAGGAACAATTGGAGTATTATTTAAAGGTGTAATAACA
This sequence comes from Candidatus Tepidiaquacella proteinivora, assembly GCA_013348845.1. Lineage (GTDB taxonomy): Bacteria > Bacteroidota > Ignavibacteria > Tepidaquicellales > Tepidaquicellaceae > Tepidaquicella > Tepidaquicella proteinivora. Next base: position 1,978,729 of record CP054675.1, on the reverse strand, counting down.
CAATTAACAACATAGGGACCATTCAGGTTTTCGGTATTCTGTAATGGAGTATGAGAAATAGCAGGACCAAGAGGAACACCCCTCGTTAACAGAATAGAGCAATCACCAAATAAATTATATTGTTCCATCAATTTCAAACCTTCACCTGTACTGCCGCCCCACATGTCCATTGCTTTCATTACTCCAAAGAACGACATAGCACCAGCTGTCTTTCTATATTGTCTTGCCATAAGATGCATAGCATAAAGTTGCATATCACAAGGTGGAACCCAACTTGCATTTGTTGATGATGCATAAGCAGCAATAACACCTTTGGGATTTAAAGTATCTCCCGCTCTTAGCAAAGCTTCTGCAAGACATTCATTAAGTGTAAAATTACCATTTAAACAAGCAACATCTACCAGATAAGGATTTTTCCAACCATTTGCAAGCTGATAAGCATTAGATACATTGAATCCCGTATTACTCCATGAGGTACCTGAACCATGTCCTATATAATTTAAAACAAATCTTCCATTATTTAAAACATTGATTAAATCCTGAGCATTCTGAAATGGATGATTAACCTTATCAACCCAAGTAAAACCGCCGAGTAATAAAGTATCTCTAACCCAATTCATTCTAATAGAATCAGCGTAAGGTGGTGACCCTCCAACATCCGGACCGGCTACTCCTACTGCTTTGTTATACCATGGTGCACCAGCATCAATATCTCTTTCGAATCTTATAAATTTTTGTGTTACATAGTTTATATTTGAAGCATTCTGGCAAGAAATTCTTGAAATAAATGCATCAGGATAAGCATCATTACCTGCTAATTTTACATAGCATGGGTCAGAAGGCGCAGATTCATATACTCCATTCAAAGTGGGCATTTCTGCAATATCACCTACTAATACGATATAAGTAACTGACTGTTGAGAATTATACATATTCTGGATATAAGTTTTTATTGCTGCAGCACCAGAACCTGTAGCAGTTGGATATTCAGCTACCACAACAGTTAATCCCCGAGATTGTTTCCATTGCACAAACGGCTGTATTGTTGTCATATATGCACTTGGACATACAACTAACATTCTCCCTGGTTCAGGTATTGAATCAAAACGTGTTGCACCAATCCCGTAATTAATAAACAATTCCCTGTATATTGGTGCAAATTCATTTGATACTTTTGTTAATGCACGTGTTCTATAAAAAGGATTAACTACTTGTTTGCCTGGATCTGTATAAATTTCTATAGTTAATTTTTTATAAATTTTTAATTCATTTCTTACTGGGTTATATTGCAAGGGATTTATTTGTACAGTCATACCTCTCAAATCACGAACTATATACGGGTCACTTAATATTACAATTTCTCCGGGATAATATTCATCTTTGTTATAAACTTCACCAAATGTATATGGAATAGAGTTCGGATCTATATCTCTTGTATAATGACCTTTAGAAGGCATAATTTTACTAATAGATATAACTTCTGATTCTTCAGAAAGAATTTTAAAATTCATCGCTGCTAAATCAGGAATTACAACACTATTCCTGTATATCGGTATTTCCGGTTCTCCCTTAACCATTGTAGAAGCAAATCCAGGTGATGATAATGCTAAATATGTCTCTCCATTAATTTTAACTTCCTTTTGACTATAACCATTAAAAGTGAATTCAATTCTTATTTTTTGGCCAGAATTTTCCAGCACACGATTTGACATTCCCTCAGTAATCTGTGAAAAGCAAAAACTACTAAGAAATAATGTAATCAGCAAAAAGAATAAAAGTTTTGTTACTTTCATTTTCTTGTATTTATTTTTAAAATATTTTTTAATGTATGTATATTAAATTTATATATCAATATCAAAATGTATTAGTTTCATATTTATTTTATTAATACCATTCGTTTTACATCTGAAAATCCATTTACTTCTAATTTATAGAAATATACTCCGCTTGATAATCCCGAACCATCAAAATCTATTGTATAATATCCGGCTGGCTTAACTTCATTTATCAACCTTACAACTTCTCTTCCAAGTATATCATATATCTTTAAGGTAACCATTCCTTGCTTTGGAATTCCAAAATTTATCTTCGTTACAGGATTGAATGGGTTTGGATAGTTCTGTGATAATTCATATTTATCCGGTATTCCTGATATATTATTTTCAAGACCCGTTATAACCAAATCAATGATTAGTGATATATTTGGTCTTGCAGTATATGAGGAACCGGGAGTCGTTATATCAATACATCCATCGCCAGAAGATAAATCACTATGATTGTGTACATTTTTCCCTGTTGCTGCTGTCGCATTTACCGTCGTGTTTGATGTATAACTTGAATTATTATAACATATTTCTATCAAAAGATTACTTGTACCATCCCAATTGAACGGAGTCTGTAAATCAATGTATTGCCATCCTGTACCTGGTACTACATAACTACTATCATATACAACCCACCAACCAGTATTTGTGAAACCTGATATTGTAGTTGCGGTAGTTGTCTGCATTTTAACCTTGAAGCCATTCATAACCTGTGTCGCATTTGAAATGACATTGAATCCTATTTTCTTAATAATACCTTGTGCACCACCACCTGCTGTTATTTCACTTGCTAAATATAACATATCTGTCCTTGAGTCCATATAAAATGTATAAAACGGATAACCCACTGAGGTTGTCCCTGTACCTACTATCGCATTTGCCTGTGCTATTATCTTAAACGAATATAAATTAGTTGAATCACGTTTATGTAATGATCCATTGTCCTGTGCATATATCCTATAATATATTGAATCATTAAAATTAACTTCTGCCTGAGTTGAATTAAATAACGCAGTAAAAGTATTACCTGTTGTATTTATTAGTTTGAAGTGTTTTATTCCATTTGATGGAGTGTTCTTATACCAGCGTACCCATACTGAATCAATACCTATATTATCTGTAACTGTTGCTGTAACTGTTGCTGGCCAACTGGTCTTTGGGGTATTTGTTAATGGAGTGTGAGTAATTACAGGTTTAATTGTATCGGTAGCCGCAATAAAGGAGAAGTAATTTGTGGGAGCACCAATTGGAAGCATTGTAACTCTACCTGCTGAATCTTTAGTTGATAAGTAGTACTTATAAACTGCGGGTTGTCCATTACCTGGTATATTTCCAGTCCAATTATTTCCACCTGTGTTTGTCATATTTAAACTATCGTATGTATTTGTCCTCGTCCAGAATAATTTTGTCCAGAGAATATTGCTACCAGCAGGAGAAACAGTACAATTAACTATATAAGGACCATTGAGATTTTCAGTATTTGGAAGGGGATTATGTGATATTGCTGGTCCATAAGATAATTGATAAATTGAAGGGTCTCCCATACAATTATACATTTCCATATATCTTTGCATAGTAGGAGTTATCGAGCCGTAATGTTGGACTAAATAAATTTTACCTTTAACGAAATTTTCTGCATTTCTTTTAAGATTATCATTAAATAATGCTTTTACAACTCTTCGCTCAAGAATATCATCTTCATCCCAGTAAGAATTTACTGAAGAGCCCCAGAAAATTACACCTGCTTTAGGTATTCTAATCCATGTTTCAGCAAAGCATTCACCAGAAATGTGAAAAGAACCAGTAACACAAGCATAAGAATAAACAAAAGGATAAATTGTATTATTGAGAGCATTTACATTTGCTTGTGAAAATGGTGGACCATCAGCCCAAGATGTCTCTGAACCATGTCCTGAATAAATTGCGAAAATTTTATTTGAGTCAAGAGAAGCAGAAACCATTGCTGTTGTAGCACCATAGTAAGAATAGAGTTTTGTATTAACAGTAAAATTATTTGGAATAAAAAATGTATCAATAACATAATTATGAGTACCTTCAGTAATCAAGTGATTATCGGTAGATGCCATAAAAACATTTTTCTTCCATAAATTATTAATACTAGTTTCCATATAAATGGTTTTGTTAATAATATTGCTCAATTGTGTTAGGTTCTGAATTGGGAATCTACCAAGAAATGCATCTACCCATAAGTCACCACCTTCTAAAAGAGCATAATTCCAATCTGTGTGTGGAGTCCCTTCTCCACCACCTATCCAGTCCGGTATTTTATCAACATCTCCAACTAAAAGAATAAATTCAGGTCTTGTATTTATGTTATTATAAAGGGTTTGAATATAGTTTTTAATTGCAGTATTTGATGTTCCTGTGACATTTGTATTTACTACTGTAACATTGAAACCCATTCCCTGTTTATGATTTACTAAAGGAGTTAATCCACTTTCGTAATCAGGAGCTGTAATAATTAGATAATTATTTGTACCAGTAGTTCTTATTGCCTCATAGTTTACGAAAACACTTGATAAAAACTTTCCCATTGCTTCTTGTGGAATAAATCCAAGTTCCGCAGCTTCTTTGAGATTTATTTTAACTTGCGCAGTATTAGTTACTATTAATTTATCTTCTGAAGGATTATAAGTAAATGGGTAAATTGTAATCATTACACCTTTTGCTCCACCAATAATAAATGGTTCTGATATTTTTACAATTGGTTCATCTATATTTCCTTTACTGTTGTAATATTCTCTATCAATTGTAAACGGCCTATCCTTGTATGGCTTATTTTTCTCCCATGGCATTTGTGTAGGAAAAATTTTTGCAGATAATATCTCAGTAGTAGTATTTTGAGAAATAACCTTATAGTTTACAGATAACTCACCTTTTCCTATTAAAAGGAAAAAACTAATCTGGGGTAATTGAGGTTTACCCACTTCGGGAGTAATTCCATATTCAGGTATTGAGAGTACTGTGAATCTTTCCGAATTAATATTTACATCTTTAAAATAATAATCAGGAATATTAAATTTTATAGTATATCCATCAGCATCTTTAAACAGTGTTATACCTTTTGGCGGTTCACCAGCAAACAATGAATAATAAAATGAGATAAAAATAATAACAAAAAATAACTTTTTCATTTTTTAAGATTAATATTTATTTGAATTAATTTAATTTTTAAAGACTGGAAGATGTTAATTATTAACGGTTTAGGTTAGTTAAAATCTCGATTACTTTTTCCGGAGTGAGTTTTGTATATACTTTATCATTTACCATCATCGCTGGTCCCATATCACACATACCAAGACAATTAGTATATTCAAGAGTAAATATTTTATCTTTTGAAGTTTCACCGAAATTTGTACCTGTTGCTTTTACAATAGCTCTTTCAACCTCCGCCCTCCCTGAAATATCACAAATTATAGTTTTGCAAAGTCTTATTATATATTTCCCTTTTGGTTCAGAACTTAAAAAAGAATAAAATGAAATTACACCAAATACCTCTACAGGATGTATGTCTAACAATCGAGCAACTTCCTGTTGAGCAAAACTTGAAATATAAGAATATTTTTTTTGTATTGATTGTAAAATAGGTAATAATGCTGAACGGTCATTACCATATTCATTTACAAAAATTTCTATGTCTTTTGCTAAAGCGTTTTTATTATCTTGCATAAAATTCTTTATTTATTCAATAATTTATTAACTTTTTCAATTAGAGTATCCGGGGAAATTGGTTTCTCAATAAATTCATCAACTGGTACCATATTACTAACCTCAAATGACATACCCATCGCTTTAGAAACGGAGGTGTACATTATAATTGGTGTAGAGATATTCTCCTTTCTAAAACGCTGTGCAAGGAAGAAGCCGTCATCTGGTTCGTTCATCATAACATCAAGAATTATTAAATCTGGTTTTTTACTAATAACAAGGTTATATCCTTCCTCAGGGTTTGCAGCAGTAATTACTTCATGACCTTTCGCTGTTAAAACAACAGTACTTGCTTCCCTGATATCAGGGTCATCATCAATCACAACAATTAATGCCATAATACCTCCACGAGTAAGATTATTTATAAAGCTACAAAATATCAATTATTATTGATTTTTACTATTCAAAAAAATTAAGTATTAAATTATTAGGATTAATAATTTTTTCATTTATTTTGAATTTATTTATGAATAAATTCAGCAAAAATATAATTATGGAAAAAACTATACTTCTTATTCTAATTGGAAAAAGAAAAGACGCCGCTGTAAAAGTACAGAAACTATTAACAGCATGGGGATGCTTAATTAAGACAAGACTTGGAATTCACGATGGAATTCTTGAAAACTGCTCTGACAAAGGATTAATTATATGTGAACTTTACGGTACAAAAGAACAAAAAAAGGAATTAGCTCGCAAAATGCAACTAATTGAAGGTGTTAAGTCTAAATTAGTTGACCTGAAATTACCATAAGCTCTAAGAACAAATCTTTAGTTTCTTATCCTGTTATAAATAAATATCTTATTTTAATTTTAAAAAGCAAGAAATTTTATTTTAATAATTAAAATAAAAAAAGATGAAAAAAATTATTACAATTCTCGTTATTTCAGTGTTAGTCGTTACTACAGCGTATCCACAAACAAGTACAAAAAGATTAAAAAAGCCAATTGTAATGATAGAAACCTATGGTGGATATAACTTTCCAATGCATGATTTAAGCGGAAGTGAAATCGGGGAATTTTATAATTTTCAAAGTTATGGTGTAACCAATGGTTTTTCAACAGGATTTACTGTTAAATTTTCAGTTGCTACTTTAGATCACAGCCAATTTAGAGTTTATTCTAATATCGGTTACTCGCAATTTACAAGGTCTCAAAATAATGCTTATTCAAATGTTGGATGGTTTCAGATAGGTTGGCCAAGAAACTTCCCTGCAAATCATCCCAAAACAACTGGTTCAAGTTTTGCAAGAATTAATATCCCATATGCAGGGGTAGGATTTGAATATGCAATATTTATTGACCCTTGTTTAAAATCACATTTTAATTTCGGGGTTGAAATAAATTCGAGTATTATATTCGGTAGATATTATAACGATACCATTAACACTTCTGAACCATATGAGCCATATCAATCAATACAAGAAAACTTAAGATTTGGTTTTGCATTAAATGCTGCCTATAATTACAGGGTCGCAGAAATGTTCGGAATGGTTTTTGGCTTCCGTTATACACTCAATAACCTAATTGGTAGAACTTCAAAAGAAGCGGATGATACATCAGTATATTTAAATGACGATGAAAATACCTCATTGAATCCATATTTATCTTCCTCTCGAATAATAGGAAGTTTTTCTATCTATGCAGGAGTTAATTTTTATATTGGTTCCCGAAAGTAACTAATTTATAAAAATAGAATTTCTTAAAATAAAAAAGCAGATTTTTTTAAATCTGCTTTTTTACTAAAATTTGGTATCTAAATAATATTAAAATCTTTTTACTGATTGTATTAAATCTCCATTTGGTTCCCGGATATTTATTTCAAGCGGCATCTCTCCGGGTAATGTATGAGTAGCACATCCGAAACAAGGATCATAAGCACGGAATGCCATTTCAATTTTATTTAATAATCCTTCTGTAATCTCAACACCTTTCTTAATTAAACCTTCTGCAGCTTTCTTTATAGACATAGAAATTGCTGCATGATTATTTGTAGTTCCAACAATTAAATTTGCCTTTGTAACAATTCCTTTTTCATCAGTAAAATAATGGTGTGTCAATGTACCTCGCGGTGCTTCAACAATTCCAATTCCTTCTGTTGGTATTTCTGTTGGTAAAACACGATAATCCTGTGAAGTTATTTCAGGATCTTTAATTAGTTCCATCACTCTTTCTGCTGCATACTGAAGTTCTATTATTCTTGCCCAGTGTGTTGCGAGAGTATGATGTACTGGTTTTTTACCTGACCTATCCCCGGTTAATGTTTCATAATATTTTTCATATTCTGCTTGCGCAAGAGGAGTTGCCATTCCATCAGAAGCATTTAATCTTGAAAGCGGTGTTGCTCTATATACTCCACTATCTTTGCCATCTACGAACCCTTTCCATCCAACTTTTTTCAAATAAGGATACTTAAGATAATTCCAGCTTTCTACATGTTCAGCAACATGTTCAAGATAATCTTTCGGTTCATATTTACAAAATTCATTACCGTCCGGATCAACTACTCTAACTTTACCATCATAAAAGTTGACTTTATTGTTTTCATCTACAAGTCCCATATAGTAAGTCTGATGTATATACGGACCGTTAAGAATTAAATCCACATACGCAGAATTTTTAAGAACAACATCTTCAAATATTTTAAAAGTAAATTGTCCAAATTCCACCATATATTGAGCATACTCTTCAAACTTTTTTCTTTCTTCCTCCGTAAGACCTCTTGAAACTCCGCCCGGAATTGCACTTACCTGATGAATTTTCTTGCCTCCAAGAGTTTGTATTATTTCCTGGCATCTTGCTCTCAGTCCGATAACTTTTCCTCCTGCTTCAAGTCCCACTTTCTTTATCAAACCTAATATATTTCTTTCAGCCGGTGGAGCATCTGGTCCGCAAACGAAATCAGGTCCTGCAAGAGCATAAAAATGCACTGTATGATCTGCTGTAAAGAAAGTATTATAGAGAAGTTCCCTTAATTTTTTCCCTGCAGATGGTATCTTTACTTTATATACATCATCACAGGCTTTTGCAGCAGCCATATGATGTGCTTCAGGACAGACTCCACAAATTCGTGTAGTTATACGTGGCATCTCTTCAATAGGTCTTCCGACAACAAATTGTTCAAAACCTCTTAACTCGGGTATTTGTAAATAACAATTTGCTACTTCTCCTTCGTCATTTAAAAATATATCAATTTTTCCGTGTCCCTCCAGCCGTGTTATTGGATCTATTTTAATCTGTTTCATATATTAATTGATTTTTAACTTTACTGAATAATAATTTAAAATCCTTTTGTTTTACTTTTCTTTTGGTTGAACTCTTTTCAAAACAGAATGTGCAAGAGAAAATCTATAAAAAGTACCAAGCGGGTCAGCAATAGTCTTAATTATTTCCTGCATTTCATTCGGGTCAAGCGTATCAATAACAGAACTAAGTGCTGATACCATTTTTGCTCCCTGGTCTAACACATTCGGAGGTGGTCCATAACATCCCCTACATCCAACATTTGCTTTTACACATAGCGCATCGCAACCACTTCTTGTTGCAGGTCCAAGACATAATATCCCCTGGTCAAGTAAGCATTCATTCGGGTCTGGAATTATTTCCTGTGGTCTATAAAACTTTTTGATTTTCTTTTCTTTTCTTTCCCTCGGGCATTCATCACAACAGGTTTTATCTCCGGCACCTAAAACTGTACCTTTTGGCGGAAAAGGTTTACCATTTTTAATAATATCAACAACTGCATCAATAACATTAGAAATTTGAAATGATTGTGGAGGACAACCCGGGACATAATAATCTACATCTACAACCTGGTCAAGAGTCTTTACAGTATTCCAAAATTCAGGAATTTCAATTTCCCCTTCAGGCATATGAGTAACCGGAACCGGAAACACACCTTTAGATTGTTCATCCACAGAAGGGCTATCTTTATAGACACAATCGAAAATAGATTTTTTATCATAAAAATTAGCCAAGCCAGGAATACAACCTTCGTGAGCACAAGAGCCGAATGCAACAAGAATTTTAGATTTTTTTCTTAAAAGTTTTGCAAGGTACTCATTTTCTGAAGTTCTTATAGCACCATTAAACAAACATAAATCAATCTCACCATCCTGCATAGCTTCAACATCCTTGTATTTGAAATCCATTATACAAGGCCAAAAAACAATATCAAAAAATTCATCAACTTCCAGTATTTTGAGTTCAATATCAACAACAGCAATTTCACATCCACCACAGGATGCAGCCCAATATAAAGCAAGTTTTGGTTTCATTTTATATAATTAAAGTTTCACAAAAATTTATTCTTTTATAAGTTTTAAAGGTCCAAGTTCTCTTATCTCTCGCTCAAAATCGAGGGTTGTCTCTGCATACTTATCTCCTTCTGAAGCAGAAATCCATTCCAATCTTAATCTTTTCGGATTAATTCCAAATTGTTCAAGAAACACTTTTAAAAATTCCACTCGTCTAAAAGTTTTATAATTACCCTCTGAATAGTGGCAATCACCAAAGTGACATCCTCCAATAAAAACACCATCTGCCCCATTTTCAAATGCTTTTAACACAAATGTTGGGTCAACCCTTCCACTGCACATTACTCTGATAATCCTCACACATGGAGAAGATTTTAATCTTGATACCCCTGCAAGGTCTGCACCAGTATATGTACACCAGTTGCAAAGGAATGCAGCTATTTTAGGGTCCCATCCGTTTTGTTTTTTCTCTTCTGACATTTGCTATTATTAATATTAAATTATTTATGATAATTAAAATTAAATTAAATCTAAACAGAAAGTAATCCTTCCAATTCAGCAAGTATTTGAGTATCTGTAAATCCTTTACCTTTAATTGCAGAAGCCGGACAAGCAGAAACACATGTTCCACATCCTTTGCAAAGCATTTCATTTATTTCTGAAACTTTCTTTTCTTCATTAAAGGTAATTGCTGTATATGGACATAAGTTATTACAAATTCTACAACCACTACAATATTCTTCTATGATATTTGCCTTGATAGGTTCAATTGCAACTTCACCTACAGATATTAAGGAGAGAATCCTTGCAGCAGCAGCTGATGCTTGCGCAACTGAATCAGGTATATCCTTAGGACCTTGTGCAGCCCCAGCGATAAATATACCATCTGTCATAGTTGCTACCGGGTCTAATTTTGGATGCCGTTCGAGGAAAAACTTATCCGGACTTTGACTAATTGATAAAATTTTTCTAATTTTTTCAGCATCTTCTGAAGGCTCAAATGCAGGACATAAAATTGCCATATCTACAGGAATTTCTCTAAACTTTCCAATTAGTGTATCCTCACATCTTACAAGCAAATATGGCTTTTGCCCATTCCTAACCGGCCCTTCAACTATTTCTGCTACTTTTCCTCTAATCATATTGACTCCTTCATCAAGCAGTCTTTTATAAAATTCCTCATACCCTTTACCGAAAGCACGCATATCAATATAAAATTGATAGACTTCCGCAGAAGTTCTATCCTTAACAAGATGCGCAAATTTCAATGCGTACATACAACATACCCTTGAGCAATATTTTTTATAATTTTCATCTCTTGAACCTATACAATGGATTATTGCAACGGCTCTTGGCTCAGTTCCATCTTTACACAGGATAGTTCCTCCTGTTGGACCAGTAGAATTTAATAAGTGTTCAAATTCAAGTGAGGTATAAACATTATCAAGTCTTCCATAACCGTATTGAGGCATTTGAGTCACATCAATAAGTTTAAAACCTGTTGTAATTAATATTTGTCCAACTTCTACTTCAATTTCTTCATCTTCCATATCATATTTAATTGCCTCAGGTTCACAGAATGTAGAACAGATACCACACCCATCTGTTTTCTTTTTAATACAGGAATTTTCATCAATTACCGGAACCCTTGGTATTGCTTGTAGTGTTGGAATATTAATTGCAGTTTTAGGACCTAAATAAAAATCTCTTAAAGCTCCTCTTTCATATTCAAGCGATTTTAGTTTAATATGTCCTGTAGGACAAACGTATGCACAGGCACCACAAACAATACATTGATTATTTTTCTCTTCATAAGGTAAAACAACTTCCCGCTTAATACCTCTATTTGCAAAGCAAAGTATATTCGCTTTTACCACATCTCTGCAAATATTAACACATGCTCCACATAAAATACAGGCATCAGGACTTTCATCTTTTTCAAGGGATTCAAACCTTGGTTCAGTAACACCTAATTCCTTTGCCATATTCTTAACTACTTCAACATTAGGCCAGCGAGAGAGCATCAATTCCATTATAATTTTTCTGATACTTTGAATTTTAGGTGAATTTGTTCTCACTGTGATACCATTCATCCTTAAAGGATAATTGCATGCAGTAACTATACGAGAACGCTTTCCCCTAATAATTTCAACACTACATAACCGGCATACTCCGTAGGGTTCAAGTATTTCAGAATAACACATTGTTGGAATCCAGATTCCTGCTTTTTCTGCTGCTTTCAGAATAGTGGTTTCTTCTGCCACCTGAACTTCTACGCCATCTATATTTACAGTAATCATTTGTTATATTTTTATGTTATATAAATTTTATTTAAAAATTTTATTCAACTTTAATTGCTTCAAAATTACATACATCATAACATATTCCACACTTACCGCACTTCATTGGGTCAATGTAATGCACCTTTTTTGTTTCCCCAATAATTGCTCCATCAGGGCAATTCTTCTTACACATACCACAACCGTGACCTATTTCAAGACATATTTGGGGGTCAATTGTAAATGTTAATAATTGCCTGCAAACATGTGCGGGGCATTTTTTATCTCTTACATGGGCGATATATTCATCTCTGAAATATTTTAATGTTGTCAAAACAGGGTTAGGAGCAGAACCTCCAAGAGCACATAAGGAAGATTCAACAATCATCATTGATAACTCTTCTAAAAGGTCAAGATCTTCTTCTCTTCCTTTTCCGACGGTAATTCTTTCAAGAATATCAAGCATTCTTTTAGTTCCTTCTCTGCAGGGGATACACTTTCCACAGGATTCTTCCTGAGTAAATTTCAAGAAATATTTTGCCATATCAACCATGCAATTTTCTTCATCCATAACCACCATACCTCCCGAACCCATCATAGAACCGACTTTTGTTAATTCTTCATAATCCACCGGTAAATCAATAAGGCTTTCAGGGATAAAACCACCTGAGGGTCCTCCTGTCTGAACTGCCTTGAATTTCTTACCATCTTTTATTCCACCACCTACTTTAAAAATAATGTCTCTCAGAGTAATACCCATAGGAACTTCAACAAGACCGGTATTATTTACTTTCCCTGCTAAAGAAAATACTTTAGTACCTTTGCTTCCACCCCATGGGTCATGAGTAACATCTCCTGTTCCAATAGAAGAAAACCAATCTGCACCTTTAAGAATTATTTGTGGGACATTTGCCCAGGTTTCCACATTATTCAAACAGGTCGGACAGTCATTTAATCCTTTTTCTACTGTATGAACATATTTTGCTCTTGGTTCTCCTGGTTTACCTTCAATAGAAGCCATTAATGCAGTTGATTCCCCACATACAAATGCACCTGCACCTCTTCTTACATAAATATTAAAACTAAAATCTGTATCAAAAATTCTTTCTCCTAAAAGTCCGTATTCTTTCGCCTGTTCTATTGCGATATTGAATCTCTTAATAGCAAGCGGGTACTCCATTCTGACATAAATATATCCTTCTCTTACATTTTCTATTGCATAAGCTCCAATAATCATTCCTTCAATAACGCTATGCGGATCACCTTCAATAATACTTCTATCCATAAAAGCACCCGGGTCACCTTCATCAGCATTACAAATCACATATTTAGTTGAACCTTCTGCTTTTTTACAAGTTTCCCATTTTATACCAGTTGGAAAACCTCCACCACCTCTTCCTCTTAATCCGGATTTCTTAATTTCCTGTAATACTTCATCGGGAGTCATAGATGTTAATGCTTTAGCTAATGCTTTATAACCACCTCTGGCAATGTAATCATCGATATTTTCGGGGTCAATCATTCCTCTATTTCTAAGAGCAATCAAAGTCTGATCTGAAAAGAAAGGAATTTCTGACATCTTTGGAATTGGAGCTTTTTCCTTTGGTGGAACATACATTAATTTTTTTACAGGTCTACCTTTCAAAAGATGTTCTTCTACAAGAAACGGAATATCAGAAACTTTCAGAGTCTGATAAAATATCCCATCTGGTTGTACTACTAAAATAGGACCAGCGCCACAAAAGCCATTACAACCCGTTGTAACGACTTCAGCTTCTGCCTGCAAATTATGTTTAGCAATTTCCTTCTCTAATGCACTTTTTATGTCAAATGCATGATTCGATACGCAACCCGTACCTGTACAAACCATTAATTGAATTCTATATGTTTTCATATTAATAAATTTTAAATTCTATTGAACTTTTTCACTTCCAATTGATAAGGCGTATTCTTTCACGAATATACCTTGTAATACATGTTGCTCGAAAATTTTTTTTGCTTTTTCAGGTGTGAGTTTAGAATACTTAACCGGTGCCTGACCTAAAACCTCTACTGTTATCATTGGTTCTTCACTACATAATCCAGCACACCCGGAAGTTGTTAAAATAACATCCTTTACATTTTTTTCTTCAATTTCACTAACAAATGTATTCATAATTTCTCTTGCACCTGCCGCTATTCCGCAGGTACCCATATGAACGGTAACCTTTACCCTTCCTCCTCCTTCTCTAACAGTCATTTTTCTCTTGTAGTCATCAGCAATTTTTTCTAAATCTTCAATTTTTAATTTTGCCATTTTTCCTCCTAAAATTTTTATTTCTTACCATATTTTTTTAATAACTTTTTAACATTAGTAGCTGGTACAGGACCATATAAATCATCATTTATCACAACCACAGGAGCTAAACCGCAAGTACCAACACACCCTGAAATATCTAAACTAAATTCCATATCAGGTGTTGTTTCTCCACATTTAATATTGAGTTCTCTTTCAAGGGCACTAACTACTTTTGGTGCTCCAAGTGCATGGCATGGGGTTCCCATACATACACAAATTTTATGTTTCCCTTTTGGTTTCAGACTAAAAGCATTATAAAAAGTTGCAATGCTGTAAATTTGGGCAATAGGTACATTTGCTTCCTTAGAAATAATCTCCAAAATTTCCTTAGGTAAATAATTAAACTCGCTCTGAACATCATGCATCATTTCTATGATGTTTTCAGGTTTCTTTCCCCATTTAGCAGCAATCTTTTTGGCTTTTTCTAATGTATCGTTTGACATATTAGTTAGTTTTAAAGTTATTATAATTTTCTTTTAAATATTTATTTGCAATAGAAATTACACCATTCTCATCAATATCCATCTGTTTTAGCAAAGTTCTAAATTCTTTACTGTCAAATTCAAACAAATTTTCATCTTTTTGATGATAAAATTTTAAATTGAATTTATGTTCATTTGCAAGAAGTGCTAAAATTGTTCCTACAATATCTCCAAGTGGTTGCCTATCTATGTGAGATAACTTAAACGAAGCTTTTACGGTGGTACCTATTCCTTTTTCAGAATTAATTTCAAAATTGCCATCACAATTTTCTGCTGCAAGTTTCAACAAAGGAATTCCGAGACCAACCTTTCTTGTTGTTCGTGATGTAATGAAAGGGTTAGTTACTTTTTCAACTACTTCTTTTTCCATTCCTTTTCCGTCATCTGCTATTTCTATCATAAGTAAATCTTTATTAGTGTCTTCAATAATTTTAATTGTTATGTTTTGTGCACCTGCATTAATACTATTTTCAGCAATATCAAGTATGTGTAATGATAAATCATCCATTTAAAAATTTTATAAAATCAGAATATGTATTACTTTCGCTGTAAAATTCCGTGTATACCTTTCCCATCTGTTCCAGAGAATGAGCATCTGAGCCTGAAATAAATTTATATTTGGTTGAATATTCTTTATATATGTCTTTTGCTTTTTCTAGATCCGTGTTGGGAGAAACTTCCAAAGCATCAAACTTAAGATTTTCCGGTATTGAACCTAACTGACTTAAAACAGAAAAACTTTGTCTATCAATATGAGCAGCGATTGCAACACCTTTATATTTATGTATCAAATCCAGAATTTCTTCAATTGTTAAATCTACTGCACTGAATAAAGATTTTTCATAAAATCCTTCAACTTCATCAAGTTCATTAGCAATAATTTGTTGTTCCTTTTCCTTTTCAAAATATACATCCGGTAAATAGTTATTTAATTCTGTTTGAAGTTGTTCTGCTTTTGTAAAATTTTCAAACAGGGAGAGTACGTGAATTTCTTCCCTGCTGGTTATTTCCATACCCGGATAAACACTCAACGAAGGATATTCTCTGGCTGCTTTTATTGCATAGATACTATTTGCTGTTGTATTATGGTCTGTAATAAAAATCATATTATATCCTTTTTCGAATGCTTTTTGTACAACTCGTTTTGGTGACTGTGTTATCTCTGCACAAGGAGATAAACAAGTATGTAAATGTACATCCGCTTTTATTAAAATCATTTCTTGTCTTCATTTATTTTCCAATTCCTAATTCGTACAATTTACCAGAAATTTCATAGGAAGTCTTATCTGAACTCAATAAAACTACATTCTCCTCTTCTGCTTTATTTTTCACTTCATCAGGTATTGATTTATTCATTGCTATTATAATTGCTGAAAGTTCTTTTAAGGTTGCTACTGCAATAATATTCAAATGTGTCTGAATTGTAATCCAAATGTTGTCTTTTTTTGCATTAGCAATTACATCACTTAACAAATCTCCTGTATAAGCACCAGAAATAGATCCTTTTGAATCAAGTTCTGCCTTGTTTCCTGAAACAAGTTTTAATTCACATTTATTTATTATCTCTGTTAAATTCATAATCTATAATTTACTGTTTATTCTCCTGACATACCAAATTCTGCATCTTCTAACATTTTTTTTAACTTCAAATTCCTAAGTATAACACAATCAAACAATTCAGTTTCACCATTAACAACATCATCTGCAAACACTTCACAATTTGGAGAACCACACGCTCCACAATTAATTTTAGGTAAAGATGCTAAAATCTTTCTCCGTTCTGCCATTTTACTTAAAGCAATTTTAATATCAATCTTTTTATTATTGTGTTCATGGGGATGAAATAAATTATCTTGCTGAAGATTGTAAGATTCATATTCATCCTTTTTTCCAATTGGTAATTTAGTCTCTCCAAAATAATTTATCAGATTTAGAAGATTACTTCTGGCAATATATACATTTTCGACAGTCATTGGACCGCCAAGGCAACCTTCCTGACAAGCATTTAATTCAACAAAATCTACATTATGCATTTTACCTTTTTCAATTTCATCAAGTATATATAAGACATTATTTATTCCTGAAACAGAAATGCTATTATCAATACCCATCATTTGAGAAATTCCGCCAGTCCGAATGAAATTCAAACCAAAACCACTAATATCATAATGCTCAATTTCCGGTACGGAGCTTTTTCTTAACTGATAGATTGCTGTGTACAATGAGTTATAAATTTCATTAAATGGAATTGCGCCGTTAACATCTGTATAATGCTTATCTTCTTCTGATATAAGGAGTAGTTTTGATGAACAGGGGGTAATATAAAAAATACCAATATCATTTTTATCTAATTTCATCCTTTTGGAAACTTCTTCTCTTATTGCTTTTGCTGCAAGTTCTATAGGAGAAATGACCGGGATTAATCTTGATGTCATCTCCATATATTTCATCTGAATAATTTTTACACAAGTCGGGCAAAAAGGCGAAATAAGTGGTTTATTTTCTTTATGTGCAAGTATATATTTTTTAGTTGCTTTTACCACAGAAATTGCCGCATGCGAAATATCATAAGCTTCATTAAAACCAATTTTTGTTAAAGAATTTAGTATGGTTCTTGGTTTTATATTCCTATCAAATTGGCTATATAGAGCTAAAGAAGGTAAGGCAACTGTATATTTATATTTTTGAAAATCACCTAGTGTATTTGTTAAAGGATAAATAGCATTATAGGTACATACTTTAACACATTCCCCACATTCAATACACTTATCTTCTAAGTATTTTGCTTTTCCTTCTCTGATTCTAATCGCTCCGACAGGACAAACCCGCATACAATTCATATCACCAACGCATTTCTGCGGGTCAAAACAAATTCTGTAACTCTTTATGTCCTGTTTAATTTGTGTCAATTATAATTAATTTTAATTGTCAATTTTGTTCCTTTAGCAACTTCAGACTGTATATTGAATTCATCAGCATTCTTCTTAATATTTGGTAAACCTAAACCTGCTCCAAATCCCATTTCTCTCATTGCAGGAGTAGCAGTTGAATATCCTTCCTGCATTGCTTTTTCAATATCTTCTATTCCGGGTCCTTCGTCTTCCACAATTATAATAATTTGATCTTGGGTAATTGTAAAATCAAGTGTACCAATCATTGCATACATAACTACGTTCATTTCTGCTTCGTAACAACATATAGAAACTCTATAAATAATTTCTGGTTTAATTTGTATCTCTTTTAAAAATCTTTTAATTGAAACTGAAACAGCACCAGCGTTAGCAAAATCTCTACCAATAATTTTGAATGTTTGGCTATATAGTACTTCATCTTCCATCTTCAACTTTGCTCTGAGAGACTTGTTGTTTTAAACCTTTAGAATAAAGTATTCCACAAGCTTCGAACATATGCAAGTCTGTAGTTAACAGAGGTAAATTCTTTTTATCTACACTCTTAATCATCTCATCGGTTGGTTTTTTTCCTGATACGAAGATAATTCCGCTTAAGTCCATTATTTCCGCTACCTGAATCACCTGTTGATTAACTAAACCGGTAATTAACAAAGAACCAGTTTTACATGATTTTAAAACATCACTCATCATATCAGTTGCATAACAATAATTAATCTCTTTCTCTAAATAACTTGTGTCAGTATAATTTTGACAATTTAATATTTCTTTAATTTCTTTTAAAAGCATATTATCTTTTCTCATTTACTAAAGTATCTTTACCAATAATTATTTGTCTCCTCGTCGGGAATTTAGTTGCAGGACAATGACTCCAGCATTGACCACAGCCAGTACATTTATCAGTATCTACATACCTTGCGTGTTTTTTTATCTTTACTTTAAAGTTACCAAGATATCCTGATACAGAAACAACTTCAGCCCAACTATAGAGTTTTATATTTTCTCTATGTCCTACAGAGACCATCTTAGGAGTTAATATACACGCAGAACAATCAAGAGTTGGAAAAGTTTTATCAAAGAGAGCCATTTTTCCACCTATGGAAGGTTCTTTTTCAACAAGAATTACATTATTGCCAGAATCAGCAATTTCTAATGCGGCTTGAATACCTGCTATTCCACCACCGATAATTAATGTATCAGGATTTATTTTGGATTTGGTAATCTCAAGTGGTGTCTGATATGCAACCCGACTAACTGCTGCTCTTGCATGTGCTTTTGCTTTAGTTGTGGCTTTAACTCTGTCATCATGCACCCATGAAACATGCTCTCTTATGTTAGCCATTTGGAATAAATATCTATTCAGACCAGCTTTCTCGCAGGCATTTCTAAATGTTAATTCGTGCATTAAAGGTGAGCAGGCAGCTACTACAACCCTGTTAAGTTTATGTGTTTTAATAGCATTTTTTATCATATCCTGACCTGGATCTGAACACATAAATTTATAATCCTGCGATATAACAACATTAGGTAATGTAGCGATGTAATCCCTAACTTCAGCAACATTTACGGTTGATGAGATATTTACGCCGCAGTGGCAAATAAAAAAGCCAATTCTTACTTCTCCATTGTTTTTTTCTTCTTGAGCCATGTGTTATTATTTTATTAAAATTTATAATTTTTCTGTTACTTTTACTCCTTCTGTAAGGAGAGTATCAATACCAAGTTCTTTATCATTATAACCAAAAGCTAAACCGAGAACCTGGGTAAAGAATAATACCGGTATATTGAAATTTGTATTGTAAGTTTTATTTATAACATCCTGATAAGCTTCAACATTCATCTGGCATAACGGACAGGTAGTAACTATACAATTCGCACCATTTTCAACCGCGGTTTCGATTATTCCTTTTGATAATTTTAAGGCAACATCTTCGTATGTTGTCATTAGCATTCCACCACAACATTTCACTTTCATTGGATAATATACATTTTCAGCACCAAGAGCAGCGAATAAATTATCCATAGTCATAGGTTCTTCTCTATCATCAAATCCCCGCTCAGGTCTTACAATCTGACAACCGTAATAATTTGCTATTTTTAACCCTTTAAGGCTGTAAACAGCTTTTTCTTTAATTTTATCAATGCCTATATCATTAATAAGAACATCAAGTGGATGCCTGATTTTAACCGACAAATTATAACTTAATCCTGACTCAGCAAGGCATTCGTTTATTTTCTGGTGTAAATCCGGTAACTCTTTTAAATAGCGATTTGTTTTTGAAAGTACTGTAAAACATGCACTACAAGGTGCCACTACATCGCGGTTGTGTTTTTCAGCCAGAGCAAGATTTCTTGCAGAAATTGCAAACCCTACTGTTTCCTTTACTGACATATACATAGTAGCTCCGCAACAATTCCAATCTTCAAGCTCAATTAAATTACAACCTAAATGGCTAAAAACTCTCTTAACAGAATCGCCGTAACTTTTATGTGCAGATTCAAGACTGCATCCAGGGTAATATGTGTAATCCATTATTCTTTATGTTTTGTTGTTTCCAAAATAATTTCTTTATCAACAGCACCGTAACCAACGGTGTCTGTCATATATTGCTTTTGTTCAGCAATACTTGGCATATCAAGTTGTTCTGCTTTCGCAATAATTCTTTGAAAGCCCTCAAGGTCCTTTATTTTAGAAGGTATATAAGCAATTCTCTTTCTCTTAGCCATTCTTAAACTCAATGGGATTAAACTAAATAATTTAAAAGGATTAATCTTCAACAAAAAATAAATCATCAACTTGGGTTCATGTAATCTGCCGTATTGATTCATTATTTTAACAAAAGATTGAGAGAGAGAATATACAGGAAATTTAGGGGGATAAATTTTCTTTTCCATTGCAAGACGCTTCAACGCATAAATCACATCCGTTACCTTAATTAATGCCGGACAACGAGTCTGACAAGCGTAACAAGAAGCACATACCCAGATAGTTTTGCTGTGTAAAATTGTTTCTATATCACCGGCACGGAAAAGTGCAATCAATTCACGGGGGGAAATATCCATCGCATAAGAAACAGGACATGAACCGGTACAAGTACCGCATTGAATACACGATTTAATTTTCTCACTGTTAGGAACAGCCTCAAGTTGTCTGAAGAAAGAGTTTTTTAAATCCTCTTCTCTTTTAGATAACTTACCCGGTATTTTAATGTCTTCTATCTTCATTTTATGAGGTTATTTTGTTTCAAATTGTTTTGATTTTATAATAATATTATATTCTTCGCTGTATAACTTTTCTTTTATAAAATTTTCTTTATTGTTCATAAAGTCGGATAGATTACTAACACAAGAATTTTTTTCTGATTCAGAAATAATATCTTTTTCAAACAATTTATTCAATATTTCCATTGTACAATTACAAAGAGATTGTTCAACTTCTTCACTTAACTTAAAACTAATAGTTCTGTTATCAATTATTTCCACTGTGAAAATATCTATATCATTTGGTACTTTTTCTTCCATTGCTTCCGCCAATTTTAAAGCAGTTATAAAATTAATGTCATGATAGGAATTAAATCTCAGAGTTGGAAGAAAATCATTTACCTTTAAATGTTTAATAGTACCGGGTTTGCAATTTCCGGTTTTCATTGCATCAACAACAATGACATAATCGTAACCTTTAATTAAATCTATAATTCTAAATCCCCCCCAGGATGTTTCTTCAAAGTTTAAATGCTCAACATTTTTCAAACATATTTCAAGTAACCGTTTTACTAAAATACCAATCGCATCATCACTCAATATAGTATTCCCCATTCCTAATATTAAAGTCTTTGAAACTTTTTTCTCTTTCATGTCTTTTATACTGCTGGTTTCAGAAGTCTCGATGTGGTTAGATAGGGTAATCACAACTTTATATATTCATCATTAAAATACTAAGTAATTTATTTCAAAATTACTGAATTTTATTTAAAAATCAAGTATTAAAATTGAAAAATAATACATCTCAAATATTGTATAATTTTTTATACATTCTTGATAAAACAAAAAAAAGACTATCTCAATTGAGATAGTCTTCTATAAATCTTTACTTATTTTAAACCGATTAAGACTTCATTGCTTCTAATGCTACTTCTTTCAGTTCTTCAGGTGTAAATGGTTTTGGGATAAATTGATATGCACCTAATTTTGTAGCTTCCACTGCTTTATCTATAGAAGCATAGCCTGTTATCATAATTACGGGTGTCTCCGGATAATTTTCTTTTATTGAAAGTAATATATCCATACCATCTTTATCAGGCATCTTAAGGTCTAAAAATATCAGGTCATATTTTTTATTTTTTAACTTTTGTTCAGCAATTCTTGCTTCAAATGCTTCTTCCACTGCGCAACTATGCTTAGCAAGAATTCTTCTTAAACTATGACATACAATTGGTTCATCATCGACAACAAGAACTGTATGTCTTGCTTCATTATTTTTTCCATATAATGCTGCTCTTGGATAATCAGATCTATCAAGACAATCAAGATAATCACTGCCAACCAGAGCTTCAACTTCTGAAAGGTTAAATGGCATATCAACATCAATAATTTCTACACCAGGTTGTATTTGCTTGGCTGTTTTTGCTCTTTCTCTTTCCTTCTTAACAATTGGACATTCACCTTTACATTCTGTGCCTGTTAAAACTAATCTTCTGCATTCTCTTTGTCCTGTGTTACAGTAAGCGGTTTTTGCTTTTCTTGCAGGGGTAGTAACATCGGAACGGGTTAATTTATCGGCAAAATCTTTGGAAGTCGCTTCACTTACTTCCTTTTCACTAAAAGGCATATCTACATCGATTACATCGTTTTTCGATTCTTTCTTGTCATCTAACTTAACCTTAATTTCTGTCTTCTTTACTTCTTTTAATTTCCTTAATTCAACCGCTTTTTGAATTCTTGAAACTAATTCATCTGGTGTAAATGGCTTTGGAATATAATCAAGAGCTCCAAGTTTGGTAGCTTTTACAGCAGATTCAATTGAGGCATACCCGGTTATAATTAATACATCAATTTCAGGATAATGCTTTTTTATAAGTTCAAGTAATTCAAGACCATTGGTTTTTGGCATCATTATATCTGTAATAACGATATCAAAATTGTTCCCCTTCATTTTTTCCAATGCTTCATCAGCATTCGAAGAATTATCTACTGTGAATCCTTTTCTGGATAGTATCTTTGTTACACTATCACAGACTGTTGATTCGTCGTCTACTACTAAAATTTTTTCTGTTAACATTTTTTG
Source organism: Candidatus Tepidiaquacella proteinivora (assembly GCA_013348845.1). Lineage (GTDB taxonomy): Bacteria > Bacteroidota > Ignavibacteria > Tepidaquicellales > Tepidaquicellaceae > Tepidaquicella > Tepidaquicella proteinivora. The sequence goes on along the minus strand of CP054675.1, from coordinate 1,955,632 downwards.
TTTCTCCTTATTTTTAATTTTTATTTTGTTTTCTGAATTCATTTCACCATATTGGTTGCAATTAGTGTGCCAAACTAAAAAATTACTAAATAGAAGGATTATTTGATAATATTTTAAGCATACTGTATAAGTGTATATACACTTTATATTTGTTCCTCATTAAAGATACCAAAAACTGCATAGAAATTCAAAAAAATTAATATTTTTATATGTATAAAAAAATATACAGATGTATAAATTTTTATACATACATTTTTTATCTATTAATTTATTGATTTAATAATATTTTATATAAAAAATAACCCAAAAATTATAATATATATAAAAAAGAATTTTATTCCTCTTGAGAATCATTTTCTGTATGTTCCTTTCCAGGTTTTCTAATACCATATTTTTTCATAAGTGCCTGAAAATTAGGCCTTTGCATGCTAACATCCAATGCTGCTTTCGAAATATTCCAGTTATTTCTTGACAGAGCTTCCAAAATAAATAATTTTTCTATTTCATGTATTGAAGTTTCCCTTATTTGTTTTTTTAAATTGTTTAATTCATAAATATCTTTTGGAATATTGAATTTTTTTTGAGTATCTGTTTTATAAAGTATGCTTGAGATATGTATAGGGGTAATCTCTTCACCTTCTACAATAATCATAAGCCTTTCTATAGTATGCTCGAGTTCTCTGACATTTCCGGGCCAGTGATAATTCTGAAGCATTTGCATCGCTTCAACATCAATAGATGGTTCCGGACGATTAAATTTTTCAGAATAATTTTTTATAAAATGTTTAACGAGTTCAGGTATGTCATCTTTTCTCTCTCGTAAGGGAGGTAATAAAATGGGAAATACATTTAATCTATAATATAAATCCTCCCGAAATTTATTTTCTTCTACAAGTTTCTTTAAATTCTGATTTGTTGCAAATATTAACCTAACATCAACTTTCTTTACAATAGTGCTTCCGACCGGAAGGAATTCTTTTTCCTGTAAAACTCTTAATAATCTTGCCTGAATATCAAGAGAAAGATTTCCTATTTCGTCTAAAAAAATTGTCCCTTTATCTGCAACCTCAAATACTCCCTGCTTATCAGTATTGGCACCTGTAAAAGCACCTTTTACATAACCGAAGAGTTCACTTTCTATTAAACTACTGGAAAGCGTAGAAACATCAACAGCGAAAAACTTAAAATCTTTTCTTTTACTTCTGTTATGAATTGCTCTTGCAGTTAAATCTTTACCTGTACCACTTTCTCCAAGAATGAGAACAGTACTATCGGTTTGTGCTACTTTATCAATCAAGTTATAGACTTCCAGCATTTTGGAGCATTTACCAATTATACCTTCAAAGCCCGAATAATCTTCATATTTAAATTCACTTTTTGTGATTTTGATCAATCTTCTTTTTTCCAACGCCTTATTTAATACAGCAAGTAATTCTGCTGGGGTAAAAGGTTTTGGTAAATAATCAAATGCCCCGTACCTCATAGTCTCAACAGCAGAAGCAATAGTAGCATATCCAGTAATAACAACAACAACAATATCAGGATATTTAGTTTTCACTGTTTGTAAAATCTCCATTCCTCCAATATCAACCATTTTCAAATCAGTGAAAACCACATCAAATTCTTCCTCTTCAAGCATTAATAAAGCTTGTTTTCCACTTGTGGTATATTTCACATTATGACCAGCTCTTAAAAAAATTTTCTCACAGCTCTGACAAACTACTAATTCATCATCTATAATTAAAATGTTTGCTTGCATAGTTTAATTCATTTTTATTCTTCAAAAGGTGATTTAATTGGAAGATGAACTGTAAATGTAGTTCCTTTACCAATTTCACTTTCTACATAAATTGTACCACCATGCTGTTCAATAATACCATAACTTATTGAAAGTCCAAGTCCGGTTCCGTTTTCTTTTGTTGTAAAAAACGGGTCAAAAATTCTGTTTCTGTTTTCTTCAGAAATTCCTATACCTGTATCAGTAAATTTTAATTCAATGAACTCATTATTATCCAACAATTTTGAAGTAATTTTAAGATTACCACCTTTAGGCATAGCATCTGCGGCATTTAAAATAAAATTAATTATTACTTGTTGAATCTGGTCTCCGTCAGCCATTATTTCAGGCAGATTATTTTCCAATTCCTTTTCAATCACAATATTCCTGAATGATGTTTGATTCCTGACCAGAAGAATAATATTTTCAATTAATGAATTAACATTAATTAATTTTTTCTGTGGTTTTGTTTGTCGTGCAAAATCAAGTAATCTCTTTACAATTTCTCTACATCTAATAGTTTCATTTACAATCACTTTAACATCTTCTTTTTTAGGGTCACCTTCAGGTAAATCTTCTAAAAGTAAACTTGCGTTAGTTAATACACCTGTCAAAGGATTATTTATTTCGTGAGCAACTCCCGCAGCAAGTTTACCAATTGAAGCTAATTTTTCCGAACGGAATAGCTGGCCATGAATTTTCTTTAATTCAGCTGTTCTCTCCTGAACCTTTAATTCTAATTTATCTGCCCACTCTTCCAACTCTTGTTTTTCTTTTTCTAATTCTTTTGCCATATGGTCTAAAGTATTAGCAAGGTTTTCTACTTCGCGTGGTGCATTTTTAATTGTAAACTCTTGTTTAATATCTCCTTCTGTTATCTTTTTTGCTACTTCTTCAAGTTTTCGCAATGGCGTTGTGATTCTTTTTGCTAAAAACACTGCAACAATAAAAATTATCAACATTGCGCCTATACCAATTCCAACAAATATTAAAATTGTACTCCACATAATATCGTCAAAGGGCTTTTTCAACAATCCTACATATAACATACCAATAACATTACCTTTAAAATCTTTAATAGGATCATAGGCACCAATATACCAGTCATTTACAACAAAAGCATCACCAATCCATCTTTGTCCCTCTAAAATAACTTTGTTATATACTTCTTCCGAGACAAGAGTACCAATTGCATAAGTTCCATCCTTGTTTTTTACATTTGTTGAAATTCTCACGTCTCTTAAAAAAATTGTTGAAGTTCCGATTTCTTTACCTTTATATATTTCTCCTTCGTGAACAACATCTTTAATTCTAGAAACTATATCATAATTTCTATTAAGTAATTTTCCAGCAATTAAAATTGCTATAAGATTCCCTTTCTTATCGAAAATAGGCACTGCTGATTTTAACATAAGCCCTTCAGTCTCAACTTCTTTTTCATTAGGACGCGATTTAGGTGTTTTAATCAGTTGAATTGAAGCTCTTTCCATTAGTTCATAAGATTCTTTCTCAAGTTCTTTTGCATTTATTATTTCAGTACCAGAAAAAATCTGTTTATTTGAGAGTACTCTCTGAATACATTCATTATTTAATAAAGTATCACCTCTACTGAAAGCATTTCTTGCCCTGCATATTACAACACCTTTACTATCGACAAGAGTAAATATATCCAACCTTTCATTATACAAGGTTTGTTGTAAATCATATTGGAGAGTATCTACATTTTTTTCCAAAATAGCATTAATAATAAAATTCCTTGCAGAAGTTAAACGGGCAACTGTTTCTAAGTGCGAAATAGTATTTTTGTATATTTCTTTTGCCGAATTTAAATCAGAAAGTACTTTTACCTCTGCCCTGTTAATTACCTGATTGTAAATTATGTAAGTTCCAAGTACACTTAAAATAATTGTCGGCATAAGCACAGCAATAGAAAAATACACAACCAAATAAGATTGAATACTTCTGACGAACTTTCTTTCTAAATTAGTAATATTTTTCATATAGTATAAATTACATTATAAAAAATTTAATTTTTGTTTGTTGGTAAATATATTCTGAAGCTTGTTCCTCTTCCTTTCTCATCCGCAAGTCTTGAAGGACTTTCAAATGAAATTTCTCCGTTGTGATATTCTATTATTTGTTTGACAACAGAAAGTCCTAAACCAGTTCCTTCATATCCTTTTTGTTTCACATTAGTAGCACGGTAAAATGCATTAAAAATTTTGTCTTTTTCACTATCCGGGATACCGATACCATTATCACATATTTCCACCATAACATAATTTTCCTTGGCTTCATCATCAATAACTATTTCAATTGTACCACCTGGTAAGGTATATTTAATTGCATTATTCACTAAATTGGAAAAAGCAAGTTCAAGTAATTGTGGATCTCCTTTTGCTATTATTTCCTTACTTTGAAGTTTATATAAATTTAATTTAAGGTTTGAATAATCACATTGAGATTTTTTCTTATCGGTAATCTTTTTAAGTAATGCAAATAAATTAACATCTTCCCTTTTAATATCAGAAAGTATTTTTAATTTTGAAATATTTATTACATCATTAATAATCTGAATAGCTTCATCTGTTCTAAGTCTTGCTCTTGATAATTTTTCTTCTATTGCCGGGGGTACAGGACCAAGGTAATGTTGTAAAATTAAATCAAGATAAGACTGTACTACTGCTATAGGAGATTTAATCTCATGAACAATAGCCATAGTATATTTTTGTTTTACTAATTCTGCTTTATTGAGTTCTTCCAGAGCATTTTGTAGTTCCTGCTCTCTTGTATATAAAGCTCTCGCCATAGAGTTAGTAAGTAAAACACTTACAAACATCATTATAGTAAAAGTCAAACCAAAAAGTATAATATAATAAGGATTGTTGTATAACGAATAAGTAAATATAACATCAAGACTATAATGAGGGACGAAATTAAAATATTCAAGAAATGAAGCCAAAAAGAAAAACAATACAATCACAGTAGCAATTGTATATACAATATATCCGGGCAGTATAAGACTACCGATAATCATATGAAAAACAAAAAAAATACAAAACGGACTTTCTATACCACCAGTAAAATAAGCAAGGATACAAAGAACAACGATATCGAATATAATTTGTATCAATGAAAAATGGAGTGGGTTAAACGAATCTGCTTTATTTTTTATTAAACCCGAATTGAGGATGAGATTAAAAACAATGTTATATATGAGAATAAAAACTGCGATTGAAATTAAAGCATAAATTTGAATATCAGCATAATTAATTTTAATTCCATAAATTGAAAAAACAATAAATATTACCAAAGCAATAAAGACAAAATACCGTAACTTAATTAACCAACTATTTCTTTTAGTAATAATAGACAGTAACTGCTCTACATTATAAGTGTATGACGGAATTAAATTTATCATCCAAAATATATTTATACTGTAAATTCAAATTATGAATAATTTTTTATACAGTCAATTATAAATATATAAAAAATAAAAAAAAACGGAATTGCCTTAATAAGCAATCCCGTTTGAAAAAACGATTTTTCAATTATACTATTTCATTATGATCATACGTTTCGTATCAGAAAAGCCATTAGATTCTAACCTATAAAAGTAAACTCCGCTTGATAATTGAGAACCATCGAAAGTAACTGAATAATATCCGGCATCTTTATGTTCATTAACGACTGTAGAAATTTCTCTTCCAAGTATATCATAAACCTTTAAAGATACAAAACCTGATTTTGAAATTGCATAATCAATTTTTGTAGAGGGGTTAAAAGGATTTGGGTAATTCTGATATAATTTATATTCTTTTGGTATTTCATTAGAAATCGGGTTAATCCCTGTTATAATCTCATAATAATATCTTGAGATACCACCATTACTTCGAACAGCATATCCATACCATATCATCGCACCGGGGTTCACAGTAGCGTTATAGAACATACTTATATGATAAACAGTACCGGCGGGCGCAGTGTAGTCCAAAGCAAAATTAGAACCGTTATCAGTGGAAATATAAATTGACGAACCTCTTGCATACCAGAATCTACTTAAAGCTGACACAAATGAAAATGCAGTACCTGTTCCCGGTGCAGTAAAAGTAACCCAATTGAGACCATAATCAGTTGATTTCAAAACTGTCGTTTGACCTGTAAATCCAACATTACCCCAAAAAGCTACACTGTAGGAATTAACACTTCCTGTGGTAGTTGAATATGCCCAGCTTTGACCATAATTTGTACTATAATATACCCTTGTATTGTTAGTTCCAAACCAGATTCTATTTCCCATAACATACATAGCGTTATTCCAGCCTGCTTCACTTCCGGATTGTGGTAAATATAACCCTGACGAATCCCAGTTAATACCATTATTAGTTGATTTGAAAAGAGTCCATCTACCACCGACAGGGTCTCCGTACATAAAAAGATTTGATGGACTTAATTTTGCAATATGATTTATAAATCCACCAGGTTGGTTAAAGACTTCTACCCAATTAGCACCACCGTTAGAAGTTCTATAAATAAAACCACCACTTGAAGGATTACAGGCAACAAGTGCTGTATTGGCATCAATACCGCATATATTATGACAATCATTTGTCCCGATTGCCCCACCGCCTACATTAACCCAATTATTACCACCATTTGTTGTTCTGAGTACAACTCCTGAGTATCCGGTTGTCCATCCGACATTCATATCAACAGCACTAACAGAATTTAATACAGTAGTAACCGGAGATGTTTGCTCTATCCATCCCATTGGTGGTGGAGCAAGCCAGCTATATTCAAAAATACCTCTTCCATTAGTTAATGTTGAATGTGCTGCTCCGGCATAAAGAGTCGGATTTCCAGTTGTTCTGAACATCAGTAATCTGATTGTATAAGTATTTAAAAGCGCACCACCACTAAAATCAGACCATGTATTTCCGCCATCGGTAGAACGATATACTCCTCTTGGTGAAGCAGCAGAACTTTGGTCAAGTCCCACATACATTTCAGAAGCACTACCAGGTTTAATTAAACAAGCCCTATACAAAGTACCAGTAGTGTTTGGTAATCCCCATCTTTTTGACCAGCTTTGTCCAGCATTCGTAGAAATATATACACCACCTGTAGTATCATTAACAAAAAGAACAGCGAGAACTCTTGATGTATCAACATTACTAATACTGATTGCTCTCACCGGATTATTGGAGGATGTTGCAGTAGGTAAACCGTTACTGGATAAAATCCAGTTAGCGCCTCCATCATAAGACTTGTAAATTTTTGACGGACCTGTGCTTCCAGGCAAAACTAAAGAAGTTCCAGCGTAAAGAACATTTGGATTTAATGGATTAATAACAACCGCAAGCAAATTTTTATTATCTGAGGCAATACCATTATTAGATGGGAACCAATTATTACCTCCGTTAGTTGTTTTCCATAATCCAACCGTAGAAGGACTTAATCCATCAAAAACACAAATCCATACTATATCCGGATTCGTAGGGTGAACAGCAATTGCTTGAATTGCTTTTGATGTATCAGCAAGTGTAGTACCAACATAAAACCAGTTGTTGCCACCATTAGTTGTTTTATAAATACCGCTATTAGCACCACCATTCTGATCTGTTCCGACATATAAAACATCAGGAGATCCTTTGCAAATATCCATAGCTTGAACTTTATTGTAAGTTAATCCATTATTAACCGCAAACCAATTTAACCCTCCATTAGTTGTTTTATATACTCCTGAATCAAGCCCACCGATATACATAATACTTTGATTTACTGGATTAATAACGCCACAAAAAATTCTTGCATAATTGTTAAAGTTCAATGACCAACCACCTATACTATCACTCTGACAAAATGTTACTTGTGAAGTAATAAAAAATAAAACAATAAAAAAAAGGACTTTTTTCATTTTGCCCTCCGTTTTGTTTATTAATTTAAAAGTATAGTAATAATTTAATTTTAAATTGTCAATATACTTTTTAGGGATATTGAGATTTTTATTTTTGACAGCTGTGATTTTATATTTGCATTACCAAGCTAATTAAATATTTTATTTAATGAACAGAACCGTTGACATTAGCCAATTACTTTAGGAACATTGATTTGTAATGTTAAAAAAACAAAAGTAAACAAATATCACTTGACAATTTTAAAATTAATAATTACTTTAACTAAATAAACCTAAACCAAAACAAGGAGGTAAAATGAAAAAGAAGATTACCTATACCGGTATGGTACTACTTGTTATTTTTAGTATCATAACCGGTTTTATTTTAATCGGAGAACCAAATGGTTCAAGAGGAAATACAACTGATAATCAAACGATTACTCAAAATCCAACCCCTTATGTTTCACCGTACGGAACAGTGATTTATGTTGATAGTATGAATGGAGCAAATGATACCAATGCATTAAAAGCAAGAGGATATAAACCATATTACAGAGGTACGGGACCACAAGGTGCAGCAGCGACCTGGTTCCAGGGTAATTCATCAGTATTTCCTGCATTTAATGGACCAGCAACCGGCTATGTCGCAGCTAACTATCAGGTAGTTCAAGGAGCAAATAACATAGATAGCTGGCTGGTATTCCCAAGATTAGCTGGTGGGTTACAAGCTGGTGATTCTCTATATTTTTATCAAAGATCTCCGGACGGCAGTACATGGCCTGACTCAATCAGGGTAATGTATTCAACAAACGATTCTGTTCCTGAAGGAAGCTGGACAGAATTAGGTAGATTTAAAACCGATTTAACAAACTGGACACTTAAAGGATTTAGAGCACCAACGACAAGTACCAACGGAAGGTTCGCAATCAGATACTGCGTTGTGAATGGTGGACCGAGTGGAAATAATTCCGATTATATTGGAATTGATGCAATTTCAATTGTAAGAACCTCAACCGGACCTACTATTCAAGACCCAACAAATGTTTGTAACTATGGAACTATACCATTATATTCTTCCGGGGTTTGGGGTCATGCATCTGATTGGTTAGGTGATACATTATATATATGCGGAGGTTCATCTGCTGGTTCAGGTTCAACTACAATGCAAAGATACCATTACAATTCTAATACCTGGAGCGCTGGTGTTGCATTACCTGAATCTAAAGCAGGACATACGTTAACTAAATGTGGAAACGCATTATATCTGATTGGAGGAAGCGCTTCTGTATCAACGGGTGGAACTACCTGTTGGAAATATACACCTTCCACAGGCGCGTGGGTATCAATTGCACCACTTCCAGTAGCCTTATCTGGTCATAATGCAGTTAACTGGGGAGACAGTGTAATATTTGTATTAGCTGGTGGCTGGACTTCTTATTCAACAGGAGTGTATGCATATAGACCGGCGAGTAACACATGGATTACTTCTACTTCATTACCTGCCGGAACAGGAAGAAGAAGTGCTGCTTGTGGAATATGGAATGGTAAAATATATTTATCCTGTGGTTATTCAGGGACATTCAGAAATGATTTACAAATTGGTACAATAGGTGCTAATGCATCTACAATTACCTGGGCAGCTGGGCCGAATGTACCATTCCTTGGTGGTAAGACTGGTTCTTCTCGTCCTGGAGGGACTGCTGTTAACAATAGATTTTATCTAATCACAGGAGAAGTAACACCCGCGCCAACAAGTCATGATACGATTTACATCTTCAATACCCAAACCAACGCCTGGCTTACAACATATTTAACAGGTAGAGGAGCAGGTACAGCATCAAATTACTGGGCTTGTGTATCCAACATTATTTTACCTAATGGAAAGATAAAGATATTCATCCCCGGAGGAGCACTGAGTACTGCATTCCCGGGACTTTATCAAATTCAGGTTGACCCATGCACTATAACAAACATCAGTGTGAACCCGGAAATTCCAAAGGATTACAATTTATCTCAAAATTATCCGAATCCATTTAATCCGACAACTAAGATTACATTTGCATTACCAAAATCCGGATTAGTAACACTAAAGGTATATGATGTACTTGGAAGAGAAGTATCAACACTTGTAAATGAAGTAAAAAATGCCGGAACATATACCGTAGAATTTGATGCTTCAGGTCTTTCAAGCGGAATTTACTTCTATAAATTAGAAAGTAATGGGTTCACTGCTGTAAAGAAGATGATGCTAATGAAATAATATAAAAATCAAAACAGTTTTAAAAGCCCTTCGTTGAAAAATGAAGGGCTTTTTTTTTATCACTAATATTTTCTATATCAAATAAATTGCAAAATTTCTAAATGAAAATGCCGCCTATAATGTAATTGTTATTTAAAATAATATTTTTTCTAAATGATAAATAAACTTAAATTAAAAAAATATTGTTAATTATATTTGAAATACATAAATGAAAAAATTAATTTTGTAACTAAAATAATAACAGGAGTAAAATATGGCAGGAAAAAATCCTATAGGTTGGTTTGAAATAAGAGTAACAGATTTCGAAAGAGCAAAAAATTTTTATAGCCAACTTTTTGATTGGGAATTTAAACTCTCTCAAGGCTCTAAAACAATTTATTGGAATATATATACTGGCGAAAACACTATTGGTGGAGGTTTTACCAGAAGAGAGTTTTCCGAACAAGTGGGACAATCAATAATTTTATATATTGAGGTAGATGATATTGAAGAGAAGTTAAGAAAAGTTAAAGAGATCGGAGGAAAAATCGAGCAGGAAAAAACTCTTATAAGCGAAACCGCAGGATATTATGCTTTGTTCAGAGACCTCGATAATAATGTTATTGGCTTGTGGTCAAAGAAATAATCAAATAAAAAATTTTAATTAATAAAAAATTTCATTTATTTCAATTTCCTGGAAATCTTTATCTAATGTTTTCATATATTCGAAGAATGTAGTATTTAAATACTCATCATTATTTGTCTTAAATTCCTCAATACACTTAACAATATCTTTATAGGAAAGCGAACTTTTAAAATAATTCAGGTTTCCACAGTCATCATAAATTTTATAATAAAACAATTTTAAACCTCCTTAAAATATTTTTATATTAATATTTTATCACTGTGAAGTAAATCAGAAAAAAGTTCATTTCTTATATTTTCAGCATTCCTTCTCGCATTAGCAAGGGAATTAATGATATATCGATTAGCAATGAATTTTTTTCTTTCATCAATCAGAGCTTCATCAAGTAATAAATAACCTACAAACAAATAACTGTAAAGTTCAACCAAATCTTTAGAGGCAACTTCCTGAAACATTACATCTTTTTTATCTAAAACATATTTTAAAGAATCATAGAAAATCTGTCTGATTTCCTTCAGGTAATTTGAAAGTCTTGAAAGTCCTCCGGGATAAATTTTTTGTTCTTTTTTATCAAAATATTCTTTCAAAATGTCACCTATAACTCCACCGGCAGCAGCAACAATCTGGAGTTGGGATGTTCCTTCGTATATATTTGTTATCCTTGCATCTCTTGCATATCTTTCAACTTTAAACTCCCGCATATAGCCAGTGCCACCATGTAATTGTAAAGCATCATAAGTAATTTTATTGACAGATTCTGTTAAAACATATTTACACATAGGAGTCAAAAGATTAGCAACTTTAGTGAGGTATTTTAATTCATTAGTATATTCGGTAACGGGTTTATTTTCGGCTTTTAATTTTTCAATTTTTTCTTCAAGTTTTTCTTTCCTGTCAACTATAATTCCGGCAGAATATAAAAGAGAGCGGTTACTTTCCAGCATAGTTCTCATATCAAGAAGTATATTTGTAACAGCGGGAATATTATAAATCGCTTTGCCAAATTGCTCTCTCGATTTCGCATAAGATAATGCTTCTTCATAAGCCGCCTGCGAAATTCCTAACGCCTGAGCAGATACACCAAGTCTTGCTCTGAACATTAAATCAAAAACATATTTAATAAGTCCAAACTTTCTACTTCCGACAAGTTGAGCCGGAGTATTATTGAATTGAAGTTCACAAGTTGGTGAGCCGTGTATCCCAAGTTTATTTTCTATTCTCCTTATTTTAACAGTTTCATCACCATAACAAACAAACATACTTAAACCCCTGCCATCTTTTGTACCTGGTTCAGATCTTGCAAGGACAAGAAGTACATTTGCATTTCCATTTGTAATGAATCTCTTGACTCCTTTTAAAAACCACTTTCCGTTTTCATCCTGATATGCCTGTAATTTCACCGCCTGCAAATCAGAACCGGCATCAGGTTCTGTTAACGCCATTGCTCCGGTATATTCACCTGTGCAAAACTTTGGTAAAAACTCCTGCTTTTGTGACTCAGATCCATATTTATAAATCATTTCGCCTATATCCTGCAATCCAAAAATGTTCATAAGTGAAGCATCTGCTCTTGAAATAATTTCCGTTGCAATCATATAAATAGACATAGGGAAATTCAATCCCCCATATTTTCGGGGAAGAACCATACCCATCAAATCTGCTTTAGCAAGTTGATTTAAACTTTCCTGTGTACCTTTTGCATAAATAACTTTTCCATCTTTATAATGAGCACCTTCAAGGTCAACATCTGTGGCACGTGGTTCAATAAAATTTCCCGCAATGTCCCCAACGATTTCTAAAACTTTTCTGTAATTTTCAATTGCGTCTTCATAATTAACCGGTGCATAATCATAAATTTTTGCCTGTTGATAATTATCTTCTGCAATTTCAACAATTTCCCTCAAATCAAAATTGTTAAAATGAAAAAGAATATCCGGATTGTCTGTGAAAAAATTTGGCATAAGTTATTTCAATTTACTTTTGTATGTTTCTATAAAAATTGGTATTACTTCAGTTGCATCTCCTACAATACCATAATGTGCAATATCAAAGATAGGAGCTTCAGGGTCAGTGTTAATAGCAATGATTTTTTTAGAATCCTGCATACCTGCTCTGTGCTGTATTGCCCCGGAAATACCGACAGCAATATAAAGTTTCGGTCTGACAGTAACCCCTGTTTGACCAACCTGTCTTTCCGCGGGAACAAAGCCAGCATCAACAGCAGCACGACTACCTGCTACTTCTCCGCCAATGATATGAGCAAGTTCATAAATTAATGAAAAATTTTCTTTCGTACCAAGTCCGTAGCCACCGGCAACGATAATAGGTGCAGATTTAAGATTAACTTTACTTTCTTCTCTGTGTTGTTCTATAAAAGTAACTAAATTATCAGTTTCAAGCGGGGTATATTTTATTTCTTCAATTTTAAATTCCTTTGGTTTATCTAATCTATGCATTTCCATAACGCCTTCTCTTACTGTTGCCATCTGTACAGGAGCATCAGGAGTAATAATTGTTGCAATTATATTTCCACCAAATGCAGGTCTTATCTGTAAAAGAAGTTTTTCATACTTAGTACCGAGGTATGTAACGTCAGAAACTTTTAAATCAGTACAATCAGCGGTTAAACCACTTTTTGTGTTTGATGCCACTCTTGGTGCTAAATCTCTCCCGACAACAGTTGCTCCAAAAAGAACAATTCGCGGTAATTCTTTTTTAATAAGCTCATTAATAATTCTGCTATACGGAAGAGTTCTATAATGTTTTAAGTCAGGATGTTGAATAAGAAAACAAACGTCAGCACCATACCAAAAAGTTTCTTTTGCAACTTCCAATACATTATCTCCGATAACAATAGACTTTAATATACCATTCATACTATCTGCAAGTTTTCTCCCCTTGCTAAGAAGTTCCAAACTCACATCAGCAGGCTTGCCATCTCTTTGTTCTGTAAAAACCCATACTTGATTATTTGCTATCATATTAGAATTTATTGTTTAATAAATTAAAAAATCTTGTCTTCAATCAACTTATCTATTAACATACTGATTCCTTGTTTTGAAGCTTCAATTTTCTCGTGGTTACCACCAGAAAGCACAACTGATTCAACTTTAAAAACCTTTGTTGGAGACCCTTTTATTCCAATCCTTGATTGGTCAATATCAATATCTTCAGATGTAATTGTTGGAATAAACTTGTTTTTTTGTTTATACTCATGCAATAAACTATCAATATATAAAAGTGAATTACCTTCAGTTAGTTTTTCAAGTTCAGAGAGAGATTTAGCTGTTTTATATGTCATAACTCTTTTTGCACTGAATGGTCTCGGTTCAGCTGCTTCTTTAATTACGGTAATTAAGACCGGGATCGTGCTTTCTAAAATTTCATAACCACCATCAATTTTTCTTTTAACTCTTACTTTATTATTTTTGATATCAATAATTTCTTCAGCATAAGTAATTTGAGGTATGTTAAGTTTTTCTGCGGTTTGTGGTCCGACCTGAGCAGTATCACCATCAATTGCCTGCCTACCACCAAAGACAAAATGATAATTCCCGATTTTCTTAATCACCTCACTTAATACATAAGAAGTGGCAAGGGTATCAGCACCTGCAAATTTTCTATCGGTTATAGCATAGACTTCATCAGCTCCCATATAAAGACATTCCCTTAAAACATCAGTCGCTCTTGGTGGTCCCATTGTAATACATATTACCTTACCACCATATTTTTCTTTTACCCTAAGAGCAATTTCAAGGGCAACTTTATCTTCATAATTGAATATTGCAGGTAATAAAGCGCGGTTAACAGTTCCATCTTCTTTCATTACCTGTCCAGTAATGTTTGCTGTATCCGGTACTTGTTTTACAAGAACTATTGAATTGTACATAAAGGATATTTTATTACAGGTTTATGATTTTTAAATTAAAAAAGTTGTTTAAATTATATACAATCAATTAAATGTAAAAGGAAAATCAGAACGATTAATATTTTTCATAAAATCACTTTTTTACATCAGTAGTATTTTTTAACATTTTAACTCTGTTGAAAATAGAATAGAAAAATCCAACAATCAATAAAATTGAACCAATCCACAAGATTCCAATAAAAGGTTTAACTGATACAGAAACAATTAATTTTTCATTTTCCAGTTTAATGTTATTTTTTGAATCTACAACAGCAACTTTAACAACAGTACCATTTCCATCATTATCTACATTTATACCAGTAAAGTAAAAAGTATAATTGGTATCAATAGTTGATTTCATTGGAACCGGCTCAGAATTATCAGAATTATAAATTAATTCCAGTTTTAAAAGTTCTTTCTTATCTTCTTTATATATCTCAAAATTTGCAAATACTGAATATTTTCTGCTGTTTATATTGCCAGAGCGCATAGGAATTTGTGATACATCAACATTTAAAAATTTCATTTTCAATTTATCAAATTCTTTTACTTCATTGGTTTTAAAAGTAAGAATTTGCTCATCTGAAAACGGTTGTGGTGCTATCAACTCTAAAGGGGAAATATATAAGTCTTTTGTCAGAAAGCTTTTAATGTGAGGTTCTTTCATTACACTATTCATATATGAGCTGTAATACATTACAGGTTTCATAATTATTTCCTGGTTATCCTTTTCAACCTTTATAAGTAAATAATATTTTTTATTATTATTATCTAAAAATTCTTCATCACCAAAATATGTAAATTTATAGCCAAAAGCTTCGTAAGGTACATTTTTTTCTAACTCAAGATTTGTTTCTTCAGAGTATTTAGCAGAGCCAATTACTCCAAGGAAGAGAAGAACTAATCCTAAATGTCCGATTGCAAAACCAATTTTAAAATTTCTTATTCTGAGTTTTTTTACAATTGCCACAACGCTTACAAATAAGGTAAAGATACAGGTAAAAATAAATAATAAAAAATATAAATTTGGAACAGCAACAAACCCAATAACAGCAGTAACTATAAAGCTAATTAATAATATTATCCACAATTCTTTAAGGTCTTTTTCGATATTCTTTTCCCAGGAAAGAAAAAATGCAATACCAGCAAGCAAAACAAATGCAATTGCCAATATCATATTAGTCTGATTATAGTAAGAATCTGCATCAACTTTTGAAGAGGAAACAATCGGTAAACTTGTACCAATCAAAATCAAGAAGGCGGAAATAATTAATACTACAGAGCCAATAAAAATAATGTTTTCTTTAGAGGTAACCTTTAATCCTTTATCCACAGAATCAGCATAGACTTTTATTTTTTTAAATCTGTAAAAGAATAAAGATAATGATAAAATCAAAAATAAAATTATGAAAGAAAGAAGTGTAATATAAATTTCATTTCCAGGTTTAACAAAAGAATGAACAGAAGCATCAGCTAAAATACCACTTCTGGTTAGGAAAGTTGAATAAAGTACAAAAATAAAAGAAAAAATATTAAGTAAAATATTAGTTATTACATATTTTTTAGTAATCTGTTGTGCAATCATTGTATGAACAGCCGCAACACTAAAAATCCAGGGTATCAAAGATGAATTTTCTACGGGGTCCCAAGACCAATAACCACCCCATCCAAGTACCCCATAAGCCCAGAAAGCTCCTAAAATAATACCTGCGCCAAGTATTCCTGTGGAAAATAAAAGCCAGGGTAAAGTCAGATAAATCCATTTTTGATATTTACGGGTTAATAAAGCAGAAACAGAAAAAGAAAACGGAACTGCAAGTGAGGCAAATCCAATAAATAATACTGGTGGATGAATAACCATCCAGAAATTCTGTAATATCGGATTTAAACCTCTGCCGTCCTGTGGAACAAAACCAACTTTTGCCTCTTTTGGAAAAGTCTCCCATACATACTGGAATGGACTTTGTAAAATTAATAAGAGACTTAAGAATACAATAACAAGCGAATAAAAAATCATAACAGGACTTTCAAATTCTTCATATTTTTTAATAAAAGTAAGGAGAAAAACACCAATAATTACAGAAAACAATAACCATAAAAGAAAACTACCTTCCTGCCCGGCATAAAAAGTTGATAAAAGTAAAGGGAAACTCAAATCTCTGCTGCTATATTCCCAAACATAAGTATATTGAAATTGATGGTTAAGTATTAAACTCAACAAATAAGATGATGCAAGTAAAACGGAAATGACAGAAATATGAAATGTAAAACGTGGGAATAAGAGAGATTTTATTTTTTTATTATAATGAAGCAGATAAAATAAAACTGTCAGTAATGCAAATACAAAAGTAATATAAATAAGGATTTTTCCAAACATAGATTATTTATTTATAGATTCATATTTAGAAGGGCATTTTGTAAGAATTTGTGTAGCGTAAAAAATATTTTCTTTAACTCTACCCCTTACAACAATTGTTTCAGCGTGTTCAAGGTTATTTGGCTTCGGTTTTTCATAAATTACTTTCATAATTGTATTATTATCATCTTTCATAAAAAAGACAAACTCCATATCACTTTTATATTCCATATCTTTTAGCCATTTCCCCCTGACCTCGAATTCTTTTCCGGAATGTTTAGCTGCAGTATTAAAATCAACATAGTCAATTTTGCTTGACAGCAATGTAATAAACCCATAAATAGAAAAAAACAAAATTACAATAATACCGATAAAAATCTTTAATTTTTTATTCATAAAATTCTGTTAAATTCAATTATTTTTTTCAAATTTTTTTACTTTTTTCTCAAGTCTGTAAATATATAAAAAAATTCCAATCCATATAATAATTGCAATAATTAAAACAATGTAAATAGAATTAGATTCAAGAAAATTTTTAATTGTATTCATTTATTTTTAAATAATTTTCAAAAAACAATTTTTCTATTCTTATTTTTAAACTATATAGCCAAATAAAAAGCATAGTGAAAGATACCAGAGATAAAATAAATAAAGCCATCATATTTGAGTCGATATTCAATTCACCTCTAAGATTAATTATGGGGTCGGGATGTAAAGACTCAACAATTCTTGGTAAAACAAAAATAAAAAAAGGAACTGTAACAAATGCAATTACCGAATAAACAGAAGCCAAACGTGCTTTTTGTTCGTAATTGTCAATTGCAGAACGAAGAGCAAAATAAGCACCATAAATCAGTAATAAAAAAATAATTGAAGTTTCACGGGGATCCCAATTCCAGAAACTACCCCAGCTAAATTTTGCCCAGATTGAACCAGTAATAGTAGCAAGAATACAAAACAAAAAACCCAGTTCAGCTGAAGAAAATGCTTTTATATCATTAATGATATTCCGCTTAATTAAATAAGTAATGGAATTCATCATGGAAATAAAAAATGCTATTACTGCAAGCCATGCGGTTGGTACATGATAAAAAATTATTCTTGCTTTTTCTCCTAAAAGAGGAATATAAGGTATAGGTAATAAAAATGATAAAACAATATACAAAGAAAATAAAGCAAATAATAAATATATAAAGTATTTATTCATTTATCATTCCAGATTTTCTATCGAAATATGAAAATATCATTACATTAAAAAAATAAATTTAATAATGAAAGATACACTATAATAAAATAATATTTGTAAAAATTCAGTTCCAATTTATAATACCATTTATGTGAAAATTTTTATTGATAATTATACCTTGAGAATTAATAACCGACCCGTGGCACTGGTAACAATTATATATTGTATATCCCTGTGGATGACTACCACCGGGTAAAGGATTTTCTGTTTGCGGATCTCCATGACAAGACCCACACTTCACAGATGCTGGTAAAGTCCACAAAGGATTTATCGGTGGGTTAATTAATCTATAATTTCCATTAACAAAATTACCATGGCAATAAGAACCATCACAAATGCCTGTATTTCTTTCCCAAACTGGGATTGGTTTAATTCCACCTGTAATTTTAACGGATGTTGAATCAAAAGTAACCTCTGCAATACCATCAGGATTATTTCCAATGTGAACAGGGTCTTCAAAAGAAGTAATCTTTTTATGACAACAGATACATCCGGTAGAAGCGGAATACTTTGGTTTTAAATGAGATGAATGAGTCCCTACCCCAATATATTGTATAGAAGTATCTCCGTTTAGTGCTTTTGGTGGGTAAATAGTATTAACATTATTACCATGGCATAATCTGCAATCTTCCGGACTGGCTTTATGACAATCATAACAACCTTTACCAGAAGAGCCTCCCCAATAATCTAAACCATGACATTTTTGACAAGTAGAAAGATTCCATAGTTTGTGGTTATAAATATATAAACCGTGAAAATTTAAAGATGTCTTTATTAACCAGCCATCTGGATGTTGACCATCTTTAGGGGCAAATATCAAATCATCATAAATTTTACTGCAATTACTAAAAAAAATTATTATTCCAATAAACAATAAAAAGTATATGTACTTTAACTTAAACATTTTAAATATTTTTTTTAATAATGACAATATCCACAGAATCCTATTCCTTTTCTGCCATTTGGTTTCGCATTTAAATCAGTATGACATAAATAACAAATAGCTCCATTTGTATTATGCCAGATACCTTTTTCATCTTTTAAAAAATTTTTTTCGTGCGTTGCAGGATTTGTACCTTTAATTCCATCGTTATCAAAATGACAACGAATACAAATAGGATCAGCTCCATTAGCATCATGACAACTCTGGCAGAATTCAATATCCTGTTTTGCTAATTTTGCATGTAAACCTCCACCAGTATTGACTCCAAAAGTAGTAAAATTAGGTTCTAAATGACTTTTGGGTAAAATGCCTGTGATAATATTTCCATTATTTAAATGACAGGAGCTGCAGAAGTCTGAAACATTATGACAGGTCTTGCATTCAAAACTCTTGTGTTTGGCATCTATTCCGTGATTATATAAATAATTGAGCTCATGTACAAGAGTTAATTTTTGCAGCTCGGCTCTATCTATCCTTTTGCTGTTATTTCTTGTATAGTAAGGTGCATAAAAATTATTTTTTTTATTTTCGCCAGTGTATCCTAAAGGAGAATGACACACCTGACAAAAATAATCACTATGACACATCATACAATTATCATTTGTACCTGAAACTTCAAATACCCATTTATGTTCATTTAAAAAATTAGAATTCAGATGATTAAGGGGTATGAGGTTAGTCAGATTTTTATGACATACTTCACATTCTCCTGAAGATGAATTTGAAATATCTTTTTCAGAATTATGGCAATTGTAACAAAATTCCATAGATGGAAATTTTTGAGGATTGTCCCCAGAATATTTATAATTCATCATATTGATATGACAATTACCACATTCCTGCCCTAAACTAAGATGAATTTTATGAGAAAAATTTAATTCTTTAACTGTAGGGATTAATTTTTTAAAAACTTTTTCATAATGACAAATTGAACAACTGTTTTCATCATTAACATCATGACATTTAGCACAGGATGGTTTATCAGGAGTTAGAGCATCATCGGCATTTTCAGAGTTATTCGCTTTTCTATGACAGGTAATACATTTTATTTTAAATTCTTTGATATGAATGCTGTGATTAAATTTTATTATATCTCTGTTATCATTTCTCTGATACTCAATATTAAAGTGTAAAGAATAAGAAGACAACAATATATAAATTATTAAACAAACGATAAAAACAGAATAATATTTCAAGATTCTCATTAGATTTAAATATTATAACTTTGTAAAAAGCCAATAACTGATACCGACTAAAATCCTGGTATCGAATTTATAAATTCTGTTTTTGATAAACTGACCTTGCATATTTAAATTCAATTTATTTATTGGACAATAAACAAATCCTATTATTCCTGCTATAGCAGTTTCTCTGGAGTTTAGATAATTATCTAACTTGTAACTTGAAAAGTTAAGTCCTGACGTTAATGATAATTTTTTATTAATTATTTCATAATTAAAATAACCATAAATCCCTTCAGATTCACCAGAATACCCTGTATGTTTAATTACAGATATTCCATAAGATGGATGTAGAAAACCAATAGAAATTTTTAATGAATTATCATTATTATAAAATACATTAGAAATCCTTGTATAAATATTAAATTTTTCTTTTAAGATAAAATCTACCCCCCCTTCCAATTCCTGAGTTTGTTTGTGATTAAATACCCAAAATATTGTATTATAACTAATTTGCGGTTCCCTATAATTATAACCAACATTTAATCTAAGAGTTTTAAAAATATTATAACTTAAATTTACTTCACAACGATAAAATCTTTTTAAATTAATATCATAATAAAGTTTACTAAAAAAAGATAAATACTTCTTGTCGTAAACTAAATCTATTCCGGTAAGTTTACTGTCAAATTCATCGATATCTATTAATAATTCTTTAGGATTGAAAATACTATCGGGCCTGATTGTATAATAAGATTCCGGTTTGCTACGTTTTACAAAATAGCTTAAAGAGAGAGATAAGTCCTTTACTCCATAATAAGAAAATTGAGCACCAAAAGAATAATTTTCTGAAAGTTTCCCGTAATTACTGAAATCATAAGAAAAGGGAGTATTGGCACCAATATAACTTTTCAACTGATATTCTTTTTCCTTCCCAAGTTTAAGTTTCAAGAAAAGCCCATCAATAGTTCCACGACCTGTTCCAGCAGAAACATACTGCCTTCCAACTTTCAAATCAATAAGATTAAAAATATTATTTCTTTTTATAAAAACGGAGTAAAACCTATAATTAAATCCTTTACCTGTTTTCCCTATTACATCTTCTTCAATTTGAAAGTTGGTATTAAATGACCAATCCTTCTTTGTAATATCAAAGAGTAAATTTTGATACCCTTTTAAAAATTTTTGTGAATACTTTTCTCCTGATGGGCTTAATGAATCATATCTTTCAAAGGAATAAAAAAATGAACTTACTCTAAAATTTAAATTTTGAGCATTTGATATATTAATACCAATCAATATTAAAATAAATAAAAAATAGTAATAAAATTTTATATATGTTCCTTTTATTCTATTCAAGGTTTATAATGTTTTATTTTATCCCAGGAACTTTCAAAATCAAAATCCTTTTTTATAGGGCTATTTTCATTATGACAATTTATACAAAGTTTATTTATTTCTTTATATATTATCAAACCATTTTCAATTGATTTATTTACATCCTTCATTATTGACATTTTCATATACCCGGAACCAGCCCCATGACAACTTTCACATTGTACCCCTTCCTGTATTTCAAATGTAGCGGATAAATCTTCCGGAGTGAAATCTCTGCCAATTAAATGACACCTGATACATTCAGGTATTTCTGTTGGCATCTCTTTATAACCTTTATCAGCAGCAATTATTTTCGCTGCATCTGTTTCAAGAGTTTTCCATGCTATTGAATGTTTTGAGTTTTTCCATATTTCGAGTTGTTTTCCCTGTCTTTCTGATTTGTGACAAGAACTTACACACTTTGTAACCCCTACATATTTAAACTGATTAGTTTGAAAATGAAACCCGAAAATTAAAACAATGAAAAATGCAAACAAAATAATAAAAAAATTTTTCATAAAAAGTAATAATAATATATCTTGCTCATAACAAAAGTAATTGAATATAAAACTAAAATTTAATTAAAAAAATATAATTGGATAAAATATATTACTAAAAGAAAATTCATATATGCATATAAACTTACTTTAAATAATATATTAATTATTTGGTTTTATAACTAAATAATTGTATTGAATATCTAAAGATATAAAAGTAATTTTGTAAAAATTAAATTCTTAAATGAAAAAAGGATATAACGTTCTTTTTGTAACATCGGAAGTATTCCCATATTCAAAGACAGGGGGATTAGCAGATGTTTCAAATTCTTTACCTCAGGCATTAAACTCTCTTGGCAATGAAGTCAGAATTATAACTCCAAAGTATGGGCCTTTAGATGAGCGGCGATTACAAATTCATGAAATAAAACGTTTAAAAGATATAAAAATAGATTTTCTTGGTAAACAGGTGAAGTTCAGTATAAAATCATCTTTCATTCATGGCAAGAATACAAAGGCTCAAATATACTTATTAGAAAACAATGACTTTTTCAAGAACAAAGGGATATATTATAACCCACGAACAAAGAAGGAATTTTCTAATAATGATGAAAGATTTCTGTTTTTTTCCAAAGCAGTAATTGAAATTTTAGAAATATTACAATGGAAACCCGATGTTATTCATTGTAATGATTGGCAAACGAGCCTTATACCTGCTATGCTCAAAAGGATATACAAGAAAAATGAACATATAAAAGGAATAAAAACTGTTCTTACAATTCACAATTTAGTCAAGCAGGGAATATTCCCAAAATCATCATTCAATAAGACCGGCCTCCCTGAAACTGTTTTTGAAGAACAATTGCAAGGACAGAATAATAAGTTCAATTTTCTTAAAACCGGGTTAATATATGCTGATAAAATAACGACCGTCAGTAAGAAATTTGCGGAGGAAATCCTTACTGATAAAGAAATAAATAAAGGACTTGAGGATGTTTTAATAAAAAGGAAAAAAGATATTATTGGAATATTAAGCGGGATAGATTATTCTGTCTGGAGTCCAAATGTTGACAAAATAATTTATTACAGATATACATACCAGGAAATTCCATTAAAATATGAGAATAAAAGAGAGTTACTGAAAAGATTCAATTTTGAATATAAAGAAGATGTACCCTTAATCGGAATGATTACAAAACTTGTAGATCATAAGGGATTTGATTTAGTGGTAAAAATATTACCTGAATTAATGAAAGAAAACATACAAATGATAATATTAGGAAGAGGTGAAGAGCATTATCAGAAATTTTTATTACAAGCCAAGAAAAAATATCCTGAAAAATTAATCGTTCATATAGGATATGATGAGGAACTCGCTCATCATATAGAAGCCGGTGCTGATATATTTTTAATGCCATCAAGATATGAACCCTGTGGATACAATCAAATGTATAGCTTAAGTTATGGAACAATTCCTGTTGTTAGAAAAACCGGTGGATTAGCTGATACAATAATAAATTATAATAAACCAGAAGGTAATGGTTTTGTTTTTGAAAAATATAATCCAAAGGATTTCCTAAATACTGTAAAACTTGCTTTATCCGTTTATCATAACAATAAATCAAGATGGTGTTCAATGATCAGAAATGCAATGAATCAGGATTTTTCGTGGAAAACTTCCGCTAAAAAATATATGGAACTATATAAGCTTATTGCCCATAGATAGTTATCTTTATTTAATTAACAAAATTATAAAATAAATAAAAAACCTTGAAAGCAATATTTTTAGATAGAGACGGGACATTAAATAAAGATATAAATTATTTAACCAGAAAAGAAGAAATCATAATATTCCCTGGAGTTAAAAAAGCTCTTAAGATTTTTAAAAAACTTGGTTTCTTAAATATTATTACAACCAATCAATCCGTTGTTGCTCATGGGCTTTTAACGTTAGAAGAATTAGAAGATATACATAATGAATTTAAAAGACTTCTTACGGTAAATAATGAGTGTTTAATAGATGATATTTTTTACTCTCCATATCATATAGATGGAATTGTTGAAGAATTTAGAGTTGAAAGTATTTACAGAAAACCAGCTACCGGTATGATACTCGATGCTCAAACAAAATATAACATAAGTTTACAGGAAAGTTATTTAATCGGAGATTCATTAAAGGATATGCAATGTGCGGAAAATGCAGGGTTGAAGAAAATACTTGTTTTAACCGGGTATGGTAAACAAGATTTAAAAGAATGCGAGGAAAGAAATATAAAAATAGATTATGTAGCAAAAAACCTTCTTGAAGCGGCTAAATTTGTAAAGAAGGAGACTAAAAAATTAAAATCCACTACTAAACAGGATACTGAAAACACATAGTTTAAAAAGCGTCTATAATAAAATTATATTCCCCGACAATATAAATTTTTATAGTTAAATATTTTGAATGTTTTATTAATAAATATTATTTTGAATGATATATTATTTTTTAAATGAATAAGGTATTTAATAAAGTTATGAGTTTAAGATTAAATTTATTAAAATTCTTTAGTGTTTTTGTTACTTTGCTTGGATTATCAATTATTGGGTTCTGGGGTTGTGAACAAGAGCCTAATGATCTCGGACTGAATTTTTTACCCGGTAACGATACATTAGGCACAGTAGTTTTGAATTCTGAAACAGATACAATGCAAATTTCAGCCTTAAGTTTTCTTGAATATATAAATACTTATCCATCATATTTCTCTTTGATTGGTTTGTATCAAAACTATGAGTCAAAATTTCTTCTGAAATTTAAGGATATAACTTCTAATTATGATAGTTGCACAGTCTTATCCGCAAATGTCTATTTAACATATAACAACTATTATTTTCAGGATTCCTTAGGAATAACTTCCTTCAATATTTATCCTTTAACAGATACAATAACATTTAGTACAATTACTTACGATAAATTTAATAATTCATATATTGGAACAGATTTACTTGGCTCATATACAGGTACGCTTTCTGATACAACAACAATAGGAATTCCTATCGATACATCAATAGTACGGAAATGGTTGTGGAAAGCAGCAAATTCCAATTATCCTTATAACAATAACGGAATAGCTTTTGTACCAACTACATTATCTACATCAATTAAAGGATTTTATTCAAGCTTAATACTCACTGATAGCATAAAACCATACATAACGGCAGTAGTTCAAAAAGGAACAAAAATAGATACAATAAAATTAAGTTCTTCTGAATCAGTAACACTAAGCAATGTAACAAATATATTAATTCCACAAGACAGATTTATTCTTAATACAGGAATAAGCTATAGAAGTATATTAAAATTTGACCTTGGAAAACTCCCGCAAAATGTGACTATAAATGAAGCATATCTGGAATTTAAATTAGATGAGTCAAACTCATTTATAAAAAACAGAAGCGATTCAAGAATTGCTTTCAGCAGAGTAACAGACACTACAGGTAATATTCAAACGGATGGGATTTTGTTTTTTACTTCAAAAAAAGATTCAATAACTTATACAATCAGAATGCAATACATATTCCAAAAATGGAATATGGGTGCTCCTAATTATGGTGTGCTATTAAATTATGTATATGATTATCAGGGTTTAGATAAATATGCCTTTTATTCACAAAGTATCTTAGACGCTACAAAAAGACCTTTACTAATAATTAGATATACTCCAAGATGAAAAGTTTAGCATTCGTATTTTCACTTCTTTTAATAATTTTTCAAACTTCTCTGCTATTTTCACAAGAAGAGTTTAACGTAGGTTCTCCTTATACAATTTATGGATTAGGTGAACAACAATATTATGTTAGCAATAGAACAGAAGGAATGGGAATTTTAGGGATAGCTTTAACCGGTAATTATGTCAACAGTCTAAATCCAGCCATAAATTTTAAGTTAACCAATACTGTAGTTTCATTTGGTTTTGAATTTGATTTTCTAAATTCTACAGATGGGAATAAAAATTCTACAATATCTAATGCAGATGTATCCGGATTCAATATCGGTATTCCTATTGATAAAGATTTAGGTTGGGCTTTAAATTTAGGCTTCAATCAAATGAATCAGATAAATTATAAAATTGTTTATAATACATATTCATACGGTTTACCTGTAAAAGCAACGTATGCAGGAAATGGGGGCTTAACAAGAATTAATCTTGGAATGTGCTTCGCAGGTTTAAAAAATGTTAGTGCTGGAATAGAATACAATTATTCATTCGGAAATATAAAAAAACTCGCTTTTCTTGATTTTAACAATTCTCAATACACAAATTCATATAGAAGAACCGAGAATAATATATCAGGTTCATTTCTAAAATTTGGGTTAGCATTTAATCTCGGAAGAATGTTTACTGAATTGAAAAGCGAAGAATTAACAATTGCTTTTCTTTATCAAATGAAATATAATTTATCGTCCGAAGCAGAAGTTATCAACCAAACAACTGTGGGATTAGATACGAGTTCCTTAACAGCATCAGATATAAAATATCCGCAAGCGCTGGGTATCGGTATAATGAATAAATTCGGAGATAGATTAATTGTTTCAGGTGATTTTTTATGGCAGCAATGGAGTCAATACAAAGTTGGTAATCAAATATCAACAAATCTTCAAAATTCTATGAGATTTGGTTTCGGTATAGAAATAACTCCCCCTTCAAAACCTGAATCTGAAACTTTCTGGACAAATAAATATTATAGATTCGGAGCATTTTATGAAAAGACAAATCTTTTTATAAATGGAGAATCAATTAATTCCTTTGGTATCGGCGCAGGAATAGGAATTCCAATAAGTCAATATAATTCAATTGATATCGGTATTTCTTTTGCAAACAGAGGAAAAACAGGAAGTGGTTTAATCAGAGATAATATTTTCAAAATAAATGCCGGCTTTAATTTCGGTGAATTATGGTTTATAAGAGTAAGT
The DNA here is from genome assembly GCA_013348845.1 of Candidatus Tepidiaquacella proteinivora. Taxonomy (GTDB): domain Bacteria; phylum Bacteroidota; class Ignavibacteria; order Tepidaquicellales; family Tepidaquicellaceae; genus Tepidaquicella; species Tepidaquicella proteinivora. The sequence goes on along the minus strand of CP054675.1, from coordinate 1,928,613 downwards.
GAAGAAGAAAAATAATTTAATTAAAAATATTTATGACAGATAAAACTACAATATCAATAGGCAGTGACCACAGAGGATATGAACTTAAAGAATTATTAAAAAAGTACCTTGAATCTGAAAATTTTAATGTAATTGATTTCGGAACAAATTCTAAGGATAGTGTTGATTATCCTGATTTTGCATATTTAGTGGCAACCAGTGTTAAAGAAGGAAAAGCAAAATATGGTATTGCAATATGTGGAAGCGGAATTGGTGTTTCAATAGCAGCAAATAAAGTTAAAGGAGTCAGAGCAGTAAATGCAACTTCCGAGATAATAGCAGAAATGTCAAGAAAACACAATAATGCAAATGTGATTTGCTTTGGAGCAGACACAATTGATTTTAGCACTGCTATAAAATATTTGAATATTTTCTTTAACACAAAATTTGAAGAAGAAGAAAGACATATAAGAAGAGTTAATAAACTTAATTCGTTATAAAAAATTAAAGGCTAAATATTATGCAAAACTTACAAAAAACCGATATTGATATTTATAATGCAATCCAGAATGAAACTCAGAGACAATTAAATAAATTAGAATTGATTGCATCTGAAAATTTTGTTTCAAATGCAGTAATTGAGGCGCTCGGTTCTGTAATGACTAATAAATACGCAGAGGGATATCCGGGTAAAAGATATTATGGAGGGTGTGAATTTGTTGATGTGGCCGAAAATCTTGCCCGCGATAGAGCAAAACAACTATTCGATGCAGAATATGCAAATGTACAACCTCATTCTGGAAGCCAGGCAAATATGGCAGTTTATTTTACACTTGTAAAACCAGGAGATAAAGTCATGGGAATGGACTTATCCCATGGTGGTCATTTAACACATGGTTCAAAAGTAAATTTTTCGGGACAACTATATGACTTTTGTGCTTATGGTGTACATCCTGATACTGGTTATATTGATTATGATATGGTAGAAGAAATTGCAAAAAGAGAAAAACCTAAAATGATAACCGTCGGGGCAAGTGCATATTCAAGAAATATCAATTATAAAATATTCAGAGAAATAGCCGACAAGGTAGGTGCATTTCTTTTCGCAGATATAGCACACCCAGCAGGATTAATTGCAAAAAAATTGCTTGATGACCCAATACCTTATTGTCATGTCATTTCAACAACTACACATAAAACATTACGTGGACCAAGAGGTGGAATGATATTAATCGGAAAGGATTTTGAAAATCCATTTGGTTTAAAAGCTCCAAAATCCGGAAGAGTAAAAATGATGAGTGAATTAATAGATTCAATGGTGATGCCAGGTGTACAAGGTGGACCATTAATGCATGTAATTGCAGCGAAAGCAGTTGCTTTTAAAGAAGCACTTGAAGACAGTTTTACAGACTACGCGAAACAAATTATTAAAAATGCAAAAACCCTTGCGGACAAACTTATTTCCTATGGCTATAAAATTATTTCAAACGGAACTGACAATCATTTAATGTTAATCGATTTAAGAAATAAGAACCTGACAGGAAAAGCAGCACAGGAAGCATTAGATGAAGTTGGAATAACCTGTAATAAAAATGCTGTTCCGTTTGATGATAAAAGTCCATTGATAACAAGTGGAATTAGATTAGGGACACCAGCATTAACCACCAGAGGAATGAAAGAAACTGAAATGGAATTAATTGCAGAATTTATAAACCGTGTTTTATCAAATCCAAATGATGAAAAGGTAAAAGAAGAAGTTAAAAATGAAGTATTAAAGTTAACTTCGAAATTTCCTATGTATGCCTATTGATGAAGTTCAAAGTACTGATAAAGATATGAATTTTCTTGACCACCTTGAAGAATTGAGGTGGAGAATTATCAAATCATTAATTGCAATTGTCGTATGTTCAGTTTTAATAGGCATTTTTTCAGATTATGTTATTACGAATATCCTTTTAAACCCTGCTAAAAATACTAATCCACCTTTAAATATCATTAATTTAAAGCCTTATGGTCAAGTAACATTATATCTCGAAGTTATCATAATGGGTGGCGTGATTTTAAGTATCCCGGTTATAATTTACCAATTCTGGAAATTTATAGAACCCGGTTTATTACCAAATGAAAGAAAATATATTTCTCTCATAATACTCTTTACTATATTTTGTTTCTTAACAGGCATTGCTTTTATATACTTTATTTTTTTACCTATCGCACTTGGTTTTTTTGCAAAGTTTGGTTCAACTTATATTGAAAATCAAATTGCTGTTGATGAGTATTTATCTTTTTTACTGTCTATGATTTTTGTAGGTGGTATTGTCTTTGAACTACCTGTTATAACATTTATTCTTGCTAAACTTGGAATTCTTAAAAAGAACTTTATGAAGAAATACAGAAGACATGCTATAGTATTAATTTTAATTCTCGCCGGAATTTTAACTCCTACTCCGGACATTGCAAGTCAATTATTACTTGGAATTCCATTATTGTTGCTTTATGAAATTAGTATATTAATATGTAAATACTCTGAGAAAAAACCATCTCAGATAAATACCTAAATTGATGAATAAAGAAATAATAAAACCAATAGAAATAAATTTAAGAGAATTTCAAAAGAGATTTTCTTCAATTCTTAAATCCAAGATTACTCTTCTTGATATTATTCTGAAATACATTCTTAAACAAAAAGGAAAGAAAATCAGACCTATTTTAGTTTTACTCAGCGCAAAACTTGTCGGAGGTGTAAATGACAGGACTTATACTGCAGCTATCTTGGTAGAGTTGTTGCATACAGCTACACTTATACATGATGATGTTGTTGATGATGCAAAAGTCAGAAGAGGAATAGCTTCAATAAATGCTATCTGGAAAAACAAAGCAGCAGTATTGATAGGAGATTATTTACTTTCAAAAGGTTTACTCTTTTCTCTTGAAAATAATGAATTTGAATTTTTAAAAATACTTTCTGAAGCAGTTAAGAGAATGAGTGAAGGAGAACTTATGCAAATACAAAGGTCAAGGAAATTTGATGCAACGGAGAGAACATATTTCGAAGTAATATCAAACAAAACAGCTTCCTTAATTAAAACATGCTGCAAACTTGGCGCTTTCAGTGCTACAGATAATGAGGATTATATCAATAGTTTATCTGCTTTCGGTGAAAATTTAGGTATCGCTTTCCAATTAAGAGATGATTTACTTGATTACATGGGCAGGAAAAAATTACTTGGTAAATCTATTGGTAATGATATAAAAGAAAAAAAGTTTACATTACCTTTATTATACTCATTGAACCATGCTCCTCAAAAAATTTCCTATGAAATTATTAAATTAATTAAAAGTAATTCTCTAAAAAAATTCAATGTTGTTTATGATTTTGTAAACGACTATGGCGGAATTGAGCATACGAATAAAAAAACTAAATATTATTGTGAACTTGCAAAAGAAAATTTAAAAATTTTTAAAAATTCCGACGCCAAAATTGCTCTTAATAGTTTAATAGATTTTATTTATAAAAGGGAATATTAATTTTGGTTTATTTCAGTTCCCCATTCTGAAGCGATATCTTTACTGTTTCATAAACTGCAATCCCAAAAGCAACTGCAACATTTAAAGACTGTTTAATCCCAAACATAGGAATCTCAATTGATGAGTCAGCAATAGATATCAATTCTTTTGAAACACCTGTAATTTCATTTCCTACGATAATAGCCATTGGAAAATCGTCTTTTGTAATTTCCCAGTAATATTTTTTTAAATCCGTAATCTCAAGAACGAAAACTTTTATATTTTTTTCTTTTAATTCTTCAACAACTTCTATTGCATCTTTTCTATATTCCCAAGGCACACTTAAAGTTGCCCCCAAAGCAACTTTTTCTATTTCTTTACGTGGTGGTGCTGGAGTATAACCGGTTAAATAAATTTTCTCGACAAGTGCAGCATCTGAAGTTCTGAAAATTGCTCCTACATTATAAATACTGCGTATATTTTCACAAACTACATACACAGGATTTCGCTTGTAATTCTTAATATCGAGAAGATTTTTTCTCATTGATTTTATTTCGTCATGGGTAAGCTTTCTCATCTTGTATTTTTATACTAAATTAATATTTTACATAATCATAAGCAGTGAAATTTTAACTATTAATGTATATATTTTTTTACTCAAAATAAGATTAATAATTTAGGTAATTTTATATTATGAACACGAGAAAAGCTATTAAAGAATTTTTTTCAGAACATGGAATACTGGCAAAAAACTTTGAGAATTTTGAATTCCGTGAATCACAATTAAAAATGGCTCTTTCAATTTATGATACTCTGATAAACAGAGAACATATATTTATAGAAGCACCTACAGGTATTGGAAAAAGCTTCGCTTACCTTGTCCCCGCAATTTATTATTCAAAAGAAGAAAATAAAAAAGCAATAGTATCAACTAATACAATAAATCTTCAGGAGCAATTAATACATAAAGATTTACCTACATTGCATAAATTATTACCCGTGGAATTCAAATCTGCAATCATTAAGGGAAAAAATAATTATTTGTGTCCAAACCGATTAGAAATAGCTTTAGAAAAATCAAATACTCTTTTCAATGATACAGAAATTTTAAGTTTAGAAGAGATAGAAATATGGAGTAGAAAAACTCAGGATGGAACATTGTCAGACATTGATTTTCCAATCAATATGAGTGTTTGGCAAAATATCTGCGCAGAACATGGTATATGTACAAATAAAACCTGTGGGCCAATCGAGACCACAAAATGTTTTTATCAAAAAGCAAAACATAAACTTGCAGAAGCAGATATAGTGATAATTAACCATCATCTATTTTTCACATTGTTTGAAGCATATAAAGAATCAGATTCAGAGGGGTATTTATATAAAAATGATTTTTTAATTTTTGATGAAGCACAAACGCTTGAAAATGTAGCATCAGAACATATTGTCCCTTCTATTTCAAGAGAAATGATAAAATATCACTTAAATAAACTTTATAATCCAAAAACTAAAAGGGGGTTTTTAGCAACATTCCCAAATTTATTAACGATAATTCCGATAATTGAAAATTTACATTATCTAAATTCCACATTTTTTCAGAGGATAAGGGAAATCTTTTTTATTAATATTAACAAGAAAAAATTTGCAGTAAGGGTTCAGGAACCAGACTTCACTCAAAATATTTTAAAAGATGAAATAAAATTATTAGCATCAAAATTAGGGGAATTAAATAAGTATTGTAAAAATGATCTTGAAGAAAATGAATTAAATGATTATAGACTAAAGTTTTTAGAATTTAATATTATGATTGATGAATTTATTAGTCAATCAAGGGGAAATGAGAATTATGTGTATTGGGTAGAATTATCATCATTAAAACCAGATTCAAACATATCATTATACACTTCACCAATTGATTTATCAGATTATTTTCGAAAAAATATTTTTAAACCAGATAATTCATGTATCCTTACAAGTGCAACATTATCAATTAAAAAAGACTTTAATTATTTTAAGAAAAGACTTGGTGGAGAAGTTGCAAAGGAATTGTTATTGCCCACACAATTTGATTTTTATAATCAGGTAAAAATTTATATTCCTTATAATATACCACTTCCACCAGTCGAAGAAAAAGATGATTATTATATTTGCTTAAAAGATTGGATTTATCATTTTATAAGAAAAACACAAGGAAAGGCACTTGTACTATTCACAAGTTCAACCGCTCTTAATAAAGTAGCAGAAGAACTAAGAGAAAATCTTGAAAAAGATAATATTTCCTTTTTTATTCAAAGTGAGGGGGTATCGCGAAAGATATTGCTTGATATGTTTAAAAATGACATAGATTCCGTTTTATTTGGTCTTGATAGTTTTTGGCTTGGCGTTGATGTACCGGGTGAAGCATTAACTAACTTAATAATAACAAGATTACCATTTCAGGTCCCTGATCACCCTTTAATACAGGCAAAAATGGAATATATAGATTCTAAAGGTGGAAATAGTTTTTTAGAATATTCTCTTCCGGAAGCTATATTTAAATTTCGTCAGGGTATTGGTAGATTAATAAGAAATAAATCAGATAAAGGTATAATTGTAATACTTGACAAGAGAATAATAGCTAAATCCTATGGTAAACACTTTTTAAATTCTATAGATAAGTGTCCGGTTATTATAATAAATGATGAAGGAGAAAACATCATTGATAATTTTGATTGACGAAAACAATTTTTATTAATGTTTCTTTATTTTATTTTATAAAGTTATGCAAGATTCAAATTTTCAAAATAATCTTAATAATTTAAACTCTGAGGAACATTCAAAGGCAAATGAAGATGAAAAGTATAATGGAGATGAATTCAAAAAGGAGTCTGAAGAAATATCAACTGAAACAGACGATTTAGAAGAAATAAAAAAAATAATTAAAAACAGAAAGGAAGATGATCCGGGTTCAATTATGAATTATGATAATCCACTATATAAAGATGCTCGCTCTTGCGCCGTTAAGATAATTTGCCGGCATGAAAGATCTGATGCATATATTGATAAATTGATAGATAATGAATTAAAAAACAATCAATTCCTGAATGAATTTGATAAATCACTCTTAAATGAATTAGTACATGGTGTTGTTAGATGGATTAGAAGGTTAGATTGGTTTCTAAATGGCTTTTATAGGGGTAATTATGAAAAATGTGTTCCTGAAATAAAAAATGCAATGAGAGTTGCTCTTTATCAGATACTATTTTTAAATAAAATCCCTTATTCAGCAGCAGTGAATGAAGCGGTAGAATTTGTTAAAAGAATACACGGTGAAAAACATGCCGGGATTGTAAATGGACTATTGAGAACGATAATTAGAACATTGGATTCCCTTGTATGGCCCACGAGAGAAATAGATGAAGCAAACTATCTCGGTATAATCCAATCACATCCAAATTGGCTTGTAAAACGGTGGATACAAAGATTCGGATTTGATGAAACACAGAAACTATGTGAAGCGAATAATAAGCGACCCAACCTTACATTAAGATACAACCGATTAAAAATTACAGAGCAGGAATTTACAGAATATTTAAATCAAAAAGGATTAATATACTCTAAAGCAAATTATTTGCAAGAATTTTTTAATGTTAAAATATTCTCTAAGTTTCAAGAGGATGAATACTTTAAGAATGGTTATTTTTCAATTCAGGATGAAAGTGCCGGACTAATTTCATATCTTGTTTCCCCAGGCGAAAATGAATTGATTCTGGACGCGTGTGCTGCCCCTGGGGGGAAAACGATTCATATGTCAGAAATTTCAAACGGTAAAGCATATATCGTAGCAGTAGATAAATATCTATCAAGAGCAGAAACTATGAAAAGAAATATTGACAGATATAAGCTAACTAATATTACAATTCTCCACGATGATATAGCAAATCCAACAACAGAGATTCTTAAATCAAAAATAATAGGCAGAGTTGATAAAGTATTGATTGATGCACCATGTTCAGGATTTGGAGTTATATCTAAGAAGCCAGAAATAAAGTGGAAAAGGGATTCAAAAGACATTCCCAAACTTCAAAAAATTCAATTAGAATTGTTAGAAAATTCAATAAAATATCTTAAACCTGGTGGCTCAATAATCTATAGTACATGCACAATAGAAGAAGAAGAAAACTCAGATGTAATTAAAATATTTCTTGAAAAGCATCCAGAATTCTCCATAGTTAACGCAAAAGAATTCGTAAATGAAAATGTAGTAAATAGTGAAGGATTTATCGAAACCTTCCCCCATATACATCACATTGACGGTGCTTTTGGAGCACATCTTAAAATTCTGCATTAAGAAGTTTTAAAATTTAAAAATTTAATCTTTTATTTTTTATCCTTTTTCTTTGGAGAAATTTTAGGCTTTCGTTCTTTTCTTTTTATTTGTTTTTTATCTGAAATAATCTTTTTCTCTATTTCGGTTAATTCAGGTATTCTTAAAACCTGTCCAGGATATATTAAATCCGGCTTTACAATTTTAGTCGGGGTTCCCTTAGGTGCTGAAATCACTCCTGATTTATTAGCTTCCCAAATTTTTGACCAGAACATTGCATTACCATAGATCTCTTTTTTTTCTGCAATTTTCCATAAACAGTCACCTTTTACTACAGTATATTGGTTAAATTTTTCTTCTTTAACAACTATCTTAGTTACATCTTCTTCCCACTTAATTAATTTTGCATACATATTTTCATATCGTTGTTGATATAACGGCAAACATTTTGCTTTGGAAAGGGAGATTTCATCAAAATAATTTTCTCTTGCTTTTACAGGAGTACCAATTCTATTATTAATTACATTTTCAGTTTCAGAAAATTTATAATCATAATCGCTCAAGTTTAAAGATTTAACAAGATTGTCATATTCCTCCTTTAATTCAGTAAGCATTTTATCCTTATCGGCAGCTTCGCTTTCAAGGTTATTAATTTCTAAAGTCAGATTTTTTATTTCAATTTCCAGAGCTTTCTTTTTTTCTCTGGCATCTTTCAAATCTTTAAAAAATTTCGAATGCTGTTCCTCAGTTTCAAGTTCGTCACAGCATTCTTCATATTCCTGGGAAAATAAAAATCCTGTCCAACTGAACAGGATTATTAAAATCCCACCAAAAAACAATTTTTTCATTTCCCCTTAAATATTTTATAAAATAAATTATTTAATTAATTTAAAAATAACTCACTTTTCTTCAAAGTAATCACCAATCTTAAATCTTCCATTAATCATAACACAAACAACACCAAAACTTCCGCTTGGTGTTTTTGTCATTCTTATTGATGGCCCAAAAGCAAACCCTGTTAGCGAGAAACCTTCCCCAACATCAGATATTAAAGTTTCTATTAATAGTTGGAAATTTCTTCTGCCAGCAAGGGTTGCATTTATTCTTAAATCGAAGACAGAACCAGCAAACCTCATTTCTCTCGCTGAAAATCCTATATGAGTTTCACCTAAATAACTTGCGACATAAACTTTAGCACGGGTAGAACCTAAAGCTCTAAAGGGATATCTAAATTCCCAATTAAAGAAACTTTCATCGACAATTACACTATTAGGCATATATGTAGTATCGCCTTCTACTCTTACTCTTAGAGGCGGGTCATAGTCACCGGAATCAAGAACTGTATAATATCCAACCTGGAAGAAATTACCAAAAGGAATAACATACGAAACGTCGAGCCCGAGTTTTGGTGTAAATAAATTGTTATATTTGCCAAACTTACTCTCACTTTCTCCAGCTGTTGCTCCTGCCTGGTGCTTTAATACTAACTCTTTAATTCTAGTACTCACACCAATCGAAGCACCAAGTAAATGGAAATTCGCACCTACTTTATCTGTTTCTAATGGTCCTGAATAAGGAGTTCCTGTATAGAAAGAAAATCCAAATCCTCTTTTTAGTGGTATACCAAGTGGGTCACCGCCAAAAACCTGCAAATATGGGTTCTGATAAGCAGTGGTGTTAACAATTTCTCTAACCTTTTTAGGAGGGGCAATTAGCTCTTTAATCTTAATCTTTTTTATAACCCTTAAAAATACAGAACCATAATCTAATTTTGCTTCCCGCAGATTAATTTTATTGGTTCCCGTCCAGTTTATTAACTTATCTTGTGTTTCTTTTGATAATTGTGACCATGCAAATCTTTGGGCATCCGGAGAAGTTTCATCACCTATAATCACTGTCTGAACCTGAGGGTCAATTATATTAACAGTAATAGCATAACTCTCAAGTTTAGGGTCAATAAATAATTCATCCTGCAATTTAATAAACACGCTATCATCCTGAGCCCGAGCGATTATCCTGAAATATTTCCATGTTCTTGGATCAGTTTCACTTTCTTCCTGTGCAAAAACATAACTCACCTGTAAAAATATTATAGAACAAAAAATAAGGATGAGGCTAAAAATTAATCTTTTTTTATTCATTTTAATATAATTAATTTGTCATTTTTTAAGATATCAAATTTAATAACAAAAATTTAATAAATCCATTACAATAATTTATCACCATTCAGAAAATTGAAAGACACCCTGACGCGTTATTTTATTTCCTGCAGCATCTACGACAGTAACATTGAATGCAACTGAATAAGGTTCATCTTTACCTTCTGTCCAGGCATCAAATGCAGATTTTGAAGTCAAAAAGTTCAATGTAACATCATAAACTCCAGCAGCCGATTGAGTAACTCTGACTGGACCAGAAAATGTAACTTTTAATTGATCGGGAGCAATATCTTTAATATATATCCTATATCCAGTTGTATTTTGAATTTCCCTTAAAGAAACACCCTCACCAGAACGAGCCATTCGCTTCATAGTAATTTCTGGCGGTGGTTTTTTCTGTATAGGTTTAGTATCAGAAGATTCACCTACTCTAAATGTTATACTTTTTTCACCTCCCAGCGTAAATGTACCAGAGCCCCCTGGAGGAATACTGGCAAGTGTTCTTCCATCAGCTGATATTACCAAAGTTCCGTTGTATGGATTTTTAATTGTATAGGTTAGGTATTGAGTAAAAGAACTTTGTATTTGAACATCAGCCTGGACTTTTTTCTCTTCCAAAGGTTTTTCTTCTTCTTCTTTCTTAATCTCTTCAGGTTTAATTATTTGTGGTTGCTCAAGCTTTATTTGGGGTTGTGTTTGTACAACAGACAGCTGAGTTCTCATTTGAATTAACTGAGACTGTAATTTCTGGAAATCTTCAAAATTAACAGCACTATCAAAATCAAGTTTGGGCACTAATCCTAATGCTAACATAGAATCTATAAAGGCCTTTAAAGAATCTGCATATTGTTTTTTAACTATATCCTTTTTAGATATAACTTCAACCAAATCTATATTTGCACCTTTGAGTGCTATTACGCATACTACAAAGATGTAAAGGACTTGATAAATAACGAATTTTACATCTCTTGCACTCTTCATTGTATTTGTTTTTTTAATTTTAGAAAATTATTTTTCACACCTATTCTCAATCTCACTATAATTTATAATATACCTTTCTATTTTTTAATCAATTTTCACTACAAATTGTTCCCTGAACGTTTTCCTGCAATATAGGCTAAATTTTCAAGACTCTTCGTAGCATTTGCTTCATTCATAATTTTCAAGGTTTCAGAAATAAAATGGGCAGTCATTTGCAGTTCTTTCAACGGTTTTTCATCAGGTAAGTCGATTTTTAATTTATTTATTTGTTCAGCTAATCGCTGAATAGCTTCAAGTTGCTGTCTTAATATAGAAGAATATTCCGCTGATTTATGTACAATTCCTGCAATATTATTTAAAGTTGTGGAAATTTCATTAAACTGATTAATAATTGTAGAATCAAATAATTTAACATTCTTTATTTTATCAACAGTGTTCTTAAAGGATTCCATACTCGCAGCAAATTCCTTTGTAATATCATTGGTAACTTTAATTAATTTATAAATATATTCTATTTCTTCCTTTGAAAAATGCTTAACTTGCGAACCACTTGAAACCATTAAATCAGTCATAACTTTACGATTTGCTTCACTAAGTTTTGTAATAAGATTTTCTTGCATTTTTTCTCGGGTCTGATAATAAAACTGAGTTTCTATATTCCTTACTTCCTCAACAATTTTTTGGAATCTCAAACTTTGCGCTTCAAAAACTGCACCAAATAACTTAGCAACTGCAAGAACAATAATAGCTTTTATTTCAAATGGTACAGAAAATCCAAGGAATAATTGAGGACCAATTTTTATCGACACAAGTAAAATAGCGGCACCGAGAAGTGGAAGCGCTGTACCAATAGAATCTACCAATCCATTATATTTTTCATTTACTCTTGCAATAATTCCTTCAGAAGCCCCTTTATTTATTATTTCTGTTTTCAAGGTTTGATTAGCCCTTAATGCAAATAAAATAAACAATAAATAACAAACAAATGGCATCCACCAGAGCTGAACCGGTTCAATTTGTGTATTTAACAATTCAGAGCCGGGGAATAACCATTGTGAAAAACTGTTAGCAACATGGCCAAATAGTGGTACATAAGCAACATCAACTAAAAAAGATAAAAGTACAACTATAAGAGAAGGAAATGCGGATTTGAAATAAGCATAAGCTCCCTCTTTTTCAAGTTGATTAATTCCCTTTTTTATAACATAGTCAGTTATTTGCAAAAGATGAGCGTCATCCTTTCTAAGTGCACGAACTTTTTCTTCTAATTCTGCAATTTCCACAGCTTCCATATTATTAGCATTCATATTTTCTTGTTCGTATGAATTTTTTTCTTCCATAAAAACTTTATTTAAGTTTTAATAAAATTTAATTTAAGTTATTTAATTTGCTTTTAATTTTTTTAAAAATCAATATATAAATTATATTACAAAAAATTATTATTTTTTGTGAAAATTAGAGCTTAAAAATATTTAAAAAACTAATCAATATAAAATTAAAAAAAATAACAATTTTTATTGTTATTTCGAAGATTTATTATATTTTAAAACCAAACACTTATAATAAATTTAAGTTTACAACCATATATTTTATTATATTGATAAAAAAAATCTAATTGTTTATTTTTAATAACTTAGTTGCCCGGGTGGCGGAACTGGTAGACGCGCAGGACTTAAAATCCTGTTGACCGTAAGGTCAGTATCGGTTCGATTCCGATCTCGGGCACAAAGTTTATATTTATCTTCCCTATAAAATTTTTGCAATTTAAAAAAGTTAAAATAAAATATTCTATTTTATAAAATAATAGAATTTTAAACCAAACTATTATTTATAATAAGTACCCCTTTAAAATCATACCCGCAAAAGTAAAATAAATAACAATACCGGTTACATCAACAAGGGTTGCAACAAAAGGAGCAGAACAAGTTGCCGGGTCTAACTTAAAAGATTTTAAAATAATAGGTAGTATTGAACCCATAAGTGTTCCCCACATAACAACTCCAATTAAAGCTAAAGCAACTGTGATTCCAATTAACATCCAATGTTCTCCATATAAATCACCAACCATTTGCCATACTGCAATCCTTAAGAACCCAATACTACCAAGAATCACGCCAAGAGATAATCCAGTAAAAATTTCTCTTCTTACAATTTTAAACCAATCTCTTATCGTAATTTCGCCTAATGCTAAAGCCCTAACGACAAGAGTTGCAGCTTGTGAACCTGAATTACCACCACTTGAAATAATTAAAGGGATAAATAATGCTAAAACAACAGCTCTTGCAATTTCGTGTTCAAAAAAAGCCATCGCTGAAGCAGTTAACATTTCACCGATAAAAAGAATTACTAACCAAACAGCACGTTTTCTAACCATTTTAGGTAAGGGAGTAGAAATATAAGGTAAGTCTAATGACTCCACACCTCCAAATTTTTGAACATCTTCTGTTGCTTCTTCTTCGATAACATCGATAACATCATCTGCGGTTACAATTCCAAGTAAATAATTATCTTCATTAACAACAGGAATAACATATAAATCATATTCTCTAAACATTTGCACTGCTTTCTCCTGGTCATCAGTTACTCGCAAACTAATAACGGTTTCTTTTAATATTTCTGATACTTTGGTATCAGGATTTGAGAGTAATATTTCCTTAATTGATAACTCATCAACTAATTTACCTTCATTATCAGTTACAAATATAGTTTCAATATTTTCAATCTCCCGCCCTATTTTTCTAATATGCTCCAGTACTTCAGAAATTTTCCAATCAGTTTTAACCGAAATAAAATCAGGTGTCATCAATCTACCAACAGATTGCTCAGGATATCCTAAGAGACTAATAGCAATATTTCTTTCTTCTGGTGTTAATAATCTAATTAATTTTTTTACTAATGGACCAGGTAAATCTTCAAGTAATTCTGTTCTATCATCAGGAGACATTTCATTGAGAACCTGAGAAATCTCTTTATCAGTAAATGATTTCAGGAGTGATTTTTGTACATCGTAATTTAGATATTCAAAAGCATCTGCAGCAAGGTCTTTTGGTAAAAATCTAAACAAAAGTGCTCTGTCTTTATCATCAATGTTTTCAATAATATCTGCTATTTCTGAAGGGTGAAAATCTATTATTACCTCTTTTAAAATATTCCAATCTCTTTTTTCTATCAGTTCTTTTATTTCTGGTTGTAATAGTTTCCCTATCATATATATTAAATTTAGTGAAAATGCAAATTTATTACTTAAATTTAAAGTTAATTAACTATTCAGATTCAAATAAACTTTGTAAAAAATTTCTTAAAGAAAATGGCTGATATTTAGGGAAAAAATACTTATCAAAAGTGTTATGATTTATAAATAATGTTAATGTTATTTGTAAAGTTTTTTAAATTAATTACAAATACTCGTACTCTCTATCTTTAAGGAAAGGATATCTTTTTCTAAAAGTAATTAAGTCTTTTTTGTTTATTTCTAATGTTTTAACAGTTTCCTTTTGGGATACAGTAAAAATTACTTTCCCATCTGGTGCAATCAGAGAAGAATCTCCTGAATGATATATGTTATTATTATCATTTCCTACTCTATTAACCCCAATTACATAAGATTGATTTTCGATTGCTCTTGCAATTAATAATTGTTTCCAGGGATAACTTCTTTTCTCGGGCCAATTTGCAACATATATAATTAAATCATAATCACCCTGATATCTTGATAATACAGGAAATCTTAAGTCGTAACAAATAAGTGGTAATATTTTCCAATTCTTATACTTAATAATAATTCGCTTATCTCCTCTAGAAAAATATTTATCTTCATTAACAAAACTAAACAATACTCTCTTATCATAGTAAAACTTTTTGCCGGATGGATTTACCCATATAAATCTGTTATAATATTTAAACTTACCTTGATTGTATCCTTTTTTACCGTTATTCTGTAATTTTTCTTTTTCTCTAATAATAATACTTCCGCAAATAGCAGAGTTATACTTACAAGAAATTTTTTTCATCCATTCAACAGTGGGACCATGCATTGTCTCAAAGTATTCTTTTACATTCATAGTAAAACCAGTTGTAAACATTTCAGGTAAAATAATAACATCAGTTTTTTTAAACGACTTTTCTAATAATTTCTGAATCTTGTTTCTATTCTCTTCAGGTTTTTGCCAATAAGGGTTAAACTGAACTATAGTTATTTTAATAATGTTTTTTACATTCATTTTATCTAAATTAATATTGATAAAAATAATATTTTTATATACATTATAAGAACATTATTTTTAATATGAAACATAATACAAATTTTATAATATTTTTATGAAAAAATTTTTATCATTAATTATAATATTAATACTTATCAGTCAGAATTTTTATGCTCAAGAAAAGATGATTGCAAAAAGAAATGATTTTAATTTCTCAATAGTTGGAGAAAAAGAACTTATAATTTCTGATATACAAACAAATATAAGATATATAAACACTCCTATTGGAACACTTTCTATATATCCAGATATAAGAATTTTCCCTTCATTCGTTAATCAAAGCACAATATCTTCTGCTTTATCACTTATTAATCCCAACATTATAATAGTTGGTGCAAATACTGATTTTGGGGTTGGATACTATATATCATTGAACGGTGGTATAAACTGGTCGGGAAATAATCAATTACCCGGGTCTTTTAATATTTCATCTAATCCTGCTGTAGCAATTGCATTGAATGGCTTTTTCCACTATAATTATTTAGATAACTTTCTTGTAGTAGATAGAACAACGAATAATGGCAATAACTGGCTTGGCAGAGTAAACATTCCTGCAAATTATGGCTTCGATAAAAATCATATCGCAGTAGATTTAAATTCTTCTAGTCCATATACAGGAAGAATATATGTTGCATATACTAAGTGGGTTTCTCCATATCCAATAATGATTTCATACTCAACAAATAACGGATACTCTTATGTAAATGAACAACAAATAGGTTCCCCTCTCAGTAATCATATTGAACAAGGAGCCAATTTACAAATTGGACCTTATGGAGAAGTTTATTGTGTCTGGGCAGCTCCAAATTTATCCAATAATAATATTGAAGATAAAATAGGTTTTACAAAATCAACAAATGGTGGATTAAGCTGGACACCCGCAACAACACCTATAACAATTAATGGTATCAGAGGAACTTTACTCTACACAAACATAAGGGTAAATTCTTTTCCATCTATGGCTGTTGATAGAACAGGAGGAATAAGAAACGGTTATATTTATCTTTGCTGGGCGCAAAGAAACCTTGCTCCTGCTGGCAGTGATGCTGATATATGTTTTTCATTTTCATCAAATGGTGGAAGTTCATGGTCAACACCTATACGGGTAAATGATGATAATCTAAACAATGGTAAGCAGCAGTTTTCTCCATGGATAACCGTAGATCAAACAACTGGTTTGATAAGTATAATATTTTATGATACAAGAGATGTAGTTACACAGGACTCCTGCCATACTTATTTAGCAATGTCAAATAATGGTGGTGTAAACTGGACAAATTTTAAAATCAGTTCATCAGCTCAGAGACCAACTCCTTTAGAAGGTTATGCTACAGGATATTATAGCGATTATAGTGGAATAGTATCACATAATGGAATTGTTCACGCATTTTGGACAGATAATAGAACCGGAAAAGCACAGATTTACTATAGTAAAATAACAGTCGGTCCTGTCATTATTCATTCTAAAATAAAAGATTCTGAAAGTACTACAGGGCCATACCCTGTTAGCGCTGTGATTCTCCCTGTAGGCAATGGAATTAATCCGTTTTTTACAAAAGCATTTTATGGCGTTGGCAGTTTTACTGATAGTATTTTATTAACAAATTCGAGTGGAAATAACTGGACTGGAAACATTATTGGTAATGGTGTACCATCAAGATATATTTATTACCTACGCGCAATTGATTCTCTAAATAGAGTTTCCTTTTATCCTGCTGGTGCACCTAATTCTTATCTTGAATTTCTTACCGGTCCTGATACTGTTAAACCTGTAATTGTACACACTCCTTTAGTTGATACTTTAAAAAGTTATTGGCCAGTAAGTGTTTCCTCATATATAACAGACAATATTGGAATTGATTCTGCCTGGGTCAGGTGGTATATAAACAACCCTTCAAACGGAATTCGTCATTTAAAATTAAATAACACTTCCGGCACTATTTTTTCCGCAGTATTTAATTCAAATCAATCTGAAGTAAATTATGAAGATTCAATATATTACAGAATTTATGCTCGTGATAATTCAACAAATCACAATATAGATTCAACCCAGTTGTACAAATTTAAAATAAGTAATACTATAAATATTTTTATTGGCAATGGCAACACCATAACTTCATATCCCTTTATTACTTTCTACACAGATGCAAGAACGAATATGTTATATACTGCAAATGAAATTATAGCTGCAGGAGGAAATGCATCTTATATTACAAGGGTAGGCTTTAATTTTGCTTCTGCATCATCTACGGTATTAAATGGTTTAACAATAAAAATACAACAAACATCAAACACTTCTTTAACTGGATTTACCAATTCTGGCTGGTCTATAATTTATTATGGTAATTATATAGTACCAGGGACTGGTTGGAGATATTTTAATTTTAATCCCCCATTCCAATGGAATGGAACAAGCAATATTCTCTTTGAAGTCTGTTATGATAATTCAACTTACGGTTCGAATTCTCAAGTATATTCTACTAATATTGCTAATATGGTTTGGGAACAACATTTAGATTTAAGCAGTGGTAGTGGGTGTACTGATTTAAATTCTGGTAATTTACAAAATTCACGTCCCAACATTAGTCTAACATTAGCACATTATGTAGGAATAAAAAAATTAAACACAGAAGTGCCAATTTCTTATGAATTAAAACAAAATTATCCAAACCCATTTAATAGTTCCACAATAATTAGTTTTCAAATACCATTGAAAAGTTTTGTTTCATTAAAAATTTATGACATACTCGGTAGAGAAGTTTCATTATTAAAATCAACTTCTGACCAAATCCTCACACCTGGTGTTTATTCAATTACTTGGGAAACAGAAGGTTTACCAAGTGGAGTTTATTTTTGCAGAATAATTTTCAATTCTGTAGATGGTTCTATAAGAAATCTTTCTGACACAAAAAGATTAGTACTGATAAAATAATTATGATTTTAATAAAATATCATTACTTCATAAGATTTTTAATTGGGGGAAAATTAAAATTAAGGAGTAAATGAACTTAATAAAATTCTTTAAGGATTTAAGAATAAAGGATAAACCCCGACCTGATGCATTAAACTTTTTTAAATTTCTCGGACCAGGTTTACTTGTAACAGTTGGATTTATTGACCCCGGTAATTGGGCATCGAATATTGCTGCAGGTTCTGAATTCGGATATGAACTATTGTGGATGGTTACTCTATCAACAATAATGCTTATAATTCTTCAACATAATGTTGCACATCTTGGAATTGTGACTGGTTTATGTCTTTCCGAAGCCGCTACTTTATATATGAATAAATATATATCAAAAGGGATACTTATTTCTGCAATGGGGGCTTCAATTTCAACTTCTATAGCAGAAATTTTAGGAGGCGCAATTGCTTTAAATATGTTATTTGGAATTCCATTAATAATTGGTACAGTAATTGTTTGGATTTTTGTTTCCTTTATGTTGTTAACCAATTCATACAAAAGAATTGAAAAATTGATTATTGGTTTTGTATCGATAATTGGATTTTCTTTTCTGTACGAACTTTTTCTTGTAGATACAAAGTGGAATAACGCAATACAGGGTTGGGTAATACCATCAATACCGGAAGGTTCTATTGTAATTATTATGAGTGTATTGGGTGCTGTAGTAATGCCACATAATTTATTTTTACATAGTGAAATAATTCAAAGCAGGCAATGGAATTTAAAAGAAGAAACTATCAGGAAGAAACAGTTAAAGTTCGAATTTTTTGATACAATATTTTCTATGATGATTGGCTGGGCTATAAATAGTGCAATTATAATACTTGCTGCCGCAACTTTTTTTCAAAATAAAATTCAGGTAACCGAACTCGCCGAAGCAAAAAGTTTATTAGAACCTTTACTGGGCAATTCCGCAGGCTTTGTATTTGCAATTGCATTACTATTTTCCGGGGTTGCTTCTACAATAACTTCCGGTATGGCGGGTGGGACAATCTTTGCTGGAATATTTGGTGAACCTTATGATATAAAAGATAAACACACAAAAATTGGGATTGGGATTTCATTGCTCTGTGCTGTCATTATTATTTTTTTAATTAAGAATCCTTTCAGAGGATTGATTATTTCGCAAATGGTTTTAAGTATTCAATTACCTTTTACAATATTTACTCAAATATACTTAACTTCATCAAAAAGAGTTATGGGTAAATATGTAAATTCGAAATTCACGACAATTCTTTTACTAATAATTGGTACAATAATTACTTATTTAAATATAAAATTATTCTTATATGCACTAAAAAGCTAGTGAGGTTACTAATAAATTATTTGATATTTTAAAAATATATAAAAAGCTAACAAGCTTCACGCAGAAATTCTTATCCATTCTAAAAAAGTTAATATTAATTTCAAAATCTTTAAAATTTGTTTTTACATACCTATTTTTTTTCTAAAAAAAACCCTGTCTTACAAAATTAATAAGACAGGGTTGGAATAAATTATATCTTCTTACTTAAGCAGAATCATTTTCTTAGTATCATAAAAATTGGAGGTCTTTAAACTGTAAAAATAAACTCCTGAGGAAAGATTAGTTGCATTAATGGAAACTGTATAATTACCTGCTTGCATTTGATTATTTAAGATTGTAGAAACTTCTCTTCCTGTCATGTCGTAAATTTTTATTGTCACAAAAGTATTTTCAGGAATGAAGAAATCAAATTTTGTTAACGGATTAAACGGATTGGGGTAATTCTGACCAAGGTAATAATTTTCTGGTATTGTTGTTTCATTTTTACTTATTCTTGTTATATTACCTCCTCTATCAAAATATACCTTTCTTGAAGTTCCATCAAATCCAACCCAAAAGGCGCCTACATCTCCAATTACATCATAATATTCCACTAAATTTGGTATATAATTTCTTGGAGACCATCCTGGGGGATGATTGCTAATTTGAATTGAAGCAGAAAAAGTTGTCGGATTAGTTATTAATGCATAAGTGTACATTAAAGCATCTGTGAAGTTCGTTGGTGGACTTGATTGTAGTGAATCAGAATAATAAATCACATCAATTCCTCCACTTCCCATATTATAATATTTTACATCAAACCAATACTCATCTCTTGAAGGCATTGGATTGATGGTAATTGGACTTCCATAATTTGTTCCGTTATCAGTACTTGATATACAATTTAAATCTATATTACCGGTTGTTCCCGTGGTATAAAATATCCAGGCTCTACCTCTATGTATTACTCCTTGAAATTGACCTTTTGTTGTACCTGCAGGGATTGGGGTAGTAAATGAACCAACTATCACCAAAGCTCCGGGGGTAGATTCTCTATATCTCACATTTCTAATTGCAGATGTGAGAGTATCAGCAGCTACTGGTCCATAATAATTTATTAAAGCAGTATCACCAGAACCAGACATAAAAATTTTGGGGTGAGCAGCGGTAGAGCTTAAATAAATAGAATTAGGCCATGTATAACCTCCTGTTGCAGAACCAAATATTCGAACATCATTATTGTTATTTAAATCTATAATCAAATATAAGGCACCAGTAGATGATATTGTTACATCAAAATCTCTAATGTTAGTGTATGAAGTAAATTGATTTAGAGAATTAGAAATTACATTCCAGCAATAAACACTTGTTCCAAATAGGAAAAGGCAATAAATAGAATCAGATGATTGTACCATTTTCAATTTCGGAATTGCTGTTGCTGGAGAAACAGATCCATGAATAAACCAATTAAGACCATTGTTAGTTGATTTTAAAGCTACAATACATTTATTTTCACTGATATTCGTATCGTGAATTGCAATGTATAAGGTTGTATTTGAAATCTTATAAACAGAAGAAATCATTCCTAATGGTTCTGTTGGTGATACAAGCAAATCTGCACCCCAGTCTGAATTGTTTGAAATGTAGGGAATAGGTTTTTCATATATTTCAGACTTAGGTATTTGTGCTGATAAATTAAGTGAAAATGTAAAAATCACTAACACCAAAAGTAATGTAAGATTTTTCATAATGAAATCTCCTTTTAAATTAAAATTTATATATGAATAATATAATTAAATTTTAAACATATTACAATAAATACAATACTTATATATATCTTAAATACCTAGTATTAATAATTCGGTGGGCTCTTCCATTTTGAGATAGTATTATTAATAAATTCCATTTTTTGCTCCCACAAATTTTTCATATTAAGACCAATAAATTCCTGCGCCTTAATTTTTGTAGATAAATCAGGAATTGGAACAGGCAATTTAACATTTAATTTTTGTAGTAACTCTGACAATAGTAATCGTGCTTCCAGTGCTTTCTCAATTGATGCTCCGAGAATCCTTGCAGACTCAAGTGGTGCATGAAATGAACCACCATTTGAAGACATAACATAATCCCAGCGCCACTGTGCTTGCCGAATTAATTTCAAAATAGGTTTCATATCTTCTTCTTTTGCTCCGTTATCCCAGGCTACTTTTGCTTCTAAATGAGCCTTTACAATTAATGTCGTTGCTCTTTTAGAAAGTTCAAGTATTTTATCCTGTCTTTTATAAACATCATTCATTAATGATTTCTCATCTTCTCTATGGCATACAGCGCAAGAGTTATTTATATTATTTAAGGGGCTTTGTACATGATGGTCGGTAAATTTAACTCCTCCCTCTGTTTTATACGGCATATGACATTCAGCACAAGAGATACCTCTTTCTGAATGTATCCCAAATTTGAATATTTCAAAATCAGGATGTTGAGACTTAAGCATAGGAGCTTTACTTAATTGATGAACCCAATCAGTATGATTTATAGAATCATAATATGCTTCCATATCCTCAACTGAAAAACCTTTATCCCAAGGTAAAGTCAAATACTTATCCTCCCCTTTAAAATAATATTCTACATGACATTGCGCACAAACAAGCGAGCGCAATTCTTGATGAGTGGATTTGTTGATATCTATTCCTTTTCTTTGAAATGCTTCTACAAGTGCCGGTCGAGTAATTCTTAAATTCATCGTTTTAGGATCATGACAATCTTGACATCCGATGGAGTTTGAAATCTCACTACCTAATTCACCCCATGGAGTTTTATAAAATTCTGAAAAGCCCATCTGGTTCATTAGTCTTGGTACATCAGTGCTTTTGCATGTCCAGCAAGTACTTGGTTGAGGGACAGCGGTTCTAAGTGTCATTCTAACATCTTTTAATGCATAATAATGACCTCTTGATTGGTTATATTCCCTTGAAAATGCATACCCAGCCCACATAATAACTAAATCCGGATTTTTTTCAAGCATATCAATAGTAACAGAACCACCATGTTTGCTTGCAAATGTTGTATCAGCAGTTTTTAAGTAAGATTGATATTCACGGGGATAATTTTCTCCCCAGACTTCATTTCTCGGTTCCCATTCGGCAATTGGTTTTACTGTTTGCAGTAAAACTGATTCTGCTTTTCTTTCTACTATAGAACTTGCAAGAAGCCCGATTAAAAATACAATTATAATCGTTATCAGATAAATTAACCATCCAAGCCATGGCTTGGACTTTACAGACTCTGATATTTTATTCATAACAATATTGTTTAATTATTGTTAATATTTTTTAAATGAACATTCATCCATTCAGGTACAACTTTTTCAGGTCCGAATACTTTAACATTTTGAGAAGTCGATAGACTACTAACTTTACCATGAGGTGTTTCTCTATGACAATCCCAGCAAGGTTTTTCTTTTCCTTCGTTCTCATTTTCAGCAATTTTAGCATCAATTAGTGTTAAATAATTTTCATGACATCTCTCACAATTTTCCTTAACCACTTCTGCACCTGCTTCTTTAATCCTGATTACCTGTGGTTCAAGTCTTAAAGTAAATATAGTGGAATGTCTCAATCCATCTGAAGCTTTAAAAAAGATTTTTTTTATAAAATTATCCTGAGGTACATGACAGTCATTACAGGTAGTCACTCTTTTATGCGAACTATGCCACCAGGAAGCATAATTGTCATACATAACATGACAATTAATACATGCTTCAGGATTATCCGATAAATAGGAATGAGCTTTGCTTATATAAATTTTAAAAATAATTAACCCTGTTAATATCCCAAGAGCAATTATAACCGGAACTCTCCACTTATCAGGGGGGATAAATAAAGAAAAAAATCTGTATATTTTCTTTATCAAGATAAAATGCAGTTATGTTCTAAACAAAAATATAAAATATTATTCACAAATACTTTGATTAATATCAATAAATTTAAAAAAATTTTTTATTAATTAATGAATTAATTTTTTAAGATTATTATAATTAATTATAGTAATATCTTTCCCTCTTATCTTAATTAAATTTTGCGTCTTAAGTTTCTTAAAAGTTCTGGAAACAGTTTCTAAAGTAGCACCTAAATAGGAAGCAAGGTCTAACTTTGAAATACTCATCTGAAAAGTTTGACCAGGTGTTTTTCTATTTTCAGATTTCTCAATTGCTTTTTTAGTTTCAAATTCTGATATAATATAATTTACAAGTCTTCCTGTAACATCTCTTGACTTTACATTAACTATTTGTTCCTGCATCATACGTAGTTTTTTTGATAATACTGAAAATAATCCAAAGCATAGGTTTGGATTTACTTTCAATAATTCAATAAATTCTATTGCCGGTATAAAAATAACTCTTGTTCCGTTACATATATTCATAGCAGTAGCCGGATATTTTGCTTCACCTCTGATTATTTTATTATAATTTTCCAGTAGCGGTACTTCCGCAAATGTTTCATTACTATGCAAAATATGAATAATTCTTTCTTTTCCTTCCTTTGAAACTCTATAAATTTTTATGATACCTTCAACTATATAGTAAAATCCTTTATAAACATCCCCTTCATAGAATAGAATATCTTTTTTCTTAAGTTTTCTAATTTCCGAAAACGAAGCAATTAAATTCAGACTTTTCTTATCCAGACCCGCAAGTAAAAAACTTTTCACTAAAGCCTGGGCAATTACTTCTCTTCTAATAATTCCTTTATCAGATATATTAACACTTTTCAGCATAAAATAAAAAATTAAAAAGGTAAATCACTGTCTTCATCTTCTCCCATTGGTGATGGTATTATATCATCATTACCGAAACTATTTTCTGAAGTTGACAGACTTTTTGGGGATTTTTCTTTTGAGTCTTTTTCCAGCCTTGATATTTTTAGTGCTCTAAGTGTGGTAAAATAAATTCTTTCTCCCTCCGGATTTATCCATTCCCTGCCGGTTAACTCAAAAACAACTTCAACTTCATCTCCAACTGAATAACCATTAATTAAAGCACAACCTTCGTTTACTAACTCAAATTTTATTACCTGCGGATAATTACTTTCGGGGACATAATCTATTACAAATTCCCTCTTCTTAAATGTTTCTTTAATTTGTTTTTCAGGGAATATTTCCCTGATTTTTCCTGAAACTATCATACATTAACTTTTGATTTAAAAATATAATTATAATCTTTTATTCTAAAGTCCAATTAAAAATCTGTTATAATTAAATCTTTTCTGATTCCAAACCTTACAGAACTTTTATTATATAATACCAGAAAGCAAGTGTTACTGCGGATACCGGAATTCCAACACCAACCATTAAATTTGAAAGTTTTGGATTTAGATTATAACTCGCAGCCATTATTGCTCCCATAACCATTGGTGGCATTGCAGATTCTATCAAACTTACTTCTACTGTAAGTGTATTTTGTTTGAAAACTACAAAATATAAAATAAAAACAATTGATGGTGCAATTAATAATTTATATAATAATCCAATGGAAAGTTCTTTATAGTATTTTTTCAAAGAACCAATCCTCAGTTGCATACCAACAGAAATTAAAGCTAAAACAAAAACCGGGCTTCCAAGTATTGAAAATATTTCCTCTGTTAATTCCGAATGATTTATATTAAATAATTTAATACAAATTCCAATAAGAAAGCCAATAAAAGGGGGATAAACTATTATACTTTTTATAATTTCCTTTACTGAAAACCTACTTTTTGAAAAAATGGATGCTGTTATAATCCCTGCTGTTGAAAGAACAACAAAGCTTCCCGACTGGTCAATTACTATTCCAATTTTTAATCCTTCTTCTCCGAAAAAAGCAAGTAGAACAGGAAACCCTATAAATGCTGAATTACATAATCCTGATGTCATTATTAAGCTACCGGTAATATTTTTATCCCAGTTAAAAATTTTTTTCATCAACAATATAAAAAAAACACTACCCAGAAATACTATCCACATTACTGAAACAGGAAAAAAAATATCTGGTTTAATTTCAACCTTAGGAATATATAAAATCGCAAGTGCGGGTAAAGAAATATTTATCAAAATTTTGTTTAAAATAGTCGGGGCATTTTCTTCAAGAATTTTAAACCGATTGAATAATATACCTATTAATAAACATAAAAAAATTAACAATATCTTTGACATATAAACTAATAGTAAATAATTGGAAAAGTAAAATTATTATATTCCTTTATTATTAATTATATTATACAACAATATTAACCATTTTATTTCTAACGACAATAATTTTCTTTATTTGTTTTCCTGAAATATGTCTCTGTACAGCGGGATCTTCAAGTGCTGCCTGTTCAAGTACTTTATCTTCAAGATTTGCATCCATTTCCCTTTTCCCCCTCACTTTACCGTTTACTGAGAACACTATAGTTACTCTGTCTGCTTTTGTTAATTCTTCATCATACTCAGGCCAGGGATGATATGCGAGCGAATCATTATTTCCAAATTTATTCCACAGTTCTTCTGATATATGCGGAGCAAATGGATATAGCAGGATAATGAAAGTTTCTAAAACAGATTTATACAGAGTTTTTTGTTTATACATTTCATTTATAAATATCATCATCTGCGCAATTGAAGTATTAAATTTCATATCTCCATCTTCAATATCCATAGTAATTTTCTTTATAGTTCTATGCAGTAATCTTTTTATTTCCAGTGGTGGTTCTTCATCATAGATGTTTGAATTTAATTCTCCGGTTTCTTCATTAATTATAAGTCGCCATACACGATTTAAAAATCTGTTTATACCAGCTAAACCTTCTGTACTCCATGCTTTTGATGCTTCCAGCGGACCAAGAAACATTTCAAACATTCGCATTGAATCAGCGCCATACTCTTTAATAACATCGTCAGGGTTAATTACATTTCCTCTTGATTTACTCATTTTAACACCGTCTTCCCCGAGAATAATACCCTGATTGAATAATTTCATAAAAGGTTCATCAGTTGAAACATAACCAAGATCATACAATACTTTATGCCAGAATCTTGCATACAATAAATGCAAAACAGTATGTTCTGCTCCCCCAATGTATAAATCCACAGGCATCCAGTAATTTTCTTTTTTCTTATCACAGAAAATTTCCTCATTATACGGGTCGATATATCTTAAATAATACCAGCAAGAGCCAGCCCATTGCGGCATTGTATTTGTTTCTCTCCGTGCCTTCATTCCTGTGTCGGGGTCAATTGTATTTACCCATTCTTCTATGGTTGCAAGTGGTGACTCCACTGTTCCGCTTGGTCTAAAAAATTTTACATCGGGTAATTTTATCGGTAAATGTTTTTCATCTAATGCCTTAATTTTACCATTTTCAAGATGTATTATAGGAAACGGTTCTCCCCAAAATCTTTGCCTTGAAAATAACCAGTCCCGCAATTTATAATTAACACTTCTTTTTCCGAGTTCATTTTCTTCAAGCCATTTAATAATCGTTTCTTTAGCATCTTTTGTTGACATTCCAGAAATGAAACCTGAATTTATGGAATAACCATCATCCACAAAACAAATTTTCCCTTCCCTGACATCATCAAAATATTTCTGCAATTCATCATCAATTATTTTTGATTCAGAATTAATGTATTTTATAGCAGACTCTTTTAAATACTCCGGCACAACTACCGGTATAATATTAAGTTTGTATTTAATTGCAAATTCCATATCCCTTTCATCATGTCCCGGTACTGCCATAATTGCACCTGTTCCATAACTCAACAGCACATAATCCGCAATCATTATTGGTATTTCAGAATTATTTACGGGATTTATTGCATAAGCACCGGTAAATACACCTGTTTTTGTTTTTGAAAGTTCAGTTCTTTCTATATCGGATTTAGTTGCCGAATCTTCAATATACTTATTAACTTCTTTGCGACACTCTTCTGTTGTTATTTCATTTACCAGCGGATGTTCAGGAGCAAGCACCATATAAGTAGCGCCAAATAATGTATCCGGCCGTGTGGTAAATACTTCTAATACTTTTAAATCAAAATTTTTTATCTTAAATTTTACAACAGCACCTTCACTTCTACCAATCCAGTTTATCTGAAGTTTTTTTATATTTTCGGGCCAATCAACTTTTTCAAGCCCTTCTAAAAGTCTCTCTGCATATTTAGTAATTCTGATAGACCATTGCTTCATAGGCCTTCTTACAACTGTATATCCTTTCTCGAGTTGTTCCGGTACTTCTTCATTGGCAAGTACGGTACCTAATTCGGGACACCAGTTAACCGGTGAATCTGATAAGTAAGCAAGTCTTTTTGAATTTATGTATTCATACTTTTCATCTTCCGTCAAGCCAGCGGGAATTTCTAATTCTTCTATTGGTTTTGCTTTTTTTTCTTTTTCATCAAAATAAGAGTTGTAAATTTTCAGAAACATCCATTGAGTCCATTTATAATATTTTTCATCTGTAGTATTCACTTCTCTATCCCAATCATAAGAAAATCCAAGTGATTGTAATTGTTTTCTAAAACGATTTATACATTCTAAAACTCCTACTCTTGGATTAATTTTCTTTTTTATTGCAAATTGTTCAGCCGGAAGCCCAAACGCATCCCACCCCATAGGGTGCAATACATTATATCCTCTCATTCTTTTATATCTTGCAATAATATCAGTTGCAGTATATCCCTCCGGATGACCAACATGTAATCCATCTCCACTTGGATAAGGAAACATATCAAGCACATAAAATTTTGGTTTTGTTTTATCTAATTCATCTAAATCCGGAGTTCTGAAAATTTTATTACTATACCAAAATTCCTGCCATTTCTTTTCTAATTCTAAGTGATTGTATTTCATCTCTGATTTTTTTTCATTTTCCGATAAATATATTAGTTCCCCAAAATTTGTTTTTGCACTTTTTTCAGCTCTTCATCATTTGCTTTCGGTCCTAACAAAGTTGTTAAATATCCGGGATACTTTTCAAAATATGTTTCTCCCTCCGGTATTATCGGTTTAAAATCCTTACCAAGACCATGTAAGGGATATAATTTAATATGCAAATGATTTACTCCCATTCCTTCCATCACAAGTGCCGTTCTTTTAACCTGCAATTTGTCATCAAGTATTTTCCCAAGTTTTTTAGCTGTTAATAAAAATCTTGCATAAAAATCATTATCCGTATCAAATGCGTATGAATCATAATGATTTTTGGGAATCAGCAATGTCATTCCTCTGGTATTAGGAAATATATCAAGTATGCCGAGAAATTCCTCATCTTCATATACTTTATATGAAGGAATTTCTCCCTTAATAATTTTACAGAAAATGCAATCTTCTTTTAATTTGTAATTTTTATTTTCCATAACTGCAAAAATAATTTATTTTTCCATCAGAAACACTGCATTAATATAAATCCCTATAAACAGTATAAATTTTGCTCAAGATTAAACAATACTGACAATTAGATTTTATTAATCTTTTTTATTTTACAATATCCGAATATTCAGCATATATATTCTATAAGAGTAAGATTTACAAAATTTTTTTACTTTAATATTAATACTATAATTTAACCTTGAATTAAAATTGCATATAAACCCACATTAACTTCTATTACCTAACTAAAAGTTGAAATGTTATGCAATTAATTGATCAGAAATTTATGCAATAATATAAATGAAAAAATATTATAACAGTTTTCCTTTTTTCATTACAAGTTCTTCGTCGAAATATACATCCGGTTCCTTAATAAGTCCGTCAAGATGACTGCTGACAGAAATCTTACCGCCCATAGATAAATTATTTCCGAATGCAATATGAATAGTACCAAAGACTTTTTCATCTTCAAGAATTTCACCACATAGTTCAGCTTTATAGTTAGTTCCTATTCCGAACTCTGCAATTGCACGTGCATCCCGACCTACTTTATCAACCATCTCTACCAATTTTTTTGCTTCGCTTCCACCCTGTATTTTTTCCGCATATCCATCAATCACTTCAATAACAATCGGTTCTGATAACATTCCAATACCCGCCATAGAACCATCTATTACAATTTTACCATTAGATTTATCTTCCCAGGGAGCTAAATAAACTTCTCCCGATGGTAAATTTCCCCAGCTTCCCTTTTCTCTTAATACACCTGTGCTTTCAAGAACTTTTCTATTTTTCATTGGCATTAATATATCTGTTCCTTTATCAGTGACAACTCTGACCTTTGAAGACTTTCTTAACTTATCAGCAAAAAATTTTGTAAGCTCAATGATTTTTTCAGAATCAGCGTTAAGACATCTTATCATTGTTTCAATCTTTATACCCGGCATAGTTGCAACCCGCACTCCTTTTTCCGCTGCTTCTCTTCTTGCTTTTGTATGTGTAAGTGATTTTTCTGTCGGACATATAACCACATCAACTAATTTCATTAATACTGAAATTTGAGACGGGGGTTCCTGTCCATTAATCTCGCGGGACTTCATCTCAACAAGGAAGGCTTCTTTACACAATTCCTGACCCGTCGTGAGTAAAGCATTTGCAATTTCCCTTCTGGTTTCATCAGTAACTATCAATAATGTTTCATCTTTTTTTAAGCCCAAATAATCTGAAAGGGCTTTTTGTGCTGCATTTATTAATTCTTTATTCATAATGTGTGTTTATTTAAATTTTAATTCGCTTAAAATATAATTAAACCTATCACAACTATATGGGTGAATTAAGTTTAACGGATTTCTCTGATGTTTCTTTTCCTTTAAAATCCCCTGTATTCCAAAAGGGTCTGACTTAAATTCTAATATCGTTCTTTTTTCATTTTCTTTTGCTAAATCTAAATCTTCAGGATTGTTAACACCTATAAACTCAAATTCATCACTACTAATTCCAATACTTTTTCTGTGAAAATCATATCTATCTTTTTTAAATTCCCACGTTATCATATATATTTTTAAGGGGTGTTTGTTAAACAGTTGATAAAATCTGCATATTGAAAAGAGTAAATTCTCAAAGGAATCTCTCGCATATTCTTCAAGATAAACCCTATCTTTTTTTATTTTAAAACCAAACCAGTTTTCAATTTCCGCAATTTTGTAATAGCTTTCCGCTTCACTTATTTCTTTTGCTTCCGGTCTTGTTTTTCCGCCAGAAATTATCAAAACAGAATTTTCTTTTTTTGACAACAAATCAATTCCTGCTTTTAAATGTTCGATATAATATCCGGGTTCACCCTTTTGAAAAGGAAAAAGAATCCATTTTTCGTCATTATATAAATCACTTTTATTTTCACCAATGAATACTGCGTGGCAGGCAACTATTATTAATTCCGGATTTTTCATATTAATCAATGTTAATAAAAAGGAATTATTAATAAAATGTAATTTAATAAAATATGCATATTTGTTATATTGATTTAAAATGGATAAAGAATCTAAATTAGATGCACTATTCATCGGTGCACATCCCGATGATATAGAATTAACTTCAGCAGGCACACTATTAAAACTTGTTAAAAATGGTTATAAGTGCGGTATTATTGATTTAACCCTTGGTGAATTAAGTACAGGCGGTACTCCATCTCAAAGACAATCAGAAACAAAAAAAGCAACAAAAATACTCGGTATAAAAGTCAGGGAAAATCTTTGTTTACCTGATGGTGATATACAATGTAATCAAAAAAACAGAATAAGGTTAATCCGCTTATTAAGAAAATACAAACCTGAAGTTGTTTTTGCTCCTTATCCTTACGATAGGCATCCAGACCATATAAATGCAAGTAATCTTATCAGAGAGTCAGTTTATTTTTCCGGTTTAGCAAAAATTAAAATTGATGAAACTACTCCTTATAGACCTAAAAGAATTTTTTATTTTAGTCATGCATACGATATACCTGTAAGCTTTATTATCGATATTACCGATACTTTTAAGACAAAAGTAAAATCAATAAAAGCATATTCATCTCAGTTTTATAAACCCGGCATTAAAAAGCAGTATAAAACATATATAAACAGCAAGCTATTTTTAAAAAGCATAGAGACAAAAGCAAGATTTTATGGTTTTAAAATTGGTGTAGAGTATGGCGAACCTTTCTTTTCTCCGGAACCACTAAATATTGAGATTTCAAACTTATTAAAATTATAAATAAATGGCAAATTTAGATTCAAGAAGAATTCTTGTCTTTGATATAGAGGTTGCACCTTTTGATTTTTATGAACATTATGATTTAGATACGCAGGACTATTTATTAAGATGGGCAAACGGTGATGAACAGAGAGAAAAAGATATAATAGAATCCCTTGTGTTTTCACCCTGGACTTCATTTTTAGTTGCGATAGGAATGCTTGATTTGAATGAAAATAAAGGTGCAGTGCTTGTTAATGTTAAACAAGAAGAAACGGGAGAGGAAATTGTATTGGAAAAAAACTATGAAAATATAAATTATATTTGTAAAGATGAGAAATCAATAGTCGAAATTTTTTGGAAAACTATAAAAGATAAAGACTATAATCTTTTCGTGACTTTCAATGGCAGAGAATTCGACTGTCCTTATATTATGTTAAGGTCTCTTATTTTAGGGGTAAGACCAACAAGAAATCTTATGGCAGGTACTGATTTTAATTTCAGGGATTATCATATAGATTTACTAAAAGAATTTACATTTCTTAAACATTCCCCTACGGGTGCAAGAAGGAAGTTTTCACTTGATTTCTATTGTAAACAATTGGGAATTGAAAGCCCTAAAAGTGGGGGTGTAACCGGTGATATGGTTGGGGAGTTATATAAAAATAAAGAATTTCAAAAAATAGCAGATTATTGTATTGGTGATGTAATTGCGGAGGCGGAGTTATTTAAAATCTGGAAGGAATATTTAAATTTTTAAAATTAAAAAAAGGAGATATTATAAATGAAAGCCAATCAAATGCAGGAAATGTTCAAACAAGTTAAAATTATGCAGGAAAAAATGCAGAAAATTCAGGAAGAATTGGAAAATAAGACACTTACAGAAGAAGCAGGCGGAGGAATGGTAAAGGTCACAATTAATGGGAAAAGTCAAATTTTAAAAATTGAGATAGAAAAAGAAATTATAAATCCGGATGAGCCTGATATACTTGAAGATTTACTTATTGCAGCGATAAACAAAGCATATGAAAGTTCTCAGAAACTTTATAATGAGGAAATTCAAAAAGCAACAGCCGGTATTATTCCTAATATTCCGGGTTTAAATTTAACTGGTTTATAACAAAAATATAAGAGATTAATTTCTTATGACAAATATATCTGACTCACTTGATTCATTAATAGAAGAGCTATCTTCGTTACCGCAAATAGGAAGGAAAACAGCAAGAAGACTTGCAATGTTTATAATTAAACAACCGAGAGAAAAAATCGAAAAGCTATCCAAATCTCTGCTTGATGTAAAAGATAAAATAAAATTTTGTAAAATCTGTTGCAACATTACTGAAAATGAGATTTGTAAGATTTGCTCTTCAGAAAAACGTGACAGAACAGTAATATGCATTGTTGAAGAGCCACAAGATGTTCTTGCCATAGAAAAAACGAACGAATACAAGGGTTTATATCATGTATTACATGGAAGAATTTCACCGCTTGATGGAATTGGTCCTGAAGACATAAAACTAAAAGAACTTTTGGACCGATTGAATGAATCCGGTTCTCCCAAAATCGAAGAATTAATTCTCGCTTTAAATCCTACAGTAGAAGGTGAAACAACAATATTATATCTTCAAAAACTTTTAAAACCACTCGGAATTAAAGTTTCAAGAATTGCAAGGGGATTACCGGTAGGTTCTGATATTGAACTTGCAGATGAAGTAACTCTTGCAAAAGCAATTGAAGGAAGAATTCCCTGTTGATATATAATAAAATGAAAATATGAAAGAATGGTTTGAAAAATGGTTTTCCAGCGAATATTATCTCAAATTGTATAGACATAGAGAAGAAAAAGATACAAGAACATTTGTAAATTTAATACAAAGGAACATCGATTCTTCAACAAAAGCAACTTTACTTGATGTTTGCTGTGGTTCAGGCAGACACTCTATAGAATTTGCAAAACGTGGATATGATGTAACGGGTATCGACTATTCCCCTTTTATGATTAATAAAGCAAAGCTTGCTTTAAGAAGTAATAAGGAAGTTGGACTGAAAATCAAGTTTCTAATTATGGATATGAGAAATTTTAATTTTGAAAGTTCGTTTGATATAATTGTAAATATTTTTTCAAGCTTCGGTTACTTTACAAATGATGAAGAAAATTTCAGTTTATTTTCAAATGTTAATGCTTCATTGAAAAAAAACGGATATTTTATTTTTGATTTCCTCAACAGATATTATGTTATAAAATATTTAGTTCCTTTAACGAAAACAGTAATTGATGGTAAAATTATTTTGCAAAAAAGAAGAATTGAAAATAATTTTGTATTTAAGGATATTTATATATGCCAGGGAAACCGAACACAAGATTGTTTAAGGAGAAAACCAGATTTTATGGAAAGAATAAAACTATACGGTTTTACTGAAATCAGAAGTGAATTTAAAAAAAATAATTTTGAAATTATTGAGACATTCGGAGATTATTTAGGAAACAAATATAACGAATTAAATTCTAAAAGGTTAATAATCTTTGCAAAAAAAATATAAAATATTATTTGCCATTTCGATAATTTTAATGGCTTTTATTTGGGGATGTTTAAGGGAAGTTGAAACTCCTGTTGACCCACGGTCAACATTTATTCCTCCTACTGCCCCACAATATGTAATTGCAAATTTACAGTCAGCAATATTAGAGAAAAATATTAATAATTATCTTCTTTGCTTTGTTGATACTAATTTTTCCACGAAAAAATTTACCTTTCTTGCTGAAGTTTCTGCAATATCTCAATATCCAATATTAAAATTCTGGAATTTTACAAATGAAAGGTACTATATTACAACATTAATATCAGCAACTCCTTCTCAATCATCATCGAATTTGTTTCTTTCAAACTCCAACCTTACACAAACTTCAGACTCCGCAATTTATGATGCTGATTATATATTATATTTCGACCATTCAAGACAAAATGTTCCAAAGATAGTCAGAGGTAAACTCAGATTTATAATGGCACCTGATTCAAGAAACCTTTGGTCAGTTCACCATTGGACAGATTTAAAATCGCTTGATACAGATACAACCTGGAGTATATTGAAAGCAAATTTTTTAAATTAAATGACTAATATTTAGTTTTTTTGCACTTCCCGGGAAAATAAATTATAGTTTCTTAATCCTGATTATTTTTCAACTATAAAATTTACGAGACTACTTATAGAAGCGTTTGAAATATCAAAAAAGATAATTGAATTACTATTTCAATTTATATTATTAGTCATTATATTTTAATAATGATGAAAAATTTATTACAGAAAAAAATCTATTTTTTATTAGCAATTATAATCTTTTTTATTAATATGTTTTTTTCCTGTGATAACATTTTCTCACCAAGACTTGATAATACTACTACAAAACCAATAATAACTGACCAGAAAACAATAGATGGATTATTTCAAAATTTTAAATATTCCTATACCTTTAAAGATACTATGGTATATAGTAATCTTTTAACTGATGACTTTGTTTTTACATATAGAGATTATGTGCTTGGTTATGATGTTTCATGGGATAAGCCAACTGAGATGCGTGTAACTAATGGTTTATTCCAGAATTCACAAAAAACAGACCTTGTTTGGAATAATGTCATTACTGAATTCGGGGATTCTTTGAATGTTAGTATAAGACGAAGTTTTAACCTTGCAGTTACATTTAACCCTTCTGATGTAGTTAGAATAAATGGTTTTGTAGATATGATACTAACCCGTCAATCTACAAATGATAAGTGGAAAATAAAAAAATGGCGGGATGAAAGTTTTTAGTCCTCTCTTAATTTCTCATCTAAATCTCTAAAATAATACCTTTCATATTCTGTAGCATTTCTTATTACGTAATCAACAATTTTTTCCAGTCTTTCTTCCGGAATCTTATTATCTCTGATTTTTATTTTATATTCTTTTAGTATATTTTCTTTATTAGTTAATATGATTAATGATTCTTCATTGCTTTTACCATAGTATGATGTCTTATTATACCCATATATGTCTTTATATAATTCAATGTATGGACCATAATCATCTCGGAATACTGTGAAAGTTCTATAAATTATTCTAACGGGGAACTGGTCTTGTGGCTTTAAATCATATGTCATACTTTTTTTACTTGTTAACCAATAACTCAGATCATCCGATTTAATTACTCTTTTGATAATGAATTCTTTCATTTTCTGAATGTTATCATTCTCATTTCTTATACAGCCATGAGAAAGATTTCTCATTTTTGATTGAAGAAGATATTCCTTGTTTGTACCGTGAAAATATCTCAAAGAATTTTTATCAAAATGTACCACAAATAATCCAAGCGGATTATTAGGTCCGGGTGGAACGACAGGTTTTTCCGGTTTATCCGGATCTTTCCAGGAGGGCCAGTTCCTTATTCTATAAGCACTAAAGTTACCTGTGTAAGTTTTATCGGAAGCTTTTCCTACTACATTATTCCAAATATCTATGAATATTGTGTCTTCATTATGAAGTTGGTAGATATACGAACGAAATTCCGGTATGTTTAACTCCCATAAGATTTTCATTGTATCAATAAGAAAACTCTTTGGTACAAGGTATGTAATCTTATAAATTTCATTACTACTTTCTAAAGTATCCCCTTCTGATTCTTTTGAAACAGGGGTTGCAGTTGAAGTAATTTTTCCAAGCCATTCATCTGAAATAATAGGAAAATAATCCTGTAAATGTTCTTTGATTGAAAAGTCTGCTTCTGTTATACTTGAAGTTTCAACCATTAAAGTTTCACACTCAAGGGGTTTTAATGTTATTAAATCCTTAATCTCCTGAGAATAGAGAACCTTAAAGGAAAAAATTAATATAATAACGGTTAATTTTATGTATCTTTTCATACTCTTTCAAACATTATTCTATCAATTAATTTAAACTATAAATTTAATAAAAAAGTTTAATCGGAAATATTTAATTCCCAGAATATTAAATTTCTTTTTCTATGTATAATTAAATTATTTTATTTAATATTAAATCTACTTTTGGTTTAGCTTTATTATAATTCTGAATTTTTATTTTCTCTCTTTCCTGTTCAGTATAATCTTCTTCCAGCATTTTATCCGCAATAATTTCTCGGGTAATAAGCCCTATACCAATGAATTTCATATTGGCGTGAACAGAAGATATATTTTCTGGTACTAAAGAATAACCAACAACATCTGCGCCAATCTCTCTATACATTCTTGCTTCTGCTTCTGTTTCAGTCTCGGGACCAATTAATCCCAGATATACAGATTCATTTACTTTTATCTTATTGTCAATAAATATTTTATATGTGTCTTCAAATAACTTTTCATCATAAGCATTACTCATATCCGGAAATCGGACGCCTAATTCATCGTCGTTTTCTCCAATCAAAGGATTATCTCCCATTAAATTAATCTGGTCATATATTAAAGTCAATTCCCCTTGTTTAAACCTTGGGTTAAGATTTGCTACTTCATCAATTGCAATTATTTTTGATATTTTTAAAAACTTCAATGTATAAATAAAATGACCAATCTCACGCATAGTAACACCATCATAAAAGTGATATCTACCATTAATTACAATAATATCTTTATTTTTACACTTTGCAAAAATCAAATTATGAACCAATCCATTATCAATTCCAATATGTGGTGGAATTTCAAGTAATTTAAATTTTTTTAATACCTGTATATAAGAAGGTAATTTAAAATTTGATTCAGTGATAATAGCAGTCTTAGGGTTAAAATTTTGTGGGTATTTTTCTTTTAAAAATTTAACTGATTCTAAAATTTTTTTTCTTTGTTCTGTCATAATAGAAAATTTTCTTTTAAATAAATGATTTCAGTTTTTCAACAACTTTTGTAGTTAATAAAGTAAGTTTTGGTTCAGCTATAGAAGCAACCTTAACAATTTCTTCAATATTTGCAGGCTTTAATGTATCCGGAAATCCTTCATCAGTAATAATAGATACTCCGAGAGAATTTATTCCAAGTCTGTAAGCAACAATAATTTCGGGAATTGTTGACATACCGATAACATCTGCTTTTACTTTTCTTAGCGCTCTGTATTCAGCTCTTGTTTCTAAATTTGGTCCGAGAACAGAAGCATAGACACCCTTTTTAACCGGTATTTTATTTTCAAGGGCAGTGCTTTCTGCTAAAGATATTAGTTCTTTAGAATAAAAATGCTTTGAACCCTTTCCTGTTAATTTATCATTACCATATAGTGGTGTTCTAAAATGTAAATTAATATGACTGGTAATTATCATTATATCTGCCTTACGCAAATTAGGATTTAATGCCCCGGATACATTAGAAACGATTAAATATTTTACACCAAGTTGATTAAATACATAGACAGGATAAGTAACTAGATGATGGGAGTATCCTTCATAAGTATGAAATCTGCCCTGCAAAGTAACAACTTTTACTCCGGAAAGATAACCAAATATGAGATTCCCTTTATGAAATTCAACAGTAGAAATAGGGAAATTAGGTATTTTTGAATATTCTATGGATTTTTCAATTTGAATTTCTTTTACTAATCCACCAAGACCGGTTCCTAATATAATTCCTACTTTATAATCCCCTGTAATTCTTTCTTTAATATATTTTAATGACTCAGATATTTTTTCTTGCATCGAAATCATTTTATTTCAAAAGTATCATCAAAAGATTTTTTAGAATCGTCGTATGGATTATCAATATAAACTTTCTTAACTGGCTTCCGCTCTTCTGATTCCTGTTGCTGATTTATTTCCTGTTCCTCTTCTTCTTTTGAATCAATCAGATTAATTTGTTCAGATTCAACTTCTTCTTCAGAATGCTCAACGGACGACAATTCCATTTTTATTATTCTCTTGCTCTTCAGAAATTCTTCAAGTTCATTAATTTTTTCCGTTAAATAAACTCTAAGATCTTCAATAATTTTATCATTTCTTAACTTTATTTCCTCAAGTTCCTGCTTCTTATTTAATATTTCATCTTCAATATCCTGCCTGACTTTTCTTGCATCTAATTCAGCTTCTTTAATAATTATTTCTGCTCGCTTTTTAGCATTTTGAATTACTTCTTCTGCAATACCTTGTGATTTAATTATTGCTTTCTGAAGGTTAGCTTCATTTTCTTTGTATACCTCAATATCAGCAATTAAGGATTTTATTTTCTCAGCTAAATTTTTATTATCTATCAATAATTTTTCATAATGAGTACTTACAGTATCAAGAAACGCATCAACTTCTTCTACATCGTAGCCTCTGAGAGAACGTTTGAAATCTCTTTTCTTTATTTCTTTTGGTGTGAGATTCATATTTATAATTTTTTTATTTCAAAAGGAATTTTTTAAATTAATGATATTCTCTCGCTCCAAAAATTGCACTACCTATTCTTAGCATATTAGAACCTTCTTCAATTGCTATTTCGTAATCTGAAGTCATTCCCATAGAAATATATTTAAAATCCGGATGAATATCTTTTAATTCATTATACAGATTTTTGAGAGTTTTAAAATTTTCACGAATAATTTTTACATTATCAGTCAACATTGCTAAAGTCATCAAACCGCATAATCTAATATTTTCTAATGAGCTGATTTCCCTGCATAATCTTGGTGTTTTATCTGGTTCAATTCCGGATTTTTGTAACTCATCACTTGTATTTACCTGTACTAAAACATCAATAATTCTATCGTTTTTTTTTGCATGTTTATCAATTTCTTCCGCAAGTTTAAAACTATCAACTGAATGAATAAGATGCACAAAATTAGATATATATTTAACTTTATTAGTTTGCAAATGTCCTACCAAATGCCAATTTAAAGGGGTATTCCTAACTTCGTCCTTTTTCTTAATCAACTCTTGTACTCTATTTTCGCCAAAATCCTTATGCCCAGCATTATAAAGTTCAAGAATGTACTCAGCCGGAAAAGTTTTACTTACTGCCACTATTTTTATCTCATTTTCATCCCTACCACACCTCTGACATACTGCCTTAATTTTAGATTTTAAATCTAAATAATTTTTTCTTATATTATCTAAACCCATAGGTTTTAAAAATATGTTTAATTTATGCAATATTCAATTATAAAAGGAATAAGATTAAATGAAACTAATTTTATTTAATAAACAAAAATTCTAAAAATAATAAATAATTAATTATGTTAAAAAAATTTGCAGAAGATTTAAAAGCACAAAGAGAAAAAGCAGGCATATCCTTGATGGATATTGCGAATGAAACAAGACTCCATTACACAGTTTTTGAAAAACTGGAAAATGGGGATTTTAATTTTCAACCATTACCCTATATAAGAGCATATTTAAAACAATATGCTAAATATATTAAAATAGATCCTGAGCAGGTACTTAAGGATTTTGAAGCAGCAAGAAAAGGGAAATATACACCTAAGTTTACTACAACAATAACTTATGAAGAAAAACCGTCAATTGAACCAGAAGAAATTGTTTCCAAATACGAATCTATAGAAATAGAGGAAAAAGCACCCGTCATTGAATCAACATTGGAACAAGAGGAACCTGAAAAAACAGAAAAAATAGAAGAAAAGAAAATCTATTCAGCTCCCAAAAGAATTCAAGCTTCAAAAGAAGGAATACCTGAACCTGAAGTTGATAAGAAACCAAATTTTGCAAAATCTTTTAATGAAAATATTGTCTATTTTAAATATGGAGGAATATTTGTCGTTGTTGTTATAATTTTAGTTGGATTATTTTTCATTGGCAAATCTCTTTTCTTTGGTGGAAATGACCAGGAAGAAATTATCAGAAAAACTACCAGTCAGGAAATGGAAAATAAGAGTACAATTGATTCGTTAAAAGCTGCAAGAGAAAAAGAAGAAGCAGAATCACAAAATAAAATGGTTTTAAAAGTAGTTGCTATTGAAGATGGAAGAATCATCGTTTCTACTGATGAAAAAATCACAAAAGACACCGAAGTTGTGGAAATGAAAAAAGGGCAGGAACGATTATGGAGAGCAAAGGATTACTTTGTTATTACTTCAAAAAACACAAATGCTTTCAGGGTGACTTTAAACGATAAAAAAGTAAAGTTTAAATACAAAGACTCAAGAAACACAAAAATTAAACTGGAAAACGGAAAAATTTCAGTAGAATAATAAAAAGCAAAGCAACATAAAAAATGATGAGTAACAATAATCAGAAGGGTGATTTATTTAATCAACCAGTGCCAGATTCTATTCTCACCGAAGCAAAGAAATTGAGAGAAAAAATAAATGACGCTGATTATAAATATTATGTTCTTGCTCAACCAGATATAGATGATTATGAATATGATATGCTAATGAAAAGATTAATTGAATTAGAAAAAGAATACCCTTCTATAATTACAGATGATTCCCCCACACAAAGAGTATCGGGTCAGGTTATAGATAAATTTAACTCTGTTTCTCATTCCGTACCAATGTTATCTTTATCAAATTCATATAATTTCGAAGAACTAATAGATTTTGATAAAAGGGTCAGAGGTTTTCTTAAAGATGCTGAAATAGATACAAAAAATCTTGAATATGTTTGTGAATTAAAATTTGATGGAGTAGCTGTATCCCTGGTTTATGAAAACGGAGTTTTTATAAGAGGAGCAACAAGAGGAGATGGCTTTACAGGTGATGATGTAACAAATAATTTAAAAACTATAAAAGCAATTCCACTTTCGGTAACAAATTCTAAGATAAAAAATTTTGAGGTACGTGGAGAAGTATTTATTAAGAAAAAGGATTTTGAAAGAATAAATTCTGAACAAGAATTATCAGGGGAAAAAACATTCGCTAATCCACGCAATACAGCAGCAGGGACTCTCAAGCTAAAAGATTCAAAAATAGTCGCCAGAAGACCATTGGATTTTTTTTCATATTACTTAAGAACTAACGATATACCTTTAGAAAACCATTATAACAACTTATTACTACTTAAAGAATTAAAATTTCCAGTTAATAATTATTTCAAAAAAGTAAATAATATTGAACAGGTAAAGGAATATTGTGACGAAATAGAAAACATTCGTGATACATTACCTTATGAAATAGATGGGGTTGTTGTAAAAGTAAATTCGTTAAAG
Organism: Candidatus Tepidiaquacella proteinivora; assembly: GCA_013348845.1. Lineage (GTDB taxonomy): Bacteria > Bacteroidota > Ignavibacteria > Tepidaquicellales > Tepidaquicellaceae > Tepidaquicella > Tepidaquicella proteinivora. Next base: position 1,886,942 of record CP054675.1, on the reverse strand, counting down.
CAACAGGAATTAATAGGAAATACTTCTAAATCACCAAGGTGGGCAATTGCATACAAATTTAAAGCAAAACAGAAAACGACAAAAATTAAAGATATAAAATTACAGGTCGGTAGAACCGGTACTATTACTCCTGTTGCTGAACTTGAACCTGTTTTTTTATCCGGTTCCAAAATTTCCAGAGCAACATTGCATAATTTTGATGAAATAAAAAGAAAAGATATAAGAATAGGTGATACTGTTGTTATTGAGAAAGGTGGAGATGTTATACCAAAAGTTGTTAAAGTTTTAAAAGAATTCAGACCTTCTAATTCAAAAGAATTTCAATTCCCTGAGAAATGTCCTGTTTGTGGTTCAAACCTTGAGAAGCCTGAAAATGAAGTTAATTTTTACTGTGTTAATTATTTTTGTCCTGCACAAGTCCAGGGAAGAATAGAACATTTTGTTATGCGCGATGCTATGGATATAAGGGGATTAGGGGAAAATATAATTGAAACCCTGATATCTAAAGGCTTTATTAAAGATATTACTGACATTTATAGACTTTCTGAATATAAAGAAGAATTGATAAATATTGAAAGATTTGGTGAAAAGAGTGTAAATAACATTTTAAGTTCAATTGAAAAATCAAAAGAAAAACCTTACGAAAAAGTTCTGTTCGCAATAGGAATAAGGTATATTGGCGAAAGAACAGCAAATATAATCGCAAATAACTTTCCAAACATAGAATTACTTAGTTCAGCCACTGAAGAAAAAATAGACAGCATTTATGAAATAGGACCAAAGATAGCAAAAAGTATCGTTGAGTTTTTTAGAGATGAAAAAGGCAAAAAACTAATAGAAGGTTTAAAAAAAGCTGGCTTAAAATTTGAACTGGAGAAAAAAACAATTAAGGAAAATCCATTTTTTAAAAATAAAACTTTTGTAATAACCGGTACATTAAATAATTACACAAGAAAACAAGCTGAAGAAATTATTGAATCTTTTGGTGGGAAAACTTCTAATTCAGTAAGTAAAAATACAGATTATCTAATAGTTGGGGATGACCCAGGTAGTAAATTAAACAAAGCAAAATCACTCGGGGTAAAAATATTAAGCGAAGAGGAATTTATTTCACTGTTAAAACAATAAATTAAATATCATTATTCTGAAATTTCTCCCTGTATAAAAGAAATATATTAACTAATAACATAGTTTTAATACTATGCTCATATATCATTTTATTTAATATTTTTTAAATAATATGTAAATAATTCTGGCACAGAAATTGTAATTTATTGTGCGAAGGAGATAAAAAATGAAAAAAATGAACTTAAAAAACATAAACATACTAACAACAATAGCACTACTGCTTATAGCAGGACTTACCTATGGTCAATATGTGGAGAGCTTTGAAGGACAATTCGTTCCTCCGGGCTGGTCCTCAGCCGGATGGATAAAAACCAATGGAAAAGCAAAAACAGGAAAATACTCAGCACTTTCAAAAGAAAATAATGTAAAAAAGACTGAGAATTTCCTCCAGATTAATAGTATATCAATAACATCAACTACATCCTTCAGTTTTTATCATACAGCACACGAAGGAAATAAAGGAGCAGAATTAGGAGTATATATATACAATCCGATTGTAAATAATGGCGATACAGTTTTGATAGCAACTGTAATACCAGAATCAAAGAAATGGAACAATAAAGAAATAATTTTTCCAGTGGAATACCACGGAACAAACAATAATACAATATTATTATGGTAGAAGAAGCAAAAAAAGGGGTGGGAAATGACAGGATATACATAGACGATGTAGGTTCAAACGGGCCATTGCCTGTAAAGATGGAAAAATTCACCTACAGTGTAACAGGTAATAATGTAAAATTAAGCTGGAAGACAATAGAAGAGATAAATAACAAAGGATTTGAAGTAGAGCGTAATTCAGGTAATGGATGGAATAAGATAGGATTTGTAAGTGCAGACCCGGGTAAGAGTTACAGTTATGAAGATAAGAACTTACAACCCGGGACTTATCAATACAGGTTAAAGCAGATAGATTATAATGGAAATTATGAATATCATAATTTAAAAGGAGAAGTAACAGTATTAAGTCCGAAGAAATATTCAATGTCCCAGAATTATCCAAATCCATTTAACCCTGTGACATATATAAATTTTGAGGTACCACAGGCTGAATATGTAACGATATTAATATATGATATAAGTGGAAGGGAAGTTGCAACAGTATTTAAGGGATATAAAGAGGCAGGAGTACATACAGTAGAATTCAGGAGCAATTTAGCCAGTGGGATATATTACTATAAGATAGTGGCAGGTAGTTTTACAGCAACAAAAATTATGACTGTGGTAAAATAATAAGAGTTTTATCTCCTCCTTTCTCCAAGCGGTTGATGAAGTAAAATAATCAACCGCTTTTTTATTTCTTTATTGGAACTTTTTTTAAAAAAACTATTTAAAATAATAACATACCAAAGAAATGAAAAATAATAATAATTCTGATAGTTTAAATATTTACATCAATTTAATTATAGTAATTTTCTTTTTAATATTTCTGCAAGGTAAAAATATTAATGCAAATAATATAACTTTAGATACTAATAAATTAATTACAAAATCAGAAATACAAAACCTTATCGATACATTGTATGCTGAAACGAATAATATTGATTCTGTATTAAAAGCAAATAATATACTTGATTCTCTTGATTTATTACAAAATAACTCAAGGGGCTTAAACCTTGAAGATAGTCAAACAGAAATAGAATTTTTCACAGATTCATCAGGACATAAGCAATTAAAAATTATAGTTACAGGAGTTTTATCAGACTTTCTTTTAAGCGGGGTCAAGAAAATTGAAATTAAAATTAATGATAATAAACAATTTAAGAATAACTTAGAAACCCCAAAAGAAAAAATAAAAAATGAATTTAATGAAGATATTAAATTTGATTTTGAGAAAATGTCAGATGAGGAAATTAAAAATTATTTAAAAGCTCATCACAAAGAAAATCTCAATGAGGAACAAATAGAAATATCAAGAGAAAATGGAAATATTATAATAATAATTAAAAAAGAAAAAAGTAAAGAGAATTAATAAATCATTTTAAAAATAACAAAATATTTTTCGGGGCAATTATAAAACATTGAACTTTGTAATTCCTATTAATATCTTTATCAAAAAAGTCTTATGATGCCTAAAAAATCCCTAATTGGTAAGGACACATTAAGATTAATAGAAATGTGCGCAATAATACTTGAAAATCAGGGGAAATATTCAGAGTCAGATTTATGTAATTATTTTAATAATATCAGTCCTCAATCTATAAGAAGGGATGCGAGTATTTTAAGAAGTATTGGGGTTCAGATACATTCAACAAAAGGAAAGTATTATATTTATAGTATGCCTGATGAAGTATTAAATGGTTTTATTAATTTATATCTTTCATATAGCAAGCATGAAACCATTAAAAGTTTAAAATTGCTGAAGAAAAAGTTTGGAGAAAAAACATTAAGCATTTTTGTTAAAATTGTAAATTCAATTAACAATAAAATAGAAATTATCCTTGAATACAAAAAAGCTGACTCAAACACAATTAATCAGAAATATATTCTGCCTCTATCAATAATCAGAACATCAAGAAGTATTTATCTTCTCGGATTAGAAAATAATGAAGATAATACAATTAAGATTTTCTCGTTTGATAAAATAAATGATATAAAATTTACTAACCGAAAAATTAATATTAAAAATTTACCGGACTTAACAGAATATTTCAAAACAGTATGGGGAATATATGTTGGGGGAAATATTTATAAGGTGAAAATTGAATTTCCTAAGGAAATAGGAGAAAATATAAAGGATAACATTTATATTGAAACTCAGAAAATATATTTACAAGATGAAAAATATATCTTAGAAATGAATGTAAGAATTTCCAATGAATTAATTTCCTGGATAATGGGTTGGGGAAAAAATGCAAAAGTTATTGAACCCAGAGAATTAATTGACATAATAATTTCAAAAGCAAATGAAATAATAAAAATTTATAAAACTAAATAATATAAAATGAAAAAATTAATTTTAACAGCTTTAATTTTAATCTGTAATACCTTATTGTTAGGGCAGGATAATCCCCTTTTAAGCCCATACGAAACCCCCTTCAACGTTCCACCATTTAACAGAATTAAGACAGAACATTTTTTACCAGCGTTCAAAGAGGCTATACTTCAGCAGGAAAAAGAGATAGAGAAAATAGTCAGTAATTCTGCTATCCCGACATTTAGTAATACAATTGAAGCTCTTGAAAACAGCGATATCCTTTTATCAGAAATTGCTGCAGTATTTTATAATATGCTATCAGCGAATACGAGCAAAGAACTTCAGGAATTAGCTCAGGAAATTGCTCCTTTAATTTCTCAACACAATGATAAAATTTTACAAAACAAAAAATTATTTGAAAGAATTAAATATGTATATGATCGACGCTCGGAATTAAATCTCCCCACTGAAAAAAAGACATTATTAGAAGAAACTTATAAAAGATTTATAAGAGGAGGAGCAGGTTTAGATGAAGAAAAACAGAAAAGATTAAGAGAAATAAATGAGAGATTATCTATTTTAAGTTTAAAATTCGGAAGTAATTTACTTGCAGAAACAAATAATTTCAAACTTATTATAGAAAATAAAGAAGACCTCGCAGGTTTACCAGAAAATGTGATTGCATCAGCATATGAGACAGCTCAAAAGAATGGATTTGAAGGTAAATGGATGTTTACATTGCATAACCCAAGCATTATGCCTTTTTTACAATATGCCGATAAAAGAGAATTAAGAGAAAAAATTCTAACCGCTTATATGAATAGAGGAAATAATAACAACGAATACGATAATAAAGAAATAGTTGCAGAAATAATAAAATTAAGAATAGAAAAAGCAAATTTGCTTGGCTACAATACACATTCAGAATTCCGACTTGAAGAAACAATGGCAAAAGCACCTGAAAATGTATATAAACTATTAGATCAACTCTGGATACCGTCAATAAAAACTGCTCAAAAAGAAGCAGAAGATTTGCAGAAATTAATAGATAAGGAGAATGGAAACTTTAAACTTCAACCCTGGGACTGGAGATATTATACAGAAAAATTAAGGAAAGAAAAATATAACCTGGATGAAGAACAACTTAAACCTTATTTTGAATTAAATAGAGTAAAAGAAGGTGTATTTAAAGTTGCAAATATTTTATTTGGCTTAACTTTCAAACTTAGGACTGATATACCGAAATACAATGAAGAAGTTCAGACTTATGAAGTATTAGATTCAGATGGTAGTCATATTTGTATTTACTATCTTGATTTTCATCCACGTTCTAACAAACGCGGCGGAGCATGGATGAGTAATTACAGAGAGCAGTATATTTATAAAGGTAAGAATATAACTCCAATAATTACAAATGTTTTTAATTTTACCAGACCAACGAAAGATATGCCGGCATTATTAACTTTCGATGAAGTAGAAACTATGTTCCATGAATTCGGGCATGCATTACACGGAATGTTATCAAAATGTCAATATAAAAGTATTTCAGGAACTAATGTATCTTTAGACTTTGTGGAATTACCGTCACAAATTATGGAAAACTGGGCTACCGAACCTGCTGTTTTAGAGTTTTATGCGAAGCATTATCAAACAGGTGAGAAAATTCCAGATGAACTATTAAAAAAACTGGATGAAAGTTCAAAATTCAATCAAGGGTTCATTACGACAGAATATCTTGCAGCATGCTATTTAGATATGGCATATCATACTCTTACCAATGAATTGACTGAAGATATTTTAACTTTTGAAAAAAATACTATGAATAAAATTGGCTTGATAAATGAAATTCTCCCAAGATATAGGACAACTTATTTTAATCATATTTTTAATTCCGGATATTCGTCCGGATATTACAGCTATATCTGGTCACAAGTACTTGATGCAGATGCGTTTGAAAAATTCAGGGAAGATGGTATCTTCAATAAAACAACAGCAGAATCTTTTAGAAAAAATATTCTTGAAAAAGGTGGTTCAGAAGATCCGATGGTTTTATATATAAGATTTCGTGGAAAAGAACCCGATATTAAACCTTTACTTAAAAGAAAAGGTATGGAATAGTATTAATTGTATCAGTTCAACAATTCTGAAATTGAATATTTTGAATTACTAATAACTCTTTTATATAAATCACTTATTTTATATATTTGAATTTTATTATATTTATCTTGAACAATAAAATTAATAATTTTATCTTTATTTTTTATAAAATATCAGATACACCCATAGAAAGATAGATATGCAAAATTCCAGAGAGTCATTGAAGAAATTAATTCAAAAGGGAAATAATATTTTTAAAGCCAATATTAATTTTAATCGGTTTATTCAGAACAAGTTCATAATAATTATTAATTTATAATATGTCTCAAACTAAAAACAAGGATATTACTGAAAATATAAATGAAAGCACATTAACGAAGTACTTAATCATTTTTCTGAAGCACTGGAAAGTAATTACCTTTACTACTTTAGCAGTTGGAATAATTATGGTTATCCTTGCGTTTTTTGTAATAAAACCCGAATATCTTTCAAGCACAATAATAAAAGCATCCGGTAAAACATCACTTGGATTAGGAGGATTACTTTCAAGTGCAGGAATTCCTGATTTAGGAGGTTTTGAAGAATTAACAGGAAGTGTAATGAATAAGGAACTTGCATTATATGAAGAGATTCTACAAAGCAGGAGATGTCTCGAAGAAGTAATAAAAAAATATGATCTTATGAAAGTGTATAATTATAGATTTATGCAAGACGCAATTAAAGATTTCAGAGAAAATAAAACATACGTAACAAAAAATTTAAAAGCCGGGACAATAGAAGTAGGAGTATTTGATATAGATCCTCAAAGAGCAAAAGAAATTGTTGAATATATGATAGAATTATTGAATTCGATAAACATTGAAATGAATGTTCAAAACGCAAAAATAACAAGAGAGTTTATTGAGGGTCGTTATAAAGAAATTAAAAACGATTTAAAAAAAGCGGAGGATTCCCTCAAGTACTTTCAGGAGAGATATGGTTTTGCTCCTGATATCGTTACAAAAACTGTAGTCCAATCTACAGTTCAATTAGAAGCAGATTTAGAGTCAGAAAAAATTAAATTAGAATTACTTAGAAAAGCCTTATCCCCTGATGAAGCTGAAGTTAAACTTCAGGAAGCGAAAATCGCGGAAATGAAAAAGGAATTAGAAAACATAAAAAAGTCAAACGATAAAACAAGCAGTCTTAGATTAAAGGATGCTCCGGATGTTGTGCTAAATTATTTGAGACTTACAAGAGATGTTGAAATTCAAAATAAACTTTTAACATATATCATACCAATTTACGAACAAGCAAAGATAGAAGAGAAAAAAGAAATGCCAAGTGTAATTGTTTTAGATTATCCATCGTTACCGGAATATAAGAAAAGACCTAAAAGAATAATACTGGTTGCCGCAGGTATGTTAGCGACTTTTGTGCTATTGAATATTTCATTTATTTTGTATGAAATATATATAAAGAACCTTCTCTCTACGATAAAAAAAGTAAGAGATAAGTGACAGAAATTACCCGCACAGAAAATTTTTGGCGAAAAGTGTTTTTCGCATTTGTGTTTTCTTGCATAGTAATTTTAAATTATGCAATAGTTACAAATTCAAAACCCTTATTATTTTTTGTAATAGTAAGTCAGATTGCATTAATACTATTTTTTACATTCAAGAAATATTTTCTTGAAATATTTATATTATCCTTATTTTTCACAAAAGTTATTTATTGGCCATTAAGATTATACTTTGTTTTAATAATAGCCCCCTTTGTCATATTTTTTTATCTTACTTACAGAAAAGACGAAATTTTTAACCAACTAAAATTACCGTTTTATATTAAAATTTCTTCCGCATTTCTCATTATTGCTGTTTTTATATCAGGAATTTTTACACCATACTCATCACTTCAAACAATTTATTTCAGTTTTATTTTCCTTATCTTTCTTTTTACCGGATTTGTAATATTTAAGTCTATAAAAAGTTTTGATCAAATAAACAAAATTTTTAAAGCATTTATAATTGGAACTTTCCTTGCCGGAATCACAAAAATAATTGCTATAATTAACACTGGGTTTTTGCGTGCATTAGGCAGTGCTGAATATTTTTATATGGAATTTACCCCTATTGCTTTACTGATAATTTTTTTTCTCTATTATGTGAGCGGATATCCGGATTTAAAAATAATTTTAATCTCTATATTTCTTTTTCTTACGATGATTGCGGACCAATCAAGGTTTGCCTGGTTAGGATTAATTTTATCTTTAACTTATGGAATAATTATTTCTTTTATATTGTCTCCTGAAATAAAAATATTTATTAAGAAAAAATTTCCTGTCTTTGTAATTGTTGCTATTATTGCTATTGGTTCTCTTTTTGCAATCGGATTAGATAAAATTATTTCCACAAGAATTTCTGAGGTTCACTTTGAATTTTTTCAAAGAACAGATTTACCGGAAGACCAAGTTGTTAGTAACTCTTTAGAATCAAGAATATTAATCTGGATAACAGCATATAATACATTTCTTCAACATCCTTTAACAGGAGTAGGTTATTTTATGTTTTTAGAAGTATCTGAGAATTATAATGTTTTTCCTGATTTCGTTTATGATTTATACATTGCCAAATGTGATGCACACACAACTTATTTTAATTTTCTTGTTGATACAGGTTTAGTAGGATTGTCTGCTTTTTTGATTTTTTCTATTATTATTTACATAATATCTTTTAAAGCAATAAAAATATCGCCCAAAGAAAATAAGACAATATCAATCATATTAAATGTTTTAATATTTCATATGTTATTTAATAGTATTTATTCTGGTTCTTATAACTTAGTACCATCGGCTTTCTTCTTTTATTGTATATCCGCATCAGTAGTTGCAAACTATTTATTATTAAAACAAAAAAAAACAAAAACCTTAATTGAAGAGAATATTAAAAAAATAAGAGAAAATTTATAAATAAAATTTCCGGTGTGTTTTGAAGGAAAAGAAAATATTGAAATTGAAGATGATGTTTCTATTAATGCTTTTATTCATATCCGGGAACAGGAAGGAATAAAAATCGGAAATAGGGTAATGATTGCAACTCATACTATTATTACAAGTTTAACTCACGATTATAATCTTGAAAATATGCGATTTGCTCCTGCTATAACAAAAGAAGTAATAATTGATAATGATACCTGGGTCGGGTTAAGGGTTATTACAATGCCTGGTGTAAAAATCGGGAAAGGTGCAGGTTCAGTTTTTACTAAGGATATTCCGGCTTATGCAATAGTTTCCTGCATACCTGCAAAAATAATTAAATACAAAGAACTTGATTCAAAAAATAGTTCTATATAAAAGCTCTCTAACGGGAATAATTCAGCTAATCATTGCAACCTTATTAACTCTTTTTGCAATAAGAGTATTTGTTTCATATCTTGGATATGAAAGGTATGGAGTCTTTTCAATAATAACAATAATAGGTAATCTAAATATATTTACAAATTTAGGGTTAAATACTGCTCTTATTAGATTTATATCAGAACAAGGGAATAATAAAGAATCAGGGTATGATATATTAGTAGCAATTTCAATTCTTATTTGTATTCTAACTCCTTTTACGATAGTATTATATCTATTAAGTTCAGTAATACTTATTAATTTTTTTAATATTCCCACTCATTTATATTCAGAAAGTGTTGAATTGTATAACTTTATGCTTATTGCTAACTATCTTGTATTAATTGGACAACTTTTCACTTCAGTTATAGATGCTTTACAAAAAATATACATAACGAATTTATTGCAAATTTTATACAACTTTTTATATTGGGGAGGAATTTTTCTAACAATTTTATTGGGATTTTCTCTCCCATCAATAGGATTCTCGATTACAATTGCTTCTTTACTTTGGTTTATTATTTCGGTGTTAACTTTCAAAAAACTTTGGGGAAAAATAGTTTATAGTGGATTAATAAACAACTTTTTCAGAATATTAAAAAAACAATTATCTTATAGTATTAAAATTTATATTTCAAGTGTAATTAATTTTTTCTATGAACCATTAACTAAAATAATAATATCAAAACTTTTCGGAGTTAAAGAAGTAGGGTATTTCGATATTGCATTAAAAATAAGAACTCAGCTCTGGAGTTTAATTGGGAAAGCATTATATCCTTTACTGCCGTTAATAGCGAGTCTAAAAGATGAAAAACAAATAGGATTTATAGTAAACGATATAGAACAAAAACTTTTCTATGTAGTATTGCCGATAATTTCAATAATGTTAATATGTACATATAGTTTTGTTAATATCTGGTTGGGAAGTGAGGTGTTTATAATAACAATTAGTATAATTATTGTTGTCTGTTCTTATATTATAGGAAGCAGCACTGTAATACCTAATTATTATTATTTAATGACAAGACAGGTAAATAAAACAATTATACTTCAATTTTCAAATGCCGTTGTAAATATAATTTTTATTTTTGGGTTATATAGTTACATAGGATATTATTCAATACTTATAGGTTTTTCATCTGCTATTTTTACATCATTCATATTATCATTATATTATCAAAATAAGTTTTTAAAAGGATTTATTTTTAAAAATTTTAAACAATTATTTAAATATATATTCATTTTAATTTTAGTAACAGGTATAGGTTATATTCCAAATTTGATTTCTGACAATGACATACTCAAAATTATAATTGCACCAGCAATTATTATTCTCTCAACAATTTTATTTTACAGAATTTTCAAAATATTTACTTATGAGGATATAGAAAGATATTTTGAAAAAAATGAAAGAATTAAATTAATCCTGAAAAAAATTTTACTAAGTTAATTGTGAAGAAAAAAATCTCAATAGTAACACCATCATATAATCAAGGGAAATTTATTTTAGATTGTATAAACTCCGTTAAAAATCAAAATTACGATAATATCGAACACATTATCGTTGATGGGGGTTCTACTGATTCTACCTTAGAGATACTAAATAAAACAGATGGTATAAGATGGATTTCGGAACCTGACAAAGGACCAGCAAATGCAATAAATAAAGGTTTCAAATTAGCAACCGGTGAGGTTTTAAATTGGTTAAACTCAGATGATTATTTTGAAGAAAATGTTATTGGCGATATAATGAATATTTTTAATTCCAGACCAGAGGTTAAGATAATTTCAGGAAACATAAATTTTGTAGATGAGAATAAAAATTTAATTGTAGAAACAAAGTCTAATGAGATGATACTCGAAAATTTGATTCATAAAAGTGCAGATATAATCAGACAACCATCTACATTTTTTGATAAAGACCTATTCTGGAAGGTAGGAGGAATAAATGAAAATTATAAATGTGCTTTTGATTATGACCTTTTTATAAGGTTATTTAAAGAATCTGAACCACTATTTTTAGATAAATTAATTGCATATACAAGAGATTACTCAACAACGATATCCAGAAAATTTGTCGGTAAGCAGGGATGGGAAATAATCAAAGTTGCTTTAAAAAATGGTGGTAAAATATACGATAGAATAATTTTACACAATTTTTTTAGAAAAGTATTAGGAATTAGATAAAATTATGAGATTAAATTACATATTACCTTCGTGGATTAAGGCAGGTGGTTTCAGAGTAGTAATTGAATATGCAAACAGATTACAAGATAAAGGTTATGATGTGAAATTATATTATCCGCAAAGAGGTTATGATTTTTACAAAGGCCAATTTAAACCGATATATAAATTAAAAAGAAAAATTAGTTTAATTCTTGGAAGAGAAAGAAAATACGGTTATGATATGTATAACAATAAAGTTGAGGTGATTGAGGTTAAAAAAATTAATGACAAAAATATCAGAGATGCCGATTTTACAATAGCAACTGCCTGGCCAACGGCTTTTGATGTTTTAAAGCTGAATAAAAAGAAAGGTAAAAAAATCTATTTCATACAAAATTATGAAGCTTATTTAAATTCAAATAAAAAGTTAGTTGATTTATCTTATAAACTCCCTTTGCACAAAATTACGATATGTACTATTTTAAGGGATTTCTTATATAAAAATTTTTCTGCTCAATCTGAAGTCATATTAAATGGGATAAATTTTGAAATATTTGACCAAAAATATAATAAGTCAAACAATGATAAATTAAAATTACTTTTTATATATTATCCCATAAAAGTAAAAAATATGGAACTTGCTTTAGAAGTTGTAAAAAAAATTAATAATAAATATCCTGAGCTGGAAATTAACTCTTTTGGTTTTCATAAAGATGAAAATATACCAAACTACATAAATTTTAATTTAGACCCGGATGATAATACAATTGTTAAATTATATAATGATGCAGATATATTTTTATATACAAGTAAATTCGAGGGTTTTGGATTACCCCCTGCTGAAGCAATGGCATGTAAAACTGCAGTTGTTACATCAAATGTTGGAGCAGTGCCGGATTTTGCAGAAAATATGAAATCAGCAATAATCATAAATAATTTTAACCCTGATGAATATGTTAATGCTATAGAATTACTAATAAAAGATAATAATCTTAGAAGAAAAATTTCTGAAAATGCATACAAAACAGTCAGGGAAAAATTAAATTGGGAAAAATCTGTTGAAAAATTTGAAGATTATTTAAAAAGGTTGAGTTAATGAAGGAACTTTCAATAGTAATAGTAAATTATAATACTACTGATTTGATTAGCAGTTGTATAAAATCCATTAAATTAAATACTGAACTTAAAAACTTTGAAATAATAGTTGTTGATAATAATTCAGAAGACAGAAGAATTGAAACAGTTGCCAAAGAGTATCAGGATGTCCGATTTATTTTTCTTGATAAAAATTATGGTTTCGGAAAGGGATGTAACATCGGCGTTCAACATTCAGAAGCGGAATATGTATTATTTTTAAATCCGGATATTGAAGTTAAAGATTACTCTATTAAAATACTTCTCGATTATATTAAGATTCAGAATAATGTAGCGGTTTGTTCAGGGATTTTAGTAGATGAAAATAATAATGTTTTATACTCTTACAACAATTTCCCGGGATTATTATGGGAATTTCGTGAAGCTTTTGGTATATTCTTAAAGTCAAAAATTAAAAAATTAACTTCCAGAAAAGAAATAAAAGAAAAAATACCTTTTGAAGTTGATTGGTTTCATGGAGCCTGTATATTAGTTAAAAAAGTTATCTTTTTAAAAGTCGGAGGATTTGATGAAAATATTTTTCTTTATTATGAAGATGTTGACTTACAAAAGAAAATAAAAAGTCTCGGATATAAAATAATATGCATTCCTTCAGCAAGTTTTTTTCATCTGGAAAGAGGAAGTGTCAGAGAAGGTGAAGCATATAAGTTATATTATTATTATATGCATATTAATAAATTATATTATTATAAGAAATATGGTATGAATTTTAAAATAATCATTATTCGCTTTATGTATATATTGGGTTCTATCATAAAAATCTTCTCGTTAATATTTCGTCCCAATTTATGGAAAGTATTTTCAAAAAGACTTCAACAGTATAAAATAATTATCAGTATTTATTTAAATCGCAAGATTAGAATTGATGGACAAAATTCTTAATATTTATTTATTATCAAGTCACTGGACTCATTCCCATAGAAAAATATTCGTAAAGAATATATCTAAAAGGTTTGGGGAAACATTAGTGGTTCAGGACCCTGTATCTTTTACAGTAAATTTATTCCACAAATTCAAAGAAAGATTATGGAATTACATCACAGGTAAATTAAAACCAACTTACATTGAAGATAATATTTTGTTATATACTCCACTGGTAATTTTCCATCGGGAAATTTGGAAGAAGTTTAAATTGCTTTTTCTTCTTGATTCAAAATTATTATCATATCAGATTAATAAGCTTGTAAAAAGAAAATATTCGGATTATAAAATAAATTTCTGGATATACTCACCACTAAATCATTATTTAACTAATTTTATTAAATATGATAATCTTATATATGACTATTATGATGATTTAGAACTTGATTATTCAGGGGGTGAAGTAATTTCAAATATAGAATTGAATAAAAAGCTGGTTCCTAAATGCGATTTGGTTATTTGTATTTCTGAATATACTTGTAATAAAATGCTAAAACAGAACAAAAATTCTATTATTACCGTTAGTGGATATGATGCAACAATTTTTTCTAAAAAAATAAACTCAAAAAAAACTGATATTGACCATTTAGATAAGCCAATAATCGGGTATTCAGGAGTGCTGCGAGTTTATATAGACTTTGAGATACTTAAATATATTTTAGAAAATTCAGATTACTATCTGGTATGCATAGGATATATTGACAGAACTTTTAAAAAAGAATATCAAATATTGAAGCAATATAAAAACTTCATTCATATTGATTATAAACCAATCACAGAAATTCCATACTATGTAAAAAAATTCAATGTTGGAATTCTTCCCTATAAAGATAACAATTTTACTAAAAGTGTTTATCCGTTAAAATTCTTTGAATATATGGCGATGGATATACCGATTGTATCTTCACCATTACCAGAACTAAAAAACTATAGTAATATAATAGGCTATTCCACATCAAAAGAAGAATTTCTTGAAAATTGCATAAAAGCCATACAGGGAAATTTCAATCCTTTTATCAAAGAGTATAAAAAAATCATAGAAGAAAATTCATGGGATAAAGTCTTTGATAAAATCGAAGAGAATATTATAAACATTTACAAAGAAAAAGGAATAATATAATTTAAAAAAAATTTCATATTTATTATTTCTCCTTATGTTATCTATATCTCAAGATAATATGAAATAGCAAAATGATTTCATTTCTAAAATAAATTTCAAAAAAAGATAATCCTTCTTTTAATATTATTTTAATAGATTTTTTAAAGTGAGTTATAGAATTGAAAAATGCAAAAGCATATTTTAAACATACTTTATTATATTGTTTTCTAAATCTATCATAATTAAGCAAATATAATGAAGTTAATTATTAAGTAGAAAATGAACTATGATTAATATATATTATATTTTAACTTAAATTAACAAAAATGAAAAAGTTATTGTTTATCTATTTAGTTGTATTTTCTTTTATTTTTGGTTGCAGTTCTAAGAAAGACACTGAAATTGCAACAGAGGATTTGAAAAATACAAGATGGAAATTAATGGAATTAAATTCACAACAAATAACAGGCTTAAAGAATGATATTTACATTGTCTTCAATATAAATAACAATGAATTCAAAGGCTTTGGAGGGTGTAATGAAATTTTCGGATATTATGAATATGATGGAAAGTTATTAAAGCTAAGCTCTATTGGTAAGACAAAAATTAATTGCACAGATGGGGAAGATAAATACGAAGATAGTTTTATGAATGTATTAAAATCTTTTGATAAGCATAAAATAATCCAAAAGAATTTATATCTGTATAAAGGGGATAAAATTATTGCTAAATTTGAAGCTACTTTCTTATAATTTTATCATAATATAAATAAATAAAAAGGGCTGATTTAACAATCAGCCCTTTTTTATTTCGCAAATTAGAATCACTAATTACTTAATCAAGACCATTCTCCTTACATCAGTGAATGTACCTGAAGTCAACTTATAGAAGTAGACTCCACTTGAAAGTGAAGAAGCATCAAAGTCAAATGAATAATAACCAGCTTCCTGAGTTTCATTGACAAGTGTTAATACTTCTCTACCCAATATATCATAAATCTTTAACGTTACAAATCCCTGTTTTGGTATCGCATAGTTTATCTTTGTAACCGGATTAAATGGGTTTGGATAGTTTTGAGAAAGTTCATACTTGGTCGGTATATTATTGTTTTTCTGTTCTAATCCTGATGTAAAGTTAAAGGTAATTCTGATATTCGGTCTATCTGTATAAGATGATGATGGAGATGTTATTTGAGTACATCCATCACCACTGCTTAAATCAGAATGATTATGTTTTAATTGATTTAATGAATTCACTGAACCATATACAGTTGAGTTTGATGTATAGCTACTATTGTTAAAGCAAATTTCGATTGCAAGATTATTACCAGTCCATAAGAATGGTGTTTGTAATTGAATATCCCGCCATCCTGTACCTGGGACAGTATATGTGCCTGAATATACAAGAGTTCCACCTGTCATAAATCCAGTTAAAGAAGTTGCAGTTGTATTTTGCATAAATATCTTAAATCCTTGCATAGCCTGTGATGCAGCGCTTGTTACATTAAAACCAATATGGGTAACATAGCCAGTCGGAGGAGGATTATTTCCTGCATTAATTTCTGCTGCTGTATATAACATCGTCGTTCGTGAATCCATATAGAAAGTATAGAATGGATATCCACAGGATTGAGTACCATTACCAATATAGAATACATTCTGTCCAATGATAACATTAATTGTATCATTCGTTGAGATTCCAAGATTACCAGCTAAATTAATATATAATTTACCAGCGTATCCGGATGGAGTATTA
This sequence comes from Candidatus Tepidiaquacella proteinivora, assembly GCA_013348845.1. GTDB lineage: Bacteria > Bacteroidota > Ignavibacteria > Tepidaquicellales > Tepidaquicellaceae > Tepidaquicella > Tepidaquicella proteinivora. Next base: position 1,870,331 of record CP054675.1, on the reverse strand, counting down.
GCAGCCGAACTTACAGTGAAATCTTTCTTTACAGAATCACCTCCGGCAATATTTCCATAAGTTGCTGTTCCTGAAACAATAGTAATGTAAGGATCATTCTCGGTTAATGTACCTACGACATTATTAACCTGAGATGAACCATTATTTTTAGCAGTCACTCTAACTTTTACTGTTTCGCCCGGATCCCATCTGCCATTATTATTACCAATTGAATCAATAATAGCAAATCCTCCATATTTTAGAACAGGTGCATGAGAAACAATATTGAAATTACTTGTCCAGGTATTTGTACCACTTGTAACCGTTAATGTAAATGAAACATTTCTGTTATCCGGAATATTGTTTGCTACATTATAAGTAAATGCATTATTGACAAGTACTGAGTCACCGGCATTAATTGTTCCATAATTTTCTGTAGAGTCAGTAACTGTAATATATGGATCAGTTGTAGTTAATTTTACAACAGTATTTGTAGCAGCAGCAGACCCAACATTCTTTACTCTAAGGTTAAGTTTATTAGTTTCTCCATAATCCATTAATCCATTACCGTTCCCAAGAGGTGCGGCATCATTAATTGTATGACTATGATATGTAACATAGGGTCCGGTTGCCGGAATAACATTAATGCTTCCTTCCCATCTAAAGTAATTCTGTTTCGTAGCAACAACTTTGATAACCTGTCCCGGAACTTGAGTACCCGGAATCGTAATATTTTGTGGTGAACCGGTTGCGGTTGCAGTTCCAAGTATTTCATTATTCAAGGTCAATGCAACAAAAGCTCCGGCAGTTGCGGTTACGCTAACTGTTGTCTGGCCTGCTAAAATTGCAGTTGGAATATTTACAGATAACGTTTGAGGAACTTCTGAATATAATGTTAAGAAAGCATCACCAAACATATGATACAATCTATAAGTTACAAGTTTATCTCCTGTGTTATAGGGCCAGTTAGAATACATCAGGAAATACCTGCCAGCAGCAGCACCAAATGCTGGTTTTAAGCCTCTTTGTGGTATATTAGATATCATAGTATCCGGCATAAAATTTGGCCACATATTATCATACATTCCCCAGCAATAGGTATCATTAACAAACGAATACGATACTTCTGATGGTGCTACCGCTCCTACTGCACCTGCATATTGTCCATTATACATATGCCGGATGAATCTTTCAACAAGACAATCACCTGAAGCATATTGGTAAGCACCTGTTTGACAGTTAATTGAATATACGAAGGTCATTTTATTTGCATTTGTCAACTGGTCAACATTAGAATTTGAATAAGCAGGTTCGCCCCAAGCTGTATATGCTCCATGGTCTCTATGTTGTAACATAAATGCACCGCTGTTGATACCATTATTAACCATCGCAGCGGTTCCACCACTCCAACCACCAAGTGAGTCAGGTGTTAAAGGTATATAATACCTTCCTGCCGGACCAAAATATGCAACAACCTGAGCAGTATTTGTTGCGGTTGACCAGGTGCTACCGGGGCTTCCTGAATAAATAGCATTTACTCTTAATGGTAATTTACTATATATTTTTCTCCAAAAGCCACCGACAATCTCTGAACATAATTGGAACCATCTTTCTGTCTGCCATCCAAGAGCTGTAATTGGATTGTTATAATAATTGGCTGCCGTTACCGGGTATCGTTCATAATATAACTGCTTACCAACTAATTTCTGTAAATCAGCTGTTGTGGAAGCAACAATTCTTGAAAATATAATCTCTGGCATTTCATCATTATTTACATCTGCATAATAGTTATCCGAAGGGAAATTCGGATATGATGCAGGGTGTGTTCTCAATAATGAAATAATCTGAGTATTAGCATCTGAGCCATAATCACCAAGTAAACATACGGCAGTTGGTTTTATTTGCCATGTATTATAGGCATTAGTAACCCAATTTTTTATTGCATCTACAGTATTACCACCAATTTCTGAAAGTGATACGACTGTTGTTTTTATCCCCTGCTCAGTTCTGAATTTTTTTAATGAATCTGCCCATGCTGCATGGTCTGCACTATTAGGTCTTATAATTACATATTCATATCCAGTTAAATTTTCAACATCAATTTTATCAAAATCTACTTTTGGTAACATTTCGTAATTTAAAAACACATCCTGTAATATTGGCTCAAACCATCTGCTTCTGTATGAAACATCACCAAACTGCCCATTACCTCCAACAAATGTTAATTCGACTTTCATATCTCGGTAAATCAATAATTCTTTAGTTACAGGGTTGTACTGGAAAGGAGTAATACCAACTATAACTGCATCTACTCCTCTGACATTCATTCTGTCAGATATTCTAACAGGGCTTTCCGGATAGTAGGCATTTCTGCTGTAAACTTCCATGTTCTTTTCTCTTACAAGAGGTCTCGGGTCATTATCCAATGGAAGTACGGGGGCAGGTGCAATTTCTACATTTTGTATTTTCTCAACTCTTGAAGATACTATTCTCCAACTGACTGTTGCTCCAGTTGGAATTGCAATAAATCTTCCCATACCAGCCAAGTCAGGCATTCCTGCATCATTTGGTAAGAACACTCCGGGGATTCCTACTGTTTTCATTTGAACTCCGTCAACAACTACATCGTTTAAGAACACACTGGTAAGAGAAAAGTTCAATTCCATCCCTCCTACTCCAGCTCGTGTGTAAGTAAATCCTGTTGGTCCCCAACTGTCTCTGTATTTTATTTCCTGTCCTGTGGACACTGAAACAAATACAAAAACTAACATTAGCATTACTATTAACTTTAAAGTAATGCTTTGGGTTTGGTTAAGTTTTAACATTGCTGTATTCCTTTGATTGTTTATAAAAAGAGTTTATTTAAAAGAAATGATTATTTTTAAAGTATGGTTAATTAAATTTAAATTACGATAAGAATCCGTATAGAAAAGATATGTTTCCATTTTAAATAATAAATTTAATTACAATACAAATTAAAGTCAAGATAAATTAAAGAAACCCATTTAAAGAAAAAGTAAATAATATATATTAAAAACACTGATTTATTTAAAAGTAATTTATTTTTCTTTTGCTTTTTCGTCAACCTTACTTAAAACAATAATTCCAAGGACAAAAAATGTCGCCACCGAAAGAGTAGCAATATTTTGAGACTCTGTTAAATACGAAACTAAACCGAATGTTATAGGTCCAATAAGAGTAGAAGTTTTCTCAAATAATGAATAGAACCCAAAAAACTCTGTTTTGATTATCTCAGGAGTAAGTTTAGCCATTAATGCTCTTGATAAACTTTGAGTTGCTCCCAGAAAAGTCCCGGCAAAACCACCAATAAAAAAAAACAGATGAATATTAACAGAAGCAATACTAACAAATGAGTTTTCATCAACAAAGAAAAAAATTATGAATACTATAACAGTCCAGAATAATAAAGTAATTACAATTGACTTTTTTATTCCATATCTATCTCCAATCCTGATAAAAATTAAAGAACCAATCAATGCTGTAATTTGCACGACAACAAAGAATATAGCAAGTTCAACATAATTAAGATTAAGAGTTTTCCTTGCAAAAATACCAGAGAAAAAAATAATGGTATTAACAGCATCAATATACAGAAAGTATGCGAACAAATAATTTTTCAGGTTTCGGTATTCATTTATATTTTTTAGAGTATTAATAACTTTTTTAAATCCATAAATTACGTATTCGGAAAATTTGTAATTCTCAATCCTTGGCTGAGTTCTTTTTTCATTCAGGAATAAAAAGAGAGGAAGTGAAAAAATTGCAAAAAAGATAGCACAAATAATAAAAAGTAAATTATAATTATCAGGTTGATAAGAAAGAACAGCAAAAACCAAAAGCAAGGATACAAGTGAACCAACATATCCAACAGCATATCCTATCCCTGAAGCTTTGTTATAATATTTTTCCTCTGTAACATCAGATATTAGAGCATCGTAAAATGTAAGTCCGGATTGAAATCCGATATTAGAAATTATAAATAATATTAAAGCAAGGGCAACTTTTCCGGGTCCGGTAAAATACATTAGAGCAGTAGGAAATATACAAATTAATGTAAAGAATAATAAGAAAGATTTTTTACTTGATGTTTTATCTGCAATTGCACCTCCAATAGGATTTATAGCAGCAGAAATAATCATCGAAATAATAATACCGAGCGACCAGTAAAAATCACCCACTGGTTCTTTATTACAAATTATATCAGTGAAATAAACAGCAAATACAAAAGCTACAATAATGACTGCATAAGAAGAGTTTCCGAAGTCAAAAAGAGACCAGATAAAAACTTTGGATTTATTCAAAGGTTATAATAATTTCATTCTTGTTTTGAGGAAACATCGTGCTTCTCAGATTTATTATCAATAAGTCCTTTACCTTTTTTATTCAACAGTCCTTTTTCTTTTAGTTCCAATAAAATAGAATCAAGTACACCATTAATAAAACTTCCACTTTTTAATGAAGAATATTCTTTAGCTAATTCTATAGCTTCATTAATAGATACTTTAGGTGGAATTTGTGGAAAATACAAAATTTCCGCCAGAGCCATTCTTAAAATAAGTCTATCAATAACAGCAACTCTTTCATACTTCCAATTATGAATTTTTGAAAATATTGTTTTATCAAGTTCATTTTGATTTTTCAAAACAGAATCTATTAACTCATTAGCAAAAAGTATACTATCACTATCCTGCAAGTCCTTAAGTAAATCTTTTTTTACCTTTGTAATAGGGTCTTTTGAAAGTTCATGAGCATATAAGACATGAAGCACTTTAATTCTAACAATTCTTCTTCTGTATGTCATTATTTAATAAAATTTAATTAAATTATAAAAATTTTTTACTACCCAATACCAAAAAACCAAAAAAACAAAGTAGCAATGCTTTCTTTAATACAAAAATTTAAAGCGCTTTCGGTAGTCAACGGAGTATCAGTAGATACAGTAAGAACATTCATATTATTAAATCTGCAAAGTTCTCTGGAACGAAATAAATGAAACCCGTCAGAAATAATAATAATTCTGTTCCACTTATAGCGGTTATACAAAAAATCCCTTACAAAAAAAATTTGTTCAATTGTTGAGAAAGATTCTTTTTCTACAATAAGATGATTCTCATTTATACCATATCTAATTAATTCATTTTTAGCAACTTCAGCTTCTGAAAGTTCTCCGCCATATCCACCACCAGTTAAAACAAGTTTAGGAACAATTTTCTTCTCATACAGTTCATATCCTTTATTAATCCGTTCCCTAAAAACAGGTGAGGGTCTATTACCACCCCAGACAGCTGCACCAAGAATTACCCCAGCATCAGCAGAAACATTAGATTTCATAATATAATTGTAATCATCTTTAAATGTATAAATTTGAAAAATATTAAAAACAAATCCTAAAATTCCGATAATCATTGTATAAATAAAATCTCTGAAAATATGGACTTTTTTAGATTTTGAAAAATATACGGTAAGAAGCGAGATTAAAAATAAAGATATTAAAAATAAGAAAAGTGCTGAAAATACCACTTTTGTTTCTTTTTCATTAGAAATACCACTAATAAATAAACAAACTAACGATGAAAATGATAATATCAAAAAGTAAAAAATTGTTTTATTGGGAAATTTAGATTTAGTAAATAAATTAAGGAAGGAAAAAATCAGCAGTAAGAAAAAAAGGGCATTACTTAATATATTGCCAGTTTGAAAAAAATCGTATTTTTCGGGTAGCAGATTCTGATTTTGGTATCTTAAAATACTTAGATAAAATCCACTAATTATAAGTAATAAAATTATAATCGGAAATATGTAATTCTTCGGTTTCAAATAACTATTAACATATATAAATTAATTAAAATTTTTATATTTTGAAATTGCTTTTAAATATACATATTTTAAATTATTATTGTATTGTTAAAATGTTTAAATTTTGTATTTCTTAGCTATAAATGTTCTATTATATTAATTAAATACTTTATTACATTAACAAAATAATTTAAATTGTTTATAACATTTGAAGGAATTGATTTAAGCGGCAAAACAACACAAGCGGCTTTGCTTTATAAGCATTATAAAAAAGCAGGGAGAAAAGTGATTTTTGTAAGAGAACCCGGAGGAACTTTAGTTTCAGAAAAAATAAGAAAAATACTATTAGATAGAAGAAACAAAAATATTTTCCCTTTAACGGAATTTTTTCTTTTCTCTGCATCAAGGTATCAATTAACAAAAGAAATTATAAAACCATTTCTCAAAAAGGGATTTATTGTTATATGTGATAGATATTATGATTCTTCAACTGCATATCAGGGATATGGTGGTATGGTGGATATAAAATACATAAATAAGATAAACAAAATTGCTTCAGAAAATCTTAAACCTGATTTAACTTTCCTTATAGATATTCCACTTGAAGAGAGTATGAAAAGAAGAGGAATAATAAAAAAAGTTAATGATAGAATTGAATCAAAAGAAATAAATTATTATAAAAAAATTATTGCGGGATACAAGAAATTAGCAAAATCTAATAAAGACAGATTTAAAATAATTGACGGTTGCAAGCCTGTTAGTGATATTCATAATCAAATATTAAAAATTCTGAAAAATTTTAAAATATGAAAACAAATAATTTTAAAAAAATTTTTCGCACATATCTGTTAATATTTATATCAATAATTCTTTTTTACGGAATAACCTTAGAAAAGAATGATGATATCTATGAAAGAATAAACAGGAATCTGGAAATTTTCGGGAATATTTATAAAGAGATCACATTAAATTATATTGATGAACTCGATGTGGACAGATTTATTAAAGCAGGAATTGAAGGTATGTTGAATACTCTTGACCCTTATACTGTTTATTATGATGAGAAAAGTAAAGATGAATTGGATCTGATTACAGTTGGGAAATACGGAGGGGTTGGAATAGCAATTGAGTTACATGATAGTGTTGTAGTAATATCTGATGTTATGACAGGATACGAAGCTGAAAAAAAAGGATTAAGGAAAGGGGATATAATATTAGAAATTGATGGAACAAATATTAAAGGGATAAAACTTGAAAAGATAAGGATTATGGTAAGAGGAGAACCGGGGACTCAGGTTAAATTTTTAATTGAAAGAAATAAGGAAACTTTTGAAGTGGTTCTTACACGGCAGGAAATTATATTAAAAAATGTTCCTTATTCAGGGTTCATTGGTGATACAACAGATGGAATAGGATACATTAAATTATCAAGGTTTACTGTGACTTCAGTTAATGAAATTGAGACTACTATTAAAACTCTGAAAGCCAATAATAATCTAAAGGGTTTAATATTAGATTTAAGAAATAACGGAGGTGGGTTACTTGATGCAGCAATTGGAATTTTAAATAAACTTGTTCCTAAAAATAACTTATTGTTAATAACAAAGGGAAAGCAAATAGATGCATCCGGCGTAAAAAGGGAAAGTGAAGAAAAATTCTTTTCAAGAGAAGAACCATTATTACCCCCAGAAATACCGATAATAATATTAATTAATGGTTCTACGGCATCTGCTTCAGAGATTGTTGCAGGTGCAATACAAGATCTTGACCGTGGAGTAATTGTTGGAACAAAATCTTTAGGAAAAGGGTTAGTTCAACAGATTAGAGATTTAAATTATGGTACAAAATTGAAACTTACAACGAAACGATATTTTACCCCATCTGGTAGATGGATACAACAGAAAAATTATTTTCTTGAAAATAAGTATGGGGTTTTTAAGGACAAATTTATACAAGAAGGACAAACTTTTAAAACAATTAATGGACGAACTGTCTATGCAAATGGTGGTATAACCCCCGATGTTGAAGTGGAGCAGATACCGAAAGGTGAGGTTTATGATTTTCTTGTAAAAAAAGATGCTTTCTTTAAGTTCGCAAACTATTACTTAGAGAAAAATCCGGAAATTAAAACTTTTATCTGTACTGACTTAGTTTTCCAGGAGTTTGTGAAATTTTTAAAAGATAATGAAATGTTTTATTCTTCCGCAGAAGAAATTAAATTAACAGAAATATTAGAAGCCGCTAAAAAAAAGAAATATTCAGATAGCTATATCAATAAAATAGAGAATCTTATTGAAATATCTAAGAAAGAATCAGAGAAAGAATTTTTATCAGTAAAAGAAGAAATCAAAAGGATAATTGAAAATGAAATTGATAGAAAATTATTAAATGAAGAAGAACGTATTAAAAAATCTTTTTCAACAGATGCGCAACTTCTTGAAGCAATTAGTATTGTGAAAGACATTTATAAATATAATAATATCTTAAATAAACAAAATTAAAAAACTTAATTATAAAAAAATGTTAGCAATATTAATTCTCTTAATTATTTTACTCGTAATAGTACTGATTGCAAAAAAGCAAACAGCAGATAATAAGTCCGCATTAAAAGTAACTAAAATTCTTACAATTCTTTTGATTGCGGGAATAGTATTAGTAATTGTGTTCTCTTCTCTTGTACAGGTAGGGCCCGGTGAAGTAGGTGTCCCAATTTTATTTGGTAAAGTTCAAGATAATGTGTTATATAGCGGATTAAACATAATAAACCCCTTAATGACAGTAGAAATAATTGATGTAAAAACCCAGGCATATACAATGAGTGTAGTAAGAGAGGAAGGACAAAGGACGGGAGATGATGCAATAACAACATTAACATCAGATGGGTTGACAATCAGGCTTGATGTAACTGTATGGTATAGAGTAAATGCTGTGGATGCCCCAAATGTATTAAGAACTATTGGGTTAGATTATACAGAAAAAATAGTAAGACCTGCAATAAGAACAGCATTAAGAGATATATCTGTAAAATATACTGCAACTGATATTTATTCAACAAAAAGGAATGATTTTGTTTCAGATGTAACAAAGAATCTGGAAGGAGCATTTGAGGGAAGAGGAATATTATTAGAAAGAGTTTTATTAAGAAATGTAGAGTTACCTGAAAAAGTAAGAGAAGCGATAGACGAAAAAATAGCAGCTGAACAGCGGGCTCAACAGATGGTATATATATTACAAAAAGAAAAACAGGAAGCAGAACGAAAAAAGGTTGAAGCATCAGGGATTGCAGAAGCACAAAAGATAATTTCGAATACAATAAATTCTCAATATTTACAATGGAAATATATCGAAACTCTAAAAGATGTTATCAACTCCAAAAACAGTACTTTCATCATAGCCCCCTATGATCAGAAATTAATGCCATTATTAAATCTTAATCGTTAGTATTATGGGAAATTTAATAGAAATATATAAGACCTATGACCCAATGGAAGCAAGTCTTGCAAAAGCAAAACTAATGGATGAAGAAATATGGTTTGAAATAACAGGAGAATCTCAGCTAACCGTAACGATGGAAACATTCAATACTCCTTTAGCAAGAATGGCTTTAAAACAACCAATAAAAATATTTGTAAAACCTGAAGACGAAGAAAGAGCTAAATTAGCTTTATATACTGATAAGTCTAATCTTTTAAACGACGATTATGAATATTAGAAAAATTAATATAATTTGGATTGTTATAATTTTTATAGCATTAGCTTTAACATTATATTTTATCACAAAAACCGCTACATGCAGTCAAAAGTATAACAATTCTTACAAAGATAAAACAAGTACCGGGAAAGATACGATACAAGATACAACAAGAGATTATTTAATAAATCCTATACTAATTACCACTGACCCTGAAAAAGAATGGTATGAATTACATTTTGATGCTGTATTAATTGATGCTCATAACGATTTGTTATATAAAGTAAGACATGAAAACTGTGACTTCTATTCAAAAGATTCTAAAACCCAAACAGGGATTCAAAGACTTGAAGAAGGAGGAATTGACATCCAATTTTTAGCCTTATATATACCACCAAAACATTTTAACAGGTCAAAAGCGTATGTTTTAGAACAGATTGACTTACTAAATAATTTAGAAAAAAAATATCAAAACTCAATTGAGGTTGCCTTTAATTATTCAGACATAAAAAGAATTACACAAGCGGGTAAAATTGCTATTATGATGGGAATTGAGGGGGGTACTGCAATTGAAGATAACCTTGATAATATCGATTTATTTTTTGAAAAAGGGGTAAGGTATATAGGGTTAACCTGGAATAATTCCAACAAAATTGGTGTCTCAGCAAAAGATGAAGCAAATGGTAAAAAGGGTGGTTTAACAAAATTTGGAAAGGAAGTTGTACGGAGGATGAATAAAGTCGGAATGTTAATTGATGTATCCCATTTAGGTGAACAATCATTTTGGGATGTAATTGAGACAACACAGGATCCAATTATTGCATCACATTCTAATTGTTATACACTTTGCCAACATTACAGAAATCTGACAGATAAGCAAATAAAAGCTGTAGCAAATAAAAATGGAATAATAATGATAAATTTTTTAGACTGGTTTATTGTATCTGATGCAGCAAAAGATTCTAAAAATGCAAATGAGATATATAAAAAGGAAATAACAGAAATTTATAACAGCTATAAGAATGATAAAATTAAGTATTACGAGGAACTTGCAAAATTTCTCGAGGAAGCCACTCCGGCAAACGAAGTTTCAATTGACGATTTAATAGACCATATTGATTATATAAAACAACTCGTTGGGATAGATTATATTGGCATCGGAACAGATTTTGATGGCGGGATAAACCCTCCCTTTGATTTGTATGATGCAACATGTTTTCCTTTATTGACAAAGAAACTTGCTGAAAGAGGATATACAGAAACAGAAATCAGAAAAATTTTAGGTCTGAATTTTTTAAGAGTATTCAAAGAAGTATGCGGATAATTATAGAAACCATTCTATATAGCAGATAAAATATATTATTTTTAATTTATAGGTATTAGATTGTAAACAAATATTAATATGAAAAATACAAAAGAAGATGAAAGAATATTAGAATTAGAGGAAGCATCCCAAAAAATAATTGAAAATGACTTAGATAAAATTGTTAAAGATACAAAAGGAGAAAATAAAATATTAAAAAAAGCAAATACACTTGACTTAAATAAATTTCTGAAACTCTTTAAACAAATTAACCTCGCGATTTCATTTATTAATGATTATAAATCAGGATTATATAAAAAAATACCCTGGCGAACAATATCCTTACTTGCTTTAGCTATTTTATATTTCTGGAACCCGTTTGATTTAATTGCTGATATCATTCCGGTTTTTGGAATTACTGATGATGCAATAATGATGGCTACGGTTTTTAAAGCGATAAAGAGTGATTTAGTTAAGTATGCAGAATGGAAAAATTATCCACTTGAAGGAGTTTTTTAAGAAAATCAAATTTCTTGAAAGAAAATATAAACATACTTTTCATCGGAGATATAATAGGAGAACCAGGCTTAAATATTTTATCGTCTTATTTAGATAATATTATTTCAGAACATAGTATTGACTTCACAATTGCAAATGCAGAAAATATTTCAAACGGAATTGGTTTGCTCGAAAAAGATGCGAATAAACTCTTAAACCTAAAAATCGATGTCCTTACAGGTGGAAATCATACGATGGACAAAATACAAAGCCACAAGTATATAAATAACTCAGAAAGGATTTTAAGACCTTTTAATTATCCGAAAGGTGCATACGGAAAAGGTTATGGAATATACAGTATACCGAATACTAATAAACAAATATGTATTGCAAATTTGCAAGGAAGAATATATATGAAGCCAATTGATTGTCCTTTTAGGGCTTTTGATACGATATATGATGTAGTTTCGAATGAAGTTGATATAATCATTGTTGATTTTCACGCAGAAATCACAGCTGAAAAAATGGCTTTTGCCTGGTATGTAGATGGAAGAGCAAATGCTGTTATAGGCACTCACACCCATATACCAACCGCTGATGCACGCATACTAACAAACGGTACTGCATACATTACAGATGTTGGAATGACAGGACCATACGATTCGGTAATAGGTATGGACAAAGAATCCTCAATTAAAAGGTTTTTATATGCAACCCCACAAAAGTTTGAGGTCGCTGAAAATAACTCAAGAGTTTGCGGAGTAGTTATCAGCATTGATAGCAAAACAAATAGAACTCAAAAAATAGAATTTATAATTAAACCAAATTCATTAAACAATAAAATTAAAAATCAATGAAACAAAAATTATTATTCATCGCTTTTATTACCACTATTATGGTATCACTGTTTCTTTTTTATTCCTGTGAACAAACAACCTCTCCAAAATCAGGTGAAAGTGTAATAATGGGGGTAGTCAGAGATTTATTAACAAACCAACCACTCCAAGGGGTTTATGTAAGAACAAGCCCTGCATCAGATGTAGATACAACTGATATAAATGGTCAATATAAATTAACCAAACTGGAAAAGGGTTCGTATTTAATAATTTTTTCAAAAATAAATTACAAAACAGATACCGTAGCAAGAACTGTTAGTGGAAAGGATACTGTAACTGTAAATGTAAACATGACCTATGGAGATATTATGGTATTTAATGGATTAGTTGTTAATGAATCATTTACGGGTTCATCTTTTAGCGGTGTTGACCTTTTAGAAGGTAAAGTAGTAACCGAAAATAATCCAATAAGGGATATACAGTTTAAAGATTCAAATGGTACAAGATATAATTTTTATTTTCGGTCAGGACATTTATCATTAAATAACATTCTACCTGCGGGTTATGAAACTGAGTTTAGCGAACTACTTGGTATGTACACGAAATCCCAATTTGATACTCTATCAAAAAGATGGGATGTTGTAGGTAGAGAAATTAATCCTGACTGGGATTTTGGATATCATTATACCCAATACTTCAATGTTTTTCCAGTCGGTTCATCTTTAAGACCTGTGTATTCATTTTATCTTAAAGGCAGATATCCAGGGCAAAATCAGGGAAGAAGGGTTTATGGCTTATTATTAATCAGAGATTTATATTATGACCAACCCAATGATATATACAAAGTTATAATTGATGTAAAAATAAACAAGGATTCAAAAAATAATTTTAATCCATAAAGAAGTATCTTAATAAAATATCAACTTAGCTACTAATAAGAAATTTTGTCTGTCTTAAATAAAATAAAAGACATATTTAATAGATTGAATTTCACTAAAAGTGAAAAGAAGGTTATTTTAATACTTACATTAGTATTAGTTTTAGGCTTCTCAATTAAATATGTAAAGTTATTATTAAGCTCTACCGGTAATTATGATTATAGTAAAGTAACAGAAGAGTTTTACAAGGGTTCTGATAAAATAAACAAAATAAAGTATGGATTAGTTATAAAAGATACAAACCCGGAAGAAATCAATCTTATTGAGCAAGAAACAATAATTCAGGATAGCATTAAGGAACGTGAATTAGAAGACAGGTTGAAGTTAGTTGAAGATTCAATCAAGAAAACCAAAAATAAGAAAAGTAAAAAAGAAGATGCTCTTGAAGGAAAAGTTATAAATATAAACATTGCAACAAAAGAAGAATTAATGGCTCTACCGGGTATAGGTGAAACTATGGCTGAGAGAATAATTACCTATAGAAGAGACCACAATGGTTTTAAAAAAATTGAAGATATAATGAAGGTTAAAGGTATTGGGAAAAAGAAATTTGAAAAATTAAAAAAATACATTACTGTAAACTAACAATAAATAATTGAATACCCTTGTAATAGGAATATACGACAGAACTATAAGGTTTCTTGAGATAAATTCACAACGAGAAATTACACTTGCAAAAAGTGTGGATATTCCTTTTAGTTTTTCAGAATGTTTTAAATTTGGAAATTACGATGATACTTTTATTTCAGAAGCTTGCTCTTTAATAAAAGATTCTTTAAAGAATTTAAATTATTCTTCCTATAAAATATTACTACTGTTAGATACAAGTTATTCCTTTCTGAATGTAGTTCCATTGGACATAGATGATTCAGAATCAAACATAAATACATACATATTATGGGATATTTCTAATTATTACCCTGATAGTTATAAAAATTTTAAAATTAATTATTATAAATTAAACGAATATAAATTCGCATCAGGAATAAAAGCTACACTAATTGCAGCAATTGAAAATTCAAAATTAGAAATTATAAGAAAAATTTTTCATAATTGCAGGATGCAAATAAATTTATTAGATCTTGATCATTTTGCAGCTGATAAATATGCTAATAATATTTTTGTTGATAATACTTATACTAATGAAATTATTTCTATCGGGTGCAAAAGAAATCGGGTTGACATTAGTATAACCGGTCAAAAGGGAATTAGATACTACAATTTTATTCATTTCAAAGATGTTAATTATCAGGATAAACTTTTAAAACTATTTTCCAATCTCAAGAAAGAGATTTACTTAAACCAGATTAAATTAGCAATGGTTTATGGAGAAGATTATACCGAGGATGTATGTAAATTTCTTTCAAAAAAGTTCAGTTATATTAACTTTAAGATGCCCAATCCTTTTGAAGCTTTTCCTATTAATGATAAGAAACAAATTGAAAAAAAGCTAAAGACAGAAGGGAATAAATTTGTTCCACTCTTTGGGCTTTTTTTAAAAGGTTAGAAATAATGAGAATTATATCAGGGATTTATAAAAGTAGAAAAATTAAAACACCACCCAATGGTTCGGAAATAAGACCATCTAAAGATTCAACAAGAGAAACGGTTTTTAATATTTTATCAAATTATATCAGTTTTGAAAAATTTATTTGCATAGACCTATTTGCAGGAACGGGTAGTTATGGAATAGAGTGTTTATCAAGGGGGGCAAGAATGTGTTATTTTGTTGATAAAAGTATTAACATATTAAAGGAAAATATTTCTTTATTAAACATAAACGACATAGCTGTAATAAAGAGAATGGATGCAGTAAAATTTTTACAAGTATTTGAAAATAATAAAAATAAATATTTAGTTTTTGCAGACCCTCCTTATGAATTTAATAAATATGAAAATTTAATTAGAAACGTGTCAAATCTTAATAGTATTTTTGTTCTTGAACATAGTAATAAATTTGATAATGAGAATTTAGATATAAAACCATTTATATTCAAAAAAATCGGGTTTACAAGAATATCTATTTACAATTTTTTAAAGAAAATTAATCAATAATGAAAAATAGAATTATTGCAATTTATCCAGGCACTTTTGATCCTGTAACTTATGGACATATTGATATCATAGAGCGCGCCTCAACATTATTTAATAAAGTAATAGTTGCAATTGCAAACAATCCTGCTAAAATTCCTCTTTTTACATTAAAGGAAAGAACAAATATGCTTCGTCTTTCTGTAGAAAAATTTGATAATGTAGAAGTAGATTCTTTTCAAGGGCTTCTTGTAAAATATGCAATAAAAAAAAGTGCATCTGTTATAATACGAGGATTACGAGCAGTATCAGATTTTGAATATGAATTTCAAATGTCGCTAACCAATCGTAAAATTGCTCCTGAAATAACAACAATTTTTATGATGCCAAATGAAAAATACACTTATTTAAACTCTTCTCTGGTAAGGGAATTAATGCATTTAGGCGCTGATGTCTCAGATTTTGTTCCCGATTTTGTTATTGAGACTTTTAAGAAAAAATTAAAGAAATTTAGATAAGTCTGAATTAAGATAATTTTTATTAATAAAAAAGTTTAGCAACTTTTCAAAATCTCCTACATCAAGATAACCTGGATAACCATTATATTCATTTCCATTATATTTAAATTTAATAATACTACCATCCGGATTTAAAAACGAGTGAGTTGGATACCCAGTAGCTCCCAATAGTCTTGATAAATCATTAGCTGAAAATTCTTTCCCAAGGTAATTATATCTTTCATTACCTGTTGCATTTAATCTTACAAAAATAAAATTATGCATTAAAGATGCAATTTTATTATCAGAATATACCGGTTCCATTTTTTTACTCCATGCATCATCTGTACTATATATACTAACAAGAATCATTTTTCCGGATGTACTCCCTGCTTTAAGACCATCATTAAAATTATATTGTGAAAAAACAATATTACTAAACAAAAGAATAATAATTAATGCTGTTTTTATGTTTATTTTCTTTTTCATATAATTCCTTTTGTTTTTTAAACTAAATACATTTTTAATAGTTCCTAAGAGCTTAACACAATATTCCACATAAGGACATAAAAACCAGAATAAATAATTTCTATATAATTTAGTAAACAAAATTTCAAATGTAAAGTATAATATTACTCTATTTAAAATGTTTCCACGACTAATAAAATTGTAGTATTGATTTTGGGAGTAAAAACAAAAGAAACTAAAATTTTATCAAACCATCATAAAAAAATACCGTCATTTTTTCAAATGACGGTATCAATGAAGAAAGCATCTTATTCTCTACTTAGAAAGAACTTCTAAGTGAGATGATGAAATTTCGTCCAGGTGCTGTAATACCTGAGGCGAAAACTCTATAATTTTTATCAAGAATATTTTCAACACCAGCCTGAATTTGTAAATATTTATTTATTTGATAAATTGCTGATAAATTCAAAGTATACCATGCTGGCATACCATCCGGGGTTGCATCTCTAAAATTATCTTCTCCTAACATATTATAATCCCATACATGTTTCCAACCATTATATGCAATCCAAAAGTCTAATTTAAATTTATTTGCTTTTACGATAAAATCAGTTTGCCCATAGACAGGGGGTATATGGTCTAAGGGTGAATCAGTTGAATCGGTTTTTATTCTACCATAAGTGAATGTAACAGTACTTATGATTGAAAAATAATCGGTAAGGTCAGCAGATAGATTAAGGTTGTATCCAAGAATGTAAGCACCATTCTCAGAATTTACATTCGCAGTTACCACGGCAGGAAAACCATCCCAAATAATAGTATCTTGCCCGTTAAATTTAAATGGTCCCTTAACTATAGCGTCCTTAAAATATGTAGCGAATGCAATTCCTTCAAGTTTAATACTATTCATAAATATTTTAGAAATACCAAATTCGCCATTGAAAGTATATTCAGGTTTTAAATCCGGGTTTGGAACTACCACATTTCCAATTTGTGTAGCAGTACCTTTTACAGATTCATTTATCTTTGACATATCGTCAACGTTAGGTGCCCTAAATCCAGTTGAACCATTTAAATAAATTCTCCAATCTTCTCCGGGGGTGAAAACTAAACCGAGATTTCCATTAATAGCTGCATTTCTTACTTCGAGATCTTTGAAGGGGAATTTCAGTACGGTATCATTAATAGTAGCATCAAGCGTTACATAATTAAATCGTACTCCATCTGATAATACAAAATATTTACTCAGTTCCCAGCTGTGTGAAATATATGCTGCCAATGATTTCATATTGCTTCCACCATCAGGATATCTTGTGGTTGCATATGATTCTACTCCAGTATTTATATTTAATCTATTTGCAGTAGAAGTTACATAATTATAAGTTCCCTCAATACCATATCTTAATTCGTGCTCTTTTATATTTTTCTTAAAATCAGCATTTAATGTTAATACATCAACTTTTTCGTATTGATTAGTTTTGTTTGAACTACCAAATTTTCTGTTGTGCCTGCTTTCTTTTACTCTTTGATAACCTGCTGTAACCTGAAGATTATCAAAGAATGATTTTTCTTTATTCGAAATCTCAAACTTATAAGCACCTAATAACCATTCTTCTGGTCCATAATACCACTCTGCATTAGTGAATTTCTGATTAGAGCCTAAAGTGTTTAATCTATCATATCTTGGTACATCACCTGTTCTGGTAAAATAAAAATTCAAGGTATGCATTACATTTTCAGATTGCTTGAACATAATTTTTTGCAGGAAATTATATTGGTAGTATCCTGTGGGTTTTTGTTTAAACATATCATCATTAAGTAGCATTGTATCAACACCGTTAATTCTTTCGGTATAATACCGTCTTAACCAGGCATCATCTCCAATCAGATTTTTTCCCATTACTAAGTCATCAAAATCTGAAAAAGTAAAGCTTGTTAAAAAAGCAATATTTTTAAATCCAATAGAAAAATCAAGATGTCCTGTCTTTTCTAAATTCACACTGGAAAAGCGTGTCATTGCACCACCTTTAATAAGGGGTCTATCAGTATTGCTGAAAACAGGATTCTTAGTATAAAAACTCATAACACCACCTAACGCATCACTTCCATACATCAATGAACCGGCACCGAAAATAACTTCTGCTCTATCTAACATATTATTATCTACTCTTAATATATTTTGCAAATGCCCTCCCCGATAGATAGCATTGTTCATTCTGATTCCATCTAAGACGAGCAATACTTTATTCGCTTCAAAACCTCTGAGTACAGGGCTCCCGCCACCCATCTGACTTCTCTGAACGAAAACAGCACCTGTTTTTTGTAATAAATCTGCTGTTGTCTGAACATTTTTAAATTCCATTTCTTTAGCATTTAAAAGTTCAACTTGTCCGGGTATATCTTTCAGCTTCTCATAAAAACGGTCAGCAGAAATAATAATTTCATCTATAACATAACTTTTTTCATCAAGAGTAACCACAAAATTATTTCTTTCGAGTAATGCATAACTATAATATTGATCAACAAATCCTAATGCTTGAAATTTTATGCTTTCCGCACCCTTAAAAACAGAAATATCAGCTTGTCCTTTAATATCTGTTTTTACGGTTGATTTACCATCCGTTATTATAACACCCTCAATAGGTTTTAATGTAATTTTATCAAATACACTAACCGTTTGAGGATATACTAAATGAGAAATCAAGCAAACAAATGCAAAAATAAATATAATTATTTTTTTCATACAAATAATAATTTAAATTAAGAAAAGTAATTATTAATGATTTAAGAAAAAATCAGTTCCGTAAATAGATAAGCCGGAACATAATTATTATGATTTTGGAGGCGGGGTGGGAACTTCTAAACCTATACTATTATAGTTTGTTACAAGAAGAATATTATAAATTATAGTTTTAAAATAAAAATTATTTGTCTCATAAACGGGGGCCTGAGCTACTGTTATTATATTCTTAATAAAGTTTTTCAAACAAGAATAAAATACATCTGAACTGGAAATATTATTAATAAATTTAACAAATGCCTTTCCAAGAATATTTTCATTTTCATCGCATAAACAATAAAAATAAACATACTCATCTTCTTCAATAATCTTATAAATATCATAATAACTATCTTCAAATAAAAATTCTTTCTCATCTATCCATCTAAAAGAAGAATTATTATTTAATTCATTTTTTTTAAATTTTAGTATTGATAATTCATCTTCCTGTATGAAGTTGTTGATTTTTTCAAAAGCAATTTTTTTAAAATAGTATGACATTTCAATATATATAAATACATATCCCCCTGCATTGAGAATCAGAAATAAAACCAAAAGTAAAGAAATATACTTTTTCACGAAAAAAATATAAATAGCATCTAATTAAAAAACAATGTAAAATTATTTGATGGATAATTAATTAATATCTGAAATTATTTAAATTCTTCTAAGATTCCGTATCCAATTCTGGAACTTTAATCGTGAAAGAGGAGAGTTACTAAATTCATTATGAAATTCTTCTTCTGTTACATTAAGATATAAATCCTTAGATTTGTTAAAAAACTTATTCTTGGGGTTAAAGTCTTTATTTTGAGAATAAATGGTTTTTTTTACATTATTATAAGGACACACATTTTGACATATATCACACCCATATATCCAGTTATGAAGATTAATATTATCCGGGATTTCATTTTTATTTTCAATAGTATGATAGGAAATGCATCTATTAGCATCAAGATTATATTCATTATATAATGCACCTGTGGGACAACTTTTCAAGCAAATATCACATTCATTACATATATTATCAATTGCAGTATCATATTCAAGTTCCAGATTTAAAAAAATAGTTCCAATGAAAAAAAAACTTCCGAATTGAGGATTAATAACTATTGTGTTTTTCCCCCGCCATCCAACTCCTGATTTAATTGCCCAGTATTTTTCCATTATTGGTGCAGTATCAACAAAATATACAGTGGTTATTGTTTTATTTGTTTGATTTTTTACTAAAAAATTAATTTTTATACACAGCTCTTTTAAAATTCTTTTTATCACTTTATGATAATCAACATTACCCCAGGCATGCTTAGATATTTTAGGAATATTCTTTTGCTCCTTATGTTTAAATGGAGTATTATAAATATATGCTAAGGATATAATTGATTTTACCTCAGGGAATATTTTGAATGGATTAATTCTTTGATGGTAGGTAGTTTTAAGCCACTCCATCCCTGCATTTCTACCCTCTGATAACCAAGTTAAAAAATAGTCTGATTCATCAGTAATAATTTCTGCTTTCGATACCCCTACAGCTGAAAACCCAGCATTAATACAAAGGGATTTAATTTTCTTCGTTAAGGTCGAAGACTCTATCAAGTCTTGCAATTTTTAATAAATCAATAACATTTTTGTTTAAATTACGCAAAATAAGTTTCTTTCCTTTTTCTCTTTCCATCCTTTCAGATAATAAAAGACAAGATAACCCGGAACTATCACATTTAGTAACATCTTGTAAATCAATAATAAATTGATTTTTAATTTCCCTTTGCAGAAAAATTAATTCTGTCTTCAGATCAGCAGAAATACTATGATTTAATTCCTTCTCGCGAAGCCTAAAAATTGTAAAATCTTTTTGTTTATCTATTTCGTATTTCATATAGAAATTTTTATTTATCCTTGAATTGCTTTGTAGAATGGGGTTTACCCGAATGAGGTTCGGATTTTATTAAAACTTTCCTGCTAAGTCTAAGCTTACCAAACTCATCTACCCCAACAAGTTTTACTTCTACCTGTTGTCCAACTTTTAAAACATCAGATACCCGTGATATTTTTCTATTTTCAATTTCAGAAATGTGAAGCAAACCTTCTTTGCCGGGCAATATTTCAACAAAAGCCCCAAAATCTTTAACAGCTTTAACAATTCCTGAATAAACTTTACCAACTTCGGGCTGTTCAGTAAGTTTTTCTATCATACTCTTTGCTAACTCTGCTCCTTCCTCTGAAGTTGCAGCAATAATAACTTTACCGTCATTCTCTATTTCAATTTCTGTCTTACTTTCCTGAATAATATTTCTAATTGTTTTACCACCAGGACCAATTACTAATCCAATCATATCAGTTGGTATATACATCGTATATAATCTTGGTGCATATTTTGAAATTGATTCTCTTGGGATAGATATAGTTTGATTCATAATTTCGAGAATATGTAACCTGCCTTCTCTTGCTTGTTCAAGGGCTTTTTCCATAATTTCAAATGAAATACCTTTTATTTTTATATCCATCTGTATAGCGGTAATACCATCTTTAGTACCAGCAACTTTAAAATCCATATCGCCAAAATGATCCTCATCGCCTAAAATATCAGAAAGAATTCTTATCTCATCATTTTCTTTAATTAATCCCATTGCAATACCAGCAACAGGTTTTTTAATTTTAACACCACCATCCATTAAAGCAAGGGAACCTGCACACACAGTAGCCATAGAAGAAGACCCGTTAGATTCAAGAATATCGGAAACAAGTCTGATTGTATAAGGGAATTCATCTTCAGTAGGGATAAGATTTTTTAATGCTCTCTCCGCTAAATTTCCATGGCCTATTTCTCTTCTTGTTGGTCCCAGTCGTCCAGTAACTTCACCTGTACTAAACGGTGGAAAATTATAATGAAGCATAAATCGCTTCATATTCTCTTCTAACATTAATCCTTCAATAATCTGTTGGTCACTTTTTGTTCCGAGTGTTAAAGTTGTCAGACTTTGAGTTTCTCCCCGTGTAAAGAGTGCAGAGCCATGAGTTCTTGGTAAGACTGAAACTTCACATGTTATCGGTCTTATATCTTTTAACCCTCTTCCATCAATTCTTCTATTTTCAACAAGAATGAGTCTTCTTAATTCTTCCTGAAGAATTTCATCAATTATTTCATTTATTTTGTTTTCTTTATCAGGATATCTTTCTGCGAGTTCTGTTTTCGCTAAATCACGAATTTCTTTTAATTTTTCTTTTCGCTCTTGTTTAACAATCGTATTTGTATAAACCTGAATTAACCTTTCTTTATATTTCTCAATTATTTCATTTCTTAATTCATCACAACTTTCAGGTAGTTCATATTTCATTTTTTCCTTTCTTACCTCATTAGAAAATTCTCTTTGAAATTCACACAGTTGTTTAATTTTTATATGAGCATACTTAATTGCTTCAATAAATTCTTTCTCTGAAATTTCCTTCGCTTCCCCTTCTACCATAACAATAGAATCTACTGTACCGGCAACAGTAATATCAAAACAACTTTCTTCCAATTGTTTATAAGAGGGGTTAATTATATATTCACCATTAATTTTTGCAATTCGTACTTCAGAAATTGGTTCTTCAAAAGGAATATCAGAAATTAATAAAGCAGCTGAAGCACCTATTGCACCAATAACATCTGCATCCGTTTCTCCATCAGAAGAATAAACATTACAAATAATTTGTGTTTCGCAAAAGAACCCTTCAGGAAACATAGGTCTTATGGGTCTATCAATAAGGCGAGCAGATAGAATTTCTTTATCTGAGGGACGACCTTCTCTTTTGAAAAATCCTCCGGGAATTCTTCCCACTGAAGCAGACTTTTCCCTATAATCAACCGATAAGGGGAAAAAATCTTGCCCTTCAACCGGTTTATCCTTAGCAACTGCTGTACAAAGTACGATGTTATCCCCATAATAAACAAGTACTGCACCGTTAGCTTGTTTAGCAACCCTTCCTGTTTCAAGGGTTAATGTTCTTTCACCTAACTGAATAGATTTCTTTACTATCATATTTTCTTCTAAGGAATTTATTTTCTTAATTCCAGTTCTTTTACAATCTGTCTGTATCGATTTATATCTTTCTTTTCAAGATACCTTAATAATTTTCTTCTTTTGCCAACCATTTTTAATAAACCAGTTCTTGAATGTAGATCCTTCTTATGAGCAGCAAAGTGATTAGCAGACAGTTCATTTATTCTTTTCGTTAAAATTGCAATCTGTACTTCGGGTCTCCCGGAATCTTTTGGGGAGGTTCCATACTTTTTTACAAGTTCTTGTTTTTCTTCTTTTGTCATTGCCATATTTTAATTTATTGATTTAATAATTCTATTGTTTTTTTATCTTTTTTTAATTGTTCTATTAACTCTGTTATTGATTCAAACTTTTTTTCATTTCTGATAAATTTAATAAATTCTATTGTAATTATCGCATCATAAATATCTTTATCAAAATTTAAAATATGTACCTCAATAAATTTCTCCTGTTTTAACTCATTTAATTTTTTATTCACAGTTGGTCGTACTCCAATATTCATCATTCCGATATATTCCTCTCCAGTAACAATAACCTTAACAGCATATACTCCATCCGGTGGTATTAGTTTATTTTTATCTTCTACTTCAATATTAGCAGTTGGAAACCCTAAAGTCTTGCCCCTTTTATCACCATAAACAACTTTTCCGTTAAAAGAATAATTTCTACCTAAAAAGGTTGAAGCTTTTTCTAAATCATAATTGTTAATCAGATTTCTGATGACAGTACTGCTAACTATTTCATCATTAATTCTAAATTCACTAATCCTTAAAAAACCAAAATTATATTTTTCCGACAACATTCTAACTGTTTCATAATTACCTTCTCTGTTTTTACCAAATGTATGATCATATCCTATAATAAGATATTTTAAGCCTATAGTATCCAATAAATAATTTTCATAAAAATTTATTGCTGGTGTTTTTGAAAATTCTTCTGTAAAGTTTATTATAAAAACAGTATCAATTCCTAATAATTCAAAGAAAATGAGCTTTTCATTTATGCTAGATAGTAATTTAATTTCTTTTTTATGTTTATTTTTTAAAACAAGTCTTGGATGTGGCTCAAATGTTATTACGGTTTTTCTCAGGTTAAGTTGGGTACCTTTTGAAACTAAAGTTTCAAGTATTTTCCTATGCCCTAAGTGTAAGCCATCAAAAGTACCAACGGTAATTATACTGTTTTCTTTTTGAGAATAGTTTTTTTCACTAAATTTTAGAATAGAAAATTCATATTTATTCCCTACATCTAAACTAATATCCCCTTCTTTCTCATCGTTCGTAATAACTTTAACAACACGCATAAAAAACAACTATTTTAAATTCCTCAGGACTTCTTTTATTTTTTCAAAATTTGGTAATTTACCAGCATCGTCGAGTATTTCAATATATTGTATGATACCATCTCTATCAATAACAAAGGCAGCCCTTTTAGAAACACCATTCATACCAAGAACGAATTCGCCATCTGCATATTTAGTTCCATATTTCTCAGAAACTTCGCAATTAAAATCACTTAAAAGAGGTATGGTAATATTATTACTCTTCGCCCAGGCTTCCTGTGTAAAAATAGAATCAACACTAATTCCTAAAACCACAGCATCTAATTGAGAATATTCATTGAATCCACCGGATATTGTACACATTTCATCCGTGCATACACTTGTGAAAGAAAGAGGATAAAATAACAAAACAACTTTTTTACCAATATAATCAGACAATGTTATATCTATTGGTTCTCCGGTTGTATTTTTTGATTTCAATGTAAAATCGGGTGCTTTATCTCCTATTTTAAGTGGCATATTTTACTCCTTTTTTATATTCATTTTAGTTTTTAAATAGAATTTGTTTTAAAAAATTAATGTTTATCTTTGCATTTTTTTCTGAAACCTCTGCATAAAAATTTTATTCTCAAAAAACATTAGATCTATACAATTATTTATTATGTTATTCCTGATATATATAAACAAATTATAATCTATTTCAATTTCATCCTAAAAGCAAAATCAATATAATTAATTAGATTTTTTGCTTTTTTTCAAATTATTAATAACAGTCATTTTAAGTGACTTAAAGAAATCTATACCAAAATATACATCGAGACTATAGTATCCAGTCAGAAACTTTTTTAAATCTATCTCAAAAAATTTTTCATCCGTCGTATTTATCTGTTTATTTATAATTACTTTTTTAGTATTTCTTGTTTGATCCCACAAGAAGACCTTCAAATTCAATCCTGGCTCAGGCATAACTATTCTTAAAACAGCATAATCTTTTTGGTCAAGCCAATATACATCTCTGTCTAAAGATGCCTCCTGGGATATTGATAATTTGGCTAATATTAATAATAAAATTATAAATAAAGCGTTTCTTTTCATTTTTATTTTCCTAATACATTAATATCCAATCACAATAATCTTTATTATATATTATTTTTTCAAAAAACTATAATAATATTCATAAATTCATATAAATATAAGTAAACTAATAACTATTAACAATTCGATTATTTTGTTACTAAAAATAAGTTATTGTTTTATATCGGTTTAGTCGGCAGTGTAAGGGAATATATTTTAAGTATATGTATTAATAATGGTATGAAAATTTTATAAAATATTAAGTATATTTATAGTTTTATAAATTATAATTAAAAATGGCAAAGAAAAAAGAAGGAGCAAGAATAAACATAAAACTTGTAAGTGTAGAAGGACCTTACAAAGGTAAATCGGTTTACGTTACATCAAAGAATAGAAATAATACTAAAGAGAGATTGGAATTAAAAAAATATTGTAAGTATA
Organism: Candidatus Tepidiaquacella proteinivora; assembly: GCA_013348845.1. Classification (GTDB taxonomy): domain Bacteria; phylum Bacteroidota; class Ignavibacteria; order Tepidaquicellales; family Tepidaquicellaceae; genus Tepidaquicella; species Tepidaquicella proteinivora. The sequence continues at coordinate 1,844,654 of CP054675.1, read as the reverse complement.
CCAAGAAGCATATACTTCATCGTGAAGCAAAGTGATAGCAAGACAAAACATTAATTTTTTTCTTCTTGATACTTGCAACTCTTTTATATATAAAAAACAAAAGGGGGGAATACCTCCTATTAAAAAGGACTAAAAATCCAAACAAGGGATTATATTCTCCGCCGGGGGGAAAATTAAACACTATCGAGGGTGAATCAATTCTACAATGTGGAGCAAGGGAAGCAAAAGAAGAATGCGGTATAATATCCACTCCAAAAGATTGGAAAATAATAGGTATTGTAACTGAAAAGAATTACCCTAATATTGGTAATATAATGGTATTTTGCTTAAAATATAAAAAATTATTAAGCAATCACTTACCTGAAAATACAAACGAAGGAAATTTTTTATTTATATCACCAAAAGATTTACATAAATTTAAATTACCAGAAACTGATAAACTATTTATATGGAAATTTGTTTTAAGAAATAGATGGTTTAGTATTAGAATAGACTGTACAAATATTAAAAAATTAAAATGCGTTATTGAAAATGGTTAAAAAAACAAAAAAAAAGAAAAAAAAAGAAAGTATTAATAAGGTAAAATTAGATTTTAGAAATAAAAAACGCTTTAAAGAAAACCTGCATGACACACAAAGTCAAAAAGATACTCGTGAATTACCGATAAACAAAGTTGGAATAAGGGAACTTAAATACCCAATCGCAGTAAAAGATAAAGACATTAAAATACAACATACTGTTGCTAATATTTCAATGTATGTAGATTTACCAAAGCAATATAAGGGTACACATATGAGTAGATTCTTAGAGATAATAGAAGGGCATAATAGAGAGATTCATGTTAATGCAATTTTCAAAATATTAAATCAGATGCAAAAGCTTTTAAAAGCAAAAGCTTCACACATAGAAGTTGAATTTCCTTTCTTTATGTGCAAAAAAGCACCCATATCAAAGAGAAAATCTCTAATGAATTATAAGGTAAAATTTCACGCCGTAAAAGATAATAAAAGAGAAGATTTCATAATGACTGTTAAAGTACCCGTTACAACTTTATGTCCCTGCTCAAAAAATATCTCTAAATATAATGCTCATAACCAAAGAGGTGAGGTAACAGTATCAATTCGGTTTAATAATTCTGTATGGATTGAAGATGTAATAAAAATTGTAGAAGAAAGTTCAAGTTGTGATTTATATTCTCTTCTCAAAAGAGAAGACGAAAAATATGTAACAGAAAAAGCATATGAAAATCCTCTCTTTGTTGAGGATCTTGTAAGAAATATTGTCTTAAAGCTGAAACAAAATAAAGATATAATCTGGTATTCAGTAGAAGCAGAAAACTTTGAAAGTATTCATAATCACAACGCTTATGCCCAAATAGAATCTGATTTTTATTTAGACAATAATAATGGTAAAAGGTTCATTATCAGTAGATATTAATTAAAACTAATGTAATTACTTGATGTTTGTTAATTACAAAACTATTTTTGAATATAAACTTAAAAAACTATATTATGAAAAGGCAAATTATTTTGGGTGCAGTAACACTTATTATTCTTATGTTTTTCATTAATACAGATTCTTTTGCTCAAACCACTCCAACTGTAACTGTTTCAACGAATAAATCATCATATAAAGCCGGTGAAACAGGTACTTTAATAATAAAATTTAAAACTGCAAAAAAAGTTAAAATTCCAGTTGAACCTGAAATAGAAGTTACTTTAAATTCCTCTGAGGTTGAAGGTTTAGGTTTGCAACCAGTATCATCAGAAGGCGGATATTTAAAACCAGCACAAGTCAAATATAAGTTCAAAGTATCTTCAAATGTAACAAAAGGAAGTAGTGTTACAATATCCGGAAGTATTAAGTTTGGATATTGCAATGAAGATTCAGGAATTTGTAAAATAGGAACCAAAAACTTTTCAAAAACGATACAGATAAAATAATTATTTAAAAACATTATTCAAAAATAAATAACCAAAGAGGTTAACACATATTATTTTATATCAGATATTCATCTCGGAATAAAAAACAGTATTTCCGATATTTCCCGAGAAGAACTCCTTATTAATTTTTTAAATGACATTAATAATGAACAATCCCAGAATAACTCAAGAGGAATTGAGTTATTTATTGTTGGTGACCTTTTCGATTGTTGGATTGAATACAAGTATGTAATTCCAAAGGGTTATTATAAATTGTTTAATAAAATAGATGAATTACTGAAAAATGGAATTAAAATTACATATTTAGCAGGTAATCATGATTTTTGGCGAGGGAACTATTTTAAGGAAGAATTTGGAATTGAGATTCAATTTAAAGACATAGAAAAAATTATTGATAACAAAAGATTTTATATAAGTCATGGTGATGGATTAGCATATAAAGATTTAGGTTATAGAATTTTAAAAAAGATATTCAGAAACAGAATCTTACAAAAACTATATTACCTGATTCATCCGGATTTAGGAATCTGGATAGCAAAAAGCACATCATCAACTTCAAGAGAATACACAAATAAAAAAGATTATTCGGAAAAAGATGGTTTAAAAGATTTTGCTTTTAAAAAAATTGATGAGGGATTTGATTATGTAATTCTTGGACATCGACACAAACCTGAAATTGTAAAAAAAAAGAATTCTTATTATATTAATTTAGGAGATTGGATTGAAAACTTTTCGTATGGTTGTTATAAGAACTCAGAATTCAGACTTTACAGATATTATGATATACAAACAAAAACTATCATTAATTCAGAAATAAAATGTTAAAAAAGAGAAAACAGAATAAAGATTTAGATAAATTTTTAAAAGATAAAAAATATCGGGAAAACATATTAAAGAACAAAAGAAAACAAAACATTTATACCACAATAATCTTATATTCTTTAGTCACGCTGTTTTTTGTATTCATAGGATGGTTAATATATCTTTCCCAAACGTTACCATCTCTTTCAGAGCTTGAAAATCCACGATTGGAAGAGGCAACAAAAATTTACTCAGATAATGGTGAATTAATAGATAAATTTTATCTGAAAAACCGTACCCGGGTAACTATTGACGAAGTACCCCAAGATTTAATTAACGCTTTAATTGCAACAGAGGATCGAAGATTTTTTAATCATTGGGGGGTAGATTTAAGAAGAATAGTTCAAGCATTTGTAAAAAATATAATTAGTTTTAACTTAACAAAAGAAGGTGCATCTACAATTACTCAACAGTTAGCCAGGAATCTTTACCTTAATACTACAGAAACTACCTTGAGTAGAAAGCTAAGGGAAGCAATGACTGCTGTTCAAATTGAAAAGACCTATACAAAACAAGAAATTCTTGCTTATTATTTAAATACAGTATATTTTGGTAAGGGTGCTTATGGTGTAGAAACAGCAGCGCAAACCTATTTTAATAAATCAGTTAAAGATTTAAATCTTAATGAATGCGCTATTCTAATTGGTCTTTTAAAATCCCCTTCGAATTACGACCCGGTTACAAATCCTGATGCAGCAAAAGCAAGAAGAAATACTGTTTTAAATTCGATGTATGAATGTAATTTCATATCTAAAGAAGTATATGAAGCGAACATCGAAGAACCAATAAAAATTTCCCCGAAAATCAGTACATATACAACCGAAAGTCAATATTCTGACTTTACAGAATATATTAGACAATTATTACAAGAGAAAGCAGAAAAATATGGATTTGACTTATACAGAGATGGGTTAAAAGTTTATACCACACTTGATACAAGAATACAAAATCACGCAGAACTTGCAATAAAAGAACAATTAAAAACTTATCAAAAATCATTTAATTCTTATTGGAACTGGAAAAATCATAAGGATATTTTAAACTCAAACTTAGATAAATTTATACGGCAATCTGAAGAATATAAGAAATGCAAAACTGAAAAAGAGAAGCAAAAAGTTTATGAATCAATGAAAAACAATAAATCTATAATTGATTCAGTAAAACAAATTGCTTCTACTATTCAGGTTGGTTTCGTAGCAATGGAAGTTAAGACAGGTTATATCCGAGCAATGGTAGGCTCAAATCCTTTTACAAGAGTAAAATATGGATTAAATCATGCAGTGCAAATAAGACGTCAGCCGGGATCAGCATTTAAACCATTTGTTTATGCTGTTGCTATAAATGATGGGTATTCACCTGGATACGGAATTTCAAATGACCCAATAACAGTTACAATTGATGGTAAAACCTGGTCACCCAAAGGCGGTGGCACAGGAGGAATAGTTTCTATAAGAGAAGCTGTGGAAAAATCGATAAATGTTGTTGCTGTAAGAACTGCGATGCAAATAGCGCCAATTGATAAGGTTATAAAGCTTGCACATGATATGGGTATTAAATCACCTTTACCGAACTACTTATCATTATCATTAGGGGTAGGAGAAGTATCCCCACTCGAAATAATAAATGCTTTTGGAACATTCGCTAATGGTGGAATCTGGGTAGAACCTGTTGCTATACTGCGAATTGAAGATAGAAATGGAAAAATAATAGAAGATGTTTCTATGACGACTACTCACAAAGAGGTTTTAAGTGAAGGGGTTGCCTATATAATGACAGATGTTATGGAAGGGGTAATCGATAATGGAACAGCAACATCAATAAGGCAATTTTTTCATCGTCCCTGTGCCGGAAAGACAGGAACATCTCAAAGTTATACAGATGCCTGGTTTATAGGCTACACACCGCAGTTTGTTGCGGGGGTATGGCTTGGTTTTGATGATGCGAGAATAAACTTCGGGGGATCATATGGACAAGGTGGAAAAGCAGCAGCGCCAATATGGGGAAGGTTTATGAAATATCTTTATTCCGATGATGATTTTGATTTTCCCGTTGAATATTTCTATATGCCTGAAGATGTTGAAGAAGTAAATATTTGTCTTATTTCCGGTTTACTTGCAAATAGCACATGTCCATCATCGGTTGACCTTGTTTTAAAAAAGTTTATGCCCAAAAGGTGTAACATTACTCATATGTACGAAATAATTGATTCTACAGCAGCAAGAGTATCAGAAGAAGAAAATTAACACATAATTTAAAATGGAAAGAACGCTTTGTATTATAAAACCTGATGCAATCAGAAAAAAAGTAGAAGGAAATATAATTCAGATGATTCTTGATGCAGGGTTCAAAATTATCGCTCTGAAACTGATTAGATTAACAAATGAAAGAGCAATGAGTTTTTATGAAATACATAAAGATAAACCATTTTTCAAAGGTTTAATTAATTTTATGACTTCAGGTCCCGTAATTGTTATAGCTCTTTCAAAGGAAAATGCTGTTGAAGATTTCAGAAATTTAATAGGTGCTACAGACCCACTAAAAGCAAACAATGGAACAATTAGAAAACTATTTGCCACTGATGTTCAGGAAAATGCAGTGCATGGCTCAGATTCAATTGAAAATGGAATAAGAGAGGTATCGTTTTTCTTTGATGAAAGTGAAATAATCGATTAATATTTCTTCCCCGGGAACAGTTTTATTCTGTAGGAATTTTCATACCACTAACCACATCATCAACTTTAGTCTTATATTCATCCAAATAAATCTCATTAATTGTTGCTATAATTGTTACTGCGTATGTATTAGTTTTATTTTTTACCTGAAAATAATAATTATATTTTTTGCTTAATTTTTCCTCTTTAAGCGGACCACAACTTACGGCAGTATAAGAAGTGTCTTTCATTGGAAACTGTTTTGCGTCACCTTTACAAGTAAATAATACCCCATTTATATCTTTAACAATTTTCAAATCAAAATCTCCATATTTTCTGTTATTACTCCTATCAGTTAAAAACTGTGAGGTATCATTACTCATTGTTAATCCTGTAACCTCATCTGTTTTTTGCCATCCATATTTTTGATAATCCATATAAATTATCTTAGCATTAGTTGTATCAATATAATTCCTTACAAAATTTGAATCAGCGCGAGTTGTATCTGTCTTTCTTTCTTTATCGAGAGTTTTATTTATCATTGTTATATCAGAAGTATCTTTTTGTGTTGTATCCTTTTTTATTTCTGTACTTACGATTTTAGGTGTTTTTATTTTGGTCGGACGGGGTTTTGAGATGATATTTGAAGGAATATCATCTTTATTTTCATCTTCAATTAAACTTTCTTCTTTCTTAACAGGAACTTCGTTAATTGTTTCGGGGACATCCTGAATAACTATTAATCTCTGATGGGAATCATTATCAACTTCTTCTTTACTCGCTGCAATAGAAGAATAAATAATTATTGTTATTAAAAAAACAATTACTGAAATAACCGTCCCAACTTTTAGATGCTTCTCAATTAATTTTAAATTTTTTCTATAAGGATTATTGGGTTTTAATCTTTCCTGATAGTATTCTTCCCGGGTTTTTGGAATATATTGTTGTTCAAATAGTTTATCGCGTTTTTTCTGTTCTTCAACTAAATCTGAAACTGATGGATCAATCAGAAGTTTTTTTTTATTTTCAGAAGTAAATTCTTCTGTTGCCTTTTTTCCCTCAATCAGAGATGTATCTTTTACAGGATTAATAGCAACTATAATTTCAACTTCCTGCTTACTACCATCGTCTTTAGGGTTAATAAGAATTTTATTTGATTGTGTTTGGGAAGAGGTTTCTTTATCAAGTTTTTTATCTTTTACAGTACAATCCACTCCGATGGATTTATCAGTAACTACAACAATTCTCAGTAAATTTTCATTTATTAAACTTACCTGATAATTACTTTCTTTGGAAACCAACTCTCTTTGTAAATGATTATCAAATTTGGATATTTCGCTATCTTTTTTTAATTCCGCTTCACCAGTATTTTCTGAGAAGTCAAACGAATTTTCTGTATTTTGAACAGCATTATCAAGCCCGGAAGCTTCGTCTTCTCTTTCTAAATTCTCAGAAAACATAGGTTTGTCTTTATCACTTTTGAATTCATCCTGAGAATTAGTTGTGGTTGATTTCTTTCTATTTTCCTGTTTATCTGACATTTAAAATACTAAATAATAAAGATAAATAACTTATAATTAATAATAAATTCATTTATGTAAGCATTTTCAATAAACTCATATAATATATACTAATATAATTACTATAAAGTTCACAAGACATTTGACCGATGATAATAAATAAAATCAGAAAAAAGCTGTGATTTGCGCTCTTCCGGTATGAATTGCTTTTCTTCCTCCTTCAATTCTACCGTCATAGTTTAAAGATGCTTGAATATTTTTACTAATACTATAATCAAAATATCCACGCCAGAAATAACTTTTTCCTTCGGTTTTTCCATTGGTTAGTTCATAGGGAAATGTTAACCTACTTTGATTAAAAGATACCTCAGCTCTTTCGAATTCCAACCTCAATCTACCAACGGTAGCAAAGGAATATATAAATCTTAATACTTGCTGATTAATATCTGCTTGAGTAAAAGTTGAACCAATTTCAAGCGGATAATAATCTGTTGCACGAGAGAAATTTATCTCAAGTCCACTTTCAATTTCAGAAATCGGTTTGTAAGAAAAGTCGGTATTAAAATAGTCACCTTTAATTTTTCTATTCCTAACAGAATTAATTGGAGCAAGATTATTATCTATTTTATTAACATATTCAAGTTGAATACTAACATCTGATGTTACACCAAATCTGAATTTTACAGATTTTTGAATATTGAGTAATCTTTCATTTCCACTGCTATATTGATTAAAACCTTTTTGTTGTAAATATCTTAACCGTAATGAATATTGCGGATTATTGTCAAAAAAATTAAAATCCTGTTGAAACAATTGAATCCCGGATAGTGTGTTTGAATCGTTTAAAAAGGTAGCAAACCTGAGAAAATAAATATTTTCAGAAATCGGGTCTTTACTTTTTTCATCAACCTTTATAAAGGTTTCCGCGGAAATATTATTATATAATTCATTTAAGAATGTTACACCATTAAGATAAAAGTAACGGGAGGGTTTAAAGTATAGTCTCGCAGAAGTTTTTAAATCTATAGTTGGGAAATATTCCCCGGTCGGTACATTTAATTTAATATAGTTACCATCATAATTTACAAGTTGAAATTCATTTTCGTCTTGAACTCCATTAGCATTCAAGTCTCCTAAATAAATATAATTTCCCTGACCAATCGGAACAAGAACGAATAATTTTTCTATTTTTGCTGTCCTTTCACTTGTAATATTATAAAGTAAATCAATTGATAACGCATTACTCAGTGGTGAAAATTTTGTTCTTGAATTCACAAGTACAGTATTATTATCTACATTTCCTTTTTGATAACCTATTTCTGAAAATTTCTTATTTCTTATACCAATATCAAAATATGTAAAAAACCAATCGATACCAGTATATGTTAGGCCAAATTTTTGTGTATATGCATTTGAAAAATTTTTAAGATACCCATTATCAGGGAAATCCTCTTTTCTATAATTAAATTCAGCAAATAAATTTAAGTTTAAAAAATTATTTAATGAAACTTTATGTGTTATATCATGAAAAAGAAAACTCTCAAAAGTTAAGCTATCCTGATTTCCATATTTAATAAAATTCTTTTTTATTTCACTATTATATGTAATATTAAATAATAACGATGAATAATTACTCCTTTTTTTTCTAAACATTAATCTATATGAAAAGGATGCTAAATGTTTAAACCAATTCCCTTCAAAATTTGTGGGTTTAAAATCACTTGATACATTTTCAAATATATATTTGAATTGTGGTAAGCCTGAAGTATCAACTAAAACAGATGGGTTATTAAATTCAAATGAAGCAATTGTTCTAAACGAGTTAAAAAAATCCCCCCTTTTTAAATTTGCAAAATTACTTTTGAAAGAAAATAAATTCCCTAAAGTTAAATTTACATTCCCCTCTTTCCAATCTTCTGTAGCTTGAGTAGAATCCTGAACATCAAAATTCCTATTAAATTCAACATCATTAATTCTATCCAAAGAGTAAAATAATTTATTTATTACTCTTTGCTTATACGAAATCTGTAAATTATTTATTTCTATTCCAAGAAAATCCAGGTTTCTTTTTTGATAACCAAGTACCCCGAAGAATGCAACCCCTCCGTTTGTATGGTCATCAAGAACAGAAAATTTGTTTTTATCAAAATAAGAATACGCAGACTCAAGTCTGAAAAATAACTCTTTATCTTTACCTGTGTTGTATTCAATAACAATATCCCCAAGTTGATAAGATGTTGGAACAGGTAGAAATATCACAGGAGCATAAGCCCCTTTATTATTACCGACAAATTCGTAGTTTAATAAACTTTTATTAATATAATCACCCCTACCCTGTCCAACGTAAGAAAATGTAATATTATATACAGCAGCTGTATCACCTGGCGAATAGACATAATATACATAACCAGTTGAATCTATTTTCTTAATATATGTTCCAAGGCTACGTCCAAGTGAATCTTTACCAACATATACTACACCAGATTTTGTTGGCGGATCAGCACCAGCATTTTTTAAAATTACCTTATCAGAATCACTCAATGTAAAATCAATAGGCTTATTTTCATTATCAGTTTCATTTAAATAAGAAAAATTGATTTTTAAATTTTTATTCAGTAGCTCAATCTTGCTATTTCCAGTAATCAGTGCTCTACTGTATTTTCTATCTGAATACTCAAAATCAACAATAATTCTTGAGGCACTTGTAATAATTTTTTTATTTGTAAATGTAATTTGTCCAAGTGCATAATCAATCACATAATCTGCTTGCTCTCCTCTTACCAGTAATACACCATCAAGATAAACTTTTTCAGTTCCGGATAAGACAAGAATATTTATTTCGTTATTTTTACCGGTCAACCTGTATGGACCTTGAACTCCATCAATACCATTAAAAGAATTTGTGTTAAATTTCCCTCTCGAAATAGCCCCGACAAAAGTAATATTTCCTAAATCATAACTCCCAAATCCTTTTACTCCCTGAATTTTTCGATTAAAATTAATGAAACCTCCTTCGTAAGAAGATGGAAAGTTTACTTCTAAATCACCAAGTGTTGCAGCAATATTACTACTTTTTACTTCTATAAAAACTTTATCAAGCTCTTGTAATTTAAGAGTATTACCTTCAGGTTGAATAGGGGTAGTTTCATCTGTTAATGCAGCAGTAATATCAATTTCGCGGGATAGTTTACCTTTTAGTTGAAGTCTGAATCCGGAGTTCACAGAAATATCACGATTAGAGCCAAAGTTTATTCCCCTGAATATTGAGCCTGACTTTTCAAGATCAGTTCCTTCAAACAAATCTTCTAAAAAATCTTTTGATGTTGTCGCTACTGTTATAGTATCACCAGTTAATGTATCCTTTTGTGTTATAACTTCAAAGTTTGAATATTCCTCTTTTAATTTGTAGGGATATAGGTCATAAATAACTACTAAAGTATATATCCTTAGGGTATCAAGGGAATATTTTTTAAATAAATCTTTACTTAAAAAAATAATTCCTTTTGCGTAATTGAATTCATAGTCTTCATTTTTAATAAGTTTTATAAAATCAGGCGGTATCTCAATTTTTAATTCTTCACTACCTGTTATTATAAAACTATCACCCGTTACGAGTTGACTGTCAAGAAATGAAAGTTGTAATTTTATTGTCTTATAATTTAACTCATTTTGAGAAAAAATATAATTTGGATTAGCTATAAATAAAATAGTGGCTAATAATATTATTTTTACTGGTTTCAATATAAGGAAAGATTGTTATTTGTGTCTTCTTACATTATTAATCCTTTCCTCCTCTAAATCGAAAAGCGTGCGCAATTTATTAATCAAGGATGAGTCAAATTTTCTGTAATCACTTGTAACTGTGTTCTCGTTAGAGTTAATAATTTCATCTTTTTCGACAATTTCATCTGTATTTTTTTCATCAATAGCTAAAGAGGTTTTGGTGATATTTTCTGAGTGTATTTCTTCTGATACCTGATATGTTTCGGTCTCCTTTTCATTATTAATTATCTCTGAAGTTTTTTTTTCTTTTGTTTTGGTAGTAAGAGATTGATAAGAATTTCCCGACTTAATATTGGTTATATCGTGTTCAGAAGTTTTTTTTTTGAATTCTTCCAGTTCAGAAATAAGTCTTTCAAGATCAATAACTTCCTTGTTGATTCTACACAGTTCAACAAGAATGGTTTCAGATAATATACGCTGATTCGCAGAAAATTTGAATCTTTGTTCATCATCGAATAAAATCTGAAGAATTCTAAGTAACTGGCTTTCTGAAAACTTATCGCTTTCCTGAATATACTTATTTTTAATTACATCGGACTCATCTATCAAACTACAATCTTTCGTAGATTTAATAATCAATAAATTTCTGAAGTGTTCAGTAATTCCAGAATAAAAAGTATGTAAATCGAAACCTTGATCAAACAAATTTGAAAAATATTCTAAAACACCTTTAGAATCCCCCTTGTAAATAAAATCTGAAATTTTAAAATAAACCTCTTTCTCAGGTAAATTAAAAAACTGTTTTAGTTCATCATAAACAATATTTTGTCCACAAAAAGAAACTGCTAAATCAAAAATACCAAGAGCATCCCTTAATGCACCATCACCAAGTTTGGAAATTAAAAAGAGTGATTGTTCGTCAATTGTAATATTTTCTTTTTTTGCAATTTCAGATATTCTTTTTGATATATCCTCAATCTTTATCCTTTGTAAATTAAATTTCTGACATCTACTTGAAATCGTAGGGGGAATTTTTTCCGGGTTAGTAGTTGCAAGAATGAAAATTAAATATTGCGGTGGCTCTTCAAGGATTTTAAGTAATGCATTAAATGCCTGTATCGTAAGCATATGTACTTCATCCACAATAAAAAACTTATAACTTGCTTTAACGGGGTAATATTTTGCAGCATCCTGAATTGCTCTTACATCATCAATACCTCTATTAGAAGCAGCATCTAATTCAAACACATCGGGATGAATTCCATTTGTAATTTCAATGCAAGATTCACATTCATTACAGGGTTCTCCATCTTTCTGGTTCTTACAATTAAGAGCCTTTGCGAAAACCCTTGCAATAGTTGTTTTTCCAATTCCACGCGGTCCGCTTATTAAATAAGAGTGAGCAATCTTTTTAGAAATAATCGCATTCTTTAGAGTTTGTGTAGCAAAATCCTGTGATATAACTTCGTCAAACCGCTGTGGCCTATATTTTAATGCTGAAACTTTATAGTCATTCATTTTTTTTCCTTTTAAATTTTAACTCACCGTTATCGAAAATATAGGGTAACGATTCTAAAATATTTTTTACTAAAATAATATTTAGATTATCTTTTATTTCTTTTGCAACTTCATCAAGGTCTTTCTCATTCTCTTTGGGAATTAAAACAGTTTTTATTCCACTTCTTAATGCAGCAAGCATTTTTTCATTCAACCCACCCACTGGTAAAATTTCACCCCTAAGTGTAATTTCACCGGTCATTGCAACATCTGTTCTTGCAGGAACTCGGGTTATAGCAGATAACATTGCAATTGTCATTGTTATACCGGCAGAAGGTCCATCTTTTGGAATGGCTCCTTCTGGTACATGAATATGAATTTCCTTATTTTTAAAGAAATCTTTTGGGATATCAAACTTTTTCATATTTGATTTAATAAAAGATAAACCTGCCTGTGCTGATTCTTTCATTACATCTCCTAATTGACCGGTAAGTATAAACTTTTCCTGCCCTTCCATAACTGTAACATCAACGGTCAAAATATCACCACCAAGTGTCGTCCAGGCAAGTCCTGTAGCTGTTCCTATTTTATGTTTTTCTTTAGCAGATTTTCGGCTTACATATTTAGGAACTCCAAGATATTTGGGTACATCACTTGTTTTAATCACAATTCTTTTAGGTAATGATAAGGGCTTTTCACTATTTTGATTTTTTTCAGTTTTTATGTTCCCTTTTGAATCCGTAACAATTTCCCTGATAACTTTTCTTATAATAGAAGTCAATTCTCTCTCAAGATTTCTTACTCCCGCTTCCTTTGTATATTCTCTAATAATTTTTAAAATTACATTATCCGGAAATTTAATTGCATCTTTTGTTAAACCATGTTCCTGAAGTTCTTTGGGAATTATATGACGCTTTGCAATTTCTATTTTTTCAAAATCAAGGTAGCTTCTCATTTCAATAATTTCCATTCTATCTCTCAATGCAGGTGGTATGCTATATTGAACATTAGCGGTCGTTATGAAAAGTACATTTGATAAATCATAATCTACATCAAGATAATGGTCATTAAAAGTATTGTTCTGCTCAGGGTCTAACACTTCCAACATAGCACTTGCAGGATCCCCACGCCAATCTGTTCCCATTTTATCTATTTCATCAATTAAAATAACAGGATTGCAGGTTCCGGTTTTTTTCATTGCCTGAATTATCTTTCCCGGCATAGAACCAATATAGGTTCTGCGGTGTCCTCTGATCTCTGCTTCATCCCTCACCCCTCCAACAGAAAGGCGTGCAAATTTTCTATTCAACGCTCTTGCAATAGATTTCCCAAGCGATGTTTTTCCAACTCCGGGTGGACCAACAAAACATAAAATTTGACCTTTGGGATATTTTTTTATCTTTTGCGATTTTAATAATTTAAGAATTGCAAGTAATTCAAGTATTCTTTCTTTTGGCTTATCTAAATCATAATGGTCTTCATCGAGAATTTTTTTTGCATTTTCAAGGTCATAATTATCCTCGGTAAAAACATTCCAGGGTACACTAACCATCCAATCCAGATAATTTCTTGTAACAGAAAAGTCAGGTGACATTGAAGGGGTTTTCTTCAATTTATTAAATTCTTCAAGCGCTTTCTCCTTAACATTTTCAGGCATTCCTGCACTTTCAATTTTTTCCAGAATTTTTTTAAGATCCGGGTCTAATTCTATCCCTTCGTTAAGCTCATCCTGTAATATTTTAATTTGTTCCTGTATAATAAATCTACGCTGACTTCTCTGTATTTCTGAATTAACTTTATTATCAATCTCCTTTATCATATTTGAAATCTCAAGTTCAGAATTCAGAATATAAAGAAGTTCATAATAAAGTTTTTTAATATCAGAAATTTCGAGTAGTTGTTGTTTCTTTTTTAATTCAATGTTTAGGGTCGAAGCAATGAAATATACTCTCCGCTCATAATCAGAAATATTTTCAAAGGTTATGACTGTTTCTTTGGGAATACTTTGATTTACATTAATATAATCAATAAACAACTTTTTTACCTGTCTTGATAATGCTATAAGTTCATTATCTTCTTTAATATCTGTTGTTCTAATCTCAACTTCTGCTTCAATATAATCTTCAAAATTATAATTGAGTACATTAGCAACTGCAATACCATCAACAAGTACTTTTAATAATCCGTTTGGCATTCTAAGTACCTGTAATATCTTGGCAATTGTACCTGTTTTGTATAAATTTTGTAGGTCTGGATTTTCAGCAGTGAAATCTATTTGTGCAACAAGAAGAACATATTTATCTGAATCAGTTGCGGAATTTATTGCTTTAATTGTTGTTTCTCTCCCCGCAAGCACAGGATATAAAATAAAGGGAAATATAACAGTATCCTTCAATGGAATAACCGGAAATTTTGTTTTACCTTTAATTTCTTCTAACGTGCTTTTATTAAATTCACCACTAATATCTGTAGGGTTTAGTTCCATAACGATTTCCTTAAAATAGATTTTTTATTTTTCTAAATTAATCCCTTATAACACAATTTTCAATGTTATAATTTATATTTTCATTAAAATATATCATTTTAAAACTGAAAAACAATTTCTTACTATATGTTATGAATTTTTCCCTTCAAAAACGATTGTAATTATAAAATAATATGAGTAGTTATTATATCTAATCACTTGTTTTAATAGTATTTTAATTAAAGAACAATTTTGCAATATAAACATTTTTTCAAAAATAAATTACAATTTTATATTCTACTTAAAATTTTGTTAGCTAATAAATTCGGAATTCTTATTTACTTTTTTTATTCTTCTCTGTTATTTAGGCACATCCTCATAATTATTCAATCAGGTAGTAATCTTCTTTCCTCATAACTTTTAGAAAAGTAAATGTTTTCTATAATTCGAAATTATTAAAATAAAAACTGCTTCAATAAAAGTATATTTGTATTGATTTATCTGATTATAAGGGATAATTTAACAGAAATGAAAAAATTAATATACTTACTCGTTACGATAATTTTATATGGTTTATGGGGATGCAGTCATTTATCATACACGGTACTATCTTCCGGGACAATAAAAGAAGGTGAGGAAGATCCTGAACCGTTATACGATATTACATTAGATGAAAATTTCCAGAATTTTGTTGAATATTTGTTTATCGGGAATAGGTCGGAAAGTTTCGGAACATATTTTAATAAATACTATTCAGCAAAAGAAGATTTTGAAGAAGGATTACAGGACTATCTAAATACATTTATTGCTAATTACATTCCAAGTATAGATTCACTTGATGTAGTTCCCCCCGTATCTGCAACAGCAAAAGAAAAATTCAACAGCGTAATAGAAGGTTGTTCAAAAATAATTCAATATCATAAAAGCACAAGGTATTTAGATGATGCGGTTTTATTGATAGGGAAATCATATTATTATATGCAAGAATACTTACAGGCTGAAAGAAAGTTTAGCGAATTCTTATCTAAACTTACTCAGAGTGAATTATATGATGAAGCGATTCTATATTTAGGAAAAACAAAAATGAAAATGCGGCAAAGAACAGAAGGGGAAACAATTTTAAAAAACTTATTTACATTAACAAATAAAAATGAGATAAAAGCAGAAATTGCTGAGGAATTAGCGATAAATTCATTATCCAAAAAAGAAATATTGAGCGGAATAGATTATTTTAATGAAGCAATTAAATATACAGAGGATAAAGAGAACAAAGCAAGAAGACAATTTATACTTGCAAAAATTTATTTACTAACAACCCCTGAAAAAGCCGTCACTGAATATGAAGAAGTAATTAAAAATACTTCAAATTTTGAACTTGAATTTTATGCAAGGCTTAATAAGTGTAAAGCATTAATTACTACTAATAAATATGAAGAAGCAAATGAGTATGCAAACTCAATGGTAAAAAAATACAAGGATTATACTGAATTATTACAGCAGGCAGAATTTGTGTATGCATTAACATTTTATTATTTAAAAAAATATGACATTGCATTAACTAAATTTTATGATATTATAATAGATTATCCCGGGGGAAATGTTGCCGGAGATTCTTACTTTTACATCGCAAAGTATTATGAAGAAGTAAAAAAAGACTATCTGAATGCTCTCGTCAACTACAACAAGGCAACATTAAATGCAACTAAGGAAAATATGGTAATAAGCAGAAAGAAAGCTAATTCTCTTGATAAATATTTTACTCTTCTGGCTGAAATTAATGATACAACCAAAATACAAATACCAACAGAAAATCCCGAATTTGAAAAGTATAAAAAAGAGAAATTAAAAGAATTAGAAGATAAACAAGATAGGAATATTCCAAAATACGAAGGAAAAGGTGGAGGAGCAAAGTATATATATAATTTTTATAGCTTATTAGATACGAATGACGAAGATGTTATATTAAAAACATCCAAAGATACGGTGAAAGAAGTAATAGAAGACACACTTATTTTAAATGAAGTTGATTCACTACTTATAAAACAAAAGATTGAAGATTCAATAATATATGCAAAAAATGAGAAGAAATTTACTGCATGTTTGAACATGGCTGAATTATTTTTATTTGAATTAAACATAGAAGATTCTGCAATTGTATATTTAGACTATGTAATTGAATCAGATACAAACAGTATACGCAGGAGTAAATCGCTTTATATGATAGCAACAATCTTCCGAACCAAAAACCAAATTGAAAAGTCAGATTACTACTTAAACTTAATAATAAAAGATTACCCTAACATCGAAATTGCTAATGAAGCAAGAAGAATACTAAATATAGAAACGGTGGAAATTTCCAAAGACCCTGCTGATTCATTATACCTGATTGCATCTTCATATTTTTCTGAAAGTGAATATAACATAGCAATTGAAAAATTAAGGGAAATTTACAGCAACTATCCGGAAAGTCCATTAGCTCCAAAGTCATTATATACCATTGGTTGGCTGTTTGAAAATTACGGACAAAATAAAGATAGTATGCTTTATTATTATTCCTTGCTCGTAGAAAAGTATCCAATATCAATATACTCAACGACAGTAAAACCAAAATTACAATTTTTTACAGATCTTACTCAGAAACAAATATCTGATAGTATAAAAGCCATAAATGACTCGTTAAACTTAGAAAGTGATACTTCGAAAATAATATTACAGAAAGATACCACAAAAATTTTAGAAAAAGAAAAGACGGTTTTGCCTGATGAAAATAAAGGTGAAGAAGAAATTCAATACGATTCTCTCGGAAATGAAATTAAGAAAGATATTGAGATATTATTTTCAATAATTAATGTAAAAAATATATCAGGAATTGATTACAGGAAGCCGAGTTCAAGTTTTGCTTCATCTGTCATACGGGAAAAATCCCAGGGCGGGTCAAATGTAACAACAACTTTTGCGTCATTTATCATTGGGTTCTCTTTCAATTTTTGCTGTACTTCAACGGGTAAAGTTCCGGCTACAGGACAGGCAGGCGAAGTTAAGGTCATAACAACAAGCACATCACCATTTGTTGCAAGCTTAATATCGTATATTAAGCCAAGGTCATATATATTCACAGGGATTTCAGGGTCATAACAATTTTTTAAAACTTTTATAACCTCCTCTTTTAATTTTTCCAGATCTTTGGGTTTGAGGGTTGAGTCTGTTTTTGGAGAATTTTTTTCTTCGCTACTCATAAAATCATTTTAAGTAAATCAGTTGTTATTTAAATATTTCTGAGCTTCAGCCTTTATTCTTTTAACCATTGACAATAAACCATTGGAACGATTTGGTGATAAATGTTTAATTAAACCAATTTCATCTAAAAATTTTATATCACTATTATAAATCTCTCTTGGATCTTGATTATTAAAAACTCTTATAAGAAGGGCAATTAACCCTTTTGTAATAATCGCATCACTATCTGCCCGGAAAATCATTTTACCATTTTGATATTCTGTTTTTATCCATACCTGAGATTGACAACCGCTAACTTTATTTTCCTGGGTTTTATCCACATCAGGTAAAGGGGGATGTTGTTTCCCAAGTTCAATTATATATTCATACTTCGAATCCCAATCATCAAACATTGAAAATTCTTCTATAATTTCTTCTTGTTTTTCCTTAATACTCATCCAAGTAATTTTTTTGCTTTATAAATTGCTTCAACAAGTTTATCTACTTCTTCTCTCATATTATAAAATGCAAATGAGACTCTTACAGTTCCAATCTTACTAAAAAACTTAATCAGGGGCTCAGCACAATGCATACCTGTTCTTACAGCAATTCCCTCATTATCAAGAATAGCACCTACATCATAAGGGTGAAAATCGTTTAAAAGAAAAGATATTATATTTGCTTTTTGCTTTGCGGTTCCAATTATTTTTAATCCTTCTATGCCACTTAATTTATTTGTAGCATATTCAAATATTTCTTTTTCATAATTTTCAATATTATCCATTCCAATCTTACTAATATATTCAACTGCAGAAGCCAAACCAATAGCGTCTGCAATATTGGGAGTACCTGCTTCAAATTTATAAGGCAACACATTATAATCTGTTTTCTCAAAAGAAACAGAACTAATCATTTCTCCCCCACCCTGATAAGGTGGCATTGCATCCAAAATTTCTTTTTTCCCATAAAGAATCCCAATGCCGGTTGGTCCATAAACTTTATGACCAGAGAAAGCAAAAAAATCGCAGTCAAGTTTTTTTACATCAATTTTCTTATGCTGGATAGACTGAGCGCCATCAATTAAAACAGGAATGTTTCGTTTATGTGCAGTCTTTATAATTTCTTCTATTGGATTCACCGTCCCAATAGCGTTTGAGATATGATTAAGCGCTATAAACTTTGTTCTTTCATTTAACAACTTTTCAAATTCATCAAACATTAAATCGCCATTACTATTAATGGGAATAACTTTAAGAACTGCACCGGTACATTCACAAAGTAATTGCCAGGGTACAATATTTGAGTGGTGTTCAAGAAATGAGATAATTATTTCATCATTTTCTTTTATTTTCCCTCTACAAAAAGAGGTTGCCACAAGATTAATTGCTTCTGTTGTTCCTCTAACGAAAATTATTTCTTCAACCGAATCCGCATTAATAAAGCTTCTGATTTTTTCCCGTGCTTCTTCAAATTTAGTCGTTGCTTCTTCGCTAAGAAAATGAACCCCACGGTGAACATTGCTATTTATGTTTTCGTAATAATTTCTTATTGTTTCAATTACAATTGCTGGCTTTTGAGTTGTTGCTGCATTATCAAAATAAATTAAGGGCTTCTCATTTAAGTTTCTTCTGCTTAATATTGGGAAATCTTTTCTAATATTTTTTACATCAAAAACAGGCAACTTTGAATTATATTATATTTTACTAAATTAAAAAAATAAAATTATAAATTAATTGAATTAATTTTTTCACTTATTACTTTAATAATACACTTATCAATTAATTCACGATACTTTTTTGAATCAGAATAGTTATTACCTAAACCAACAACATCAGTAAGAAATGCAAATAAAAGTAATCTTTGTGCTATTTTTTCGGGAATTCCGCGTGCTCTCATATAGAATAATTCATCAGCATTTAATCTTCCGGAAGTTGCACCATGACTACATTTAACATCATCAGCAAAAATTTCAAGTTGTGGTTTGGCATTAATAGTTGCTTTATCGGAAATTAAAATGTTTTTATTTGACTGATATGCATTAGTTTTTTGAGCATCTTTCCGAACAAGTATTTTTCCATTAAAAACACATTTTGATTCATCACTTATAATACCTTTATAATACTCATTACTATAACAATTAGGAACAGCATGGTCAACAAGAGTATGATTATCTATTAAACTGCCATTATCTCCAACATATATCCCATTAAAAATACACTCACTATTTTCCCCAATTAACAAAGAGTTAAGATTATTTCTTACAATAGTTCCATTTAAGGTTAAATTAAAAGATTTAAATTTCGAATCTCTTTCCTGAATAACCTGAGTAGTATGGACAATATTAGGCAGGTTGTTATCCTTTTGAATTTTATAATAATGAACTCTTGAATTAGGTTTCAAAAAAATTTCCGTTATTGAATTAATAAAATTAGAGTTTTGCAATCCACTGTCAGAAATATTATGATATGATTCCAAAACGGTAATATCGGAACCAACATCTGCAATTATTATATTTCTTGAATTAATAAGTGTATTTTCTTCTGATATATTTAGATTTAAAATGTGAAATGGATTTTTAGCAGAAACATTCTTTGGTATGTAGATAAAAGCTCCATTAGTAGAAAAAGCCATATTTATAGCAGTAAAAGCATCTTTAATATTTCCTAATGATTTGTTAAAATACTGCTTTATCAAATCATCATTGCCTTTTTGAAAATCAGCAATATTACTAATCTGAGCTGAAGGAATTTTTTCCTTGATTACTGAATGTTTTTCTGAATAAAAACCGTTTATTATTACTATTAGATTAACATTTAAATTTTTTATTAAATGTTTATTAATTTCACTTTTTAAAATTGAATTAATGCGCGTATTAAAGGTATCAGACTTATTTATATTAAGAGATGAATAATTATTTTTTATAATTGGATTAATATTTGTAAAACGCCATTCTTCATCTTTGCGGGTAGGAAATCCGAAATCTGAGAGATATTTTATTGCCTCAAGTCGTTTTTCAAAAATTTCAGGTAAGGAATTATTTTTAAAAAATTCTTTATTCCTTTCAAATTCTTTTATTAAATATTCTTTTAAATTTTCTTTTGAATTCATATTTACTTTATGTTTTAAGTTTGATACACTAAGGCATTACCTCTGATGCAATGAAATCATATCCTTTTTCTTCAAGTTCAAGCGCGAGTTCTTTTGAGCCTGATTTCTCAATTCTACCATTATAAAGCACGTGAACATAATCAGGTATAATATAGTTTAAAAGCCGTTGATAGTGTGTTATAACTATAAAAGCATTATTATCACTCTTTATTCTATTTACTCCATCCGCAACAATTTTTAATGCATCAATATCAAGTCCTGAATCTGTTTCGTCAAGAATACCAAGTTTTGGATTCATTAATGCAAGTTGAAAAATTTCATTTCTCTTTTTCTCGCCACCTGAAAAACCAACATTTACATAACGACTAAGCATTTCTTTTGAAATACCAACAAGTTTTGCTTTTTCTCTAATCAGTTTCAGAAAATCAACGGAATTCATTGGTTCTAATCCTTTTGATTTTCTAATTTCATTTACCGCAGTTTTCATAAAATTTGTAATGGTAACTCCCGGAATTTCAACCGGATATTGAAAAGCTAAAAATATTCCTTCCCTTGCTCGTTCTTCAGGACTCAATTCCAATAAATTTTTTCCTTCAAAAATTACTTCACCGCCCGTAACTTGATATCCTTCTCTGCCAGTTAGAACTGAAGCAAGTGTGCTTTTCCCTGAACCATTTGGACCCATAATTGCGTGAACTTCGCCTAAGTTCACCTGTAAGTCAATTCCTTTTAAAATTTCTTTTCCTTCAACAGTTGCTTTTAGATTCTTTATTGTTAACATAAATTTTTTTTTATTAATGATTTAATTAGTTGATAAAAATTATTATTACTTTACCCTACGCTTCCTTCAAGGGAAATGGCAAGTAGTTTTTGAGCTTCTACTGCAAATTCCATCGGTAATTGATTTAAAACTTCTTTTGCATATCCATTCACAATCAAAGCAATTGCCTCTTCTTCAGAAATTCCCCGCTGATTACAATAGAATAAAATATCCTCATTTATTTTTGAAGTCGTAGCTTCGTGTTCTACAATTGCAGAATTGTTATTGATTTCAAAATAAGGGAATGTATGCGCACCACATTTATCACCCATAAGAAGTGAATCACATTGCGAATAATTTCTTGCGTTATCAGCATTTTTAACAATTTTAACCAAACCACGATAACTGTTATTACTATAACCTGCAGAAATCCCTTTTGAGACAATTCTGCTTTTTGTGTTTTTACCAATATGAATCATCTTTGTTCCTGTATCAGCCTGCTGATAATTATTAGTCAATGCAACAGAATAAAATTCACCAATTGAATTATCGCCTTTTAAAATACAGGATGGATATTTCCATGTTATTGAAGACCCGGTTTCTACCTGAGTCCAGGAGATTTTAGAATTTTCTCCAGAACAAAGTCCTCGTTTTGTAACAAAATTATAAACTCCTCCCTTTCCTTCTTTATCCCCAGGGTACCAATTCTGAACTGTAGAATATTTTATCTCTGCATCTTTCAGAGCAATAAGTTCAACTACAGCAGCATGTAATTGATTTTCATCTCTCATTGGTGCAGTGCAACCTTCAAGATAACTCACGTAACTGCCCTCATCAGCAATTATAAGTGTTCTTTCAAATTGTCCGGTATTAGCAGCATTAATTCTAAAATAAGTTGACAATTCCATTGGGCATCTTACTCCTTTTGGAATATATACAAAGGAACCATCACTAAATACTGCTGAATTTAAAGCTGCAAAAAAGTTATCTGTGTATGGAACAACAGACCCAAGATATTTTTGCACGAGCTCCGGGTATAATGTAATAGCTTCACTAATTGAACAAAAAATAATTCCGAGGTCTGCTAATTTTTCTCTATAAGTAGTAGCAACAGAAACACTATCAAGAACTGCATCAACAGCAACCCCAGCCAGAAATTTCTGTTCTTCAAGAGGAATTCCTAATTTATCGTATATTCTTTTAATTTCAGGATCTAATTCATCTAATGATTTAAGTTTTTTTTGTTTCTTCGGAGCAGCATAATAAATAATATCCTGATAATCTATCGGATCATATTTAACATTAGGCCATTTGGGTTCTTCCATATTAAGCCAGAATTTATATGCATCCAACCTAAATTTAAGCATAAAATCGGGTTCGTTTTTCTTTTCAGATAAACGCTTGATAATTTCTTCATTTAGTCCTTTCTCGAATTTTTCCATCTCAATATCGGACTCAAATCCATATTTGTAATCACTAAGTATTTTCTGTTGTAATATATCTTCGTTATTCATAATATTTACAGATATTTACAAATATAAACATAAAATTAAAATATAAAATTCAAGATTAAAATATAATTCCAAACTTGAATTTAAAAGCATATTCTGATTCCGAAGTTACTTAATTTACAAGAATAAATTATCTTTTCTGAATTGTTATTGATACATGAATAAGTAAATGTTAATTTTATAATTATTATAAAATTAACCATTTTTAAAAAACATTTTTAACTAAAATAACTCGCAATGAACTCAAAACCTTATGTAACATCTGAAAACTTAAAAGAAAAAACTAAAATTTGGCTGGAAAAAATTTCTCTCTTCAATCAACATAAAATGCAGATAAGTAAAACAAATTCTGCTTTACTTATTATAGATATGCAAAAATTTTTTCTTGATCCAAATTCACCAACTTTTACTTGTGGTGGAATTGCCATAATTCCAAATATAAAAAAGTTAATAAATGTTTTTAGAAAAATAAAACTCCCTGTTATTTATACAAAACATGTACATCATCCCGAGCTGCTTGACGCAGGAATAATGGGCTGGTGGTGGGACGGTATGTGTGTTGAAGGAACTCCAGAAAGCGAAATACACCACGAATTAGAACCGACCCCTCAGGAAAAAGTAATTTTAAAACATAGATATTCAGGGTTCTATAATACAGATTTGGAAACAGTATTAAGATGTTTAAAAATAGAGGATTTAGTTATAACCGGGATTATGACAAATATGTGTTGTGAATCAACAGCAAGAGATGCTTACTTTAGAGATTACAAAACATTTTTCCTTGCTGATGCAACAGGCACTATAAACGAAGAGATGCATTTAGCAAGTTTATTAAATCTTGCTTTTGGATTTGCTTATATTACAACAACAGAAGATATTATCAAACAATTAACAAAGTAATTACAAAAATTTTCTAAATCGAAGGCTATTTTAAATATACCATTCTTTTAGTATCAATGAACTTATTATCTATATACAATATATAGAAATAAACACCACTTGATAAATTATCTGATTGAAATTTTAACTCGTATATTCCATCTCTTTTAAATTCATCTACCAAAGTAAAAACTTCTTTTCCGCTTATATCATAAAGTATGATATTGACATTTCCAGATTTGGGCAGTTCATATCTTATAATTGTTGAGTTATTAAATGGGTTTGGATAATTTTGATATAGAAAATAGTTATCAATGATACCTGAATTAGAATTACTAATATTTGAAACAAGAGTATCCAAAGTAAACCATACCCCTCCACTTGAAGTCCCGGAAGCAGCAACAAAGACTTTATTCTGATATGCAAGACAATGGTTACTTGAAAATGTAAAACCAAAATTAGAAAAACTTAACCCAGAATTAGTTGACCTATAAACACCTCCATTACCAGAAGTATAGACAAATTGAGACTGATTAATAGTTGCTCCACGCATTGCACCCGGTAAAGAGGAAGCAATGAACCAATTTAGTCCACTGTTAGTGGATTTATAAACCGGATATCCGGAGGAGGTACCCACATAAAGTAGTTCGTTTGGGTTAAATTGTACCATTCCCCAGCAATTAGCTCCACTATTCATTAACTCACTCCAGTTAAAGCCTGCATTAGAAGAACGGTAAATCCCATTATTACCAGTTCCGGCAGAGGCTCCAGCATAAACAATATCCGAATTATATTTATCAACATATATGCTAACTATATTTGAACCTGATAAATAATTATAGGGGAAAGTTTCTCCTCCGTCAGTGCTAACAAAAATACCACCCAAAGTAGTACCTACATAAACATAATTATTTTTCCCACATTTTACCGAGTTCACAGTATTGCTGTTGAATGTAGCGGGGGGAATAACAGTCCAGTTAATCCCACCATTAGTTGATTTTAAAACGCCAGAGCTTCCATACGAAGCAAAAACATTATTATTTGAATCACAAGCAATATAAATAATATTTGCAGTACCAGAAGAAAAAACTTCAACCCAATTTTCCCCACCATTAGTTGATTTATAAATACTTTTTACTGTTCCGGATGCGCCTGCATACAAATTACCCTGTAAGTCAACTGCAAGTGACCACATAGAAATTCCATTTAACCTTTGAACCCATGTTTGAGAAAATAAACAACCTGAAAACAGTAAAAGTAAAATTATTATGTACACAGATTTTTTCATGGTTAAATAATTTAAATTTTTAAAAATAATTATTTATAAAATACTGAAAAATTATCATTGATAACAATATTTGTAAATTAATTAAAGTTAGATTTTTTTAAAAAAAATTTCAACAAATTTATAAATGTGTTTTTCAGTTCGATTTATAAATACTACCATTAAATAAAAAAGAAGATAAAGTAATATTATAATACTTTATCTTCTTTTGATAAAAATAAAATGTGTGTGTTAATGTATTTTATTAATTTTTTCCAGTGCTTTTTGATAAACTTCAGGTGGAATCGGTGAATATCCGAGTTCTTTAGCGAGTTTCTGTCCATCAGTTAATGCCCATTTAAGAAAATCAGAAAGTAAATTTGCTTTTGCCGGATCCTCATATTTTTCCAAAACCAGTAAATATGTATAACTTGAAATCGGATATACTCCTTCACCTTTTGCATTAACAAGCGATACAGTAAGACTTTCAGACATTTCATTTAACATTGCTTTCCCGGCATTTGTAACTGCATCAAGGCTTGGAGTTACAAATTCGCCATTTGCGTTTTGAATATTTGCATATTTTAAATTGTTCTGGATGGCATATATCAACTCTACATATCCGATTGAATATGGAATTTGCTTAACGGAACCCGAAACTCCTTCATTTCCTTTTGCTCCCTGACCAGTTGGGAATTTGACAGTTTTTGCTACTCCGACATTATTTTTCCATTCCTCACTAATTTTTGAGAAAAAGTCTGTTAAAATATATGTTGTACCGCTTCCATCGGTTCTATGAATTACTACTATTTCTTTATCCGGAAGTTTTATATCTGGATTGTCTGCAACGATTTGCGGGTCATTCCACTTTTTTATTTTACCAAGAAAAATATTTACAGCAACATCTGCTTTTAAATTTATTGTTTTCTCTAAATCAGGAACATTATATGTTAATACAACTGCTCCAAGTGCCGTTGGAATATGAAACACTTTAGTTTTATTTTTGGATTCTGCCAATTGCTGTTCTTCTTCAGTCATTGGACTATCGGTAGCACCAAAATCAACTGTACCTTCAGTCAATTGTTTGATTCCACCACCACTGCCAATAGATTGATAGTTGATTCTTACTTCTTTGTGAATTTTTGAATATTCATCAAACCATTTAGAATACAGAGGATAAGGAAAGGTTGCCCCTGCTCCATTTAATTGAACGGATTTATCTCCGCTTTTTTTCCCACAAGAAAAGATAATCAGACCTGTGAGAATGATAACAAGTGTGAATGTAATTTTTTTCATTTTTTTGTTTTTTTATTTATATAAATAGTAAAATGTTAATCTAGGTACAATATCCGCTTTTCTTTCAACATTTGCTGCTGATTTATCTTTATATATATTAACCCATAAATTAGGCATAAAATGTATATTTTTATCAAACACAAAATCAGCTCCCACTATAAGAAAATTTTCTTTATATCCTAAATCAGAATGATTTAAATCCGGATCAACATAATCAAATCTTCCAAAAGCATAAATCTTATTTTCAATTAATGTTGCAGCGGAAAAAATTGAAAACCCAAATGTACTCTTATTGGAGCCGTCACTATAAAATCGCCTATACAGTTGATTAAAAATTTCGAACCCTATTCTCACCTCGGGGGTTTGAAAACCAATAAAACTTTTTAATGTTGTTTTATTCTTATTTGAGTTTATATCTTCATAATCAGAATATACATCGGCTAATATTTTTTTATCCCAAAAGTATCCATATAGTCCGGCATAGTACTTCTTAAATTTGTTGTTTTCAACCAAAGCACCTCTACCATTTCCAATCATCAGGTTATATCCGTATTTCCCTTCTTGATCAAACTTTCCTAATATCGCTAAACCAAAATCATGAGAAGAAGCAATGCCTTTCATATCAAGAATTGTTTTTTCAAGCCATCTATATCCATACAATTTTTCTGATGTATAACTAAATGTAGGAGTTGATAATTGCCCTAAAACTAATGTTGCATTTGGATATATATCTTTCCATTTTATATTTGCAATTTTTACGTATAAGGAACGCTTTCCATTTGGCAGATAATCAGTACCTTCAAATGCTGCAATAAACTCACTTGAAAACTTTTCGCTAATTTCATAATTAAATCCGAGATATATTCTTCTGAAATCAAATGCGTTTTTGTACACATCTGTTTTTGTATATTCTCCAACAAAACTCCCGGTAGTATCTCCCGCAGCTTTGTAATAAATATCTCCAAACACCATTCCCCAGACTTTACCAGATGGTTTAAATCCCTCCTTTTGTTCTTGTGGTAATGCTGAACCCGTAATAATCATCAATAAAAAAATAAAATAAAAAAAAGTTGTTTTTGTTTTTTTCATACAAAGTTCTTTTAATTTTGTTTCTGAATTTTTAATAAATCTTTAATTTTTTGTAAAATTTCATATATATCATTTAATAATTGTTATGTAATTGTTAAATAATTGTAAATAAATTTTTCAAAATGTTTCTTTTTTAACATCAGACTTAGATAATTAATAAAAATTAGGAAATTACACTATTAAAAAATTGTTATCTCTAATGAAAAAATATTATTACAGTTTATTGTATATTGCACCTATTTGTTACATAATGCTTTTTCCATTAATTTTTAATAACCTAGACAAATAATCGGATTTCAAAAACCTGAAATAGCTTAATTTATTTCTTCCCGTTTTTATTCGTCATACTATTAAATAAAATCCTTGAAACTTAAAATAACTAACTCCCGTATAAATGAATTACTCAAAACATATACCGACCCAATATTTATATTAGCACAAAGAAAACTTAATTCATTGAATATAGATGATAATTACTTATATTTACAATTAGATTATGAAGAATATCGTTGCAATTGTTGGTAGACCTAATGTCGGGAAATCAACTTTATTCAATAGGATAATTGGAAAAAGAATAGCAATTGTTCATCACAAAAGTGGTGTAACAAGAGATAGAAATTATGCTGAGGTAGATTGGCAGGGGAAGAAATTTTTATTGGTTGATACTGGCGGTTTTGTGCCTGAATCCGACAAACTTTTTGACAAACATATTCAAAATCAGGTTAAACAAGCAATTAATGAGGCAGATATTTTTTTGTTTCTTGTTGATGGAAAAACCGGCTTACATCCTTTGGATTCAGAAATAGCAAAACTTTTAAGAAAAAAAGCCATAGGCAAAGAAGTAATACTCGTAGTCAATAAAATTGACTCCCCTTCCCGTGATATTAATGTAACAGAATTTTTCAAACTTGGTTTTGATTCACATTATTTAATTTCAAGTATTAATGGAAGAAATGTTGCTGAACTAATTGATTTCTTTACAAGAAATATTCCTCAATATAAAGAGTCCATAGAAAAACCTGATAGCAGACCGAAATTTGCAATAATCGGAAAACCTAATACAGGAAAATCATCTCTCCTTAATGCAATCTTAAAAGAAGAAAGAAATATAGTTACTGATATCCCGGGAACAACAAGAGACTCTATTGACTCCGTTCTGAAATATTACGGAAAAGAAATCGTTTTAATTGATACAGCAGGAATTAAGAAAAAGAGTAAGTTACCTAAAACAGATTCAATTGATTTTTATTCAATTGTAAGAACTTATCGTGCAATAGAAAGGTGTGATGTTGCTCTATTAGTTGTAGATGCAAGTTTGCTCTTCAAAGCGTTAGAAAAAACCCCTAAATTAGAACTTTCAAATCTAAAACTTGATAAACAGGATATAGACATAATAAATGATGTAATCACTTTAGGAAAGGGTTTACTAATAATAATAAACAAATGGGATTTAATTGAAAAAGATTCTAATACTTCTTTTTTAGTTGAAAAAAAAATTAAATCACATTTACAGAGTTTTGGATTTCTAAAGTTAATATTCGTTTCTGCATTAACCAAACAAAGAATACACAAAGTTCTTCAGGAAGCAAATGAGATTTATAAAGAATATACGAAACTAATTAAGACAAGTTTACTTAACAAAGAAATTCTAAACGAAATTAAACTAAATCCGCCACCTTCGGTAAGAGGAAGGGACATAAAAATAAATTATGTAACTCAAATATCAACTGCTCCTCCCTCATTCGTGTTCTTTTCCAATGAACCTAAACTAATTATGGAAAACTATAAAAGATTTTTAGAAAAAAAAATAAGAGAACATTTTGGTTTTTCCGGCGTACCATTTAAAATGATTTTTAAAAAGAAAAATTAAAAAAATGATCTCAGAAGTTTTTACAGCTGCAACTTTAGGGGTAGAAGGATATATAGTACGGGTTGAAACTCATCTTGAAGCAGGGATGCATAATTTCTATATGGTTGGACTACCCGATAACACTGTTAAGGAATCAAGGAACAGAGTTTCTGCAGCAATGAAAAATTCCGGTTTCTTTTTCCCCATTACAAAGAAAATAACAATAAATCTCGCCCCGGCTGATATTAAAAAAGAAGGGTCAGGTTATGACCTGCCAATTGCATTGGGAATATTATCAGGAACAGGACAGGTTAAACCTGACTTAACAAAAGATATACTATTTATCGGTGAACTTTCTCTGGATGGAAAATTAAGAGGTGTCCCAGGAATATTACCAATCGCATTGGAAGCAAAAAAAAGAAAATTCAAAGGTATTTTACTATCAAAAGAAAATGCTGATGAAGCGGCGGTTGTTGATGGTTTGGATGTATATCCTTTTGATGATTTAAAAAGTATTGTAGATTTTTTAAATGGAAATATTGTTGTAAAACCTTATAAAATTAATTTAGAAGAACTTTTCAATAAACATAAAAATTATGAATTAGACTTTGCAGATGTTAAAGGGCAGGCAGAAGTTAAAAGAGCTATGGAAGTTGCGGCTGCCGGCGGGCATAATATATTAATGATTGGATTACCGGGTTCCGGAAAAACAATGCTGGCAAAAAGATTACCTTCAATTTTACCTCCATTAACCTTAAAAGAAGCTTTAGAAACAACAAAGATTCATTCTGTTGCGGGTTTAGTAAATAAAGACACTCCAATTATTTTTACAAGACCATTTGCCGCTCCACATCACACAGCAAGCGATATAGCAATTGTAGGGGGTGGTACAAATGCAAAACCGGGAGAAATATCATTTGCGCATAACGGAGTTTTATTTCTTGACGAATTAACTGAATTCAAGAAAAATGTTCTTGAAGTATTAAGACAGCCACTCGAAGATAAAGTTATTACAATATCCAGAGCAAAAATCACAGTAAAATATCCCTGCAATTTTATGCTGGTTGCTGCAATGAACCCAACTCCTGCCGCAACTGCAAAAGAAATTGAAATGTATTCAGATTATGAAATTCAAAAAAATCTTTCAAAAATATCAGGTCCTATCCTCGATAGAATTGACATTCATATAGTTGTAAATCCTGTAAAATATTCTGATTTATCAACAAAACAAGAAGGAGAAAAATCAGAAGTAATAAGAGAACGGGTTACAAGAGCAAGGGAAATACAGTTAGCAAGATTTTCAAGTTATGAAGGTGTTTACTGTAATGCTAATATGTCAACAAAATTAATAAAGAACTATTGCAAAATAGATTCAGCATGTGAGGACTTATTAAAAACTGCTATGACTAAACTCGGTTTATCGGCCCGTG
Source organism: Candidatus Tepidiaquacella proteinivora (assembly GCA_013348845.1). GTDB lineage: Bacteria > Bacteroidota > Ignavibacteria > Tepidaquicellales > Tepidaquicellaceae > Tepidaquicella > Tepidaquicella proteinivora. The sequence goes on along the minus strand of CP054675.1, from coordinate 1,813,593 downwards.
CATACGATAAAATACTAAAGGTAAGCAGAACAATTGCTGACCTTGAAGGTTCTGAAAACATCACGACCGCTCATATTAGTGAAGCTATACAATACAGAAGTTTAGACCGTTCTAACTGGTTTTAACTTTATATTTTACATATAAAAAAATCTATAATAAAATTTTTTTACTTTAAAGTGATACATAATTCAAAGGTATTGTAATTGTTGAATTTATCAAAATTTAGATAAGAAATTCCAATGAAAAAATCTGAAACTATAACTTAATTGTATATTCTTTTTATTTTCTTTATTTTGTTATAAAATTTTCAAAAATATATAATAAAAATTATGAAATTTAACATTACTGTTGAGAATTTCGTAAATTACTTAACTAAATTAAGTTATGTTATTCCCAGTCGTTCTGCACTTCCGATTCTTGAAAACGTTTTATTTGAATTAAAGGGAAACGAACTAACATTACAAGCTACAGACTTAGAAAACTTTATAAGGGTAAAAGTACCGGTAGAAGGACACGAAGATGGAGAGTGCGCAATTCCAGCTAAAAAATTACTTGATTTGTTAAGACTACTCGTCGCAAAATATGATAATATTGTCGTAGAGACAGAGTTTAATTCTGATGACTATGATTTATTAAATAAGGAGGGGAATTTATATGAGCTACTTAAAGGAAAAATTACTTACATATATAAAACAAAAAGTTTAGTCTTTACAGGGGTTTTTGAGAATGAGGTAAGATTATCACTGTTAGAAAAATTAGGAAACAATCAACAAATATATATAAACGAAGGAAAACATGAACTTGCAAGTGCAAATGAAAAGCTAAAAAATGCAATTGAAAAATTATATGAGAAAAACGAGAGCACTTTAAGTAAATTGATGACAAAGAAAAAAATAAAGTTTGAAACTAATGAGAAAGGCAAGGTTACAATAACTTCTTCAAATGGAAAATATTCCTTCTTTGGACAATCAACAGAAGATTTTCCAAGCATAGAAGATAAAAACCAATTAGAATCCATAAGGATAAAGGATACAACGCTTAGAAGAATTATTTCGAAAGTCAGGCATGCCGTGAGTATGGAGGAAACAAAGAGAAACATGACCGGAATACTTTTTGATATAAGAAAAGATGAGCTTAGATTTGTTTCAACTGATGGTTTCAGGCTCAGCAAGTTTTCATTAAGAGATTATGAAACCACAGAGATTAAAGAGAGTAAAATTATCGTGGCTTTAAAAGCAGCAGATATAATAACAAAATTAATAGGTAGAGAAGAAAGCACAATAGAATATGATGAAACATTAATTAAGCTATCAACAGATACAACTGAATTTTATTCAAAATTAATAGAAGATACATTTCCAAATTATGAAACTGTAATACCTAAAAGCAATGATAAAAAATTAAAAGTCAGCCGAACTGATTTTTTAAATTCTTTGAAGCGAGCATCAATCTTCGTTGACCCAGCAACAAAAAGAGTAAAGTTTGAAATAAAAAATTCCACTATTAACATTAAAGCAGATAATCCCGAAATTGGAGCAGACGTAGAAGAAGTTATAGATTGTAATTTTATCAGTCTTGAAGATAATGAAGCGGATTTCGATAAAAATCCGTTTTCAATTTCCTTTAATGTACATTATTTAATTGATTGCTTCTCGGTTTTAGAAAGCCCTGAAATATTAATGACATTTAGCAGCCCATCAAAAGCCTGTGTAATTACTCCATCGGTACAGGAAAATAATGAAGACTATATGGAATTAGTTATGCCCGTTAGGGTGGGGTAATTTTATGAGTGTATTATCATAAATGTTTTATACTGATAAACAAAAGGAGAAAAAAGTTAATTGTTATTTATTAACTTTTCTTTAACATTTTTATATAGAATTTATGGTTATAAAAAGTTTATATATGAACAATTTCAGGAATTATGAAAATGAAAAAATCATATTTAGTGATGAATTCAATTATATATTCGGAAATAATGGTGTTGGAAAAACAAATATTCTTGAAGCAATGACTTTTCTATCGTTTGGAAAAAGTTTTTTAAATTCAAAAGAATCTGATTGTATTCTTTTAGGCAAAGATAATTTTTTCATTGAGGGACAATACCAAAATGAATTTACTAACGAATATTTGCTTTCATTAAATTATTATACCGGAAAGAAATTTTTTTCTCTAAATAAAGAAAGAGTTAATGGCTTTTCAGGTAATGTTTTCGGGAAGTTTCCTCTTGTTTATTTAACTCCTCACAGCATAAATATTACATATGGAAATCCTTCTGAAAGGAGAAAGTTTTTTGATATAATTTTTTCTCAGATAAATCCTTTATACTTAGATTACCTAAAAAAATTAAATAAAATTCTTAAGTTAAAAAACACGCTTTTAAAAGAAAGCAATCTTAATATTTCACAATTTGAATTCAATAAATTGCTTGATAGTTATAATGAACTTATGGCTGATATATCCGCAGAAATAATCTATCGTAGAAAACTTTTCCTTGCTGAATTTGAAAAATACTTAATCAGGAATTATAAACATCTCTCCACAGAAAATGAATTGCCAATAATAACATATTCTTCAACTTTAAATAACACAGATACTTTAAAAGATTCACCCGATAGTCAAAAGGAAAACATAAAAGACATATTTAAAGAAATGTTTGATGAAATAAAAAGTAAGGAAATATCAAGAAAACTAACGCTTATTGGTCCTCATAGAGATGATTATATATTCTTACTTAAAAGAAAAACATTAGAAAATAAAGAGCAATTAATAGAATTGAAAAGTTTTGCTTCACAAGGTGAACATAAAACATTTTTAATTGCTTTGAAACTATCAGAGTATAATTTTATTAAAGATAAACTCGGAACTAATCCTATTTTATTACTTGATGATGTTATGTCTGAACTTGACCCGATCAGAGTAAAGAAATTGATGTCCCACATACCAAATTTTAGCCAGGTGTTTGTAACTTCAACAGATCTTAATCATATAGATGAATTTAAAAATTTTTTAAATTCGTCAGTAATTAAAATTTTTAAGGTTGAAAATAATAAAGTTAAATCAATAAATTAAATAATTGAAATCATCTGATTTAAAAAAGAGAGCAAATAAAACGGTACTTTTAAAAAATGAGATTGAGATATTTCTTAATGATCTTGGTCTTAATACAGGTTTATACAACCTGATGTTAAACTCAATATGGAAAGACTCAGTAGGCGAACCCATATCAAAGTTTTCAAAACCAGTGGTCATAAAACGAGGTAAATTATTTGTTAATGTTGAAAATGCTATATGGCGTTACGAATTATCGATAAAGAAACAGGAAATTATAAGGATATTTAATGAAAATTTAGAAAAATCATATGCAGAAAGTTTAAAAAGTGATAATAAAAAAAATCAACTGAACAAAAAATATTTTAAACCGATTAGAGAAATTGTATTTATTTAAAAAGAAAATAAATAAGTAAACAAAATATGGCAAATACAAAAAATTCAAATAATAACAATATTTCCTACAGTGAAAAAGATATTCAGGTTTTAAGTGGGCTTGAACATGTTAGGAAAAGACCTGCAATGTATATAGGCGATGTATCTTCCCGAGGTTTGCATCATCTTGTCTATGAGGTGGTTGATAACTCAATTGATGAAGCACTTGCTGGATTCTGTAACAAAATTATTTTAACAATACATAAAAACAACTCTATTACTGTAGAAGACAATGGAAGAGGAATACCAACCGGAATTCATCCCACAGAAAAAAAATCAGCTCTTGAAGTTGTTATGACTCAATTAAATGCAGGAGGAAAATTTACAAGAGATACGTACAAAGTTTCAGGAGGATTACATGGGGTTGGTGTTTCTGTTGTTAATGCATTAAGTGAATATCTTGAAGTGGAAGTATATAGAGAAGAAAAAAAATATTATCAGAAATATGAAAGGGGTAAACCCGTAACACCAGTTAAAGTAATAGGCAAGGTGAAAAACAAAACCGGAACTAAAGTTACTTTCCTTCCAGATAAAGAAATATTTAAGAATATCAACTTTAAATACGAAACCCTTGAAAGTAGGTTAAGAGAACTTGCATACTTAAATAAAGACCTGACGATTATAATAAGAGATGAAAGAAATAATAAAGAAGATGAATTTCGTTTCAAGGGTGGATTAGTTGATTTTGTTAAATATCTTGATGAAGATGAGAAGTCAATATCCGGAAAACCTATTTATATAAGTGGTGAAAAAGAAAATATACAGGTAGAAATTGCATTACAATATAATGAATCTTATAATGACAATATTTATACTTATGTAAATAATATTAACACTCATGAGGGAGGCACACATCTTGAAGGATTTAAGGCAGCATTAACAAGAACATTAAATAATTTCGGTTTAAAAAACGGAATAATCAAAAACGAAAAATTAACTTTAACAGGTGATGATTTTCGTGAAGGTCTTACCTGTGTGATGAGTGTAAAAATACCCGAACCACAATTTGAAGGGCAAACTAAAACCAAACTTGGTAATAGTGAAGTTAAAGGAATTGTTCAATCTATTACAGGAGAACAATTAAGTAATTTTCTGGAAGAGAATCCAGGCGTTGCAAGAAAAATTATAGAAAAATGTATTCGTGCTGCGGAAGCAAGAGAAGCAGCAAGGAAAGCAAGAGATCTTGTTAGGATAAAAACAGGTTTAGAACAGAACTCAAACTTACCAGGGAAATTAGCTGATTGTTCTCTTAACGATCCTTCACAATGTGAATTATATTTAGTGGAAGGAGATTCTGCAGGTGGATCAGCAAAACAAGGAAGAGACAGAAGATTTCAGGCTATATTACCATTAAAAGGAAAAATTCTTAATGTTGAAAAAGCAAGAATTAATAAAATTCTTGAGAATGAGGAAATAAAAGCAATAATATCAGCAATTGGTGCAGGTTTAGGAAGCTCTGATGAATTTAATCCGGATAATATCAGATATAATAAAATAATATTGATGTGTGATGCTGATGTTGACGGTTCACACATAAGAACATTGTTGCTTACATTCTTTTATCGACATATGAGAGAGATAATTGATACAGGCAGACTTTATATAGCGCAACCACCTTTATATAAAATTAAAAAGGGAAAAACTGAACTTTATGCTTATGATGAAGATGAAAAAGAAGAAATTCTGAAGTCGCTAAAAGTAGATAAGAAAAATATTATAACAGGAGAAACAGAGTCCGCCGGTGAAAACAAGGTAATTGTATCAAGGTTTAAGGGTTTAGGTGAAATGAATCCGGAACAACTTTGGATAACTACAATGAATCCGGAAACGCGAACAATACTACAAGTAACAAATGAAAATGCAGCTGCAGCAGATAAAATATTCAGAATATTAATGGGTGAAGAAGTGGAACCAAGGAGAAAATTTATAGAGCAGAATGCAAAGTATGCTAATATTGATGCTTAAAAAGTTTTCATTGTATTAACATAAAAACATTTTTAAAACAATTAAAATCATAATTGTTTGGAGCAAATTATACAGGCAGTAGTATTCGGATTGATTCAGGGATTAACGGAATTCATTCCTATTAGTAGTACAGCTCATTTAAGAGTTATTCCTGCTTTGCTTAGCTGGGGAGATAAAGGGGCTGCGTTTACGGCGGTAATTCAAATGGGCACTCTGCTGGCAACATTTGTTTATTTTAAAACAGATATTTTAGATTTAACAAAGGGGTTTATTAATGCGATAAAGAATAAAAAAGACTTTTTTAAAAATCCTAATTCCAGAATTTTTATACTGATAATAATTGGAACTATACCAATTTCACTTGCCGGAGTAATATTTAAAAAATTTATAGAAAACGAAGCAAGAGGTTTATATATAATTAGTGCTTCATTAATTCTACTTGCTATAATACTTTTCATTGCAGAAAAGGTTAGTGTTCACAAAAAAGATTTTACCGAGATAACCATTAAAGACGGTATTATAATAGGATTAGCACAAGCATTATCTCTTATACCGGGAAGTTCAAGAAGTGGTGTAACTATTACTGCAGGTTTATTGTGTGGTCTTAAGAGAGATGTGGCGGCAAGGTTTTCGTTTTTATTAAGCATCCCGGCGATTACCTTAAGTGGTTTTTATGAATTATATACAGAAAGAACAATACTATTAAATGAAAATTTTTTAAGTCTTATAATTGCAACTTTTGTTTCAGGGGTTATTGGATATTTATCGATTGCATTTTTATTAAATTATCTTAAAACAAAAAGTAATTTACTTTTTATAATATATAGAATAATAATCGGTATTTTAATACTGCTACTTCTTTCAACAGGCACATTGATTAATTAAAATGCAACTTTTAAGTAAAGATTTTACAAATTACTGCTACAATGAAATAATCACAATTTCCGGGGAAACTAATTCATTCGAATATAAAATACTAAAGTATAGAAAATTATTTGAATCAATTTTTTTAGAGATTACAAAAAATGAACCTCAGACATTTATTGGGAAATATAGTTTATATGGTATTATACTTTTCATAACAGAAAAATATAATTTACAACAAGAAATAATTAATGAAATCCATAACTTCCGCAAATTTGCAAATATTGTTATTCACGACAATCAGTTTAATAAAAAGTTAAAAACAAATCCTCATCATTTAGAAGGGTTTTGCATAAAATCTATATGTAGAACGGTTTCTTTTTTCTCAGACTCCGAAGTCCCTGATATTCTAATACAACAATACAGAGATTTAAATGAGATTACAGAAATTTTTAAAAAGAAACAGGGAAAAGAAACATTAACTACAATTGCCACATTTTTATCAGTAAGTGAAGAAAAAAGCAACATTAAAAGTCAAACTTATTACACTATATTCTGTGAGTCAGAAGAAGATGGAACACAATTTTTATTAAATATATTTCCACCATTTGAATATATAGGAAAATATTTTAAAAAATTCACAAAAGCCTATCTACATAACATTTCAAAATCATTAAATTATGAAAATCTTTACAACACTACCAATAATAGTCTGATTGTCGTAGAACCGGATTATCTGATTGAAGCAAGAAATATTGCTGAATGTTTTCAAAAACAGGAAGCAAATCACTGTCTATATTTTATCAACAGATTTATGTCTGATATTCCTACAAAGAAAATGATTGTCGGGTATATTGTAAACAGTTTATTAGATAAATATGTAATAAATGGTAAGATTAATTTTAAAGAAGCTTTTAATATGTCTGTTGATGTATTACAATGCATACATTTAAGCAATAAAGAGCTGGAAGAAATTAAAAGCGAAATAGAAAATAATCACCTGAAAAACATAATAGAATTTTCAAAATTATGCAGAAAGAATAATCCGATAATTGAACCTACTTTTATTTCTCCTGAGTTTGGACTGTATGGAAGACTTGACATTATGCTTGATAAAGGAGAAAAGGAGAAAGATATCATAGAGTTAAAATCCGGTTCCCCTCCAAAGTATGAACCCTGGATTAATCATGAGATGCAGGTTACCGCATATAATTTACTTTTAGATTCAACTTTTACAAATAGAGTAGGTTCAAGCTCCATTTTTTATTCAAGGTCTGAGAATGAGTATTTAAAAAATGTCATAAAAGATTTTACCCTATATCAAAAACTTATCAACTTAAGAAACAAAATTGTACTAAACGAACTCAACATAGCTGATGGAAAGTTTTCAATATTTGATGAAATTTGTAAATTTGACAGTTCTGAATATCCGGATTTTTTAAAAGCAAAATTCGACTTTTTCAAAAATATAATTAAAACAACAAACGAAACAGAGTTAGAGTACTTTTACAATTTCCTGTATTTCATATACAACGAATTAAGAATCGCAAAGATTGGTTCATTTCAAAATTATGAGGGTAAAAATAACGGCTTTGCTTCCCTCTGGTTAGATAATTTAGATGAAAAAACATCGAACGCTCAAATTCTTCATAATTTAAAATTTAAATTATATATCCCCTCAAATGAGACTTATGTTTTTGAATTATCCAAAGATAATTTATTAACGAATTTTCGTGAGGGTGATATTTGCATTATATATCCTCAAGGTAGTAATAAGGTATATAAAAATAATCAGATATTTAAAGGAACAATAGTATCAATTAATAAAACAAAGGTTATAATAAAGCTTAGGAATAATCAACTTTCTAAAGATATATTTTCGCCCAATTGTTACTGGATAATAGAACACGACCTTATGGAAATAAATTATTATAATCAGATATCTTCACTTTTTGAATTTTTATTTTCAAACAATGAGAAAAAAAATAAAATTTTAGGTATTAAAAAACCTGAATATCAAAAAATAGAGTATAATAACAAACTTTATAATGAAAACATTAAAACAATAATATCAAAATATAAATCAGCAAAGGATTATTTTCTTTTACAGGGACCACCGGGAACAGGGAAAACCTCTCTTGCTTTATTATTGATGATTGAAGAAACTTTTGCAGAAAATAAAAATGCAAAAATTGCGGTTCTTGCTTACACTAACCGAGCTGTTGATGAGATAAGTAAAAATTTGCTTAAGTCCAAAAATAAAAATATAAAAAATTACATAAGAATAGGAAGTGATTATTTGGAAGATGAAAGATTACTACAGAAATTATGTAAAGGTAAAACAATTGATGATATAAAAACAATTATAAAAGACTGCAGAATTTTTATTTCTACTGTTTCTTCATTTCAAAATCGATATTTAGATATTTTAGAAAGAAAAGAATATTTTGATGTTATTTTTGTTGATGAAGCATCTCAGATAGTTGAACCTCAATTAGTTGGGGTTTTAATGTATTGTAAAAAATTTGTTTTAATTGGAGATCACCATCAACTTCCTGCTGTAATTTTAGAAAATGAGAATAAATATATCATTCAAAACGAGAAACTGAGAGCAATAGGTTTGAAGTGTTTATCTTTTTCTTTATTCGAACGACTCTACATTAAATGTCAGGAAGAAGGATGGGATTATGCTATTGACATACTTAAAACTCATTATAGGACGCACAATGATGTAGCAAATTTATTTAAAAATAATTATTCTGTAAATTTAATATGTGGTAGGGAAGAACAAACTGCAAAACAGAAATTTTTTAATTCAAACTCAATTGACCCTGTTGAAAAAATCTTATCACGTTCAAGAACAATATTTATTCCATCTCACCAAAATATTTCAGAAAGTAAATATTGTACTGAGGAAGCTATTAAAATTAAGAAAATATTAGATACAATTTTAAGAATTTTTAACTCTAAAATAAAAGAAGATACAATAGGAATAATCACTCCCTGGAGAATACAAATCAATAAAATAAAAAACATTATTGATAATGAAGATATTTGTGATAAAATCTTAATAGATACTGTTGAAAGATTTCAGGGCTTGGAAAAAGACATCATTATTATTTCTCTTGCAATAAACAATAAACTACTGTTAAGAAACTTACAATGCGAAAACCTTAACAAAACAGTAGATAGAAAACTTAATGTTGCACTTTCAAGAGCAAAGGAATATTTAATTATATTAGGATGTGAAGAAATAATTAATTTAAGCGTTCACTATAAAAATGTTATAAAAAAAATTAAAGAAGCCAAGGGATATATTTCTTTTGAAGAATCTGATAAAATCTTCAGGTTACAATAAAAAATCAAACTTTAATTTTTTAACTACATAGTATTAGAAAAGAATTGAAGCATTGATAATACTGATTTACTAATAATTTCATAAACATTACAAAAAATTTCAGAAATTTCCTTAAGCCTTTCATAACCATTTTATTATTTGTTGAATAAAAATTTTTACTAATTAATTCGCTTCCCAAGCCACCTAAATATTTTCAGATTATTTTAATTTTTTTAATTGTTAATATTAATTGTTACGAAATCTCTAAATGGGGTATTTTCTATATTTTTAATATTTAAGTTTATGATTAAATTTAATATTATTTAATAAACTAAAAGAGATAACTATGAAAAAATACCAAAATTTTATTAACGGTGAATGGAGGGATTCAGTATCAGGGAATACAGTAGAAAACAGGAATCCTGCGAAATGGGATGAAGACTTAATTGGTTTGTTCCCTTCTTCAAATGAAGAAGATGTTAATCTTGCAGTATGTGCCGCTCGTGAAGCATTTAACAAATGGAGGTTAATACCCGCTCCCAAGAGAGGTGATGTATTAAAATTAGTAGGTGATATTATGTCAAACAGAAAAGAAGAAATTGCATTTGAAATGACAAGAGAAATGGGGAAAGTTATTGCAGAAACAAGAGGAGACACGCAGGAAGGAATAGATACAGCATATTATGCGGCATCTGAAGGTAGGAGGTTATTCGGGTATAATGCTCCAAGCGAATTACCAAATAAAATGAACTTAAGTTTCAGAATGCCAATTGGCGTTGCTGGTATAATTACACCCTGGAATTTTCCTATGGCTATTCCAACCTGGAAAATTTTTCCCGCTCTTGTATGTGGAAACACCGTGGTTTTTAAACCAGCGGAATTAACCCCAAAAACCGCAACAACTCTTGTTGAAATAATTGATGAAGCAATGAAAAAAGTTCTTGGGAATGATTATATACCAGGAGTTATTAATTTAGTACACGGGAAAGGAAGAGTAGTAGGAGAAGCATTTCTTTCACATAAAGATATCGACTTAATATCATTTACAGGTTCTACCGAAGTAGGTCGAAGAATAAATGAGGTAGGCGGTAGAATGTTAAAGCGGGTTTCCCTTGAATTAGGAGGAAAAAATGCTCAAATAGTTATGGACGATGCGAATTTTGATTTAGCTCTTGATGCAGTATTATGGGGAGCTTTTGGAACTACCGGGCAAAGATGTACAGCAACTTCAAGACTGATTTTACATAAAAAAATACACGATATGTTTGTTGAAAAACTTGTGGAAAGAGTAAAGAAGTTAAGACTTGGCTATGGGAACGAAAAAGATGTTGATGTTGGTCCCTGTGTTAGCGAAACACAAAGAAATATAGTGCATTCTTATGTTGAAATCGGAAAGAATGAAGATAAAGCAACTTTATTAATTGGCGGTGAATTTGCAATCGAAGGAGAACTCTCTAAAGGATGGTTTTATAAACCAACCATTTTTGTTAATGTAAAACCAAATATGAGAATTGCTCAGGAAGAAATTTTTGGACCAGTTTTATCAGTTTTAAAATGTGAAGATCTCGAAGATGGGATTAACATTTTAAACGGAACAGAATACGGTCTATCTTCAAGTATATTTACCAATGATGTTAATAAAGCATTCAAAGCTGTAAGAGATATACAAGCAGGTATAACATATATTAACGGTGCCACTATTGGCGCTGAAGCACATATGCCTTTTGGTGGAGTAAAAGGAACCGGCAATGGACATAGAGAAGGTGGCTGGACTGTGTATGATTTCTATACTGAATGGAAAGCAGTATATATTGATTATTCAGGAAAATTACAAAGAGCACAAATTGATAACTACTAAAAACATTTTTTAAAATATAAATATATAAAAATATGATAAGGTTATTTTGGTTGCTAATGCTTGCCTTTATTCCCTTAAGAATTTATGCGCAAACTAATGACTCTTTATTAACATTAGCTGAAAATGCACTTTTCAAAAAAAACTTTTTAGAGGCAATACAATATTTTCAGAAATATATTGGGAAAAATCCAAATGAAGCAAATGCATTTATTGGTATTGGTGTTGCATATTTAGAATTAAAGAATTATGATTCTGCTTATTATTATTTTAATTTAGCGGTGAATATTGAACCCAACAATGCAATCGCATTAACAAGCAGGGCTTCCGTTTTAATCTTATTCGGAGATTATAATAACAGCTATAAAGATTTAATAAAATCTTTAAAACTTGACTCTACAAATATAAATACATATACAACTCTTGCTACATATTATTTTCTAACGAACAATATTCAAAAAGCATACAATACTTTAGAAAGAGCTCTTATAATTAACCCAAAATCTATAGATATTTATTTGTCCCGTGCTGCGCTAAATATGCAGAATGATAAGTTTATTGAGGCACTAAGCGATGTAAATAAAGTATTAGAATTAGATACTAATAATGTAAAAGCGCTATATGGCAGGGGAACAATTTACAAATATTTAAAAGAATATGATAAAGCTATGATTGATTATGAAAAAGCTCTCACTCTAGAACCAAACAATGGGGAAATTTATGTTAGGCGTGGAATACTATACCTTGAAATGGGTGAATATCAAAAGGCAGTTGAAGATATGGAATATGGATATAAATTAAATCCCGATTTAAAATTCCAAACTGAAAATTTTTATAAAGAAGCGCTTGATAAATTAAAGTGAGTTTATAATGAAGAAGTTACTTTTATTTATTTTTATTCCTCAACTGTTATTTTCACAATATAATACACAAGAATTGTTTTTGTACGGAGAAGCTGCGTTAAATGGAAAAGACTGCAAAAGTGCGATAAAATATCTTTCTGAATATCTCAGCATCAATACAAATGATAATATTGCTTTTGAAATGAGAGGAAGGGCTTACGAATTATGCGGAGATTATGAAAAAGCATTAGGGGATTTTTCAAATTCTATTTTTATAAATTCAAGATATGATAAAGCATTTCTGAGCAGAGGAAAGTTATACATAAAACTTAAGGAATACGATAATGCAATTGCAGATTTTAATAATGTCTTAATAATAAACCCAAGAGATTCAGAAGCATACTTACAAAAAGGAATTAGTTGCTATCATATAGATAATTTTTCTTTGGCTATTTCTAATCTTTCAAATGCAATAAATATCGCCCCTTACTATTCCGAAGCATATAGATATAGAGGTATCATATACTACAAACTGGGAAATAAAGAAGAAGCAATAAAAGACTTAAATAGAGCGATTGAAGTTGATAAAAACAATTACAATGCATATATGGACAGAGGTTCACTATTTTTTATTGAAGAAAAATATACTGAAGCTTTGAAAGAATATAATCTTGCCTTTTCTATAAAAGAAACAGAACCTGATTTATTTGTCAGAAGGGGTTATACATATAAAGCATTAGAAAAATATTCTCAGGCATTGACAGATTTTAATACAGCATGCAAACTTGATAATTCTTATTGTTCTTATCTTGAAAATGAAATTAAACAACTTGAAATTCTTATAAAAAGTAATTAAAATGAATAAATACATATTAATTTTATTTACTATTATTTTAGCATTAACGGGTTGTAAAAAAAGTTCTGATGATATAAATATTAAAACCAATGAAAAGGGAACTGATACTTCCGTCATTAAAGAAGATATTTCTAAAAGTGGTGGTGAAACAGAGAAAAATATCATCAATGAAAATGAGTCTGGAGAAAATATAACTCAAAGAAAAACTTCACCAGAACCACGAAAAGAGATTACTACAAGTGAAGTAAGCAAATATTTAAATCAAACAGTAACTGTTAAAGGATATATAGCTGAAGTTATAATGAGACCAAAAGTAAATTACCTGAATTTTGACAAAAAATACCCGGATAATACCTTCACGGCGGTAATTTTTCCAGATGATATGCATAAATTTGAAGATTTAATGAAATACCAAAATAAAAATGTTAAAGTTACAGGAAGAATATCCTTGTATAAAGACAAGCCCCAAATAATAATAAACTCAACTTCACAAATAAAAATAATAAACTAATTATATGAAAAAATGCGGTTATGTTGCTATAATCGGAGACCCGAATGTGGGTAAATCAACTTTACTGAATGCTTTTTTGAATTTAAACTTATCAATAATAAATAAGAAAGCGCAAACCACAAGAAATAAAATTTTAGGGACATTAACAGAAAAAAATTATCAAATAATATTTATAGATACTCCGGGAATAATAGACCCAAAATATGAATTACAAAGTTTTATGCTCTCAAGTGTTAAATCTTCAATAAGAGAAGCAGATGTAATTGTATATTTATTTGATGTTGTAAATTACAAAAACATTAGTGCTGTAAATATAGAAAAGGAGAAAAAAAGTATTTTTTGTCTGAATAAAATTGATTTAATAACAAAAGAAGAATCAGAGAAAATTTCAGAATTTTTTAAAAAAGAAAAACCCAATGAAATTTTAATTCCTATATCTGCAACAAATAAAATAAATCTCGAGATTTTAAAAGATAAAATCGTAGAGTACTTACCAGAATCGGAATTTTTATATGAAGAAGATTTTTTAACTGACAGACCGGAAAAATTTTTTGTTGCTGAAATTATCAGAAATTGTATTCTCAACTTATTTGAACAAGAAATACCATATAGCGTTTTTGTAAATATACCCCTATTTAAAGAAAGAGAGGAAGGGAAAGATTATATTGAAGCAGAAATAATTGTTGAAAGAGAATCCCAGAAAGTAATTATAATTGGAAAAAACGGAACAAAATTAAAACAATTGGGAGAAGAAGCAAGATTAGCAATAGAAGATTTTCTTGGAAGACCTGTGTTTTTAAAATTATTTGTTAAGGTACGAAAGAATTGGCGAAAAAATAAAGAATTTTTAAAGAAACACTATTCATAAAATCATCTTATAAAATTAAAAACCCATAATTCAGAATATAAAATTGCTTTATATCCTAAATCATTAGAAAATTTTCGAGGTTTTACAAAATCATCAGTAGAAATATAAGGAATGTATTTTCTGACCTGCCAACTGAATTCATTTCCTTTGAGAATACCAAAGCTTTTTGCAATGGGGGACTTAATAGTTCTATCGATTGTAACAATATAATAATCCCCTACGGGATTAAACCCATGAAAATGTAATACATATATCCCACTCCCGGAACCCCATTCATAACTAAACAGAGTATTATTGTTAACGAAAGAAAACCTATTCTGTGGTGTAATCAAAAACGGGGGTTCTTCGCGTGAAATTGTAAGTGTTGAATTAGGATATGTATACTCAAAATTTTCAATATATGCCCCACCTTTTAAAGTCATTTTTGCTTTTACTCTTAATCGGTATCCAAGTTGTAAATTCAATGGTATTAATACATTTGTAGTTATTAAATCCCCTTCCGTTTTATTCAATAATATTCCTGCGTTTCTATGCAAAGATAAAAAATCAGCAAATACCGAAAGTTCTTTTTTTTCGTAACTTCCAGAAGGAAAGTATATTGTTAACATTGATTCTCCGGGGGAATTATAAAAGCTAAGAGTATCAAAGACAATATTTTGCGGGTAAAAGCCTTTCGAAATGGAAATTACTTTTTCTCCTAATTTTTCATATTTTGTTTGAGATTTTTCAAGATATATCACACGCCCGTTAATAGTATTAATATTAGCAGGCCAGTTAATTTGTAATAATTTCGATTTCTCTCCCGCTGAAGCATAAACATCAGGAGCATAGAAAATTTCATCACTTAAAAATTTTATTATTGCACTTCGTCCCGAAGGAATGGGAGTGAAATCCACTCTTATAACTTCTGAGTTAATTTCCCGTGGAACTTCTGCTCCGAACAATTTTAATTCCGGTTTTAATGTAGTTAAATTCTGATACAAAACACCAATAGAATTTGCGGAGTCTATTATGACAAGATCATAAGGATATGTTTCAATTGAAACTTTGAACTCACCTTTCAAATTGGTTACTGCACTTCCTCCGGTAGACACTATTATTCTTACATTTGGAACAGGAAAATATTTTTCATCGAACACTTGTCCTTCAACGATAAAAGAATTATATAGTAATAATTCAGCCTTTGCAAAAACGGAATATAACAGAAGAAAAACAAATATATTAAGTATTTTGATTGAGTAAGATTTATGCAATATTAAATTATTATTTGATATAAAATAAAATTGTTTGTTTTAATACTCAATATAAATCCAGAACTTTATTTAGATAATCTTTCAATCTCATCACGAAGTTCAGCAGCTCTTTCAAATTCCAAGTCTTTTGCTGCATTTATCATTTCTTGTCTTAATTGTTCAATTAGTTTTTGCTTTTCTTCATCGGTCATTTTTTTAAACAAAGGCTCTGTTATAGCACTCAATCCTGTCTCTTTAGATTCTCTCTTTTTATACTTGCTTTTTGCTTTTGAATCAGCAACAATAGTTGTTGACATTATTTCCTCATAGGTTTTATATATTGTTTTAGGTTCAATTTTATTTATTCTATTATATTCCTCCTGCATTTTTCGTCTTCTGTTAGTTTCATCTATTACTCTTTTCATTGAATCTGTAATTTTATCGGCATACATAATTACCATACCATTAACATTTCTAGCGGTTCTACCTGCAGTTTGTAAGAGAGATTTTTCGGAACGCAAAAAGCCTTCTTTGTCTGCATCAAGAATGGCAACCAAAGAAACTTCCGGTAAATCCAATCCTTCCCGAAGTAAATTAACTCCAACCAAAACATCAAAGTCTCCTAATCTCAAACCCCGTAATATTTCAACTCTATCCAATGACTCAATTTCTGAATGCATATATTTTACTTTAATACCAATATTCCTGAGGTAATCAGTCAAATCTTCACTCATTCTTTTAGTCAATGTAGTAATTAGCACTCTTTCTTTAGCAGCCGCCCGTTTCCTTATTTCAGATATTAAATCATCAATTTGATTTTTAGTCGGTCTTACCTGAATTTCCGGGTCAAGTAAACCGGTTGGTCTTATAATTTGCTCTACAATAGCACCACCGCTTTTTTCAAGTTCATAATCACCGGGGGTAGCACTAACATAAATAACTTGATTAATCATACTTTCCCATTCTTCAAATGTTAAAGGTCTGTTATCGAGAGCAGAGGGTAATCTAAAACCATGCTCAACGAGGGTTTCTTTTCTAAATCTGTCTCCGTTATACATTGCTCTAATTTGAGGAATAGTAACATGTGATTCATCAATAATTAATAAATAATCTTTTGGAAAATAATCAAAAAGGCAAGCCGGACGTGAACCAGGGGGCCTACCCTCAAGGTGACGAGAATAGTTTTCAATACCTGAACAATAGCCAATTTCTTTAATCATTTCTAAATCAAAATTTGTCCTTTGTTCTAATCTTTGAGCTTCTATCAATTTATTTTGTGAGCGAAAATATTCAACTCTTTCTTCTAATTCTTCACGGATAGTTTTTATGGCATTTTCAATTTTATGTGGGCTTGTAATAAAATACTTTGCGGGATAAATAGAAACGATTTCTTCCTGTCTCTTAATTTCCCCGCTTAATGCATTTATAAGATATATATTCTCAATTTTATCATCAATTATTTCAATTCTAATACCTAAATCCTGCTCATCTGCAGGTATAACGTCTATTGTATCTCCCCTTACTCTAAATGTACCCCGTTTAAACTCCACATCATTTCTTATATAATGAATATTAACCAACCTTTTTAAGAGAGTTTTTCTTGTTATTTGCTGATTTTTTTTCAAAACTAAAATCTGTTCTGCAAATTCCTGAGGTGAACCAATTCCATATATACAACTAACTGACGCAACAATAATTACATCTTTTCTGCCTTCTAACAAGGCTGCAGTTGCTTTTAATCGTAATCTATCAATTTCTTCATTAATAGAAAGGTCTTTAGCAATATATGTATCTGTTGCAGGAATATAAGCTTCTGGTTGGTAATAATCATAATATGAAATAAAAAACTCTACTCTGTTTTCAGGAAAATATTTCTTAAACTCTCCATAAAGTTGAGCCGCAAGGGTTTTATTATGTGACATCACAAGAACAGGTTTCTGTACATTATTGATTACATGGGAAATAGAGAAGGTTTTACCTGAACCAGTAATTCCTAAAAATACCTGATGGCGAATATTTTGCAAAACTCCTTTAGTTAGTTCCTCAATTGCTTTAGGTTGGTCTCCTTTGGGAGTATAATCTGATACAAGTTTAAATTTCATTGGTAAAAAGCTGTAAAAGTTTAAATGGGAAAATAATCTTCTATGGGTTTTCTATAAGTTCCAAATATTTTAAAGCTGTTTCATTAAATGGATCAAGTTCCAATACTTTTTCAAAATCAATTTTTGCATCATTTAGATTGTCAGTTTTATAGTTTGCTATCCCTCTCAAAAGATGTGCGGAAATACAATTGGGAATATGTTTTATTGTTTCAGAACAAAGAAGTTTCGATTCTTCAAATAGTGATTTTTTTTCAAACATTGAATATATACGAATAAATATTCTTTCTTTTTCATCTGACTTTTCAATTACCTTAGAAAAATATTTTGAAGCTTCATCATAAATGCCTTCCTTAAAAAGTAAATCTGCTAAGTATATATATACCAAATTTAGTTTAAAATGATTTCTGTATTTATAGGCTATTTTAGAGGCTTCATCAATTAAAATTTCTCTCCATTTTTCAGGATTTTCTTCGTTTTCTTTTTGCTTAAGAGATAACTTCAATACATCCTTTGTAATATTATCATCATAAACAGTTTTAAGTGATTTTACTTTCTCTTCAAAGTCAACCGGGAATCTAAATACTGAACGAATCTTTTCGTTATCGTGGTAAACATTAATGTAGCTATCGAAAAAATGGATGGGACCGAATATTAAAGAATTTTTTATCTCCTGACGTCCAATTAATCTATCCATTGTAAAAGTCATTTCTGTACCCATTGTATAAAACATAGCAAACCCGGAAAGTCCTTCTCTGATAAGTGAATCGATAACTTCTTTATTGCTATATTTTATATCCTTTATTACTTTTTTAAAATATTGAAAATCCTTTTCGAGCAATGTTAAGGGACGACTTTCTTCAGCTATCGGAGCAATATAATTTAAAACGCCACCTGAATGAACCTCACTAAGTATGCACACCAAAACTGAATCAATACCTTTTATTGCATAAGGTAGAATGTTTGTATATATTTGATTCCGACCTTTTATAAATAGTTGTCGTGTAATATTTTTAACAAATTTTAAATAATTTTCTCCGAAAGATTCAATATTTATATAAGTTTCTTTAACATTTTGGTCAGTAAAATAATCATCATATACTTCTAATCCCAATGAAAAGTTAAGTTTTGAATTTAAGCTTACTTCATAGGGTAATAACTGGAAAACTCTATTCTTAACTTCAAATGTTAACAGATCTTCATCTCTTTTATATTTGTTTATGGTTCTTGAAATTTTATCTTTATAAAGGTATATACCTCCGAGATTGCTAAATGAAGCCGGATTAATAACTTTATAAATATTATATAAGGGTGCAGTTTGGGTTGCTGATTCAAAACACAGATTTATCTTATCGCCATCTAATTTCAGGCGTTCTGCAAAATCAGGGGAATTATCTTTTAATAGTTGGAAATAATCAACATTTTTTTTATCAAGTAGGTCGAGAATTAACTCCGCATTCTTATAATTATAAGTAAGCCTGAAATCTATTTTTAAAGTATCAAATATATTTATTAGCGATTTTTTTTCTTTATATGATTTTGAATTAAAGGGTGAATCTTTCTGAAGAGGTGCTAATATATATGCAGTGTAAATTAAACCATCTAAATTATCAATTGCATCAAAATACATAAAAGCAGATTCAAGTTTCTTCTTAAAATCAGTCGGTTTAATATTAGAATCTATTTCTGCAATTTTTACTAATTCTTTTATTTGATTTAATGAATCTAAAAGTGATAGGTTTTTGAATAATATTCTTGCGTCATTAATATCTATTATATTCTCCAATTCTTCAACCAAATTTTTTGAAGTCTCCGAAACATTATAATTACCATAAATAAGCTCTACCCACTCCCATTCTTTATCAAAGTTAAATCCATAATAAGGTTGAGAATGTAGTACTTCAAAGGAAAAAACAAGAAAAACGATGGGTAATATTTTAAGGAAACTGATTTTCAAAGCATTTTATAATAAAATTATTCAATTTTTGTAATTAAGCCAATTTCTCTTAATACATCGTCAATCTTTTTTAACTCCTGATAACTGCCGGATTTTACAACTGCTTTACCAGTTGTATGTGCAATAATAGCAATTTGTTCACATTGAATAATATCAAACCCGGTAGCTTTTTGTAATTGTAGAACAACATCATCCCAGAAATGATTTGAATTAAATAAAATCAATTTCCTTAAAATATCAATATCATCATCACGTATTGCTTTTTCTTTTTCCTTAATAGTCATAGTCAGTCTATTCAGTTTCTGGAAAATTTACAAATTAGTTCACAAATCTTATCCTGTTTTTTTCTGTAAAATGCAGTTTTATTTCCACTAAAACCATTCATTGCAATGTAAAATATTATTAACTCACTATCTCGGGAAATTGCATATCCAGCTAAAGTACTTACATAGTTTAATGTACCTGTTTTAGCATAGACATTTTGCTCTGCTTCTGTATTTTTCATCCTTTTCGATAAAGTACCATCAACGCCGGCAATTGCTAAAGATTTCATAAAAACATCAAAAATATCAACCTGGTCATACATATATTTTAACAATTTTGTAACAGAGCTTGAAGTAACCATATTATACCTTGATAATCCTGACCCCTCTAAAATTTCATATGAATTTCTGTTGATTCCTATGCTATTCAGAAAATCAATAACAACTTCACTACCTTTTTTAATTGTGCCGGGAGGGGAAATAATTTCGGCACCTAATACTTTAAAAACAGTAATTGCTGATTGATTATCACTCGGTTTATTCATATTCGAAATTACTTCTTCTATTGGTCTTAGAAATCTTACAAGTACTTTCAGAGATTCAGGCGTAATCCCAGGAATTACAATACCATTAAATTTTATATCCTGAGATGTAATTTCTTTTATCAGATAGGTAGCTGCATAAAATGCCGGATTCTTTGAGGTATTATTTTTATCAATACTTAAAGCAGTAACATAAGGCCAGTATTTAGGGTCAGTATCAGAACTATAAACTCCTGCTAAAGAAGTATAATTATCATCAAGAAATGATTCATCATAAATAAGATTACCTGTTATTTCTCTTATATTTAATTTTGAAATTTGTTCAGCCATTAGTGTCAAATCACTTGTAGATAAATCAGGATCCCCATATCCTTTTAAATATAAATTACCATTTATAACACCATCATTTATATTATTATCATCTGTATAAATTATTGTTCTGAAACTGTATCCTAATCCAAGTTTTACAATTGCTGTAGATGAGGTAATTAATTTTATTACAGAAGCGGGAATCATTTTGGTATCCGGATTATACTGGTATAGAATATCATTCCTGGAAGCACTCATTATTAAAATTGACACTTCACAATCTGAACCTTTTATAGTACTATCAATTCCATTTATTAGTTGCTGTAAGGAAATCTGCGCATATCCTTCTGTAATGAAAAACAGAAGTAGAATAAAAATAGAAATAAATTTTTTTGTCCCTGAACTTTTCTGAGGTTGTTTTGGAAAATTAATTTTTGCTTTTATTTCTCTTAATGATTTCATAAGCGTTTTTTAATAATTCTCTTGCTTGATTAAAAGTTATCAAGTTTGATGCTTCCTCATAGTTACACCAACGATAATCTAAAATTTCATTAATATCAATCTTTACTTTTGGGTATATATTTTCTTCATATGTTTGTGGTACTTTTCCAATAAAATAATAATTTGTTTTTTCAATATTTGTATCCTTAATGATATAGTTTTCAGAAAGCATATATTCATCATTCCCGTTTTTTTCTTCAGACCTTAAAATTTCAATACCATCAAGCCCGGTTTCTTCTTTAACTTCTCTTACAGCAGCAGTTTTTATATCTTCTCCATTTTCAATATGTCCTTTAGGAAATGACCAGTGTCCTTTTCGGTGTTTCAAAATTAAAAATTTCTCTTTCCCGGTACCCACATCATCAAAATATATTATTATCCCAGCTGAGTATTCCTTTTGCATATATTAGTCAATATTTTTTAAATTAAAAATAATAAACAATTTTTAAAATGAAAGAATATTAATTTCTAAAGTAATTTACTTTCATTCCATATTTTATCCATTTGTTCTAAAGAAATATCTTTCAAATCTAAATTATTCTCTTCTGCATATTTTTCTATAATATTAAATCTAAAAATAAATTTTTCAATTGTTTTTCTTAATGCATCTTCAGGGTTTATCTTTAAAAACCTTGCATAATTTACTAAAGCAAAAAGCATATCTCCAAATTCATTTTCCAGCTCATTAACATATTGAGCATTTTCCCCTGAATTATGCTTCTTTTGAGTGATTACATTTTTTAATTCAGAAATTTCTTCAAGTATTTTTTCAAAAACCGGTTCAATATCATTCCAATCAAAACCAACCTTTGATGCTTTTTCCTGAATCCTATATGCTCTGAATAAAGCTGGTAATTCTTTAGGAACTCCATCAAGAACTGATTTTCTCCCTTCTTTTTTCTTAATTGATTCCCAATTCTTTTTAACTTCGTCACTACCAGAAACTTTCACATCAGCAAAAATATGTGGATGCCTTGATATTAGTTTTTTAATCTCAATATCCAGTACTTCTTCTATATTAAAGATATTATTTTCTTCCGCAATAATACTATGAAAAACAACCTGAAGAATTAAATCTCCGAGTTCTTTCTTCAGCTCGTCTATATCATTAGTATCAATTGCTTCTAATACTTCATAAGTTTCTTCCAACAAGCATCTTCTCAAACTCTGGTGCGTTTGTTCCCTATCCCAGGGACATTCTCTTCGAAGTTTCCTGACAATTTCTACAAAGTTATAAAATTTTTCCATAAATTTTTAAATGAGAATTTTAGTCAATATTACCGTTTTCCTCAACCTTGTATAATACAATTTTATGATGCGAGTTATTCTTTTTTTAGTCTCTCTACGTAGTTAAGATGAAATTTTCTTATTTTTGAAACAAGTTCTTCCATATCTTCTTTAGGGGGTAAGAAAGTAGTTCTAAAATGTAAGGTTCCGGGCAACTGTCCAAACCCTGACCCGGGGACGACACATATTCCTGTTTCTTCAAGTAATGCTAAACAATACGCGGAGTCACGTTTTGCTTCATAATTTTTTCGTTCTTCTGCTGACATTTTTTCTATATCAACTCCTTTTTCTTCTGGTAAATCAAATTTAACAAAAGCATACATAGCCCCCTGGGGAAATTCACATTTCATCCCGGGAATAGAATTTAATCCCTCTCCGAGAATTCTTGCTTTTTCTTTTAAGTCATTAAGAATTGAATCCCGTTCTTTTATAAAGAGCTCATAGCTTTCATCACCTGGTTTTGGCGGTGACACCATTAAATAAGTTGCAATTTGTCCAACAACATTTGAACATAAACTAATTGATTGTAACTTAATAAACTGCTCTAAAACATCTTCCGGAATGTATCTTAACTCAAAGTAGCCTGCACGATGACCACATTCACCATAATATCCTTTTGACATTGAGTGAAAGCTAAATAATGGAACATCTTCTACTTTCATATCATACATAACTTTTGCAAAGGAATAGAACTTACTATTTTCGTCGTAAATATTTTCTTGATAGACCTCATCAGCTAAAATAGAAATATTATATTTTCTTGCAAAATTAACTATCATTTTAATATTCTCGTAACTAAGTACAGCTCCGGTGGGGTTTCCGGGATTAATTACAACAATAGCAACAGGATTAATGTTTTGTTCAATTGCTTTATTTATACTTTCGGTAAGAATTTTCTCATTTAATAACCAATGATTATTTTCATCTAAAAAATAGTCAATTTGCTTACCACCATAAAGAGTAAGAGTAGCACTATAGAGTGGATATTGAGGAATTGGTATTAATACTCCATCGTTATCATTTTTCAACAATGCAAATAATACAGATTGTACTCCTTTACTTGCACCATCTGTTAAGATTATTCTGTTTTTATCAACAGGAATTGAATCTCTTTTAGAGATAAAATCTGCTACTGCTTCCCTTACAAAAGGAATTCCAGCGCTTTGTGAGTATGCTCCAACTCCTTCCGGTACCTGACTCAGAATATATTTTGCCCTTCTTACGCTGTCCGGATGAAAACCTTTTTGAAACTCGGGATTATCAAGCAGTTTGGGAAATTCAACTAAAGATAATACTTCCCGCACATAGGTAAGTGGCTTCTGCTTAAGTGCCTGAGGGTTTCCGATATTACAATAAATTATCTTCTTACCCTGAGCTTCAAGTTCCTGTGCTCTTATTACTATTTTACCTCTGACAGCATATTGAGCATTAAGTAATTTCTTGTTTAAATTTTCTAAATGTATCATAATAAAATTAGTTATTTATTTTTAAAATATATTTTCTTTATAAGATTTTAAATGTTAAAAATTACAAAATTATTATCAAGAAAAATAGAATTCCTTTATAGTTGTATATATAGAGCCTTCTGGCGTTAGAGTACTTTGCATTAGATTAAACTTTTCCGGTTTAAATTGAAAGCTACAGTCAATTTGGTTTAGATTTATATCCTCTGGTATTTTAACATAGGTTTTTACCCTTCCAAGTGTTATATGGTTATGAAATTTTTTATCCGGAATAAATCCAAATGGCTGTAAACTTTTACACACTTCGTTATATAAATCAAGTAAAAGATTAGACTCATCCATCAAATCCACAAAAAAAACCCGGGGGGTTCTTATATTAGGGAAAGCATTAACACCTTTCCCGATTATTTGTGAATTTCGTTTATCTAACTTGATATTTTCAAGTAGAAAAATAATTTCTTTTATTTTAGAATTCTGAACCTCTCCTAAAAAAAATATGGTAATATGAAAATTTTCCTTTTTCTCCCATTTTACAACTAAATTCTTCACCCCGAAAATATTTTCTATTAACTCTTGCTGAATTATTGCTAATTTATTTTTTACCTCTGTGGGTAAATTAATTGATACAAAAAGACGCATTGTACTTTTTCCGGATTTAATCATCCATTTTAATTATTTCATAATAAAGTTTCTTTTTCTTTGCATTATCCTCAGCGTTATAAGTATAAATTCCTCTTAATTCCAAGTAATAAATTAATGCTTCGGTTTTTCTCTTTTCCTTAACGGCTATCATACCAAGAAGATAAAACAAATTTACATAATCACTCCCGTAATAACCATACAGACTACTTTCAATGCTTAATTCTAACGCCTTGTATAGATACTGTTTTGCTTCTTTATATTTTCGTTTCTCATCATAATATAGTTTCCCTATTCTGATATAGGCTGGAATATTCAATGAATCTTTTTTAATTACTATTTTATATGTCTCCAATGCTTTAGCATAATCTTTCATCTTTAAATATAAATCAGCAATTTGAGTATAACTAAATATATCGTTAGAATCTGCTTTAATCATTTTCTCATAAAATGTTATAGCTTTTTTGTAGTCCTTAGATTTTATATATCCTTCTGCAAGGGTTGATGATAAAGTATTTAATAGACTATCAGAATCAAAGGTTTCTTTGATTTGCTTATAAAGTTCTTCAGCCTTAGGATAATCTTCTATATATACATACAGACTCATCAACTCAGCATATACAACAAAAGTGTCAGGTTTAAGTTCAATACATTTATTATAAAATGTTTCTGATTTCCAAAGATTAATATGATTAATAGAATCCTGCCTTACAATAAAAGTGTCTAATGTTTTCATTGTATCTTTTTGTTTTGTGTAATACCAGTTATCGATTACCTTATTCCTGTATGTTTTAGCTAATTTATAATTTCTCTTAAAAAGTTCTTCTTTCCTTTTTTGTTTGATTTCCTCCTGTTCTATATCAACAATTTCTAAAGACTGAATAAGTTTTTTTAGAGCATTTATTGCGACGGCAAAGTTTAAATTACCATAGAACTCATAAGTATAAGTTACAATTCCAATTACTTCTCCTTTTCCATTAAACAGGGGTCCGCCACTATTTCCCGGGGAAATAGCCGCTGTAATCTGAATTACTTTATCGAAAACTTTTTCAACAGTTTCCCAGGTATCGTAATCCCTGAATTTAACTTTCTCCTCCTTACGAATTCCGGCAATAATTCCATCTGAAATTGTATATTCAAATCCCAAAGGACTTCCTATGCAGTAAACATTATTTCCAATTTTAACACTATCGGATTCCCCGAATTTTATTGCCTGAAAATTTATTTCTTCAGAGTTAATAATCTTTAAAATTGCAAGGTCGTTTTTATAATCAATCATAACAATCTCAGCCGGGAAATAATTACCATCGTAAGTTTTTACAATTAAAGAATCAAAGCTTTCAATCACATGATTATTGGTAGCTACTAATCCATCTGTGGATATTATAAACCCGCTTCCGCTTAATATTACTGTATCTTTTTCAATGTATTGATAATCTTCATAATATCCTTCTGAAACATACCAAATAGAAACAATTGCATGTTTATTTCTCTCAAAAATTTCTTCTGCGGTAAGTTCGTCGTTATTGGGTTTCGGGCCTGATTGAATTAATAGCTTATCATCCTGAGAGATAGCATTAGAAGCTAATAATAAAAGAATATAAAGTATAACAATAAGTTTTAGTTTGTTTATCATATTAATAATTAGTTAAAGCTTTATGGAAAATAATTTAGTTACAAATGAACAAAAATACAATATAAACAATTAGTTTTTAACTATATTTTTTATGTAATAAAGAAATAATTTTAAAAGCAGTATATGAATAAAAAGGGGCAACCATTACATCAATTGAATAATGTACTTTTTGAATTAAAAGAAGTATCCCAAGTATTATAGCTAAAACCAGAAATACTGATTTTAATAATTTATTCTTCACGTAAAGGAATATAAGAAATATTGTTGATGTATGTCCTGAAAAAAATAAATCTTTTGTAATTTTTGTCCCGGTTCCGATAACGAAAACCAGTGGGTCCTGCAAATCAATTGTTCCACTCGGTGGATCTAAAGGTACGATATACATAGATATAATTCTAAAAACAATAAGAAGAATGTATGATTGCAAGCCTATTATAAACATATCGGGATAATTAAAGAGATAAATTAAGCCGAATAAAATTGAAGCATAAACAATTATAAAAATCGGATAATTCAAATCAACAGCATTAAAACAGTTTAAAATCGGGTCATTAAGAACAACCCCTTGTCTCTGTTCAATAAAAAGTAAGAATTTTGAAAATTGTACAAGAAAAAAAATTAAAATAATTAATGTTAAAAGTAAGCTAATTTTGTTTTTATGATCATTTAGAAAATTTTTCCATTCCCTTATAGAATTCATAAGTCTTAATAATTAAAATTAATTTTTACTAAACTTATTACCAAAATAATCTGAAAAATTATTTTGGGGAAATTCTTCATTTTTTTCGTTCGAATTATTAATCTCATTTTGGTTTTCATCTTCCCATTCATACTTTAATTCATATTCATCAAAATTTCTAAATACAATAGCACAAAAAAGTCCAACTAAAAAGCCTCCAAGATGTGACTCAAATGATATTTCTGGTTTCGTGGGTAAAATACCCCAGACTAATCCTCCGTATAAAAAAGTTACCAATAAAGATATTGCAATTGCTTTGGCTTCCTTTCGAAATATTCCTAAAAAGAAAAGATATGACAGATATCCATATAAAATTCCACTTGACCCGATATGATAAGACTGTCTCCCAACAGCCCAAACAAATAAACCTGTTACAATCCATATGATTATAGTGACATATAAAGCAGATTTTCTATAAGAATAAAATAGAGTAAACATTAAAATGAAAAGTGTCCCTGTATTAGAAATCAGATGTGAATAATCAGAATGAATTAATGGTGAGGTAATAATCCCGGTAATTCCTGATAATTTACGGGGGTAAATTCCGGCAGGGTAAAATTCTATATTAAGAACTGATTCAATAATTTTCAATATCCAAAGTATAGAAATAAATACAAAAGTTGATATGAAGACTTTTATTGCTCTTTTTTCACCAATATTACTTCTATTGAACATTAAGAAAGAATATTCTCTAAAAAATTTGACCAATAAATCTGACTAACACCGCCAAAATCATTGCAAGGAGAAAACTTGCAAACATAATAATAAATGCATGCTTCATCGTTAATTCCTTAGCAAGTGCCGCAAATGTTGCAAGACAAGGGATGTAAAAGGTAACAAAAACAGTAAAAGTAAAAATTTGATTAGTGCTCATAAAACTTGTTACTTCAGTAGTCCCCAGAGCAGAAAATAATAATATAAGAGCCAGTTCTTTTCTCATAATTCCAAAAAGTAAAGTAACACCAACTACGCTTGGCAAACCAAGTACTCCCACTGTAAAGGGTGAGAGAAAATTATTAATTGAGTTATTCCATTGAAAATAATTTATAACTTCCAATAAAATACTTCCAACAATCAATAATGGAATTGCCACATAAACAAATTCCTTCAAACGAAACCAGGTTTTACTTATGAGTAACTTTATGGACGGTAAATGATATTTAGGAATTTCTAATATTAAACCCGGACTTACTTCAGGAATTGCTTTAGAAATAAATTTACCAAGCACTCCAATAATAACGATGTTTATAATATAAATTAAAATTGCAGCTTTTATAGAAATGAAGAAACCCACTAATCCAAATATAACTATCATTCTTGCAGAACAGGGAATAAATGTCGCAAGGGTTGCTGTAATAAGTTTATCTCTTGGTGATTTAAGTATTCTTGTCGCAAGAATAGCGGGAACAGTACAACCATAACCAAAAATTATTGGAACGATAGAAAGTCCATGCAGACCTATTTTGTGCATTATATTATCTGTTAAATACGCAATTCTCGCCAAATAACCAGTATCTTCAAGAAAGGATAACAAAATAAAAAAGGGTAAAAGATAAGGAATTACTATTCCTATTCCTCCTCCAAGTCCCATAACTAAACCATTAGATATTGAAAATAACAAGGTATCTTCACCAAAAATACTTGCAAAGTATTTAAGTATTCCTTCAGTACTATTTATAAATACCGGTTCTAATAAATTTCCAATTTTAAAAATTATCCAAAAAGATAAATAAAGAATAATTGCAAGTGAAAAATATCCCCAAAAAGGATGCATTAATACATCATCTATTTTTGTTCTGAAATCTTTTTTTATCTTTTTCCCAATAGTTGTAACTTCTTCAAAAATATTCAGGGAAGTACTGTGACGGGCAGAGGATATTACTACGCTTGAGTCCTCACCATATAATTTTTCCAATTCATTTATATAACTGTTTAATTTTTTTGATACATCTGTAAAAGTAATTTTATTAACTTTTACTTTTGATTTTTTAGACACACTTTTACTATTAGGATGAATTTTTTGTTCTGAGAGGTATTCATTTAAAAATTCCCCGATTATTTTATCCTTCTCAAGAATCTTGATCGCTATATATCTATAGTTCCATTTTAGTGGTAGTTTAATTTTCTCTAAAATTGCAACAATTTTATCAATAATTTTTTCTATAGTTAAAGAATAACTAACGGGTTTAAAAGATTCCTGATTATTTTTTCCCTTATAAAACATTTTATACGCTTCCTTAAAAACCTCATAAACTCCAAAGCCTTTTTTACCCACAGTTTTAATAACAGGTAAGTTGAGAATTTCACTTAACTTTTCATCGTTAATTCTTAATCCTTTTCTTTCTGCTTCATCTATCATATTTAAAGCAACAATCATTGGCATTCCTAATTCAATAAGTTGCAAAGTTAATTCTAAACTTCTGGGTAAAGTTGAGGCATCAATTATATTAATAAGTACAACATCTTCTGTTTGTGAGGTAATATATTTTACCGCTTCAAGTTCTGCTTCATCTGTTGTCTGAAGGGAATAAGTGCCAGGTAAATCAATTACTGTTGCGGTTTCTTTAGTTATTTCATCAAGAACAACTTCTCCTTTAGAATACTTAACCGTAATCCCGGGGAAATTAGAAGCTATAGATTTATACCCTACAATATAATTAAATATCGTACTTTTCCCACAATTAGGTTGACCAACTAAAATAATTGTTTTAGACATTTATAATTTTATTAATTAACCTTTTCCACAATTATTTTTGATGCAAGCCCATAACCAATAGCAATTTCAGAACCTTCATAGCGAATAAGAACCGGACCTCCTAAAGAAGAAACCCGGGCTATTTCAACTATGTTGCCAGGAATAATGCCCATTGATATTAATCTTTGAGTTGCTCTTTTCCCGGCATTAAGTTTAATTACTTTAACCTTATCTCCACGTTTAAATTTAATTATACTTTCCAATTTCTAATTATCATAAAGTTTTTGCAATTTGTAAAAATTAATATTTAATTAATATTCAAAGAATTAGTAATTTTTATTAACTGTGCAAAATCTAAAAATTCTTAATCAAAAATCATCAGAACAGGTTGCGACTTGAATATAGTATCAGTAATTCCTTGTGAATACGCACGGAGAGAATAAAAAGATGAATTTATACACATATCAGATATACTTCCATCTCTATTTTCCCACTTCGAATGCCAATAAGAAACTGCTTTTATTAAAGGATATCTGTTGGAAATTATATCTTGAAATGCAGATCTTACCCAGCCTGCTTTCTGATATGGGTTTTTTGTTTCAATTACTCCAAATTCTAAAATCGCATAACTTTTATTTTTTCCGATAGCTATCATCTCATTATATGCTGAGTCCATAACATCTTTAAACTCAATCCATTTATCAGTTGGTTTTTGTGCACCATAAACACTAATTCCTATCCAGTCAATATACTCATCGCCGGGGTAGTAATATAACATTGAATT
This sequence comes from Candidatus Tepidiaquacella proteinivora, assembly GCA_013348845.1. GTDB lineage: Bacteria > Bacteroidota > Ignavibacteria > Tepidaquicellales > Tepidaquicellaceae > Tepidaquicella > Tepidaquicella proteinivora. The sequence continues at coordinate 1,782,863 of CP054675.1, read as the reverse complement.
CCATTCCTCGTCAGGAAAAGAGTTATAATTTGTATGAAATACCCAGGTAATATTATTCACATCATATTTCCTAAAAATATTAATAAAATGCTGATATGCATCTATATACCTTTCAGGTCCATCGGGGTATTGCTTATTACCATAAAAATCAGGATTAGCGCCACCATTTAAAATACCACTCCAGGGAAACCAGTTGCCATTCATTTCCGGACAAAAATCTACAATCAAAGGAATTCCTGTATTTCTTGCTTCATAAGCCCAGAGTGCAATATAATAATCAAATTCACCATTAATTATTTTATATAAAGAATACTTTTCATCAATAACACCTTCAGAAAATTTTGACCAGGGCATTATTCTTATATATGGTACAAAGCCTAAATTCCAGATTAACTTTACTTTTTCAGATGGAAATTTAATACCTTCAAACCAATGATTAGAAAAGCAAATCCAAACAGGTTTTGATTTCGATAATGAGATATATTCATTAATTATTTTCTCTGACTCTTCAATACTTTTGTCATCAATGCCGGGAGTTACCCCATGATAAATTCCACTGTTAGGGGGTAATAATTTAATTTGTTTTCCGGGTTCATAAGTTTCCCTGTCGAAGAAAACAGAACACCCAGAAAAAATTATGAATGAATAAAGAATAATATTCAAGAATAACCTGTTGCACATTTTTTAAAATATATACAAATAATAATTGATTCAATTTAATAAACAATTTCATTATATTTAAATATGAAGTACATAATATTTTTAATTCTGTTATTAATACTAAATTTTAACTGCTCATCAGTTAAAACAACAAACAATTGGGAAATATTAAATTATGAATACAATTCAGGTCCAATTTCTCCGAAATATCAATACACTTACCAAATTGTAATAAATTCAAATAGAAATTGTGAATTCTTGTATTCATTTCCAATGGAGGAGTCAAAAAAATTAGAGTACAAATTTACCATTACAGAAGAACAAATGAAAAAGTTAAATGAAGCGATTAAAAAAAGCAAAGTTTTAGAAATACAAATACCAAAATTACCTGAAGAAAAGACTCCAATCGGAGGTGATATCGAAAGGGTAAAAATAATTGTTCCTAATCCGGACCCGAATCTGGATCAACCTCCCAAAGTATATGAAAGTCCATATTTCCCGGATGAAAAGTATAAAGATGATTTAATCAATCTTTATAACTTTATTAAAAGTCTTGTCCCGGAAAAATATAAACAGGATGCTAAACAAAAGAGAGAACAATTTATTGAACAAGAAGGTGATTAACTGAAGATGTAATATTTTTGTTTTTTCTGAAAATTATTCTTAATTAAGACAGGACTTAAAATATTAAAACAAAGAGATAATTTTAACAGCCTTTTAGCTGGATATCCTAACTATTTAAATTTACAAATTTCTTTCTTTGCAGAATTAAATTCCTGAATAATTTCTTCAATAATTTTTTTCGCAGGTTTTATCTCTTTTATTAATGCAGATACCTGTCCAATCTCAAGTTCCCCTTCCTCTAAATCCCCTTCAAAGATACCTTTTTTAGCCCTACCTTTCCCAAGGATTGTTTTTAATTCTTCAACATTTGCTCCTCTATTTTCCGCATCAGATATATAAGAATAAAACTTATTTTTAATTAATCTTACAGGTGCAATTTTCTTCAGAGTTAAAATAGTATCCCCACTTTTAGTTTCTAAAACTTTATTTTTGAAATTTATATGGGCAGAAGATTCTTCAGAAATCGCAAATCGGCTTCCAATCTGAACCCCTTCCGCTCCTAAAGAAAATGCTGCTAACATTGCTCTGCCAGTAGCAATTCCACCAGCAGCAATTAAGGGTAGTTTAGTAATACTGCGTATTAAAGGAATTAAAACCATTGTAGTTGTTTCTTCAATTCCATTATGCCCCCCTGCTTCAAAACCTTCGGCTACAACAGCATCAACTCCTGCTTCTTCTGCTTTAAGTGTGAATTTTTCATTTGATACCACATGAACAACAATTATATTATTTTGTTTAAATAATGGTGTATATTTAGACGGACTTCCTGCAGAAGTAAATACAATTTTAATTCTGTGTTTCAGAACTATTTCAATATGTTCTTCGATATATGAATATAGTAGCGGTAAATTTACCCCGAAAGGATTTTGTGTAGCTTCTTTACATTTTATAATATGTTCTTCAAGTACATCCGGATACATAGAACCTGCCCCAATTAAACCTAATCCCCCTGCATTACTTACAGCAGAAGCAAGTTTCCAACCACTGCACCAAACCATTCCTGCTTGTATTATTGGATATTTTATACCAAATAATTCTGTAATTCTCGTTTTCATTTTATTTTTTTAATTTCAGTTTCACCATTTTTATGATCAAGTAATTCAAAACCTTTTTTCCTTATTTCCTCTCTTATCTCATCAGCTTCTTTCCATTGTTTGTTTAATTTTGCAGCTTTTCTTTTTTCCACAAGTTTAAGTATTTCATCGGGGATTTCTTCTCTTTCAACTTCTTTAAGTTTTAAGCCAAAAACATTATCAAAGTCATAAACTAAAGAAAGCTTTTCCTTAGGATTTAGTGAATTATCCTTCAGCATATCCCATAAAACTCCAAGACCTCCTGTAACATTTAAATCATCATTAATATTCTCAATAAATTTATCTTTCCAAAAATTTAACCTTGATGTATTAATTACAATATTAGAATCCTTACTGTATGAAATGGAGTCTTTAAGTTTTATAATTTCATCCTTAAGATTATTAAATCCTCTTTTAGCTGAATCAAGCGCTTTAAAAGAAAATTTCAGTTTTTTTCTGTAATGAGTCATCATCATAAAATATCTATAATCAAGCCCACTATATCCTTTTTCCAAAAGAACGGGTAAGGTTAAAAATTCACCAGCGGATTTCGCCATTTTTCCTTTTTCCTGAATTAAAAATTCACCATGAAGCCAATACCTGACAAATTGTTTCCCGGTACATCCTTCAGATTGGGCTATTTCATTTGTATGATGAATTGGAATATGGTCAACTCCACCACAATGAATGTCAAAAGTTTCTCCTAAATATTTCATACTCATAGCAGAACACTCAATATGCCAACCGGGAAATCCCTTCCCCCATGGAGAATCCCATTCCATTTGTCTTTTTACATTTTTGGGAGAAAATTTCCACAATGCAAAATCAGTTTTATTTTTCTTTTCTTCAGAAAACGTAATTCGTTTTCCTTCTTCAAGACCTTCTATATCAAGTAATGCTAATTTCCCATAGTTTTTAAATTTTGAGGTATCATAATATACTCCATCAGATGTAATGTAAGTAAATCCTTTTTTCTCAAGACACTGAATTAACTCAATTTGCTCTTTAATATTATCTGTTGCTTTACACCAAACATCGGGGTATAGAATATTCAATTCGTGTAAATCCTTTTTAAATGCTTCTGTATAATATTCTGCAATTTCCCAGACAGTTTTTCCTTCTCGTTTTGCTCCCTTTTCCATTTTATCTTCACCTTCATCAGCATCAGAAACAAGATGCCCTACATCTGTAATATTTACGACATGATAAACTTTGTATCCGTTATAAATTAATATTCGTTTTAAAATATCCTCAAAAAAATATGTTCTCAAATTTCCAATATGGGCATAATTATATACCGTCGGACCACAGCAATAAATTTTGACAATATTCTCCGAAATTGGAGTGAATTTTTCTATTTTTCTGCCTAAAGTATTAAAAAGATATAAGTCTTTCACTATGAAATTTTTTTCAAGATAATAATTATATATACAATCTACAATTAATAATATTTCTTTTTAAATAAAAATTATAGGAACTAAATTTTGCATTTAACATTTAAAAATTAAAAGGTAAACTTATATATGAAAGTAAAATTTGGTAGGTTTACAACTTTAATAACAAATGAAAAAACCGAGTTATGGAATAATGCTGAAGGTTTATATAACCAAAAAAAATATTTAGATAGTTATAAGTGTTTGCTTGATTTTCTGTATTATCCTGAAAAAGATAATGGGATAAATAATCTTGATTACACTATTAATGAAGAGGAGTTAAGTTTTATTATTCGACAGGGGTCAAAAGAAATTAATGGAGTTATTTCTCTGAAAGATAGAAAGATTGATGTGTATTCATACATAGCAGAATTTGATAAAATTGGGGTTGCAATTATGAGAAGATTACTTGAGATGAATTATTCGTTATTTTATTCAAGATTTGCATTAGAAGAAAATAAAATTGTTATAAAATTTGATTCCCCTATTGAAGGATGTCCTCCTGAAAAATTATTTTATGCATTAAAAGAACTCGCTATACGAGCGGATAAACAGGACGATATACTACTTGATGATTTTTCAACACTTAAACCTTATAACTATCATATATTAGAAATTCCCGAAGAAGAAAAAGATATAAAGTATAAATATTTCAGAAAATGGATAACCGATGCTTTTAAGAAAATTGATTCTTTTGAAAACATTGAAAAACATTCAGGAGCCTTAAGTTATATATTGATGAGCTTAACTTACAAAATAGATTATTTAATAGCACCGGAGGGTTCAATAGGTTATCATCTGGAAAAAATTGCTTGGGATTATTTTGCAAATGATAACAGAACTTTAGTAGAGAAAATTACAAATTTAAAAAAGGAATTTCAAAAGATACTCGACTTTCCAGAAGAAAAAATTAAAAAAGATTTTTACAGAGCAAAATATACCTTTGTAACTAATACGCCTGTTAGTTTTGATAACTTGATAGGAACCTTTAACAGAAATCTGCCAAGCATAGATTTTTATATAAAAGATAAGAAAGAGGATATAGCATTATTAGTGTTTGAATATATAGCAGGATATTCTTTATTTACTTATAATTTACCGTCATTTTTAAGAAATTTGTTACATATGGTTCTTGAGATTTTGAATGAAAACTTTATGGAAGAACTTGGAATTGAAGAGATATTATATAACTCAGATACTAATGAATTATATAAGGATAAAATTGTAGAAAGAATAAATAAATATCTTCAGGAATTTATTTCAGAAAGTGAGGATAATTACCCTTATTTAAATTTCAAAACTGACAATTTAAAATTTAACAATTTAATCAATTTTTTTAAGTCCTATTTTAATGAAATTAAAAGTTTAAACTTTAGTAGTGAATAAATTTTAAACGTTAATGCAAGTTAATGAAATAATAAATAGTTTTCACCCAATAGTTATCCAAATTGCAAATCCTTATGGAATTGGTACTGGATTTTATTTAAGAAACTATGACTTAATAATAACAAATGAACATGTCGTTCGTGGAACAAATGAAGTTATAATAAGTGGGAAAAATTTTCAAAAAGTACTCTCCCCTGTATTATTTAGTGATTCTAAGTATGACCTTGCCTTTATAAAACCACCAGATGAAATTGTTTTCCCGGAAAAAAATCTTGGTAAACCTGAAACTGTAAAAGATGGCGACATTGTAATTGCAATTGGACATCCTTACGGTTTAAATTATACTGCCACTGAAGGAATTGTTTCAAGGGCAAAAAGACTATATAACAATCTAGATTATATACAAATAGACGCAGCTATTAATCCGGGTAACAGTGGAGGACCTCTTGTTAATATGGAAGGAGAAATTATTGGAGTTAATACATTTATAATCGCCGGAGGTGATAACCTTGGTTTTGCTCTTCCAGTAAATTATCTTATTGAATCACTTGAAGATTATAAACCCTTTAAGGGGAAAAGCGCATTAAGATGTTCTTCCTGTTCTAACATTATTCTTGAAGAAGACTTGCAGGATAAATACTGCCCCGAATGTGGAGCAGAATTAGAAGGTTTTGAACAAAAAAAAGAAGGATATGTACCAACTGGCGCTGCGGCAACAATAGAGAAAATACTTGAAAAACTTGGAAAAGATGTAAAACTTTCCCGGTCAGGTCCTAATAGATGGGTTATTGAAACCGGTTCAATTAAGGTTTATGTTATATATAATGATAACGGTTTCATAACCGGTGATGCTTTTATTTGTAGACTTCCAAAACAAAAAATTTCGGAGTTATATGAATTTCTCCTGAGAGAAAATAGTAAATTCGAGTTTATTAATTTCTCAATATTTAATCAAACCGTTATTCTATCAACTATAATTTATGACCAATATCTAAATTTAGAAATAGGATTCGAAGCGTTTAAGTCTTTATTGGAAAAAGCAGATTATTATGATGATTATATCATAAATACATTTGGAGCATCTCCTGGTATCATAGAAGAACAATAGAAAAAAATCCTAACATTATAGTTTAATTAAAACTTAACCTGTACTTCAAAAAACAGATTTCTTTCAGCAGCTGGTATCCAATAAGGGACACCAAAAGCATCTACACTTCCAGTCGTTTCATAAAGTCTGTCTAATAAGTTATTTATTTTAAATCTTAATTCAAATGATTTGAACAATTTTGCTAAATTATTATTCTCAAACAATCTCACGAAATCAAGAGATAATCCAGCATTTACCACTGTATAATCACTAATAAATTTATCAATATAACCGGGAGAATTTTTAATAGCAGGATTTTTCCTTTCATTCTCAGAATTATCTAAATATTGTTTCCCTACATACTGTAAAGAAATATAAAAACCAAGCCCAAAATCAGCATAATAATTTAAAGAAACGTTTGAGATTACATCAGGAGTAAGTAGAATTTTATTATCAGAATAATCATTACCATATATTATATTTCCGAGAGAGTCCACTCCTAAAATTTCTCTATATTCTTTAAAATAGTTTTGGGACAAATTAATATTTCCAGCAATTGAGAAAGGTTGTAAAATTCTTCTTAAAAATTCTGAGTTAAAAGAAAAATACTTAAATGGAAATATTTCAAATTCAAACTCAATTCCTCTGTGAATAGACCTGCTTGCATTTCCATTGATTGGTTGACCTGCTATATCAAGTTGTCCATTACTTACAATTTCGTTCTTAAAGTCCATCAAATAAAAATTTAAATTTGCTTTTATTTTCTGATTTTCCGAAGAAATATACCCAATTCCAAATTCATAGTTTTGCATTTCTTCTGGTTTTACAAGTGGGTCATCGTATATATTATTAACTGTATCAATTCTTCTAAAGTTAGGATTAGCATACGGGTTTTCTCCATCGTAAATATCCTTCAGACGGGGTTCCCGCTTTGCAATTGAAAAGTTAAAGAAGGTTCTGAGGTTTTTATTTAAGTTATAATTTATTCCAAAACGAGGGGTAAAGAAACTATAATCAACTGAAAACCGATATTGCCTTCCAATACCTGGTTCAAATTTATACTGATGATTTACATACTGTATTCCACCCATAACGGCAAACTTGTCTGTAAAATTAAATACTTCATTCAGATAAGCTGAAACAGTTCTTTTCTTACCATTAAAGTAATAGTATCTGTAATTTGGAGGTGTGTTTGGGGGTAAGGCATTTCCAAAAGTTATTTCTCCATAATGCTCAGATTTGTGCAGTCTTATTTCTCCTCCAATGGTTAATATTCCCTTTTCCTTACTGTGTTTGTATTGAATTTTGGGATACCATCCAACATCATCGTTATTTACATAAAGTTTGGAAACAATATCACTACGGATAATTTCATACCCTCTTTGAGGATCAAAAAATAAACTTCCATCTGGGTTTCTTCTGTAGTATAAAGGGTTAAAGGCAGTTGAATCAAAAGTATAAAATGGTTCTAATCTGAAATAATCAAAATCATACCCATACGACACAGGGAAACTTGTAATAAAATATCCATCACCTCTTATATATGATATTGTATTTGAAATAAATAAATTTTTAATTGGCTGGGTATTAATAACAAGTTCATAATGTGGTTGATAGTAATTGTCAGTTTCATCAATATAATTTAAAAAGTTTATTTTCCTGTCTTTTCGCTTATCTCCAGAAACCAAGCCATCTATATATTCTCTCGTAACTCCTAAATATGCAAGGTGATTTCTTATTGGAGCACCATAGATATTGGCTTTTATAACAGTAGTACCACCTAAAACTTTTCCGGCACTAATAAAATAAGACCAGTGATTGGACCAGGATAAATCTCTATATCCATCTGACATTGTTTTAGAAAATTTTGCATAAAATCCATAGCCATCTTTTATTGTACCGGAAGAATATTCAAAAGAAAATCTTTTAGAATTATAACTACCGTATCCTGAGGAAATATTAATAAACTTTCTCCTGAAATAATCTATTGTCTGTATATTTAATACACCTCCGATACTTGATGCTCCATATAGCGCTGTTCCAATTCCCCTTTGTATTTGTATGTTTTCAATAGATGCAGTTATATCGGATAAATCTACCCAATATACCTGATGGTCTTCTGCATCATTTTGGGGTATTCCATTTATTAAAATCGAAATTCTCCTTTGATCAAATCCTCTTATAGACAAGTATGAATAGCCAACCGAAGCTCCGGATTCAGAATACGCGTTTACACTTGTATTACCAAATAAAAACATCGGGAAATCCTGCATCCAGTATTTTTTTTCAATTTTTTCTCTTGTAACATTTTGAAGAGTAATTGGAGATACTCCTTCAATTCCTCTCAATGCTTCGACTTCAATGGTTTCAGTTTTATAAATCAGAGTGTCAGTTTTTTCTTCCTGCGCTCTTAAAAAACCAGTCAATGAAACCAAGATTGTTAAAATGTAAATACTGAAAAAGGTGAAAAATTGATTTTTAATTTTAGTTTTCATATCTGCTTTTAATTAAAAAAAAACGCTTAAATTTTTTCCGAACCTGATAACATCGAATCAAAACATAAAAGAGAAAAAATTTAAGCGTTGAAAAATTGTTTTTGTAATTTCCTACGCCGGTATTACCCGTATCAGGTTCTATGGGTATGTTCTCAGCCTACTTTCCATTGCTAACAAAAGATACAAATGCTTTAGCAAGGAAAGAACCTTCTTTTACAGAAGGGTTGACAGCACCCCAATACATAAAACGAATTTTCAAAGAGCTAATTAAAATTATTACAAATTATTTCATTATTCAATAGAAAACAATAAATACCAAATACAAATTTATTTATTTAGGTATAATTTCAACAAATTAATGTGAAAAATTTTTAAAGTTTAATATTCTTCCTCCCCTGTGTGGATTTTACCTCTTGCCAAAGAGGCAAAAATACCAATAAAACACAAAAATGCAAATATCCAAAATGCAATTTTAATACTCAAAATAAAATTTCCTTCTCCCCCGCCCGAAATCTGCTGTTTAGAACCTAACAACAATGAAAAAATAACAATTACAAATCCCATACTGAACATTTGCCCACATAATCTTACTGAAGACAATATTGAAGATGCAATACCGTAATATTTCTTTTCAACAGAACTCATAACAGCATTTGTATTAGGAGATGAAAAAAGAGCAAACCCAATTCCTAAAATCCCAAGTCCTGTAATAATAAAATAGATATTAAAATCCTGATTGATAAATCCTAATACGATTAGTATGATAGTAATTAATCCCATTCCAGCTGAAGCAATTTTCTGCGGTTCTATTTTATCAGACAGTTTTCCTGCAAAAGGTGAAAAAAGAGCCATAAAAAGTGGTTGCACAGCAAGAATCAACCCTGTTTTAGAAGGGGTAAAGTTTTTTATATTCTGTAAATACAAGCTCATCAAAAATCCAATTGCAAAAGTAGCACTATAATTAATTAAAGCAGCAAGATTGGAGAATGTAAATGTTTTATTTGTTTTAAAAATATTAATATTAACTACGGGATGGGTAGTTCTTTTTTCTATTAATACAAAAGAGAAAAAAATAATAGTTCCCCCTAAAATCATTGCAAAACCCGTTATAGAAGGAACAAAAGTAAATCCAAGCATCAGTAAAACCAAAGCTATCATAAAGATAATTGAGCCAATAAAGTCGAATTTCTCATTTTTGGCTTCAATCCAGTCTTGTTTCAATTTCAAAAACGAAATAACAACTATTATTACCCCTATTATTATATTAAAGTAAAAGATATATCGCCAACCAAGTTTTTCTGATATTACCCCGCCAAGTGTTGGTCCGAGCAACAATCCGGTATATACGGAAGTAATGTTTATCCCCAATACCTGCCCCCTTTTTTGTGGTGGTATAGCAGAAACTAAAATAGAGGTTGCGGTACTAAAAATCAATGATGCTCCTATTCCCTGTAATAATCTGAAAATTAATAAAGATGTTGCATTACCTGCAATTCCACATAAAAAAGATCCTATTGTAAAAACTATTATACCAGATTTAAAAAACTTTGTTCTTCCTAATATATCTGTCATTCTTCCTATCGGAATAAGTAAAACCGCTGTAGTCATAATATATGCAGTTGCTAACCAGCTCAGCAGCATTGTACTCGTATTAAATTCCCTTCCAATCATCGGTAAAGCAACATTAATAGAAGACCCCATAAAAGCAGTCATAAAAGAACTTAAAGTTGTAATTATAATTAGATTACGATTAGATTTATCTTTTAATATTTCTAACATATACTTTTACAAAATAATAATGGGTTATCAACATAATTATTGTAAAGTAAATTTTAAATACCAAAATTATTGGGGGGAAATAAATAACACTCATTGCTGGTAATAACATTTTTATATTAATTAATATAATACTTTACCATATATGAAAAAAAATATATTTTAATTTCAACTAATAAAAAAGCCTCCATTCAACAAAAATATTGTTAAACAGAGGCTTATAAAATAACTATATTAAAAAATCAGATTACTTTATCAGAAGCATTTTCTTTGTATCTGTGAATCCATTTACATTCAAGGTATAGAAATATATTCCTGTGGACAGATTTGACGCATTGAATTCATAAATATAATTTCCTGCTGTCTTATATTCATTTATCAATGTCGCTACTTCTTTCCCGAGTATATCATACACCTTTAATGTTACAAATCCTGACCTCGGTAATGCAAAACCTATCTTTGTAGTAGGATTGAATGGATTCGGATAGTTCTGACATAACATATATGTCTCCGGTAATGGTATATTCTTACTCATACCAGTTACTAATCCACAGGCAATATCCATATTCCAGGATGCAGCTACCTGCGTTGCGGATAATGCTCTTTTATATACTCTAAATTCATCCATTTTACCATTTAATCCTGCTGATGTTGAATAAGCTCCAACTTTAAACCCTGTACCGGTTGCAAGATTTAATGGTGTTTGAACAACAGAATTAGCTAAAACTCCATTTTTGTATCCATAAATTGTAGCTGTAGCAGAGTCATAGACATAAGTTACGGCAGTTGGTCCGGGAGCAACCGCCGAAACAACAACATCTGTAATTCCTGTTCCTCTGAGGATCACATTTCCCGCACCTGCTGCACCACCAAGGAAACATCTGAATGAACCAGTTGTTTCCCCCCACAAATAGTATAGACTAGTATTGTTTGGTAAACTATCAAGCCACATACTAATCGTCCAACTTCCTGAACCAAGATTTGTTGCCCAACCGGTAGCAATACCACTGTTTGTAGCACCCGTACCAATCATACAAGAGTCAAATTGTCCACCGGGACCTAAAGTATGCACCAGAACAGTAGCTGGATTAACTCCTGCACCCGGATTAGCACAATTGAGTACCAGATTAGCTGCGGGGTTATTTTCAAATTTATAGTAAATAACTTCCGGTGTATAATTCACTGCTGGTTCTACATCAACTCCAAAATTAACGGTTGAAGCATCGCCACCACTGTATGGTGTGAACGGGCACCCTCCAACAGACCAGATTCTTTTATAATTTGGACTTACAGTAGTGTTATATACGGTTGTACCAGTACCTGTATATCCACATTGCCCTACAAAGGTAATAAGACTCTTATTCGGATCATAAACAAAGGGTTTTGATAATTGTATCTTCATCCACCCTCCAGATGTACTCGATGTACTGGTGTCTTTAGCAAATACTGTATCATAGGGCCCGGGATAGAATGTCCCCATTGTAAGAGACGTAATTGTATCCTGAGCCATTAATATATGAAGGTTCGTAAATGAACGAGTCCCCGTTGTACCGCAACGAAAATAAACAGCTGTAATTTGATATCCTGATGGTAAGGGCGCAGGTTGATTAAATGCACCAGGTAAAAATAGAGTGTTTACAGCTTTTCCAGCTGCCATATTAAAAGGAAAACTATTCGCACTCGTTCCGTTATTAAAATTGTAATATTGCGGAGTCTGTGCGAATGTTAAAGAAACCATCAGGAACAGAATCAAAAATGTTACTACATTTTTGAAGCAAAAGTTGTTAATGTTTTTCATTTTGATTAATTTAATTTATGAAATGGTGAATTAGATAATTTGATTGTTTAAGTAAAAGAAATATCTGAAGTTCTTGTTATGGTAAATGCAGCAGTGTTTTTCCATATTTAACGTTTTTTTAATATATAAAAACAAATTTTAAAATCAAATGTTAAAAAGTAAGGTATTATTTTTACATTACCGCACAGTTCAAAATCAGAATTTGGTAGACTTACTTGATCAATACCATCTTAATATAAGTTGAAAAATTCTCTGTTTTAAGTCTGCAAAAATAAATTCCGGAAGAATAGTTAGAGGCTTCCCATGTAAAGATATAAGTTCCAGTCTGATAAACTCCTTCTGTAACCTTATAAATATTTCTACCAAGTACATCAAAAATTTCAAGTTGAACATTTGAAGTTTTGGGTAAATCTATTTTTATTGTTGTTTTGGGATTAAATGGATTAGGATAGTTTTGATAAAGTTTATAAGATAAAGGAATGTTTGTGTAATCAGAATAAGATATTGCAAGTGAATTAACAGCTTTAAAGCCAATACTACCAATTATAGTAGCGCTACCAGACAATGTATCATATTTAATTAATGATGAAACCTGATTGCCAAGCCCTGATATCCCGAATAAATTCCCGTCCTTGTCAAAAGCTATAGAAGGCGTTAATGTAAAACCCGGGGTACCAATAAAAGTTGAATTAGCATTTGTTTTATTAATTTTATAAATCTTATTGTTTAACGAGATACCCCAAAGTTCATTATTTAAAGGATTAATAGTAATACCGTATAAATTAGTTATATCAGTAAGTCCGATAAACATAGTATCACTGGTAGAAATTTTATACTTATAAAGTTTACCATCCTGAGTACCACAGTAAAGATCATCATTATAATCAAATGCAATTGCCACAATGTTAGGAATAGGCATATTATATGTAAGATATGCATCACCCTGGGAGGAATTAATTCTAACCAATTTTGACTGAACTGATCCGGGTATGCATCCAAAAATTACATTATCGCTTCTGCGAATAGAAATCGACCTAATGTCTACGAAACCAGTTAATCCTATTTCGGTTCCATTTCCTGTAGAATCATCGATTTGAAGAAAGGCGCCGTTGGATTGAGAACCAGTAACAGCGTAAAATCTTTCTGATACAGCAGGATTGATTTTATAAGATTTTGCTTTTAGTATAATATTAATGTTTTCTGCATTAGATAAAATACTTAAAGAATCTTTGTAATTTCCGGGTGTCGTAGGATTAAATAATAAATGAAATTCTTGCGATTGGTTATACCCGAGTTTTATTGGGTAAGAATAATTATCTGTTAAAAGAAATTGTGTATTACTTAAATTAATTTTTGAAATGACAAGAGTATCATTACCTAAACTTCTGACAGAAAATTTTAATGTATCACTTAAATGATTTACTTCAACAGATCCAAAAACCAAACTATCTTTATCAGAAGCAATATGTTTTCCATCAAGAGGAATTAATCTTGCATGACTGACCTGACATGCCCAGGTATTAACAGGTAGTTCAGCATATTGAGTAATCATCCATATATTATATTCATCTGAAGGGTCAACCCAGATACCGTTATAATCGCCCCATCTGTTTCTGCCACTTCCAAATGTCTTAACATAGTTTGCCTTTCCTGCCTGTAATAACTTACTTCCGGTTAAAATATTAGGTGGCATAGAATTTAACCGTGTAGTGAAATATGCACCAATATATTCGGATAACCCAGATCGTGAATAAGTAATAATGACATTGTTATTTTTATCTAACATAAGCGAGGGGTAAAAATGCCAGTATCCATCTAATCCCATAGCACCGTCTTCAATGACTTCATTTGTATTTGTATTAAATCTCAAATAACGAACACTTGAATATGCGCCTCCGGTTCCACTACGCACCTGATGAACGCACCATATATTACCGTTTTTATACACTGGTTCAAACCGTAAAGCAACATCTCCACTTTCTATTAAGGGAGTTCCCCCACCAAGCTGTTTTGCCTGTGTAGGTGCGGAGTATTGAGTAACAGGAATATTAACACCTGTCATAACAGGATTTGTAAGTGGATTTGAAATCTTATATAATGTAAAAAATGTTCCTGTCTGATATGGAGAATGAACTACAAGATAATAATCATTATTTGATATATTGGGAGTAATAAATATAGAAGGTCTTACATTAAAAGTTCTAACGCTATAATTTGCAGGATCTCTAATATCCCATAAATCAGTCCAGACAACTTCTGCAGGGGCAGTATTGTATAAATACGATTTATTAATTATTCTTATTTTTGAACCACGAAAACCAGCATTAAAACCAAATTGGTTAGCAGTTATATAAATTGCCTGGGTATCGAATCCCACCCCTTCATAATCTCCCCAGTCATTAGAAAAAGTTGAACCGTTAACATTTGAAGGTAATGCCCAGTTGTTCCAGAACCCAAGGGGAATGGAATCATCTGAAACAGATATTAGAAAATAACTTTTACTATTTATGTTATCCACATGAAGCCAAACCATTATCCATCTTTTTGCAAAATTATCATACTGAACTTTTGGGTCAAAAGCATTGACACCCCCTAATGTACTTGAAAACCAATAATCAATATTTATAGTTTTTATGTGTTTTCCTTTTTTATCAAAAATTCTGAACCTGCTATTATCCACTGCAACTACATGTGTCGGACCAACTGCTATATATTGGTCAGGTGGTATATAGTTGCCAGGGTCAAGGAACCCCTGAAAACTTTTAATTACAACAGGTTCGGGTTCGTTTAAGTTATAAGGATTTTCTCCTGATGGATCAACAAAGTAATTTGCCCCTTCAGGTGCAGAAGCAGGGGTTTTATTCATACCGTCAGGATATTTTTCAAAGGGAATTTTATTTCTTACTGGTCTTTGAATAGTAGGTGGAATAGGTTGGGGTTCATATAATCCAATAAAATTGTCTGTTGATACTGTAACCCCATAAGGTACAGAACCAGTTGCGGGTCCCTGATATAATTGAGAAAAGGCTTTGAATGAAAAAACAAATAATAAAAAAGCAAACGAAGAAAATAAACGATTTTTCAATTTAATTCTCATTTATTTATATAAGCATTAATAATAAGTTAATAAATTATTTGTATTATTTAAATTACAATACAAAACTGATACAAACTTTTTATAAGCCGAGACAATAAAAAATTAAATTAAAATAAAAAATTCTTAAAGAATTTCTTAAAAAAATTTTTTTTCTCTTTAATCTTAATTCATAATTTTTAATTTTGGAAATAGTTATGGAATTTATCCACTTACACAATCATTCACATTACTCAATTCTTGACGCAATTTGCTCAATTGAAGGGCTTGTAAAAGAAGCAGTAGATAATAAAATGAAGGCTTTAGCATTAACAGACCATGGTGTAATGTATGGAGTTATAGAATTTTATAAAAAATGTAAAGAGGCAGGAATTAAACCAATAATAGGGTTCGAAGCATACGTAGCACAGGCATCTTCAAGATTTGAAAAGGGAAACAAAGATACAAATGAAGATGATACTTTTGCTTTAGAAGATGATATAAGCACTGAAAATACAGATGGGCTTTCTGTTTCAAATCTTAATTATGCACATCTTGTTCTGCTTGCCAAAAATAATACAGGATATAAAAACTTAATAAAATTAAATTCAATAGGACATACGGAAGGGTTCTACAAAAAACCGCGTATAGATTTAGAAGTATTACATCAATACAGAGAAGGAATCATTGCTCTTTCTGCTTGTGCAGGGGGTGTTTTATCTGCTTATATAGTAAGGGATAATCTCAAGAAAGCAAATGAAATGGCAGGGGTTTATAAAGATATTTTCGGGAATGATTTTTACTGCGAACTGCAAAATCATTTGACATTAGAAAGTGAAAAATTAGTTCTGAAAGAACTTCCCAGGATAGCAAAGAAGCATAATTTAAAACTTGTAGCAACAAATGATATACACTATATAAAGAAAAGTCATGCGATTGCCCATAACATTTATTTACATATTAGCGCCAAGCAAAGTAAAAATATTGATTATTCAAAAATAATCTCTGATTTTAGGTATGGGACAGAAGAGATTTATTTCAAATCTACGGAAGAGATGTGTTCTTTGTTCAAAGATTTTCCGGAAGCAATCAAGTCAACAATAGAGATTGCTGAAAAATGCAATGTGAACCTTGATACAAAAGAATACTTTATGCCAAAGTTTCCGGTTCCTAAGGAATTTTCAGCGGAAAATATTGAACTGAAGGATGGAAAAACTAATTTAGATTTATACCTTGAAAGTCTGGTAAGAGAAGGATTAAAAAGAAGATTTACAAAAGTAACTAAGGAAATTGAAGAGAGGGTGAATTATGAGTTATCTATAATTTATAAAATGAAATTCAGTGGTTATTTTTTAATTGTTCAGGACTTTATCAAATTTGCAAAACAAAAAGGAATATTAATTGGGCCCGGAAGAGGAAGTGCTGCAGGGTCACTTGTGTGTTATTGTCTTGGAATAACTAATGTTAATCCTCTTGATTATAATTTATTATTTGAGAGATTTTTAAATCCGGAGAGAATATCAATGCCGGATATAGATATAGATTTTCAGGATGATAGAAGAGATGAGGTCATACAATATGCAAAAGAAAAATATGGTGAAAATGCAGTTGCACAAATAGTTACATTTAATAAACTTGCCTCAAGGGGAGTACTTAAAGATGTTGGCAGGGTTTTAAATTTTCCTTACAACGAGATAAATAATTTAACAAAAACTATTCCAAGTCTTTTCGGAAGGACTAAATCACTTTCCGAATGTATTAAAGAGGTTGTAGAATTCAAAAATTATTTTAAAACAGGAACAGAAGAAAAAAAACAACTCAAGAAAAAACTTCTTGAATATAGCTTTATACTTGAAAACCTTAATAAAAATCCATCAATACATGCTTCGGGAATTGTAATAACCCCAAGTGATGTAACCGATTATGTCCCGTTATCTAAAGTCCCAAAAGAAAATATATTTGTTACACAGTATGATATGAATTCACTCGAAGATGCAGGGTTGATTAAGATAGATTTTTTAGGGCTAAAAGAATTAAAAGTTATTCAACGAACAATTGATAAAGTAAATAAGAGGTATAATCTTAATATTACCCCGGAAACAATTCCTCTTGATGATAAAAAGACTTTTGAGTTATTCTCAAGTGGTGCAACAATTGGAATATTTCAGTTTTCAAAAAGTAAAATGCGTGAATATCTCTCAAAGTTAAAACCAAGAAATATTAATGACCTTGCGGCAATGAATGCTCTTTACAGACCTGGACCAATGAAGTTTATTCCTGATTTCATTGAAAAGAGATTTGGGAAAAAACCCGTGTCTTATCTGCATCCGAAATTAGAAAATGTGTTAAAAGAAACTTACGGTATAATAGTGTTTCAGGAACAGGCAATGCAAATTGCAAGGGAAGTTGCCGGGTTTACAATGGCGCAGGCAGATAATATGAGAAAAGCAATGGGTAAGAAAATCCCTGAAAAGATGAAACAACTGAAAAATGATTTTTTGAAAGGTGCTGTGCAAAATGGAGTAGATAAAAAGACGGCAGCAGAAATATTTAATTTGATACAAAGTTTTGCTGATTATGGATTTAATAAATCTCACGGTGTTGCTTATTCTATTCTTGCTTTTTATACAGCATATTTAAAAGCTCACTTCCCTCTGGAGTTTCTTGCTGTATCTCTTGATTGTAGAAAAGACAACGATGCAGAATTACAACTCCTTGCTGAAGAATGCCGTAGAATGGGTATCAAGTTAAAACAACCAGACATCAATTCAAGTTTATCAGGTTTTGAAGTTAAATACGCAGATAATACTAATGCGAATGAAGAAAATTGTATACTATATGGTTTAAGCGCAATAAAAAATGTAGGCGAAAAAGCTGCGGAAAATATTGTTCAGGAAAGAGAAAGTAATGGTAAATATATAGATTTTGTTGATTTTTTAAAAAGAGTTGATTTAAGATTAGTAAATAAAAAAGCGGTTGAGTTTTTAATTTATGCAGGTGCTTTTGATTCTCTGGAGCCTAACCGGAATACGTTATTTTCAAATTTAGAAAGAACGCTTTTATATGTGCAAAGATACAAGGAAAAACCAGAAGCAAATGGTCAGGAGTTACTCTTTGATGCAAACATTAAGCTCAATGTATTAAAGGAAAAAACTGAAGATTTTATTCTTGAGAAGTATGACGAATTTCCAGAAAAAGAAAAGTTTAACAAAGAAAAAGAAGCAATTGGATTTTTTCTTACGGGACATCCTTTATCAAAATACAATAATTTAATAAAGAACTTTGTAAATTTTTCTTTAGGTGAAGACATTAAAGGGGTTGCTCCGGAAGATATACCGGCTAACATAAGAGCCGCAGGTGTGGTAAGTGATGTGGAAGGTAAGTATTCCAAGAGGGGAAATAAATTTGTTACTTTTAATCTAATTGATTTTTACGGTAAGGCAGAATGTATTGGATTCAATAGTTTAATTGAAAATAAAGCAGAACTTATAAAAAACAATAATCTTGTTTTTGTTGAAGCAAAAGCAGAGGAAAACGGAGATAAAATAAAATTGATTGTTGAAAATATTTATCATATAGAAAAATTTCAGGAAAAATTAGCAACTAATATTGTAATAACCCTTTTCGAAAACAAAAATTATGATACTGAATTAAAAATATTTAAAAATCTTATAGAAAGAAATCCGGGTACATGTAATATTTATTTTCATACATGCAATAATTATAACAAAAATGGAGAATGTGTAAATGGAAATGGTTTATCTTCAAGGCTTTTTAGGGTTAAAGATTTTAAGGTTAAACCAACAATTGAATTTTTAAATGAGCTCATAAAATTATTCGGTGAAAAAAATATTTCTATTAATTAATTATAATATATTTAATTTGAAAAGATTTTTATACTTTAAATTTAATTTTGTATTTCTAAAATTTAATCAAATAAATTAAAGATAAATTTATGCATCCATTAGAATTTACCGATTCAAATTTTGCACAGGAAGTTGAAGCCTCTGATATTCCTGTATTAGTTGATTTTTGGGCTGTATGGTGTGGTCCCTGCAGAATGATTGCTCCAATAGTAGAAGAACTTGCCGCAGAATATCAGGGCAAGATAAAAGTAGGAAAAGTTGATGTAGACAACAATGTAGAGGTTGCAACAAAATATGGGATAAGAAGCATCCCAACCCTTCTGATTTTCAAAGGGGGTAAAGTTGTTGACCAAATAGTTGGTGCTACATCCAAGGCTTATATAGTTGAAAAACTTAATGCCCAACTTTAATTTTTATTTGCATTTATATCTTTTTTAAATAACACTAATAATTATATGTTTAACAAATACTACAATCTTAAATTATTAGTCGAGGGTGATTTATTATTAAATTTTAATATATGAAAAAGGTAATTATCATTGGAGGAGGAATTGCGGGCTTATCAGCAGGATGTTATGCTCAAATGAACGGTTTTGATTCGGAAATTTATGAAATGAATAATATTTCCGGCGGGCTTTGTACTGCATGGAAAAGAAAGGACTATCTTTTCGACGGTTGTTTACACTGGTTGGTGGGGACTTCTCCCGCAAATCCGTTTTACAGACTTTGGGAAGAGTTAGGAGCATTAAAAGGGAAAAAATTTTTCTCTTACGAATACTTTAATAAAATTATCGATGAAGATGGCAGATTATTTACTGCTTATGTAAATCCGTACAGGCTTAGAGAAGAAATGCTCGAATACTCAAAAGAAGACAAAAAACTTATTAATAAGATTGCAGATAATATGCGGTGTTTGATGAAAATAAAAATGCCTTTAGATTTTAATTTATTATCATTTTTTAAATTATTACCTCTTATTTTTATTTTCAGGAAATATTCAATGGGGGCAACTGAGTTTTCCTCGCTTTTTAAGAATAATATTCTAAGAAAATTTATTAAGCATACATTTGATTGGCATGATATGTCCGTTGCTTTTATTCTCTGGACTATGGCGCTTATGGCAGATGGAGATGGCCAATATGTTTTAGGTGGGGCGTTGGAATTCGCACGGACGATTGAATCAAGATACAAAGAACTGGGGGGAAAAATATTTTTTAATAAAAAGGTTAAAGAAATTATTGTAAAAAATGACTCTGCTGCAGGCATTCTACTAAATGATGATACGGAAGTAACAGGAGATTTTGTAATTTCTTGTGCAGATGGTTATACAACAATATTCGAGTGGCTAAAAGGAAATTATTTAAATAATAAAATCCGGAAATATTACAATGAACTTGAACCTTTTCCTCCGTTAGTATATGTTTCTTTAGGTTTAAATTCAGATTATTCCAAAGCACCTTGCAGATTGACGCTACTTTTGAAAAAAGAAATTGATGTTGGAGGGAAGAAAATTAATAAATTGGAATGTGTTAATAAAAGTTTTGACAATATACTAGCTAAAGAAGGGAAAGGTATATTACATTTTATAGCTTCCGCTGATTATTCTTTCTGGAAGAACTTATATAATAATAAGGATAAGTACTATGAAACGAAAAACAAAATTGCGGAAGATATGATTACAGCCATTAGTGAAATTTATCCAGAAATTAGAAAACATATTGAGGTAATTGATATTGCAACCCCGGTCACTTTTGAACGTTATACGGGAAATTGGAAAGGTTCCTATGAGGGGTGGTTACTAAATAAAGAGACAATGTCTTTAAGACTACCTATAACACTGCCGGGTTTAAAAAACTTTTATATGGCTGGACATTGGTTATCCCCTGGTGGAGGATTGCCTTCTGCTGCATTAACTGCAAGAAATGCTATAAGAGTTCTTTGTCACCATAATAAAATAAAATTTTCTACAACAACAATTTAAAGTTAAACATTATTAAAAAATTTTCTTCATCACATAAAACTAAATTTAAACTATTTTATAAAAATTTTTATAATTAAACTGAACCTTAAAAGCAGAAAAAAGTTATTTACTCTTTATTTTTACTTTGAGAGCATTTATATGTAATACTTATTACAATGAGAAACTGGTTACCTAAAAATAATAAATTTACCGCATGGTTATTAATTATTATTTTGTCTTTTATATGGGGCACTTCGTATATACTTATTAAAAAGGGGCTTGATGGTTTTACAGCTATTCAGGTTGGTTCTGCAAGAATGTTTTTTGCTTTCATTGTTGTTACTCCTTTAGCAATAAAAACTTTTAAAGAAATTCCTCTGACTAAAAAGCCACTTGTCTTTTTTCTTGGATTAATTGGAAATTTTATTCCTGCTTTTCTTTTTTCTGTAGCGGAAACTCAACTCGAAAGTTCTTTAACAGGAATGGTAAATGCCGTCACACCTGTTTTTACTCTTATTATTGGAATTATATTATTTAAGTCTGAAATTAAAATAATCCAAATATTCGGGGTGATATTAGGATTGCTTGGAACCTTTGGTATTACTTTTGTGAGCAATACCGGAGGTCTTGGTAGTTTCAATTATTATGCATTATTTGTTATTCTTGCTACTTTACTTTATTCGTTAAATGCTAATATGATTAAGCACCATTTTCAAAACACCGGTTCAATTGCTCTAACAACACAATCTTTATTTTTTGTTGGTCCTCTTGCAATTATAGTATTGTTCTCTACAGATTTTATAGATAGAGCTTTAAATATAGAAGTTAATGGATTTTCACTCTTCTCAATATTTATACTTGGGGTTGTGGGAACTGCTATAGCATTAATATTATACAATAAACTAATCAGAATAACTTCTCCTGTTTTTGCTACTATGGTAACTTATCTTATGCCATCAGTTGCAATAATCTGGGGATTAATAGATGGTGAAAATTTATTTCTTTTACACTATATAGGATTAGCATTAGTAATATTAGGGGTTTACTTAACAAATAGAAAATAATTTATTAATATTTTCATTTATTATTTAAGTCCTCAAAAATTATCACAACTTATCAAAAAATTGCATAGCAAGGAATTTAAAAACAAAAAACTTTTTAAAATCACTGATAAAAATTTATAATATTTAATTAATATTATCTATCGCTCGGGGAACTATTATATTATTTAATTGTTTAATAAACTAAACCTTAAAGAAAGGAGAAATTCCAATAAAGAACTTTATTTTTCTTTTAGTATCCACAATATTAACATTACTTCTAATTTCCCCGCCTTCTTATTCTCAAAAGGACACAAGGGAAATATTAACAACCCCGATCTATGAAATGCTTAAAAACGGACCTCAGGGGGGAGAGATAAAGGAATACAATAATGATAAGATACAAACTGTTTTATCTCAAATACGAGAAGCCAGATTAGCCGGAAATGAATCCAAAGCGGAAAATTTACAACGCGAGTTGGAAAAAATTTCAGGTAACATATCTCAGAATAATGCTGTCTATTCGAACAATGGACCACTTCCCATTATTGAATATGTTAATTATCCTTTAGGTAATCCTGATTATAACCTAACGGTAATTTCCCCATCTGATCCGGCGTGGGCAATTGCAACTTCAACAGACCCCATCACAGGCAGACTTTACGCAGTACAAACAAAATATGTTAATGCAGGGTCAGATACAGCAAAAGTATATACCTCTACTAATCATGGAATGTCCTGGAGTCTAATATATAGAGTTTATTATACAGTAGATATAGATTACAGAAATGATGAACTTGATATAGAAGCAATTAATAATGGTACATCTTCTTATATTTATATCGTTGCAGGTTTTACATCATCAAGCGTAAATTACTCAACTATTTATAGAATGAATAGTTCCGGTGGAGAATTTTTTGCTGCTAATTTTTACAATTCTGCAGCTGGAAATGCATTCATCTACCCAAGGATAACAAGTGATAATGGGAAATATACATCGCTAACTTATGTTTATATAATATTAACTCAGGATTCAACTACAGGTTCTACCCATCATTTAAAAACTAAATTCAGTATTATTACAAATCCTTTCGCTTCAACTCCAACAATAACAAATAGAAATTTTACATCTGCTAATTCTTATTGGTGGAACCAACCGGGATTACCAGATACTTCAATATTGTATAATGATATTGTGTACTCTGATTCAGCTGCAACAGATTGGATAATAACTGTATCAAATTTTTATAAGGCAAATTTAAACAATTTATATCTGACATATTCAAGTGATTATGGTGTGACTTCTCCGGCAAGGTACCCAACATTAACTGAATCAAATGTTAACTACAAACCAAGATTAGCAAGTTCAAGAAATGATGATACAATTGGCGGGCAGTATATTATGCTTGTTTATACAAGACAATTCAGTAGTACAGATTGGGATCCATATTATAGAAGAACCACTGATAATGGAAGTAATTGGTCTTCGGGCTATATAAGTGCTGTAAGTGATACCACTGTGTATACAGATGTTGCAGGAATTCCCGGAATAAGAAATAAGTTCCGCTTTGCTTATGCGGTAGCAACAGGATCCTCTTCAGGTTCAATATGGGTAAGAGAATATAATAATGGTTCTATGCCTGCTGCATTTAACTTATCAACAAATATGGGTAATAACTTTACCCCAGTAAGAGCAGGTTATCGGTTAACTACTGACAGTTGTTTCACTCTTGGGCATGGAGTTACCGGAATAGGAGTATATGCATTTATGGGATGCAGTGGTTCTTTAATTAATGTTGGGAAAAATGAGATACCTGTTGAATTTAATTTATCCCAGAATTATCCTAACCCATTTAATCCCAATACAAAAATATCTTATTCAATTCCTCTTCCGGGATTTGTAACTCTGAAAGTTTACGACGTTCTTGGAAAAGAAGTTGCAACTTTAATTAATGAAAATAAAAATGCAGGAAACTATATAGTAGAGTTTAATGCTGAAAATCTAACCAGTGGAGTATATTTCTATAAACTTGAGACTAATGGTTTCAGCGCCATAAGAAAAATGATTCTAATGAAGTAAAATTAAAAAAATAAAATATTATTTATATCCCGCAAAGTAGTGATGTTTTGCGGGATTTTTATTATATTTGATATTATTATTAGTAAAACAAAACATTAATCAGAATGAAAATAAATAAATTTTTTGTTTTATTTTTAATCATTATAAACTTTCTTTTATTAATTAAAAACATTTCAGGTCAGGATACTTTTTCAATTACAGCAGTCGATCCGATTACAGGGCAGGTAGGGAGCGCGGGTGCTTCCTGTATAAGTGGCTGTATTATCCTGAGTGATGTTCACCCCGGGGTAGGAGTAATTCATACTCAGGCATATTATAATGCAACCAATCAAAACTATGCACGAACCTTGATGAATATGGGGCTTTCTCCTCAACAAATAATAGATTCTTTAATTGCACACGATGCTCAGGGAAATCCAACGATAAGACAATATGGAATTGTAGATTTAATAAATGGTGGAAGAACAGCAGCATATACAGGAGTAAATTGTCAGAATTACAAAAATCATATTATTGGACCAACTTATACAATTCAGGGAAATATACTTCTTGGACAAAAAGTACTTGACTCAATGCAAGCGAGATTTTTAAATACACAGGGTACTTTAGCCGATAAACTTATGGCTGCTTTACAAGGTGCAAAAATGATCGGAGCAGATACAAGATGCACTCAATATAATAAATCCTCTATTTCTGCTTTCATTAGAGTTGCTAAACCTAATGATCCTCCAAATTCTTATTACTTAAACTTAAATGTAAACAATACTCCAACTAATAAAGACCCTATTGACTCTCTTCAGGTTTTATATAATTTGTGGTTATTAACAGGAATTAAAAATATTGAGGGAGAAATACCAACAAAAATTTCTCTTGATCAAAACTATCCAAATCCTTTTAATACTTCAACAAGAATAAGGTTTAGTATTGACGGCAACTATTTAGTTTCAGTTAAGATTTTTGATATTCTTGGAAAAGAGGTTTTTACTTTATTTAATGATAATTTAAGTGCAGGAAACTATGAACTCGGATGGAATGCTGATTATGTCCCAAGTGGTATATATTATTTACGATTTCAGGCTGGTAGTTTTATAGAAACCAAAAGAATGGTTGTACTGAAATAAGTAATTTTACTTTTTTTTATCTTTCATCATATTTTAAGTTGATTAACATCTGCTTTGCTTCTGTTCTTTCCGGAACTAATTTTTCTGCACTCTTTAATAATCTTTCTGCTTCCTCAAATTTTTTATACTGAATAAGGTAACCTGCTCTTGCTAAATAACTTCGATAATAAACAAAGACAATTATAGTATAAAAAGGGTCTTCCTTAATTAATTTATCTAATGGTTTTTCTTTTATCTGATATTTAAAATCAGGATTTCCATCATCAATAAAATTAGTATCTTTTGTAATTTTAAAGAATAAGCCATACGGAACAAGGGAATAATCTTTTATTATATCATTTAGTACTGAATTTTTTAAATATTGACTGACAAATTCCTGAGTAAAATAAACGTCATTATTTTCAATTATACTTTTATATAATGCTATATATGATAGAACAAGGTTTTTCCTATCAAAATTTTTCTTTCTATTATAATGATATTCGAGAAGATATTTTAAATACATATCAAATTCGTTTTTGCTTCTATTAAAAAATTCACTATAATGATTTTCAAGAAATTTAATATACCAGGGCGCGGATGAAATAAGATTGTCATTAAAAATTACAACAGTAGGTTTTATTCCCTTAATAATCTGATAATAGAAAGAAGCAAGCATTGCGACATCCATTCCCTCTGTAACAACAACCGAATTTTCCGGAACACAACTTACAAAATTTAAATAATAATCCTGTATAACATAATTATCACTTTCGTCTACTTTATTATAATTTCCAAAAATTGTAATTAATATTATAATTACCGCAATAGAAAAAGCAATAATATTTTTCAAATGTAATCTCCCGATAAGAAATAATAACCCAAAAGCAAACCATATTGCAACACATAAAGGAGTTAAGTAATAATAATTTTCAAAATCAAGTATTTCGTAATTTATTGCTAAAATTAAATTGAAGACAAAAAGTAATAGTGTGAATAAAAAATATTTTAAAGAAACCTTCCACAGAAAGACGAATCCAATTGCACTTATAATCAATGGAAAATAAAAGTATTCTCCCGGGAAAAATTTAACAAAATTAAAAAACATATTCAAAGATGAGTCAAAAGATTTAAACATCAATCCACTAAAATGTTTACCGGTAATGTGATAAAACAGATTATATAAATCTAAGGGATAAATCCAGGTAATAACATTATTGTTTGCTCTTATGATAAGGTAAATATAGACTGTTAAACCTAAAATAAAGAAAATTGTCATATAAAGGAATCTTTTAAAGGATATTTTATTTATTCCTTCATAACAAAAATTTAAATAGCTGAATCCAAGAATAATAAAAATTGTTGATAAATGATTAGTAAAACTTAATCCTAAAATATATGCAAACAATAAATAATGTTTCTCGGAAGAATAAATAACAG
Source organism: Candidatus Tepidiaquacella proteinivora (assembly GCA_013348845.1). GTDB lineage: Bacteria > Bacteroidota > Ignavibacteria > Tepidaquicellales > Tepidaquicellaceae > Tepidaquicella > Tepidaquicella proteinivora. The sequence goes on along the minus strand of CP054675.1, from coordinate 1,755,972 downwards.
CCTGCAAGAACACATAAATTATCAAAACAATCAATAAATTATGAAGTGACCATACTTCGATAGAGTTTGCTGAATCCCAGAATGTTCTTGAAAAAGCAAGGATAAAAGAAGAAAGAATACTTATTATGTTAACAGTTAAACCGCTTATTTTTTTGTGATAGTATTTATTAACAAAGCGAGTTCCAATTTCACTGAGAATTAATACTAAAACATTAAAAAAAACAAGAACTGCAAGTGCAGAAAAAACCGCACACATTAAGTTAAGAATATAAGCTTCCTCACCAAAGTGAAACAAAAAAAATACTTTCCCTAAAATTGTAAAAAGAGGATACCCTGTCGGATGAGCAATGGCAAGTTTGATACATGCTAAAGCTAATTCTCCGGAGTCTGTATATGAAATTGTGGGGGCTAATGTTAATAAATATATTATAAATGCGATAACAAATGATAATAACTGGAATACCAGTCTGTAATTCTTATCTTTAAAGTAAGAATACATATATCTTAAATAGAAGTATTAATATAATTGTATAGCTTAATTTATTCTCCAATTATTTTTATTAATACTCTCTTCTTTCTTTTTCCGTCAAATTCACCATAGAATATTTGTTCCCAAGGTCCAAAGTCCAGTTTCCCATTTGTTACTGCAACAACAATTTCCCTCCCCATAATAGTTCTTTTCAGATGTGCATCAGCATTATCTTCAAATCCATTGTGTCTATATCTTGAATAAGGTTTTTCCGGGGCAAGTCCTTCCAGCCACTCTTCAAAATCCTGATGCAAACCTTTTTCATCATCGTTAATAAATACACTTGCGGTAATATGCATTGCGTTAACCAAAACAAATCCTTCTTTAACATTACTTTCCCGCAGTGCTTTTTCTACTTCTTCTGTAATATTAATGAATTCCCTTCTGTTTTTTGTTTCAAACCAGAGTTCTTTTCTATAAGATTTCATATATCGAAAAATTTAATTTATAGATTTATAACTCTCAAAAATTTTAATTCATTAAAGCATATACAATTATATTCGTACCTATTTTAAATGCTTCTTCTCTTTTCTCAGGTGGGTCCTGATGCTCTTTTGTATCTGCCCATCCGTCAGTGATATTAGTTTCATAAGTATAAAATACACATAATCTGCCTTCTAATGAATATATTCCAAAACCCTGTGGTGGTTTTTGGTCATGTTCATGTATTTTGGGCAGTCCGTTAGAAAACTTATAATGTAAGTTATAAATCGGATGATTAAAAGGAAGCTCAATTAAATTTTTGTCAGGAAAAACTTTTTTTATTTCTTTTCTAAATGATTCATCCATCCCATAATCATCATCAGCAAATAAAAACCCTCCGGATTCGCAGTATTTTCTAAGCCTTACAGCTTCCTCCGGGGAAAAGTTTATATTGCCGTGTCCCGTCAAGATAAGTATCGGAAATTTAAATATCTCATCTGAAGAAATATCAACTGCAATAAATTTAGGTTCATCAACATCTATTAGTGTGTTTTTCTTTAGATATTCAAGCATATTTACTTCAGCAGAAGGGTCATTAAACCAATCTCCCCCACCTGAATATTTCAATCTTGCAATACTAACTTTACTTCCTTTATTAATTCCCTGTTCAGAAAAAAAAGAACTACTGTAATTATTATAAGATAAAACTAATGCGCTATATAATATTACTAATATTACAATCGTCTTTTTCATTTATAGTATTTTATAAAACTCGTGGTTTATCGTCTAAATGTTATTAATGCTTTTAAAACCTGTCCTGCAACATTTGGATTCTCTTTAAATCTCCTCATCGAATACTGATACCAGCGAATTCCAAATGGAACATATATTCTCATTTTATATCCTTCTTTCACCAGTTTATTTCTCAAGTTTTCTTTTACCCCCAATAGCATTTGAAATTCATATTTTTCTTTCGGAATGTTCAGTTCTTCAATCATTTTTTTAGATTTCTCAATTAAAAAAATATCATGGGTTGCTATACCAACATATGCTCCTCTTTTTAACATTATTTCAAGCGCTTTTAAGAAATTTTCTCTTATCTCATCCCTTTTCTTATAAGCAATTTCTTTCGGTTCTACATAAATTCCCTTACATAATCTGAAATTTGCTTTTTCTTTTGTAAGTCTGATTACATCATTAAGTGTTCTTTTCATATATGCCTGAATTGCAAGACCAACATTGTTATATTTTTTACGCAAAGTTTCATAAATTTGAATTGTTTTCTCCGTTACTGAAGAGTCTTCCATATCTATTCTAACAAAATTATTTAAATCCTTTGCTTTTTCTACAATTTCGGTAAGTAATTCCAAACACAATCCTTCATCAATAGTTAAACCAAGCATCGTTAATTTTACTGACAAATTAGAGTTTAAATTATGCTTGTTAATATATTCAAGTACTTCAAGTGATTCATTTTTAGATTGAACTGCTTCTTCCTTATCTTTAATACTCTCACCTAATACATCCATCGTTGCAATAATTGATTTTGAATTCAGCTCAATAACTTTTTTAACAGCATCATTAATATTATCCCCTGCTATATATCTGTTAGCAAATATTCTAACAACTTTTTTAGGAAACAGGGGAATTATCGCTACTATTAGTTTATTTATTGGATTCATTGAAATATTTTTTTGTTAATTTACATACATTTTTTAATCATATAAAGTGATAAATTTTTCTTAAAAATAAGACTACTAAATTCCGTTGTTTGCTTAAATTAAACATTGTAATTTATATCAAAACTAATTCCTGGTTAATTGGGATTTATATTAAAAGAAGCAAAAGGTAAGAAGTTTACTATCAGATTTAAGTTATTTACTTTAATTATTATTATACTTTTAGTTTATATTTTCCACCGGCAAATACTTGAGGGGCTTGGCTCATTCTTAATAGAACAAGAATATCAGATAAAAAATGCAGATGTAATTTTATTTGAAGAAGAAAACTTACTCAAAAACAGCGTAGAAAAATGTAACTTATTATATCAGGAAAATAATTGTAAGGAAGTCTGGATAATTAGATTACCAATGAAACAAAATATTATTCCTGAAGAAAAAATAAATAAATTGCTAAAAGAAATTTTGGATTCTCTTGGTTATAAGTTTAATTACAGATATTTCTTCTTCAATTTAGAACATCCCTATACGTACAACAAATCAAGTGTGATAGTAGATTCTTTAAAAAAATATGGATACAATAAAGTATTAATATTAACTAATGCTTTTCATTCAAAAAGAACATTAAGTGTATATAGAAAACTTTTACTACCGTATGGTATAAATGTTTTCTGTTCTGTTTACTATACAGATTATAATTCGAGTGATTGGTGGAATTCAGCGGAAGGGGTTAGGAATATAGTTTCAGAATATCTTAAATTAGTTTATTATTGGTTAAAAGGGTATTTATAACTTAATTGATTTCTCCCTGAAAAATACAGATTAAAGAACTACATTTAATGTAGGATGTAAGTTATTTTTTCTTTATATTATCGTGAACTTCAAACCAAATTTTTGTTGTCTCCGGATATATCTCAAGCATTATATCTTTAATAACAAGCGCGTATTCTCTTATTTCCCACTGAGCATGCGGGTCATCGCGTAAATCAAGAAAATTCATAATTGCCTGAAATGATGCCGTCCAATATATCTCCGTGTATTGATTCAGCGGAAGTATAATCCGTGCTTGCTCTTTTGCAATTCCAAGAGATAGCAGTTTTTCATAAGAACTTTTTATTATATCAAGAGTGTTTAGAAAAACTTTGTTTGCCTCTTCCTGATTTTCTATAGAGCCTTCTGATGCCTGTCTGTTGTCTTCTGATTGCCTGCGCCAGTTAGTTGGGTAATAAAAATCTGTTACAGGAACATATCTTCTACTTATTTCATTCCAGGCATGGTCTTTGGTAGGATAACTTGAGCTTGTTTCAATTCCTACAACATGTTTATACCATTGCCTCATTACAAATTCAGGTGCTTTTATGTGAAACTGTACAATTAAGTGTCTAAAAGGAGAATAATGTTTATTTTCTGCAAGGAACTTTACAAGTATTCTATCCCTCTCATCAAAAGTTCCTTTTTGTTTCCCAAAAGAAACTCTTGCAGAGTTAACGACGGTAAGATCGCTACCGATATAATCAATTAATTCAACAAAACCTTTATCTAAAACCTTTTTCTTCATTATTTAGCCATCAAAGACTTCATTATTTTACCACCAATTGTTAATGCTTCCTTATTTACGGCAAGTAAGTGATGATATCTTTCTGGTAATACCTTTTTCAGTGCATCTATTATTGCATCTATATTTACAAGGGGTTTCCGCTCAAGGTATGCTCCCAGTAGCACCATATTTGTAACTTTCGTGTTATTTAGTTTATTTGCTTCTTCTGCAGCTGGAATTGGATAAATTTCTATATCTTTTCTATCAACAACTTTTAAAATATTAGTCGCTTCATAAATAAGTACTCCGTTTGGCTTAACCTTTTCTCCAAATTTTTCCATAGAGGGCTGATTTAAAACCACAGCAGTATCAAAACGGGAAACAATCGGAGAACTAATTGTTTCATTGGAAATGATTGTTATACAATTTGCCGTTCCCCCTCTCATTTCCGGACCATAAGAGGGCATCCACGATACATTTTTACCCTGTAACATTGAGGCATAAGCAAGAGTTTGTCCCATTGATAAAACTCCTTGCCCTCCAAAACCAGCAAAAATAATTTCTTCTACCATAAAATTTATAATTTAAAATTTAAACATAACATTTAAGATAACATATCATTCTTTAGCGGGTACTTTTACATCTCCCAGTGGATAATATTTAAGCATTTCTTCTTCCAAAAACTTCAGGGTTTCAACAGGGTTCATTTTCCAGTTTGACGGACAATTAGTAACAATTTCAACAAAAGAAGTTCCTTTCTTTAACTCTTGATATTTAAAACCATTCAGAAGTGCTTTTTTACATTTTCTAACATTATTTGGAGTATGAACAGCCTGTCTTGTTACATAATATGCGCCGGGAAGGTTTGCTAACAACTCACACATTTTCAACGGATATCCTACATTATTTACATCCCTTCCGTATGGAGATGTTGTAGTCTTCATCCCCGGTAAAGTTGTAGGTGCCATTTGTCCGCTTGTCATTCCGTAAACGCCATTATTAATAAAAATTATTAATATATTTTCACCTCTATTAACAGTATGTATAGTTTCTGCTGTGCCAATAGCGGCAAGGTCACCATCTCCCTGGTATGTAAAAACATATCGATCAGGTAAAACTCTTTTTATCCCTGTCGCAAGTGCGGTAGCTCTACCGTGTGCTGCTTCCTGCATGTCAATATCAAGGTAATCATAAGCAAATACAGCACAACCTACCGGTGCTACTCCAATGGTTTTATCCTGAATACCTAATTCTTGTATTACTTCACCAAGAAGTTTATGCACTGTACTGTGGCCACATCCAGGACAATAGTGAAATCTTTTTTCTGTTAATGTATATGGCCGTTCATATACTAATTCGTATCCTTCGAGCTCCTCTTCTGTTAAACATTCCGGAATTTCATGTTTTTTATCTTCTTGCATAGTTTTATAGTATTTGTTAGATTATTTAATAAATTAAAAATTTGAAAATATTTTTTCTAAGTTTTCTTTCACCTCTTCAGGGCTCGGAATAATGCCTCCCATTCTGCCGTAGTAACTTACAGGTACTTTTCCATTTATAGCAAGTTTCAGGTCTTCTACCATCTGACCAGCGTTTAATTCAACGGTCGCTGCACCTTTCAGATGATTTGCTATTTCCTCAATCCTTTTGTATGGAAATGGATAAAGGGTTATTGGTCTTAGTAAGCCCCACTTTTTCCCTTCTGCTCTTGCAAGTTGAATTGTTTTATGGGCTATTCTTGCACTCAGCCCATAAGCAACTATTAAATATTCTGCATCATCCGTCATTATTTCCTCATATCTTACCTCTTTTTCACAAATTTCTTTATATTTCTTTATCAACTCAATATTTACAACCTCCATTTTCTCCGGTTGAATAAAAAGAGAAGTGATAATATTTCTCTCTCTATCCTTTGTTTTACCGGTTGTTGCCCAGGGTTTAGGAACTTTTTTTATTTCCCTTTTTTTAAAGACGACCTTTTCCATCATTTGACCTATCGCACCATCAGATAAAATCATAACAGGGTTTCTATACTTATCTGCAAGTTCAAAGCCAAGAAAAACAAAATCTGCCATTTCCTGAACTGAATTTGGTGCAAGGACAATCAAGTGATAATCTCCATGACCACCGCCTTTAGTTGATTGAAAATAATCCCCCTGAGAGGGCTGAATTGTTCCAAGACCCGGACCTCCACGGTTAACATTAACAATCAGACAAGGAAGTTGTGCACATGCAATATATGAAATTCCTTCCTGCATTAAACTAATTCCCGGAGAAGAGGACGTAGTCATAACCCTTGCACCAGCTCCCGCTGCTCCATATATCATATTAATTGAAGCCACCTCGCTTTCTGCCTGAAGAAATACACCTCCGCGTTTGGGCATTTCACGGGAAAGGTATTCGGGAATTTCTGATTGCGGCGTTATCGGATAACCAAAAAAAGCATCACAGCCAGCCTGAATAGCTGCCTCTGCTAATGCTTCGTTACCCTTCATTAATCTTATATCAAGCTCTTCCATTTTGTTAATTTTAATTCTTATTACTTAAAATAAATTAATTCTCTATTAATTTAGCAGAAGAGGGGAAAGCAAAATGTTAAGTAAATTTTATATATAATCCATCTTAGATAGATCCTCTTTAGACGGATTACTTATTTCAACCTTTATATCAGATTGAACATTGGAAATAGTTGCCACTAATTCTTTCTTCTTCTTACTCTCTCTGTATACTTTTATTACACCATCAGGACATAAAAGGGCACAGTTTGCACATCCTGTACATAAATCATTAATAACAACAGCATACCTATATCCCATATTATTTATTCTTTTAGACATTGAAATAGCACCTTCTTTACATGCAGTTACACATAATTCACACCCTTTACATCTTTCAATATCTATTATTGTCTTTCCTTTTATTTTACGTTGCTTGGATTCCGCTGTGCTTGTTTTTGCATTCATATAGTATTCTTTTTATATTAATATTGTAATTTATTTAAAAAAAAACATAATTAAAAGGAATTTTTCAGGCGTATATACACCTGTTAAAAATATGTATTTGTTAGATAATACCATAAATATTCATAAATTCTTAATATCTTTAAAAGAAGTTTAGAAATAAAATAATCAGGTAGTCAGGACAAATAGAGATATACTGTTTTATATAAAAATTAACAGATAATACTTTAAATAACAAAGAAATATCTACTAAAGTTATATGTGGGATATTTTATTGAATTTTCTCTAATAATTAATTACTTTATTGTTTAAACAGATAATATTTTTATTCATTAAATAATAAATATGATTATTTTAGTTGATCTTGATGATGTCCTTGCCGATTTTGACGGGGGATTTTATGCAGAGTGGAAAAGAAAATATCCTGATAAATATATTGTACCGCCCGATAAAAGAACAAAATTTTATTTAAAAGAAGAAATGCCGTCGGAATATGGTTCTCTTATTACAGAAATAATTATCTCAAAAGGGTTTATAAAATCATTACCGGAAATTCCCAATGCAAAAGAAGCAATTTATAGAATGAGAGAGTTGAAACATGAAGTTTTTATATGTACAAGCCCGTTTAGAAATTACAAATATTGTGTATCGGAAAAATATGAATGGGTTGAAGAACATCTTGGGAAAGAATGGATTGAGCGTTTAATTTTAACGAGTGATAAAACATTAATAAGCGGTAACTATCTAATTGATGATAAACCAGAAATTACTGGTTGTGCTAAACCAAATTGGGAACATATATTATTTGATAGGTCATACAACCGTTATATTACCAATAAAAAAAGACTTACCTGGGATAATTGGGATAAAGTAATAAATGTAACCGGTTAAATATAAAAAGAATACTCCGAAATATTATTTTGCTGATAAATAATTTTCTTTTATATAGTTAATATGGTGTCTTTCGTGCCCTGCGAGTACATAAAGTATTGCATTCACGGTGATTTCGTAGTCGTTGACAATTCCTCTTTCAGAAAGTTCTGTTTCGTCAAATCCTTTAATTAAAAGTAAATCAGCAACGCGAAGTAATAGCATCTCTTGAGCCATCTCTTCTAATGTTCTTCGAAAGAATCTTCCGTTCTTAACATAAGAATCCTGATCATATCCTGGCAATCTTTGCTTATCCCCCCTTGCAATTCTAAGGGCTCGGGCAATAAAAAGTCTTTCGTTATCAATCATATGTCCTATTACTTCCTTTAATGTCCATTTACCAAAAGCGTAACTCTTATCAGCTACTTCTTCAGGTATATCTTTCAATAAATCTTGTAATTCTTTCGATTGTAACATAAGAACATTAACTATGTCATCATCTTCTATTAAGTTTACATAGATGCTAAAAAAGTTCGGGTATTCTTCTGGGGTTGGTTTTGGCATATTTTTTTTATAAGATAAACTTTTTAACTTAAATAAAAAAGCATTTTTTATATATAAATTTTCAAGAAAGGTTTATTTAAACATATGAATATTTCCGCCTGTATGGATAAATAGAATATTCTCGTTTTTATTAAAATATCCTTTTTTGCAATAATCAATAAGGGCTGCCGCGGCTTTTGCCGTGTAAACAGAATCAAGCAAAATGCCTTCAGTTAGAGCAAATATTTTAATTGCTTCTTTTGATTGCTTAGTATATGCCCCATAGCCTTTCCCTATATAATTGTCATCTATTATTATTTCAGGTTCAGAACTTTTCAACTTTAGATTTATCATTCCTTCATTAACGAGTTTCAAAACATCCTTATATAATTCTGCATTATCTTTAGCAACGGAAATTCCAATGATTTTTCCTTTCCAGTTATATTTCTTTTTACCCAATATCAATCCTGCCTGTGTTCCTGCTGAACCTGATGCATGTATAATTATATCAAATTTAATATTATGTTCTCTTTCAAATGTCATTATTTCCTTAAAACATTCTACATATCCTAATATTCCAATTGCATTTGAGCCTCCGATTGGCATTCGAAAAACTTTTTTACCCTTTTTTTCCAGTTTGTTTGCTAACTCCTGTGCTTTTTCTTCCCATAAATCCCAGTTTTCAGTTTCAACATAATGTATATTTGCTCCAAATATTTTCATCAATAACAAGTTTGCAGTTGCTTTTTCAGGTTTTTTTTCTCCTCCAAGAATTAAGTGTGTTTCAAATCCTTCTTTTGCCGCATAAGCAGCGGTAATTCTACAAAAATTAGATTGAAAACCACCCGTGGTAACTATAGTGTTAAATTTTTTAATTTTAGCTTCTGCAATTAAATAATCAAGTTTTCGGGTTTTATTACCTCCAAAAGCAAAACCCGTTAAATCATCTCTTTTACAATAAATATTTATTCCTAATTTATTTGATAAATTTTTTAATTTATGTAATGGTGTTGGTAATAATGAGTTATGTAATTTTTCCATTTTATTTTTTTTCAATTTCTGAAAAATAAACAGGCATCTCCATAACTAAGAAATCTAAACTTATTATCAAGGGCATATTTATAAATCTCTCGCCATTTATCACCTATAAATGCTGACACAAGCAATAATAGAGTACTTTTGGGCAAATGAAAATTTGTAATTAATCCATCAATAAATTTATATTGGAATCCTGGTATTATTATTATTTCGGTTTCTCCTGAAATTTTATTAATTGAATCTTTTTGCATAACTTCTAAAATTACTTCAAGTGATTTTTCAATTGAAATATTTTGTTCTACTTTATATGGCATCCATTGACTTATGTTAAAAGATAATAAATAATCAGAAGATCTTAGTTCCCGGTTATCATATATCTGTTTACCTAAATAGTAAAGTGTTTCAAGTGCTCTGGTTGAAGTAGTTCCTACAGATATTATCTTTTTTTTATCAATATCATATTTACCAATATTTGTGTAAAGTTTTTCAATGATATCTTTCTCAAAGCAGACAAATTCCGAATGCATTTTATGGTTTATTATACTTTCACTTTTCACAGGCTTAAATGTACCAATGCCAATGTGGAGAGTAATATATAAGAAATTTATGTCTTTCTTTCTTAACCTGGTAAAGACTTCCTCTGTAAAGTGAAATCCTGAGGTCGGAGCAGCCACTGACCCATTTTTCTGAGCGTAGATTGTCTGATAAGTTAGCTCATCTTGTTCAATTGCTTTCCTTTTTATATAGGGTGGAAGAGGTGTTTCGCCAAATAATTTTAATATTTCACTGAATTTTGTTTCTTTGGGAAACCAACTAAATTCTATTGTAAAATACTGAGGGGCTTTATCTATTACTTTTGCTATTAATTTATAATTTGTATTGTTTTTTACAATCGTTCTTTCTAAAATATTTCGCTTCCATTTCCCGCTTTTCCCTACAAGACATTTCCAGGTTGTTTTTGCAGTTGAAGAGATTGCTTCATTAAAAAATGCCATTCCTTTTTCCGGTTCTAAGCAAAATATTTCTATTTGTGCTCCGGTAGGCTTTAAAAAAAACAATCTTGATTTTATAACTTTTGTGTCGTTAAAAATAAGATAACTGTTTTCCGGAATATATTTATCTATGTTTTTAAAAATATCTTCTTTTATGTTTTTATTTCTGTAAATAAGCAATCTGGATTTGTCACGTTGTTCTAACGGATATTGAGCAATAAATTCCTTTGGCAATTCGTAATCATAATCATTAATATTTATATTTTCATATTCTTGCATTATTTTATAAGAGTTAATTTTCAGTACAAAAATATAAAAACATAGAAAATACTCGTTACAAGTGGTTAAAATAAAAATATTAGTAATAAATATATATGTATTTAGTCTTGCAGTTGGTTGATTATTACTATATATTTGTAATGAAGTAAAATAAATTTGAGTTTTAATACCTACCAACTGAAATTTAATTTGCTGTTTGGCAAGAAAGTTTTCGGTTTAAGGGGTTTAAAACAAAAGATTTATTAACTTTGTTTTAATTATTTTTTTGCACTAACTAAATCTTTTAAATGGAAGAAGGAACTGTAAAGTGGTTCAACCCTGAAAAAGGATTCGGATTTATTTCCCGTGAAGGCAAACCTGATGTATTTGTTCATTTTAAATCTATCAATACAGAAGGTTATAAAACACTGAACAAGGGTGATAAGGTTCAATTTGAAATAGAACAGGGTCCAAAAGGTCCACAGGCGGCAAACGTTACAAAAATATAGAATACGTTTTGCTTTAAAAGCCACTTTAGCTTTTGTTAAAGTGGCTTTTTTTATTTTTAAAAAATGAAAAACACTTAATAAAAAAATTATTATACTTGCTTTTTTAATAATTATACCATATATTATTATGGTATAATTAATTATGGCATATGAAAAAGGCAAGCTCATTTTTCTTCATTCCAAGAGAAACAGACTCTTTCTTTGAGGTATTTAAAAGGGTAAGGCTTATGCCCCTTTATTCTCACCCGCATTTTAAAGACTTCAACCCGAATTTAATTGAACATAAAGACAGATGCTTTGTACATATTGATTTTGATGCATTTTATGCACAAGTAGAGCAACGGGATAATCCCAAATTAAGGGGAAAACCAATCTCAGTTGGGGGTACTCCAGACGGAAAAGGGATAGTAATGACTGCCTCATATGAGGCAAGAGCATTCGGAGTTGATACAGGAATGAGTGTATGGCAGGCTAAAAAAATATGTCCCCAGCTAATTTCGATACCTTGCTATGGTCCAAAATATGAATCTATAATGGAAAGTATTATGGAGGTTTTACAAATGTTCGCTCCCCCCGAAAAAATTGAACAGTATAGTATAGATGAGTGTTTTATTGATATCTCCTATCTTGTAAAGAATTCCTCTTCAAAAGATATAAATTGGAAAGAGGCTTTAAGAGTTTCTCGCCAGATTAAATCCAAAATTCGTATCCGTGAAAATCTTACCACTTCTCTTGGATGCTCTTACAATAAAACATATGCAAAAATCGCAAGTAAACTTGAAAAACCTGACGGTTTAACAATTATAACCCCGAAGGATAAGCCGATAATTTATCGCTTACCTGTAAAAAAGATTTGGGGTATTGGAACAAGAATAATGCGGCGTTTGAGTATATATAATATATTTACAATAGGAGATCTTGCAAACGCTCAGGAAAATGTTTTACGACACGAATTTGGAATTAATGGTATTGTATACAGAAAACTTGCAAGGGGGGAAGACACATCTGAAATATTTCATAAACAGACACATGAAAAAGGAATAAGCCACCAGCATACTTTAACAACTCTTATTTACAAGTCTAATGATATTCAGCAAGAAATTCGTCGCATTTGTGAATATATCGGAAGGAAACTGAGAGATAAAAATCTTGTCACCGGGTACCTTGTTCTAATAATAAGATATGAGAATTTAAAATATGCTGCGAAGGATTTAAAATTAAAAATATATACAAATGACGATCGGGAATTATTTTCTTATGCAATAGAAATCTATAAAAAACTGCCACCCCCAACATCAAAAATAAAGGCTCGTCTTTTTGGTTTAATGGCGGGTGATTTACATATTGATAATAAATGTGTAAATTTTGATTTATTTAATAATAAAGTTTTTTTACCATATCATACTCTTGATGAACTAAAATACAAACATGGTGAAAAAATAATTCGTGTAGGAATTTCAACATAGAAGTATTCAGCTGTTTTCTTATTTCCTCCATTATATAACATTGAAGATTGAACTTTCTTTTACTATTTTATTCCATAAAGTTCAAACAATTAAATATGAATGTAAAAGGTTTAAGAGTTGGTTTAGGATATGATGTTCATAAATTTGCTAATGATAGAAAGCTAATTTTAGGTGGTGTCGAAATTCCTTATAAATACGGATTAGCCGGACATTCAGACGCTGACGTCTTACTTCATTCGGTTTGTGATGCACTATTAGGAGCAGCGGGATTAAAAGATATTGGCACACATTTTCCAAACACAGATAAAAGATATAAGAATATTTCGAGTTTGGTCTTACTTGAGAAAACGTATTATATGCTTAAAGTGAAAAATTGGCAAGTAATTAATATTGATTGTGTAATAGTTCTTGAAGAGCCAAAGTTATCTCGTTATATAAACAAAATGAAAAAAAATATTTCCTCCCGCTTAAAATGCTCAAATATTTCTATAAAGGCAACTACCTCAGAAGGGCTTGGATTTGTTGGGGAAAAAAGGGGATGTATAGCATATACAATTGCATTATTATCTAAATTATAATTCTGAAATTAATTACCTCTTTATTTTTCTCTTTAATCTTAATTCATATTTTTTGATTTTTATAAGATAAATGTTGGATTTATTATATAATATTGATGTACAGATTTTTTATTTTATTAATGTAACATTGGCAAATCCAGTAACAGATTTTTTAATGCCTTTTATTACTGAACGTAGTCATTGGATGATTTTTTATGTTATTATGTGGTTTGCAATGCTAATAAAAGGAGGCAGGAGGGGAGCAATTGCCGCCATACTTATTTTAATCTGCATATTAGTAAGCGACCAAACAAGTAGTTCGGTTATAAAAAATTTATTTTGCAGGGTACGCCCTTGTAATGTATTACCAGGAGTACATTTATTGGTTTCTTGTACGAGTTCTTTTTCTTTTCCCTCGTCCCATGCGGTTAATCACTTTGCCGGTTCTTTTGTTCTCTCACATTTTTATCCTGAATACAGACTTTGGTTATATGGGGGTAGTTTTATTATTGCAATATCAAGAGTTTTTGTGGGGGTGCATTATCCTTCTGATGTTTTAGGGGGTATATTAATTGGTTTATTTATTGGTTTTATTATTCTACAGTTGTGGCTATTAACTAATAAACTTTTGAAAATTAACTATAAAAGAAAATAAATTTTAAAATATTGAATTCTTCTACTCATCTTAAAAAAAATACATCTTCAAAAAATACAAATACGAAAACAGAAAAAAATAAATATTATAACATAGTTATTCTTATTATCACAGGATGTTTTATTGGATTTGCCTTTCCCCCCTTTAATTTTAGCTTTTTAATAATCCCGGGATATTCATTACTTATCTATATTATACATACCTCAATTAATTATAAAAAATTATTTATAAGAGCACTTTTTGTTTTTATAGTTTTCGACTTAATTTCTTTATCGTGGATTTCTCTTGCAGGTATCCGGCCAGATGCAGATAAATTTTTAATTTTAGGTGGTATATTCACGATAATTCTTCATTGTTTAACCTTGCAAATTCCAGTATTTGTTTTTTATTTTATTTTAAAACAATTCAGAAAAATTAAGCTCGAAATTTTTTCTTTAATACTTTTTCCTTTTATATTCACCGCATACGAATTTTTAATGTCCGTTACAGAGGTTAGTTTCCCATGGTTAATAACAGGAAATGCTTTTTCAAATAATTTAGAAAAAATTCAATTTGCAGAAATTACAGGTGTATATGGTGTTTCCTTCTGGGCTTTGTGCCTTTCAACTTTATTGTATTTTCTTTTTATTAATCTTAATATAACAATAAAAAACCGCTTCGAATCAACACCGCATAAAAAACCTTCTTTTATTCCCGCAATAATATTGGCATTTTTATTTACTTTTCTCCTAATTTCTCCAAATTTATATACAATCTTTTCAAAAAGTAAGGAGCTGTATTCAAAAAATGAAAACTCAGACACTTTAAAGGTAGGAATAATACAACCTAATATAGATCCATGGGAAAAATGGGGAATGCGATATAGTGAACTTATGAATAAGTACTCAGATTTAATTCAAGATTTATACAAAAAGGATAAAAACGTTCAATTGTTTGTACTCCCGGAAACAGCGGTTACTTTCTATCTTTTACACCCATCTTATCATAAGGAGTATATTGTATTAAAAAATATTTCGGATAGTTTAAAAGTACCGATTTTATTAGGCTTTCCTGATTTTTTTATATACAAAGATTCAATAACATCAAATAATAAAAATATTAAAAAACCTCGCATTGATTCAAAACAATCTTCCGATGGAAGTTTTTTTTACGATATATTTAATTCCGCTGTACTTTTAGATACAAATAATAATACTGAAGCGCTCCAAAAATACAATAAGATAAAACTTGTAATTGGAAGTGAAAGAATGCCTTACCAGGAAAAATTAACTTTTCTAAAAGACCTAATTAAATGGGGGGTGGGATTAAGTTCTTACCAAACAGGTAATGATACTACTATTTTCAATGTATATAACAAATTCAGATTCAATGTTGCTATATGTTATGAATCAATCTACCCGGAATTTTTCTCACGGTTTGTTGATAAGGGGGCGCAATTTTCTGTTATTATTACTAATGATGGGTGGTGGGGAAAATTACAGGGAACATACCAACACAATCAGTTTGCAGTTTTCCGTGCAATAGAAAACCGAAGGTGGTTGATAAGATGTGCTAATACCGGAATCTCGGGAACAATTGATCCTTTCGGCAATTATTATAACAAAACCCCCATCAATCAAGAGGCAACTTTTATTGCAAACATTGGTCTCAGAGAGGAAAAAACTTTTTATATAACCTATGGAGACTGGCTACCTAAAATATTTTGTTATATAACTGGTTTGTTTTTTCTGGTCGGTATATTAATACAATTTTTCATAAAGCGAAATCCTATATAATATATTCTTATTTATCGTTATTGTTGTTTCCGTTTTCTTCTTCTTTATCACCGTTGTTGGGTATATCAGGAAATTTTTTTATATTATTTCTTGTAATTTTCTCAAAATAATCATCTATACTTTTAGGCATTTCAATATTATTAAGCGAGTTAAAAGGTGGTTCCTTTTGCGTGCCGGATTCGCCGTTTATTAAAGGAAACTTTTCTTTCTTTGCAATTTCATCCATATAAGATTTTATTTCATGTAAAGTCTTCTCTATGGATTCTTCTATATCATCTTCAACTTTTCTATTTTTTAAATCCTCAATTGAAGATAGAGGTGTTGCTTCTTTTTCCGGTTCTTCTGTTATACCAACTTCCTGTTGTTTAGTGGATGAGGATTCAACCGGGGTAATGGTTTTTGTTTCTTCGGTTTCGGGTAAAACTTCTTCCTCCACAGGAGCACCTACTTCGACAAGGGGTTTCTCACTTATGATTTCTTCCGGATATGAAATATCTTCTTTTGATAATTCTTCCCTCAGTTTTTCCTTTAATCTTTCATATTTTCTGATAACATCTTCCATTGATGTATCAACTATTTCGGTTGGTTCTTCTTTTACCATTGCCTCGGCTTCTTCTGAAATTATTCTGGGAAGGCTTACGTCTGCTTCTTCTTTTATTGTTTGTGTAGTTTCATCTTCAATGAAATTTTCCTCTTTTTCTTCCTGCTGTTCCTGTGTAAAGAACGAAAAACTATCCTTAAGTCTTCCATATATTTCGCTTATAGATAGCGCATCTTCATCTTCATAAATATCCGGATAAACTGATGAAATTTCTTTTTCTTCAATTGGCGTGGTTTCTTTAATATCTACGTTGGTAACAGTTTCTTCGTAGGGTTCGGCTATTTTGTCTGCTGGTAAGAACTCGGCTGTTTCAATTTCTTGCTTTGGACTCTCTTCTTTTAACGGTAGTTCAGGAATAACTTCTTTAGGTTCAGTAGCGATTCCTTCGCTGATTACAGGGGATTCCTCGGGGAATGATACTTGCTTCAAATCTTCTATTTCGGTAGGGGTTGTAGAAAATATCTTTTCTCTAAGTTCCTGCCATTTTCTTTCAAATGATTCTTCCCATGATTCTTCTTTTCTCTCTTCTGTTACTTTTTCGATTGTTGTTTCCGTTTCTTGTGGTTGTTCTTCCTTTAAGAGAACTTTTTCTGCTTCGGTTTCTTCAATTACATATCCTTTTTTATGTTCTTCCTCGGAAATCACTTTCTTTATTTCTTCGGTTATCTCTTCTTTGGTTTCTGGCTCTTCTAATTGAATTGTTTCTGTTTCTTCAACCGGAGGTCTTTGTAATGCTGGTTCTTTTTCTTCAATATTTTCCAGTTCATCTATATTAATACTATCCCAATCAATCTTATCTATATCAATTACATCTTCATCTATTCCTTCTTCATCACCGTATTCTCCGCCCTCACTCACTTCATCATCAGAAATTTCTTTTTTTAATTCCCTTAACATCTTTTCAATATCTTCCTTAATTTCTGCTTCTTCCTGTTGAACTGCCTCTGTTTCATCTTCTTCTAACGGCGGTTCTTCCAATATAGACTCTTCCTCTTCTTCTGTAATTATCGATTCGGGCTCCTTCGTTTTTCTAATTGCTTCCTCTATTTTCAAAAGTATTTCTTCATCTCTTCTTTCCAGTAATTCTATCTTCTCCTTTAATTCATTTATCATATTTTCCAATTTCGTTTTTTCTTCTCCATACTTCTTTGCCGTGTCCTCAATTTCTTCTTCTGTTTTAAGTAAGTCTTCAATCGCCTTTTCTTCTTCTCCGATCTCTTCTTCTGATACTAATTCTTCAACATCGGTATCAACTACCATTGTATCGCTGGGGGAATACTTTTCTTCTATTAATTCTTTGCTTATTTCTTCCTTTTGTGTTTTGAGTGCGGAAATCTCTGCCTGATTTAATGACCTTATAACAACTGTTTCAAGATTGTTAAAGTTATAATTAATTTCATCCTGAAACTTTTTTGCGGGCGAAAAACTCACCTTTCCTTTACCAGAAATTCTAAACTTTCCGAATTCTAAAATATTTACATTTGTACTTTTCTTAAAACAATCTTTTATTATATCAAACAATGTAAAATAAAAATTATATACATCTATTTCGCTCAGGTCATTTTCGGCGGCAATTTCTTTTATTAATTCTTTTGCATGTAGTTCTTTTTGTGTGCGTTTCTTTATGTTCTCTTTTTCTTCTAAGCCATTGTAAAAGACAAAAATTAATTTATCTTTTGGGGGTAATAACACAACCGCCTTTTTATTATAATCTATCATCTTCTGCATTTTTCGCCTTACAACCTTAAAGCTACCAAAGTTTTCTATACAAAATTCTTTTTTATCTTTCAGATATGTCTTAATCCCCTCAAAAATTTTTGTGAAAATCAACTCACAGCTTTTTTTATTTAGGCTGAACTTTGCAGAAATTTTGTTTATTAAATTTGAATTATTCATTTTATATTTTAAAACTTTATTTAATTATTTTTGCGGTTGAATCTGCTTCTTCAATGGAGTTAAATTCGCCGAATCTTACTCTGAAAAATTTACCTCTTTCATTTAAATCTACCGGTTCAATTCTTGGTTCAAAGTCTTGCTCTGAAAGCCACTCCATCCTTGAAACTGCATACATACTGTCTTTAAATGAACCGGCTTGAAACTCAAATCCTTCGTCATTAACTACAAGTACAAGTCCTTTTTCAATCATTATATTTTTTAAGTCTTCTCCTAATGTTATTTTATTTGTGTCCTCTCTTTCGTAAATAATTAAATTTTTGGCTTCTTTCTGTGATAACGTTTTCTCTTCTGTCTTATCATTACTTTCCTTTAACAACCTCATTAATACAACTACTCCTATAATTGCTAAAATAAGTAAACTAATAATTATATATAATACAGTATTGCTTTTTCGTGGTTCGGTTATTAAGGGTTTTTTAGCGGGGCTTGAAACTATTCTCTCTTCTTTAAAACTTTTTTGATAATCTTTTTTTTCTTTTTGTTCTGTTCTTTCTTCTTTAATAATACCTTCTAATATTTTTGTTTCTTTTTCCGTTTCGGGTTTCTTATCTGTTATCTCTCCAAAATCTAATTCCTTTGTTTTAAAATCCTGCTGTGGCACTTTTATTTCCTGTTTCATTTCTGGTGGTAAAACAATTTCTTCGTGCAGGGTTTTTACTTCATCCGGAATTTTTACTTCAGAAACTAAGTCATCAATAGATTTTTTTTGTTGTTCTTCAGGTTCCTCAACAAACGGAGTAGATAAAGTCTCTGTCTTATGTTTCGCTTCAAGAACATCTTCTACTATTATGTTTTCCAGCTCTCCTTTACTTGCAGGTGTCGGGATTTTCTTTTTTTCATTCGTTGTAAATATATCTGAAAATGATTTTTCTTCCGGCTTATCTGTTTCCTGCTCTTTATTATCGAAGTTAAGAATATTTGCTGTTTCAAACTGAGTAGCGTCAAATAAACCCTCAGATAATTTCATCCCGTTTTCTATTGTCATATTCTTAAATTCTTCTCTTTTTTCTTCGTAGGTCTTTAATTTTTTTTCTTTTTCTCTGTCTAACTCTGCTTCTTCAGTTTTATCAAGAGTTGGTGGTTTTGGTTTATTTGATTTATAAAATTCTGCCTTTTCTAAATCTTCTTTTGCTAATTTGTAATCTTTTTTAAGATTACTATATACAAGACTACGATTGTAATATGCACCGCTATAATCAGGTCTTAAAGAAATTGCCTTTGTAAAATCATTAATTGCTTCATCTGGCTTTCCCAGCAGGTAGTAAATACTTCCCCTGTTGTTATATGCTTCTGCAAATTTACCAAAAAGTTCAATAGCGTTGTTCGCATCTTTTAGGGCTAATTCATAATTGCCCAACTTCCTATATGCTTTTGAGCGTAAGTGATAAGCGTCATAATTATCAGGATTATACTTTATTGAATTTGTAAAATCCTCAACAGCGTTAGCAATATTATTTGTTTTAAGATCGCAAATTCCTTTTTTCTTATAAAGTTGAGATAAATTAATTTTGTCTTTATCGCTCTTCTCGTCTGTCAAACTAATCGCTTCCCGGTAATTAATAAATGCAAGTTCATACTTTCTAAAATATAAAAAACAATCTCCCCTTAATTCATACCCTAAAGGATTAAGCGGGTAAAGGAACACTAACCGGCTACATTCAGTTAATGCTTCCTCGTATTTGTTTTTTTCAATTAAGTTTAAAATTGTATCTATTAATTTCTCCATTTAAAAAAATTATATAAACTTACAAATTAGAATTTATAAATAATAACAAATAATTTAAAGGTTTAAAAAAAGTGTTAAAATTTTTTTTGTTTCAGAATTATATGTATAAAAAGTGAGTGACAGAAAACTAATTCTCGGACTTGCAATACCAGCAATACTACAAACAATACTAAGGGCTCTTTTTATTGTTGTTGATGCTTTCTGGGTGGGGAAACTTGGTAGTGATGAACTTGCAGCTCTTACATTTTCTATGTTTGCTGTCTGGGCATCTCTTGAGCTTGGGGAAATGCTTGCCACCGGAACAAATTCATTAATTGCCCAGTCTGTTGGTGCTAAAGATTTCTCGCTTGCTAAAAACATTGGGGTGCAAAATATAATTAATTCCTTAATCTATTCCTTTGTAATTGGAATAGTATTTATTTTAGCATTACCATTACTATATACGATTACAAATTTAAATCCTACCCTTTCCAATCTTTCAGATGAATATCTCATTACTTACCTATTGGGTTTTCCGATAATTATTTTGCTTTCTGTAGTAAATTCGGTTTTTCGTGGAAATGGAAATACAAAAACTCCTTTTTATCTTTTATTAATTGCTCTGTGTCTTAACTTTATTACTACCCCAATTTTAATTTTCGGATTTAAGTTTATTAATCCTTTAGGTATAAAAGGTGCGGCACTTTCCACTATTATTTCTTATTTTATTTCTTTTGTTATCGGATATTTTTTATTATTAAAGAAAAATTTTATCTACTCAATAAATAAATACAACTTTAATTTTAAAATAATTAAAGAATCAGCAAGAATTGGATTTCCGATTTCATTAAACGGTTTTGCTTTTTCCTTAATATATATATTCATCTCAAATATACTTTCTTATTACGGCACGCTTGGTTTTGCAGCGGTAGGAATTAGTCATCGTTCTGAATCTGTTTCATATCAAATTACAGTTGGGTTTTCCATTGCAGCATCAATTATAACTGGTCAACAGATTGGAGCGGGAAATCCGGATAAGGCAGAAAAACTTGCCTGGAAAACATTATTTTACGGAAGCGTGGTTTCAATTATTTATTCCATAGCCCTGTTTATATTCAGCAAAGAAATTGCATCCATTTTCTCTACAAACAGTGAAATTGTTCATACTGCTTCATTTTTTAATAAACTAACAGCTATAGTAATAATCTTTTCTACAATAGAAATAATTTTAGAAGGCGCATTTACTGGTGCAGGTTATTCTATTCCTCCGGCAATTGTTGGGTTGTCTGTAAATTTCCTAAGAATTCCGTTATCTGCTTTGTTTTCACTTTATTTGGGCTTAAACGGAATCTGGGTTGCAATTTGCTTTACTGTTTTTTTAAAAGGAGTTATAATATTTTTCTGGTTTAGAAAAGGTTCGTGGAAATCTAAAAAATCAAAATTACTAAAAAAGGAAATTCCCTATCCTGAAATGGCGGATAAGTACTTTCCTTTTAGCTAATTTAAATAGACTATATTTTTAATTAAAAATTCTAATACGACATATTCGGGTCAATATCGCACTTAACTTTCAACACTACTTGTTGATTATCAGGGTCATTTGTAAGAACAGTAATTGTTTTTTCCTGTTGCCCAACTCTACCCTGAGTTTGGAATTCTACTTTTATTGACCCGCTTTCATTTTTCTTATATTCAGTTTTATTACCCACTTCCGCAGCGGTACACCCGCACGATGTCTGTACTTTCTCAATCTTTAAAATACCACTTCCTTTATTTGTAAATTTAAAATTATACTGCAATGAGGGTCCCTGCGGAACCTTTCCAAAATCATGTTCGGTTTCTTTAAATACAATTTTAGGTCCTTTATCATAAGCTGCAATTATTGAATTATCACTAATATACATCATAAGCACCGATATAACAATAAGCCCGAGTATGAAGTATAGTATTTTGGCGGTTTTAGTTTGAATTAATTTTTCCATAATTTTTATTATTTAACCATTTTTTTGAGCTAAAAGTTTCTCTTTATAGCTATATAAAAAAATCAGGATTATAGCTATCAGCATTAGAATATCTTCAAAGATTCTCAGTAGAATATCGCTACTTGAATTTGGATTGTCAAGCGAAAAACACCCACAATTAATATCTAACCCCCTTGCATATGCCTGAATTAAACCAATTAAAAAGAAAATCAACATTAAACCGATAAGGAATGAACTCCCGATTTTAAATTTCCCGAAAATCAAAAATATTCCTGCGAAAAATTCAAGATAAGGAATAATAATTGCCGGAATGTTAATCAAACTATATGGCAACATATCATAGTTCTTAATTGCTATAGCAAAATCATTAGGGGCTATAATCTTACCAAAAGAAGCATAAATGAAAATTACTCCAATAATTAATCTTAAAATAAATATAAAATATTTATATCGAAAAATTTTTGTTTTCAAAGTCTTGTTATTCTCGTTGTTAATGTTTTCCTGCAACATATTAATCTACTTTATAATAGTATTATAATTTTTATTTTTCTTCTACAGGATATCCCTTTGACTTCCATTCTGAATATCCACCTAAATATATATTTACACTATTAAACCCGATTTTAGCAAGTTCATAACCGAGATCCACGCTAACATCGCACCCACCGCCATCACAATAACATACAATTACGCCATTCTTATTGTATTTTCTCATCATTTCTTTTCTTTGGTCAACAGTTAATTTCATAAACTCCTCATAAGGAATATTAATTGCTCCTTTTATGTGTCCTTTTTCAAACTCTTCTTTTTTCCTTCCATCTATAAACAATCCATTTATATCAAAAAGCGTTTTTGCTTGCGTTAAATTTATATTCTGGGGCTTTATATATCCTTCTTTTGTCATTTCCCCACCAGAAAGTACAGCTACTTTATTGTTCACAGTATCGTAAGGGTCGTTCCATACTTTACTGTAATCAATATTATTATTGGTTGAATCAATCTTATATCTGGTCTCATCAGGAAATAAAGATATACCTTTAGGATTTAAAATATTTCCAAAGAACGCAAATATAATTGCAATTATTATTACTATCAGCGATTCTTTTAATATTGCTTTCATATCATATAAAAATAAGTTAATCTATCTTCATTTTCTATGATAATATTTAACATTTTTGGGTATTTATGACTATTCTTAGTAGTAGAAAAAAAAATAATCCCCATAAAAAAATTAAACTTTTTATTTTCTGCTAAACAGTGGGGCTGGTTTGTATTTCCCCAATATTCCTATCTAAAACAGTGGTTTTGTTTTGTCTTCTTTTTCTTTTATAATTCCAAGATGTTTATATGCCAATTGTGTTGCTTCACGCCCTTTTGGGGTACGTTTAATAAATCCTTCTATTATTAAAAATGGTTCATATACTTCTTCAATTGTTCCGGGATCTTCTGAAATAGAAGCAGATATAGTTGATAGCCCTACCGGTCCTCCGTTGTATTTATAGATTATAGTTTCAAGAATTTTCTTATCCATTTTATCAAGCCCGTGTTCATCAACTCCCAGTGCTTCAAGTGCAATTTCTGCTATTTCTTTATTTATAATTCCTTTTCCTTTTACCACTGCAAAATCTCTTGTCCTCTTAAGTAAACGATTCGCTACTCTCGGAGTTGCCCGGCTTCGTTTAGCAATTTCCAATGCTCCATCGTCATCGATTTTTATCTTCAAAAGCCTTGCAGAACGTTTAACAATATTTAAAAGGTTATCCACAGAATAGTAATCAAGGTTACAGGTAATACCAAATCTATCTAACATTGGTGATGACAGTAACCCCTGTCTTGTGGTTGCTCCAATAAGGGTAAACTTTTCCAGTTTTAAAGGGATACTTCTTGCAGCAGGTCCCTGATCAATCATAATATCAAGTCTGTATTCTTCCATTGCTGAATATAAAAACTCTTCCACAATCTTAGGTATTCTGTGAATTTCATCAATAAATAAAATTTGACCTCGTGTTAACCTTGTCAGCATTCCGGCAAGATCTCCAGGTTTTTCTATTATAGGTCCGGAAGTAGAAATCAATTGTACATTTAACTCATTAGAAATTATATGAGCAAGAGTAGTTTTTCCAAGTCCTGGTGGTCCTGTAAATAATATATGATCCAATGGCTCTTTTAGCAGTTGTGAACTTTGAATAAAAACTTTTAGATTTTCTTTTATTTTATCCTGCCCAACAAATTCCTTAAAACTTTTGGGACGCACTAAAGTTGTAAAATCCTTATCATCTTCAGGTAATTCTATGGGGGTGATAATTGTTGTTTTTGATTTCATTTTAATTAAAAATAATACTAAATTTAAGTATATACAATTAAGAAAACCCGCAACGTCAATAAAATATGAACAATCAAAAGGAAAATTCTAAACCAATTTTAAACAATGATTACAAACCCCTTTCAACAAAATTGCAAATTGAGTTTAATTTCGTTTTAAGACGAATAAGACTTTTATCCATTGCAATATCTCTCGGGATTGTTATTATTTTCTTCATTGGTTTGTTTACACCTGTTATCCAGGGAGAAAATGAGTCAGATGTATCTGCATTACTTCCTTTAAAAATTATATCTCTAATTGTTTGTATATCAGCTTGTGTTTCTTCGTATCCTTTAAAAAGTTTCTTGCTGAAAAAAGTTTCTGAGAAGAACTTTATGTCTTCATATTTCAACGCAATTATACTTCCAATGGCTTTATGTGATTTTGGGGGCTTATTCTGCATAGTAACAAATTCATTCCTGTTAGATGAAAAATTATTCTCTACTGTTGGATTTATAATATCTCTGCTTTACATATATTTGAATTTTCCCTCCCTCAATGACCTGAAGAAGACAAGGATACACTAAATAATGCCATTATCTTTTTTAAAATTTCTATCCCACCTCTTTATTTCTATCAATAATCTATGAATATTCAACAAAAACTACTTATTTAAAAAATGTTTCATATTTTTAATTTTTCATTCCGCTTAGAAAACATACAGGGTTAACATCAGACACATCCGACTTTTAAGGGGGTTGTCTGAATACATTAATATATTGCATTTTTTTAAAATTTTTTCTAAAATGAGTTTTTTATAGAAGAATAAATCAATAATTCTTTCTGGTAAAGTAGTAACAAATTATATGAAAGAAATAATTGAGTCGGTAATAACAGAGGGTGCAAAATCAAAAAGAATTAATGACCTTATAAATTTCTGCCATAAAATTGCTGTTACTACTTTAAAAATTTCAAAATATTCAGGTTTTATTTCTGAAAAATCCGGGTTATCAATTAGTGATTTAGCGTACGATGTAATTGCAGATATTTTTATTGTTGAAAATAACAGATATTTAGTTATAGATAATAATTTTTCTGACCTGATTCGGGAAAAAACTATCAAGAGTGAAGTTATAACTTCAAAAATATATGCGCTTGTAATATCAAGAACCAATCAGAAAATTGTTGAGTTAAGAGAAGAATATGGGGAGTTATATTTTAAGATAAAAAGGGCAGTCTTCTTACACATATCAAGGAATAAAAATTTCAAAAAGTTTCTTTATAAATCTCATTGCTTCATTCATACCTGCAATATCAAGGGGTTAAAGGAAAATTTCTTAGAATTTCCGGAAGAGGAACTATTGGAACATCTTTTTGCCAGAAACACTAAAAAATTCTCTGTTTCATCAACAGTTAATTCTGTTTTCGAAATAATTAATTCACAGAATAAATATGCTAAAGTTCTTAGTGAGGTAAAATTATATTTCGTAATATCAGAGTTTTACAAGAAAAGATATGAAAGCTACCTTTCGGATTTAAAAAATGTACATTATATAGATATAGAGAAAGAAATATGAAAATTATAACAGATGAAATATTACATCTATATATTATTAATTCTTTATTAGTTGATAAAGAATTAAAAGAGGAAATTGAAAAAAGGGTTACTGTTGATCCGGAATTTAAAGAAAGAATTGACTGGGTAAAAAAATTTCACAAAGAATTCAAATCGCAAAGTAAACCCGAGGGGATAATCGCTTTATATCCCATGAAACCTGTTGAATCTTCATTAAGGTATCCAAAACTTGCTGCTGCAAATGTAAAAGAAAAAGAAAATGTGTTTAAATATTTTGCGTCATTTATTTCTGCTGATAATGTTATAATAGTAAGGATTCAGAAAAATGAAGCTACCAATGAATTTAAGATTCATTTAATAACTGAATCTCCTGTTGATTTTTCAAAGGTTAGAATATATCTCGGCGGCTATCAAAGGGAGATAATTCCTGATAGCAGGGGAACTGCTTTAGTTAATGATTTCAATATTGATTTGAATACTAATATACATATAAATTTAGGATCAGAAAATTAAAATTTAATGGCGCCCACCAGATTAATTGAAATTGAAACTCATTTTCAACATTTACTCGACCTTTTAAAATTACCCGCTTCAAACAGCTTTAAACTAAATACAATATTCAATTTTTTAAAAATACTTCTCAACGAGGAAGATATTTCAAAATATAATTCATACTTTTCAGACCTTTCTTATTATATAAATCATTTGATTGAAAGCAAAGATTTTGAAGGTTTATCATTAGATTCATTAAATGAATTTCAGATACTGATTTTAAAATTAAACTCTTTGAATATCTTTCCAAATGAAGAAATATTGATTGATATTCTGGAAGAAGCAAAGAAGGGGGTTTTCAAAAAGTTTGACAGGAGGTTACTTGATAATGCAATACCGGTAGTGTTAATTGAGAAGCCCCTTGATGATCATTCGGGTAAAACTCCGGAAATTGCTATTATCCGAAAGCTAAATTTAATTTCTTCAGGAAGGGAAAGAAAAGATGCTTTCGATAAAATTGAATTTACCAATTATATCGACTTAAAAGAACCTGAAATTATAAACAATCTGCAATCAATTGTTGAATTAGCAAAAAATAAATATCAGTCAATAAGTAATAAAAGTAATTTTTATAACTTCACATTCTTTTTTGATAAAAGAGAATACATATACTCCGGCAATTCTCACGGTTTGGCTGCACTATGTTTAGCATATAATTCAATATTGATAAATGAATTTGAAAAACAATATTATAAATTCTGGAACGACTGTGTTTTTACGGGGGAAATTGATGAAAACGGAGATGTTGTTAAAATAGATGATAAATATTTTTTAATAAAATTAAGGGCAGTGTTTTTCTCTGGTTATGAAAAATTTGTTATACCAGAAGAAAACTATTTTTCAGCAAAAGATGAATTGGAAAAATTAAGTTTAAAATACCCTGACAGAAAATTAAAGTTAATACCTGTTAAAAATTTTCAGGATGTTTTTTCTAATCTTGAAATTGTAGAAAGATTTGACTTAAAGTTTATACAAAAATTAAGAGCGGAATATAAAAGATATAGCACTATAATTAATTCAGTTCTTAGTATCATTTTTATTATTTTGATTATATTTATAACCTTCGATTTCATAGTACCAAGGCTTGACCGAAATCCCACATTCCACAGTTACATAGACAACCATTACAGTATATTTAATGAAAAGGGAATAGAGCTGTGGCATTCAAGAGATTTGCCTTTGTTTAATAAGATACAATATTTCGAAAATGTCACCAACCAGATTAGATGCTTTTTAACAGACGTTAACAATGATGGAAATAATGAATTGATTTATATTTTCAGGGGAGAAACCGACACTTCTGAAAGCAGAACTATCTACTGCTCTAATGAACAAATAAAAGCATTTCCATGTTTACTTCCCCTGAGAAAATTAAATTATCCAAACGACCCAATTCGTAATTATTATTATTATCTGGGGGGCATTTCCTTGCTTGATTGCAATAATGATAACAGAGATGATATACTATTTTGGGGAATGAATACTCAGTTTTACCCGGGTATTATCGGAGCAATAGATTTCTATGGAAACTTAATAGCTGAATATTGGAATGAAGGAATGCCCAGAGTTATAAAAATTTTTGATGCTAATAATGATGGTAAAAAAGAAGTTTATTGCGGCGCCTGCAATAACCGGGATTCTCTGGAATGCGCAGCGTTAATAGTTTTTGACCCGG
This sequence comes from Candidatus Tepidiaquacella proteinivora, assembly GCA_013348845.1. Taxonomy (GTDB): domain Bacteria; phylum Bacteroidota; class Ignavibacteria; order Tepidaquicellales; family Tepidaquicellaceae; genus Tepidaquicella; species Tepidaquicella proteinivora. The sequence continues at coordinate 1,727,832 of CP054675.1, read as the reverse complement.
AGTATATTTCAGGAAGCAGTCCTTATACTGACCCGCTCGGTACTGGTGCCAGGGGAACAGAAAAATATTACATTTTATTTCCGAAAACTATCTTGTTTGACTTATCAGGCAGAGAAAGAAACGACATTCAAAATATCCAGCTGAATTCAGATTACTCTATTGCCTGCTGGTCTGTTGAGAACTACACAAATAATAATTGGGAGTCTGTAATGTATGAATTTGACAAAGATATGAATATCATTAACATTAATTGCAATGACGAATTTAAGAATAAATATAATAAACTTAAAGAAACAACTTTTAAACAATTACCTGATTTAACAATTTATTTAAACAATCTAAAATCCAAAATCCGCTGGTGGGACGGCGATAAATTTGTCAATTACCCCTCTATAAATAAAAATTACCTGAAAGCAAGTTTTTACGAATAGTTTTTCCTTTTAACACAAAATTTATTACATATACACACCATTTTATTTCATTTTTATATTAAATAAAAATTAGAATTATAAACTCCGGACTTTTTTAGCCCTGAACAAGAAAATCCTTATTTCCTTACCACAAAAATTTTACTATAATAATCAGGGTATTTTATTCTGTCGTTCTTAAATGTACAGTATATATATAATAGAGGAAAAACCAATAGACCGATGTATAAAAAACCTGATAATTATAAAATTAAACGTTTTTAAAAAGTCTCTTTTGAAAAATGTACAGTGTATAATAATATGAAAAATAAAAAATTGATTTTTAATAATTTGTGGAAATGAAGGGGGAAAATGTTTTATACAGATTTTTTTTCTTCTTAAAAATGGGAGAATTTTATTAAAAAATGTTAAGAAATTATGGTGACAAGGAAAATAATACCATCCATATTAATCAATCAATTAAGGTTACAGACACAACTTATAATTCTATTCTTTTGCTTTAAGATTAAACGTGATAATGCTATAAATATTGGAATACAACAAATATTAATAGTTTAAATACAATGTCAAATTATATATTTAAAGTTTATATCACTTATTCTTCGGTTTCAAAGTATTTTTATGGATATATTAATGCTTTTATTTTTCTTTATACATTTATCATTGGTACTAACTATTACAAAATTAGGGTTAAGAGTAATATTGTTATTATTTTAAATAATTACATATTGTTTATTATATAAAAAAATAAAACAATTTCAAAAAGATGTTAAATAATTTTACAATTTATAATTCAATAAAGTATTACAAGATTAATTATTCAAAAACAAAATATTTTTATACTTAAAAAATAAGGATGGTACAAAAAGTCCTTTGTATTTTAATAGTTAATTTCTTATTTATAAAAATTTGTTACTCAGCTACATTATTGGGATATGTTGAGATGAAATATAATAATGTACCTATAAAGGGAGCCACGATTACAGTTAAGGGAACTTCTCTATCTACAATTTCAGATGAAGATGGCTATTATGAAATAAATTTTATTGATGAAGGATGGTATGATATTGAAGTTTATAAATATGGATTTAAGAAATATATAATGAGAAATTATAACATAAGCGATTTGAGTGGAACTTATCGTTTAGATATAGAATTGGGAGAAATAAATGACTACAATAAAGAGGATGATGTGTATGGTCCATCAAACTGGCAAGTTTTAAATCGCTTTTCATTCGGTGTGCTAACTTGTATGGATAAAAAGAAATACAAACTAATTTGGGAAAAGAGTATGTTTGAGCTCAATTATATTTTTTCGCCACATTTGGGAGTAAGTTTTAAAATGGATGGACTACTTCTAGCAAGTGCATTTAGTATTACAAGAACTGAATTTTCGAGTGCTGAAAAGGATTCAAATTCAAATACAATTTCAAAATCTGAAATCAATATAAACAATAATGAGAAATTACCAGAATTACCATTTACCCCCAATATAGGGTTAATATATTACTTTAAGCCATTTTCTTTCAATTATGTTAGAATTGGATTTATTTATGGTTATCTAGATGCACCTTTTAAAAGGGTAGATAACTTGTACTATCACACGTCAGGATATATTCGCGCCCCAAAACTTGAGATTAAATTAACTGATAAATATAAACGAATAATTTTAGAGATTAGCAGTTGGTATAATTTTTCTAGTTCTTTTAAGGTTGGTTATATTAATAATTTTTCTTTAAGTGATACTGATAAAGTTTATTTAGAAGAAAGAAAGGGAGATATAATATTTTCTGATTTGACATTAAGATACCATCCTTGGGCAAAAAAATATTATAATAAAAGATTTTTGAATTCTTTTCCTTATGGTTTTGGTTTTTATGTTTCGGTTTCACATATATATGGAAAAGCAAAAGATGCTCCTGTTTTTCGTGAAATATGCTTTAGTTTTGGGTTAGACTTATGTATAGCTCCAGAATGGTAGGCTTGCATAGTAAAATTAATTTAATTCATAATATGAAAATAATATTAATTTTATATGTATAATTTATGAAATTATTTTTAAAAAATATTTTTATCATTTTTATTTATTTTAATTGCAATGCCCAGATATCCGATTATAATTTATATGCCTCCGGGGTAGATCAGTTAAATAATGGTAATTATGAAAAAGCCATAGAAATATTTACAGAGTTTATTTACAAATACCCTTCCCATAATTACCTCGATAAAGTTTATGAGGGTCGAGGATACGCATATCTTAAATTACAAAAATATTCAAATGCTATTTCAGATTTTGATATCGCAATCGAGTTAAACCCTTATAATTATTATGCATATAACAGCAGGGGAATTGCAAAACAGTCTCCCAAATTATATCCCGAAATAATAGATTTAGCAGGTGCATTAGATGATTTCAAGAAAGCTATTGAAATAGAGCCTGGGTTTGCAACTGCATACTTTAATAGAGGAATGTTATACTATTCTTTTTTAGATTATAAAAAGGCTATAAGCGATTTCGAAAATGCAATAAAACTTAATCCCAATTATGAGCTTAAACTAAGATCCCTTATTAATGAAATGAAATCAAAGTTAAAGTGACTTTTTTATTTATTTAAATTATAATTCTTCTAATTAAAACAATTAAAGAATTTAATTAACTATTTTGTTAACTTAAAAAATAAAAAATGAAAATTACAAAATTTTACTTTGTAACTTTAACGGTAATATTTTTAATTTTTACAAACATCACTTTCTCTCAGGGGTGGTCTAACCTTTATAATGTAAAAAGTGGTGCTTTTTGGGAAATCAATTATGGAAATTCAGTTAGTAATTCAATTAAAGATCTAAAATCAGAATTTAATAATATAGGATCAATAGAGTTACGCTTAGGATACATAAAAAATTTTGAAGAAGATAATTTTTATGTGGCTTATAAAGTACCCTATTTTTTTACATACAATAATAACACCCTATCAGCGAGCAAAAATGATGTTGGGAAAGTAAATTCAACATTAATAAGTTTTGGCCAACACTCTATTCAAACAGGGTTAGGTTTTGGGGGCAGAAAATTTAGAATAATTTTTTACAGTCCAATACTTGCTAGTTCTTTAAGTTGGGCAAAATTAACTATTGATTCTTTCCCAAGTCAAATAGATTCTTCTGAAAAGATTATTTATAAAGATTTCGGAGAACAAATCAGATACGGTGCAATAAGAGAAGGGGGTATTTCTATTGATTTTGGAAAATTAAGAAGTACTCGGTTTGGAATAAATTTGGGATATGAAAGCCAGATAATTTATCCAAGGCATTTATTTTGGAAAGATTTATTAAGCCAAGCTATTGAAGGGTGTGGAAGCGTAGGCATTTTAGGGTTGGCAGGTCTTATAGCGGAAAGCTCTCCTGAGGCATCAGTAATCTTTAATTTTGTTCTTCAAAATGCATTGTCATTTGGATTTCAATACTTAAGAAAAGAAAAAATGAACTGGCCATTTGACACGACTAAACCATTATCAATCGATAGATTTAAAATTGGATTTTATGTTGCTTTTTAAAACTATGTTTTAGTTTGTGGCAACATTAAGTGCAAAATTTATTTCTTATGAATAATATAATATTTTTAACAAGTAATTATAAAGGTAAGTATAATAAAATTAAAATATCAAAAGAAATAAGATTGGCTATAATAATAATTTTTTTAAAAAAAATATTTTAAAATTAAAGAATAATTATGAAAGGAAAAATTTTTATTTGTTTTGTATTTTTTACAATTCTGAATCTGTCATTGGGAATACATAATTCCTTTTCCCAGAAGCCCGAACTCGTCGTACAGATGGGGCATACCCGTAGTGTCTATTCCGTAGCCTTTTCACCCGACGGGAAATATGCGCTCTCGGGAAGTTCGGATAAAACTCTCAAACTCTGGGAGGTAAATACAGGCAAAGAAATCCGTACTTTTATGGGGCATAGCGGTAATGTCACTTCCGTAGCATTTTCCCCCGACGGGAAATATGCACTCTCGGGAAGTTGGGATGAAACTCTTAAACTCTGGGATGTAAATACCGGCAAAGTAATCCGCACTTTTGAAGGGCATAGCAGTTTTGTCTATTCCGTAGCCTTTTCACCCGACGGGAAATATGCGCTATCGGGAAGTTTGGATAGTACTCTCAAACTCTGGGATGTAAATACAGGCAAAGTAATCCGTACTTTTAAGGGGCATAGCAGTAGTGTCCATTCCGTAGCCTTTTCACCCGATGGGAAATATGCCCTCTCGGGAAGTTTTGATAAAACTCTCAAACTCTGGGATGTAAATACCGGCAAAGAAATCCGTTCTTTTATGGGGAATAGCATTTGGGTCTATTCCGTAGCCTTTTCCCCCGACGGGAAATATGCGCTCTCGGGTAGTTGGGATAAAACTCTCAAACTCTGGGATGTAAATACAGGCAAAGAAATCCGTTCTTTTATGGGGCATAGCAGTTGGGTCTATTCCGTAGCCTTTTCACCCGACGGGAAATATGCCCTCTCGGGTAGTGGGGATAGTACTCTCAAACTCTGGGATGTAAATACTGGCAAAGTAATCCGTACTTTTAAGGGGCATAGCCATTACGTTTTGTCCGTGGCCTTTTCCCCCGACGGGAAATATGCGCTCTCGGGTAGTGAGGATGAAACTCTCAAACTCTGGGATGTAAATACCGGCAAAGAAATCCGTTCTTTTATGGGGAATAGCATTTGGGTCTATTCCGTAGCCTTTTCACCCGACGGGAAATATGCGCTCTCGAGTAGTTATAAAGGGCTCATACTCTGGGATGTAAATACCGGCAAAGTAATCCGTACTTTTAAGGGGCATAGCGGTGCTGTCCGTTCCGTAGCCTTTTCACCCGACGGGAAATATGCACTCTCGGGTAGTTATAAGGAACTCAAACTCTGGGATGTAAACACAAGCAAAGTAATCCGTACTTTTAAGGGGCATAGCGATTATGTCACTTCCGTAGCCTTTTCCCCCGACGGGAAATATGCGCTCTCGGGAAGTAGGGATAGTACTCTCAAACTCTGGGATGTAAATACCGGCAAAGAAATCCGTACTTTTATGGGGAATAGCAGTTGGGTCTTTTCCGTAGCCTTTTCCCCCGACGGGAAATATGCACTCTCGGGAAGTGATGATTTTACTCTCAAACTCTGGGATGTAAATACTGGCAAAGAAATTCGTTCTTTTAAGGGGCATAGCATTTGGGTCTTTTCCGTAGCCTTTTCACCCGACGGGAAATATGCGCTCTCGAGTAGTTATAAAGGGCTCATACTCTGGGATGTAAATACCGGCAAAGTAATCCGTGCTTTTAAGGGGCATAGCGGTTGGGTTAATTCCGTAGCCTTTTCACCCGACGGGAAATATGCACTCTCGGGTAGTTATAAGGAACTCAAACTCTGGGATGTAAATACTGGCAAAGAAATCCGTTCTTTTGAGGGACATAGCGATATTGTCCAGTCTGTAGCATTTTCCCCCAACGGGAAATATGCGCTCTCGGGTAGTGGGGATGGTACTCTCAAACTCTGGGAAATAGAAACAGGAAAGGAACTTGCTTCACTTATTTCTATGGATGAAAATGGCTGGATGGTAGTAACTCCGGATGGCTATTTCGACGGCTCACCAAACGGTATGAAAAATCTCCACTGGGTAAAAGGACTTGAAATTTATCCCCTTGATGCCTTCTATGAAAATTTCTATATTGATGGACTTCTGCCGAAGGTTTTAAAAGGTGAAAAATATCAAACAAATCAAACCAATGTTGATATAATAATTGCTTCTGAGTTTAAATTCCCTGAGGTAGAAATCCTTTCCCCAAAAAACTTCGATGAATTTAACACAAAGGAAATAGAATTAAAAATAAGTATTGAAAAAGGAACAAATCCAATCAAGGGTGTAATTGTAACTGTAAATGGTAAGGTAATCGAAGAAGTAAGCAAAAATTTTAAAATTACCCTGCCAGATGAAATAACATTAAAAATAGATCTGGTAAAAGGGAAAAACGAGATAGTAGCAAAGGCAATAGATAAACAAGGATATGAATCAAGATTTCCAAAGTCTGTAATTGTCACCTGCAAAGTAGAGGACAAGCCGTCGCTTTATATATTTGCAGCAGGGATTAATGATTATGATTATATAAATGATTTAAGTTATTGCAAATCCGATGTTGATGAACTGGTAAGTATAATAACGGAAAAAGGAAAAGGGGTGTATAATAATACATATAAATATGTAATGTATGACAAAGAAGTAACAAGGGATAACTTACTTAGGAAACTTGATGAAATAGCACTAAAAACAAAACCGGAAGATGTTTTTATATTTTATTATTCCGGGCATGGAGATGTTGATTGGGGAACGGTCAAGCAGTTTTATCTTTTAATGTCAAATTCTTCAAGTGAAAATAAAAGAATGACGGCAGTGTCTTCAAAGGATCTCGGTGAGAAGTTCAGAAGCATTAAAGCTCAGAAACAGTTGTTAATAATTGATGCCTGCTATGCCGAAGAATTTTGGTCGGATATAGCGGCAAGTTTTAAAGGGGAGCCGGATAATGAAATTCAGAATAAACTTGCAAGAAGTACAGGAATATATATTTTTCTTGCAACCGGCAGAGACCAGACTGCAAAAGAAATTAAGGATTTGAAGCATGGAATATTTACATACAGTTTATTACAGGGGCTGAACTGCAAGGGTAATGTTGGAAAGCGGGACGGTTTAATATATCTGAATGAACTTGTTGAATATACGGGCGAGAAAGTACTTGAGCTGGTAGAAAAATATAATACGAGCGCGCAGAAACCGAGATTTATTACATTACATCAGTTTTCACAACTTCCAATCGGTCTCTGTAAATGATAAAAATGTGAAAATAAATTTGTTTATTTAAAAAGAAAACTTAAGATTTTTTATTTTAACGATCAGAATAAAATACATATTATTTAATAAGAATTTTTATAATAAAAAAAAACAGATAGAAATAAATTATGAAAATCTAAATTAAAAATTATTCGAAGGGCGATTTATTGAATTAGATGTGTATCTAAAAATATTTTTTCAATAATTATATTTACAGGGTTTGATTATAAGTAATTATAAAGGTAAGTATAATAAAATTAAAATATCAAAAGAAATACGGTTAGCTGTAATAATAATTTTTTTTAAAAAAAATATTTTAAAATTAAAGAATAATTATGAAAGCAAAAATTTTTATTTGTTTTGTATTTTTTACAATTCTGAATCTCTCATTCGAAATCCAAAATTCCTTTTCTCAGAAGCCTGAACTCGTAGTACAGATGGGGCATAGCGGTAATGTCAATTCTGTAGCCTTTTCCCCCGACGGGAAATATGCACTCTCGGGAAGTTTGGATAAAACCCTCAAACTCTGGGATGTAAATACCGGCAAGGAAATCCGTACTTTTCAGGGGCATAGCGATATTGTCTTTTCCGTAGCTTTTTCCCCCGACGGGAAATATGCGCTCTCGGGTAGTGGGGATGGTACTCTCAAACTCTGGGAAATAGAAACAGGAAAGGAACTTGCTTCACTTATTTCTATGGATGAAAATGACTGGGTGGTGGTAACTCCGGATGGCTATTTCGACGGCTCACCAAACGGTATGAAAAATCTCCACTGGGTAAAAGGACTTGAAATTTATCCCCTTGATGCCTTCTATGAAGACTTTTATGTTGATGGACTTCTGAAAAAAATTATTAATGGTGAAAAATATCAGAAAGACTAAAGCAAATACAATACGAATTATAACCTAACTAAAATATTAACTCATAAAGATTATAATTTAAGCATATTATGTGAATAATAATTTATTGAATTTGAATGCGTATCTAAAAATATTTATAATAAGGAAAAAATAAATAGATTTAAAATATTACAATTCGGTATGATGCAACTGAGGTAATGTCGGGAGTAACTGAGGTTCTTGCTTTTGGAACTGGATCGGGGGGTTCAGGGTCACGAATGAATATTATATAATATTATCTAAAAGAGTTTTTTTCTAAAAGGGTTCTTTTCTAAAATAGTTCTTTCCTAAATGAGTTTTTTTCTAAAACAGTTTCATAAGGGAAAATAAGTAGCGAATTTTATACGGTATTTACTAATTTAATTTAGTTAATTATATTTCTTTTTTTATTTATCTATCAATTTTTTTCTGGTTATATACATTATTGTTCAAAATAAAAATGGAACTTTTAAATAAATTGCTTAAAAAGTCTTATTTGGGATAATAAAAATCCTTAAAATTCAAATTTTCTTTTCGCTCTCCTTTACGAATTTTGGAGTTATATCATATGGTTTTATTTTATCCGTCAAACAAACTTATCGTCGCAGGTACTACAGGCTTTGTTTATTGTTTTCGTCCATCAAATATATTCTGTAATTCTGTTTTTATTAATAACATTGCCTTAAAAACTCTTACTAAATCGGATAAATGCCATTTATACCTCTTTTGAGTTAACAATATTAAATATTTTGTTATCAATATTACAATCAGTGCTATCCAAATCTGAATATGTACTGCATTAGCGCTGTTTCCTATAAATGTCTTTATTTTTAAGTTTTTTTTATATCCGAGAAAAATGTTTCGATTTTTCAGCCCTTTATATACAACTCAGATATCTCTTCTGCTGTCCAATCAAAATTATTTGTTAGGAGCTCTAACGTGTAATTTTTATTTTTCTTATATATTGTTATAAGTCTTAATCACTTTCTCTTTTCTTCATTGTATTGCTCATTTAATCCAGTATTCTTAAAAATTATGTTCCTGTCTTTTAATATATGTTGGCTTGTTCCTCTCGGTAATTTTCTTTTTTTAAATTCTATGATTTTTGTATTATCTTTTATTTGTATTACAAAATTTATTTTTTTTTATGCCTCACTTTCCTAACAATATTGAATCAAAACATGCCCTCTCAGCCACTACTATACTGCCTTTCCTAAGTTTTGTATCAAATGTCATCCTATTATCTGAAACATTCCCCTTGTTAGTGTGAATAAATTCAGGCAAACATATTTTGATTAATATTTTTTACAAATTCAATTAATATCCCTCTTTTTTTATCCACAATTCGTTTTCCTTATTGGATAGAGGTATGCGTATTGATTTTTACGTTCATAAAATCTATTGAATGTTTTTTATATAATTGTTATTTTAGTAGTTTAAAAAAATTATTTTTTATATGCCATTAAGACATAAATCAGCGCAAAAAAGGGCTCGTCAAATTAAGAAGAGAACTGAAAGAAATAAGAAATATAAAGCAAAGATACGTGGTGTAATTAAAAAGGTTTATGCTCAAAAAGAAAAATCTTCTGCTGAAAATGAATTCAAAACCGCGGTTTCTACTCTCGATAGGGCTACCACTAAAAATATAATACATAAAAATAAAGCGGCAAGATTAAAATCAAAACTTAGTAAGCATTTAAAAAAGCTGACATAAATTTTTTAATCTTCGCAATAAATTATAGCGTCAATTTCTATTCCAACATTTTTCGGAAGTTTTGAAACTTCGGCAATACTTCTTGCGGGTGGTGATGTAGTCATAAACTTACTGTAAACCTCATTCATTTCTGAAAATTCATTAATGTCGGTAAGATATACATTAATTTTCACAACATTATTAAAGGTTAGTTTATTATCCTCAAGAAATAATTTTAGATTATTAAGAACCGTTTCGGTTTGTTCTTTTATCCCTCCCTCAACAATATTACCATTAATATCGATAGGTATCATTCCGGAGGTAAAAATTAAATTATTTACTTTAATTGCCTGTGAATATGGTCCAATTGGTTTGGGAATTTTATTACTTTGTAGTACTTTTCTCATAAAATAATTACTTTTATTTTTAATACTCTTTACTATTTTGACATTTATCAATGATTCTTTCAATATCGTCGTTGTTGTAATAGTCTATTATGATTTCACCTGAAGTTTCTGTTTTGGGTTTTATCTTTACTTTTGTTCCGAAGTAATGCATTAATTGTTCTTCAAGTTGTTTTAGTTTACTGTTTTTTTCCAGGAGTTCTAATTCTAATGATGTCCTTTTGTTTTGTCTTTTCTTCTTCTTTGGCTGCCTTATAAATTCTTTTGTGTAGTTATATAACTCTTCTACTGTTAAAGATTCATTAACCGTTTTTTTCCAATATTCGATTTGTTTTTCCGTCTCATCTATCCGGAGTATCAGTCTCGCGTGTGCTTCTGTAATTTCACCTTTGCGCAGAGATTCTTTTATCTCTACGGGAAGTTTTTGAAGTCTTAAATAATTAGCAACGGTACTTCTATCTTTTGAAACCCGTTTTGCAATTTCTTCCTGCGTTAAATTAAATTCGCTAATTAATTTCTGATATGCATCAGATAATTCCATTGGGTTTAAATTTTCCCTCTGCAGGTTTTCTGTAAGAGCAAGTTCGAGCAATTCTTCAGGGTTTTCTGAAATATCTTCTTTAACATACGCCGGGATTTTTTCTAATCCTAATTTTAATGCGGCTCTAACCCTTCTTTCACCTGCGATTAAATAATACTTAATACTTTGCGTCTTACTTTCTCCGCTAACTTCCTTCTGAGGTTTTACAAGAATTGGTTGTAAAACACCATTGATTCTTATCGATTCTATTAATTCCTGAAGTTTTTCGTCATTAAAATCTTTACGGGGTTGTGATTTACTATAAATTAGTTTGTCTAATTCCAGATAAATTATATTTTCTTTTTTTTCTTCTGTTGAATCCGTTTTTATATCCTTTTCTTCTGAAAGTAAATCAGATGTTTTATCACCAAAAATTGCAGATAAACCTTTTCCTAATACAGGTTTTTTTTCAGTCATTTTAGTTTTTGTTTTATATTACTTAAAATTGTTGCTGTTAATCCTTCTAAAGTGCAATCTTTAAATTGGGTTTCGGGTAAGAAATTCCTTTGCTAATTCAATATAATTTTGTGCACCTGTTGAAGTCGGGTCATAAATCAGAACCGGTTTTCCAAAGCTCGGTGCTTCGCCAATCTTTACATTCCTTGCAATTTTTACATTAAAAACTTTATTACCAAAATATTTTCTCAGTTCTATTTCAACCTGATTTGCTAATCTTAACCTTGAGTCAAACATTGTTAATAAGTATCCTTCAATATTTAAGGAAGGGTTAAAAGTATTTTTTACTAACTTCAAAGTATTTAATAATTGTGATAATCCTTCAAGTGCATAATACTCGCTTTGCACAGGTATTAATACGGTATCGGCTGCCGTTAATGCATTTAATGTGATTAATCCCAGAGACGGAGGACAATCTATAAATATAAAATCATAGTTTGATAATGAAAATTTATTTTCTGAAATATATTCTTCAAGTTTTAGCTTTAATCTTGCTTCCCTTTGGGGTAAATCTTTCAACTCAAGTTCTGCTGCAACAAAGTTTATATGGGAGGTTATTATATCAAGGTTTTCAACAATTGTATTTTTAATTGCTTCCGATAATTTCTTTTCCAAAACTGTTACTTCATATATTGTGTTACCATCGTTTTTTGCTTCAATTCCCATTCCCGTAGTTGCATTAGCCTGAGGGTCAGAGTCAATTAGAAGAACTTTCTTCCCTGCAAGTGCTATAGCTGTTGAAAGATTAACGGCAGTTGTGGTTTTTCCCACTCCGCCTTTTTGGTTTGCAATTGCTATAATCTTTGTCAATTTCTTTGTTTTATTTTTTATTTCTATAAATCACAGACCTTAAAGCTCAATTTGTTCCCCGGGTTTTAAAATTTTACATTTCTTACCAATTGACTCTATCTTTCTGCAAAATTCTTTTTCATCAGATTTAATAAGGTCAAAAGTATTATAATGAATAGGAATAACAGTTTCTGCACCTATATACTCAGCTGCTTTAACTGCATCGTCTACTCCCATTGTGTAATTATCTCCAATTGGTAAAAATGCTACATCTACTTTATTTGTTTCTCCTATTGTTTTCATATCCTCAAAAAGAGAAGTATCACCAGCATGATAAATTGTTTTCCCTTCTATATAAAGCAAAATACCTGCGGGGTCACCTGCATATCCTCCCTCAATTGTTGAAGAAGAATGATATGCCGGGGTAAGTTTCACGCGACCAAAAGGAAAATTATATCCACCTCCAATATTTAACTCGTGGGTTTTTAAGCCTCTCTTGGAAGCAAACACTGCAAGTTCATATATTGCCAATACTGTAGCATTAAATTTCTGAGCAAGAAAGTCTGTATCTCCATAATGGTCGCCGTGTCCATGGGTAAGAATAATGTAATCACATTTTTTTATGTCATCCTTTGAAATATCACAAACCGGATTACCGGTAATAAAGGGGTCTATAAGGATACTATAGTCCTTTGAGAATACTTCTAAAAATGAATGTCCGTGATATATTATTTTCATAATTAATTAATTTTAATTTTTAAATGATTTTAAATCTAAATTATTTGCATTTATTATTCAATTAATAAATTGCTCACCTGAAAATATTTAATTGCTTTAAAGCGAGATTTTCCAGTTTTTTATTTTTTCGTATGTTTTATAATCTGTTAAATCATAATGTATAGGCGTAACTGAAACATAATTTTTATCAACTGCATATACATCAAATTCGAGGGTTTTGTCAGTTTTCACCATATAACCTGTTAACCAATAGTACTCTCGGTTATTGGGGTCAATTCTTTTTTCATATAAATCATTCCAGAATGACTTACCTTGTTTTGTAATTACTATTCCCCGTATTTTGCTTCGTGGTACAGGTGGAATGTTTACGTTTAGCAACGTTCCCGGGGGTAATCCTCTCTTCAATACAGCTTTTGCAATTTTAACTGTTATAGCCGCTGCTACGTCAAATTTTTTATAGACATAACTTGCTAATGATACTGCAATAGAAGGTATTCCTAAAATTGTACCTTCTGCAGCAGCGGAAACAGTTCCTGAATATATTATATTTATTGCAGTGTTTGCGCCCTGGTTTATACCTGAAATAAGTAAATCAATTTTTTTCCCTTTTAACAGGTTATGTACTGCTAACTTTACAGAATCTGCTGGCGTTCCTTCTACTGCATAGCCGAAAAATTTTTTTCCGTAATATATCTCACTCATCCTTATAGGGTTAGACATTGTAATTGAGTGTCCTACTGCGCTTTGTTGTGTATGGGGGGCGGCGACAATAACGTTTGCAAATTTTCTTACTTCCGTAGCAAGTTTTATGATTCCTTTAGATTCTATTCCGTCGTCATTAGAAATAAGTATTGTAGGTTTCATTATGTGTGTTGATTATTTTTCTCTTTGTTATCTTTATTTTCAGAAAGTAAAGTCTTCTGCATTTCAAGAATTAATTTATCTAAATTTTCTCCCTTCACTGCTGAGATACAAATTACTTCCGGGTATATGGTTTGAAGTTTTTTCTTTTGTGTGTTATTCAATATATCTATTTTGGTTATACAGATTAATTTTGGCTTTTTAAATAATTTTGTAAAGGTATTTTCTGAATATGCTATTAGCTCCTTCTCAAGTACTTTGTAATGTTTTTCCAGAATACTTTTATCGTCAGATATTTTTCCCTTTTCTGTCACCAATAGTGAAACATCAAAAAGGAAAACAAGTACTTTTGTTCTTTCAATGTGTTTTAAAAATTTCACTCCCAAGCCTTTTCCCTGAGATGCACCTTCAATAATACCGGGAATGTCCGCTACAACAAAACTAAATCCTGTGGTATCGTAATCCGGAGATTTAACAATTCCCAAATTAGGTGATAAAGTAGTAAAAGGATAATCTGCAATTTTTGGCTTTGCAGATGATATCCTTGAAATTAATGTTGATTTACCAGCGTTTGGAAATCCAACAAGTCCAATGTCTGCAATAAGTTTTAATTCGACTTCTACAATCATTCTTTTTCCTAGCTCACCTTTTTCAGCATATCGTGGCGTTCTGTTCGTGGAAGATTTAAAGTGTGTATTTCCTCTTCCTCCTCTTCCACCTTTAAGAATTACTATTTCTTCTCCATCTTTCAATAACTCTGCAATAATTTCACCTGTTTCATAATTCTTTATCACACTACCACAGGGTACTTTGATTATGCAATTCTTTCCGTTCTTACCATTTTTATTTCCTCCCTGTCCATGTTTTCCTCTGCCTGCTTTATATTTTTTCTGGTAGTTCAAATCGATTAATGTAGATAATGATGATGTTGCTTTAAATATTACATCGCCTCCTTTTCCGCCGTCGCCACCGTTTGGTCCTCCTTTAGGTACATATTTTTCCCTTCTAAAACTGATACATCCATTACCGCCTGAACCGGATTCTATTTCTATTCTTGCAATATCGATTATTTTCATTTACGGAATTTCTATAGAAATTTTCAAATTAGTAAGGGTAGTTTCCTTATGATTCAGTAAAATAGTTATTAAGTTTATCTACAAAATTTACAACATCTTCATCATAGAGTTTTACATCATTGTTTTCAAATAATGTTTTAAGTTTCTCGGTTGCTTCGTCCCAGTTTTTGCAATTTTTTAATAACTCAAAAAACTCATATAACAATAGTTTATTATTTTTAAATATTTTCTTTTGCACTTTTTCTATTTCAGTCTTAGTAAATATATCTGTAATTTCCCTTTTTTCTAAACCACTTTGCGCTTTATCTTTTTGTTCGGTTTTAATGGTAGTTTTTTTCTTCTTTTCTTCAAAAGCGTCTTCCAATAAAAATAAATAGTCGTTATTTATATCCGGAGTTATATACTTCATCTCTGCTTCTTCAACTTTAACCTGTCCTGTTATAACTTTTATGATATCTTTCAGTTGAATTTCTTTTGAGTCATAAAGGCTTTCTTTTTCGGATATATCCTCATATAAGTAATTACAAAATTGCATAAATCTATCAAGAACGCCGTAAAATGTTTTATCCTCCAGAAAAATTCTAATAAAACCAAATGGAATTGTATCATTAAGTTTCGGTTGTGATATATCATCATACTTTATTCTGAAGAGTTGCAGAAAAAAGTTTTTTACTTTAATTGAAGAAGGATTCGTTAGTAATTTATCGTGAATAATTGTATCTGTTTCTTCTAAAAGGTTCTTAACTCTGCTTTTAGTAATAATTATATTATCCTGTACTGGTCTGTCTTTTATATAATTTAATATGGTATCAAGATAATATCTATAAAATTGAAAAATAGATAATTTATTTCTTACACTATCTACCGGGGCTGATTCCATCTTACCAAAAATGTAATTTATCAATGTCCATTTTGGTCTGATTGTATAATTGAACTGCAATTTTACAGATTTATCAATAATTCTATTAAGTATATCCGTGTTAATAATTGAGTTCAAATTCAAAACCAAACCCGACGCTGTGTCTGAGAGTGTGCCAATTTCGGGTGTTGTTATATTATCATCTCTATTTATTATTTCAACTTTTATAAATTGTTTTGTAAACTCAGATACATTACTTAATAATACATCGTTTATAGTAAATTGTTTTTTGCTTTTTATATTAACAAGAGATTTAGAAATTTCTGATTTTATTTTCTTTTCTATTATATTAGTAAACACTTAAGTAATTGCTTTTTTTAAAATTTTCGAATTAGTATTAATAAAGATAATTTTTTATCAATTTAGTTTAAATGTAATTACTAATACTTCTTAAAATTATTAACTATAATATAAAAGTTGGTTTCTATTATTACTTTAATAAAATCAATTATATTGCTAATTTGTAACTAACTTTTTAACATAAAATAAAACAGCGTATGAAATACTTTAAAAATTTTTTTGTAAGTGTACTTTTAATAACAATTTTAATAACAGTATATATGAACAATTCTTTTTCACAAGAAAAGGAAATACCTGATTACTCTCTTACTGAAAGAAAAGATATCCCCGTAGAATACACATGGAAAATTGAGGATTTGTTTCCTTCAATAGAAGACTGGAAAAAAGAAAAGGAAGAAGTTGCTTTGCTTATGTCAAAATTGGACGAAGCAAAAGTCAATTGGACTTCTTCTTCAAAAAATATGCTGTCTCTTCTGAACTTATTAAATGAAATAGATTTGCGTGCTTCTATTCTTTATGAATATGCAAGTCATCAAAGTAATACAGATATTAACAATACCCTGTTTCAGGCAATGAAAGGAGAGCTCCAATCGTTATTTGTTCAATTTAATTCTAAACTTTCTTTTTTCAATACTGATGTAATTAATCTTGGCTCAGAAAAATTTAATGAATATATCAAAGAAGAGCCAGAGTTAGAGCAATACAGGTTTAAAATTGAAGATATAATAAGAGGAAAAGAACATGTTCTTCCTGATGATCAGCAAAAAATTGTTTCTTTAACAGGACTTTTTAGCGGAACACCATCAAAGGTTGCTAATATGTTAAATGATTCCGAATTACCTAATGTTGAAGTCGTATTAAGTAATGGCGAAAAAGTAATTTTAAACTATGCTAATTATGTTAAATATCGTTCTTCAAAGATTTCAACCGATAGAAGTATAGTAATGAGAGAGTTTTGGAAAAATCAAAAGAAGTTTCAAAATAC
Source organism: Candidatus Tepidiaquacella proteinivora (assembly GCA_013348845.1). Classification (GTDB taxonomy): domain Bacteria; phylum Bacteroidota; class Ignavibacteria; order Tepidaquicellales; family Tepidaquicellaceae; genus Tepidaquicella; species Tepidaquicella proteinivora. Next base: position 1,710,851 of record CP054675.1, on the reverse strand, counting down.
TTTTGCTTTACTTCAGGATGGGGCTGTGAAACAGCATTATTTCAATGCTATGGTTCATAATTTTAACACCTGTTTGGAAGCAAAATTGTTTGATGATAATATCCCTGTTAGTGTCTATGAACAACTAATAGAATCTGTTAACTCAAATTTAAATACGCTACATAGATATTTAACTTTGAAAAAACAATTACTTAAGATTGATACATTCAAATATGAAGATATTTATGCTTCCGCTGTACCAGCCGTTGAAAAATTATATACATATGAAGAAGCCCAGGAAATAATAATCAATTCTATGAAACCTCTTGGTGATGAATATAACAACATATTAAAACAAGCATTTAATTCAAGATGGATAGATGTATATCCTAATAAGGGCAAGCAATCGGGTGCATACTCAAGCGGAGTATATGGAATTCACCCATTTATAAAAATGAATTATAATGGTAAATATGACGCAGTTTCAACCTTGACCCATGAGCTTGGCCACGCATTACATAGTTACTTATCTGATAATAATCAACCATATGCATTATCACAATATCCAATTTTTCTTGCTGAAATTGCCTCTACCTTTAACGAAAATATGTTAATGGAATACTTAATCAAAAATGAAAAAGATGATCTTTTTAAGCTTTATGTGTTAGATAGTTATATTGATCAGGTGCGAGGTACTTTATTCAGGCAAACCCTGTTTGCAGAATTTGAATTAGAAATGCATAAAAGGGTAGAATCTGGTAAATCTCTCACTTCTGATTGGCTTAACCAGAAATATTTAGAGCTTACAAGAAAATACTGTGGACACGAAAATAATATATGTATAGTTGATGATTATATACAAGTAGAATGGAGCCGAATTCCTCATTTTTATTACAATTTTTATGTTTATCAATATAGTACAGGCATAATAGCTTCAATGGCATTAAGTAATTATGTTTTAAATCAGGAACTTAACCGTGAAAATAATTCTGTAGAACGCTATTTAAATTTATTAAAATCAGGTGGTAGTAATTATCCGATTGAATTATTAAAAGCTGCCGGGGTTGATATGTCTGATAAAACGACTTATGTATCAGCATTTAATCGCTTAAATTATTTATTAGATGAAATGGAAGCTATTGCCAAGAAGTTAAATTTGATAAAATAAATAGATACTTTAAATTTTATTAATTAAGTAAATTTTTAGAGAATGTTTCTTAAGAAACATTCTCTATTATTATAAAAGATGGAATTTGATATTGTAATTGTCGGGTGTGGCCATGCAGGGCTTGAGGCTGCGGTTGCCGCCTCAAAGATAGGGTGTAGTGTTTGTATTGTTACAATGGATATAAATGCTATTTGTAGAATGAGTTGTAATCCCGCAATTGGGGGAACGGCAAAGGGACACTTAGTAAAAGAAATTGATGCGCTCGGTGGTGCAATGGGTATTTTAGCCGATAAAACAGGAATACAATTTAAGATGTTAAACAAATCGAAAGGTCCTGCCGTCTGGTCCCCACGGTGTCAGTCAGATAAGGAACAGTATGTTCTCGCTGCTATTAATTATCTAAAAGGTTTTGATAACATAAATATAATACAGGATACGGTAATAAAATTGCTGGTTGAAGATATCACTAAAAAGGATGCCAGTAAATTAATATCTTTTAACGATGAAAATAATAAAAACGGAAATTTTTTAAAGTATAAGGTAGTAGGTGTTTCAACACAAAATAATTTGATTATAAAATGCAAAGCTGTAATTATCTCTTCGGGTACTTTTCTGAATGCAATTATGTATGTTGGCACGAAGTCTTATGTTGGTGGCAGGTATGGAGAACCTTCGGCACAAGGTTTAACAGAAAATCTGGTACAATTAGGTTTTGTTTCAAGTAGATTAAAAACAGGAACACCCCCAAGATTAGATATCAATTCTATTGATTATTCAAAACTTGAGATACAATATGGGGACAATCCCCCTATGACATTTTCAATTTATACTGACAAAAACAAATTTCCTTACTTAAAACAAGTAAATTGCTATCTTACTTATACTAACGATAAAACACATAAAGAATTAAGAAAAGGTTTTAAAGATTCTCCTTTATTCACAGGTAGAATCAAAGGGGTTGGACCTCGTTATTGCCCATCAATTGAAGACAAAATCTCACGGTTTTCTGACAAACCAAGACATCAAATATTCCTGGAACCAGAAACTCTGGATGGGAAAACAATTTATATGAACGGCTTTTCAACTTCTCTTCCAGAAGAGGTTCAATATAACGCATTAAAAACAATTCCGGGTTTAGAAAATGCAATTATGTTAAGACCCGGATATGCTGTTGAGTATGATTTTTTTCCTACACATCAGATTTTCCTGACTCTTGAAACGAAACTATGTTCTGGTTTATACTTTGCCGGGCAGGTTAACGGAACTTCCGGATATGAAGAAGCAGCAGCACAAGGTATTATAGCAGGTATTAATGCTGCACTAAAAATTAAAAATCGTCCACAAGTTGTAATTCGTCGCAATCAAGCATATATTGGGGTTTTAATAGATGATTTAATTAACAAATGTCCTGTTGAACCTTACAGAATGTTCACATCTTCAGCCGAATACAGGTTATTATTACGACAGGATAACGCTGATATAAGACTGCTTCCTCTTGGGTATGAATTAGGACTGGTCGAATATTCAACATATAAAAATTTAATTCATAAAAAACACTTAATCGAAAACTCCATTACTTTTTTCAAAACGCATACTATAAAGCCGGAAATTATTAATAATTTTCTGAAACCTTTGAATTCTTCTATAATTTCACAAAATGAATTTCTTTCTAATATTGTAAAAAGAACTGAAGTTAAAACTAAAGATTTACTGAACTACCTTTTAAAATATTCTGACACTTTATACAGTTCAGAGGAAAATAATTTTTTGTTATCCATTTATGATAATGAGGAGGTAATCAATCAAATAGATATAGAATTAAAATACGAAGGTTATATAAACAGACAACAAGAACAGGTTGATTCTTTCATTAGAAATGAAAATATATCTATTCCTGAAAATTTTCCTTATGATAAAATAAAATCCCTTTCTCTTGAAGCAAAAGATAAATTAAAGAGAATCAAGCCCCGGTCAATAGGCCAGGCATCAAGAATTGCTGGGGTTAATCCATCAGATATTGCTGCTATATTAATATATATGAGGGGATGAGATTATTTTTTCTCAGCATAGTTTAACATATCTTCCGCTGCTTTTAAAGAAGCGTCTGTTATTTTTTCGCTACTAATAAGTTTTGCAATCTCTTTTATTTTTTCTTCTCTGTTTAATCTCTCAATAACTGTAATTGTTTCTTTACTGTTTTTTGTTTCTTTAATTTGTTTTGACACTCTCAAATTGTTTTCTCCAAATACTGCTATTTGTGGTAAGTGAGTAATTGAAATAATCTGATGACTCTTTGATAACTCTTTTAATATGTAACCAACTTTATCCGCTATTCTTCCACTAACTCCAGAATCAATTTCATCAAACACAAGAATTGGCACTTTATCTTTATCTGAAAGTACTGCTTTAATAGATAACATTATTCTTGAAATTTCTCCTCCGGAAGCAACTTTTTTTAAGGGAAAATAAAATTCTTCTTCTTTATTGTTTTGATCTAAATTATTGTTTTTACTGATTTTATGGTCTTTCTTTTCTACCACATTTGTATTAATATAAAACTCTACTTCATCTATTCCTAAATTACTAATTGTTGTTTCTATTTTATTATTATTACCATTAAATTCTATATCAAAATATTTATCGTTACTTTTTTTGTTATACCAAAATTTTATTAAAAATTCTGCATTCTCAAGTCCTACATCATTAAAATATTTTTTTATCTTTTCTTCCATCTTTTTTGCGATACGCTTTCTCACATTAGAAATTTCTATTGCAATATTTTTCAGTTTTTCTTTTATTAAATTACTTTCTTTTTCTTTTTTCTCAATTTCAAAATCATAGTTCTCTGCAAAGTTAAGATCTTTTTTTAATTGTTCTGATTTTTCTATAAGTTCATTTATTGTCATTCTATATTTTTTCTTCAAAAATGAAATCTGTCCTAATCTTTCTCTTATTTCCTCAATTCTTGCATTATTAAAATCAATATTTGTTATATAATTACTTAGTGAATTATTTAGTTCTTTTAAAATAGTATATACTGTTTCTAAATCTTTTAATATATCACTAAATTGAATATCATACTGAATTAATTTTCTTATTTCTTTAATGATAAAATGAATATTTCCTATTATGTTTATTCTTTCTCCCGATAATAATTCTAAACAATTACTTACAGAATGTGTTATTTCTTCAACGTTTTCTAACTTACTTAATTCTTTTTCTATTATTTCATCTTCTTTTTCCTGAGGATTAATATTGTTTATTTCTCTTAACTGAAATTCTAAAAATTCTTTTCTACTGATAAATTCATTTTTTCTGTTTATTAAATCCTTTAGTTCTTCTATAATATTTTTATATTCTAAATAGTACTTTTCATATTCTTCATATAAAGAATTAAAATTTTTGTCTTCTCTTTTGACATATTCATCAAGTTGCAGAATATGAGTATTTTTATCTAATAATAGTTGATGCTCGTTTTGTGAATGTATATCTATTATTAATTTCCCAAATTTTTTTAAATCATTAATTGATATCGGATAATCATTAATAAAACTTCTGCTAATTCCTTTCTTAAATAACTCTCTTCTTATAATTATAGTATTATATTCTTCTTTATCTTCGTTCAAAGAAGGGATATTTTTACTTCTTAAAAATTTTATAATCTCATTATCTCTAACGAATTTTTTGTTTTTATTTATCATTGCAAAATCAAGAATCCCTTCAACAATAAGTTTGTCATCTTTATCTCTGATAATTGAATAATCTGCTCTTTCTCCTAATATTAAACTTAATGCATCAATTATAATAGATTTTCCCGCCCCTGTTTCTCCGGTTAGAATGTTTAATCCGGGCGTAAATTCAATATTTGCTTCTTTTATTATCAGGTAATTTTTAATATACAGTCTTTCAATCATAATTAAATATTATATAATAAAGAAACAATAATAGTGTTGTTAATAATATTAATAATAATATTTTATAATTGTAAGATATAAAAAAAGCGTATTATTTACATTATTATTTAATGTCAATTCTTCGTTATTAACTTGTACCTAATATTGATAATTATTAAAAATAATAATAATAATTTATAGTTTATGTTAATAAGTATTAAATATTAACAACAAATTAACAATTCTGTGTAAGATTATAGATTTTCTAAAATTTCTTTAATTTCTAAAACCTGGTTATTAATGGAAGAATCCCTTTTAATTAGTTCTTTTATACTATTATATGCGTAGAGAACAGTTGCATGATCTTTTCCCCCAAAGTTTAAACCGATTGTTTCTAAAGTTAAATTTGTAAGATGTTTTGCTAAATACATTGCAACCTGTCTGGCAAAAGCAACTTCCTTTGTTCTTTTTTTGGATAGTATGCTATTTTCAGATATTTTGTAATATTGTGCAACCGTATATATGATATTTTCTATTGATACATTCTTCGTTCTTTTTATGTGTCCAATAACCCTGTTTAATGTTCTTTCTGCAATATCTAAATTAATCTGATTATTATATAAGAATCTGCTTTCAGTTATTATTCCGGAAATACAACTTTCTATTGTTCTTATACTATCAGTTACATTAGTAGCAATAAAATGAATTACTTCCTCGGAAAAAGTAACAGAAAGTTCAGAAAGTTTTCTTTTAATTATTGCAACCCGCATTTCCCAGCTTGGTGGTTGAATGTCTGCAATCATACCACAACGAAAACGGGAAACAAGTCTTTCTTCTATATCTTTTATTTGGTTAATTGGTTTATCGCAGGATAGAATTATATGTTTATTATTGTTGTAAAGAGTGTTAAAAATCTGGTAAATAAAATCCTGTGTTCCTTGTTTACAGGCGAGATTTTGAATATCATCAAGAATTAATATATCCAAAGATTTATAAAATGCATCTAATTTCTTAGTTCCGAAAGAGCCGGAAGAAAAATCACCTCTATCTTTTGCTATGCTTGATGTGAATTGTGTAGTAAAGTCAGGTGTAGTAGTATAATAAACTCTTTTATTTGGGAATCGTTTGAGAACTTCATTCCCGATAGCTTGTATTAAATGTGTTTTACCTATTCCTACACCACCATAAACAAAAAACGGATTATATAGATTACCTGGGTTCTGTGCGATTGCATAAGCAACAGCTGCAGCTAACTCATTACTATCTCCTCTAACAAAATTTTCGAACGTGTATCTTGGATATAAACCATTACAATAAGATTGGATTTTTTGTAAGCTGTCTGTTTCTGAATTTGAAGATATAAAAATATTGCTTGTAGAAATTTCTGTTTTAGTTTGATAATTTGGTAGCTCTATATGATTATCTGCAAGAATTTCCTCTCTTGGTAAAACCTCATAAACTAATTTTCCATTTGTACCAAGAAGCCCGCTCTCAAGAATTTTGGTAATTTGTTTGTTAAACCTTCTTTCTATAATTGCATAATAATCACTGCTTGGAACATATAAAGTAAGAATATTATCAGAAAAACTTTTTGGGATAATTACTGAAAACCATGCCTGAATTTCGCTTTCCTTGGTAGAATGAGATAGTAAATCTAAAAATTTTTCCCATATTAAATTTGCTTCATTTTCGCTATTAATCTGTATATTATCATTTTTAGGATCAATATCATTAACCGGTAAGTTTTTATTTGCTAAATTATTTTGTGTTCCCATTATAAAAACTGTTGTTATTATTAATAACCAATCATATTTATTAACAAAATATAACCAATAGATTTATTTATTTAAAAAAATACTTTAAAAAACACTTAGCGGTTAAATATGTTATATACGATTGTGTATGAAGTTATTAACATATTTAACCGAATATAAACTCAATAAAAACATAAGATTATCTCAAAGAACAAAATAATAATTTACAAGAGATGTTAATAACTTTAAATAGTGAGCAGATAATAATTTGAAAACGCCGAAATTAAGAGAACTTAATAAAATTTATTAACAAAGTATTAACAAAATAAAATCAGAATATTACAAATATAATATTATAAAACTTAATTTTAATGTCAAGTATAATTATTTTTTATAACCTTGTTTTATAATATCCGAAAAAAAAACAAAATATAAAAATAGTTTTCTTATTCATTACAAATTTAATTTATAATTTAATTTTATTATTGTATATTAAATTAAAAGAATACGGAAATATATAGTGATATTTAATGAAAAAAAATTACCTTATATATCTTCTTAACGAATTAGAAAATGATTTACTTTCTTATGCAGATAATCAGAAGTTCAAAGAACTATACAAATTATTAAGTGTTCTTAAAAAAATTTCAGAGAAAGGTTCGTATGACGAATTAATTAAATATACTTATGTACTTTTAAAAACAAAACAATTTGAAGGGCTTGGCTCGTATCTATTATTTGTTATTAAAAAAGCGGAAGAAGAAGTTATTAACTTCGAAAATTTTAATGATAATCTAACACTTGACAAAGGTTACCTGAAGAATTACTTTTTAACTTGCTTTGGAATAGAAACAGAAAATATTCAAGAAGAAGAAAAAGATTTTGTTAAAGAAAACACAGAAACTATATTAAAAAACATTGAAGAAAGTCAGCAAGTATATGAAACATTGGAAAGTGAATTTCTTAATTCAAAGACAGAAAGCATAACCGAAGAAATGAATATTTCAGAAGAATCTGAAAAAAATGATGTACATACCGTAGAAAGTTTACAGGAAGAAACAACAGAAGAGCCAGGCTTAACATTGATTGTACAGAAAGATAAAAATTCAACAGAGGAAATTTATGATTTACCAAAGGAAGAGGATGCAAAGAAAGAAAAAGATAAAAAAAAGAAAGAAGAACAAGAAATATATTCCGAGGACAATTTAATGTCAGATAGAGAAAAACCAAAAACAGAAGACAAAAAAGAAGAAAAAGAAAATAAAACCTTAACGAAAAAGATATATATAGATCATTTTGATGAAGAATTTAAAGATTTTAAAACTGAAACTATGGCAAATGAAATTGTGGAAAAGAAAGAAGATCAAGAAAAAATAGTTGAAAAATACGCTGGGGAAAGCGAGGAATTTAAAAAATACGAAACAGAAATATACCAAAGAAACTTAATTATTTCTGAAGCACTTGGAAAAATTAAAGAAACAATAACAAAAGACGAAATAGTTAAAATACTAAGAGTAAAAGAACATGAAACAACACAAAAGAAAAAAGGTTATAAACAACTAAAGAAAAAAGAAGAAAAAGCAGTAAAACTAACATTTGACGAGGAAGAGAGAGAAAGAGAAATAAGTAATTTATTAAAAAACGTTGAACCACTAATGAAGAGTATAATTTCTGAATGTGATTACATGGTAAGTTATTCGAGAGAAATGTCATTTGAAATCATTACTAATATATATGCTACCATATCAGCATTAATGAAAAGAGTATTAGAAAAAATTGCGGACAAAGAAAAATGTTTTAATTTATTAACGGAAGAGAATATAAACTTATTCATAAACGGAATAATACTAATCAGAAAACTTGTTGCAAATGAAGATTATAAAAGTTATGAAACCGTTGTTGAAAGGATCGAGGAAATAAGAAATAAACTAATAAAAGAAAAAGAAGAAGAAGAGCGAAAAAGAAGAACAGAAGCCGAGAAGAAAGAACTCGAGAAAAAACTATCTGAGAAATTTCCCGACTTAACACAAAGAAGAAAACTATTAATACTGAAAGAAAAAATTCTTGGTATAGAAGGTGTTTTTAAATCTCTTGATGAGATAGAAGGCGAATATCAAATTTATAATGCGTTAAGAACACTATCAAGAACATTTGTTTATTTTAAGGACGTTGTAAAATTATCTAAAGAATTAAAAATAGATAAGATGGCAAAACTATCTGAATCAAGTTATATATTTATAAAGTTTATACAAAATTACAGAATGGATCCTTTGTCTAAAGATATTAGAGAAATACTGAATTACATAGTTGTAAATATGAAGCTTTTATTTCTTGATAAAAAAACCAAAGATCTTGACCTTTTTATTTCTTATTTAAATAACCCGGAGAAAATTTTTAGCTAAATAAATTAAGTAAATGAGTAAGAGCGACAACACATTTTACCATAAGGAAAACAAATATGCTATTATAATGGCAGGTGGAGTTGGAACCCGTTTGTGGCCAAGGGGAACGGTAAAAACACCAAAACAGTTTTTAGATATTGATAACAGTGGAGAATCATTAATACAGAAAACATATAAAAGGCTTGAACGTATATTTGAAACAACAAAAATTTTTGTTGTTACCAATGTATCGTATAAAAGTATTGTAAAAAAACAAATTACACAAATACCAGAAGAAAACATAATTCTTGAACCAATTGGAAAAAACACAGCCCCATGCATAGGCTTATCGTGCTTATATATTCAAAATTTTAACCCAAATGCATTGGTTTTAGCAATACCAGCTGATCAACTGACAAGAAATGTAGAAGAATTTGAGAAAGTTGTTAAAACTGGGTTAAATTTTGTGGAGGAACAGAAAGGAATTGTTACCATTGGAATTACGCCGACCAAACCTGAAACTGGTTATGGATATATTCAATATGTTACAGATAGTAAAATTGAAAATAAAGAAACACAAGTTTCTATATACAAAGTGAAAACATTTGCGGAAAAACCAAGCCTTGAAATTGCAAAAGAGTTTATTAAAAGTGGTGATTTTCTTTGGAACGCAGGAATGTTTATATTTAAAGTTAATGTAATGATGGAAGAAATCAGAAAACACTTGCCGGACTTATATAATTTTCTGGACGTATTAAGCAAAAATATTTATTCTAAAGAATTTAGTAGAATACTTGAGCAGACATTCTCACAAATAAAAGGTATTTCAATTGACTATGGGGTCATGGAGAAATCTGATTGTGTATATACAATAAAAGCAAATTTTGATTGGAGCGATGTAGGTTCATGGGATGAAATTTATAATTTGAGTAAGAAAGATGCTCTTAATAATGTAACCCAGGGAATGACAGTTATGATTAACTCTAAAAACTGTTTTGTCCTTAATGAGCAAAGAATTACAGCGGTAGTAGGATGTGAAGATTTAATTATTGTTGATACAGACAATGGATTACTGGTATGTAAGAAGGGAGATTCTCAAAGCGTAAGAGAGGTTGTAGATTTTTTAAGAAGAAAAGGATATGACCAATACTTATAAACTAAAACACATTTATGAAATTAGAACATATTGGAATAGCAGTAAAATCACTTCAGGAATCAATTCCTGTGTTTGAAAAAATATTTAAGGTAAAAGCAACTCAAATTGAATATGTAGAGGAACAAAAAGTTAATGTTGCAAAACTTCACCTTGAAAACATTGACATTGAACTTCTTGAGGGAACAGATGTAGATTCTCCTATAACAAAATTTATTGAAAAAAGAGGAGAGGGAATTCACCACTGTTCTTTTGAAAGTGAAAATATTACAGAAAAACTTAAAGAGTTGAAAAATAACGACATTAAACTTATAAATGAAGAACCCAAAATCGGCTCGGATAATATGTTAATAGCGTTTCTTCATCCAAAATCAACAGCGGGAGTGTTAATAGAATTATCACAAAAAAGAACAAAAGAATAAAAATTCTTCACAGAAGAAAAACACTTTTTATAGAAATTGCTTTCCACAATATCAATGAAACACCTGGAAGATAAAATTAAAAACTTACCTGAAAAACCCGGAATATATCAGTTTAAAAATAAAGAGGGGAGAGTAATATATGTAGGAAAAGCAAAAAACTTAAAAAAAAGAGTAAAACAGTATTTTAGAGAAACTTTTATAAATCAGTTTTACTCAGATAGTAAAACATTGGCAATGCTCTCAAAAGTACAAGACGTTGAGGTTATTAGTACGGATTCAGAAGTAGAAGCTCTACTCTTAGAGCAAAATATGATTAAAATGTTAAAACCAAGATATAATGTTAATTTGAAAGACGATAAAAGCTATCCTTACATAGTTATTACAAACGAACCATTTCCCAGAGTATTTCCAACAAGAAATAAAAAATCAGATGGTTCAAAGTATTTCGGTCCCTATACAGATGTTAAAGTGATGAGGCGCTCATTAAAGATATTAAGAGATATTTTCAAAGTGAGAACCTGTAATTTGAATCTGAATGAATCTGCTATAGAAGAGAAAAAGTTCAAAATTTGTTTGGAATATCACATAAAAAAATGTGATGGTCCGTGCGAAGGTTTTGTGTCTAAGGAAGACTATAATTCAATGATAAAACAAGTTTCACTTTTGCTAAATGGTAAGATTGAATCTGTAATAAAGGAACTTGAGAAAGAAATGGATATTAAATCTAAAGAAATGAAGTTTGAAGATGCAGCGGAGATAAGAGACAAAATTGAAACCCTGAGAATATATATAGAAAGACAAAAGATAATATATGAAACAACTGAAGATATTGATGTATTTGCAGTTGAAAAAGCAGATGATGATGCTTGTGGAGTAGTTTTAAAGATAAGAGATGGTAAAACAATTGGTAGGTCACATTATTACATTTCAAATGTTCTTAATGTTACGGAAAAAGAAATATTAGAAAAATTTATTGTAAAATATTATTCGGAGAACGATTTTATACCTGATAAAATAATTTTACCCAAGATTGTAATAGAAGATAAAATAAAAAATAATATAGCGATACAGGATTTAGAAACAAAAAGCAAAAATAATGAAATAAACAACGACACAGAAATTGAATTTCTGCAAACTATACAAGATTGGCTAAACACGAAAAGAAAATTGAACAATATAGAAGAAAAGCTAAAAATAATAATTCCACAAAAAGATGAAGAACTAAAACTTGTTACAATGGTGAAAGCAAATGCAAAACTTATGCTTGATGAACTGTTGATTATGAAAACCAAAAAATATTTTATTCCGCCCGCTCTTGAATCTTTGAAAAGAGATTTAATGTTGGAAAATATTCCACGGAGAATAGAATGTTTTGATATATCACATATTCAGGGTAGTGATATGGTTGGTTCATTAGTTGTATTTCAGGATGGTAAACCCAGAAAATCTGAATATAGAAAATACAAAATACAGCACACGAAAAAGATAGATGAAAATTTTAATAACAACGAAGGTAATTTGGTCTACAACATACCTGATGATTATGCAGCAATAAGAGAAGTAATTTATAGAAGATTTTCAAAGTTATCGAAAGAAAATTCAGAAAATGTAATACCCGATTTAATTATAATTGACGGAGGAAAAGGGCAACTGAACGCAGCGATAAAAGTATTAAAATATTTAAATTTATATTCTAAAGATAAAAAACCTTTTGTAATATCTCTTGCAAAAAGATTAGAGGAAGTATATTTCCCTGAAAAAGAAGGACCCTATAATATACAAAAGTCGTCAAGCGGTTTAAAACTACTGCAAAAAATCAGAGATGAAGCACATAGATTTGCGATAACTTTTCATCAGCAGCTTAGAGCAAAAAGAACAATTAAAACTGAACTCCTTGATATAAAAGGAATTGGTAAAATAACAGCGGAAAAACTTTTGCGAAAATTTGATTCAATGGAAGAAATAAAAAAATTAATTATAGAAAATCCCTCCAAAGTAATCGAAATAATCGGGAAAAAACAAACACAAATTTTAGAAAAATATTTTAAAAAGAAATAACTCTGATAAACAGAACTATTTTAATGCCTCAAAAATCTGAACCTGTAAATTTAGATTTCTCCATTCATCAGACGATAATCCGGCTTTTTGGCATAAGGAAGAAATAAATTCTTCAGGCGTATTGAAATGCTCCCAGACCTGGGGAAGATAAACAGCTGTATAAAAAGACTTTCTAATAATTACCCCCTTGTTTTTGATTTTAGAGAAGAGTTCTTCTACTGTTTTATATTTGATTTCTTTGGGTTCTGATAGTACCGTTACCTCATAAGTTAAATATTTTAACTCTTCTTTTGTTACAGGCGGGAACCTTGGATCTCGCACAGCAGCACCTATTGCATTTTCTATTATAGAATTATATAAAGTATTATGTGGTATTATAGTACCGATGCACCCCCTTAAATCTCCATTTTTCCTTATTGTTACAAAACAGGCATGTCTCTTGTTGAGCTTTTCCGGAATGTTATACATATTGTCTGGGAACATTAAAAAATCATCCTCATTAAAATTATATTCACCATCATTTGCCCTACCAGTTAAAACATACTGCTCAACCGCATTGCGAGCAAGGGATTTCATATATTGTTCTTCATCTTTTGTAAAATACATTTTTAAAAATTTTAAAAACGTTAATAAAATACTATTGAAGAATATCCCACAACCCTACTTTTATCACCGGTAATATCTCCACTATTTTTGTAAATTAATAACTCCGGTTTCCACTTTAAAATTTTACATATATTAATTAAAGTCATTACAGCGTAAGGAGAATCTATTTCAAGGTCAGGCACATCATTTTCCTTAAGAGCCAGTATAGTATTTACAGCTTTAGAATCAAGCTCTCTTGCTTTTTCGTAATTATGAAAATGACTAAAGTCTACTGATACAACGATAACAGTACATTGGTCAATGTAATTAATTAGTATGTCTGCAAAATTTTTAGAGTCAACATTTCCCACAAGAAGAGGAACTATTTCAAAGTCTTCTAAACAATATTTTAAAAAAGGAAGCTCTATTTCTATTGAATGTTCATAACTATCAGCCTGTGGAACAAATTCTGCAATTCCTCTGTTAATTAAATCCTTTACATCTTTACTTACCTTTATATTACCCAAAGGAGTTTCCAGGAAATCATAGTCGAGAGCACAAACACCCTTCATATAATAATGGTGTAGAGTTCCCATTATGATTATTTTTCTTGTAGTCTTGGGAATTTGTTTAAAAGAATAAGCTGCAACCTGTCCGGAATACATATATCCCGCGTGAGGTACAATAACCGCTTTCACTGGTTTGTTTAATTGCTTTACTTTTTCAAGGTAGAATTTTATTTCTTCGCTTAACTCAAAAGGATCGTTTTCATACCAACTTCCGGCACAGATCGCTTTTCTAATTTTACTTTTCATAGCAAGAAAAATTAATTTTAATAAATATTAAACGTTACCCAAATATACATTTTTAAGTTGTGTTTTTGCAATATCATAAAATTCTCTTAGTAATTTAATAGGAGTTGGATTAAAATTAAGTTTATAATGTGGAAAGGCTCTTGAAATATGCAGGACTAAATCTTCATTGTATTCCTTTAAAAATTTGCACATTTCTAAGAACTCATTTTTATCATCATTATAATGCTCAATTAAAAGAAAAGTAACCTCCAAATGTTTTTTTTCTTCTATAATTATTCTGATTGTATTTTTAGTAGTTTCGATATCTCCGTTGCAAAGTCTTTTGTAAAAGTTTTGATTAAAAGCTTTTAAATCAATATTGAACGCATCTATATATGGTAATAAATCTCTAAGAGGTTTCTCATTAATTTGACCGTTAGAAACGACCACAGTTTTAATTTCATAATTTCTCATTGGGTCTTTACATAATTTTGCAGTATTATACATATATTCATAATAAACGGTTGGTTCATTATAAGTGAAAGCAATAAACTTAAGACCATAATGAAGACACAAACCAACAACTTCTTCGGGAGATACAAACTTAATTTCTTCTAAAATTTCAGAATTTTCATCCAAATGAAACTGACTTATATCATAATTCTGACAAAATCGGCAGCTTAAATTACACCCAAAAGTACCTATAGAAAAAATTTTTGAGCCAGGATAAAAGTGATATAAAGGTTTTTTTTCAATTGGGTCTATATGAATAGCGACAGGTTTTCCATAAACAAGAGAATAAAGTTTTCCCCCAATATTTTTTCTTACACCACACGTGCCGGTTTTCCCATCAACAATTACACATTCTTTTGGACATAGCAAGCATTTTGTTTTATTTTCATTTGATAATCTGATATAATAGCTTGCTTCTTGCATTTAATTTTAAATTTTTAGTTTGAAATTCTCTTCATATATCTCATTTTCAGTTATCAATTTAGTAATGAATTCATTCGGAATACTTTCAAAATAGTAATTTTCAATATTGAATTTATAAGTAGAAGCAGAAGTTATAATTTCTGAAATGGGTTTCTTATTCTCAGGTCTAATATATTCAACAGATGAAAGTTTTCTGCTATCTGTTATTATATAGAAAGGAATATTATATTTTTTACAACCAAGGGCAATTGCTTTAGTTCCAACTTTATTTATAAAATACTCAGGATAAACGCTATCGCATCCCATTAAAACAAAATCAACCTTAGAAAGATATTTTATTGCTGCAGCATCAATTATATATGTAACCTTAAACCCAAGAGAAGAAATGTAATCTGCCTGAACCCTTCCCTCACATTTGGGACGAGATTCTGTTTGTATAATCTCAACAGAAATAGATTGCTTTCTTATATAGTTAAAAAGATGTCTTACCGTACTACTATTACTATGCAACAAAATTGTTTTATCTATAAAATCTATATTTTTTAAAGCATTCATTGCGATTCTGTCGTTAACACTTACCCAGGTTTTAATATAGCTATCAACTTTTGTTAGAAGAAAATCTTTTAATGTAATCTTAAAATCGATATCAGGATTTTTTGCATCGATTAATTTAGTAAAGTATGAATCGCACGCATTCATTATTTCAAGATTGAAATGACGAAGAAGAGCGAACTGATTATGTGATTCAAGAAGACTTCTAAAATTAAACTTTATAATTTTGAAAAGCTCTTCATTAGTCATTGATTCTAATTCTTTGCAGTTAGAAAGAAATTTTATAAACAGGTTCAAAAAATCGTTTAAAACTTTTTGAGACCCTGAGTACTTATCTTTTTTAATGTGTTTTAATTCTACCTGAAAATCGGTTAAGGTTATTGTCTCCTTCATAGTTTAAGATAATAACTTGATTTACAAAATACAATTATCTTTTTAAAGTAGAATGAAAATTTAATGTGATTATTTAATATAATATAAAACATCTTATATAAAGGAATATTTGAAAAAAAATATTTAATAAAAGAGAGTTTAGCAATTAAACAATTGAAAAAATAATATTATATATCTGAAAATATTTTTAAATTTTATATAATAAAAAAACAAATTTACATTAAAATGGATGTACTTATCTGTTAAAAATTTTCCATTAACCATTAAACCTAACAACAAATAAGGTAGAAATAATTATAGATAAAAATGTATCATAAATTTTTTATTCTTGTATTTTAATAATTAGTTTTGTAGTATATAGAAAATTAAGTTTTTCATAATATACAAATTTGATTTAAATAAAAAAAAATCTAAAAGCGCTATGGGAAAAACTAAACAAAAAAATAAAACATCTCTACCGAGACCCCAAAAGGATATTGAATATTTCAAATTGGGACGGGAACAGCTTAAAAAGCTTAACACTGAAGGAGCGATTAAATATTACAGTAAAGCAATTAAATTAAACCCTTATTTTATAGAAGCATACCATGAGCGAGCATTTGGATATTTTGTAGAGCAGGAATATATAAAAGCAATGAAAGACCTCAACAAAATAATTGAAATTGATTCTCGAAACACAAATGCATATATGTTTCGTGGGTTTATACATTATATATTTAGAAGATATAATAAAGCAATATCTGATTTTAATATGGCAGAGAAACTTGATCCTAACAACACTAATTTATATTACAGACGTGGGGCTGCTTATTATAAACAGGGAAACTATAAGAAAGCAATAATGGATTATTCAAAATTTATTGAAAGCGATAACCATTCTTCACACGGGTACTTTTTGCGGGGTAATTCATTTTTTGAAGACGGAAAATATGAGGATGCGAAAAAAGATTATAAAAAAATTATCGAACTTGACTCTAAATTCATTGAAGCTTATATCGGTTTAGGAAAAAGTAATATCTGTCTTAAAAATTATAAAGAAGCAGTTGATAATTTTAGAAAAGCAATTCAGGTGGATAGAAACAACTCTAAAGCATATACATTGCGTGGTATTGCATATTTAGAATCTGGTAATTTTAAAAAAGCCTGTGAAAACTGGCAAACGGCTTATTCACTTGGAGATGAAGAGGGACGGGAACTTTTACTTAAATATTGTATGAAAAATTAAAAGCGCCGGAACAGTCGCTTATTGTTTATTTAATTTTTAATAAGGATTTGTATCAAACTATTTAAGAATGCATTTATTTGTAATTAATAGAAAAAAAACACCTCCTATATTATATATTTCCTAAATTAACTTTTTGAATAAAACATAAATACATTTTTATAGAAATATTAACTTTAATAAAATTTAATAAAAAACTAATTTTATAAAAATTATTTACATCTATGAAACGAACAATATTATTTTTATTCTTCTTTTTAATAACAGTAAATACTTATTCTCAGGACGTTAATTTTAATGAGTATTTTATTTCTCAAACTTTACGTATTGACTTAATACACGCAGGGAATTTTGAAAGCGAAAATTATTTTTTGGAAAAGCTTATTAAAGAACCATACTGGGGAGGTTCTAAAACGCACTTAATTGATAAGTTTAGATATGGGGAAAATATTGTTGAGGTTTATGATTATGCAACTGACAAACTTATTTATTCAAGAGGTTATGCAACATTATTTCAGGAATGGAAAGCCACAGAAGAAGCAAAAAAAATTTCAAGGAGTTTTTACGAAACTGTTATTATTCCTTATCCTGTGAATAAAATTAGAGTAGTAATTTCAGGAAGAATGAGAAGAGCTGAATTTACTAAAATGTTTGAATTTATTGTTGATCCCCGTGATTATTTTATTCAGCCTTCACAACCACCTGTTTTTGAAGTTGAGAAAATTCTTTACAATGGTGACCCCGCAGAAAAAGTTGACATTGTAATTTTATGTGATGGATATACAATCAACGAAGTAAAGAAAATGGAAAACGATGCAAACAACATTAAGGAGTGTATAATTAACTGTTCTCCGTTCAAAGAATTCAAAAATAATTTCAATATCTGGCTTGTTAAATCAATCTCTGAAGAGTCCGGCACAGATATTCCGGGAGAAAGAATTTATAAAAATACGATATTAAACTCTTCGTTTTATACTTTCAATATAGATAGATACCTGATGACAACGGATATAAAAACAGTAAGAGATCTTGCAGGGTATGTTCCCTACGATCAGATATTTATTATTGTAAATACTGATAAGTATGGAGGTGGCGGGGTTTACAATTATTATGCTTTAACCTCATCTGATAATCCTTATGTAGCCTATGTTACAGTACATGAATTTGGTCATTCCTTTGCTTCGTTGGCAGATGAGTACTATACTTCAGAAGTCGCCACCGAAGATTACTATGACTTGAAAATAGAACCATACGAACCCAATATAACAACATTAGTTGATTTTAAAAGTAAGTGGGCTGATCTTGTAGAAGAAGAAGTTCCTATTCCAACTCCATCGGAGGAAAAATACAAAGGTAAAGTTGGAGCTTTTGAGGGAGGTGGATACGTTGCAAAAGGAGTATTTAGACCTATGATGGATTGTACAATGAAATCTATAAAGTACAATAATTTTTGCAAAGTTTGCTCTAACGCTATTATAGAAATGATAAAATTTTATTCAAAATAAATTAACGTATGAATATCTTTAATTTATAATTGAAAAAGATTTATATATTTATTATATTAATAAAATAGTTCTTTATATTAACGAATATAGTCAATGGACAGGTAGCTCAGTTGGTAGAGCAATGGACTGAAAATCCATGTGTCGGCGGTTCGATTCCGCCCCTGTCCACTTTGTTTTTATATAGATAACAACTAAAAAAAATTGTTATAGAGAACTGTATTCGGAATAACTATTCTACTCTTAATCTCTTAATATCTTAATATCTTTATAAATTATGTTTATATAAGAGACTAACCGAAATTATTTTAACCCAAAATTATAAATGCCCCCTTTAAAAACGTTGCCCCAAATATTATCCTTATTTTGTTTGTTTTAATATTCTGGATTGAAACATATGATATGTATATTTTTAAATTTTAATAAAAATTAATTAACTTAGCAAATAAAAGTTTATTTTAGAAAGGTTAATCTTATCAGTGTAAGAAAAACTGCTTAATAATAAAATAAGAAAGCGCTCCACACAATCCGGAGAATGGTATTGTCAATACCCACGCCCAAATAATTTTACCCGCCAGCCCCCATCTAACAGCAGTTAATCTTTTAACCATACCAACCCCCATTATAGCACCTGCAATTGTATGTGTGGTACTTACAGGAATACCTGAAATTGCTGTACCACCAAGAACAAGAGCACCCGCAGTTTCCGCGCAGAACCCTCCAACAGGCTTTAAATGAGTTAATCTCATTCCCATTGTTTTAATTACGCGCCAGCCTCCTGCTAATGTACCAAGCCCTATTGCAGTATGTGAAATTATAACAACCCAAAACGGAACATAAAATTCTTCCCCCAAAAACCCACTTGTATAAAGTAAAATAGAAATTATTCCCATTGTTTTTTGAGCATCGTTTGTTCCATGTCCAAGACTAAATGCTGCTGAAGAAAGAAGTTGTCCGTATCTGAATATTTTGTCCACTTTGCTTCCCTTGGAATTTTTAAATATCCATATAACAATAATCATAAATAATGTTCCAAGAACCAATCCAATTATAGGTGAAAGGAAAATAAATATCACAACTTTTGTAATCCCCGCGGGAATTAAAGATTCGAAACCTGCTTTAATTATTGCAGAACCGGCTAACCCCCCAACAAGTGCATGAGAAACACTAATCGGTAATCCTAACCTTGTACAGGAATGTGTCCATACAATAGCTCCTATTAAAGCAGAAAGAATAACATATTGATCAACTGCAGAAGGTTCAACAATTCCCTTTCCAATAGTTGTTGCAACCTCAACCCCGAAAAAGAAAGCAGCAGAAAAATTAAAAAACGCAGCCCATGCTACAGCAATTTTAGGAGTTAAAACTCTTGTTGCAACAATTGTTGCAATAGAGTTTGCAGCATCATTCATTCCGTTAAGAAAATCAAAAAGTAAAGCGAGAATTATAATAAATAAAGTTAGCTGAAACATTAAGTAAAGTTATCCGTTTTTAATTAAAATACCTTCCATAACAGTAGCAACTCGTTGACATCTATCAACGGCTTTTTCAGTAATTTCGAGAATTTCTTTTTCTTTTATTAATTCTATGACATCCTTTTGTTTTTCAAACAAGAGGGTTAAAGCATCTTTAAACACCGAATCACCTTCTGTTTCTAAATTCTTAATTGCTATAATTTTTGTTAATGTTTGTTCCCCTTTTTCTAATGATTTAACTATTTCTACTATAAGTCTTGTTTGCGAGAGTAGGATGCTGGAAAGCTGAGGACCAAAAACAGTGCTCTTTTTAAGCTTGTAAACACACATTCTTCTTGCTATTGAGTCAATTGAATCAATTACATCATCAAGAGCATTTGTTAATTGGTAAATATCTTCCTTATCAAGAGGAGTGACGAATGTTTCATTTAATTTATTTATTATTGAGTGAGCAATTTCATCACAGTCGTTTTCCAGAATATGTATTTTAGAAGCATTTTCAAGTAATATTTCTTTATCGCTTAATAAATTATGAAGCAACTCTGTTGCCTCGTTTATCTTTTCAGCAAGTTGTATTAGTAAAATATAAAAACTTTGTTTTTTCGGTAAAGCTTTTTTTAATATACTCATATTAGAAAATTTAACTTACAAACATTGTGATTTCTAAATAAAAAAGAAATGTAGTTTTTAATAATGCTAATAATCGAGATAAACCCTTGGCACTCTGTCGGCAACAGCACAAATAATTTCGTAAGGTATTGTGCCTGCAATCTTAGCGAGCGTGTCAGCCCCAATGTAATTACTATTTTCCATACCCATCAAAAGAACATCATCGCCAATTCTTACATCTGTTTGCACTCCAAGATTTATCATTAACCAGTCCATTGTTATTGCGCCTACAATTGGATAAGTTTTATGATTTATAAATACTTTACCTTTTCCTGAAAATGCTCTCCAATATCCATCCCCATATCCTATTGGAATCGAACCAATAAAAACTTTTCTATCAGTGAAATATTTTCTTCCATATGATATGCTCGTGTTTGCATCAACTCTTTTAATAAACGTGACCTTTGACTTAAGATTCATTATTGGTTTTATGTTTATTTTATGTTTTGTCTCATCAGAAGGGAAATATCCATAAAGTATTAAGCCGGGTCTAACCATATCAAAATATGAATCCTTTATATTAAGTATAGCCCCACTATTTGCGCAATGAACGATCGGAAATTCCATGCCTGCCTTTTTCAAATTATAAAGCAGTTCATTAAATTTATTCAACTGCAGACGAGCAAAAGATTTATCTCTGCTTTCTGAAGTTGCAAAGTGAGTAAATATTCCCTCAATTTCTAAATTTTTGTAATTGAAGATCTGTTCAACGTTTTTAAATGCTCTTTTAACATCGAAACCAATTCTTTTTAATCCAGTATCAATTTTTATATGAACCTTAAATTTTCTATTTAACTTTTTACTATAAAAATCCAAAAACTTTGCAGTACTTAAAGATGCTACAGTTGCAACTAAGTTATATTTTAATAGTTTTGACACATAAGCAGCAGGCTTAAGTTTTGAGTGTATTAAGGTTCCAAATACAAGAATTTTTGCTTTTGGAATATGAGTTCTCAACTTAATTGCTTCATCATAGTTTGCAACCCCTAAATAATCAACTCCTAAGGAAACCAGTTTCTGACTGATTTCTCTCAAACCATGTCCATAAGCATTAGCTTTTACAACAGCACATATTTTAATTTTTTTATTTGGCTTTGCTTTTTGTAAATGTTTTCTAATCTCATTATAATTATCTTCTAACCTTTTCAAAGATATTTCAGCTCTGGTGGGATTCATTTTGATAATTAAAATTTAACAAAAATAACCTATTTATATATAATCTTCTATTTAAATTAGGTATTAAGAAAATATTTTTGTTGGTGAGCAAATAGAGTTATTCTTGCTAAAACACATTATTATTAATGAAACAACTATAATAGAAAATACATATAAATATTAACCTGTTATTTTTATATTTATAAATTAGTAAAATTAAAACCAATTATGAAAATTTTAAAAAACTTGAACAAAAAACATATAATTATATTACTTATTCTGTTTATACTAAACCCGGCATTAATCTATTCTCAGAAAAGTGATATTTGGATTACAACAATTTTAAAGGAAAAGTTTTATGATAAAGAAGGAAATCCTTTAACAGGGAAAGGAGTTGTAATTGGAGATATTGATTCCGGTGTAGATATCTTTCATCCAATGTTTTTCTTTGCCGATGGTGGCGAATATGATTGGGTTGATGTAAATAAAGATAACGTATTTACCCCAGAAGTTGATGGAGTAGATTTTAATAAAAATGGAAAATTGGATACAGAGGAAATTTTGGAAGTACTTGAAATTTGGAATAACACTTATGGATTAATTTCTTCAAAGCAGGGAGTATACGAACCTGACTTTGATTTTCTGTATTTAGATTTGAACGGAAATAAAAAACGAGACTTCGGAGAAGAAAAAGGTTTTACAGAAAATGACCC
Organism: Candidatus Tepidiaquacella proteinivora; assembly: GCA_013348845.1. GTDB lineage: Bacteria > Bacteroidota > Ignavibacteria > Tepidaquicellales > Tepidaquicellaceae > Tepidaquicella > Tepidaquicella proteinivora. Next base: position 1,688,047 of record CP054675.1, on the reverse strand, counting down.
AACATATGGCGAGCCTCTTTTTGTTTCGATAGATGTTAATAAGAACAATAAACTTGATATTTCTGAGAAGATTGTAGCGCTAAAGACCTCCAAAATTCGTGCAATAAGAGAAAAAAACGGAACAATAAGGCGAAGAGGAATAGATTTGATAAAAGCCGAACCGGATAGTATTGGACATGGTACCGGGGTATGTGGAATTATATGCGGTGGACATTACGGAGTCCAAAAACTACATGGATTTGCTCCTGATGCAGAAATTGTTATGGCAAACATATTTTATGATTATACACCCAGATTTGTTAGAAACTTTCCTGACCTGATTAATTTTATAAAAGAAGAAAAAGTTAATATTCTGCTTTTTGAAGATGGCGAATGGATGTGGGAATTTATGGATGGTTCCACGGAAGAAGAAGAGTTAGTCAACCAAATGGCACGCGAAGGAATTTTTATAGTTGGAGGTGCGGGTAACCTTGCAGATGGAAATATGCATTTGAAAGATACTCTTTCAGCAAATCAAAAAACAACTTACAAGTTTATATCACCAAAGGAATCTGAAGGGAAAAAAGTGGACGGAGCTTTTGTTTCGTTTATATGGAAGGGCTCCGAAAATCTTGTATCATTTTGGATTACAACCCCGGAAGGAAAAACAACTAAAGAAATTAAACAAGGAGCGGAATTTTTTTCATTAGGGAACTATAATATTTTTTATTCAAGAGACGTTTCCTCAAGAAATACCGTAATGCTTAGATTTGGATTTTCCAAACAAGACTCAGGTACAGTTAATGGTAGTTGGATAATTACAGCTCAAACAGAAAATGATATTGTTTTAGATGGTTTTATTGTAGATGTTTCTCAGTCCTGGTCGGGTTCAACCCGTTGGGTCTCTGATAAAATTACCCCCGAAGGAACCGTTACGTTTCCAAGTACTGCTGATAGTATTGTTGCAGTGGGTGCTTATGTTGTTAATATGGAATGGCCCGGATATGGTAAATTGAATAACCTATGTTCATATAGTGGGATTGGATATAATATTTCGGGAAAAATGGGTACTGATATTTGCGCTCCAGGACATACTACTTTTACAGTTGAAAAGGGTAATAAATATGGGATTTTCAGCGGTACGAGTTCTGCCGCTCCCCACGTTGTTGGAACAGCTGCACTTATGCTACAGTATGAAAGAAGCCTTACCCATACGATAATTAGAAATATTTTGCTATCAACTGCTATTCAGGATAAGTTTACAGGTAATACCCCAAATACAAAATGGGGATATGGCAAACTTAATCCGGAGGGTGCGTTGAAATTATTAATTAGCTTATACTAAAATATTAATACTTTTATAAAGTTTTATGTCGAAAGCAGTAAAAATAGTAATTACCCCAAATAATAACTATAAACTTGAATATATTACACAATTTTTTTCTCAACATGAAAGTTTATTTGATAAAGAATTTAATCGAAATGAAGTACTCAACATTATTGAAAAAGGAAAATACAAGTTTGTTATACTTGATTATTCGGGCAATGAAAAAGAAGGAGAAAAACTCTTGAAAAATATAAAACTAAAGCAAATAAAAACCCCTGTAGTGATTTTTACAAACCCTAATAATAACCATAACATTATCCTTACACAAAATGATTGGATGAATGATAAAACAGGAAAAAGTGAAGAATCAAATGAATTACTAAATCTCTTAAATAAATTTATTAAGTATAAAGATAGTGATTTTAATAAGCCCCGGGAAGAATAAATTATTGGTAAGATAAAATATTATATTAATTATATAAAATATATTAATTATATTTATTACAAGGAGTTTAACTATGAAACAAAACAATAAAAATAAAACTAAATTCATAAAAATCTTTTTACTTATTATAATAATCTTTGCTTTTTCTAATATATTGTATTCTCAGACTTATATAAACGGAAAATATGCATATAGAATAAATTTACCCAAAACATGGAAAATTTCTTATGAACCATCTCCGGAAAATGCAGATTTAGTAGTTGCAGAAAATGAAAACGGTTCAACTTTGTCAGTTATCATATATGATGATGGCTATTATGCTGGTAAAACGATTGAAAACGTAGGAATTAACCACTTTATAAATTTACTGAAAAAATCATTTACTGATGTTACCTTCATACAATCAGAAACAGAAACGATAGATAACAATAAAATTCTGTATGCAACATATTATGCAAAAAAAGATGACGACAATATGCAAATAGGTCAATATTATTTTCTAAATGGTACACTATTATATGTTATTCAACTTGAAGCAAAGGTTAATCTTTTTCCATCTTTTGAAGAAACCGCTAAAGGGTATGTTTACACTTTTTCTTTAACTGGATCAAAAACAGGAAAATTTGTTTCAAACACAAAATATAATTTTAGAATAGCATTTCCAGAAGGCTGGACTGTTCAATCTACTTATATTCCTTATAAAGCGATGGATAATACAAACCTTGCTATTATTACCGTTGATGTTTATGATAATGACGAATTTAAAGGGATTAATGCCAAAGACCTTGATTTTGAGGAATTGATTGAAGGAATAAGGGAAAAAAGAAAAGATTTACGGGTTGATTTGAAAATCTATACAACAGTTGATGGTATTCCTGCTGCGCATTTAAAATATGACGCCACAGAAGTAAGAGGCGGAAAACAACAAAAAATTACCTTTCTTGATTATTATATAATAAGAGAATCATTCTTTTATTTTATTCAGTCTTCAGTTCCTGTTGGGATGTACCTTAATTATAAAGATAGATTTAAAGCGGTTATAGAATCATTTCAATTTACTAAATAAATTTGTAAACTAAAAATTTTATTCAATAATTAATCATTTCTGAAATATTGGGGTAATTATATATTTATATTTCTAAGTATCCAATAACATATTATTATAACTATAAAAACAATAATAACAAATAAAGGAGGATTGAAAGGTGGTAGTTTTTTATTGAAAATTAAAAATATAATTTCTGATATTAAATAATAAGAAATTATCGGAATAAATAATACAATTAACAAATTACTCTTAACAGCTTCAAAAATTTGCCCCCTTAACAATAAATGAGTTGCCCTTATTCCGCCACAGCCAGGACATAAATATCCTGTTATTTCTTTAAAATAACACGGGGGATAATATTTATATTCTGTTGGATTTAATGTGTATAATATAATGATTAAAACAGCTGCGGTAAATAATACCGCAGCTGTTTTTAATTTTTGATTTTTGAAAATCAAAATAGAAAATCTTAATTAAATAGATGAAGGTTTTTCAGGGTTTACAGATGGACCAATATATTGGGCGCTTCCGAACCCGAGAATCGGGAAGAAAATAATTGAAAGTAATGCTAATCCAATTCCAAAAGCAGCATCTTTGCCAAAAGACTTTGCAAGATCAATACAAACAATTATATTAAACACAATATTTACACAAGGAATAAGGAACAATATTATCCACCAAATTGGCCTCCCGACAATTTCAAGAAGAACAATAGTATTATAAATTGGTATTATAGCCGCCCAACCTGGTTTTCCCGCTTTTACAAAAATTTTCCATAACGGAATAATGTAAAGAGCTATAAATATTAATATCAAAATGATATAAAAAATTAAGAGACCAACAGCAATCCCCACTGCTTCTCTATCATCATATTCATAATATCGATATCTTGTTTGAAGAATGATGAAGTTTAAAAGTAAAGCTAAAATTTTCATAATAACTCCTTTTTTAAAGTTTAATAATTAATTTAACATTTTATTTTATGTAAATTTTCTATTAAAGTAAATGTAATTTTTTTTCTCTTAAAAGTAAGATCCTTAGTTCTTACTAAGACTAAATTATAAATAAATGCTCAAATTTGTTAATTAATGAAAAAAACTTTTTAAAATGGTATTATTGAAATATATGAAAATCCTTTCCTGAAAAATATTTATTTTCAGTTGAAAGATAGGAAAAGAGAATTACTGAATAAATTCGAATACACTTTAATTAAGATTTTTGTCGAAATTTTTTTATGATGATATATATAATTTCCCTGTCGGAACGGCTGGATTCGAACCAGCGACCTCCTGCTCCCAAAGCAGGCGCGATATCCAGGCTACGCTACGCTCCGGTTTTCAATATAAAAATAACAAAATTTTATTTTTGTTTAAATGAATAAAAATATAAACCCAAAGATTAACTATTTAATTTGAATATCATTATTATAATTTAATTCTTAATTTTTCTAATTGTAAATTATTTTGTATAAGTTAATAAGAAAAATATTGTTCTTACTTGACCCTGAGTTAGCGCACAACTTTGTTCTTTTTTGTGCCTCTAAAATTAATATACTTTATCCCCTTTTAAAAAAATCATTTCGTTTTAAGGAAAGGAATGAAGAATTTATATTAAACAATTGCAGGTTTAAAAACCGACTTGGTCTTGCCGCAGGTATGGATAAAGATGGTATTGCAATTCTGTTTTGGGAGTTAATAGGATTTTCACATTTAGAAATTGGTACAATAACCCCGAAGCCTCAGAAGGGAAATCCGAAACCAAGGCTGTACAGACTTGTAAAAGAAGGCGGGCTATTAAATAGAATGGGTTTTAATAATTCCGGTGCTGACAAAGTAAAATCTAACATTCAAAAAGCCAGGAAGAAATTAAGGAATTCTAATTTTGTTTTAGGTGTTAATATAGGTAAAAACAAGGATACCCCTCTTGAAAAAGCCGTTGAAGATTATATTATTTGTTTTGAAAAATTATTTGATGTAGCAGATTATTTTACAATTAATATTTCATCGCCAAATACTGAAGGATTAAGAAATTTACAAAATGAAGTATATCTTTCAGAATTACTTTATGCTATACAAGCAAAGAATAAAGAATTATCTGTCAAAAAAAATACTATGCCCAAAGAAGTTTTTATAAAGATATCACCAGATTTGAGTAAAAATGAGGTTAACAAAGTATTTGAAATATCAAGAAAACATGCAATAACAGGTATTATTGCAACCAATACCTCAACAAATCATAAATATTCGTTTCCTTTATTAAAGAATTCCGAAACACAACAGGGTATATTTAAAGGTGGTATAAGTGGAAAGCCATTGAAAGAAATGTCAAATAATATTTTAAGTTTGTTGAATGATTTAAGAAAATCAAGCGAGTATAAACCTGTTTTAATTGCTTCTGGTGGTGTTTTTACAAAAAAGGATTTTAAAGAGAAAATCACTCTCGGTGCATCTCTTGTTCAGGTTTATACTGGGTTCGTATATGAAGGACCTTCAATTATAAAAAAATTATTGCATAAAGAATAAATAGTATTTCTATGTGTTTAGCAATTCCTGGGAAAATAATTTCTATTGAAGAAAACTCGAACCCTAAAATGGCAAAAGTAAGTTTTGGAGGTGCCATTAAAAACATTTGTGTTGATTGGGTTCCTGAAGCAAAAGTTGGAGATTATGTTTTGGTACATGTTGGATTTGCATTGAATATTATTGATGAGAAAGAAGCAGAAGAAACCCTTAAATTAATTAGAGATATAGATAATACTGAAGAAATATGTTAAAACATCTAAGTGAATATCGAAATGCTGAATTGGTAAAAGATCTTTCTGAAAAAATAAAATCAGTTTCTACTGGTAATTGGCGAATTATGGAAATATGCGGAGGACAAACTCATGCAATTATGAAATACAACCTTGAGGAATTTTTACCTGATAATATAAAATTGTTACATGGGCCGGGCTGTCCCGTGTGTGTTACTCCTGCGTCGAAAATTGATTTAGCAATATATGCTTCGAGACAAAAAGATGTAATTCTCATATCTTATGGAGATATGCTTAGAGTACCTGGATCCAGCACAGATTTGCTGTCAGTAAAAGCGGATGGTTGTGATATAAGAACAATTTACTCCCCGTTAGAAGTTATCTCAATAGCTGAAAATAACCCCGATAAAACCATAATTTTTTTTGCAATAGGATTTGAAACAACAGCATCTCCAAACGCTCATTTAATTAGTTTATTAGATAAAAAAGGAATAAAAAATATTTTTATCCTTTCTTCTATGTTTAGGGTACCTCCCGCTATTGAATTTTTATTATCAGATCCGGAAAATAAAATTAACGGATTTTTAGCAGCTGGTCATGTGTGTACAGTTATGGGATATGAAGAATATATACCTATAAGCAAGAAATTTAAAGTACCAATAGTTATTACTGGATTTGAACCCGCAGATATTTTATCTGGGATTTTGGAAACCATTTTACAACTTGAAAAGAGTAAATATGAGGTTGTTAATAGGTATAAAAGAGTTGTAAAACAAACCGGAAATATTTCTTCTAAAAAAGTAATTGAGGAAGTCTTTGATATTACAGATATGGAGTGGAGAGGAATAGGAATTATTCCCAGGAGTGGATTCGATTTAAAAGGAAAATATAAAATATATAGTTTTTTTAATTTATTCAAAGAAACCGAAAGCGAACTTAAGCCGGACAAAAGCAGAACAATTTGTATAGCAGGAGAAATAATGCAGGGAAAGAAAACCCCTCTTGAATGTAAAGCATTTGGGAATTTATGTACACCGGAGTCACCCTTAGGAGCACCTATGGTTTCCTCTGAGGGTACCTGTTCTGCATATTTAAGATATAAGAAATTAAATTAATTTTTAAAATATATTATTAAATTCTGTGTAGAAAAATTATATGACAAACAATTCTAAAAGTTTTTCCTGCCCAACTCCTATAAATCAATATGATAAAATTCTCCTTGCACACGGCGGAGGAGGAACACTGATGCATAATTTAATAGAGTCACTTTTTAAAAAGTATTTTGATAATGATATTTTGAAACAAGGGAATGATTCCGCAATAATTGATTATGATAAAAACACATCACGATATGCATTTACTACAGATTCTTATGTTGTTCACCCAATCTTTTTCCCCGGTGGAAACATTGGTGCACTTGCAGTTTATGGAACGATTAACGATTTATCGGTGTCGGGAGCAAAACCAGAATTTATTTCAGTTAGCTTTATAATTGAAGAAGGATTTCCAATATCTGACCTTGAAGAGATTGTAATATCGATTAAAAATGCAGCAGATAATACTGGAGTAAAAATTGTTACCGGGGATACTAAAGTTATTGAGTCTTCATATAAATTACAGGATAACCAAAACAAATTAAACAATATAAATGCTAATATTTATATTAACACAAGTGGGATTGGTATTGTATATGAAGATATGAGAATTTCACCTTTAAACTGTAAACCCGGAGATGCAATTATATTAAGTGGAAGCATCGCAGAGCATGGGATAGCAGTCATTTCTGCAAGAGAGAAAATTGAATTTGAAACAGAAATAAAAAGTGATGTTAATCCTGTTAATAGAATTGTTGAAGAGATTGAAAAATCCGGATATGGGAGATACATTAAAGTTATGAGAGATCCTACAAGGGGAGGTCTTACAAGCACACTTAATGAAATTGCAAAGGCAGGGAAGATAGGAATAAAAATTTATGAAGATAAAATTCCTATTTTACCAGAGATTTTAGGAGCATGTGAATTATTTGGATTTGACCCAATGTATGTTGCAAATGAAGGCAAATTAATTGCGGTTGTAGCAGGTAATTATGCAGATAAAATTTTAAAAGTAATTAAATCACTTCCCGAAGGTAATAAAGCAGAAATTATCGGAGAAATTACGGATACCAACATTCAAAAAGTGGTTATGAGAACAGTTTTAGGTAATAATAGAGTTTTGGATATGATTTCGGGAGAACAATTACCAAGAATTTGCTAAAAATAAAAACTGATTTCCACCACGCCGGGTAGAAACCAGTTTTTATATGTAAAGATTAAAATATAAAATTATTTGATAAGAATAAATTTCTTCGTTTCTGTAAATTTGTCAGTAATTATTTTATAGAAGTAAACTCCACTTGTTAAATTATTCGCTTCAAAATTAATCTCATATATACCTGCATTCTGATATGCATTTACAAGAGTTGAAATATTTTTACCTGTTATATCATAAACAACCAATAATACATCAGTAGATTTCGGGAGATTATATTTTATAATAGTTGAGCTGTTGAAAGGATTTGGATAATTTTGTTCAAGACTGAATGTTTTAGGAATTTCGTTTCTAACGGGTTTAATATTAGTAAGATATAAATCTCCATAAACACCATTATGTCTTGGATTAAACTGAAACATAGGAACATACATCTTTTGCGCATTGTATGGAGATTGTAAATTCCAAATATAAATAGTAGTTTGCTGGGGTGAAGTGCTCATACCTCCGCCTGTCATATCTATTATACCATCTCTGTTGGCATCGAATAAACAGGGATTTACATAGAATGAACTTCCGTTTGTATATATAGGCCAGTTGCTGACAGGTGTACCATCGTGGTTGAAGGCAAGATATTGACCCTGACCACCAGGAGCTGAGTTATCATCAATAATTAACTCTGTCTGATTATCATTGTCAATATCAGCTAATAATACTTGTATATTAATTGCATTTAATGATGAAATTGGGAAACCACTTAATGAAACACCATTTACATTCCATGCATATAATTTATCAACAGGAGTTGCGCTCATAACCTGGTCTCCTACCGCTATGTCAAGAATGTTATCATTATCAATATATCCTACTGCAGGAGGACCATATATCCAATATGAAGTGTACTTGGGCCAATTCGGAAAAATTGTTCCATTATATTTTAAAATATAAACATAACCACCACCTCCTGAGACATGAGTTCCAAAAATGATTTCCTTTTTATTATCATTATCAACATCGACAAGCACAGGTGATGAATACGAGTTAACATCCCCGTTAGGCATCATAAAAGGAAAGCCAGGCATAGAATCCCCATTTGCCTTCCAAACATAAAGTCCAGTATAAGATTCAGCTACAATTTCCATAATATTATCATTATCTATATCACCAACCGCTGCACTTGAAGCTGGTACATGTCCCATAGATTTTGGCCATCCAGGGTATACTGTCCCATCGCCTTTATAAACCCATACTTCTCCGAGGGGATATATTCTTTTATTAACAATAATTTCCAATTTATTGTCATTATCCAAATCTGCTAACACCGGGGTTCTTGAAGAATAACCATGATTTATTGGAAATCCCGGAACAACACTTCCATTCTTTTTGAATGCGTGAATATACCCTCCAGAAGTGGCACCATGATTTGTAACTACAATTTCTTCAGAACCGTCTCCGTCTATATCTCCAAACGCAGGTGCACCATCAATAGGATAGGAAGATACGGTTTTAGACCAACCCGCAACAGGAGTACCATCGATATTCAAAGCATAAATAGTATAGGCAAGAGAATAAACAATTTCTAACTCAGGGTCGCTATCCATATTGCAATAGATGCCTCCTTCGTAATTATATCCGGTGTAAGTAACTGGAAAACCGAAAAAAACCGGGAAAGAATCAAGATTAACAGTATAAGCATTATTAGAAAAAACATCAAGAATCCTGATATTATTCATCACATCGGGAATTGCTTTATTTAAATTAGATGAGAACGGAACTTGTGAAAAAGAAATTACTGTAGCAAAAAGAGTTAAGATTAAAATAAAAATTAACTTCTTCATAATTTAAGTTTTAATTATTTTTGTTTAAATAATCATCTATTAAAATTAATTATAAATAAGCAATAATTAAAGATAAACTTTTGGAAACAAAGAAAAATAAAAAGTCAATTCCCCATAGAATCTGATGGGTATTATGGAATTCAGCTCAATAGAGACCCAAATTTTATAAAAAAGACCAGAAAAATTTTTTATTTGCTTAAAAGCAATTTTTTCGTTTCGTAGAAATTTTCTGTCCTTAACGAGTAATAATAAACTCCGCTTGATAAGTTTAAATTATTTTTATTAATGTCAAATATATATTCATAAATACCCTGAGACAGAAAGCCATTAATAAGGGTTACAACCTCTTCACCTAAAATATTATAAATTTTTAAAGTAACGAATTCAGATTTAGGAATGCTAAATTTAATTTTTGTTACCGGATTAAATGGATTTGGATAATTTTGATAAAGTTGATAATTATTAACATTTGTACCAATAGAGGAGATATAACTTGGTGATGCATTGAACGAGCCAATCATACCCATTGTAATATGTGGTGTACAAACATAATTATAAAGCCCAACAACGCTGACAACATAAGAAAATGTTTGATTAGTGTTACTGATTATTTCATCCCAGGGCTGTGCCCCCTGAGGTATAGTTGTTGAAGTGGTTGTATGGATTCCTGATATCCAAACCCATTTAATAGTGTCTCCAACAGAAACATTTAAATTTTGAGGGGTAAATGCATAGTTTGATACATTTACAATATGGGTAGTAGCCGGTGAAGATTTGATTGCGAATAACATTAAGAATATTAAATAAGCAAATAAATAATTAGAGTTTTTCATAGTTGTTATTAATTTATAAAGTAAAATTGAAAATATATTTAAAAAGTTCCCAGCTTTTACATTAGGTAATGATTCTTTAAACGGAAGTTTATTAAATAATGAATTTAATAATTTCGGAAATTACTGTTTCAAAGTATGGAGTAGTTCCGATAAACGGATGCGAGACCCCGAAAGTGTGTCCTGTATTTTCTATAGTTATAAGTTTAGTATTTGTTTTATTGCTTACTTCGTATAACTCTAAGGCATCAGAATAATCTACAGAAAGGTCTTCTTTTCCATGCACTATTAAAAACGGGCAATTAATTTTTTTTACAGCATTTTTAATATTGAGACGGTTTTTGTTTTTCTCTAAATCTTTTAAAAAAGAATAATTTATTTTCATCATTTGTTGTGTTCTTGTATTAAGAACCCCTAAATATCCTTTTCGTTCCCACTCTTTTTTGCGTTCCTCTGTATATCTGTTAAAAGTTGAAACTGCGGCTAAAGTAATCAATTTATTTACTCTTTTATCCTCAGCTGTTTTTATTATTGCAACTCCACCCCCTCTGGAATGTCCCATAAGAGTTAAGGCATTGAAATCATAATTGTATAAATTTCTATTTTCATCAAAATAATTAATGATCGCGTGTAAATCATCTAATTCTCTTGAAATTGTATTTTTAGCAAACAAGTCCAATCTTGTAAATTCTGTTAAATCTGTTTCTCCAATTCCATTGTATGAGAAGTTAAAACTAACACAAAAAATACCTGATGCAGAAATTTTTTCTAACATATACGGAAATCCTCCCCAATCCTTAAATCCCTTGAATCCATGGCAAAATATTAATAAAGGTAAATTTTTACTGTTATTGTTGGGGTATCTAATATCGGTAAGTAAGATGTTATTATGCTTATTCTTTATTCTTATAGTCTTTAGCATTATAATGTCTTTAAAAATTTACAATACTGATTTATTTAAATATTTTATTTACTTCCCTTTAATTTTGAAATCTTCATAAATTCTTTGGTGAGAAGGGTCAATTTTAGATAATTTATCATACACACTTTTATCACCGTAAGACAAAAAGAATTGTCCAATTTCTTGAGCTTTTGCATCAAAGAAATAATCTATATTATATGCTTTTACTTCCTTCTTTTTTAGTTCTCCGATTTTTTCAAGCGCTTCCAACATCTTATCTAACGCAGGTTTTTGGTTGAACGGATTTATATAAAACATATCTACCCCTTCCCAATGATATTTATAATAACTTAATCTGAAGTCGTCCATTCTGGAATTAAGAAGTTCCTGTACTAACTCAGCCCTGCTTGGTTTTCCACCACCAACATCTGTAGTCCACCCTTTTCTATCTGGCATCGGTTTGTTACAAATATCAAGAGCTTTTTGAAAATATTTATTTCCGCCCTTTGGAAAGAAAGAGTCTTCGTCATACCCCAATACTACATAAGCATAATAATCAAGCAAGCTAAGGTAAGAATCAAACCTTACATCATTTTTTATAAAAGGCATTGATCTGTTATATGTAAAAGAGCATTTTTCATCTAAATACCTGAAAGCAACTACATATTTGGGCTGCCATTGTTTTATTGAATCATCAACAATTCTTTGACTAATAACAACTAACTGAGCATCATAACCATCAAAACCATTTGTTCCCCTAAAATTAAATTGCAGTGTAACTTTTATTTTATATATCTGACCATCAGCAAACTTATTTTTGTTTAAATAATCTTCGGTTTGTTGCTTGAGATCTTTTAACCTATCCTTTGCATCTGATGGAAGTGCATCTACATTTAAAATGACAGTTGCATCAAAATCTTGTGGTATTGCTACATTCATAAAAAACACTGTAAGAATTCCCAATACTATATATTTGCTCATATTTTTAAACGAAGTTAGTTTATAATTAAATTTTGAATTCTTATTTTTAAATGTCAATTCATTTAGTTTATTATTTTGCATTTTTCTAATTAGATATTGGAGTTTGGCAGATTCAAAATTTTTATATTATTATACAAAAGTCTTTAAAAAATGACAAAAACTCTAACATTTGTTGCTTCTGTCTTTATTATATCCATTTTGCTTGTAAAAGTTTCATTTGCACAATTCGAATTTACGGATATTGGGGCAAGACCAGCTGCTCTTAACGGAGCATTTACTTCTGTGTCTGATAATTCTTTTGCAATTTTTTATAATCCTTCCGGGTTGGGACAGTTGAAATTCAGGGAAGTTTCATTTTTTTATAGTCCTGCTCCGTTTGGGATTTCAGAATTATCTACTACTGCGTTAACTTATGCGGAACCTACCAAAATCGGAACTTTCGGGTTAGGAATCAAATCATATGGATTTGATTTATACCGGGAATTAACAAGCGTTGTTTCTTATGGAAATAATTACCGAAATAAAATATATTATGGTATAAATCTTAATCTGTATTATCTAAATATTAAGAATTACAACTCCGCTTCTTCCTTCGGAGTTGACTTAGGGGCTATGGCACAGATAACTGATTTCTTAAAATGGGGATTCTTTTGTAAAAATTTAACCGGTAGTAAAATTGGTCAATCAAAAGAGAGAATTGCCCAGGTTTTTAAAACTGGATTTATGTTTCAGGCAAGGGATGATATTAAATTTATATTAGAAACGGAAAAAGATGTAAAATATCCATTTTCTTTTAAAGGTGCATTTGAATATTCAATTTTTATCCCTAATGCGATTTCTAATTTAAATAGTAGAATAGATTTACGGGCAGGAGTTGGTAGTGAACCTACTAATTTTTCCGCAGGAGTTGGTGTGTTTCTTGGTTTATTTCAGGTTGATTATGCTTTTAAAAAACATCAGGATTTAGGATTTACCCATCAGGGTACTATTACCATTAATTTCGGAGGTGTGGAAATTAAGTAGTCTTTTTAATTAATATTTACAAAGAATGAAATACATTGTTATTGGAGAACCCTGTATTGATTTAATACATAAACCAGATGGAGCCGTAATTCAAAGTTATGGGGGAATTCTATATTCAATTATTTCTCTTGCGGTTCTTTGTAGACCTGACGACATTGTTAAACCAATAATGAATTTAGGAGAAGATGAATTCGAAAACATTTCTGATTTATTAAAACAATATCCAAATATTGATTTAAACGGGATAAAAAAAGTTAACCACCCCACAAGAAAAGTTAATTTGTTTTATACTAATTATAGATCGGGATTATCGGCAAGATTTGAGACTTCAACAAAACCAACATATCCTATAAGTTTTGAAGAAATAATTGACCTTACAATTTCTTCTGATTTTAATGAGGTAGATGGAATTTTGGTAAATATGATTTCTGGGGTTGATATTACATTGAATACAATGTTGAAGGTAAGGCAATTCTTTAACAGCTATATTCATCTTGACATTCACAATCTTGTAATGAAAACCAATTCTGATGGAACCAGAGTTCATACTAACTTAAAAAATTGGCAGCTTTGGTGTCTATGTGCAAATACAGTACAGATGAATGAATACGAAGTGAAATCTCTTTCTAAAACTAAAAGAACTGAATACGAAGTATTGGAAGAGCTACTTATAAACTCTGAAAAAAATTTAAAAAAGTTATTTCACTTCAAAGAAGAAGAATCTTCTGAGAAATTTGATTTAAGTAAGATTAGTTTAGAGGGTGTAATAATAACGAGAGGAAATAATGGAGTATCAGGTTATCAGAAAAAAATTAAAAACTATGCAGGTAAAATTTTTACCGACCTTGATAAACACGAAGTCAGAGCAATTGAAAACCCCAATATAAAAGATACTACAGGCTGCGGTGATGTTTTTGCATCAGCATTTATGTTGAATTATTCCCGTAGTAAAGATTTTATAAAAAGTTTATATTTTGCAAACCGTATTGCATCATATAAAACCTCTTTTGAAGGAATTCAAGAACTTTATAAATTAAAGGATAATTAATTACTAAGTTAAATTATTATGAATACTGCAAATATACTTGTAACAGGTTCAAATGGATTGCTGGGTCAAAATTTGACTAAAATACTTTTAAGAGAATCGGAATATAATATTGTTATTACTTCAATTGAAGAAGAATCTTTTTTTGACTTAAAGGACTTTTCAGAAAAATTAGGTGTTTCATCTGATAAATATGAAAAAAGATATATTTATGAAGTTCTTGATATAACAAACAAAGAAAAAACAAAGAAGATTATACAAAAATATAAACCTGAATTTATTGTTAACTGTGCAGCATTTACAAATGTAGATGCTTGTGAAACAGAAAAAGAATTATGCTGGAAACTTAATGTTGATGCAGTTGAAAACCTAATAATATCCTCAAGGATCAGCAATGCTAAAATTATTCATATTTCTACTGATTACATATTTGATGGTAAAAATGGTCCATATAATGAAACCGATACTCCAAATCCTATATCTTTTTATGGCAGATCTAAACTTGCTAGTGAAAATGCATTGAAAGCAAGCGGAGTAGATTATATTATACTAAGAACAATAGTATTATATGGTTATGGTAATAAAATAAAACCAAATTTTGCTTTATGGTTAGTTGATGAGTTAAGAAATTCAAGGCAGGTAAGAATTGTGAAAGACCAGATAGGAAATACTACACATGCTGATGATCTTGCCTATGCTATTCTTAAATCGATTGAAAAAGTGGAAGGGAAACAGGATATTAAGTTAATTTACAATATTGCAGGTGAAGATATTATTTCAAGATTGGATTTTGCATACTATATGTGTGAAATTTTTGGCTTTGATAAAGAACTCATAACCCCGATTCTGACTTCTGAACTACACCAACCGGCGCCAAGACCGCTAAAATCAGGATTAATTACTCTTAAAGCAAAAACAGAACTCGGATTAAATACAATGACCTCAAAAGAAGGGATTCAGTTGCTCAAATTTGAAATGAACCTCTAAAATCAAAATTATTTTACCATTTAGTATCGTATCTTGACTTTAATAAAGTAAGGAGTTTTCATATTTTGAATAATAACCTTTAATCAATTGTTATGCTTGATATTAAATTAATAAGAGAAAACCCTGAACTTGTAATTGAAAAGTTAAAATTAAGGGGAGAAAATACTGAAAACATTGATAAAATAAAAAGTCTTGATGAACAAAGACGGAGCCTACTAACGAAGGTAGAAAGTTTGAAGAAAATCCGCAATGAAGCATCTGCGGAAATAGGTAAGCTTAAAGCTAAGAGAATAGATACTACCGAAAAAGTAGAAGAGATGAAAAAAATCTCTGATGAAATCAAATCTCTTGATGATGAAATAAAAAAATTAGAAGAACAAATTCAGGATTTACTTTATTATATTCCCGCTCTTCCGTCAGATAGTTGTCCAATTGGTAATAGTCCGGAAGATAATGTTGTAATTAAGGTTTGCGGGGAAGAAAAGCAATTTGATTTTAAAGTAAAAGATCATATTGAACTTGGAGAACTTCACGATATTATTGACTTTGAGCGTGGAACGAAGATAACCGGAAGAGGATTCCCTTTGTATAAAGGGAAAGGAGCAATTCTTGAAAGAGCTTTGATAAATTTTATGCTTGATACTCATATTATTAACGGATATGAGGAAGTTCTGACACCCGTGCTGGTAAACAGAAAATCAATGGAAGCGGCAGAAAAAGTACCTAAGTTTGAGTATGATATGTATAGAATAGAGGAAGATGATTTATTTGCAATTCCGACTGCTGAAGTTCCGATAATAAATATTCACAGAGACGAAATTTTTAATGAGGAAGAATTACCTAAAAAATATTGTGGCTTTACTAATTGTTTTAGAAGAGAAGCGGGAAGTTACGGGAAAGAAACAAAAGGTTTTTTAAGGGTACATCAGTTTAATAAAGTTGAATTAATTAATTTTTGTTTACCGGAAAATTCGTATAGAGAAATGGAAAATATGCTTCTCAATGCATGTAGAATTCTTGATGAACTAAAAATGTATTATAGAATAGTAGAATTATGCACAGCAGACCTTGGGTTTGCTGCAAGCAAATGTTATGACCTCGAAGTCTGGTCCTATGCAGAGAAGAAGTGGCTTGAAGTATCAAGTATAAGTAATTGTACTGATTTTCAGGCGAGACGTGGAATGATAAGAATTAAAAGGGGAGGTGGAACAGGTAAACAAAAAATTGAATTTGCTCATATTTTAAATGGTTCCGGGCTTGCTACTTCAAGGTTGATGGTGGGTTTGCTTGAAGCAAATCAAACATCAAATGGAAATATAATTATTCCGGAAGTTCTTCAGAAATATACGGGATTTGATGTAATTTAAAGTTTTTTCTTTGCCAAAATAACCGCACCTATTATTGCGACAAGTAGGAGAATTCCGATAATTTCAACCTGATAGGAATATTCAAGAAAAAGTTTATTTCCTAAAAATTCTGCTTTACCTATATTTAAAGCATCTGGACTTGCCACTTCATATTTTCCGCTAAAGGCAAAATATACTGAATAAGCAAGTAATAACATCAAAAATATTGAAAGTAAAACTGCGGTTAGCTTTTTATAGTCATTTTTTGATTTTACGGGTTCAGGTATAACAACAGTTTCTATTTTGTCCAGATTCAGGAGCATTATGACAAAAAGAAATAATACCATTATAGCACCAGCATATACAAGAACCTGTATTATTGCAATAAATTGCGCTTTTAAAAGTAAGTATATTCCTGAGACAGTAAAGAAATTAAATATTAACCATAAAGCACTTACTATAGGATTCTTTCGCGTAACCATGAGAATAGCTGAAGCAATGGCTAATACCGCAAGGATATAAAAAATGTACTTTTCTATATTTTCCATATTTATGTAAATATAAATGTTAATTGTTAAATGTTAAATGCTGAACAATATTACCTTTTTGATTTATTAATTCATTATGGAAAGATTTATTTTGATAGTAATAAAAGATTTAATGTAGCAAGGTAAAATGTAGTATTTTGACTTTTTGATTGAAATTATTAAAATTATTTTAGAGTATTTATGAGTAATATCGGTAATAAAAATAGTAAGACCGCAAATACACTTTTAACATATTTTATCTTCTTCTTTGTGTTAATAAATTTTAGCAATGCTGAAAAGTTACTTTCAAGTGAACATTTATTGTTTTCCTTCAATTTTAAAGACTCTCTGAATTATTATGCTGTTGAGTATTTTATTGACGGGAAAATATATGAACTTGTTGAGGATTATACATCTGCGCTCACAATGTATAAAAAAGCACTTCAATATGATGATGCACCGGAAATTTATTATGCTATTTCATTAGTTTATATGAAAATCGGAAAGTACAGAGAATCGCTTACCGAAGTAAACAAAGCAATTATTAAAGGAGGGGAAAAGACAAATTATTTAATTCATAAAGCAAATTTATATATTTATTTAAAAGATATTCCAAACGCTATTAAAATATATGAATCTATATTAGAAAAAGAACCCGAGAACACAAACATACAATATTCGCTTGCAAGGCTTTATGAAGAACAAAATAACAAGCAAAAAGCAGTAGAGCTTTATGAGATGATAACAGACCAATATGGCTTTGATATAAATGTACTTAATAGACTATATGATATATATTTGAATACAAAAAATTTTGTACAAGCAAGTAGAATTCTTGAATATATTCTTAAGCTCGACCCCAATGATATTTCTACCAACCTCAGGTTAGGAGCATTATATAGAATGACCGGAGAATTTCAGAAATCCTTAACAGTATATGAAAATCTGTTTAGAATAAACCCGAATGATAAAAGCATTCAGACGGAATTAATAAAGTTATATTTCTTGAATAATTATGTAGAAAAAGGCTTTCAATTGCTTGCAGAAAGCACAAATAAGAAAGAACTTAATTATGATGAAAAACTTCAGGTTGGAGAGATTTATTACAATCTTATTTCACAGGGGAAAGAGTATTTATACATATCAAAGAATATTTTTTTATATTTAGTCACTAATTTTATTAATGATTCAAACACAATTAATAAGTGGAAGCCTTATTACTATCTTGGCACAATAAGTATTGCTGAAAAGGATGTAAATTATTATAAATATTTTGAAGAAACTATAGAAATTGCAGAAGAAGGCAACATTAACATTCCCGATCCTTATTCATTAGTTGCCTTTTCTTTTTATGATGAGAAAAAATATGAAGAAGCAAAAACAATAACGGAAAAAGGCTTAAGATTATTTCCGGATGATTTCAGATTAAATTTTTTATATGGATTAATATATCAAAGAGAAGGAAATAATGAAAAGGCAGTTGAATATTTTGAAATAGCATTAAAAAAAGAACCGGAAAACATTTCTTTACTTTCTACTCTTGCTCTTACATATAACACATTAGGACGCTATCAGGAATCAGAAGAAATATATGAAAAAGCATTACAAATAAGTCCTGACGATGCATTAATTCTGAATAATTACGCATATAACTTAGCCGTCAGGGGGGTAAAACTTGATAAAGCACTTGTAATGGCTAAAAAAGCATTAAGTAAAGATGCGAAAAATCCAAACTTTCTTGATACTATGGGTTGGATTTATTATAAACTTAAAGAATACGATTTAGCGCTTGATTACATTTTAAAATCAATTGCAATTAATGCAGGTTCAGCTGTTGTTCAGGAACATTTAGGTGATGTATATTTTGCATTAAAAGATAAGATAAATGCTTTAAAACATTGGAAAATCGCCTTAGAATTGAACCCTAAAAACAAAAATCTTGAAGAGAAAATTAATTCATTAAATAAATAAGAAAAATATGGAAAACTATCACAAAGTAATTATAATTGGTACAGGTCCCGCTGGTTTGACAGCAGCACTCTATACCGCAAGAGCGAATTTAGAACCACTTGTTTTTGAAGGTACTCAACCAGGTGGGCAATTAATGATAACAACGGAGATAGAAAATTTTCCCGGTTTTGAAAATGGGATCTCTGGTCCGGTACTTATGGATATAATGAGAAAACAAGCACAAAGATTCGGAGCAAAATGTATTTTCAGAACAGTTGTTAAGGTTGATTTTTCAAAACGCCCCTATTCAGTTTTTTCAGATGATAATATCGAATATAAATCGGATGCAGTAATCATAGCAACCGGAGCTTCCGCTAAATATCTTGGTATTGAATCAGAAAAGAAGTATATGAGTTTTGGAGTTTCTGCCTGTGCGACCTGTGATGGTTTTTTCTTTAGAAACCAAAGAGTTGTTGTTGTAGGTGGTGGTGATACTGCAATGGAAGAAGCTAATTATTTAACAAGACATGCCTCAGAGGTTGCAATTATTCATAGACGAGATGAGTTTCGAGCATCCAAGATTATGGTTGATAGAGTAAAACAAAACCCTAAAATTAAATTTATTTTAAATACAGTAGTTGAAGAGATATTAGGCAAAGAAGAAGATAACAAAAAAGCAGTAACAGGTGTAAAGTTAAAAAATGTAAAAACAGAAGAAACATTTATTCACGAGTGTGAAGGAGTATTTATTGCAATTGGTCATAAACCCAATACTGATATTTTTAAGAACTGGCTTGATATGGATGAAGTTGGATATATAATTACTCAGCCAAAATCCACAAAAACAAAAATCCCGGGCGTTTTCGCCTGTGGTGATGCACAGGATAGTTATTACAGACAAGCAATAACTGCAGCAGGTACTGGATGTATGGCGGCAATTGATGCAGAAAGATACCTTGCTTCTATTGAATAGAAAGAAATTAATTTTCTATTTAGTGAAAAACTTATTGTAATGATTTATAAGTTTTCTTTTGAGATGATAAGGGTTCTGTAAAGGAAATGTTGCCCCTGCCGCATTTTTATGTCCTCCCCCTCCAAAATATTTTGCAAAGTTTCTAACATTTAAGTTTCCTTTTGACCGGAAAGAACATTTTATATCGTTTTTCATTTCAACAATAACAATTCCCATTTTTATTTTATTAATAGACATTATTAATGTTGAAAATCCTTCTAAATCTTGTGCATCAGAGTTATGTTCTTTTAAATCTTTTTGTGTAATAATTCCAATAGCGAGTGAGTTTTTACTGTGAAAAGTTAAACTATCAATGAATTTCCCAAGTAATTTTATCTTTTCTTTTCTTAATTTATTGTATGTTTCCTCATATATCACTACAGGGTCTGCCCCCCTATTTATAAGATCAGCACTAATTAAGAAAGTCTCTGCTGTTGTGCGGGGAAACCTGAACGAACCAGTATCAGTCATTATAGCGGCGTATAAATTAATAGCAACTTTTTTATTTATATATTTAGGGTTATCATTTTTAATTAATTTATACACTAATATTGCAGTAGCTGGTACTGTTGTATCAGAAAGATAAATATCGAAAAAATTTTTATTAAATCCTAAATGATGATCGATACAAATTTTCTTTGCCTTAGATTTAGTTAAATATTCTGATAAACCTTTAGTTCTATTGTATTCATTTGTGTCTAATAGAAAAATCAAATCACTTTTCTCAATTAATTCTATATTTTTTACTATGTCTTCTGAAAAAATTTTTATTACATTTTTTGAATCAAGAAATTTATAATTATCTGGTGTGGGAGAATGGTTGATAATATTTACATTTTTATTTTTTGCTTTGAGATAATAATAAAAGGCAAGTTCGGAACCAATAGCATCTCCATCTGGAATTAGGTGCGTGGTTAAAACTATATTTTTACTGGTTAAAATAAGTCTTTCTATTTTCTTGAAAATGGTTGAATATTGCATTAACTAAAAATTATTTTAATTACTTTCTAATATAATTCTAACAAAAATTATTTTTTAAAAGTTGTGCCTGAATTTATAATATTTTTAGTAACTTTCTTTCTTTGAAGGAAACTTATTTGTACGGACATCTTTTATAAATCTCTGAAAAGCATTTTTCATATCGTCTGAAAGATTCATATATTTTCTTACAAATCTTGGCATTGCATGTTTATCTGGATCTACCCATCCAAGCATATCATGTGTTACAAGCACCTGTCCATCACAATATGGACCAGCGCCAATACCAATAGTTGGAATTTTCAGGCGCTTCGTAACCTTTTTGCCAAGCGACGCAGGAATTTTTTCCAACACAATTGCAAAGGCTCCTGCTTTTTCAAGAATAAGAGCATCTTTTAAAATTTGTTCCGCCTCCTCTTTATCTTCTCCACGGGTTTTATAGCTACCGTATTTATTTATAGATTGTGGCATTAAACCAAGATGTCCCATAACAGGAATACCGATTTCTACTAAACGTCTTACTGTTTCAGCCAGGTATGCGCCTCCCTCCATTTTTACAGCATCACAGCCTGTTTCTTTCATAACCCTGCCACAATTAATTATTGCTTCTGTTACCCCTACTTGATAACTCATAAAGGTCATATCAGCAACAACAAAGGCTTTCTTTACTGCTCTTCTTACAATTTTTGTATGATATATCATTTCCTCGAGAGTTACAGGTAAAGTAGTTTCATTTCCCTGTATTACATTACTTAGAGAGTCTCCAATTAGAATTACATCAATTCCTGCAAGATCGAGAAGCTTAGCCGTTAAATAATCATAAGCAGTAAGCATCGTTATTTTAATGCCTTTGTCTTTCATCGCTTGCAGAACCTTTGTGGTAATGTTTTTTACATCTATGATATTTTTGCTTGTTGTCATTTTTTTAAGTTAAATTATTTTCCTCTAATTCCTTTAACAATTCCCTTCTTACTCGTTTCAATAAAACTTACTATATCTTTTAAATCATCATCTGGTTCAAATTCGTCTTTTATCTTTTTTAATGCATCAGAAACATTATACTTGGATTCAAAAATTATTTTATATATGTCTTTAATTTTTTTTATTCTTTCATTTGAAAATCCTCTTCTTTTTAATCCTACAATATTAATTCCTGAATATCTTACATCTTCAGGATGAGAAACTAAAATAAACGGGGGAATATCTTTTCTTATTACCACACCTCCCGCAATCATTACATGCTTTCCCACATTATTAAACTGGACAATAGCTGATAACCCCCCTAAAATTGCAAAATCATCAATTTTTATATGTCCTGCAAGGTTACCTGCATTTGCTATTATAACATTATTTCCTAATACACAATCATGTGCAATATGTGAATATGCCATTAGCAAACAATTTTCACCAATTACAGTTTTATAACTCCAGGCTGTTCCCCTATGTATCGTTGCAAATTCTCTTATTACAGTATTTTTTCCAACTTCAGCAATAGAAACCTCCCCCTTAAATTTTAAATCCTGCGGGATACCGGAAACACATGCACCATGAAAAATTTTTACACCGTCATTAATTCTTGCGCCATTGCCGATAAAAACGCAACTACCTATTTCAACATTATTTCCAATAATAACATCATCTTCAATTGTAACAGATTCACCAAGCTTTACATTTGTTCCTATTTGTGCTTTTTTGCTTATCATACTTATCAATAAATTAATTAATCTAAAATTTCTTTTACGAGTATATCTTTTTCAGTATTTAAAGATTTTGTAATCATTTCTCCTATTAAACCAATGGAAAATAGTTGTACACCTAAAATTATAAATAAAATTCCAACAAGAAAAAGAGGTCTGTTCGTTAAGTATTCCCCGTAGAGAAATTTCATTATTGTGAGGTAAATAGTTATACCTGCTCCAACTATAAAAGATATTAACCCTAATGTACCAAAAAGATGTAATGGTCTTCTAATAAAACGCGTTGTAAATAGTACAGTCAATAAATCAAAGAATCCCTTTACAAATCTGCTTGCACCAAACTTTGTCTTTCCGTATTTTCTTGGGTGATGTTTGACTATTTTTTCTGTTACTTTGAATCCCTGCATATGGGCAAGGGCTGGTATATACCTATGTAGTTCACCATATACCTTAATTGAACTTATAACTTCTTTTCTATATGCTTTTAATCCACAATTAAAATCATGTAATCTTATTCCCGAAATTTTTGAAGTAACAAAATTGAAAAATTTTGATGTATGTTTTTTTATAAACGGATCGTGTCTGATTTTTTTCCAACCGGAAACAAGGTCATACCCTGAATTTATTTTAGAAACAAGTTCAGGTATTTCTTCCGGATCATCTTGTAAATCTGCATCCATCGTTATTATAATATCTCCAGTACAGTGATTAAACCCAATTGCAAGAGCAGACGATTTACCATAATTTTTTCTCAACTTTATACACCTTACAAATGGATCCCTCTTTTTTATTTCTTTCAGCTTTTCCCAGGAATTATCTGTACTTCCATCATCTACGAAAATAATTTCATAATCAGAACTATTTCTTTCTAAAACCACTTTTATTAATTTATGTAATTCTTCTAAGGATTCCTCTTCATTATATAACGGGATTACTATTGATATTTTGTTTTTTTCATCCATAAAAAATTTCAACTTTTATTTATATACCATTTGTAATTATATAACTTGCTGTTTTTATAAGTTATTTTTTAAAGTTTAATATTTAAAATATTCAACAATAATAAATAACAATTTAAAAATACATAATAAATGTAAAATGTAAAATGTTAAATATTAGTTGATAGACAATTTTATAAGTCTCTTTGTGAAAATGATTAAGTAAAAACTATAGATAATTTGATTTCTAACTGTTGATTATAATATATTAATTTAAAATTTAAAACTGTTATTTTAATATATAATGTGTGAATAATCCTAAAAGTATTGATTTTTATAATAAATTATTTCATTTTAATGTTTCGGATAAATATTATTGAACTATTTTAAAATATACTTTTGAAAAATGTGTATAAAAAACAAATATTCAGGTATTTTTTTTAAAAAAGATTATGAAATTCTTAATTTAATCTTGAAGGTTTTATTGGGAATTTTTGTTCTTTATATGAGTAACACTTTTGCTGCCGAAGATAAAGAAGCAGTGTCATTTAATGGGAGAAAATGGGA
Source organism: Candidatus Tepidiaquacella proteinivora (assembly GCA_013348845.1). Lineage (GTDB taxonomy): Bacteria > Bacteroidota > Ignavibacteria > Tepidaquicellales > Tepidaquicellaceae > Tepidaquicella > Tepidaquicella proteinivora. Next base: position 1,663,626 of record CP054675.1, on the reverse strand, counting down.
AATATATACGAATAAGAAGAATATCCGCTCAATTGCCGTAAGTAATTCAAATAACATTGCATATTGTGCTACTGAAGGTGGACTTTTCTTTATAAATGTTGTGACAGGTAAAATTGAGGGAGAATTTACTAATATTAGTGGGCTGATTAATAATGATATTTTATCTGTTATTATTGATGGTCAGAATAGACTATGGATTGGGGCTTCAGATGGTTCAATTTCCATTTATAATCTGAACGATAAAAAATGGAAATATATTTATGACATCAAAAACTCTACCGAGACTAACAAATCGATTAATGATTTCATTATTTATGGAAATTATATTTTTGTTGCTACAAGTTATGGTATTCAAAAAATATCACTTATTAATTTAAATTTTGTAGACGCACCTTATTATCAATTGGGAACATTTTCTTTTAAAACGAAAGTAAATAGATTAGCAATTTCTAATGATACTATATTTGCAGGAACCGCATCTGGAATTGCATACGCTAAAATAACAGGGAATTTAAACAATCCATCATCATGGAGTAATTATAATTCATCTCCCTTAGATGGAAATATTAATACAATTGAACCCTTTGATGGTAAAGTTTTTGCCGGATCTGATTTTGGGTTTAGTTATTATTTCAACGGAAGTTGGTATTCCTATCCCAACCCTTTGATAGCTACTGCAAAAGTAAAATTCGCTAAAGCAATTGAAGATAAACTATTCATAGTAACTGATACAAATATTCAATACGCTTTTAAAAATGACTTAGGAAATATATTTAAATATTACCAAAACGGAGATTTTAATGTTATATCGAAAGATAATTCCGGAAATCCACTGATAGCAGAACGAGAAAACGGATTGATTATTTTTATCAATGGGCAATTTATAAAGTTTTATCCATCTGGTCCCCATAGGAATATTTTTAACTATTTAACAGAAGATGATTTTGGAAATATTTGGGCAGCTGGCGCAAATTTGGATGCAGGATGTTATAAATTTGATGGTGTGAACTGGTATCCATATATTAAGGAAATTTATCCGCAACTTGGTAACAATAATAATATAAGTAAAGTTATTGCAGGATACAATGTTGTTTGGGCTCTTAGCTTTGGTGGTGGTGCAACTATAATTTATTCTGATGGTACGATGAAAAATTATAATCCTACAAATTCTAACCTACCTGGCATACCAAACGCCCCTACATTTTGCGTCCCTTCTGGCGGAGCCTTTGATAATAGTGGCAGATTCTGGTTAAGTTTTTATGTGCAAAATTCCAATAAATCGTTATATGCTTATAATGGCGACTCCATTTTCTATGATTTTACTAATCCACCGGTAATTTCATCAAGCAACCTTGAAGAAGTTGCTATTGATGCATACAATACAAAATGGGTTGTATCAGGAGAAATTTCACCCAAAGGTCTCTATTTCTTCAATGACAATAATACTATTGGTAATACAAATGATGATGTTTATGGATTCTATTATTTAAGTGACTTTTCTGTTGATGATATTACTGATGTAATTGTTGATAAAAAAAATGAGGTCTGGATTGCTTCAAATAATGGTGTGTTTATAATAAGTAATCCCTTAGCAGCAATAAAGGACCCCTCTAAAAAGCCCGCCCCCGTAAAAGTTAGTTTAATTTCTGGAGGGCTTAAAGTTCCATTTACAGAAAATTGTAGATGTATTGCCGTTGATGTTTTAAACCACAAATGGATTGGAACGGAATCCAATGGAATATTTCATTTATCTGAAGATGGTAGTACATTAATTGAGCAGTTTAATATTTCTAATAGCCCAATAACTGATAATAAAGTTAATTGCATTATTGTTAGCCCCAGAACAGGTAAAGCATATTTCGGAACAAATAAAGGTTTATCAGTTGTAAGCACTGATGCAATAAGACCATTAGAAGAATTTAATGAAATTATTTGCCAACCTAACCCATATATACTTCCATCTAATGTTCAGTTAAAGATTGATGGATTAGTAGAAAATTCTAATGTAAAAATTATTACTTTAACAGGTGAAGTAATTGCAGAGCTTACTTCTCCCGGTGGAAGAATAGCAAGTTGGAATGGCCTTGATAAAAATGGAAATCTTGTTCCATCAGGAATTTATATTGTTGTTGCATATAATAAAGATGGAAGTAAAGTTGGGAAGGGAAAATTAGCAATTGTAAGAAGATAAAACTGTCTAATACAACCTCCGTTTTATAATAGTACTTTTTAAAAAGTTAATTTTTAATTTTAATAGTTATTATGTTGCTCGTAATACCTGTGATAGATATAATGGATGGAAAATGCTTGCGTATATTTTCGGGGCTTGATGATAAAACTGAATTTTATACTGATAATCCTGTAAAAGTGGCAAAATTGTTAAGGCGAGAGAACTTTAAAGCCCTCCATATTACAGACCTTGATGGTGCCTTATATGGTGAAATGAAAAACTATGGTATTATTAAGGAAATTGCACATTCGGTTGATATGCCAATTCAACTTGGGGGTGGAATTAGAAATATTAAAGTTGCAGAAAAGATGATAAAAGAACTTGGAGTATATAGACTTGTAATTGGAACGGCTGCTATTACTGTCCCGGGTTTTATTAATAAATTAGTTGATAAATTTTCCCCGGTTAAAATTGTTGTTGGTATAGACGAAAAGCTCAATAATGTTGTTACAAACGGATGGATTAATTATGCTAATATAACTCCCCTTGAATTTGCAAAGAAGGTTGAAAAATGTGGTGCAACAAGAATAATTTACCAGGATGTAACAAGAGTAGGAAATTATAGTGGTCCTTTCCTTGAAAGAATTGTTGAATTGGCGCAGAATACGTCTCTTAAAATTACGGTTGCAGGCGGTATCGGATCTTACATGCATTTAAAATCGATAATGGATTTAAACATACCAAGAGTAGATTCTGTAATGATTTCAAGAGCAATTTACGAAAACAGATTTCCCTGTCAGAATCTATGGAGAGCAATGGAAAAAAAAGATACATCTTTTGATTTACCCCCCGCAAAAATATAATGTAAGAATGAATTTATTCTTTTAATTCGTTAATAGAAAAGGTCAAGTCAACCTCAAGATTATCTGGTTTATTATAAAACCAAAATCTTACATTTTCTTTCGGGTAATAGAATTTCCAGATATGATTAAAATTGTACTGATTTACAAAATAAGTTCCTTTTTCTATTGTTGGTATATCTAATAGAAGTATATTCAAAGTCTTCTTATTATTAATCTCAAAATTTTGATTTTGGGATTCAAATATAGAATTATTAATTTTTTCTTCTAACTTAATTAATAAGTGTTTAGTTCTTAGTGATGTCTCTCTCCACATAAATGCTCTTTGGTACATTGATGCGGAATAAATAAAAATTAAAATAAACACAACCAAGATAACTACAGCCTTTGAAGATGCTTTTTTATAACCCTCGAAAAACCTCTCTGCAAAAACAGCAAACAATAAACATATTCCGATCGAAGGAAGATATAAAAATCTTTCCGCTGTACCATTTAGCGGTAAATAAACGATTAAAGCAAATAATGTAAATAAAAAAGGAAAAACAAAACTAAAATAGTTTGAACCTAATAAATTATCTTTTGGTAGTTTTTGAGGTTTAAAAAGGACTTTGAATAAGAAAATTAAAATTGACAATATTATGATTGATGAGAAAACGAGAAAAGAAAACAATTTTATATTATCAGCGGGATTAAGAAAGGCATTTCTAAGCTTTTCGTAATTTTCAAAACCAATTATATAAAATATAGTCTTAACTGGAAAAATTATATTGATAAAGTAATGAAAAATTTTATAGAAGTATCGAAATATATTTGTGTCTATAATACCGTAATTCCCGGAGGAATATAATTCAAAGTAGTAATGATAAGAAATTAATCTCAGGATTATATAAAGTAGTGAAACAACTAATATAATTACAATTTTTTGTGAAAAGTTTACACTGCTTTTTTCCCCTTGATATTTCGGGGAGTAGTCAAACAAGAACAATAAAAATATAAAACAAAAAGCACTTTCTCTGGAGAGTACTGCCAGTAAAAAACAAATTATTGAAAAGAAAATTTTAGCTGAAATAAAATGTTTTGACTTAACAAATAAAAACAAACCTAAAAGAATAAACAAAGCTGAAAGTAGTTCGTTTAAACAATTTATGGAATAAAGAGCTTCAGAATGGCAGGAAATTACAGAAAAAAAACAAGCTGTAATAAACGCGATTGACTTATTGAATTTTTGTGATATTAAGTTATATAAAATTATTGTGGTTAAAATATTAATTAACAATACTAAAAATCTGTAATAAAATATATTACCTTCTTTTTCTATAGGAGATAGAGGAAATATATTCCAAAGAACAGCAAATATTACCTTTGGAATTGGCCTGAAATATTCATAAGGTGCAGGCTCAAAGAATATTACCCCAACTTTCTTAAGCGAGCTTTCCTTTGCTTGTAATAGCCAGGAATAATCATCTCCGAAAAATCCATTTTTAAATGAAGGAATAAGGATTATTATACATAAAAGGATAATAATAGCATAATGTAATAATATATTTTGTCTAAAATTTTGTGTTAAGTTAAATTTAATTTTATTTAACAGCATTATATTTTATTGAGTAGTAATGGTAAAATATCCAACAGCAAAAATTTCTCCGCAATAATGCACCTCTACCCTGTATGTACCTGGTTCGAAAAATCCCGGTTCGCTAAAACCACACCCATTATAAATTTCTGCATATTCCCAGTCTTGTTCAATTACAACACTAATTTTAGGTATTTCCCATAATGTACCATCTGGTAAATAATATTTTAAATATAAATTTACAGTGTTATCGGAAATTCCATATTGTAAGTTTTTTATTTCTAATGTTGTATTAATATATCTTGTTTTACTTTTTAAAAATTTATTGGTATAAACCCGTTTATTTATTTCAAGACCACTTTCCGGGCTCTCCCAAAATTTTATTTTGATAAGTTCTACTGTTTGCTCTGCGGGTTGAAGATATTTTTGCTCAATTATTATAAATTGTTTTTCTCCCATAAAAATTTCATCAATATATACTTCTACTCTATATATACCATTTTTCCAGCGCCCCGGCTCTTCCCAGCCCCATCCCCTTGAGGCATAAGCTTTTTCCTGCTCTCTTTTTATATTCAATGTTGCGGTAAATTCTGCAATAAGTGAATCATATGGATTATAATATCTAAATAGAACTAAATGAGATTGGTCTGTCTTTTGGTAAAACAGATTCTGCACAAATACCCTTGTCCAAATATACCTTGTATTTTCTTTTGAGAAATCAGTTGCATAGGTTATTTCTTCTTTTGGCGCTTCATATCCCCGTTCAAAAAACTCTATCTTTTCTAAAATAATACCTTCCTGAGACAATAATATTGCAGGAAAAGTAAGGAACAATAATAAAAACAAATATCTCATTTATATTATGGTTTTATTTTTTATATAAAACTTTTTTAATTAATCTTCCCATATAAACTTAAAGACCATTAAAGATATTGTTAACACAACAATACAATATGAAATTAGTATTTGTATATCAGGGAGTAATTCTTCAAAATTGTTTGTATTTAAAGTAAGATTTGTACCATTTATGACCGAAATTAAGATAGGTAACAAAACCGGAAATGAAAGAGCTGGATATAATGCTCCTTTTACATTTGCCTTTGATATTATTGCGGCGATTATAGTTGAAGATATTATTAATCCTAAATTACCTAAGGTAAATATAAATAAAAAGCCGGGCAAAGTCTTTATTTTAAATTCAATTATTAATAAAAATAAAAAAAGAATGATAGTATTTAAAAATAAAGTTAAACTAAAATTAAAAAGTAATTTTCCAATAAATATTTCCGTATGATTTACTGTCACCTTTAAAGCAATGGAAGTTTCCCTTTCTTCTTCTTTAATAAAAACCCTTGATAAGCCACTTGCCGCTGTAAAGTATATAGCAATCCAAAAAATACCGGATAAAATTTCAGAGGAAATATTTTCATTTCCGAAAGAGAACTTTATAATTAAAATTATAACCAGCACAAACATTAAAAGAGAGTTTAAAGCATATCTATCCCTTATCTCGGACTTTAAATCTTTTTTTAGAATTAAAAAAGATAACTTTAATAATTTCATCAAAAATTATTACTGTTCAAAGTTAAATTAAAAATTATTAAATAAAAAATGAATAATGAATACTTAATAGATATACGGAAAATTTAATTTTTAATATTAAAATTTTATTATTAAATGATTAATTTTAAAAATAATTAACAACCCGAAGAAAAATGAAAAAAATTAATGCTAAACAGCCCCTTAAAAATTTTGAAGAAAGTTTTACTGCTAATAATTACATAGGAATATTTTTGATATCTATGGCGGTTCTGATTCATGAATTTAATTTAACAAGAGTATTATCAGTTTCCCTATGGTATAATTTTGCATTTATGATTATAAGTATTGCATTGCTTGGATTCGGTATAAGTGGAGTGTTTCTTGCAAACTTCAAAATTTTTCAAAGCAGGAAAAATAGTTTAACAACTTCCGTATTATCAATTGTATTTGGTGCAACTGTTCTGATTTCATTCTATATTATGAATTTGATACCGGTTGATCCATTTAGCTTACTGTCAGAAAGAATACAACTTATTTATTTACCGTTATATTATATTCTGATTACAATACCGTTTTTTTTCGCGGGTCTGATTATTGCTTTATTAATAACAAAGTTTGAAAAGAATATACACACATTATATTTTTTTGATCTGTTAGGAGCTGGTTTTGCCTGTTTTGTATTTATTGTTTTTGTTCCTTTAGTGGGTAGCGATGGGACAATCGCAATAGTTGCTATTATTGGATTTTTATCTTCCGTTGTTTTTTCATATAAGAAATACAGAAAAATAATTTTTGTTTCCCTTGCATTAATTTTTATTTCAATAATTGTGCTTTATAATAAGAGTACGGTTTTAAAAATTAATGTATCGCCAAACAAAAAAATTGTGAATCTTGCTGAGCTCAGACCTGATTTGAAGATTTTAACAGAATGGAATTCTTTTTCAAAAGTTGATGTAGTTTCGGATGAAGATGAACCTATTGATGGATATAGATTATATATTGGAATAATTGATGCTGGAAATGCGAATACAAATATTCCATTCGTTAAATCGCTTCCAATATTGAGAAAACCTGCAGATGCGTCGAATCTTGCTTTTGCGAATAAAGAATATGGAACAGATTCAAACAGAAATGTTTTTATTATTGGGTCTGCAGGGGGAGGAGAAATTCTTGTTAGTCTTTACCATAAAGCAAAAAAAGTTGTTGGAGTAGAAATTAATGGTATTCTTAATAACTTAATTTCAAATAAATTATCATACTGGACGGGACCCCTTATAAAAAATAACAAATCGGTTGAACTTATTACTAACGATGCAAGAGCAGAACTAAATAAAAGAGATGAGAAATTTGACGTAATTATATCTGCTCATACAATTTCAGCATCCGCAGTTTCAAGTGGTGCTATGAGTATGGTAGAAAATTACATCCTTACCAGAGAAGCAATAAGTGAATACATTGGAAAACTTACTGATTCTGGAGTTTTATACATATCCCGTCCAGAAACTCAACTATTCAAATTGATTACAACCCTAAGAGTAGTTGATAGTGAAGATTTTGGAAGTGGGGTTGAAAAAAGAAATAATATTAGTGAAAATTCTGATTATTGTAATTTTAAAGAAAAAATTATTGTCTTTAAAAGAAAACCAACTTCACTTGAACTTGAAGAAGGAAAAAGTTTTTTGGCGGGGGTAATTTATAAAAAGAATGGATTTTCACCTGAAGAAGTTTATAATATTAAACTTGAAGCAATAGATTTAAATTTAGAGACTTTATATTTTCCCCAAATAGAAGAAGAATCTTTACCTGAATCAGATATTGGGAATTTGATTGAAAACCCTGATATTAATGAAGAAATTTTAAATATCAAAAATAAATATAATCTTGATATTACCCCCGCTACAGATAATAAACCTTTTTTTGATAACAACATCGGATTTAGAGGATTAAATTTTGATAATATTAAAGAAGTACTCTCACAAGATAAAAGTGCTATATTTGCAATTAAGGATAAACCAGTTGCAGAAGTTACAATTATAATTTTATTAGTTCAAATTATAATTATTTCCTGTTTGTTTTTAATTTTTCCATTTGTATTCCAGAAGAAAAATGATTCAGAAGTTTTAATTAATAAAAGTAGTAAAAATGTAAAAAAATATTTTATAATTTATTTTTCATTACTTGGGTTGGGTTATATTATGATTCAAATTTCAATGATGCAAAAATTTACCTTATTTTTAGGGCAACCAGTATATACAATGCTTACTGTAATTTCAACTATGCTTGTTGGTTCTGGTATTGGAAGTAGAGTATCGAAAAATATGCCCGAGAAATATATTAGATACATTTTTCTGTTAATTGTTTTATGCTGTCTATTTATTGGTTTAGTTGTCCCAAACATTTTCTACGGATTAGTAAAAACAAGTTTATTTTTAAAAGTTTTATTTTCAATCATAATTATTTTTCCGATCAGTTTTTTTATGGGTATGCCTTTCCCTCTTGGTATAACAAAACTTGGCATATTGGATAAAAGTACAATACCAATTTGCTGGGCAGTAAATGGTTTCTTTTCCGTCATAGGTACTGCCCTTATTATGCTAATTTCTATGATTTCAGGATTTAAGTTAATCTATGTTATTTCAGCTATTATATATTCTGTAGCTTTTCTTCTATTTCTGAAATTTTCATTCAACAATGAAAAAGAACTGATTCTGAAATAATTAACTTAACTTATTATCTTCTATAAATTTATTGGAGTGGAAAATTATTTAAAATATAAACGATTTTACTTTAATATAATTTTTTAAAAATTCAATGTTTTTTTCGATGAGTTGAGATTAAAGATAAATTTATTTATATTATATGATAAAATAAATTTTTGTAATGATTAAAGACCATTTTAGAAAAAAATCTCTTGGAATTTTAGTAGGAGGAGGACCTGCCCCAGGTATTAATGGGGTAATTAGGTCAGTAACTATTGAGGCGATTAACTCTGGCTTGAATGTTATAGGTATACTTGATGGATTTCAGTATCTTGTGAAAGGGGATTCTACCCATGTAAAAGAATTAAGAATTGATGATGTTTCAAGAATTCATTTTCTTGGAGGGAGTATTCTTGGAACATCAAGAGAGAACCCTACTACCTCTAAAGAAAAACTTGAATTGACCATTAAAGCACTTACAGAATTACAACTTGACTATATTGTTACTATTGGTGGTGATGATACCGCTACAAGTGCTTATACAATTGAATCTTTAACAAAAGGGCAACTTGAAATTGCTCATGTTCCCAAAACTATTGATAATGATTTGCCATTACCGGGTAATATGCCGACATTTGGATTTCAAACTGCAAGACATATGGGTGTTAATATTGTACAGTCTCTTATGATGGATGCCTCAACTACTAAAAGATGGTATTATGTCGTTACAATGGGTAGAAGCGCTGGACACTTAGCCCTTGGTATTGGAAAAGCAGCAGGTGCAACCCTTACAATAATAGGAGAAGAATTTAGGGACAGAACTATAAAGTTTGATACTATTTGTGATATTCTTGAAGGAGCGGCTATTAAACGTATGTCTATGGGACACCCCTATGGTGTTGCAGTACTTGCTGAAGGAATAATTTATAAAGTTGACCAGGAAGAATTGAAAAACCATCCTTATGTTAATTTAGAAAAAGATACACATGGTAATATTCGGTTGTCTGAAATTGATTTAGGCCGTATTGCTAAAGACGAAGTAAGAAGAAGATTAAGAGAGAGAAATGTAGATATAACAATAGTAAATAAAGACATAGGATACGAACTTAGATGTGCAGACCCAATACCCTTTGATTGTGAATATACACAGGATTTGGGATATGCAGCTGTAAGATATTTACTTAGCGGGCATAGTGGAGCGATTGTAACAGTAGATAAGGGGAAATTAATTCCAATAAAGTTTGGCGATATAATTGGTAAAGATGGAAAAATAAAAGTAAGGGAAGTCGATATAGATTCAGACAGTTATAAAGTTGCAAGAAAATATATGATTAGAATAGAGCAAAATGATTTTGATGAAGTTAAAAACGTTGCAAGACTTGCCCTTATAGGAAAAATGACTTCCAGTGAATTTGTAAAGCGGTTCAAATATTTAATAAATGATCCACCAGTTAAAGATGTAACCAAAACTTATAAACATACAATAACAACAGAACTTCAAAGTGATTCTAATATAGAGAATAAAGATAAAACAGAAACAGAAGGTAAAAGTAAAAAATAGTTTGCCTTTCAGATATTGTATGATAATTTTGGCATTTAATTAAATTAGAATTTATTAAAATATTTAACTTTTATTCATAATATATTTATAAATTAATTTTCAGATATTGAAAGTTGGTATTTTAACAAGTGGAGGGGACTGCCCCGGTTTAAATGCAGTTATTCGTGCAATTACAAGAAAGTGTGATCAGTTAGGTTTTAATGCTGTTGGAATAAAGCAAGGATGGAAAGGATTATTTGATGAAAGTTATATTTCGCTTAATTTGAATTCTGTTGCAGGAATTATTAATCGTGGTGGAACTATTTTGGGTACTTCTCGCTTTAGCCCGTTTCAACAAAAAAATGGTGATGAGATTTTGAAACATAAAATAGCAAAGGAACAATTTGATGCGATTATCGCCATAGGGGGGGAAGGATCTATGCATATTGCTCAGAAAGCTTATGAAATAGGTATTAATGTAGTTGGAGTTCCTAAAACTATTGATAATGATATATATGGAACGGATTACACATTCGGATTTGATACTGCTGTAAATATAGCAACAGAAGCAATTGACCGTTTACATACTACTGCTGAATCACACCATAGAGTTATGATACTTGAAGTTATGGGAAGGCATGCTGGATGGATAGCATTATATTCCGGAATTGCAGGTGGAGCTGATGTGGTTATTATACCAGAGAAAAAGACAAAGATTAACGAAATTGTAAAAGTAATTAAAAACAGATATAAAAGAGGTAAACTGTTTTCTATTATTGTTGTTGCAGAAGGAGCTACTTTTATTGAAGAGGAAATATTCGGAAAAGAAAAAAAGTCAATTATTAAACAAAAATTTGATGACTTTGGAAGAGCAAGGCTTGGTGGAGTAAGTTATTTTCTTGCCGAGGAAATTGAAAAGCGAACAGGGTTTGATACCAGAGCGACAATACTTGGATATATTCAGAGAGGAGGAGTACCATCTGCATTTGATCGAATGCTTGGTACAAGATTTGGAGTTTATGCCGTTGAGATGGTGAGGGATAAAAAATTCGGTCGTATGTGTGCAATTCAGTCAAATAAAATAACAGATATTACAATTAAACTTGCAATTTCTAAACTGAAAACTGTTGACCTGGAAATATATAATGTTGCAAAAGTGTTTTTTAATTAAAAGTATTTTAACTTTTATTAAATGTTGTTAAAAATTCATCCGGAAAACCCGGAACAAAGAAAAATTAAAACAGTTGTTGAATGCCTGAATAATGGTGGTGTTATTATATATCCCACCGATACAATATATGGTTTGGGTTGTGATATATATAATCAAAAAGCAGTAGAAAAGTTGTGTAGAATTAAAGGATTAGATATTGAGAAAGCAACGCTTTCAATTTTGTGTGATAATTTCAGCCAATTATCAGATTTTACTGTTCCTATTGATAATATGGTTTTTAGGGTGATGAAAAAAGCGCTCCCCGGACCTTTCACGTTTATACTTAAAGCAAATAATAAAGTCCCGTCAAGAGTTCTTTGGATGAAAAAGAAGAAAAAAACTGTAGCAATTAGAATTCCTGATCACAAAGTACCCCTTGAAATAGTTAAATTACTTGGTAATCCTATAATTACAACTTCCCTTCGTGATAAAGATATTGAGATTGTAGAGGTAAGTGAAGTAGAAACAGACCCTGCTGTGATATATGAAAAATATTCTAAACTTGTTGATATTGTAATTGATAGCGGTTTAGGGGGAATTCGACCATCAACAATAGTTGATTGCTCCGATAATGAATTTAAAATTTTAAGACAAGGAGCAGGAGATTTATATCAATATCTTTAAATTACTTTACCAAAATCATTTTTTTAACAGATTCAAAACCATTTGTGACTAATTTATAAAAATATACTCCACTTGTTAAACTTTCCGAATCAAATTCAACTTGATATAAACCTGCATTAAGGTTTTCATTTATTAGTGTTTTAATCTCTTTTCCGCTTAAGTCAAAAACTTTTAGCTCTACTAAACCATTAGATTTAGTTTGAAATTTTATTATTGTAGTTTTATTAAATGGGTTCGGATAATTTTGGTAAAGCTCAAAGGATTCAGGAACAATACCTTCATATTTCTTTATACCAATAATATCTTGTAAGAGACGCTTATAAATCGCAACATTTGTAGTTCCGTAATTTCCAACCGAAATATAAATATAATTATCGTGATAAGTAAAAGAGGTAATTGATACACTGTCTAATCCCTGATTCCTCTTTATAAAACTAAATCCTTTATTAGTTGATACATAAAGATTATGTGCTGTATAGAAAGGCGGATTCATAGTATCTGCAGCAACGAAAACATAATCATTATATTTATAAATTGCATTAACTCTTATATAACCGGGAATAATATTAATGAAATTCTGACCATAATTTCCGGAGCGATAGAGTCCATTATCTTGAGAACCTGCGAATATTACCGAGTCTTCAACAAATATAGATGTTGTTGGTTGATTAAAAATTACTGTCCAATTAGTTCCGTTATTTGTTGATACTTTTAATCCTGCTCCAGCGGAATATAGTCTACCGTTTGAGTAAAAAAGCACAAACCCACCGGGATTATTTTCAGTTACCCAATTTTGTCCATTATTTGATGATTTTAGAAAATACATTGCAGTCTGCGTATAAATAAAATTATTATCACATTCAATATCATGTATACCACCCGCTAATTGTGGAAAGGTTGTCATTTGAGGCCAGGTTTCACCATCATCTGTTGAATAATACATTGTTGATGAGCCAAGACCACAATAAATAGCATAATTATTTTTCGCAATATTCCATGCATAAAGAGCAAATCCTTGAATACATCCGTTCCAGTTATTACCATTATCTGTTGAACGAAACAGAGTAACAGTACCACCAGCATACATTTTTGAATTATATACTTTTAACTCATTGATATCTCCTCCTAAAGGTGTTCCTAATCCTACCGGAATCCACTGAGAATATAAATTTAGAGAAGAGACTATAAATAAAAAAATAATTATAAATGTTATTTTGTTCATATTTTTATTTATTTATTCAAAACTATGATTATAAACTTTGAATCTCAATGATAATAATATTAAATTATTTTTATGAAGATTATTTATCTAAGAACTTTTTCAAATAAATACTTGTTGAGTTTATATAGAAATTTTGTAATATTTAAATTATCTTTTATACTATTGAAAAGATAATTGTTGAATAATTAGATGATTTTTATTGAATATTATATTTTTTATTGATGATAAAAAACTACATTTTAATAAACTAATTAATAAATTAAATCTCGCCAATGAAGAAAGCATTCTTATTTCTTTTTTTTATTACAACACTTACTTTGTTTATAAGTGTTGTATTTGCCCAAATTGATGATCCGACACTGGATCAAATTCCCCCGAATTTTCGTAATTTGAATATGCCTGTAGTTTATGTTCCTTATGCTGTTATTACAATTAATGACTATGATAATTTTATTATGGGAACCACATATTCCGAGGGGCATATTTCAATTAATCCTAAAAACCCCTTACAATTTTTTACTGGTTGGAACATTAATGTTGCTTTTTACAACCATAATGGGTTAGATTGGCTTACGACAACTGTTTCATTTCCCAATGCTGCAGGGGACCCGGTTACCGCTGTTGATAGTTTAGGCAACCTTTATTATGAAACAATGAAAAGTCCTATTACCGGATGTTGGGTTGCTAAATCGACAAATTTTGGTATCAACTGGGTTTATACCAATGTAACGGCTGTAAGTGGAAATGATAAGAACTGGATTACTTGTGATATGACCGCAGGACCATACTCGAATTATGTTTATTCTACAATGACGAGTTCTGGAACAGCAAAGTTTTGGAGAAGCACAGATATAGGAACTACCTTTGCAGAAACAGCAACCCTAACCCCGCACTCATTGCCTGGCGCAATGGTATGCGTTGGACCTAATGGTAATATTTCTGGTGGTTGTGTTTATGCAGTTACTCATAGCGGAACAAATGGAGCTGGTGTATATACATTCTTTTTATCTACAAATGGTGGCGCAAACTTTACACAGCAGTCTTCAGTACAATGGTCAAATTATATAGGTACAGAGATTTCAGGTCGCTCTACTGTAAATGGTATGAGAACCAGACCATATCCTTTTATTGCTGCTGATAACAGTTGGGGTCCTTATAGAGGTAGACTTTATTGTGTATATGCTTCAAATGAGCCGGCAGGAAATGGAAATAAACCTGATATATTTCTAAGATACTCAACTGATAAGGGAGTAACCTGGTCAGCAAGAAAAACTGTAAATGATGATCCCAATACACAAAACAATCACAACTTCTTTCCTGCAATCTGGTGTGATAATAAGACGGGGTATCTTTATATAAAATGGTATGATACAAGAAATTGCCCAACAAGTGATAGTATGGATGTATATGCTACTTATACTACGGATGGAGGAAATACTTTCGCTCCAAATCAGAGAATTACAAATCAAATAGCAAAAACGAAACTTTCAAGCTCAGGTAGCCCACCGGCATATCAGGGTGATTATGATGCAATTATGTCTAACGGTAAAGTTTCAGTTCCTGTATGGTGTGATTTCAGATATAATAATTATACAAGTATGTCAGCATATTTCCCGGATTTTGCTATGCGATTAAATCCAACTCAAGATAGCTTAAATTCCAATAATGGAAACATTATAATTCAAATGCAGGTGCCAAGTGTGAAACTATACACAGATACAGTAATTGTTTCGGCATCAATCTCTCCGACACCACCATCAGGAACGATAAATATTACCTTCCCATCAGGAAATAAATTATCAACGTTTCCCGGGAATGTTCCTATAAATATTACAGGAACAGGTGGAGTTACCACCGGAACTTATACATTACTTGTAACTGCAAAAGGACCTAATGGAACTCCGGTACATACGAGAACAGCAACAATTTATGTAAGTCCTTTAGTTACAGGAACAGGTGAGAAACCCAAAGTAGTAAATAACTTCCAGTTATTCCAGAATTATCCAAATCCATTTAATCCCGTTACCAAGATAGAGTATAATCTTGCAAAAACAGCAGATGTAAAATTAGCAATCTATAACAGTCTTGGAAGTGAAGTTACAAGTTTTTCTTATCCTAACCAACAGGCAGGAAAGCATGTAGCGGTATTTTATGCCGGTAATCTTAGTTCCGGAATTTATTTTTACAAGCTTATCGCTGGAGAATTTACAGATGTAAAATCAATGATACTATTGAAGTAAGAAAATAGTAAGGTAGGTTTTTATTTTAAAAGGGATTGCTGACATTGCAATCCCTTTTTATATATTTCTATTTGTTAGATGATTCTAAATTGATTAACCATCTTTTCTTATCAATTCCTGCTGCATAGCCTGAAAGAGAACCATTTTTTGCAATTACTCTGTGACATGGGATTACAATTGCGAATTTATTTTTATTATTTGCATTTCCTACTGCCCTATATGCACCTGGGAAACCAATTTTCTTTGCTATTGTTGAGTAAGAAATAGTTTTTCCATATGGTATTTTTTTTAATTCATTCCATACTTTTATTTGAAAAGGAGTGCCTGATAACCTTATTTTCAAATCGAACTTTTTTCTTTTTCCTTTAAAATATTCAGTAAGTTGTTTCTTACATTCTTTAATACTTTCATATGTTGGGGTTTGAGATTTTTTCTCCTTATTTGAAAATTCAATTCCGTAAATATAATCATTATCACCAGTAATTTTAAGAACCCCTATTGGACTTTTATAATAAAAATCTTTCATTTTTATTGATTGTTTTTTTCTGGAAATATTAGTGAAAAAATAATAGCCATTAGTAGCGCAAAAACATAACTACCAAGCCTTTCTGAAACACCTGTGGGAATTAAAAGGAAATTTTTCCATATTATAGTACCAATTGTCCCAGCTAATAATGATGAAATTACACCTACCCTTGATAATCTTTTCCAGAATAAAAGTAAAATTAAAGCGGGTCCGAACGAAGAACCAATTCCCGACCAGGCATAAGAAACTAATCCATATACAGTATCCTTAACTGTTATCGCAAGAATTAATGCAACTATTCCTACGCAGAGTGTAATAATTTTGTTTACCCAAAGTTTTGAGTGTTCTAATTGATTAACACTATTGTTCTTTTTGAGATTCATAATAATATCTTCTGTAATAGAGGAAGAACTTACGATTATTTCTGAGGATGCAGTGGACATAGTTGCAGATATAACTCCTGATAATAATAAACCTGCAATAATTGGTGCAGTGAAAAAGTTTATTAAAACAGGTAGTACAGTTTCATAATCTTTTATAAGACTTGTCTGCTCTATATTTAAAAAGCCGCTCTTCACAAAAACAAATCCCATATATCCTATAATTAAAGCACCAATATATGCAAATATAGTCCAGAATATTGCTGTCCACTTTGCGTAAATAACATCTCTTTCGTTTTTTATAGCCATCATTCTCGTTAATAATTGTGGTTGTCCTGTATATCCAAAAGCCCAACTCAGCCCGCTTAAAATAAATAATACCCCTACGAAACCATTATTTTCAACCAATGAAGTTTTTCCTGTTGTCGCAAGCATAGCTAAAGCGTCAACATTATTGATTAAAGCAATTGAAATAAGTATAATAGGCAGTACGATTAAAGTTATTATCATAAGTATAGATTGAAATATATCAGTAACAACGACGGTAACAAATCCTCCAATCATACAATAAAAAATAACTATAACAGAACTTAGCACCATACCCCAAAAGGGATTTAATCCAAAAGTATCCTCAAGGATTTTTCCGCCACCGCTAAATTGCGCTGCTATATAAAATGTGAAGAAAAACACAACAATTAATGCAGAGATAATTCCAATTAGTTTTTCAGACCCCGGAAATCTTTTAGAAAGTAATCCCGGAACAGTAAAGGTATTGTACTTTTCAGTTTCTTCTCTTAACCTATTTCCCATAACAAACCAAATGAATCCTATTCCGATGATACATCCAAGAGCAATCCAGATTGCCTGAAAGCCAAGTAAATAAGCTTCTCCGGTTAAACCAAGCAATAACC
The DNA here is from genome assembly GCA_013348845.1 of Candidatus Tepidiaquacella proteinivora. Taxonomy (GTDB): domain Bacteria; phylum Bacteroidota; class Ignavibacteria; order Tepidaquicellales; family Tepidaquicellaceae; genus Tepidaquicella; species Tepidaquicella proteinivora. Next base: position 1,646,129 of record CP054675.1, on the reverse strand, counting down.
ATGCTGATTCTCCTGTAGCTCTTTCCGATAAAGCAAGAGAAACCCCTGAGAATTTTTTACCACCTAAAATAAAATCATGAGTTGTTTTAACTCTAAGGGCTGATATTAAAGAGATAGTTAATACAATAACTAAGTATGCAAAAAATATTACTATCAAATAATAACTTGTTTAGTTTTTGTAACTAATTTTTATATTTTTAAATTATATATTGACATTAGTACCTATTCCCATCTCTAATGCTTTATCATAGACCAACTTTGCGGTAGCTGCATCTTGTATTGCTAAACCATTTGATTTAAATAATGTAATTTGAGATGCATCTGTTCTACCTTGCTTTTTACCGGTTATTATTTCACCAAGTTCACCATAAAAATGTGATTGTGTAATTTCTTTATTTTTAAATGGAATAATTATATCTCCGGCTTCATTGAAGCATGCTTCTGTTGAATCACCTACTACTAAAGACCTTTTAATTGTTATTGTATCAAGCTCACGGGTATTTGGTGTATGACTTCCGATACCATTTATATGTGTTCCGGGTCTGATTTTATTTCCATCAAATAGGGGAGTTGAAGATGAGGTAGCAGTACAGATTATATCTCCCTCAAGTACTTCTTCCGGAGAATTTGCTTTTGTAATTTCCAAATTAAGCTTCTTACTCATCTCGTTAATAAAATTGTTTGCAACATCCTCTAATAAGTCGAAAACAATTGCTTTTTTTATTTTTCTGACTTCGTATATAGCCCATAACTGCATTTTTGCCTGAACACCTGCACCAAATATACCAACTATTCCATTCGTTTCTTTATTTGCTAAATACTTAGTTGCAACTCCGCTTGCTGCCCCTGTTCTTACAGCAGTTAAATATCCACCGTCCATAATACATTTTACCTCTCCTGTTTCGGGATCTTGTAGTAAGACTTTTCCAATTGTAGTTGGTAACCCGAATTTAATAGGATTATCTTTATAAACAGAAACAACTTTACAAGCCAATGCCTGACTTTCTTTTAGATATGCCGGCATATATAAATTCAAACCCATATCTGATTTTATACCAATCCTTAATGGTAGAACCGCAGTGCCATTCGTTAATTCTGCAAATGCTTTCTCAACAGCATTTATACAATCTGACATTTGTAGTATTTTTATTAGGTCATCTCTAGTAAGAATTAAAGACATTTATTCTCCTTTCTCCTGAATTATTAGTTTTCAGGAATTAAATTTCAAAGAAATTTTTATTAAAATAAAAAATTAAGAATATTTAGTTATTTATTAAAGGTTTTTATTTAACCCTTTAAATATTTTCAGATTTGAGCTTCTAAAGATGAATTTATAACATGGAGAATATGATATTTTATAAACTGTGTGTTTTTGTATTTATATTTAATTTATGAAGTTATATTTTTATAAAAACTTAATATATATGTATAAATCAAAATCTTATATAATTTTAGGGGTTATATTTATATTTCTATGTTTATTTGTAACTGAATCAAAATCGCAAGTTGTATACATAACAAAATATAAGAGTGAAGCTGATAAAGTAATTTATGTTACGAAATACAAAAGTGACGCCGATTTAATTGTTTATGAAACCAAGTATAAAAGCGAAGCTCAACCTTATAGTGGAATTTGGTTTTATACAAAATACAAAAGTGAAGCTGATTGGATAATATATTTCACGAAATATAAAAGTGAAGCTGATGTAGTTGTATATTTTACAAAGTATAAGAGTGAAGCAGGATGGAATTAATTAGTTAGAGCTTTGATGATATTTAATTTCAATTATATTTTTCCCCAACCCTATTAAAGTAATAATAATTTTATGAAAAAAATTTTATTAGTGGCTTTTATTTTTATTTTTTGCAACATTTTATTTTCTCAAGTATTAAATGATAATTTATCAAAAATAGGCGCTAAATATGCCGAAAAGTATATGCAACCATTTACCGATGGGCTTGGCATTGCTTTTAACTCACATTTTATAGATGGCAGAATGCAAAGCGTGGGTAAATTGCCTTTTGAAACAAATTTATATGCAGGGGTTAAATTGTCCGCGATAGCTTTGACTGATGAAGATAGGTTTTTTGATTTAAGTTTTACAGATTCAATACTTGTTGGTGGTCAAAAATTTCTTGCTTACTATAATGTTACAGGAGCGCCAACTGTTTTTGGTCCTACCACCCCCGCGGTTGCAAAGGGGTATTACTATGCAGCAGGTGTTCAAATCCCGGCTCCTGATTTAACTTTAGCAAGTGGAATTGTTGATACTAAATTTTATCCATTCATTATTCCACAAATAGGTTTAGGTTCTTTCTATGGTGCTGATGTTATTGTAAGATTTCTTCCGCGTGTAAACTTGTCAAATTATGGTGACCTTGGTTATTCGGGTGTGGTTTTCAGATATAATTTAAGTTACTTAATACGGGGTATTCCATTTGAGATTGGTTTACACGGCGGGTTTCAGAATTTCAGCATTAGAAATGATGATGGGGTAAAATATTTTGATGCTAACGGCTATGTTGCAGGGTTACAATTTGCAAAGAAATTCCCGTTTGTTACTATTTACGGGGGTGGACAGTATGAAACGTTTGATCTTGAACTAAACTATAATTATCGTAATCCGTCAACAAATATTGTTGTTCCTGTTTCTATTTCACAAAAAAGTGGTGCAAATTTCAGGGGAGTTGCAGGCGCAAGTTTAACTATTTTAACTATGATGGCAAACTTTGAATTAAATATGGGAAAACGGTTTCTTATTACAGCTGGCTTAGGATTCGCTTTGTAAGGAATTATAAAATTTATTTTAGATTTTATATTAACTATAATTTTATTAACAAAAATAAATTATTATGGCTAGAGAAAAAAAAGTTAACAAAAATGTTTTAAGTTTTGGACCAAGAAGAGGGGAATATTATGAAGTAAATGATATTATGAAAAAAGTTTCAACTTTTTCTGAGGATGAATTACAACTTTTTGAAAAGATGGATATTATTTATAGAACATTATGTGGTGTTCTTTATAATTTTGTGCCCACAAGTGGCCATCCCGGTGGTTCCATTTCATCGGGCAGATTTGTGCAATCAATTGTTTATAAAACAGCTGATTATGATTTTACAAACCCGCATGACGAAAAAAACGATATGATTGTTTATGCTGCAGGACATAAAGCAATGGGCTTGTATGCAATGTATGCTTTAAGAAATGAGTTTGTTAGAGTTTTTGAACCTGAGTTACTTCCTTCTGACGCAAAAAATCAGGTTAGATTTGAAGATTTACTTGGTTTTAGAAGAAATCCGACAAATGATACACCTTTATTTTTAAAATTTAAATCTAAGGCATTAGATGGTCATCCTACTCCCGCTACCCCATTCGTAAAAGTTGCAACAGGTGCCAGTGGCGTAGGTGTACCTTCTTCATTTGGATTAGCATTAGGTGCTATTGATTGGTTTGGTTCAGCTGCTCCAAAAGTTAATGTAGTAGAAGGGGAAGGAGGTATGACTCCCGGTAGAGTTGCAGAAGCATTAGCTGGAGCGTCATCAATGAGATTACATAACATTATAATGCATATTGATTTTAACCAGGCATCAATTGATACGAATAGAGTTTGTAGGGAAGGAGAATTAAAAGGTGATTATGTACAATGGAACCCAATGGAACTATTATATCTTCACGATTTTAATGTGATTTATGTTGATGATGGAAAAGATTTCAATAAAATATTAGCAGCGCAATTATTTGCAAAGCAATTAACTAATAAAATGCCTGTTGCTATCGTGTATCGGACAATAAAAGGATGGAAATATGGAATTGAAGGAAGAACTTCTCACGGAGCTGGTCACAAATTCTGTTCAGAAGAATACTATAAGTCATGTGAAGAATTTGAAAATGCATTTAACCTTAAAGTTCCAAGATTCATTGATAAAAGTGTAGAAGAAATTAAAAAAGAATTCAGTTCCTTATATCCGGATTATAAAGGAGATTGGAAAAGATTATATATTGAGCAGGTATTTTATGATACCTTGATGACTATAAGAAAGGCTATAGAAAGCGAAAAAGGATTTTCATTATTTGCAAAGTTAATTAGTGATTCTAAAAATAGACTGAAAAAACTTAACAGGGTGCCAAGAGAAAATAAACCGCATCTTGAGAATTTATATTCAGATACATCAATAAATGAATATAAAATTCCTGAAGAACTTGGATTAAAACCTGGTGTTACAACTACAATTAGAGCTGCATTAGGTGCTTCACTTGGTTATTTGAATAAGAAAACCAATGGAGCATTCTTTGGTGTTGCCGCAGACCTTTTAGGTTCTACAAGTATAAATTTAGTTGGAGAAGGATTTCCTGCAGGATACTTCGATTCTATCGATAACCCGGATGCCCGAATCTTGACAATAGGTGGTATATGTGAAGATGCTATTGGTGGGTATATGGCAGGAATTGGTGCTTTTGGTAAAAATATTGGTGCAAGCTCTTCCTATGGAGCTTTTATTTCTGCAATGGAACATACTCCCGCAAGATTACATGGTATTGGTGAACAAAATAAAGTTATGCATTTCGGTGGAAATTATAATTCATGGATTTTAGTTAATGCCCACGCAGGTTTAAAAACCGGAGAAGATGGCCCTACTCATGCAGACCCACAATGTTTGCAGTTAATTCAGGAAAATTTTCCCCCGGGAGTTTTAATTACCTTAACCCCCTGGGAACCAGCAGAAGTATGGCCTCTATTAATAGCTGGCTTAAAGAAAAGACCAGCAATACTTTGTCCTTTTGTGACAAGACCTAATGAATTAGTTGCGGATAGATTTGCTATGAAACTTGCACCTGTTGAAGAATCTATAAAAGGAGTATATAAATTAAGGAGAGCTAATCCATCTTCGAAGGTTGATGCCTACATAGTACTTCAGGAAAGTGGTGTTGCAATTGAATTTGTATATAAAACATTACCACTATTAGATAAAGACGGATATAATGTAGAAGTGTACTATGTTTCAAGTGCAGAATTGTTTAATTTATTACCAAAAGAAGAACAGGAAAAAATATATCCTCATTCAGTTGCAGAAGTGGCAATGGGTATAACAGGATTTACTTTACCAACAATGTATAAATGGATAACAGGTACTTATGGGCGCGAACATATTTTACACCCATTTATGAAAGGTCATTATCTTGGTAGTGGTAGTGCAGAAAGTGTTCTTAAAGAAGCAGGCCTTGACGGAGAGAATATGTATAAAGAGGTAGTGAAGTTTATCAACAAATTGTAATACAATACTTGAATATCTGTTAAAATAGAAATCACCATTCTACAGAGGTTTTAATGTAAAAATTAAAACCTGGCTCTGAAATTATTAAGCCTCTATATGTAGAAAGGTGATTTCTATATTCTTTATTAAGGATATTTTCAAATCCTGAAAGAAATCTCAATTTTAAAAATTGAAAATTTAAATATCCTGTACTAAAAGCAGCATTGAATATTGCATATCCTGGAGTAACTATTTCTCCTTCCGCAATTAAATTTTGTTCTGCTGAAATTATTGAATTTACATCAAAGAATAACCATTCTGTTATCCAGCCCTGAACTCCAACTTTTAAGTTAAAAGGAGGAATTGCCGGTAAATTAGCATTATTTCCTGTATCCTCTCCCCTGACATAAGCAGCCATTATATAAGTATTTATATATTTATAGAAATTGAAAATTAAACTTAAATCAAACCCATATAATCTTGCAGTACCGATGTTAGTTTTTATATATGCTGGTCTTCCCTCATAAATTGTTGGTGTTTCAGAAACAAGATTATTAAACGAATTAAGAAAAATATTACCGGTAAATGATATTGATTTATTTTTTAAGTTTAGGAAATTGTGCCATAATCTAATTCCTAAATCTAAGAAAAGACCTCTTTCTGATTCTAATTCTGGATTACCGAGTTTTACAATGTTACCAAGATCTATATATTGATAACGCTCTTCTAAATTTGGTGAGCGGAATGAACGCGCAATATTAAAAGTAATATCTATGTCTTTTTGAACAGTATAAATAATATTGAGATTTCCGCTCCAGGAAAAAGTTGATATATCTTTTTTACTCCAAAGTAATTTTTGTCCTGCCGGATTTGGATTGTAATTCCCATTGACAATTTCGTATAATGGTTGTAATAAATCCCTATTACTTATATTTATATTATCTACTCTACCCCCAAAAGTAATTTTTAGTTTATCGTTGAATAATCTTAACTCATCTTGTAAGTATAAACCAGCACTTAAATATTCCGCATCAGGAACAGGTTTTTCACCTATAGTTTTAAATGTGGTTGATAATACTGTATCACCTACTGAACTTAAAGTTTCTATTTTTTGATTTCTTTCTCTACGGCTGTCGAGTATTCTTTTCCAGATATCTATTCCTGTAATTATTGTATTATTGTATAATGGTTTCAACAAACCTTGCAATTGAACTCCATTTACATAATGCCTTCCACTTGGAGTTATAGATAATACTGTAATTCTTTGTTTTGGAGATGTTCCACTTGGTGGTTTAATTGTAACTTGATTTGGAATATTTTCGACATCGCGTAAAATATAATGATAATAATATTTAAAGGATAATGAATTTAAAAATTTTGAAATATTGTTTATCCTGTATTCGGCGCTGTATAATTGCCTCCTTTCCTGCGGATATTTTACAATTGCTGTCTGAGGAAACAATGTTACGCCTCCCGGTATCCCAACATCTTTTGCGTAGTAATTTTGATATTGAATTTTTAATTCGCTTTTTGAAAAAGGAATAATTCCTAAAGAAGCACTCAAATAATAATCTGTATATTGGCTGTTTGGTAAAATTCCTGATGGAGTTCTTGTGTCTTTTGCATTTGAATAAGAACCACTGATTTTAAAATAGTAATTTTTATTACTTGTTTGTAGAGTCAGTTTACTTGAAGGGTTATTATTTACTGTGCTATATCCGAATTGAAACGTTCCACCGATGATTTTCTTGTAATAACCAGGTGTTTTCGTGTAGATATTTATTACTCCGCCTGTTGCTCCCGTACCATATAAAGTTGAAGTTCCTCCCTTTATTATTTCTATTCTATCAATGTCAGATATATCCAACATCGATAGCCTTGCAGATAAATCATTTGCTGTTTCAATTCTGTTTCCATCAATTAAAGTTACAATATTATTTTTACTTAATCCTCTAATGCTAACATCAGTCGCCCAGATACCGTCTCTGATTAAAAATATACCTGGTTTTATTGAAATAATTTCTGATAATGTTTTTGATGGTGCTTTTATTATTTGTTCTTTATCTATAATTTCAATGGGAGAAGGTATATCTTTTATGGATTTTTCGTATCTGTAACTTGTTACATTTATTTCCTCTGTTCTTATTGGAGAAGCAATTAGTTTTATGATTATATTTTGTTGTGTGTATTTAAAAACTTTTACATATATTTCTTTATTATTATATCCTATTCTTGATGCAGTTAAAGTATAATCTCCCTCAGGAACATCATTAATATAAAACAATCCTTCAGTATCAGTGTTGGAATAAAATTTATTTTGTAAGTTGTAAAGTACAATTGAAACATTATGAATACCTTCTCCTGTTTCAATGTCGATAATTTTGCCTTTAATATCACTTTTATTTTGGGAATATAGTTTAGTAAAAGGAATAATGAAAATTAGAAATAAGAAAGAAAATATTATATATCTTTTCATATAAATTTTACTTAATAATTAAAACAAAATCTTTTCTGATATTGTTTCTGCTATTGATAAACATGAAGTTGCAGCAGGTGACGGAGCATTACAAACATGTAATATATTCTTATTTTCAACAAATAAAAAATCATCAATTAAATTTCCTTCGGCATCTACAGCCTGAGCTCTTACACCTGCGGGACCAGGAATTATACACTCTGATGTTATCTTTGGCACAAGTCTTTGCAAAGATTTTACAAATGCATCTTTGGAAAATGATCGGTAAAATTCCCACACACCGATTTTCCAATATTTCTTTGTCATATTATAAAACCCCTTCCAGAAAACACTATCTAATAAATCTTTTACACTAAAATCATATTTTTCATATCCTTCTCTTTTAAAAGCAAAAACCGCATTTGGTCCAACCTCTCTGTCTCCTTTAATAGTTCTTGTAAAATGAACCCCTAAAAAAGGAAAACGCGGATCTGGTACAGGATATATTAAGTTGTTTACTAAATTTTTAAATTCTTTTTTAATTAAATAATATTCTCCACGAAATGGAATAATTTTAATTTTTAATTCAGGGTTTGTAATCCTTGCTATTCTGTCTGAATATAATCCTGTGCAGGTTATTAGATATTTTGATTTGTAAATATTTTTATTTGTTATAATAGTTATTTCTGAGTTAGTTGAGGTACTTTTTATATCGATTAATTCTTCGCCGAGAATGATTTTACCATTTAAATCAGTTATTAATTCACAAATCTTATGCGCTACTTCTTTAAAATCAATTATTCCTGTCTGAGGAACAAATATTCCTTTTACTCCATTAGCGTTTGGCTCTATTGTCTTAATTTCTTCTCTATTTAATATCTTAAGATTTTCAAGCCCGTTTTGATTTCCCCTCTCATAAATTTTTTGTAATGATTCTATTTCACTTTCTGAACAGGCAATAATTACTTTACCACAAATGTCATAGGGTATCTCATATTCATTACAAAACTCTAATAACATTTTATATCCTTTTCTGCAGTTCTTTGCTTTTAAACTGCCGGGTTTGTAGTATATACCTGAATGTATCACTCCGCTGTTGTTTCCCGTTTGATGAAGAGAAACCCCATTTTCTTTTTCGATTAAAGCAATTTTTAATCCCTTATATTTTTTTAGAAGAGTATAGCAGGTGCTAAGTCCAACAATTCCCGCTCCGGCAATAATGATATCAAAAGTTTTATAGTTATAGCTAATCTTTTTCATAATCTTTTATTTCTGCTTCAACAGATATAATCTCCTCAATGTTTTTAGATTTGACATTAAATATTACAGAAGTTAATTTTTTCCCATATACACATCCTGTATCTATATTTATATAATTTTTATAGTCCGTCATTACATTTGAATGAGGTGTGTGACCAAAAATCTGAAACTTACCAATATTTGAAGGAGTATTTCTGTTCCATAACATATAAATTTCCGGTGTACCTTTAATAATACCTGCATGTGTTATTACAATATTTTTCAATTCTATTTTCATAGGTAGATTTTCGAAAAAGTTAAGATGTTCCAATTTTTTTAGTTTTTCCTCCAATTTATAAAACTCAGCCCTGGACTCAGTTCCGGTATAATTTTTTTGAGTTGAGTAGCCACCATTAATATAGAAAACATCCAATTCGTAACAAAAATCCAGTAAAGACCGGTCTTTTGTATCTTTATTAAAGTATTTTTTATAACTATATAAAGCATCAAGTAAAATTTGTTCGTGATTTCCTCTTACGGGATGGATTTTTTCGTTAATACAAAATTGAACAACTTCTTTGGAGTAATTTCCCCTGTCAATTAAATCACCAACAGAATACACTTTACATTTGAAATCTGATATTTTTTTATAAAGTTTTTCTAAAGTATTAATACAACCATGTATGTCGCCAATTACCGCAATTATATTTTTGTCCATCTAAGCTCTATCCTCAACATTCATTTTATTAGTTCTAAATATTTTAATATTAATTTTTCTAATTCTTCCGTATATCCTTCACTTTTTAACCTTAAAAAGTCTTCCTGTAAAGTATTTAGTGAGTTTGGACCGGATATTACTATTTCAGGAGGAGAATTTCTAACTATGTTTTCTCCTGGTCTTGATTCTCGCTTTTGTTCGAAATCCTTTTCTCTTTGTGACAACTGAAACTCAAGCATTCTGGAAAGAATTTTATTTTGTCGTTCTATTGTTTTCTGATCAATTTTATATTCACTTAAATCTTTTATTATTTGTTCCATTTCTTTTTCTACTTCTTTTAAATCACCAAGAAGCTTTTCCCCTGATTTCTTTCTCTCTTTTTCAAACTCTGCATTTAATTCTTCTAAAGACTTTTTTACCTGTTCCTGTTGAAGTTTTAATTTATCTATTATATCTTTCTTTTCAATGTCATTGTCATATCTGCCCCTGCCGTCTGTACCTTTATTACCATCAAGGGCTAATTTTTGTAACTGACCGTTGATTCCTTGCTGCATCATAATTAATTGTGCAAGCTTTTCCATAAGAGATGATAATCTTGAATTCCTACCCTTTTTATTTCCAGTTTTTGCTTGTTCCTCTATTTGTGAAATCAAACTATTAAGCATATCTGATACTTTGTCAAGTGATTCCTTTGCTTTTTCCTGATTTTGAACTACCTGACCTTTATCAGATTTGTTCAGATTTTTTTCTGCTTGTTCCATTCTATTATATGCTTCTCCAAGTTCCTTCCCTAATTCAGGTGGTATTTGCAAACCATCTTTAGTTAATTCAAAAATTTCATCCACACTTTTTGAAAGTCTTGATTTTAAATTTTTTTGCTCGTTAGTAAGTTCTTGAAGATTATCTGATTTTTTTGTCTTGTCTTTTAGTTGTTCCTGTTCTTTTCTAAGTTCATCAATGTCTTTTTTAATCTGTTTAATTTTGTTTACCATTTTCATTAAGAAATTTTCCGTATCAAGTGCATTTTCAAGGGCATCCATCATTTCATCATTCAACTCGTTTAAATCCTCCATTATTTCTTCTTGTGTTTCCTCTGACTCTTTAACATTGCCTTCATTTAACTGTTTAGAAGATTTATCCATCTTATCAGAAGTCTTTTTTGAATTTAATTTATCTCTTATCTTTTCTAAATCGCCAGTGTTTAAATCGTCTTTTGTTTTTTTAATGTTTTCTATTAAATCTTTGATATTATTTTTAAAATTATTAAGCTCATTTTTAATCTCTGTCTGTTTTTCTGAAAGTTTCTTAGTTTCTTCTGAATTATTTTTATCCGCTAATTTTGTTTGTTCTTTGAGTTCCTCTTGTCGTTTTGTTATTTCATTAAGTTGTTTTGTTAAATCACCGAATTTCTGCAAGTTTTCTATCTTATACATTAATTTCATTATCTCTTCAAGCTGTTTTCTAAATGCTTCTTCATCAAAATTTATATTCTTTAATTCTTCTCTGAAATCGCGCGGATTGTCATTTTTCAGCGCCTTCTGAAGCTTTTTCAACATTTCCCTGAATTCTTCAGTATTTATCTTATTAAACTGTTCCTGTAATTCTAAAAATTGTTTTAGCGTCTTTTCACTTAATACATTATTTTTCATAAGTTCATCAAGAGTCTGATTGAGATTCTTCTGTAATGCATCAAGGTTCTCCTGTATTCTTTCTACTTTTTCTTCAAGCTCTTTTTTCTTTAGTGCTTCATTTATTCCCAATTCTTCACTCTTTTCAATATTTTTACTTAACTCTGCTATATCGTTTTCCATATTTTTTATATCTTCAAGAATTGAACTTAATCTTTTCTTTATTTCACCCGTGTACTTTTCATTATTTTTTAACAATTCTATTGGAGAAACGTATTTTAGATACCTTGTTTCTGATTTAGTGCTTTTGCCATTGTTATCCGTTACTTCTAAATAGTATTCTATATATTGACCTGACTTCATTAATGGTAAGTACCAGACATAAGGAACCTCTAATATAGTTGCCTCTTTATTAAGTATTGGAACAGAGATACTGTTAAAAATAGAACTTGCTGAAATATTTTTTTCTCTAATATTATAAAACAGCTGTAAAGAACTGAACCCATAATCATCGGAAATTCTTGTCCTTATTATTATTGATTTTTCTCCTTTTAACGAATGTTCAGTTTGAACGGGTTCGATAATCCTTATCTGCGGCGGAGAGTCATATATTACTTTTATTTGATGATAGTTATTTTCTCTGTTTATTGAACCTTCATTGTCTTTAAGTATAAATCGGTAATTGCAGGTTTCTTTTGCAATAAATTTACCATTAGCAGTATTTTTATCTGTTGAAAAGGTAATAAAATCCGGTTCATTAATTTTATCAATACTTTTTATATTGCTTTCTTCAATGCTCAGTTCTATTCCGGCTGAAGATAGTTCTTTGTTGGAAGTTATTAGAAACTCTATCTCACTACCTTCCGGACATAAAATATTTCCATCTGTATTTTCAAGAGTAAATCTTTTAATTCGTGTATATTCCGGAGGTATTACATTAATGTTTAAAAATTTGACTACAGGATAATCCAATAAAGATATCTTATATTCTGATGACTTTACATCTTTATAGGAGAAGAAATATCTTGTTTCAGTAGTAATGTTTTGTAACACTACAGTAAAAACATTCCTTTCATTATTATTTATTATTTCTTCTTTTCTGTCGGGAATCCATACCCCTTCTGAGGTTAAAGTTTCAGTTGTGAATTCAATTTTTTCTATTGTTAAGTCAGGATCAAGAGAACTTAACCTTGCTGTTATTATTAAATTTCCCCCCTTTAAAACTTTTACATCACCCGGATTAACCTCAAACCTTATGCTCTCATTGTCAGATGTATATTCATAATTGTAATTAATAAATTTATTAAAAGAAGAAAACAAAGGTTTTGAAAAAAATAAAAACGAAACAATAATAAATAAAACTAAAATTATTCCCCCTCTTAATAACTTTTTAATTTTATTAAATGGAATAAAAGATGAAAAATCTTTATTCTTATATTTATTGGACACTCTTTTAAGATTGTATTCTGCAAGCGGGAACGAAAAATATTCAGATTCTTCTGAAGATATATTATTGTTATTTAAAAAGGATTTGTATATAGACACTGAAAAAGGTAAATCATCCCCTATTTCAGGATGAACTTTTTCAAGTTTTTCTGCATATTTTTCTATAAACTTATTGCTTGCCTGGTTTTTGGGGAAGTTTTTTTTAATTAAATAAATTGTGGAAATAATCAAAGAAAGTAAAATATACCCTGAAATTATCCCCCAAAAGATTATTGTTCTGATAAAACTTCCGTAATTAATAAATACACCTGAAATAATGAATAGAAAAGATATGAATATAGCAATTATAGTTAAACTTAATGTTCTTTTTAAGTAATAAAAAATTTGCTCCTTCTGATAAGTCTCGGAAAGTTTCTTTTCTAATAAAACTAAGTCTTCACTTGCTGTTAAAGTATTAATATTCATATAATTTTAAAACTAATTCAGAAATATATTTGTTTCAATATATAAAGATAGTAAATAATACAAATATTGTATTAACTTTTAGAATTTAAAAAATATAATTATTTTCACAATAAAACATTAAAAAATATGGAATTAGAACAAAAACCTTTTAAAGGATTCAAACTATTTATGATGACAATCCGCGCCTATGCATTTCCAGCTTCTATTATTCCTGTTATATATGGTTCTTTGCTTGCTGTAATTTTGAACAAAGATATTAAATTTGATTTTCTTCTTTTCTTTTTAACCTTAATAGGTGCTATGTGTGTGCATGTTGGAGCGAATATTGTAAATGATATTTATGACTATAAAAAAGGTATAGACAGGGAAGACAAAAAAGCCGGTATTCCTCATGGTGGTTCTATGGTTCTTTCTATGGGTCTTGTTTCTTTGAAAGAAATGAAGTTAATTTCGGTAATATCATTTTTAATATCTTTAATATTAGGAATTATTATCTGGCGTATGACAGGTAATTTGGTTCTATATCTTATGATATTTGGATTATTTGCTTCAGTCTATTATACTGCTTCACCACTACAACTTAAATATAAAGCACTTGGTGATATTATGGTATTTCTTGGTTTTGGAACAGGAATGACATTAGGTGCGTATTATGTACAGGTGAAAGAATTTTCCTGGCTACCTATTATTCTTTCTATTCCGTTAGGATTTTTGATTGATGCAATTTTGCATTCAAACAATATGAGAGATGTCAAATTTGATAAATCTTTTGGTATAAAAACTATTCCGATTTTAGCTGGAGAAAAGTTCTCAAAATATTTTTATTACTTTCTGATTATTGGCGCCTACCTTTCAATAGTTATTTTTGTTGCAACCGGCTTATTACCTTGGCCCGCACTGTTTAATTTCATTACTTTACCAACTGCGATTAAATTGATTAAGATGGCGAAAAATATTCCTTCAAATGGTATTGAAAGATTTGAGTATGGAACAAAATATAATCTACTTACAGCTCAGTTTAATATGCAGTTTGGTTTAACCCTCGCAAGTGGTTTACTCGTTGCATACCTTTTCTTTTTATAAGTTCTATTAAAGCAAAAAGCAGATCAAAAATAGATCTGCTTTCTGCTTTTAACCTATTTTATGAACACCTATTTAACAAGTAACATTTTCTTTGTCTCAGTGAATTCTGCCGTACTTAATTTATAGAAATATATTCCTGATGCTAATGATGAGGCATTAAATTCGTATTCATAAGTTCCAATCTGTAAATTATCGTTTATCAAAGTACTAACTTCTTTTCCCGTAATATCATATACCTTCAAAACAACTACGCCTTGTTTCGGAATTGAAAAACTTATTTTAGTTGTTGGGTTAAATGGATTGGGATAATTTTGGTTTAAGATAAATTTTTCTGGAACTGTAGAAGAAATTTTCTTTACAGATATGTTGTAATTCTGCGGGTCAAAGTTTGCCCAACCTGCTGTCCAGTTAACACTACCAAAAGCACCTCTGTAACTTACCTGGGTAAAGAATGGATCTGAAAGATTCGGGTTTGAGAAACTTGCTCCGCTAAGCATAGGTGAACCACTTAATGGTAAGAAATTAGCATTATTTTCATATCCGTAAGGGTTAGTTAGTTGTACTTGAGAATTAAGAGTATATACGGTATTCTGAAAACTTGGTGTGTTTATCCATGTAGTTGGGTCGAAATTTGCACCGGCATCAGTTGTCTTTTTGAATCCACCTGGGCATCCTGCAAAAACACAATTTCTTATTTGTATTGTGTCACCTAAACAAGCATTTCCTACACCTATTCCATCGAAAAGTATTGCATCTGGATATCCCATATATATTGAATTATAAAAGCTGGAAAGCATGTTTCTTCTTAGATGCATAGATCGTTTGAAATTGGGATTTACTACTGTATTTGTATCTCTCTTAGGACCAACTATTGTTGCATTAGAAGCTATTGCTTGTGTTCTTGGGGTATTATAATTAAATGGATTATTTGCATTATTATCTACCTCATATCCGTGCGATCCGCTGATATCAGCAATATTAGAATCTCTAACACCTAACAAGAACTGAAGTTTTCCTCTAAATCCATTGTCCTGATCAAAATCGTCATCAACACTTTTATATGCTATTAAATATCTCCCATTTACGGTTCCTCCAAACCATTCAAAAGCATCATCACCACAATAACTTACCTGTACATATTCTATTATTGTTCCTCTTCCAACACCCCCCATAGTTAATCCGTTAATTTCATTTCCACTTGTTCCGGTTAAGTTTATACCCGGAAACTCAATCCTAACATATCTGATTATTCCTGAATTATCATCATCGTTTTGTCCGCCATAATAAGCCGGACTTACAGAAGGAGGTAAACCTTCTATTGCTGCTGTGTCAGCCCCGCTTACAGTATTAATTTTAGCTCTTCCAAGTAATATTATACCTCCCCAGTCTCCGGGTCCTCTTTGCCCTGCCGGGATTCTACTTGTAAATATAATTGGGTTTGAAACAGTTCCATCGGCTATAAGTTTTGCACCTCTTTCAATAATTAATGTTCCGGTTGTTGTTTTATCTCCATATATTACAGTGCCAGGTTGAATTGTAAGTATCGCTGGCTCTTTAACATAAACAAATCCTTTTAGTATATACCTCTTATTGTTTGTAAGAGTTATACTACTTGTAATGTTTGTATTGTTTAATGTAGTAGAGTCCCATATAATTTGTGCTTTGGATAGTTCTACTACACCAAACATAAGTAGTAAACATACGAGAATGATTTTTTTCATTTTTTCTCCTTTTTAATTTATTGTTTTTGAAATTACAATTTATATGACAATGTTATACTATAATTAGAACCTGTTTTTATTCTTCTTACCATTTTGTCTTCATTATTTATTTGTTGCTTAAAAATTTTATCCTGATTAAGTAAATCTTTTACACTAAATTTTATTTCCATATTATTTGAGAAAACAGAGAATTGTTTTGATATTGTAAAGTCGATCACATCATTTCCTATTTCATAAATATCTGAATATCCGCTTAAACCTACCTCTGATATTCTGTCTCCAAATCTGTTATAAACTATATTGCTGTTTAAGCCTAAATCATAATTATCATAGAAAAGTCCAACATTAATCATGTATGGAGACTGCCCCTGCATTCTTCTTTCCTTACTTGTTGATACTGTACCTGTTCCCTCAAGATTAACTCTTGAATTAACTATTGTAAAGTTTCCTATTATTGCAAAATCTTCTAAGTATCTTGATATAAAATCAAGTTTCTTTCTGATTTCTATTTCTATCCCAAAATTGTTCGCTCCTCTTTTTGCATTCGTGAATGTTTTTAGTTTATTTGTGTTTGTTGAAATAAATACATCTTCTATTGGAGCATCTATTTTTTTATAGAACAAACTTACAGAAACCAGCTCCCCGGCAGCAGGAAAATATTCATATCTTAAATCATAATTTCTGATTAAAGTTCTTTTAAGGTCTGTAGAATTTCCGAATACTGTTATTCCTGAAACAAAATCCACATAAGAAAACGGAGCAATTTCTCTTAATTCTGGTCGTGCAACAGTTTGAGAATATGCTGCTCGGAGATTAGTTTTATCATTTAGTTTATAAATTATATTTATTGATGGTAAGACATCTTTATTTAATAGATTATTATATATTCTTTCCGAAATAAAACCCGCGGTACTTACATTCTGTTCGGAATATTCGTAACGCCCCCCAAAAATAAATCTGAATTTGCTTATTGAAAAATCCATCATTAAATATCCCGCATAAATATTATCAAATGCTTCATATCTGTCTGATTCTTTTGTTAATTCATCATAGAATAATTTATTATCTCCAAAATTTTCAGGATTGAATAGTTTATCTATAGGTTGATACACAAGATATATCGGTGCATTTATATATAGCGCGGGTCCGAAATTTCTTGCCGTAAAATTCCTGTTCGTATTAGATAATGCAAATCCAAACTTTACCTTCGAATTGATTGTATTATCTGAAGAAAAAGCATTGAATTTAAAAGGAAGCTCAATATTAAAATTTAATCCTCTTGATATATCAGTTAGGTGAGAAAAAAAGCGACCACCAGAGAAATCATTTCCCACATTATAATTTAACGCTGCAAAATATTCTTCTATAGTTCCCATTTCCCGTTGATATGTCATAGTCTTAATATCCGGTTCTTTTCGTCTTGATTCGGAATAAGAAGTATTCCAATCAATTAGTAACTTATTAAACAGGTAATGTTCTCCGATTAACTGGAAAGCAGATAAACTTCTTTGTATAAATCTTGTAATATAAAGTTTTCTTTCAACCTGTTCCGGATTGAAAAATCCATGATACTGTTCTGTTTCATCTTCAGAGGTAAGTGTAAAGGTTGATTTCAAACTTATTTTATTGTATTCATTAAGCTTCGCATTTAAGTTAATTAATCCACCCCACAAAACTGAAAACTCTGAGCTTTTTCCCGTATAACTACTTAACTGTGTGTAATCCGTATTGTACAAATTTCTTTCTATATCTTTATTTATAAATGAATTTTTATATGAATATGCCCCTAAAAAACCAAGTGGAATTTTCCCTAATTTTAAAACCCCTCCAACAGATGCCTGAAAACCACTGTTTATAGGAGCAGTTCTTTTTAATTGCAACCAGTTATTAGGAAATGCTCGACTGAACTCATTAATTTCTGAATTTGAAAATCTTGAGTTTTTTATAGGTTTATCTGGGATTATTGATGGTAACTCACGGCTGCCATTATCAATACCAAGATTGATAAATAAAAGCTTAGTTTCTCCTGCATTATATGTTAAAAATTCTTTTCCGGTTGTGTAGTTGTTTAGTGCACTACTTACAGACAAATTGAATGTAAATACATCCGGAAAATCTTTCGTCCTGATTTGAACTAATCCGCCTGAATAATTACCAGGTTGGTCTGGTGTAAAAGTCTTTGATACAATAATATTTTCCAGTAAATTTGACGGGAATAAATCAAAAGAAAAAGATTTCCTGTCTGGTTCAGTGCTTGGTATAATTGCACCGTTTAATGTTGTATTGTTATATCTTTCCGCTGTTCCTCTTACAAACACAAACCTATCTTTAACAATCGATAAACCAGTAATTCTTTTTAACACATCAGAAGCAGCAGCATCAGGAACCTTCTTTATTTGCTGAGAACTGATCCCATCAGTTATTTTATCTGAATTTTTCTTCTCAACAAGCATTGCTTGTTCATTGGATAAAGTAACGCTGGACTCTATTAATATTTCTTCTGTTGTTATATTTGAAGGGGTTAGTGTTACATCTAAATAAGTTACAGAACCCTGGTTCACAACAACATCATTTATGATTTTATCATTAAAACCAATGTAAGAAACTATTAAGTTGTATTTCCCAGCAGGAAGTTCAATTACATATTTCCCATCCATATCTGTAATTGCTCCCATTTTAGTCCCTTCAACTTTAATTGTCGCTCCTATAAGAGCATCGGAGTTTACTCCGTCCATTACTTTTCCGGTAATTGATTGTGAAAAACTACTAACTGCACTTAGCAGTAGAATTGTAATTAAGAGA
This sequence comes from Candidatus Tepidiaquacella proteinivora, assembly GCA_013348845.1. Classification (GTDB taxonomy): domain Bacteria; phylum Bacteroidota; class Ignavibacteria; order Tepidaquicellales; family Tepidaquicellaceae; genus Tepidaquicella; species Tepidaquicella proteinivora. The sequence goes on along the minus strand of CP054675.1, from coordinate 1,627,319 downwards.
TAAATAAATTTTTTCATAAAATAGGTTTTTTAATTTTTTCATATTCAAAAATATTTATACCACGTTATGTAAGAATTAAGAAAGGATTATTAATATTATGAATTCGTTAAGAAATTGTTAAAATAATTCTTTGGAACCGCCATTTTTTCTTAAACGAATATAAATTGTGAATTAGAAGTAATTTCTCTTTGAAATCTTCTTTTAAAAAGGAATTAGATTTGTTTTATCATTTCTATTTTAAAATGATTAAATTATTATTACAATAAATATCAAACACAATTTCTTATTTTGAAGAAAAATTTATCTTTGAAAGGTATAAAAATGAAAACTTACAAAGCATTATTATTTTTTAGCGTTATTATTTTCGCTTTCCTGTTTATTAGTTGCGAATCTGATAATAAAGAGAATATAATAGTTATTGGTCAGTTTGCTTCCTTAACCGGTAGTGAGGCTACTTTCGGACAGTCGCAGGATAAAGGGATTAAAATGGCTGTTGAGGAAATTAATAAAACAGGAGGAGTACTCGGTAAGCAAATTGAAGTCGTTACAGAAGATAATCAGGGAAAAAATAATGAAACTGTTTCTGTCGTTAATAAATTAATTAATGTCAATAAAGTAGTTGCTGTTCTCGGAGAGGTTGCTTCCTCGCGAAGTAAAGCAGCTGCTCCTATTTGTCAGAATGCTAAAATCCCAATGATTACCCCCGCTTCTACTAATCCGGAAGTTACTAAACTTGGTGACTATATTTTTAGGGTATGTTTCACTGACTCCTTTCAGGCTGTTGTAAATGCAAAATTTGCTATCAATAGTATGAAAGTAAGAAGAGTTGCATTACTGATTGACCAGAAAAATGCATATTCAACTGGATTAGCTGAAGCATTTAAACTTACATTTAGTTCTTTAGGTGGGGAAATCGTTGCCGAACAGAAATATTCAGCCGGTGATAAAGATTTCAAAGCACAGTTAACAGATATAAAAGCGAAAAATCCGGAAGCAATTTTTATCCCCGGGTATTATACTGATGTCAATCTTATCGCTATTCAGGCAAGAGATGCAGGAATTACAATTCCATTATTCGGTGGAGATGGCTGGGAATCAGAAAAACTTGTTGAAGGTAAAGCCAGAGAAAGCTTGGAAGGGTGCTATTTTTCTACTCATGTGTCAAAAGAAGACCAATCTCCGCTTGTTCAGGAATTCTTAAATAAATACAGAGCAAAGTATAATGAAGAACCGGATTGTTACGCTTTTCTCGGATATGATGCTGCTATGATTCTTTTTGATGCTATAAAGAGAGCAAATTCAACTGAAGGAGCAAAAATTAGAGACGCATTAGCACAAACAAAAGATTTTAAAAGTGTTACTGGTAATATTACAATAAATGAACAAAGAAACGCAATTAAACCCTGTGTTATAATTCAAATTAAAGACGGAAAATTTAAGTATAAAGAAACCATAAATCCATGAGCGAATTCTTACAACAACTCATTAACGGAATTTCTCTCGGAAGTATTTATGCACTCATTGCACTTGGTTACACAATGGTATATGGTATTTTGAAGTTTATAAATTTTGCTCATGGCGAAGTATTTATGCTGGGGGCTTTTTCCGGATATTATATTGCAGGGCTCACCGGGGCGCAGGGCAATACATTTTTAGGATTTTTATTCGTTATTATTTCGACGATGATTATTACTGCTATGGTCGGAGTTATAATTGAAAAAGTTGCTTATAAACCATTAAGAAAAGAAACTAAACTTACTGTTTTAATCACTGCCATTGGTGTTTCCCTGTTTTTACAATATACAGGTCAATTGATTTTTGGTGCCAGCCCCCGTGCTTATCCTAATTTACTTGAAAACTTCAAAATTAACATTGGTGAAGTTTCAATTGGCTCTAATCAAATTATTGTAATCGCTATTTCAATTTTACTAATGCTTTTACTCACTATAATCGTTAAGCACACAAAAATAGGTATTGCAGTTCGCGCTGTCTCCAACAATCTTACCGCTTCTGCACTTATGGGAATTAATATTGATAATGTGATTTCTTTTACTTTCATACTTGGTTCTTCACTTGCCGGAGCTGCCGGAGTATTGTATAGTATAAACTATCCAAGTATAGAACCACTGATGGGATTACTTCCCGGCATAAAAGCCTTTGTCGCTGCGGTACTCGGGGGAATCGGTAACTTCGCTGGTGCTGCTGTTGGGGGTGTTATTATTGGAACTATTGAAACCCTTACAGTAGGATATATTTCTCCTACATTTAGAGATGCAATTGCATTTGGTATTTTAATCATTATATTGTTGTTCAAACCAACAGGTATTTTTGGTAAGTCAGAAGCTGAAAAGGTTTAACACTTACTCCAAATATCTATATCAAATTTATTTTTAATACTATTAACAGGGAAATCCAAAAACTTTTTTATATAAATAACTTCATTTCCCTGTAATTATTGCCTAAATTTATTAACTTAACTTTTTATATATTTTGATTATTTTTGAAGAATATTATTTGCAATATTATTTAAAAATTATAATATGATACATCAATATGATTTAGTTATAGTGGGTGCGGGCTTGGCTGGTTTGCGGGCTGCAGTGGAAACTTCAAATCACGCAAAAGTTGCTGTAATCTCAAAAGTATTTCCTACTCGTTCGCATTCTGGTGCCGCACAAGGTGGTATTGCAGCCGCTCTTGGAAATGAAGAACCTGACTGTATCGAATGGCATATATTTGATACTGTTAAAGGTAGTGATTATCTCGGAGACCAGGATGCTATTGAAATGATGATTAAAGAAGCGCCCGAAGTTATTTACGAACTTGAACATATGGGAGTGCCTTTCAGCAGAACTAAAGAAGGAAAAATTGCACAACGACAATTTGGCGGACATACAAAAGAAGTCGTTGATGAAAAAGGCAATAAAAAACGCGTCCCGGTCCTAAGAGCATGTTATTCCGCTGATAGAACAGGACATGTAATTTTGCATACTTTATATGAACAATGTGTGAAAAACAATGTTAAGTTTTTCTCTGAGTTTTTCATTACTTCTTTAATTCTCGAAAATAATATATGCCGGGGTGTTATTGCAATAAATCTGAAAGATACCTCAATTCATATTTTTCACGCAAAAGCAGTTTTATTTGCTACCGGCGGTTATGGAAGAGCGTATAGAGTAACTTCCAATGCTTATGCTAATTCCGGAGATGGAGTCGCTATTGCTTTCAGAGCGGGAATTCCACTTGAAGATATGGAATTTGTTCAGTTCCACCCGACAGGATTATATCCGCTCGGCATTTTAGTTACAGAAGGCGCAAGAGGTGAAGGCGGATATTTGTTAAATAACAACCGTGAACGATTTATGAAAAATTATGCACCCACTGTTATGGAACTTGCACCGCGTGATATGGTTACCCGTAGCATTCAAACCGAGATTAACGAAGGGCGTGGTATTAATGGTAAAGATTATGTCCATCTTGACCTTACTCATTTAGGCAGAGAGAAATTAAAAGAACGATTACCTGAAATCACCGGCTTTGCTAAAACATACGCTGGTATTGATCCGGCAGTTGAACCTATTCCTATTCTTCCTACTGCTCACTATTCTATGGGAGGAATTCCGACTGATTTATATGGAAATGTTCTTGCAAATGAAAAAGGAAAAATCATTCAGGGATTTTTTGCCGCTGGTGAATGCGCCTGTATTTCCGTCCACGGAGCAAACAGACTCGGCACAAATTCGCTTTTAGATGCAGTAGTCCACGGAAGAAGAGCAGGTAAAACCATTTTGAAATTTTTAGCAGAAGCTGATTTTTCACCATTACCTACTGATTCTGGTGAATCAGATAAGGAATATATAAATCATCTGTTTTCCGGCACCGGAACTGAAAATGCAGATGTCATCCGAAAAATTCTTAAATCAGAAATGACAAATAAATGCGGCGTCTTCCGCAATGAAACCGATTTAAAAGCCGCCCTTGAAACTGTGCGTACTTTAAAAGAACGATTTAAAAATGTAAATCTATCGTTCAAAGGAAAAGTCTTTAATACCGAACTGATGGAAATAATTGAAACAGGTAACTTACTTGAATTTTCTGAAGTTATTATACTTGGTGCCCTTGAACGAAAGGAATGCAGAGGCGCACACTGGCGTACTGATTATGAAAAGCGGGATGATGTTAACTGGCTGAAACATACCTTCGCATTTAAAACAGATAAAGGAATTAAATTAAAATATAAACCAGTCACAATTTTAAATTATCAACCACAGGAGAGAAAATACTAATGAAAGTAACCTTATCTATATTAAGATTTGACCCTGAAAAGGACGAAAAGCCTTACAGGAAAGAATATACAATAGAAGCTGAACCGACCGATAGAATTCTTGACTGCCTTGATAAAGTAAAATGGGAACAGGATGGCAGTCTTTCTTACAGACGCTCTTGTTCACACGGCATCTGTGGTTCCGACGCTATGATGATTAATGGAAAAAATCAACTCGCCTGTCAGGTGCTTGTAAAGGATTTTAAGAAAAAATATATAAGAATAGATCCTTTACCTGCCCTGCCTATTATTAAAGACCTTATTGTAGATATGGATAGTTTCTTCGATAAATATGAAATAGTAAAACCATATTTGATTAATAAACAACAGCCACCACAAAAAGAACGATTTCAAAGCCCGGAAGACAGAGCCTTAATTGATGAATCTGTAAACTGCATACTTTGTGGCGCTTGTTCCGCTTCCTGTCCATCTTTATGGACAAATGAAAATTACATAGGACCAGCTGCACTTTTAAAAGCATATAGATTTATTTTTGATAGTCGTGATGAAGCTGCAAACGAAAGACTGGATATTATTGATACTCCTGATGGTCTCTGGCGATGTCATACAATATTTAATTGTGTGGAAGTATGCCCGAAAGAAATTAATATCACCTGGCATCTGTCACAATTAAAAATGAAATGTCTTGAAAGAGAATTCTGATTACTGAATTTTATTCCAAACTATTCCATCTGTTGGATTAGTAAATTTTATATTTCACATAATTTAATTAATTTTATAATTAGAATTATTTTTTAAAAATAAAAATTAAAACCTTATGGCAGCATTAAAAGACATCATTTTAGATTATGTAAAAAACGAATACCTTGAAGAAGGCGATGACCGCGAGGTTTCCTATGATACCCCTTTAATTTCCGGTGGTATTGTTGACTCTTTTTCTATGGTATCATTAAAAGTATTCCTTGAAAATAAATACAACATTCAAATTCCGGATGCTAAAGCAACCCCAGAAGCATTTGATAGCGTAAATAACATTGTCAATTTGCTTAAGGAATTTGGAATAAACGAATAATAAATCCCAAATTTTCTTTTTAAAATTTATCAGAATTATTTAAGGAGGTATTATAATGGCATATAGTAATGAAGTGCGCAACCTCTTCACTGAACAACTGGAAGAATTGAAAGCCGCCGGGCTCTTTAAAGAAGAAAGAGCCATTTGCGCACCGCAGGATTCCGAAATTGAAGTTGAATTTCCTATTGGTTCACAAAAGAAAAAAGTCATTAATATGTGCGCCAATAACTATTTAGGTCTTTCCTCACATCCCGATGTTGTTAAAGCAGCACACGATGGTCTGGAGCATAGAGGCTATGGTATGTCTTCCGTTAGATTTATTTGTGGAACGCAGGATATTCATAAAGAACTTGAAAGAAAACTTACTGAATTTCTCGGTACCGAAGATACTATTTTATTCCCTTCCTGTATGGATGCAAACGCTGGTGTTTTCGAAGCCATTTTAACCGAGCAGGATGTTATGATTGCAGATAGACTTGTTCACGCTTCCATTATAGATGGTATGCGACTTTGCAAAGCTCAGAATGATTCTTTTAAACATTCCGATATGGCTCACCTTGAACAGAAACTTCAGCTACATCAGGATAAAAGATTAAGAATGGTTATTACAGATGGTGCTTTCTCTATGGATGGTGACCTTGCAAAACTTGATAAAATTGTAGAACTGTGTGAAAAATACAATGCTATGGTTTTTGTAGATGACTCTCACGCTTCCGGCTATATTGGAAAAACAGGACGTGGTACTCACGAACATTTTGGCGTTGTTGGAAAAATTGATATTATCACAACTACACTTGGTAAAGCACTCGGAGGTGCTTCAGGTGGTTGTGTATCCGGTAGAAAAGAACTTGTGGAAATGTGCAGACAGAAAGCAAGACCATACCTTTTCTCCAATACTGTTGCACCTGTTATTGTAGAAGGTGCACTTAAAGTACTGGATATCATTTCCAAAACTACTGAAAGAAGAGATAAACTGGAAAGAAATACTATATTCTGGCGTAAGAGCCTTACTGAAGCAGGATTTATTATAAAAGAAGGTGAAACCGCTATTGTTCCTGTTATGCTCTTTAATGCAAAACTCTCACAGGATTTTGCAAAAGACCTGTATGAAGAAGGTATTTATGCAGTTGGATTCTTCTTCCCTGTTGTTCCAAAAGGACAGGCAAGAATAAGAACGCAGCTTTCCGCCGCTCACGAAATGCATCACCTTGAAAAAGCCCTTGATGCATTTATAAAAGTCGGCAAAAAATACAACATACTGCATAAATCCAAACAGGAAATAATAGAAATGTATGGCCAATAATCGCTGATACAAATTAAAATCTATATCGCTTAAAATAATTAGTGCAAGAAATTATTTTTCAGGGGAAGTAGGTGTGTTATATATTAATTTTAGTAGATTAAAATTAATCTTAAATAAATATTTTTATAAAATAAATTAACACAAAAACCTACTAAAAAATATTTTCTATAAAGCGATTTTAAAATGACAGACTTAACATTTATCACTAATGAACCGGGGCAAACATTAAAAGAAAGATTCAGAACATTAATTAAAGATACACGATTTTTTGATTGTTTGGTTGCATTTTTTAATGTGGCTGGTTTTTATGAAATTTGTACTCCCCTTGAAAGTACTGAAAAAATCAGGATTCTCATCGGTATTGGTACAGATAGAGAAACTCTGAATTATATAAAACTTGGACAGGAAGAAAATCAGGAAAATTTTAGTTTCTCTCATTATGAAACTAAATTAAAAATAGAAGAACAAATCTTAAAGGTGACAGAACTTTCAGAAGATAAGCCTGAAATTGAAGCCGGAATTAATAAATTTATTGAATGGATCAGGAATGGGAAAATTGAAATCAGAGCATACCCGTCACAAAATTTACACGCAAAGGTGTACATTATGACCTTTAGAAAAGGTGATAGGGATATTGGGAGAGTTATTACCGGCTCAAGCAACTTCACACTATCAGGACTTGTTGATAACCTTGAATTTAATGTTGAACTTAAAAACCCATCTGATTACAATTTTGCTATTCGTGCATTCAATGATTTGTGGAAAAAATCGGTAGATGTTTCAGAAGAATATATTAATACAATTACGAACAAGACGTGGCTCAATGATAACATAACTCCTTATGAACTCTACTTAAAGTTTTTGTATGAATATTTGAAAGAAAAAATAAATCTTGACCAGGAGGAAGTAACTACGACTTATTTTCCACAGGATTTTATGAATCTTGAATATCAACGTGAAGCTGTCAGTGATGCTAAGAATAAATTAGAAGAGTATGGCGGTGTATTTCTGGCAGATGTAGTGGGTCTTGGGAAAACATATATTTCTGCTCTGCTGGCACAACAGTTAGATGGTCGTAATCTCATTATTTGTCCGCCAATCCTTAAAGATTATTGGCAAAATACATTCCAGGATTTTCATGTTCCAGCAACTGTTGAATCATTAGGTAAATTAGACGAAATAATTAAAAAAATTAAGGTGAGGAACTATAAAAATGTTTTTATAGATGAAGCACATCGTTTTCGTAATGAATCAACTCAAACTTATGAAAAATTAAAACAGATATGTTGGGGTAAAAAAGTTATTCTCATTTCTGCAACTCCTCAAAATAATACTCCTTTGGATATATTAAGTCAAATAAAATTGTTTCAGAAAGGACGGAATAGCACCCTTCCCAATTTGAAGAATTTGGAAAAGTATTTTAGTTCGTTACAGAATCGGCTAAAAGAAATTGATAGGTTAACCGACTTTAATACTTACATCTCAATAATCAAAGAGAACTCAAAAAAGATAAGAGAAGATGTCCTAAAATATCTGATAGTGCGAAGAACAAGAAAAGACATAAAAGAATATTTTATTAAAGACCTTGAAAAGAAAGGATTAAAGTTCCCGGATGTAGAACCACCAAAGAAACTATATTATCAATTTGATAAAAGAACCAATACCATATTTAATGAAACTATTTCCAAAATAAAACTTTTTAAATATGCCAGATATACACCACTCTTGTATTTAAAATATCCTGAACCTGAAGAAGAAGTAGGACAACGTAACTTAAGAAGGTTTATGAAGGTTTTGCTTGTTAAACGACTTGAAAGCAGTTTCTTTGCTTTTAAAAATACACTGGATAGATTTATATATTCCTACGAACAATTTATAAGCATGTTTGATAAAGGGACTATTTATATCAGCAAAAAATATACAAATAAAATATTTGACCTTTTAGAGAATGACAATATAGTCGAAATAATAAAATTAGTTGAAAAAGAAAAAGTCCGGGATTACAAAGCGAATGAATTTATACCAGAATTCATTAAAGACCTGAAAGACGATTTAAAAATACTTAAAGAAATCAAAACGCTCTGGAAGGACATAACCACAGACCCTAAAATTGAGGAATTTAAACACAAATTATCTTCAGAAAAAATATTGAAAGAAAACAAAATAATCGTTTTTACCGAGTCAATGGAAACCGCAGAATACCTTGAACAGAACTTAAAGAGTATATATGACGACGCTGTCATATCATATTCCAGCAAATCAGGTGCTCCTGTCAGAGAAAAGATAGTAGAAAACTTTGACCCCAAGAGCAAAACCCCTAAAGATGATATAAAAATATTAATTACTACTGATATCCTTTCCGAAGGAGTTAATCTGCATCGCTCTAATGTGGTTATCAATTATGATATTCCATGGAATCCTATTCGTATAATTCAGAGGGTAGGTCGTATAAACAGAGTAGATACAAAGTTTGACAAGATTTTTATTTACAATTTTTTCCCAACAGTTCAATCCAATGAAGAAATAAAGTTAGAAGAAGCGGCTATTGGAAAGTTGCAGGCTTTTCACGATATCCTTGGAGAAGATGCAGCTTATTTAACTGATGGCGAAGAAGTTTCATCATTTGAGCTTTTTAAGAGGTTGAATTCTAAAGAAGTCATTGAAGGAGAAGAGCAAGAAGAGTCAGAACTTAAATATCTTTCTGAAATTAGAAATATAAGAGACAGTGCACCGAATTTATTTGAGAAAATAAAACACCTACCTAAAAAAGCAAGAAGCGCCAAAGTAACTCAACCATCCTGGTTGAGATATAATGACCACCAGCAGGATGCTTGTATTACCTTTTTCAGAAAAGGTAAATTAAGAAAAATGTTTATCAGTAATGAAGAAGAGACAAAAGAACTTGACTTCTTTCAAACTGTAGAAATATTGAAAGCAGATAAAAACACTAAGCGAGAAAAAATAGGCAAAAAATATTACGATTTTTTAGACAAGAACAAAAATGCTTTTAAATTATCATTAATTGAAGATATTCAGGAAGTTAAGACTAAAGGCGGTAAAAGTAGTGACGCAAGATTATTAAATATAATAAAGGCAATATTAAAAATGAAGGGCTTTACTGAAGATGACGAGGACTACCTGAGAAAGGTTTTAAATCTCCTTGAAGAAGGAACTTTGCCTAAACAAACATCAAAAAATATTATAAAAAAACTTGGAAAAGAAAATAGTCATCTGAAGATATATGGAATAATAAGGAGTTCCATTCCAGAATCATTTTTTACAGCACCAATATCTGAATTGCCAGGACAGCCTTCAGGTCCACGAGAAGTAATACTTTCTGAGTATCTGGTTACAAAAGGAGAATGAAATGTCTGATAAAAAAACAGCAATAATATCAAAAGATTACCTTTTATTTTTACGGGATATAAAAAATAAAATTATAAGTGCTCGTAATAGAGCATATAAAAGTTTAAATAAAGAGTTAATAAAATTATATTGGGATATCGGAAAAAGTATTGTAGCACAACAGGAAAAATACGGCTGGGGTAAAAACGTTGTTGAAAAACTTTCCAATGATTTAAGAAAAGAGTTTTCAGGAATAAAAGGATACTCTGCTCAGAATTTATGGTATATGCGACAATTTTATCTGGAATATAAAGAATATCCAAATCTCCAACAGCTTGTTGGAGAAATTCCCTGGGGACATAATTTGATAATATTATCCAGAGTTAAAAATATAAAAGATAGGGAATTTTATATTAAAGGAACAATACAATTCGGATGTAGCAGGGATGTGCTTATTCATCAAATAGAAGCAGAAGCACATAAGCAGGCAAAAGCAATAAAACTTCATAATTTTCCTAAAACACTTCCCGCCCATTTATCTGAACAAGCAGATTTGGCAATGAAAGATACCTATACTCTTGATTTTCTGGATGTTGCAAAACCATTATTAGAAAGGGACTTAGAGAGAAAACTTTTGGATAATTTTAAAAAAATTTCTTACTGAATTAGGGTTAGGTTTTTGTTTTATTGGAAACCAGTATAAGATTGCGTTAAATGATAAGGAATATTTTATTGACCTTTTATTCTACCATAGATTTTTGCGTTGTTTGATTGCAATTGATTTGAAAATAGGTGAATTTAAACCTGAATACGCCGGGAAGATGAATTTTTATCTGAATTTGCTTGATGAAAAAGTAAAATTGCCTGAAGAAAATCCCTCTATCGGAATTATTATTTGTAAGGACCGTGACCGGTTAGAAGTAGAATATGCGTTGAAAGGAATCGATAAGCCGATAGGCGTATCCAAGTATAGAATAATTAGAAAATTACCTTCTAAATTAAAAAACAAATTACCAACTGAAAAAGATATAGAAAAAGGATTGAAAGAATAATTTATGGATAAACAATCTGCTATAAATCTTATTAAAGAGACATTTGAGAATCCTTTTGAAAAAGAAAGGTATGTCAAGTTTGTAAAAAATCTATTTAATAAAATTTCTCTGGAGCCATTTGAGTATTATGGGCAGTATATACCCGATACTTTTAAGCAATATATTAACAAATACGAACGTGTTGGCAAATATGTATCAGAAGACAAAAGAATTGACATCCTGATAGTTTTTCTCAATAAAGAGACCTCTATTGAACGTGCCAGAACAATGCAAAGAAATTTCGTCGCAGGATACTTAACCGGCAAATATGGCTCTGATACAGAGAAAGATGCTGCTATCGTGGCATTTGTTTCACCAGGGCTTGATGACTGGCGTTTCTCTCTGGTTAAAATGGAATACAAACTTACTCAAACCAAAACTGGCAGACCAAAAGGTGAAGAGGAATTCACACCAGCTCGCAGATATTCTTTTTTAGTTGGTAAAAACGAGCCCAATCATACTGCTCAACAGCAACTGCTTCCTCTCTTACAGGACGATATAAATAATCCTACATTAGAACAACTTGAAAAAGCATTTAGTGTAGAAAAAGTAACAAAAGAATTCCTTAATAAATACCGTGACCTTTACATAAAATTAAAGGATTCTATTGATAAAATTGTCATAAAAGATGAAGACGTCCGGGAAGATTTTGAGAAGAAAAAAATTAATACCACAGATTTTTCCAAAAAGTTATTAGGACAGATTGTTTTTCTTTATTTCTTACAAAAGAAGGGATGGCTCGGTGTCCCCAAAGATAAAAACTGGGGAGATGGTGACAGGAACTTCCTGCGTTCTTTATTTACTAAATGCAGTCAGCAAAAGAAAAATTTCTTTAATGATTATCTTGAAATACTATTTTACAACACCCTTAATGATCCGAGATTAAATCAGGCAGACGCAACCTATTCAAAATATTTTGATTGCAGAATACCATTCCTAAATGGTGGCTTATTTGAACCAATTAATAACTACGATTGGAAGCGAACAGATATAATAATTCCAAATGAATTATTTTCTAACAATAAAAAGACAGAAGAAGGAGATATTGGCAGTGGTATCCTTGATGTTTTTGATAGATACAATTTTACTGTTCAGGAAGATGAACCCCTTGAAAAGGAAGTTGCACTTGACCCGGAATTACTCGGTAAGGTCTTTGAAAACCTGATTGAAGAAAATCTGCGTAAAGGACAGGGCACTTATTATACTCCCCGTGAAATCGTCCATTATATGTGTCAGGAAAGTTTAATAAACTATCTCGCAACTGAACTTGAAGGCAAGGTAAATAAAGAAGATATAGAATTATTTATCAAACATGGAGAGCATATTGTTGAAAATGAGAAAACTGCTTTACAAAAGGAAGAAGATATAAAGTCCGGGAAACAGAAAAGCACAACCATAAAAAGTAAAATGCCTGAAAGTATAAGGAATAACGCAAAACTGATAGATGATAAATTAGCGAATATCAGGGTCTGCGATTCTGCCGTTGGTTCTGGTGCATTCCCGGTAGGAATGATGCTTGAAATAGTAAAAGCAAGGAATGTTTTAACAAATTATATTGTAACTCAACCATTCTGGTTGAGTATTTACTTTGCCCCCGATGAACCTGTAAGTAAAAAAAATCGTAATTTACCACATTGGGAACAAGAGGGCAAAGCATATTTTGTTACATTCAGGTTGTATGATTCAATTCCCAAGGATGTGGCTGAAAATATACGAATGGAAAGAGAGAATTGGTTTAAAGAAAATAAAATAGAAAGTATATCAGATTTACATAACTTAAATAAAGAGAAACAAATAGAGTATTATCGTCTTTTTTCAAAGAGATATGATGAACTATTAGATAATGGACATGGTTCGTGTATATTAAAAGATGCAAAATGCAGGCAAATTGTTGAAGATGCTTTAAATTATTTTAATAACGATAGATACTATTTAGATAAATATGTAATTATGCCTAATCATGTTCATGTTATTGTAATTCCCAAAGGGAAATGGTCATTGTCACAAATTATGCATTCCTGGAAATCTTATACTGCTAATCAAATAAATAAATTAACTGGCAGAGAAGGTGAACTATGGATGCACGAATCATTTGACCATATAATTAGAAATCCTGAACAACTTGAAAGAATACGCAAATATATTGAAGATAATCCTAAAGTCATTTCCAATGATAAACACAAGCAGGATGCTTGTGATACAGTAACTCAACCATCCTGGTTGAGAGAGCGAACAACTTATAATTTTAAGCGTCATTGTATTGAAAAGTCTCTCTATGGAGTTGATATAGACTCAGGCGCTGTTGAAATATGTAAATTAAGATTCTGGCTTTCTTTGATAGTTGATGAAGAAGATTTTTATAAAATACAACCATTGCCAAATCTTGACTATAAAGTTACCTGTGGAAATTCATTACTCAGTTATCCATATACACCAAGGGGATTAGAAGAGATTGAAAATCTGAAAGAAAAATTCTTTAATGAAGCAAGACAATTAGAGAAAAATTCTCTGAAAAAACAAATTGATGAGAAAATTTTCAATATTTTGAAAAACACTGAAAAAAGTCTCGGTTATAAAGTAACATTTGATTTTAAAATCCATTTTTCTGAAGTTTTTAGACACAATAATGGCTTTGATGTTGTAATTGCTAATCCGCCGTATATTCAATTGCAGAAAAATGAAGGGCAACTGGCAGACCTCTATGATGGTAAAGGCTACGAAACCTTCGATCGTATGGGTGATATTTATTGTCTATTTTATGAAAAGGGTTTACAATTACTCAAACCCAATGGTTACTTATGTTTTATCACATCCAACAAATGGATGCGTGCCGGTTATGGCGAAAAGTTAAGAACTTTCTTTTTAAAGTATAATCCAATTATATTGATTGATTTAGGTCCTGGTATTTTCGAAAGTGCAACTGTAGATACAAATATCCTGTTGATACAGAAAGCTAAAAATAAAAACAAACTTTTGGCAGTTACTTTACAAAAAGAAAATAATAATATTGAAATATCAAAACAACTTACTGAACGAGGAGTAATCTTAAACAAACTAAAACAAGATGCATGGTTTATAGGGAGCAGTGCCGAGCAATGCCTTAAAGAGAAAATTGAGCAAATAGGCAAACCTCTTAAAGATTGGGATGTAAAAATTTATCGTGGAGTATTAACCGGCTTAAACGAAGCGTTTATTATAACATCGAAAAGCTCAAAGAGATATTGTTAAATTGCAGAGATAAAGAAGAACAAAAACGTACTATGACAATTATAAAACCTATCCTTCGTGGTCGCGATATTAAACGCTACTATTACGAATGGGTAGGGTTGTGGGTGATAGGCACATTTCCGGCGTTGAAATTAAACATTGATGATTATCCTGCCCTTAAAAAATATTTTTTAGACCACTTTGACATCAGACAATTAGAACAATCGGGAAAGAAATATCCCAATTTGGGTTTTGATGCACGTAAAAAAACGGGCAACAAATGGTTTGAAACCCAGGACCAAATCGCCTACTACCCCGAGTTTGAGAAGGAGAAGGTGGTGTGGCAGAGAATTACCCAAGAACCAACTTTTTGTTTAGTAGAACCAAGTGTTTTCATACTTGATAGTATGGCATTTTTCACAGGTAAAAATTTGAAATTTATAATGGCATTGTTAAATTCAAAATTGATTTATAAATATGTTGAAATGATAGTCCATCAATATGGGTTTACTGGTTTTAGGTTATCAAATCAATATGTTGAAATAATGCCCCTTCCCCCCATTACTGCATCCAATCAGCACATTGTAAATCAAATCGAGACATTGGTGGATAAGATACTGGCGGTGAAGAAGAATAGCCCACAGGCAGACACGAGCCAGTGGGAGCGGGAGATAGACAGGCTGGTGTGTGAGTTGTATGGGTTGACGAAGGAGGAGATAAAGATTGTTGAGGGGGAAAAATTGTAGGGGCGAAAAATTTTTCGCCCGATAAAAACGGAATTTTTCATACATTAAACAACGAAAAAATGAAATACGACCCTGAAAAACATCATCGTCGTTCCATACGATTGGGGGGATATGATTATTCCCAACCCGGTGCGTATTTCATCACCCTTTGCACGCATAACCGCCAATGTTTATTTGGGGATGTGGTGAATGGGAAAATGGTATTGAATGGATATGGAAAAATTGTGGAACATTGTTGGTTGGAAATACCGCAACATTTTGAACATGTTGAATTGGATGAATATGTGGTAATGCCAAATCATATTCATGGGATAATCATTATAAAAAATGTAGGGGCAATTCATGAATTGCCCCTACCAAATGAATTGCCCCTGGCAACGAAATTATTACGAACACATTGTTCGCGATGAAATTGATTTGTATCGCATCCGACAATACATTATTGACAATCCATTAAATTGGGAAAATGATGAAAATTACAGGTAAATCGAGGCATTGGTGGATAAAATACTGGCGATAAAAAAAACAAAATCTACAAACAGACACAACAGAATTAGAAAAACAAATAGATACTCTGGTTTATAAACTTTGTGGTTTAACAGAGAAAGAGATAAAAATAATTGAGGGAGAAAAATAAAAAATGGAAAGCATTCATTTTGAGAAAAAATCATTAAGGTTAATCATTGGTAATAATCCTGATTTCAAGGTTTAGCAAGGGAATGCGTAGGATTTGCTAATGCAAAGGGCGGAATTATTACTATAGGAATAGAAAACGATGAGGAATTACCATCAAAAGACCAAAAAATTTCTGATGATATAATTTCAACAATCAGAAAAAGAATTAGTGAGTTAACCATTAATGTCGGTATTAATGTTGTCAAAGAAACTGCAGAGAATAGTGGAGAATACATTAAGTTAGAGGTTTTTCCATCTCAAACAACGGTTGCTTCAACAACAGATGGGCAATATTTCATACGTATTTCAGACCAATGTAAACCTGTATTACCAGACGAATTATCACGACTTTTTAATGATAAACCCGCATTTATATGGGAAACCAAAGTTGTTCAGAAAATCAGATTAGAAGAATGTGATGAAACAAAGTTAAATTCCTTTATAAAAGAAATTAAACATTCTGATAGAATAAGTGATTTTGTTAAACAAAAATCACCTGAAGAAATGTTGTTGTACTACCAGATGTATGATGGAAATTATCTGACCAATCTTGGGGTTTTGTGGCTTGGTAAAAGTTCTCATAGAGCAAAATTATTATATGCACCAATAGTTCAATTTATCAAATATGATAAAGATGGAAATAAAGTAAAAAAAATTGCCTGGGATGATTTTTCACTTAATCCAAAGGAATTAATAGAGGATATATGGCAAAAAATTCCTGAGTGGAAAGAAGGGGTTGAAATTTCAGAGGGTATTTTGGGTAGAAGAATGATTTATCATTACAACGAAAATGTGATTAGAGAATTATTGGCTAATGCATTAGTTCATAGACCGTACACTACAGGAGGCGATATTTTTATTAATTTATATCCTGATAGATTAGAAATACATAATCCCGGTCTTTTACCACTTAGTGTAACACCAAATAATATTTTACATCAATCTGTCAGAAGAAATGAACATCTTTCCAAAATATTTTATGATTTAAATTTAATGGAAAGAGAAGGTAGCGGATATGATAAAATGTATGAAATTTTAGTTAGTGAAGGCAAAAATCCCCCCATTGTTGAAGAAGGAAACGATAGAGTAAAGGTAACAGTGTATTGTTCTATAAAAAACCCAGAAATAATAAGCATAATTAATAAACTAAAAGGAACATATTCTCTCAATCAAAAAGAAATCATTTGTTTAGGTATAATTCTTCAACATAAAACAATAATAGCTACAGAATTTGCAAAACAAATACAAAGTAAAGATGATAAGCAAATAAAAAATTGGCTTGGGAATTTAATTAAGTACCAAATAGTTCTTACTAAAGGGAAAACGAAAGGAATGCAATATTTTATCAATCCCCAGATACTAAAGGGAACTGATTTTGATAAAACCGATCTGTCTAAAATTCAGGAACATAGATTAAAAAATCTTGTATTAGAAGATCTCGAAAAATATCCTAATTCAACCATTGGAGATATTCATAATAGAATAGGAAGAGAAATCCCGATAAGAAGATTAAGAACCTGTATCTATAATCTCGTTAAAACTAATCAAATTCTTGCTGAAGGTAGCAGAAAATTCAGAAAATATTTTATTGACAAAAATAGGGGGTAAAAAACAAGCAATTTTTATTGTCAAGTCTAAAATAAATTATCTAAGTGCTTGTATTTCAAAGAGTTTTATTGACAAAAATAGGGGGTAAAAAAGTGTTATTTTTTTTACTAATAGGGAATAAAAATACTTGTTTCTAAAATATAATCACAATATAGATACAAGAATATAGATGGGATGTTGATGGTCTGGTGTATAGGGGAGTAAGAAACTGATAGAATTTGAGCAAGTAGTAATTGAGTTGCTAAGTGTATTAAATAATCGTTATTTTTCCAATTGTTGTCGGTTGCTTCGATACGCTTCGCTACTCAGCAACTGATTGAAGCAAGGTCGTTGAGTAGAACGTAGATCGGATCGAAACGACCGATGATAGTCGTCGTCTCGATACGCTTCGCTACTCGACGACCTGGTGACAGTTGCTTCGCTACTCGACGACCTGGTGACAATTGCTTCGCTAATCGACAACCGATTGAAGCAAGGTCGTTGAGTGGAACGTAGTTCGAATCGAAACGACCGATGATAGTCGTCGTCTCGATACGCTTCGCTACTCGACGACCTGGTAACAGTTGCTTCGCTACTCGACAACTGATTGAAGCAAGGTCGTTGAGTGGAAAGTAGTTCGAATCGAAACGACCGATGATAGTCGTCGTCTCGATACGCTTCGCTACTCGACGACCTGGTAACAGTTGCTTCGCTACTCAGCAACCGGTTATCAGAGGTTACTGAGTAGCCACGGAGTGGCGTACCGAAGTAACCGACAAAATGAAAAATATTAACCTGTGAATGGAAGAATGCTGCTAAACAGAACCCGGAAATAAAATCTAAATTAACATATTATAGCTATGAAAGGATATATGTATATATTGCGATGCTCGGATGGTTCGTATTATACTGGTAGTACTAATGATCTGGAACGGAGGCTCTGGCAACATCAGAATGGTGAAGGAGCAAGCTATACCAGAAAACGGCTGCCTGTGGAGTTAGTCTATTATGAAGAATATGAACGAATGGATGAAGCATTTTGCAGAGAAAAGCAAGTACAGGGATGGAGCAGAAAGAAAAAAGAAGCTCTTATTAATGGGTGTTTTGAAGATTTACCAGCTTTGGCGAAGAAGATATGGAAAAAATGATTGTTCTTTCATTAAAAACAAATTCTCTTATTAGTTGATAAAATATTATCAACATGTGTATACAAGGTATAACAGTATAACAAGAAGTTAAGAGAGGAATATATTCCTAAGGGCTCAAAAACTCTACAATTTAACCGAGGAGAATGTTAAAAAATAGCTTTTAAAATTGGAAGAATTATAAATAAAGGGAATTATAAAAGGTTTAAGGTTAAAAAAAATATCTATATCCAGGTTAATTTATTTGTGTTATTAAGTTAAATAAAGGGGAAGGCGAGATAATTTTCCAGCTAACAATAGTGTTGGTAAATGTACGGGTATGTAAGATATGAACAAAAATTTTTGAATAAAGGATAATAGTAAATACATAGTTGTGCAAGGTATGAACTTAAATTTTTGAAAAAATTAATAATAAATATAGCTGTGTAAGGTATGGTCTAAAGGATTTGAATAAAAAATAATTCTAAATTTATGCCTGTGTAAGGTATGAACAAAAATTTTTGAAGAGAAAATAATGGTAAATTTATAGTTGTGTTAGGTATTAACTGAAGTGTTTGAAAAAAAAATAATAATAAATATAGCTGTGTAAGGTATGGACTAAAAGTTTTGAATAAAAAATAATTCTAAATTTATGTTTGTGTAAGGTATGAACAAAAAATTTTTGAAAAGAAAATAATGGTAAATTTATAGTTGTGTTAGGTATTAACTGAAGTGTTTGAAAAAATTAATAATAAATATAACTGTGTAAGGTATGGACTAAAAATTTTGAATAAAGGAAAGTAGTAAATATATAATTGTGTAAGGTGTGAACTAAGATTTTTGAATAAATAATAATTTTAAATATTTAGTTGTGTAAGGTATGGACAAGAATTTTTGAATAAAGAATAATGATAAATATATAGCTGTGTAAGATATGAACTGAATTTCTTGAAAAAAATAATTGTAAATATATGGCTGTATAAGATATGAGCTAAAATTTTAGAATAAAGAGTAATGGTAAATTTATGGCTATGTATGGGATGGCAAAAAATTTTTAATAAAAATAATAGTTGTTAATAAAAAATTGTTTTATTACAACATTCTTATTAAGAGAAAATTGTTTGTTATCCCAGCTTGTAAAAATTGTATATAAAATTATGAAAATTTGCAGAAGATATTATATTTAATAATTGTCTGGTTTTTGCAATTTACGGTTTGATGTAATTTTTTATTGATTATTATTCAAAGGAATTTTTCTCTATTTGATTAATTTTTATATAAGTATTTTATTTATTATATTTGAGAATAAAATAATTTAAAAAAAAGTTATGTTTTTAAGAACTAAATTTGATTTAAGGGCTGAGTTAAATTTGATTAAAGAATCCGGGCTTTATAAAGATGAAAGGATAATTTTATCTGACCAGAAAGCAAATATACTTGTTTCCTATCCGGCGGGGGCTGAAGCTAAGGAAGTGCTGAATTTTTGTTCTAATAATTATCTCGGGTTAGCTAATCACCCCTATATTATTGAATCAGCCATTAAAACAATTGAAAAATATGGGTTCGGACTTGCTTCCGTTAGATTTATTTGCGGTACGCAGGATATTCATAAAATACTTGAAGAAAAAATTTCCTGCTTTTACCAGACCGATGATACTATTCTTTATTCTTCCTGCTATGATGCTAATACAGGTTTATTTGAAAGTATTCTTGGTAAAGATGATGTGATTATTACGGATTCTTTAAATCATGCAAGTATTATAAATGGTATAAGATTATGTAAAGCGCGCAGGTTAATTTATGAGCATTCTGATATGAATTCGCTGGAACATCAGCTGCAACTTGCCCGTGAGGGAAGGGATATTTGGGAACATACAGGTCTGGCACATGAGCCGGTACCCGCAAAAAATATTTTGATTGTTACAGATGGGGTTTTTTCTATGGATGGCGATATTGCTAAACTGCGGGAGATTATAGATCTTGCTAATATTTACGATGCTATGGTTATGGTTGATGATTCTCACGCTACGGGTTTCTTTGGCGCTACCGGCAGGGGTAGTCTTGAATATTGCAATGTGCTTGGTGAAGTGGATATTATTACTTCAACGCTTGGTAAAGCTATGGGGGGTGCTTCAGGTGGTTTTACTACCGGTAAGAGAGAAATAATTGAAATGTTAAGACAACGCTCAAGACCTTATCTTTTCTCTAATACTCTTGCGCCTGTGATTGTTGGTGCTTCTATTGCTGTTTTTGAATTGCTTGAAAAAAGCAATGATCTTAGAAATAAATTAATGGAGAACACTAAATACTTTAGAGAAAAAATGACTTCACTTGGTTTTGATATAATCGAGAGTATTCACCCGATTGTACCCATTTTATTTAGAAAATTTAATAACGATGCACAACTTGCACAATTATTTGCAAAGGAGTTGTATGATGAAGGAATTTATGTTGTAGGATTTTCTTATCCTGTTGTTCCGAAAGGTCAGGCAAGAATAAGGGTGCAAATTTCCGCTGCTCATGAAAAAGAACATCTTGATAAATGCATCGCAGCTTTTGAAAAAGTCGGAAAGAAATTTAATGTGATTTAAAATCTAAAAAAATCTAATGTTGATTTATAAATACATATTGAGAGCGCACGTAGGACCTTTCTTATTTTCTTTCTTTACTGTTACATTATTATTTGTTCTTCAGTTTTTGGTCAGAACAATAGACCAGCTTGTTGGAAAAGGACTGAGTATCTGGGTTATATTTCAATTAATTACGCTTAATCTTGCATGGATTGTAACTCTTGCGGTTCCAATGACAGTGCTTGTTTCCACTATTATGGCTTTTGGTTCTCTTTCTGCTAATAATGAAATTATGGTTATGAAAGCAAATGGTGTTGGCTTAAACAGACTTATTATTCCTGTTTTAATTGTCACATTAATAATTTCTTATTTGCTGATTAGATTTAATAATGATGTTCTGCCTGAAGCAAATCATCAGGCAAGGTTATTGCTGGGTGATATATCAAGAACAAAGCCAACTTTTATTCTTGAGTCAGGAAAGTTTTCTGATGACATCAACGGAATAAAAATACTTGCAAGAAAAACATTTGAAAACAGTAATAATCTTGTAGGAATTTACATTTTTGACTATTCTGACCCGATTCATAAAAATTTAATTACTGCTGAAAGCGGAGATATTGGATTTACAACTGATTTTAAGAATATTGTAATGAACTTAACAAACGGTGAAATACATCAACTTGACAACAGAAATTATGCAGGCGATTACAGAAAGGTGAAATTTACAAAGCATAGATTAATATTTCCTGCCGAAGGATTTACTTTTCAAAGGTCTTCTGATAATGCTTTTATGAGAGGGGATAGAGAACTTTCAGCTGATGAAATGAGAAGAATAATTGATAGTCTCAGGATTAATGTTGATAATTATTATAAAAACTTATCAAATGAATTACGTAATGTAATTATCCGGATGTCTTCTCTTGAATTTAAAGATACTACTTATAAATTGAATGCTCCTGTATCAGCAAAAGATACAGTGGTTCAGGTATATAGACAATTTATGAATATTAAGAAAAACCTTGAACACACTCAGCAGTATAAACAAACCGTAGAAGACCAGATTGATATGTATCTTGTTGAAATATATAAGAAGTATTCTATTCCTTTTGCATGTATTGTTTTTATTTTAATCGGAGCACCACTTGGTTATAGAGTTAAGAAAGGTAATTTCGGTATTGCTGCCGGATTGTCACTTCTTTTTTTCATTATTTACTGGGCTGCTTTGATTGGTGGTGAGAAACTTGCAGACAGAGGTTTTATTACTCCTTTTCTTGGTATGTGGCTTGTTAATATTGTTCTTGGTGGGTTCGGTTTATATTTAATGTTAAAATCCTCTTAAGTATATTTGTTAAAGTTAAGTTCTTTAATTTATAATTTTGTCAAGCCCCGGGCAATATAAGATTACCCAACCCCGCCAGGTCCGGAAGGAAGCAACGGTAAGTAACTCTTGTATGTGTTCCGGGTGTCTTGACATAAATAAAAATATATTTAAATGAATAAAATTAAAATCGGTGTACTCGGTCTGGGGGGAATTGCGCAGGTAATGCATTTGCCAGCCCTTGCAAAATTAGATAATGTGGAAATTTCCGCTGTGTGTGATTATGACTTTTCTAAAGCTAAAGTTATTGGAAATAAATACAATGTTAAGAAAGTTTATAAGAATCTTGAGCTGATGTTAAAAGAAGGTGAAGATTTAAACGCTATCATTATTTGCACACCAACAGAGCATCATGAAGAACATGCAATTATGTGTCTTGAAGCAGGAAAAAATGTACTTATTGAAAAACCACTTGCAAGAAACTATAATGAAGCGCAAAGGATTGTGGAAGCTGCTGAAAAAGCAAATAAGTTGCTGATGGTTGGTATGAATAACCGCTTTAGAGGGGATGTTATGTTGCAGAGAAGTTTTATCCTTGCTGGTGAAGTGGGAAATCTCTTCTACATTAAAACCGGTTGGTTAAAAACTCAAAGTTCCAATACAAAATGGTTTTTAGAAAAAGATAAATCAGGTGGCGGAGTGTTTCTTGATAATGGGATTGTTATGCTTGACCTTGGTATGTGGATGTTTGGATTTCCGGAAGTACATAGCGTTACAGGTATAAATTACTTCCATAATACCAAATCTGTTGAGGATTCTAATTTTACTCTTGTTAAATTTAAAAATAAAGCGTGCTTAACAATTGAGGTAAGCTGGAGTTTTTTAAGAGGAGGTGAATTTTTCTATTGTAATGTATATGGAGAGAAAGGAAGTTCTTCTATAAATCCTCTCAGAGTATTTAAAAAGATGGATAGCGAATTATACGAAATTACTCCCAAAACAAAGAAAGATACAGGCGCTACTAAAAGTAGTTTTGAATATCAGTTAAAGCACTTTTTAGGTGCAATTAAAGGGTATCATAAATTGCTTTCCTCCGGTAAAGAGGCGCTTAAAGTTATGAATGTGGTTGATATAGTGTATAAATCTGCGAAAGCCGGTAAAGAGATTATTATAAAGTAAATAATTTACAATTTATTAACATTAAATTAAAATAACTTTAATACTGGGTAAATAGTTTAGTGGTAAAAAAGAAACAAGTGAATAAAATTCTCGTTGTTGACGATGAAAAAGACATCGTCGATATTTTAAAATATAACCTGCTTCAGCAAAAAGAATTTGAAGTATTGAGCGCATATAACGGTAAAGATGCAATTAAAATTGCTCAGGAAGAAAAACCTGATTTGATTTTGCTTGATATTATGATGCCTGAGTTAAACGGTTTTGATGTATGTAAAAAATTGAAATCCTTGCCGCAGACTGCTGATATACCTGTAATTTTCCTTACTGCGAAAGAAAATGAAATTGATGAAATAATCGGATTGGAACTTGGAGCTGATGATTATATTAAAAAACCGTTATCTCCAAGGAAAATTATTGCAAGGGTGAAATCTGTGCTGAGAAGAGTGCAGGGTGAATCGGAAAAACTTCCTAAAACTCCCGATTATGTTAAGTTCAAAGGAATTGAAATTGATTCTGTATCTCATACTGTCAAAGTTGACGGAGAAGAGGTTTTCTTCCCTAAAAAAGAATTTAAATTGCTTCACTTTTTAATTTCTAACAGGGGAAAGGTCTTTTCAAGAGAAGTTATTTTAAATGAAATTTGGGGTGAAAATGTTTATGTTGTTGATAGAACAATTGATGTTCATATCGCAAAAATAAGGGAAAAGCTCGGTGATTATGCTGATTATATTGAAACACTCAAGGGGATTGGATATAGATTTAATGATGATTAGTTTAAGAAAAATTTACTTATTGTGATTTTAAATTTTTATATTTCTTCTGAATTTCATTTTGAAAATTTGAATTTTAATTTGTATTACTAAATGGAACTGACTTTGGTAATACTATATATATTTGTATTTATAGCTTTATTGCTTGGGGTTGTATTGTATTTTTATTTAAGAAAAAGAAAAAAAATTAATTACCTGCTTAAAAAAATTAATAATCTTTATAATATTAATGAAGATGACTATCAGGGCAAAATGAAATTGCTTGAAGAAGTACGAAATGAAGTTTTAAAATTATCAGAGAAAAATAAAAATGATACTACTTATAAAAATATTTTATACTTAACAGAAAATATTATTAAAGAACTTCAGTTTGCCAAGAGATTTAAAATTAACAGAAATGAATTTCTCGGCAATGTTGCACATGAATTAAGAACACCAATTTTTGCTATTCAACTTTCTCTGGAAACTCTTCTGGGTGGGGCTATAAACGATAGCTCAGTTAATGTTAATTTCTTAAACAAAGCGTTGAAACATACAAAAAGATTAATTGAGCTTTCTGATGACCTTGTAACAATTTCCAGACTCGAAACTGAAATGAAGTTAAGCAAAAGATATATCAAAATTAATGAGTTAATATCTGAAGTGGTAAATTCTTTATCTATTGTTGCACAAAAGAAATCTCTTAATCTTGATTTTGTTTCTGAAATAAAAGATTCACTTCAGGTATTTTGCGATGCTGAAGCAATTAAGCAGGTAATGGTGAATTTAATTGATAATGCAATTAAATATACAAACGAAGGGGGAAAAATTATTGTTAAAACTACAAAAGAGGGTAATAATGTTTTTGTTACAATATCCGATACTGGAGTTGGTATTCCTGAAGAATCTTTACCAAGAATATTTGAAAGATTTTACAGGGTTGATAAAGACCGCTCCCGTGAAATAGGGGGAAGTGGGTTGGGACTTTCTATTGTTAAACATATCCTTGAATTGCACGATAGTAAAATATCTGTGGAAAGTAAACTTGGGGAGGGTACAACTTTTCGGTTTAACCTACCTGTTTAAATTTTTTATTTTGAGAAAAATTCAGGAAGATTTTTTTTCTTCTTCTGTTTTCTCTTCTTTTTTAGGCTCTTCTTCTGTGGTTGCTTTCTTGAATTCTTTTATTCCTTTGCCTATTCCATGCATTAAATCAGGTATCTTTTTTGCTCCAAAAAGCAATATTATTACCGCTACAATTAATATTATTTCCCACGCACTTAAATTCATATTTTTATTTTTTATTTCAGAAAAACTTTTTTTTATAAAACACTTTCTGCCATTCCTTTAAATAATCTTACTCCGGCATCGTTACCAAGCAATGTTTCAGACGCTCTTTCCGGATGTGGCATCATTCCGAGTATGTTGCGATTTTTGTTCTGTATTCCTGCTATGTTATATATTGAGCCATTAGGATTTTCAGTATATGTAAATAATATCTGGTTTGAAGCAATTAATTCTGTAAGAGTTTCTTCATCACAGTAATAATTTCCCTCTCCATGTGCAATTGGTAATTCTATTTTTTCTTTAATATCATATAAATAAGTAAAAATACTTTTGTTGTTTTCAACCGTAAGAGATACATTCCTGCAAATGAATTTTAAATTGATGTTTTTTATTAATGCGCCCGGTAATAACCCTGTTTCACATAATATTTGAAAGCCATTGCAAATTCCAAGTACTATTCCCCCTTTATTTGCAAACCTTACGATATCTTGCATGATATTAGAAAATCTTGAAATAGCACCGCATCTTAAATAATCTCCGTAAGAAAACCCGCCAGGCAAAATAATTATATTTCTATCTTCAATACTTCCCTGTTTGTGCCATAAAAATTTCGTATCTAAATTCAAAATATTTTTACATACATAAAATACATCATGATCACAGTTTGAACCCGGAAATACTACTATGCCTACTTTAGCTGATGACATCTTCTTTACTCCGTTTTTTCCAGTTT
Organism: Candidatus Tepidiaquacella proteinivora; assembly: GCA_013348845.1. Lineage (GTDB taxonomy): Bacteria > Bacteroidota > Ignavibacteria > Tepidaquicellales > Tepidaquicellaceae > Tepidaquicella > Tepidaquicella proteinivora. The sequence goes on along the minus strand of CP054675.1, from coordinate 1,601,048 downwards.
ATATGTATAGTCTTCCATTACGGGATTTGCAAGTAATTTCACGCAGGTTTCTTTAACGATTTCTTCTGCTTTTTTAATATCATCAGTATTAATTTCATATTCTATATATTTTCCCATTCTGGTATTACTGATAGAAATAAAACCTAATGAGTGAAGTGAATTTTCCACAGTCTTGCCCTGAGGGTCAAGAATAGACTTTCTGTAAGTTATTATAATTTTTGCTTTATACAAAATTATTGATATTTTGAGTTAATTAATTGTATTAAGAATAGAAATAAATAAAGGAATCTTCAATGTAAAAAGTAATAACATTTATATAATTTTATATTCTTTCCCTGTTAAAATTCTTAATTGTTTTGTAATCACCGGGAAAGTATAGGTTTTTATAAAATAAAAATTCGCAGATTTACTGTCTGCGAATTTTATTTTGTAAAAATGAAAATTGTATTTTATTTCTTCAAAGAATCTGGTTTAATTTCCTTTTCTGTTTTTTTCTTTTCTTCTAAAAATCCTTCTTTTTCAATTTCTATTTTCTTCTTAGGAGGTGCAGGAACAACAGCACTTTTTGTTTTGCCTACTTCTACTTTACCTTTTGTATCGGTGATTTTCTCTTTTGTCTTTTCATCTGCTTTTAATTTTTTATCGGCTTCTTGTAGATCTTTTTCATCATTGTTTTTTCCGTTTATCTCTGGTTTAGCTTCTGTTTTTAAATCCGGCTCCTTTCTTTCTAATGGTGCAACTACACCCGATTCATTGGTTACTTTCGGGGGTTCTTTGCTTACCTGTTTTTTACTTGAAACATCTTCTCTTGCTTCTGAATATTGAAGATTTTCGTCCCGGGGTTCAGGTATTGTTAATTTATCTGTTCTTGGTTCTTCTTTAAACGATGGCGTTTTTGTCTCTGTTTCCTGTGTTAATTGTGGAGCAGAGACTGTTTCCTGTTGAGTGTCTGTGTTTCTGACATACAAAAGATAAGAGAAAACAACAAGTAATATAACAGCAAAACTTACAGTCGGAATTAACCAGACAGGTTTTCGCATTGAGAATTTTTCTAAAATCTTCTCTGATAAAGGTTTCTCTAAATGAAACTCTTTATCGTGTTCCTCCTTTTTAGGATGAGATACTGTAAGAGGTTGATTTTCAAGCAGGTTGATTCTATTTAACAACCTGTTTAGGAAATCATCTCTTGCTTTAATTCTCGGAAGTTTCCTTAACTTCTCTCTTATTTCAGGATATTTTTCTTCAGTATTCAATTTTATTCTGTAGATTTTAGTTTTTTTATTAAAATTGTTTTTAACTTTTCTCTTCCTCTGTTTATTCGGGATTTCACAGTCCCTAATGGTAAACCGGTTATTTTCGCTATTTCATCATACTCTAAATCTTCTATATCTCTTAAAATTATTACTTCTTTAAATATTTCATTTAGTGAGTTTATCGCTTCCTGAATTACCTCCATTTCTATATTTGTATTAACAATATCATCGGGATTGTAACTTTCATCTGGTAAATCAAAATCTTTGTCATTTTCCGGGTCATAATCACTTATAGATAATGTTTGATATTTACTTTTCTTTTTAATATTTGTTTTTACTGTATTTAATGCAATTGTGTAAAACCATGTCGAAAACTTTGCTATCTCTCTATATAAATGTTTTGATTTATATAGTTTTAAAAATGTATCTTGTGCGTAATCTTCTGCATCATCACGGTCACCTGTGTATCTAAATAAAAAATTAACAAGTTTATCTTTATACCTGTTCACCAATTCATTAAAAGCCGTATAATCATCTCTTTGAAACCTAAATATTAATTCTTCGTCACTTAAAGTACTATAATCAATTATTTCAGACACCGTTATTCTATTTTATTAACTTATTTTTATGAAAAATGTTCCTTATTTATTAGAAATTCAATTACAAAGTTGCTATTTTATAAATTAACGAGGTCATTATTGAATATTTTTCACCTATCGATGTTTTAATCATTTTATCGCTTTTATAAATATAATCAAAAGCAGTTTTAATTTTAAGTTCATTCAAATTCTTCATATAATCGTAATATAACTTAATCATTTCATCATAATCATAATAAATTTGCAACTCTCTTTGTTTATTAGTTGAGGTATAAAATGTTTTGTCCATTAACTTCGTTATATTTACAAAGATTCTTGTCAATATTGCTATTATGTATAAATCAAAATTTGGCTTTAGAGCAAGACTTTTATAAATCAAAATTGCTTTGTTGACATCTCTTTGCAGAATTGATTTTATGAAATCTTTTTCGTCAAATTCTTTTGAAAATCCTACGCATAAATTTACACTGTCTATATTGATAACCTTAGTTTTATATGCAAAATTTTTAAGTTTTTCTATTTCTTCGTTTGCTTCATCATAGGAAAGATTTATGTATTCAAGAATTTTTTCTAATACCCCATTTTCCACTTTATAATCTTTCAGTTGATTTTTCATCCACTCTTTTAACTCTTCTTCTGTTGGTGGTTTAATATAATAAACGCCAAGATTTGGATTAATTATTTCCTCAAAATGGGAGAAGTTTATTTCACTGTTGTTGACTAAAAATATAATCATTCTGTCAGGATTGGGAGATTGAAAATATTTTATTATTGATTCTTTAGCTTCCTTCTTTAAACCTCTGAAGTTCTGAGTTTTTGTGAATAGGTAAAGTGCTATACTTCTTTCAGTAAAGAAGTTTAAGTTTTCTGCTTCTGAAAGAAAGTCATTGATTTCTGTTTCATCCGAGTAAAATTTTTTATAATGTTGTTTAAAATCAAATTTATCCCCAATAAAATTTCTGCCAAGTTGTTCTATAATTTCTTCCAATAAACAGTTTTCAAAAAGAAACAGTAAATAATTATGTATGCTGAAATTTGTAACAGAAGAACCTCTATCTAATACCCTTCTTTTGAATTCCTGATATGAAATTGAATATTTATTTGTTTTGTATTTTGCCATATTAGAAATCCCATCCTATAAAAAATTGATGGAAAAGCCCATCTTGAAATTTTGTAAAATTATCTTCAATTCTTTTTCCCAGGTCATATCTTAAAACTAAAAAACCGAATAAATTCATTCTTAACCCTGCTCCGAGACTTCCCTTGACATTTTTAAACTGCTCCTGTGTATCCCAGCAATTTCCAATGTCAAAAAATAATGCCCCTCTTATTCCATAAAAACTTAATGATATATCTTCCGGAAAATAAACTTTCATTACATTAACAACAGGAAATCTTAATTCTATATTTGCAAGTGATAGTTTCGTTCCACGAATTGATATAAATGGCCAGCCCCGTAAAGACCACGATCCCCCCGTGAAAAATCGTCTTGGATTTTTTCCCTCATTTATAAAAAACTGCCCTCTGACTGCTAAAGTTATTGGCTTTGAGATTCTTATGTATCTTCTGTAATCTAACATTAAAGAAAAGAAATTCTCCGTTGTCCCTGTTAAATCTGTGGTGTATCCTAAACTTACATTATATCTTTCTCCATCGACCGGACCTGTATAACTCCATAATGAATTATCAAACACATAACTTATTGAATTGGATAAAAGCATACCTCTTCTTACATCAAATATATCAATATCTTTATATGATTGTGATAAACTAACGCTTGCATCTATTCTTCTGAAAAACGAAAGGGGATAAGAAAAACTAACATAACCACCAAACAACCTTTCATAATAAGCATAATCGGAACTTTGTAAGTCATATCTTCTTCCATTTAAATGATATATACCAAATGCATAATTAAACCTTTGAGCAAGTGATACTTTTGATATTGCTATATTAAAACTTTTCCAGAAATCTGATTCTGCACTTGAACTGTTAAGTATCAGAAAATTATATTTCTGATCCCCTAACATATCACTCAAAGTGATAATACCCCCTGCCGAAGTTCCAAATATTGGATCTGATGCAATCCCCGTTACTGCAAGGTCAAGAGAAAACTCCTGCTTATATTTTATTTTTCCGCTATGAATATTTTCTGATTCGGTTTTGTTTTTATATTTTGTTATATCATATCCACTGATATCTGATTTTGTTTTGTTTGTGTCGTTAATTTGTTCTGAAACAATATTTTTTTTAATATTATCAATTGTTCTCAAAGAAAATTTACCGTTATAATAATAAGAGAAAGTTACTCTGTCTTTTCCGCTCCAGACAGGATCAAAGCACCCTGTAATAAAATTTGTTATTTGTTGTAAATGAAATTTTTCATTATCTCCGTTTATAAAGGTGAGTAACCAGATATTTTCAGTTCCACCACTATCAGATTGAAAAATTATTTCATTGCCATCTTCAGAAAATTTCGGACTTGTATTTCTTACCTTTATGTTATTTGTAAGCTGTACTATATTGTTACTGGACAAATCATATAGAAATAAATTATACGCCGGTCTGATACTTTTATTTCCTCTGTCTGAGGAAAAAATTATTTTATTTCCATCAGGAGAAATATCGGCATCTATATCATCATAGAAGTCATTTGTTAGTCTTTTAATTGATTCGGTTTTTAAGTCAAAAATATACAAATCAGTCTTACCGGATATATCATTTGCAGAAAAAACAATCTTTTTTTCATCTGCACTGAACGACGGAGAACCAATTCTTACAATTTTATCAAAGGAATAATCAACAATTTTTTTTTCTTTATATAAATCATATATGTTCAAAACATCTGATTCTCCTTTTTGGGTAACGAAAGCAAGTATTCCATTTTTGGAAATATCTATACCGGTACGGAAATAATGAAATGATTCGTAATCTTCATCTTTTTCACCTTTTATAATTAAATCAGCTGAAGTTTGAAGTGGATTTATTATAATTTTATATATACTTGTATATCCTGTATGATTTCCAATAAAGTATATTTCATCAGTTCCTTTGTTGTTAAAATATGCAGGTTTGTGAGAAAAAAAGTTGTCGTGAATTTTTCTGCTTTGTTGTTGTGAATTTTCAACTAAATTTATTTGTGAATAATATTTTTTCTTTAAGTATAATAAAAATTCTTCATCAAACTCTTCATAACTTTTCCCTATTGTGATTTTCATTATGTTAGAAAAATTCTCATCCATCCAGAAATTGTCAATTAATCTGCATAAACTCTCTTCACCATATTTTTCTGCAATGTACTCACATGCTTTTTGACCAAGTTTATACATTAAATATGTCCCGTAGATACTTTCATAATTAGAGATGCCGGGAAGGTTATTATTTACTACAGCATCTTTTAATACCATTTCTGCTTCAGTATCCCACTCGGTTGACCAATATTCTGCTAATCCTTCAACAAACCATAACGGCGGAAGTCTGTCACTTATATATCCATGTGAACGTAGTGTTGCAATTACTTTACTTACGGTAAAAACATGTACGAGTTCATGTTTTGCTACATGTCTGAATTGATGCAGTGAACCGTCAAAAGGAAGTACAACCCTGTTCTTTATAAATTCGAAAAACCCGCCTACTCCTTCAGGAATAAAACCCGGAGTTACATTTGTTTGCTTAAAGTGTATTGGTGAGGCATAAAAAATAATTGGGTTTGTATCGTTAAACGAATGATTAAGTTTCTGTTGTAAATTGTAATAACCTTCCTCTAAAAAATATGCACCAAGTTTAGCTAACTCTTCTGCTTCTTTATAATAATAAATTTTGAAATGTTGAGTGTTTAAAATATACCAGTCAAATTCATTATAAACCACTTTATTTCTTCCAAAATCAAGAAATTGACATAAAGCGGTTTGTATTAATATGAAATATGTTAAAAGATATTTCATTTATATAGAAATATAAAACTTAAAATTAAAAATTATATGTAAATATTCAATGAGTATCGCATCTTAAACACCGAATTTAGTAGAAAATTTTCGAAATCTTAATATGTCGTAATATTTGTTAACATAAACTCATATTATTGTGATATTTGCATATTATTAAGGAATATATTTTTTTTATTTTTTATTGTATTTATTTAATTTAAATTATAAAATGCTTTATGTTCTGCTACTTATATTTATCATAGCCTTTGTTATTCCCGTTATTTATCATTTTGCTAAAGAAATAACCCACTGGTTATTATCCTTTTTTCTTCTGTTTGCATTAGTTTATATTATTCCTTATGGTAGTCAGATAAAAAGCAATCCGATATATCTTAAATATGATTGGCTTCCCTCGTTAAATATATTTTTTGAAATTTATATAGATGGTTTAAGTTTTATATTTGCAATTCTTATCATTTTTATTGGAAGTTTAATTATACTTTATTCCGGGATATATCTTCGGGAGAAAGAAAACCTAAGTAGATATTATCTTTATATGTTTATGTTTGCGGGGTCTATGCTCGGAATTGTTATCTCCGGAAATCTGATTATGATTTTTATTTTCTGGGAGTTAACAAGCGTTAGCTCCTTTTTCCTTATAGGATATTATAGTAAAAAAGATACTTCAATCTATTCTGCTCAACAAGCGCTTATTGTGACCGGTTTTGGTGGGCTGGCTTTGCTTGCCGGGTTTATCATAATTTATTTGTTAACAGGTACTTTCAGTTTAAAAGAATTAAGTTCACACAGAGAAACAATCATTTTCAGCAATTTTTATCTGCCTTTGCTTTTATTGATATTTCTTGGGTGTTTTACAAAATCTGCTCAAATGCCTTTTCATTTTTGGTTACCGAACGCTATGGTTGCCCCTGCCCCTGTTAGTGCTTATTTACATTCCGCAACTATGGTTAAGGCGGGTATATTTTTATTGTTGAGAGTTTTTCCATTCATAGGTGATACAGCTTTATGGAAGTATATTCTTACTTTTGTAGGAATGGTTACTATGCTTTTGGGTGCTTTTATTAGTGCTAAAAAGACTGATATGAAACAAATTCTCGCTTTTTCTACTATTTCTTCGCTTGGTGGGATGGTTGCATTAATTGGACTGAGTACACAATATGCTATACAGGCTGCAATACTGTACTTTTTAGCTCATGCATTATATAAAGCGAGTTTGTTTCTTTCTGCGGGAGTGATTGAACACTATACACATACAAGGAATATTGAAACGCTGAAAGGATTATATAAAACAGCACCATTTCTTTCAATAATTGCTTTTGCTTCAGCATTATCACAAAGCGGGATACCTCCGTTGTTTGGTTATTATGCAAAAGAAATTTCTTATAAAGCAATTGTTGATACTGATTTTTTAGTTTGGGCAGTGGCAATTGTATTTCTTATTTCTAACATATTTCTTTTGTGTTCTGCTTTTCTTGTTGGATATAAACCTTTTGTAGGTAGTTATGAAAAAAGAAGAATTATAGTCAATCCGCTTTTTCTTGTATCACCTTTTATTTTATCGTCATTGAGTTTGTTAAATTCTTTCATTCCTGATACTATTAATAATTCAATAATAAATCCGGCTGTGAGTGCAAGCCTTGGAACAAGAGTTAATCTTGATATAAGTTTCTGGCCTGGCTTTAGCGTACCACTCGTATTAAGTATCTTAACTTATATGGGGGGATATTATATTTATAAATATAGAAATTACCTACGTTTGCAAACGGAAGAGTTTGTGAAATATCTGAAACCTTCCTTGTTATATAGTTACACTATTGATTTTTTGAAAAATATTGCAGTTTTGCAAACCAGATTTTTACAAAGTGGATATTTGAGAAATTATGTAGTTATTATAATTTTATTTACTTTATTTATTACTTGCTTTCCTTTGTTTATACAGGGAGATTTTATTAACACTGTTGAAGGAATTTCCGAATACTTTTATAATATTGACTTCGTTTTTTATGAGTTTTTTATATATGTTATTGTCGTAATTGCTACGATAACTATTACATTGCTTAAGTCAAGAGTCTTTGCTGTTTTGCTTCTGGGGGTTATTGGATATGGTATTTCCATTATTTATTTGATATATGGAGCGCCTGATCTTGCATTAACACAATTTGCAATTGAAACTCTTACTATTATTATTTTCGTTCTCGTATTATTTAGGTTACCTAAAATTTCTCTCTACTCTCAAAAAAGAACTATCTTCAGAGATATAATAATAAGTTTATTTTCAGGTGCTGTTTTTGTAATGTTTATTTTTCTTGTATATAATATTGAGCCTGCAAAACTAATATCGGAATACTATGCTGAAAACAGCCTTTTGCTTGCTCAAGGCAAAAATATTGTAAATGTTATATTGGTTGATTTCAGAGCACTTGATACACTTGGAGAAGTAACCGTTTTAATTACTGCTTCTTTTGGCATTTTTGCATTGATGAAATTAGGTTCCAGTAGCAAAGCAAATAATAATTCTGGGCTGAGTAAAATCACAGACACGATTTCAAAAGACAATAATAATTTTGCAAATGAAACGCCCTATTTATCAATACTATTATCAACAGCAGCTAAATATATTACTCCATTACTTTTGATTTTCTCGTTCTTTTTATTATTTAGAGGTCATAATCAACCCGGAGGTGGTTTTGTTGGTGGATTGGTTGCTTCTTCGGTTTTTGCACTTATTGCTTTATCTGAAAATTCTCAAGCGTCAAGATTAAAACTTAAAATTTCTCCCGAGAGCATTATAGCACTCGGGTTTGTAACGATGATATTATCTGCTGTCATTCCAATGTTCTTTGGATATTCTTTTATGCAAGGTATCTGGATTGATTTTTATATACCCGTTATTCAGAAACTTGGTACACCATTTTTATTTGATGTCGGTATTTATTTTGTAATTAATGGAATTGTTTTGAAATCAATATATTCAATTATAGAAAACTAATGTTATTCTTTATTGTAATATTATCAGGTTTAATTTTTTCCGTTGGTTTGTATATGATTCTTCGGAGGAGCATCGTTAGATTAATTCTGGGATTTGCTCTCATTTCTAACGCAGTAAATTTGTTGATATTTATTTCCGGCAAACTAATTAAAGGTAAGCCACCAATTACTTCTGAAAATATCTCTTTGCTTAAGGAAACTCACGCAGACCCACTTCCACAAGCTTTGGTTCTTACTGCTATAGTTATTGGATTTGGATTGATTGCTTTCTCTATTATTTTAATAAAGAGAGCATATATAATTAATAAAACAGAAGATTTAGATGACTTAAATACAACAGATAAAATTGTTGTTAAAAACAATAAGTTAAAATGAACCCGGAATTTAATTTAAATATTAACTTTCTAATTGTCTTACCCGTACTAATTCCATTATCCACAGTATTATTACTGATTGTTTTCAGAAATTATTTAATATTGTCTCGTGTAATAAATTTAGTTGGTTCTTTCCTTATTATATTTATATCATCTTTATTATTTATTTTTGCTAATTCTAAAGGAACCTTGTTTTTTGCTTTTGGTAATTGGAGTGCCCCTGTTGGTATTGTTTTTGTTATGGATATGTTTAGTTCTGTTATGCTAACGATAGCATCATTTATGACTTTTTGTATTTCAATATACTTTTTATCAATGATAGATACGGAAAGAGAAAAATTTGGTTTTTATATTTTCTTTCAAATAATGATTGCCGGGGTAAACGGGATTTTTCTAACAGGTGATATTTTTAATTTATTTGTTTGGTTTGAATTAATGTTGATTTCCTCCTTTGTATTAATTGTTTTGGGTAATGAAAAATGCCAACTTGAAGGAGCAATAAAATATGTTGCATTAAATTTACTATCATCATTTATTCTTCTAATTGGAATTGGGTTGCTTTATGGTGTAACCGGGACATTGAATTTTGCGGATTTGAGTCAAAAAATTTTCCAGTTAATAAATCAACCTGATGAAAAGTTTAGTTTTATTAATAATAGAGCCCTTATAAATGCAATTTCAATGTTGTTTTTGGTTTCTTTTGGAATTAAAGCGGCAATTTTCCCTATGTTCTTCTGGTTACCAGCCTCATATCATACTCCCCCTATCGCAGTAACGGCAATTTTTTCCGCTTTACTTACTAAGACAGGTATTTATTCTTTGATAAGAATATTCACTATTATTTTTCACTTTGATTTAGATTTTACAAATACAATTATTTTAGTTTTAGCGGGTTTTACTATGGTTACTGGTGTCCTTGGAGCTTTTGCACAGAGTGATATAAGAAGAATACTTTCATTTCATATTATTAGTCAAATTGGTTATATACTTATGGGATTGGGTATTTATACAGAATATTCAGTTACCGGCTCTGTTTTCTTTATGATACATATAATTTTAACTAAAACTGTTTTATTTATGATTAGCGGTTTGGTTTATATTAAGTTTAACTCTTATTGTATAGATAATATTTCGGGTATTTATAAGAAAATGCCATTTATAAGTATTCTGTTTCTTCTTTCAGCTGGTTCTCTTGCAGGGATTCCTCCGCTTCCGGGGTTCTGGGCAAAGTTTATTATTATTAAGGCAGGTTTTGAAAGTCAAAATTATATTATCTCAATTGTTGCAATATTAGTAAGTTTATTAACACTTTTTTCTATGCTTAAGATCTGGAATATTTGTTTCTGGAAAGAAACTGAAGTTCATACGGAATTGGTTAAAAGTAATTTTATGAGTTTGAAATTTTCTATGGTATTCCCGGTTTTAATTATTATTTCTATGTTGTTAATTATGAGCATTTATCCTGAACCTTTTTACTATTATTCACAAAAAGCAGGAGAATATATTATGAACTATGATATTTACATTAAATTTATTTTTGGTAAATAAAATGTGGTTTTATAAATCCAGATGGAATTAATAAATAAAAATAAAATTAATCTGATTAAGCGAAAACTTTTTTACTACGCGGTTTATTCTTCTGTTCTGGCTCTTTTATGGATAATACTATCTTCTGAATTAACAATTTATAATTATTTATTTGGTTTTATTCTTTCATATCTTATTTTAATCTATGTCGGAGAACTTTCTTTTCCCATAAAAAAGGAAGAGAGAAAATCTTCTCTGATTATTGTTTTTTTTAAAGTTATTCTGACTATAATCAGAAGAATCTGGAAATCTTTTGTTCTAATTGTTTATTTTCTTTATGAGCTAATAAAAGCAAATATTATAGTCACAATTGAGATATTAACACCAAATTTCTATATGCAGCCTGCAGTTATTGCATATCCTCTTGAGTTAAAGACAGATTTTCAGATTTCAATTCTTACAAATTTCTTAACACTTACACCCGGTAGTCTGACTTTAGATGTTTCCCCGGATAAGAAAACCTTATTTATTCATTCAATGTATGTAAAGGATACTGATGAGTTTATTAATACGATAAAAAACAAAATTGAGAAAAAAATACTTGATATATTTATTTAAATGTTATGATTGATTTAACACAAAATATAGTATTACCAATATTATCTGTATCATTTGTGATTGTTTTTATTAGATTGATAATCGGACCATCGCTTCCGGATAGAGTAGTTGCTATGGATATGCTTGCTTCTATTATTATTAGTATAATTTTCAGTTATTCAATCATTGTTAGTCCTGAATTACAAAGTTATTTCATAGATGTTTCTATGGTTATAGCCCTTATAGGTTTTCTGGGTACGGTTGGCTTTTCTTATTATTTTATTAGGAGGGAAGATAATGACAACTGAAACTATTTCTTCTGTTTTTTTAATTGCTGGAAGTATATTTACACTAATTGCCGCTATCGGGATTATAAGGTTTCCTGACGTTTATATTAGAAAATCCGCATCTGCTAAATCCTCAGTGTTTGGAGTAACCTTAATCGCATTTGCTGTAATAACTTTGAATATGAATTTTATAATTGGAATTAAATTATTAGCAATTATTTTTTTGTTATTTCTTACTATACCTATTGGTGCGCAGGTTCTTGCGAAAGCTGCCCTGAAAATGAAAATAAAATTTTGGAATAAAACAAAAATAAACAACACAAAAGAATTTTAACATTCAAGTTAAAATTATTTTAGATAGAAGTAAATTAACTAATCTTCTAATAATTGTTTTACAACTTTCTCTGTTCCAGTTGATGCCTTTTCTTCTATAAAATATATATTAGGATAGAACCTGGAAAGATTTGGTTTTACCGGGTCAATAATATATTTAGGGGATTGTTCCGGCACATATTCAATTAGACCTGCTGCCGGATATACGACAAGAGATGAACCAATTACAATGAATATATCAGCTGTAGCACATATTTCAGCTGCTTCGGTAATTAAAGGTACTGGTTCCCCAAACCATACAATATGTGGTCTTAATTGTGAACCTTTTTCACACACATCTCCCTTTTTAATCTCTTCGTATCCGATTTCATAAACTAAATTTGGATCTGCAGTGCTTCTGGCTTTTGTTAATTCTCCATGTAAATGTAAAATGTTTTTTGATCCTGCACGTTCATGTAAATTATCAACATTTTGAGTTATTATTTGTACATAAAATTTTTCTTCAAGTTTAACAAGTGCTTTATGAGCAAGGTTTGGTTCCACCTCTTTTAATTGTTTTCTCCTCTTATTATAAAATTCGAGGACGAGTTCCATATTCTTTGCCCATCCGGAAGGAGACGCTACTTCGTAAATGTCATATTCTTCCCATAATCCGCCTGAATCACGAAATGTTTTTATTCCACTTTCAGCACTGATACCTGCCCCTGTAAGAACAACAACTTTCTTTTTCATTTTATTCTGTATTTCCTGATTTTTTAATAGCTATCTTTTGTTAAAACAGTTTTTCCTTTAAATACACGATAAATAAATATTGTATAAAAAATAACAAATGGCATTCCTATTAAAGCTATAATTAACATTGTGGTTAATGTTTTAGGTGTGGAAGACGCATTGTAAATATCCCAGCTATAATTTAGGTCAATAAGAGATGGAACAAACCTTGGGAATAAACTAACTGCGGAAATTCCTATTAAAGTAAATATTGTTATTGAAGAAAATAAAAATGCTCTTTTATTATTTTTTGCTTTCAGGTTAACTGGTATCATTATAATGGAAAATAAAAATAATAAGAATAGAATCCAGAATAAAACACTTTTCGTTATACCTATAAAAAGAAATTTCGATACAAATAAAGTTGCTACTGTTGCTATTACATAAAGTATGATAAATGCTACCCAAAAGTTAACTGCAAGTCTTTCATATTTCTCCTGTAATTTCCCTTCTGTCTTATGTGTAAGATAAATTGAAGCTTGCATAAGAAATATTACGAAAGTTAAAACCCCGATTAATATTGAATATGGATTGAGTAATTCTATAAATGAGCCAACAAATATTCTGTTTTCATTTAAAGGTAATCCTCTCAATATATTACCAAAAGCTACACCAAGTAATATCGGGGGTAAAAAACTACCAAATTCAAAGGAGAAATCCCAGAATTTTTTCCATTTAGCTGATTCAACTTTACCCCTGAACTCAAATGAAATAGCTCTGAAAAATAAAGCAAGTAACAATAAATATATAGCAAGGTAAAAAGCACTAAATACAGTTCCATATACAAAGGGAAAAGCCGCAAAAATAGAACCACCACCAGCAAGCAACCATACTTCATTTCCATCCCACACGGGACCAATAGAATTCATAAGAATCCTTTTTTCTTCTTCGGTTTTTGCTCCTATATGCAATATTCCAACCCCGAAATCAAAACCATCCAATATTGCATATACCGAAAGAAGAACTGTAATTAAAATAAACCAAATTATATTTAAATCCATCTTTATAAAATTTTTGGTTTTTTATATTTTTTCTTTTAGTATTACTGGTGCGTGTTTTAATTCACGCATAAAAATAAATATGTATACAAAAAGCATTATTAAATAAATAACACTGAAAAGAATCAATGTAAACCAGACCTGTTCAACAGGTACAACATTTGAAAAAGAGTCTTTAGTTCTTAAAATATTAAATACTGTCCATGGTTGTCTCCCAACCTCAGCTGCGATCCATCCGAATTGTGATGCTATTACAGGTAAAGGTATAAACAGGAATAATATCCTTAGATATTTTTTCCCACTTAATAATTTTTTTCTAAATATCTGCAAAACTCCCCAGGCATTAATTGCTATAAACAACATTCCAAGTATAACCATATTATGATAAGAAACAAAAGGAAGCCACATAGGTGGTCTGTTTTCAGCTGGTATTTCTTCCATACCTTTTATTCTTGCGTTAAAATCACCAGACACCAGAAAGCTTAACAATCCGGGAATTGATATTTCTGCTTTAATCTGTGGAATAGAATCGCCCGTTAAAAGTCCAAATAATAATAACCTTGCGCCATTTGTTGAATGATATAATCCCTGAGTTGCTGCAAATTTTGATTGCTGATATTTAAATACATCTCTCGAATGTTCATGACCAGATGGAAAAAGTTGTAACAGGGAAAATATTAATCCCAAAATTAATCCTTTCTTTAATCCTTTTTCTGCAATGTTGATTGTTTGTTTATCATCATCGGGAATTTCAGTATCATTATTTTTATAATTTCTTTTTATCTTTAAGATAATATAAGCGCAACTTCCGGCAAGAACAAGCGAACCTGTGATAAATGAAGCAAGTATAACATGAATAAATCTATTTAATGTTGTTGGATTAAATACTGCTGCCCAAAAGTCAGTTAATACTGCCCGATATTGTGTAGGATCATATCCCTTTCCAGGAATTATATCTTTTATTATTTCACCGGTAGTTATATTTTGAATTGCAAAACCTGCCGGGGTTTGTTGCCATGAGTTTGCAACCAGTATCCAGAAAGCAGATATCATAGAACCAATCGTAACCATTAGGATAGAAAACCAATGTACACCTTTGGAAACTTTATTTCTACCAAATAGGTAAAGCCCAAGAAAGGTTGATTCAAGGAAAAATGCAAATACCGCTTCTGCAGCAAGTGGTGCTCCGAATATATCACCAACAAAAACTGAATATCTTGCCCAGTTTGTACCAAATTGTAATACCATTACTAACCCTGATGCCACACCAACAGCAAAAGTAACAGCTAAAATTTTTGCGAAAAATTTCCCGAGTTTTATATATTCATTATCATTCTTTTTCCAACCAATCCATTCAATGATTACAAGCATTAATGCTAAACCAATTGTTATAGGCGGGAAAATAAAATGAAATCCAACAGTTATTGCAAATTGTAATCTTGAAAGAAATTCTAATTCCATAATAGATGCTTATTTTAAGGTTGTAATAAAATACTTATATTTTAGAATTATTTCAATAAATTACTTACATAATACTATCTATAATATTCCTCTATATTATAATTTACATTAAAGGGCAGAGAATTTCTTCTCTGCCCTCTTTTTTAGAATCTGACAATAATTTACGTGCAATTAATTTCCTTTATAGCCATCAATATATTTTTCCGGATTTTCATTGAATTTTTTTATGCATCCTTTGCAGCAAAAATAATATTTTATTCCTTTGTAAACTGTAAATAGCTCTTTTTCTGCTTCATCACCCATAACCGGGCATAATAACTGTTCTTTTATGTAATTCATCGGTTCGGATTTAAATTTTTCAAGGCAATCATTACTACAGAACACATATTCATTTCCTAAGTAAGATAATTTTATCGGTTTATTTGTTATAGTTTCTTTTGAAACAACACATGTCAAAAGAGTGTCATTTTTTACTTTAGGAATATAAATTTCATCTTTACTACAACACCTTTCTCTTATATTGCCGGCAAGATTTTCATAGTCATTATTTATATTGTTAACTAATCGGAGAATTAATTCCTGAGTATTTATTCCAGAGGAATTTCCAATTCCCTCACATTTACAATTTCCACATTCACATACCATACACTTGCAATTCTCATTGTAGTTGATTGCACTGGATTGATGAATACATTTAGCGCAATCACAATTTTCGCACTTGCATTCATTTCCCTCTTTCATCTTACATGAATTACATGAGCAAATTCCTTCATTACATTTACAGTTTTCACAGTTACACACACTACAATTGCAGCTTTCACACTTGCATTCGATACATTTGCAATTTTCACATTTACAATTTGGGTCATCAATTACACTGCTATAACTGTTTAAATAGAAAATGAATAAGACTAAAATAATTAGACTTATTAAAAACTTTTTATTTGTTTTCATTTTATTTCAATTTTAATTTTATAAAAAAAATTTGTTTAAGTAAAAATTTTAAATAAATTTTTTTCTAAATTAAAAGATTCTTGACGAGTATATATATGGGTGGGAAATTTAAGTTTTGATAAGGTATTATTTCATTATATCTTTTGAAAACTTGTATGATGCTTGTAATATTTTCAGAAACTTTTGTTATTTCATTTTGTTTATTATTTGAAATAAGAACAACAAATGAATTTTTTTCAAGAGGTTCTTCACTGGATATACAGCATTTACAACTAATGTTTTCTGTTTCCAAATTTGAATTTTCACAGCATGATTTTTGTGAGCATTTACATGAATTATGAACTTTAATAGTATCTTGATAAGTGTTTTCTGAGAATAGATTATTTTGAAATGTTAAAAATATTAATAGTAATGCTAAAAATAAGCTCTTTCTTATTCTTCTTAACCCTTTTTTAAAAATAACCATAATCATAAAATATAATACCAAAAATTTATTTTTAAAGTTCCTTTTTTATTAAAATTTTGTAATTTGAATATAATACAATTAAGAACTAAAATCTATTTATAATGAATATTACTTTACGTGAGATTAAAAAAAGTGATTCAAAACAACTATTAAAACTAATAACTGAACTTGCAAAGTTTGAAAAATTAAAGCCACCATCTTTATCTGCTCAAAAAAGGTTAATCAATGATATTTTCAAAAAAAATTCTAATCTTAAAGTTTTAGTTGCAGAAAGTCAAAAAGGCTTAATTGCGTATGCGTTTTATTTCTTTACTTATTCTTCTTTTCTTGCTCAGCCAACATTGTATCTTGAAGATATTTATATTTCCTCAGAATACCAGAAATGTGGTATAGGTACTTGTATTTTCAAAGAATTATTAAATATTGCTAAACAGTATAAATGCGGAAGAATAGAGTTCATTGTACTTAAATGGAATAAAAATGCTATAAAGTTTTACAAGAAATTCAATGCGATGGAGTTAAAAGACTGGAAATTTTTCAGGATTAATATATAAATTTTTATATATTTAATAGGGGTTAATATTTAATATAGTATATTTCTAAATTTCATAGTTTTGATACTATGCTTATATATCATTTTATTTAATTTTTAAAAAATAATCTGTAAATAATTTTGGCACAGAAATTGTAATTTATTGTGCGAAGGAGATAAAAATGAAAAAAATGAACTTAAAAAACATAAACATACTAACAACAATAGCACTACTGCTTATAGCAGGACTTACCTATGGTCAATATGTGGAGAGCTTTGAAGGACAATTCGTTCCTCCGGGCTGTCCTCAGCCGGATGGATAAAAACCAATGGAAAAGCAAAAACAGGAAAATACTCAGCACTTTCAAAAGAAAATAATGTAAAAAAGACTGAGAATTTCCTCCAGATTAATAGTATATCAATAACATCAACTACATCCTTCAGTTTTTATCATACAGCACACGAAGGAAATAAAGGAGCAGAATTAGGAGTATATATATACAATCCGATTGTAAATAATGGCGATACAGTTTTGATAGCAACTGTAATACCAGAATCAAAGAAATGGAACAATAAAGAAATAATTTTTCCAGTGGAATACCACGGAACAAACAATAATACAATATTATTATGGTAGAAGAAGCAAAAAAAGGGGTGGGAAATGACAGGATATACATAGACGATGTAGGTTCAAACGGGCCATTGCCTGTAAAGATGGAAAAATTCACCTACAGTGTAACAGGTAATAATGTAAAGTTAAGCTGGAAGACAATAGAAGAGATAAATAACAAGGGATTTGAAGTAGAGCGTAATTCAGGTAATGGATGGAATAAGATAGGATTTGTAAGCGCAGACCCGAGTAAGAGTTACAGTTATGAAGACAAGAACTTACAACCCGGGACTTATCAATACAGATTAAAGCAGATAGATTATAACGGGAATTATGAATATCACAATTTAAAAGGAGAAGTAACGATATTAAGTCCGAAGAAATATTCAATGTCCCAGAATTATCCCAATCCATTTAACCCAGTAACATATATAAATTTTGAGATACCGCAGGCTGAATATGTAACGATATTAATATATGATATAAGCGGAAGGGAAGTTGCAACAGTATTTAAGGGATATAAAGAAGCAGGAGTACATACAGTAGAATTCAGGAGCAATTTAGCCAGTGGGATATATTACTATAAGATTGTAGCTGGTAGTTTTACAGCAACAAAAATTATGACCGTGGTAAAATAAAAAGAGTTTTATCTCCTCACTTAAAGAATGGACTTAATCGGTAAAGTATTGAGTCCATTTTTATTTAGAAAGACAGGTTATGATTTTTTTTCTATTAAGAAGAAAATTAATTATTCTGGGAAAAATTTTATTTCATAAAATTTAGTCCAAAAGTTAGTTGAAAACCACCGAGATTATTAATTGGTTTTCCAGCAAGACTATTTACATCTTTACCGATTACGGGAAGATATAAAAAGCGTGCGTTAAAAGAGAGTGCAATATTACTTGATTGTAAGTATTCCATTCCTACACCAATATATCCACCTAACGCGTAAGAAACTTGTGCGTATTTAAAAGCTTCGAAATAACCTCGTTCATAAGGAGTTGTGATAACAAGTGCAGGGGTAATTCCACCGATAATCAAAGGCATAAAACCGCCTTCTATTTCATCTTTAAATAGATATCTTTGAGCTCCAATATTGGTGGCAATTAAAAAAATTCTGTTTTCTTTATCAGGAACAATTGGATTACCGTATATATCATAAACTTCAAATTCGCGGTTATCAGATACCCCGCTGATAGAAAGATATGCTGAAAAATCATAATCATAATTAATTTGTTTAAATATTCCAGCGTTAACACCAAACCCTTTCTCAGAAACATTTACACCAATCATCCAGTTATTTCGTGGGTCTAATTTTAAATTTGGTTGGCTTAAGCATTCTTTCCCTGTAAAAAATGTTGTGAAAAACAAAAAAATTATTAACAATTTACTTTTCATCTAATATTTAGCATTTAACTTTTATATAATATTTTTTATCATAGCTTGTAATTTATAATATTATAAACAAATATGACAGAAAAAAGGTTAAATAAAATTAAAAAAGTAGTTAAACAAAGACAGAAATATTTGACAATTGTTTTAGAAAATATTCACGACCCTCATAATGTAAGTGCTATACTTAGAACATCAGAAGCAGTGGGTATAGATAAAGTTTATTTAGTTTATTATATCGAACCTTTTCCTAAGATAAGTGTTGTATCTTCTGGAAGTGCTAAAAAGTGGGTTGAGCTTGCTAAATTTAATTCAATTCAGGAATGCTATGAAGAACTTCGGAAACATAAATTTAAAATTTATTCTTCTTTTATTTCTGACATTAAAGATAATTCTTCTTTATACGAGCTTGATTTAACTAAAAGAGTTGCACTTGTCTTTGGTAATGAACATAGGGGACTATCTGAAGAAGCTGTTAAACTTGCAGATAAATCCTTTTATATTCCAATGAAAGGGCTAATTCAATCTCTTAATGTATCTGTTTCAGTTGCTGTTTGCCTTTATGAAGCACTTCGCCAGCGTGAGTTGAAAGGAATGTATAACAAATTACAATTTACAAAAGCAGAATTTCAGGAAAAATTAAAGAAGTACTTAGAAAAATAATATTAAAAGTCTAACCTAATATTTTGTTGAAATTGATTTCCCTTTTTCATTCTTAACATAATTATATAACATATAAATTTCATTTCTTTATAAATCTTTATCAATTCCTATTTTTAAATATAGGGGGAAATACTTTTATTCCAAAGGTATTTATTGGTTTGATGGTTTTTAAGTTTTATATAAAAAAGGGAGATAAAGTTAACTATTGAAAAGTTTTAAATATAAAGTAATTTTAAATGATGAAATAAAAATTATTGTACAAATTAAATCTTATGTTTAAGATTTTTTATTATTTCTTCAAGCTTGGCTACGGTGTAATTTAACCCTAAATATTTTATTGCATAATTTAAAGTTGAACATAATGAATAATCCATACCTTTTGAAAGTTGAGAATTTTGATATAAGCTGGATATTGCTGCTGCTACTGGCTTTTCAACAATGAATATGTTTTTTACAGATTTTAATTTTACTTTTTCTCTTATTCTTATTAATTCATTAATCAATTTGTCTATATCATCAGGTATAGGTGAGTCTTTGAGGTTTCTTAAATCAGTAAGTGTTTTTTCAACTTTATTCACATCGAATTGCTTAGTAGATTCAGTCATATAATTTTCATAATCTGTTATAGAAAACTCACCAATGAATTTATGAATCAAAAGATTATTATCTTCGAAAAACTGATAATGTATTTCCATTTTATTGATTTTTTGGGTTTATATTGTTTTTAGCAAATAAATCCGCTCTTTTTATAATCCGTAGTCCCAAATAAACATTCTATACATTAAAATCTAACTATTTCTTTTAAATATTCCAATACTATTAATGATTTTGAAATTTAAGCTAAATTGAATTAAATTAATATTTTTAATTTATGCTTTTTTAAATTATATTGAATGAACTTACAGCTAATATTTTGTTAATTCGCTAAATTTAAACATTTATTTTATATGAATTAAATTGTATTTTAACATCTAATAGAAAACCTTACAATTTTAAGTATGTTACCTAAATATTTTCAAAAAGATTTAAAAGTAAAAAATTTAAATTCTCTGCTTTTAATTGCCGGTCCTTGTGTGGTGGAAAATAAAAGTGTGATTTTTAAAACCTGCGAGAAAATTAAGTCAATTACAGATAAATTAAAATTGCCCTTTATTTTTAAATCATCCTATATGAAGGCAAACCGTACCTCCGGAGATTCTTTCCGTGGTATTGGTATGGAGAAAGCCTTAAAGATTTTAGCTGATGTCAAAAAGGAATTTCAAGTGCCAATTCTTACTGATGTTCATTCAGAAATTGAAGTTGAAGTAGTTTCAGAAGTTGTTGATATTTTACAGATTCCGGCTTTCCTTTGTAGGCAGACAGAGCTAATCGAAGCAGTTGCAGAAACTGGAAAAATTATTAATATAAAGAAAGGACAGTTTCTTTCCCCCTGGGATATGAAGTTTCAAGTTGATAAAGCAAAGAAAGTAGGGAACAATAAAATTTTAATTACAGAAAGAGGAACATTTTTTGGTTATAATAATCTTGTTGTTGATATGAGAAATCTTGTGATTATGAAGATTTTTGGATATCCGGTAATTTTTGATGCTACACATTCAGTTCAGATGCCCTCTGCAAATAAGGGGGTTAGTGGCGGAAATCCTGAGTTTATAGCTCCGCTTGCGAGAGCAGCTGTTGCTGTTGGTGTAGATGGAATTTTCATTGAAACTCACCCTAATCCTGAAAAAGCATTAAGTGATGGAAGTAATATGTTACCATTGCAAAATCTGGAATTACTATTAAAACAATTATTAAAAATTTACGATATCAAATAAATTTTAAATACTTAAAAAGTTTTTGACTTTTACTATCCGTGCAGTTTTGGGGTATTACATTAAATTGGAACAATTTTTTTAATTTAGTTATTTTCCTTTAAAATAAAATAAAGATAATATTCTAAATAATTGTTTCTTTTAATCTTAAATTAATATAAGAGCTATTAATTATTACATTGAACAAGGATAGGGATTTTTGTATTTTTAAATGATTTTATTATTAGTTCTTTATTTATTTTATTAATTTATGTTGTGGATTCTTATATGATGTAGGTTACTTTTCCTGTAAGAATCACCAACCTAATCAAATTATTTATTACAGGTTTCTGAAACCTGATTAAAACAAAATTTATTAATATGAGAATAGGTCCGGTATTGTTCTCCGATTACAAAAGAGGAGAAGGTATAAAAAAAGCTTTATCTTTAACAAGAAATGACATTTTATTTGAATTAAAAACTTCTCAATTAAAAGGTAGAGGTGGAGCAGGATTTCCAGTTTCAACTAAGTGGATGTTGACCGCTGCTGCGAGTGGAAATGAAAAGTTTATTGTCTGTAATGCTGATGAAGGTGAACCGGGAACATTTAAAGATAGAGTTTTACTTACAGAGTATCCCTACTTAGTTTTTGATGGAATGGTTATTGGTGGTTATACGATAGGGGCGAAGAACGGGATTTTATATTTACGCGGAGAATATGAATTTATGAAGAAAGAACTTGAAGATTATCTTGAAAATATGAGAAAAGATAATCTTCTTGGGAAAAGAATTCTTGGAAATGAAAATTTTAATTTTGATATTACTATTCGTTTAGGTGCTGGGGCTTATGTTTGTGGAGAAGAAACAGCATTGATAGAATCACTTGAAGGTCACAGAGGAGAATCAAGAAATAGACCACCCTATCCTGTAAACACAGGATTTAATAATAATCCAACTTCAGTCAATAATGTTGAGACCCTTGCTACTGTTCCGCATATAATTTTGAAAGGTGGGGAATGGTACAAAAAAATGGGAACAGATAAATCTACTGGTTCTAAGTTATTTTCAATTTCAGGTGATTGTAAAAAACCGGGAGTATATGAATTACAATGGGGTACTACAATTAATGAAATTCTAAAACTGGTTGAAGCAGAAGATACTAAAGCAGTTCAAGTGGGTGGTGCATCAGGTATTTGCTTAAATTCTTCACAATTCAATAGAAAACTTGCTTATGAAGATGCAGCTACAGGTGGTTCAATTATGATTTTCAATAGAAGTAGAAATATGATTAGTATTCTAAAGAACTTTATGGAGTTTTTTGTTGAAGAATCCTGTGGCCAATGTACCCCTTGTAGAGCAGGTAATGTTAAATTGCTGGAAGGTGTAGAAATGTTAGAAAAAGGTAAGTACGATATTAAATATATAAACACGCTAAAGGAACTAGGAAAAACCATGCAAATATCTTCGAAGTGCGGTTTAGGACAATCAAGTCCTAATCCATTTTTATCTATATTAGAAAATTTTAAAGAGGAAATTTTTGGTAATAACGGTAATGGAGATAAAAAATGAGTGAATCATCAAAATCAACATCAAGAGCACCTGTAAGTCAGCAGGCGCATAAAATTGAGAAAAAAGATACAAAAGACGCAATAGGTGGAAATGTTACCGTAGAAATTAATGAGAAAAAAATTTCAGTTCCTATTGGTACAACAATTTTAGAAGCATGTAAACAAAATCAAATTCATATACCGACACTTTGTTATCATGAAGATTTATGTATAGCAGGAGTATGTAGAGTTTGTGTTGTGGAAGTGGAAGGGTTTAAAACTTTGCAAGCATCATGCGCCTTTCCTATAACTTCACCAATTAAAGTAAAAACATCAACCCCTCAAGTTAGAAAAGCAAGAAGACATATTATAGATTTATTATTAAGTGAACATTACGGAGAGTGTTATTCCTGTATAAGAAATGGTAATTGTGAACTACAAAATCTTGCAAGAGAATATGGAGTAGATAGTTTTACTTTTGGACATGTGGATAAACCTAAATATAAAGTAGATAACTCTTCTCCATCAGTAATAAGGGATATGTCTAAATGTGTTTTATGTAAAAGATGTGTAAGAACATGTATAGATTTACAGGAAGTTGGCGTACTTGAAGCAATTGACAGAGGAGATAAAACACATATTAGTACATTTCTAGAAAAGCCCCTTGCTGATGTAATTTGTATATATTGTGGACAGTGCATTAATCGTTGTCCTACAGCTGCACTACATGCTAATGATCCATCGGATGAAATTTGGGCTGCAATTGATGACCCCGAAAAGCATGTTGTAATACAAACAGCTCCTTCACCAAGAGCTTCAATTGGTGAAGAATTTGGATTAGAACCCGGACATTCAATGACTTTGCAAATGAATACTGCCTTGAAGCGAATAGGTTTTGATGCTGTTTTTGATACAAATTTTGCTGCTGATGTAACTATTATGGAAGAAGGTACCGAACTATTGATGAGACTTAAGAAAGTGATTGTTGATAAAGACCCAACAGTAAAGTTACCACAGTTTACTTCTTGTTCTCCTGGTTGGATAAAATTTATAGAACATTTTTATCCGGAGTATTTAGATTATTTATCTACTACTAAATCTCCGCAGCAAATTTTTGGTGCAATTATAAAAACTTTTTATGCACAGCAGGTTGGTATTGACCCTAAAAATATTGTTTCTGTTGCGGTTATGCCCTGCTCTGCGAAAAAATTTGAATGCAACCGCCCGGAAATGAATGCGTCAGGTTATAAAGATGTAGATTACGGACTCACGACAAGAGAACTTGCAAAGATGATTAGAGAAGCAGGAATTTATTTACCAGAAATGCCACCTTCTCATTTTGATAGTCCTTTTGGAGATGCTTCTGGAGCAGGGTTAATTTTTGGTGCTACAGGAGGAGTTATGGAAGCTGCTTTAAGAACTGTTTATGAAATTGTTACTGGTAGGGAAGTTCCCTTTAAAAATTTGAAAATCGAACCCTGCAGGGGATTTGAAGGTATAAGACAATCTTCTATAAAAATTGAAAATTGTAAAGAGGAATGGAAATTCCTTGAAGGTGTTGAACTTAACTTTATGGTTGCTCATGGTACAGCAAATGCCAAGCAAGTTATGCAAATGTTACTTAAAGGTGAGTTGAATAATGTACATTTCATTGAGATTATGGCTTGTCCGGGTGGATGTATTGGCGGTGGTGGTCAACCAATTCCTACAAGTCCGGAGATACGAAAAAAACGTGTTCAGGCAATATATTCTGAAGAAGAATCACTATCTGTTAGAAAATCTCATGAAAACCCTCATGTTAAAGAATTATATGGGAAGTTTCTCACGGAAGGTCCTTGTGGACATCTTTCCCATAAACTATTACATACACATTATACTAAAAGAGGAAAATATATTAAGGATTTTTAAAGATATATATTATCTTCAATCTCTGGTGTATTTGATTTTAAAAGTCATTTAGTAAATCATTCCCGTTCTGTTGGACCTTTTTTTGACTAGTACGTCTTAACTTAAAGAATTATTTTTTAAAAGTTATTTTTCAATTTCTAACTGTTCAAAGGGGAATATTTCATATTTCGCATTAGTTAAATGTTCTGTAGTTTCTTTCCAAACTTCTTTTAAACGAGAATAATCGTCAGGAAAATAATATTTGGAATTGGTATTGTTATTTTCGATTGTTTTGATTGCATTATATACAGGAAGAATTCTAAATGTTCCGCTTTTGACAGAAACATAAGTCGGAATGTAATCTATTTTATCAATTGTTGTTTCCCCTGTATTATTATTTTTAATTAACCTTAATCTAATTATAACTCCACTATCAGTGTATCTTTTTCTCTGATTGGAAATAAAATTTCCCATAGAATAAATTATGAAAACTTTTTTTTCTTTCCCGTTTTCATCAACTACAGTTTTTACTTCCATCGGTTGTATAACATGTGGATGACTACCAAATATTATATCAGCTCCTGTTTCAAATAACACTTCGGCAATCTTTTTCTGGTTTGCATTTGGATTTCTTTGATATTCTTCCCCCCAATGAATACATACGATTACCTTGTCCACACCAAGTTTCTTTGCAGCAATAATGTCCTCTTTCATTTTTGTAGTATTTATATATGCTACGCAATACTGTTTACCTGCTGGTGGATTTATACCGTTAGTTCCATAAGTATAAGCAAGAACTCCTAATCTTATTCCTTTTATATTAACTATTAATATCTGATTGCTTTCCTCTTCAGATGCAAAGGTTCCAGTTCTGTAAAATCCGAGATTTTCAAGTATTTCTATGGTTCTAGTAATCCCATAAAATCCACGGTCAAGACAATGGTTATTTGCAGTAGTTAAGATATCAAACCCTGCTTCTTTTAGGGCAACGGCATATTCATCAGGGGTATTAAAAGTTGGATAACCAGTAAATTTTTTATCAGCTCCAGCTAATACAGTTTCAAAATTTCCAAATGCTAAATCAACCTCACTTAATATAGATTTAACTAATGAAAACATATGATTAAAATCATAACTACCATCTGATTTTCTTGCATCTTCTAATTGTGCACCATGACACATTAAGTCACCAACAGCGGAAATCCAGATTGTATCTATTCTTAAAGTATCGTTATTCTGTGATTTAGAATTGATTTTTCCATTTTCATCAGAATAAGCACAATAAAAAATACTTGTGGTAAAAGATAAAATTAATACAATTAAGATAAATATTTTTTTCATTATTCTAATTAACATTAGTTTGTTTAATTAAACAAATATCAAAGTTTTTTTCTCCAAAACAATATAAATATCCATCTTTTGCTGCGACAAATACTTTTTTATTCCATACGATAGGGGTTGCTTCAAAACATAAATTTTTTTTGTCAATTAATGTAAATTCTAATTTATCATTATAATCAAACAAGTAGATTCCTCCATACCCACAGGCTATTAATTTATCTGCAAAGATTATTGGAGTACTTATCGATGGACCAATTGAATATTTAAAAATTAGCTCAGGTTTATAAAAATTTGTTTTATTGTCAAATCCCTTTACTAATTTAGTAGAATCTACTTTTTTATAATCAATAACATATAGATTCCCATCAATAGCGCTAAACGCGGCAAGGTTTCTCCTATCTTTATTACTTAAATAATTATCATTTACAGCAGCACTACCAATAACACCACCCATCCATGATATGAAAGTTTTATTATTTGTTGGGAAAAACCATTCTACACATTCAGTAGGATTTTTATTTGGATTCAGCTTGAGCATACCTCCATTTCCTTGTATAAATTGCTTTTCAATGGAAACCAAAATGCAACTATCAGAAGTAACAGTACAAGTTCCATCAAGGTCTGAACCTATATAATATTCCCAATTAATATTCTTTTCATCAATATTATATTTATATACATAGCCAGACCCTGCTGCAATATAAATATCTCTACCAATTAAGGAAGGAGACCCTTCGGTTATTATATGCCCTCCTCTTATTAGAATATCTTTGTTTGTATATAACTTGATTGTATGTATAATTTCTGGCTCGTAATGATTATCTACCTTTCTTGCATACTGAGGGTCTGGATTAAAAACCAAAAATATTCCATTTTCAAGTCCAATATATGCTGTATCATTCACAATTAATGCAGAAGCATCTACATCTCTGCTATAACTTGGAGTATTTTCAACATTAATTCTATATAATTCTTCTCCAGAAATTGCTGAAATACCTCTTAAACTATATATAAATTTAGAGTGAATAAATAAATTAACCCCTTGCCTACTACCTTGTATAATTACTATTCTTTCCTTCTCATCCCTTGGTTTTGAATTATACCAGATAGAGCCTGTACCCTTTATAGCATCGTCAAATTTATATTTCCAAATGACTTCTCCTGTTTCTGCATCAATTTTTCTTAAGTTGTGGTCATATGAGCCCTGTAATATATAGAGTTTACCTTTATCTTTTAAAAGTATGGGTTGTCCTGTCCAGCCTGCTCCATAATGAAAAACTCCACTTTCATTTTTCTTGGGCATTTTTGATTTTCCACCCCCTATATAACATTTCCATATTAAATCTATTTTTGAAGGGGGTATATTTCCATAGTAGTTTCGTGTTGCATTTCCAAGAAAACTTTGTATTAAAATATCATCATTGTTATTTTCTTTTATATAATTATTATGTTGATTACTAGAGTCATTTTGTAAATTTTGTGTTGAGTTTATTTCTGGATTTTTCTTAATATTACATTGAAAATTGAAGAGAATTATTATTAGAAAGAGATAAAATAAATTTAATATTCTGTTATTCAATATTTCAAAATCTTTTTAATTAATAAGTTTTGCTGATATTATAATTATAATATTTAAAATAATTATTATATATCTTTAATTAAGTATATTTAAAAATAAATATTTCATTCTAAATAAAATAATTTTAAGATTATAAGGAAGTATCTTCAAGGTTTTATTAATCTGAATTTATTTTATAAATATTTAATAACATTTTTCAAAATATAACTTAATGGTGAACTGAATTTAATAGTTAAAAAGATTAAATTTATAAAAATTCACAAAATGAAAAAAATTCAAGGAAACATTATTGATTTATTCAATAAAAAAGTTTTTGGGGGTACAATAATTTTTAACGATACTATTATTAAGATAAGTGAAGAAGGTAAAGAAAAAAGTAGTTATAATTATATTCTACCAGGATTGATTGATTCACATGTGCATATAGAGAGTTCAATGCTTGTGCCCTCTGAATTTGCAAGAATTGCAGTAAAACACGGGACAGTAGCGTGTGTTTCAGACCCACACGAAATTGCAAATATACTTGGTGTTAAAGGTGTGGATTTTATGCTTAATAACTCAAGTATGGTTCCTTTTAAGTTTTATTTTGGTGCACCTTCCTGTGTGCCTGCAACACCTTTTGAAACCGCAGGAGCAATAATAAAAGCTGAGGATATCGTCCAAATATTTAAAAACGAAAAGATAAAGTATCTTGGAGAAGTTATGAATTTTCCTGCTGTTATTAATAATGATGCAGAAGTTCTTGGAAAAATTAATGCGGCTAAAGCAACTGGAAGAGTAATTGATGGACACGCCCCAGGATTAAGGGGTGAAGCTCTTAAAAAATACATTTCTGCTGGAATATCTACAGACCATGAATGTTTTATGCTTGATGAAGCAATTGAAAAAATATCATTAGGAATGAAAATATTAATTAGAAAAGGTTCCGCCGCAAATAATTTTAACGACTTACTATCATTAATTTCTACCAATAGTGATATGGTTATGTTATGTAGTGATGATTTGCATCCTGATGATCTTATTTTAGGTCATATCAATGAATTAGTGAAATCAGGAATTAGATATGGTATCAATATTTTTCATTTATTAACCGCTGCCTGTATAAATCCAGTTCAACATTATAAATTAGATGTAGGATTGTTAAGAGAAAAAGATTTTGCAGATTTCATAGTTATTGATAACTTAAATGATTTTAATGTTAAACAAACATATATAAATGGAGAACTTGTTGCAGAAAACGGAAATTCATTGATTAAAAGAGTTGAAACTGAAAAAATTAATTTTTTTAATACTCAACTTAAACAGATAGAAGATTTTGCGATTAAATCAGAAAATAATTCAGTGGTAAAAGTAATTGAAGCTATAGACCAACAGATTATAACTAAAAGTATAGAACAGGAATTAAAAAGTATAAATGGATTTTTATTATCTGATATTGAAAAAGATATTTTAAAAATTACAGTTGTTAATAGATATAACAACTTAAAACCAGCAGTTGCCTTTATTAAAAATTTCGGATTAAAACGCGGAGCAATTGCTTCAAGTATAGCTCATGATTCACATAATATAGTAGCTGTTGGGGTAACCGATTATGAACTTTGTGAAGCAGTTAATTCTTTGATTGAGGTAAAAGGTGGTATTTCTGTTATCTATAATGGTAATAAAAGAATATTACCATTACCTATCGCGGGTATTATGACTGATGAAGATGGTAATAAAGTTGCTCAAGAATATATAGAGTTAAACAAAATAGTAAAGCAAATGGGTTGTAATTTACATGCCCCGTTTATGACTTTATCTTTTATGGCTCTTCTTGTGATTCCAGAGTTAAAATTAAGTGATAAAGGTTTGTTTGATGGAAATAAATTTGAGTTCGTTTCTCTTTTTGTATAAAAGAAGAAAGAATTAAAAGTTTATTTCAATACCAAGATTTAAACGATTATTAATATCTCCCCGAATTTCATCATTACCTGAACCAATAGTCTTTGCACCATCTATATAAGTTTCAGAATATTTAGCGTTTATTTCAAAGAAATTAAATGGCTTATATCTAACTAATATATACCATCTTCTACCCTGTCCATACAAAGCAATATTTGTCATAACACCTTTAATATCATTTTCATATTCATATAAACGGCTATCATAGGAGTCAGTTTTGAAATAAATTACCCTGAAATCTATAACAAGACGACTTAAAGGTATAGCTCTGAAATTTGAAAAAGCCATGAACCCTTTGTTATTTCCGCCAAATTTTTCATAACTAACATAAATGTAATCAAATCTGCCTCTAACACTAAACCTGTCTGAAATTTCATAAATAAAACCTGTTCTAATATTTAATTGGTTTCTCGCATCAATAACTTTTATTTGTCTATTAAATTCATCAGTAATTGTTCTGGATTCCTCTTTAGTCTCGTTTCTATATTTTACCGAAAGGGTTAGATTTCTTGTAACTTTCCATTCAGTGTTTAAGAGAAAATCATTTCCAACTAATGGGACTGGTTCAAAATATGAACGATAAGGAAATTTGTATTGGTCAAAGTAAGAATTAATAACTAAACCTTTAAATGGTCTTATAGTAATACCAGCATAAAGACCACTTTCATTTTGTGTGTTTCCACTTTTTTCTCCGAATCCAAAACTATGAACAGGAGCAAAATTTTCAGGATAATTTCTGTAGAGAAAAATAAGGTCAGCGATTTTATAAAAAGTAAATTGAACTGCTCCCAAACCAGCAACAGCCCCATCTTGTGAACGAGCAATTTCACCAAAAAAATTCATATTTCTGAATACAAAGTCATAATAGAAACTTAACATATTTGCTTTATTACCACTGAAAGAGTATAGCTTTGTTAAACTATCAGCACCTATATTTTTAGAAAATGTTGACATCCAATATAGTATACCAATCCTTACACCTCTATTTAAATAAGTAACATTTCCCCCAAATAATCGTTCCTTTACTGCATTTTCTTTTCTAATTTCACTCTCAGTTCTGTGATATCCCTCAAAGTATAAACTTGATATTTCATTTAATGTTGTATCAATTGAACCATCATAATAATTATCGGAATAGAATAAATTCAAATCAAAATTACTAAACATAATTTGGGTTGCAACCCCTCTGAAGAACTGTGATTCAGTAACTGAAGAATAATTTCTTAAGCCGACACCTGTTTTTTTTAATCCTGAAACTGCATCAATACTTTTTGAAAAACTTAATGTATTCCACAGCCCAATCCCTTGACCAAAATTTAATGAATAATCGCCAATAATTAATGATTTGATAAACTTATAATCTCTTAATTCAAGGAATCCTGAAACAAAATCAGTTAATTTTTTTTCTCCTGCATCTTTCTCAAGAGTAATGTTTCCCTCTAAAGTATATTTTTGGTTGTCGTAAGTTAATCGTAATTGGTTATATATTTTAGGTTTAGTACCCAAATATTTCCCATTTAAAAACCCAACTCTTGTTTGTAAATCTTGTAGGAATCTTGACCTTAACCTTGCGTTAAAATTGTTAAAAACCCCGATTTTCCTTTTAAAAGTTTCTTTTAATATTTCTCCGCTTTCTGTCTCAACATAATCTCTATTTCCTCTTTTAACAATCACATAAGGTTTTATTTTATCATACAAGTCATCACTAATTCCATCTATTTCAAGTAATTCTCTTTTGGTTGTAAATAATCCTTTTTCAGTTCTGTATTTAATTATATTATTGGCTATTATTGCGTTTATAAACGGTATTTGTTGAAGTTCTGTAGAGGTTGATGTATTTAAGTCTAAGGGGTTTGACTCTAAATATTCTAACAATTCGAGTAATTCAGAATCTTCACTTTGTTCTGTTAAATTTTCGACTAATGTTTCTTTTTGTCTTATATCACCGATTTTAGTCGTATCACCGGGTATTAAAGTATCAAGTGTTGTATTTGGTGAAAATGTAAAATTAAAAGAATTTGTAAAAAAATTTGACGAATGTGAATTTTCTGTTATCACCAAAATTAAAATGCATACTGAAAATAAAAATGAGTTAATTTTAATTTTAATTTTTTTCAAAATGCATTTATTTTTATAAAACAATTTTATCTACAACTAATACCTGTTTGGTTGAAGAGCATTGAACAAAAACTATAATTTCACAATTTCTTATTACTACTCTATTATCTATGGTATATTCTTTGTTAATAATAGTTGATTGACCGGGAATAACAGAAATACTTTCTCCGCTGCAAGGAGTGATTAAATCTCTTAATATATTAAAAAAATGTGTTTCTCCATTTGGTGCGTTATAGTACAA
Organism: Candidatus Tepidiaquacella proteinivora; assembly: GCA_013348845.1. Lineage (GTDB taxonomy): Bacteria > Bacteroidota > Ignavibacteria > Tepidaquicellales > Tepidaquicellaceae > Tepidaquicella > Tepidaquicella proteinivora. The sequence continues at coordinate 1,568,852 of CP054675.1, read as the reverse complement.
ATCGCCCTCTGTAAGAGCAATGTGTAAAACCAAATCATTTATAGGTTGCCCAGAAAATTGTCCAATCTGTATTGAAAGAGTTCCATTTCTTGTTATGGTATCCAGTGTATTTATAAGATTTAAACCAAAATTGCTTTTCTGGTTTAACTTCATATTGATTTGTGTTGTCCAACCATTTTCGTCAAAAGGTACTGGTAACATACTTCCATTAGCAAAACCTATTGGATTAAATGTACCTGCTCCGTAATAGGTTTGTCTTGCAAGATTGTCAATAGTATTAAAATTGTGAAACGGATCATTCGGAAATAGTGAAGTATGTACTCTTATGATAATAACGTTAGTATCATTAATTGTAACTCCTTCAAGATTATTAATTCTATCTAAATAATGTCCTACAATAGGGCAACCAGTGCAGCTTGTATTTGTGAAGAATTCTATAAGGGTTTTACTATTTGACTTCAAATCCCCTGTCCCTTTTGGAATTAGACCATCATTACTTTCACACGAAATTAATAATAAAGAAATAATTATTATAGTTAGATAGATTCCAAATTTTATTATTTTATTATACATATGAAGAATTATTTATTAATTTAAAATTTTGTTTGAATTAAAATCCTGAAACCATCAAAGGGGAATACATATCTGCATATTCCGCTTGCGCAAGTTAATCCGCCTCTTTCCCTACCATACGATATGGTAACTAAATTTGATGAAGTAATGTTATATGTCAATTCTCCTTTAAACCAGTTTCTTTTTCCAGAGGGATCCTCTTTATCACTTGTATATTCAGCACTTATAGTAAATGTTAATTCGGGAGATTTTATAAACCCAATAGCGATTAATTGATTTGTAAAATTTTTATCATGAATACGAATTGAATTATGCACCCATTGTTGTTCAAATAATAATTTTAAAATCAAATCTTCCTTTAATGAATACTTAAATTCAAAAGGTATTGTAGTTGCAAATATTTTTTCTACTGATTTTGGATAAGTAAAAGTAACAAAGTTCTGCTTTGATAAAGCAAGTTTTGTATAAATTTTGTCTGTCGCATAATATTCTGATTCAACATAAACTTCCCAAAAAGGGTCATATTCATCCTCAAAGGCGGGAATTAAATCAAAACTTCTCTCAATTCTTTTATAAATTCCACTTGAAAAAATATATTCATATTTATAATGCCTTGATGCAACAGAAGTATTAATTAAAAAAGATAATTTATCATTTGGAACTATATTCAACTCTAATTGAGCTCCAACCTCATCATTAAAGTCAACAACTTTTGGATTTCTGGAGACTAAAGTTGAAGTATGTTCTTTTACTGCTGTTGGTGGATTTTGAAATGGTAACATTTTTGTTGGCCTCTCAGAACTTCTGTTGTTTGGAGCAGTTAAATCAAATCTGTAGTTTTTATATTCCAATGTTACCCCAAAACCTGACATGGAATAAGATATAGAAGAATAAAAAGCATCGCCATTTGTTGATAGTGATATTGGATATTGTTGATTGGGATCTGTAATTGTATGTTTGTGAGCATAAGAAGTAAATATTTGTAATCCTTTTAAATTAAAACTTGCAAAAACTTCTGGAATATCTGCTGTGATGTTTGTTATGATGTTTCCTGATGGAATTGAACCTTTAGCATAAACATAATTTCCTCCTATCGTAAGAAACTTAAAAGGTGATATTTCTAAGTTGAAGTCTCTTATTTTATAGGTTTCAATTCGGTTTGGATTTAAAAAATCACTGTATTCAATATTTCCCCCAAGAATTCCAGCTTTAAGTTTTATAGGATGCGTTTTACCAAATGTATTATTATAAAAAATTCTAACACCGTCAATTCCTGTATCATATCCCAGTAACCTTTGTTCAAATACATTTAGAGTTAGTCCTCTTCCAATAACATCGTAAAAGTCTCCTGCCCGTAAAGAAACAACATCACTACCTTTATATTCGACATATCTTTTTCTAATTCCTTTAAAATCTCTGCCCCATTCTATTGGGTCACTAATTTCATATCGCATTCCGAAAATAATATCATTTACAGTTAGCCTTGCATCAGAAAGATTTTCAAAATATTCTTTTGCACTATCCTTTGCATTTATTATTTGAGTACCATTTCCATATCTAAAAGTGTTTGTCAATGAAGCTTTAACATTAAGCTTTATTTGGGAAAATGATATCCCTGAACATATAAAAATTAAAAAAATCGCAATAAATAATTTCTTCATCTTCTTGATTATTGATTTATTAATTTTATACAATTTATTTTTCTAAACCGAGAGCAGTTCTGATTTCTTTCTCAATCTTTATCTCATCTCCACTCTTGAATCCAAGATGAGTATTTAATATTGTTTTATCTTTTCCAATTAAGACTGAATATGGAATTTCATCTTCTTTTCCACCATATGCTTCGACTACTTTCTTTTCAAAATCAAGTAATACTTTAAAAGTATAGCCTTGTGAAGTAATATATGATTTGACTTTTGCAATAGATTTTTGATTATCAAGGTTTATTGCAAGATACTCAAAACCATATTCTTTATATTTCTCATAAATAGTTTGCATTTTTTTTAACTCTTCCTTACAAGGGGAACACCATGTTGCCCAGAAACTTATCATTACAGGTCCTCTATCAATAAAAGTGCTTAATGTTACGTCATTATTGTTAAGGTCAGGTAAAGTAAAGTCAGTATAAGTTTGTGAAAAAGAAGTTCTCTGAAATAAAACACAAATTAAAACGATTGTTAAGATAAAAATACTTTTCTTATTCATGGCGATATTAATTTTTATTTTAGAAAAATAATTATTATTGCAGTTACGACAAGATTTAAAGCAGCGATTGGTAACATAACCTTCCAGCCAAGTGTCATTAGCTGATCATATCGGAATCTTGGAATTGTCCACCGAATCCATATAAAGAAAAATACCATTATAAAAACTTTTATGCAAAATGTAAATATTTGAATTAAACTCACCCAATTTTGTGATAACCCAAAGGTTTGTAAATATGGAAATTGATACCCACCAAGATAAAGAGTAACTATAACACAGGAGGAAACGATAACATTTGCGTATTCTGCTAAAAAAAATAAGGCGAACTTCATACTTGAATATTCAGTGTGATATCCACCCACAAGTTCCTGTTCCGCTTCTGGTAAATCAAACGGAGTCCTATTAGTCTCAGCGAATGCTGCAATTAAGAAAATTATGAACCCTACTGGTTGCAGAATAACGTTCCATCTCCATCCGTATTGATTTTGAACTATTGTATCTAATTGAAAAGAACCGTTAATTAATATTACACCAAGTATCGCTAACCCCATTGATAATTCATAGCTAATCATTTGAGCGGATGACCTAAGACCACCAAGTAAAGAGTATTTATTATTTGATGACCATCCGCTTAATGTTATACCATATACTCCAAGTGAAACTAATGCAAGAATATATAATATTCCAATATTAACAGAGGCTATTTGAAGTTTAATTTCTTTTCCTAATATTACAATTTTTTCACCAAATGGAATAACAGCAATTGTTGATAGTGCTACTGTCATTGAAATAGCAGGAGCAAGTGCATGAATAAACTTATTTGCTTTTTCGGGTACAATATCTTCTTTCATTAATAATTTTACCGCATCTACTATTGGCTGTAATAAACCTGCGGGTCCGACTCTATTTGGTCCGATCCGGTCTTGAATAAAAGCTGATACTCTCCTTTCAAGATAAACTGTATATGCTACAGCAGTTAATAGAGCTAAGTGTACTATTAATATTTTCAGAAAAATAATTATTATATCTGAGATGGTCATAAAATCATCATTTTAATTTTGACTTCAGATAAGTAATTGCATCTACAGGGGTGGGATCTATTTTTCTCAAAATTGCTAAATAATAACTAATCCAATCGCCTGTATATACTAAATTAAATATTCTTTCCAATTTATTATTTCCTTTTCCTTTAATATCAATAACATTACTTGCAAGTTTTCTATACAATTCAGAGGTAATATCCATTCTTATTTTTATTCTTTCATAATCTTCATCATCTTTCAAAAATATGACAACGATTTCATTTAAAAAAGACCTTCTGTCAGAATTTAAATTTTTCTTTTTAATACCCGTTTCATTTGAATTCCACCATCCGACAAGTTCATTGTGATTCATTTCAGGGTATAAATTGCCATAAGCGAGTTGTTTAGCATTTTCAGAAATTTGCCCACGCCATCTTAGATTAACTACATCAAGTAAGTCGTTGGAAGAATAAATAATAACAAGTTTATCCTTTATAATTGAAGCAATATTTATTGTTATATTCTTCTTTGATTCATAGTTTGAAAAAATCCTGGAAAATCTTTCAATATTACTAATTACACTAAATATTTCTTTATAGAAATTTTTTCTGGATACTTTTATTAGTCCAAGTTTAAATAGTGAAATATACAATGTAAAAAATGAATATCCCAATGCACATCTTGGTTGATATCCGCCAGGTATTTTAATAAACAAATTACCATTTTTCTTTGCAATTTTTTCTACCTCACCTCCACTGCTAATAGCCAAAATCTTACATCTTTTCTTCAATGACTCTTTATATGCTGATATTGTCTCCTCTGTGTTTCCTGAATAACTTGATATTATAGAAAGAGTGCTTTTATTTGCATAAGCAGGGAGAAAATAATTTCTGTTGATGAAAAAAGGTATTTTCAATTTGTAATGTAAATAACTTCTTACAAGGTCTCCGCCAATAGCAGAACCCCCCAGCCCATTTACAATAATATTTGAAATAGAAAAATTTTTTTGAAAATCAACACTTTCCGCCAGAGAAACGGAATCTTTAATTTGTAAGTGAAAATTTTTTAATACAGCGAACATATTTCCTCTATCTACATCGCAGATAATTTTTTGTGTTATCTTATTCATGTTAAATTTTTTATACTAATTTATATAAGGTTTTATTTCAACTTCATAGAAATTTTTAACTGCATTCCTTATTTCTTCTTCAGTTGAATAATTTAGAATTGAATTTATTAGATTTTTTGTATCTGTATGTGAACAGGAACGAATAATTTGCTTTATTTCTGTATAAACAGATGGTAAAACACTTAACTCATCTAATCCTAAACCAATAAGTACAATTGCTGCAAGTGGTTTTGAAGCCATTTCCCCACAAATACTTACCTTTATATTATTTTTGTGGGCTGCATCGACTACATTTTTCAATGTTCGAATTACAGCTGGGTGAAACTCCTGATACAAATCAGCGACTAATACATTTCCCCTATCTACTGCAAGTATATATTGAATTAAATCATTTGTCCCAATACTAAAAAAATCCACTTCTTTTGCAAGTTCATCTGCCAATATTACCGCTGAAGGGACTTCAATCATTATTCCAAATGGAATATTTTTATCATAAATATCTTTATACTGTGGATCATTATCAAGTTCAGTTTTCACTTCCTCAAATATTTTCTTTGAACACCTAACTTCTTCAAGTGAAGAAACCATTGGTAGCATTATTTTAATGTTCTTTAGTTTGGAGGATTTAAGAATTGCTCTTAACTGTTCCTTGAAAATCTCTATTCTATCCAAACATAATCTTATTCCTCTCCACCCAAGATAAGGATTTGGTTCCTTCTCTGAACTTGGAAGTAATTTGTCTCCCCCTATATCGTAAGTTCTTATTGTTACTGTTTTTGGATAAGTTGCTTCTGCAATATATGAGTATTCTTCAATTTGCTCGCCTTCCGATGGAAATTCTCCCTGCTCAATAAACATATGTTCCGTTCTAAAAAGCCCTATACCACACTCCTTACAATTTTTTACAAAATTCATTTCATCTTCAAGATTTATATTTACGGCAAGGTCAATTGTTTTTCCATCAAGAGTTATACTTGGTAAACCGATAAGACCATACAGTTTTTCTTCCTGTTCTCTGAATTTTCTTAATTTCTCTTCATATCTTTCTAATGTATCCTTATTTGGATTTGCAATTACCACTCCTTCACTTCCATCAACTATCAGTATCTCTTTGGGTTTTACATCTTGAGATATTATTTTAACTCCTACAACAGCTGGAATATTTAATGCTCTTGATATAATTGCTGCATGTGAGTTTATACCTCCTGTATCAGTTATATACCCTTGTGCCTTTCTACGACTAAAAAGAATTGTATCACCCGGGGTTAATTCATGCGCGACGATTATTGAATTTTCTGTTATTTTAGATATTAATTTTTCACGACTCATATTTCTTACAACTCGATTTCTAACATCATTTATGTCCTCAAACCTTTCTCGTATGTAATCATTTTCAGAGGAAAGTAATATTGAACCAAGATTATTTATCTCATCATCGAAAATATAGCTTGCTGAACGTTTTTCCTCACTTATTCTCTTTATTATTTTTTCAATGAATATTTTATCGTTTAATATTTCAAGTTGCGCTTCGAATATTTTTGAGTTTTTTTCTCCTATGCGTTCTATTGCTATATTATATATCTTTCTTAATTCTTTTTGGGATAGTTCTATTGCTTTTTTAAATTCTTCTATTTCTCTCGGAACATCCTCTTCTGTGATTGATGCTGTGTTTATTATTATTTGCTTTTTTGTATATAAATAGGCTTCCCCTATTGAAATTCCTTGAGAAGCAGGTATTCCTTTATATATCCTTTCTTTCGGCAATATAAAACTTTTTTATTAAGATATAACTAAATTATTTTCTTATAAAGTCATTTAATTAATAATTTATTTTCTAAAATTCCACATTAATTAAAACTGAAGAGAAATATTTCAAAACTTTCAATACCCCTAAAAGTTACTTTTAAATCTTTATTTTTAAATAATATCTTATCTCCTTACTAAATTTTTTTAAAACAAATTTATTTTAATATCATCTGCTTCTATGTAATAACCATATTTTTTAAAATATAATTAAACTTTAACTATTCACTTTTCATTATATCAAGTTGAAACTGTTTTACATCGAAAAGTAAAATTCCATTATTTTAAGATATTCTATTACTCTCCTTAAACAAAATGATCATTTTTATTTTCTTTTTATCTCACCTCACAAGTATCATCTTTCTTGTCTCAACAAAAACCAGTCCTGTACCCTCAGTATCTGCTACCTCAATCTTGTAAAAATACACACCACTTGCATAATTACTTCCATCCCATTGTAATTGATATGTTCCCGCCATTAAATTTGCTGATAACAGCGTTTCTATTACTTTTCCTGTAATATCAAGAATCTTAACACTTACTATCCCTGACTTTTTAATATCAAACTTAATAACGGTAGAAGAATTAAAAGGATTAGGATAATTTTGATATACAAAAAACCTATTTGGGACTATTGGTTCTGTTGATATATGTGTGGATAGATTAAAATCGCTTAGCGGTCGTCTCCATATCTTTGAGCCGGCACCGGCTGCAAGTATATAGTTATCTGATGTATTGTAATATAATCCAAATACATACGGAATGCTCATACCTTCATTTTTTTGTTGCCAGTTAAGACCCGCATCAGATGAAAAATACACACCATTATTTGCAGTCCCTACCCAAACATTATTTACAAGCGTCGAAAGACAAAGAGCAGTTTCATTATTCAGTGAAGATTTTATCCAGATAACTCCATTATTCGTTGTATAATAGACACCAGAATCTGCTGTCCCAGCATAGACGCGGTCATAGCCTGAACATATTGAATAGATAGTTTTGTTATTCAGTGAAGTCTGTGTCCATGAACTTCCATTATCTGGAGAAATATAAACCCCATTATTTTCTGTACCTGCAAATAGATAATTATTAAACTTAGTAATTCCATATACCGTCTGATTATTTAGAGTTGTTTGAGTAAATGAGTTAAAATTAGTGGAAAAATATATTCCGTTGTACCATGTACCAACATAGAGAGTATTACCATAATATGCAAGGGCACAAACTGTTTTATTATTCAAACTGGTTTGAGACCAGTTAACCCCGTTATTTGTCGTAATATATAAACCCGTATTATAAGTTCCGGCGAATCCATATCCTGCAAGAGCTAATACAGAGTAAACTGTTTTATTTACCAGACTTGTCTGAGCCCAGTTCATACCACCATCTGATGAGAAATATACACCTGCAGCATAACCCATACCAGCAAAAACATTATTTCCAATTCCAGAAATACTTCTAACATCAAAATTTCCGAAGTTGGATAGTGCCCAGTTAAAGCCATTATTAGTTGATGTCCATACTCCATTATTACTTTCTACACAAAACATCTTAGTTGAAGATATTCCGAAAGCTCTTATCCACCCGCTTGAAAGATCAGTTTGAATCCAGTTATTTCCGTTGTTAGTTGAAAGATATATCCCATAAGAAAAAGTACCAGCATATATCACATTATTATAAGATAACAATGCATAAACTGTTTGACTACTAAAGGAAGTAATTTGAACCCAACTATTTCCTCCATCATCAGAACGGAAGAATCCAGAATAAGTCCCAGCATAAATTGTATTACCATGAATAGCAAGTGATACCACAGCGCTGCTATTTAGTGAAGTTCTTACCCAATTTACACCATAATTAGTTGAACGATAAACGCCTGAATCTGTAGTACCAGCATAAACAGTTGCTCCACTTACCGCTAATGACCACACATTTCTATTATTCAAGGCAGTTTGAGTCCAATTCATTCCATTATTTGTAGAAAAATAAACACCGTAAGAGTCCGTACCACTAAAAATATATGTACCGCTTAAAACTATCGTTCTTACATATCTACCAGCAAGTGTTTGAGTCCAGTTATTTCCGCTGTTGGTTGATACATATATACCACTACCATAAGTACCTGCATAAACATAATTACCATCAGCAGCAACGCTGTACACATAACCGCTATTAAGAGAAGTTTGTTGCCAGGTTAAACCATTATTTGTTGAGCGATAGGCACCATCTGAAAAAGTACCAACATAAACATTTGTACCACTTGCAGCCATACCTCTCATACTGCTTCCATAGTATAATCCATTGGTTAAGACCCATTGTGCTATTGCAAAATTTGAGATTACAAGCAATATGCAAATTAATATGAATAATTTTTTCATAACTCTTATTTATTTTTTAATTCAATAATTTTTAGAAATATAAAATTTACAGCTAATTTATTCTATATAAAAATTTCTATTTTTAAAAAACTATTACTGACCATATGTATTAAAACAAATTAATTTCAATTTTACTTTCAATTGCAGCCTGATTACTTTAATTACAAACTGTTGACAATAAAAATGCCCTTTTAAGATTTTATTATAAAAAGTATAATTCATAAGACCTAATCTAAATAATAAAATATCAGTTTTTATCTATATATGTAAAGTTATAATTATTTTTTATTGTATTGTAAAAAAATTTTAATAAAAGTAATATTATGTTAAATTCTTTATATTGGAAATTGATACCTTCATAAAAGCTATTCAAATGATGCTTGCTCCCGCAGTTATGATTTCTGCCTGCGGTTTAATGTTATTAGCACTTAACAATAAGTATTCCTCAATTGTTAATAGAATTAGACTTCTTAACGAGGAAAGAAGACGATATATGATTAAAATGCAAAATAATTCTGATATAGAATTTGTGGAAACTTTAAGATTGCAAAGCATTAATAAGCAACTTGATGATCTTCTTCTTAGATTGAGACTTGTTAGAAATGGAATTATATTTCATGTTTTAGGCGTCTTTATGTTCATTCTTACTTCTTTAATTATTGGTGCTGAATTAATTTTAGTTATTAACTTATTTGAACTGTTTAAAGTTATTTCTTTTTCTACAGGTATGATTTTTGTTGCTATTGGTGTTATTTATTCTTTAACTGAAACAATCAAAGGTTATAAAATTGTTTACCTTGATGTAAAAGCGGACGAATAAAATTTTTTTATATTATTACAAAAACTAAAAATATTGCTAAGTTAGGTTTCGGGTGCTACAGGGTAGCTTTTACTAATAAAGAACACTACAATTCCCTGTATAAAGCAATTTTATCTGGGATTAGACTTATTGATACTGCATCTAATTACTCTGATACTTATAGTGAAATATTAGTTGGAAATGTACTGAGCGATTTAATTAAAGAGGGAAAAATTTCTCGTAAGGATTTAACTATTATTACTAAAGTTGGTTTTATTCAAGGGCAGAATTACAAATATGCCCTTAAAAAGAAACTACTTAAAGAACCTTTCAAAAATGTTTTAGAATATGCTGAAGGTATTTGGTATTGCATCAGCCCGGATTTTTTATCAGATCAACTCGGTAGACAAGTTGAACGGCTTTTTCAATCTGATGATAGTAAATACATTGATGGATATCTTTTGCACAACCCTGAAATCTTTTTTGATTATCACGAAAAATCTATGGGTAATGATTATCATAAATTAGAATATGATATTCAAACTGAGTATTATATTGGAATTAAAAAAGCATTCGAATTCTTAGAAGAACAAGTTAAAAAAGGCGTAATTAAAAATTACGGCATCTCCTCGAATACATTACAGATTAGTTCGAATAAGTTTGACTTTACATCGCTGGAAAGGTTAATTGATATAGCTAACGAAGTAAGTTCTAAAAATCATTTTAAGTACATTCAATTTCCGTTTAATATTTTTGAAACAGACGCATTCTTTGAAAAAAACCAGCGAAAAAACACCAAAACTTTAATCGAAACTGCTGCTAAAAATAACCTGATTGTTCTAACTAATAGACCATTAAATGCTATTACAAATAAAGGATTAATTAGACTTGTAGAATATTACTCGGGAAAATTTTCTGAACTTGAGTTTCAGGAATACTTAAACAAGGCACTTGCCCTTGAAAAATTTATTAATGAATTAGGTAACCGATACATTTTAGGCTTACCTAATAAAAAGAAAAATATTTCTAATCTTTTAAACCTTATTGAAAAAATCAAAGAAAACTGGAAAAAATTTTCTTCCATTGAACATCTGAATCATATTATTGAATATTATTTTATTTCTAAAATAGTGCAAGTATTAAATTACTTTAATGTTAGTGTTTCGACGATGGATTTATCTGAGAATTCTGTTATTACTGAAGAAAAAATACTATCTTATAATACTTATAATCCTGCTCCTCAAAATATAGAGCAAAGTCAGGAGCAGTTGTATTTCAAATTAAATTTAAAAAAATATTTAAAAGAAATTGATATTTTATTAAATTATCTTATAGAACATTTTAAAATTGAAACTCGTAAGAGAAATAATCTGATTAATAAAACTATAATTGATTGTTTCGAAAAATCTAAATGCAAACTATATCCGAAAGGTAGTGATTTTAGAAACCTTACACTTTCACAAAAGGCAATTCAAATAATGAGAGCTGTCCCTGGGGTTAGTTATGTTCTTGTTGGTGCCAAACGAGAAGATTATGTTGATGACATTATAGAATTATTAAATTATGGAAATATAAGTAATATTGATAAATTATTAGAAAGTTTAAGAGAAGAGTTTATTAAGGATAATTTCATAGGTAAAGGAAAGTAATTTATTAATTTTTTATAAAATAATTTTTTATCTATTAGTAATAAAAGAAAAATACTGATTATTATTCTTTTAATTATTTTAGCAACTGTTTTATTTTACATAAATCGAAATATTAATAAAGAAGAAAAAGAAGCAGATTTAAAGCCAAAAGAAAATTTTCTTTCAGGATTATCATCAGAACTTGATTCAATCATCTATACATTTGGTATAAAACGGGAATGGATTAACACATCAATTCAAAAAGATGTAATTATTTATAAAAAAATTAATATACCTCTGGATGTTTCGCCAGTAGAAATTTTATTTGAATTTCAAGAGGTTGTTTCCCCTTATAATATTAATTTGTTATCATCAGAAGATATAAAAACGGGTAATATATATAGTGAGTTAGTAGATAATGATAATAAGAATAGAGGAGCGTTTGCAAAAATCGAGCTCAAACGAGATAGTGTTCTTAAAAGAGAAGCAACTGATTTGTGTATAGTCCTTAATAATTTAGACAATTATAATTTTGAAGAAATTAAAGAGATATTAAAATATTGCTCCTATTATACTATTTCCTTACCCCGTAATTTAAATCGTATTGATTTGCAGGCGGAAATTATTAACTCAAGAAAAGAATATATTATTTCTTTTGAAATTGGTGATTCTGAAGATTATGAATCAGATTTCAGAGAATCGCAGGATATTAATTATAGAATTAATAATATTTGTAACCATTATCAAAAGGACAAACCATTAATTCTTTTTAATCCCAAAAAGCTATATGATTTTGAAAGAGAGATAATTTCAAGACTATCTAATTGTAGAAGTAATATATTTTCTGATACGAATTTAATTAGTCTTACATTGCATTATGAAGGTGAAAAGAAATTTTTGGAACTTGAAAAAGAGCTAATTAACCTATCCAAAAAAATAAATGGAAAAAAAGCTTTTATGCTTAATATATTGTACTCTGAATTTAACCTTTTTCTGAAATCTCTGCAAAATTTGGAGAAAAAAGGTTATAGATTTTTATCCTTCCAGAATTACTTTAAATCTAAATAAAAAAAATAATTTCTATATGAACAACAATCCTCATTTTAAATGGATGAGTGTAGCTCTATTAGAAGCAAAAGAAGCACTTAAAAAGAATGAAGTACCAATAGGGTGTGTTATTGTATTTAATAATAAAATTATTGCAAAATCGCATAATTTAGTTGAAACTTTAAATGATGCTACTGCTCATGCGGAAATTCTTTGTATTACTTCAGCTTCGGAGTATCTTGGGGAAAAATTTTTATACGATACTGCTATGTATGTTACTGTTGAACCTTGTCCTATGTGCGCCGGCGCTATTATGCTTGCAAGAATATCTTATCTTTATTTTGGAGCCTTTGACTCTAAATTTGGTGCCTGTGGAAGTATTATTAATATTCCTGAAAAGAAAGAATTTAACCATACCTGTAAAGTATATGGGGGTATCAGAGATGAAGAATGTTCTCAAATTATGAAGAAATTTTTCAGTAATAAAAGATAACCCCTATCTTTTATTTTAATATATTTTTAATAACTCTTCTTTCGAGAGGTGTTTTCCTTCGTAGATTTTCATATTGTATATACCGGAAGGGAGAAAAGAAAAATCCAGTATAAATTTATTGTTTTCTGAATTGTTTAAAAGAGTGTAAATTTCTAATATTTTATTTCCAAGAATATTAAATATTTCTATTTTCGCAATATTGCTTGAGTTTGATTTATAATTATAGATATAAATATTTTTGGAGACAAAGTTATTTATTGTATCTGAGAAGTTATTTGGAAGCGAGGAATTATGTGAAGCATATATGTTGAACATTGATTCTTTTAGATAATATTCTTTTATTAATTCTTCTGATATATTTAAAACATTTTTAGCAATATGCTTCTTTGTCCATATTTTATCATCCTGAATATGAATATGCATATTTCTTCTACCACCATGAGCCAAGAAATTTAAAGATAATTTATCACAATTATTTTCAAACATTTTTCTTTCTATGCCTGTATATCTGCTTATATCAAAAGCTAAACCGATAAGATGTGGAGATTTATCAACATCAGACCACCCTCTTCTTTTATATTTTAACTGATGCTTAATTTCTCTTAGCGCATCTGATATCCTTGGCCTGAAATCAACCTTTTCTAACATATATAACATTTTTATGGTCAGTATAGGATTAAGATAAGCATAAGTATTTTCTTTTATGTTTAAAAAAGGGAACTTAATATTTACAAGCGGGAAATAAAAAATAGTATCCCTTGAATATAAAAATTTCGTTTCATCAGTTTTATATGTTTTCCCCCTGTATTTTACATAGAAAAAATCATTTTGAGTATTATCAATTTCAAAAGATTTAATATAGACACAGGTTAAAGGACTGTTCGGTATAATGCAATTAAAGTTTGCTAAATTTTTTCCAATGGAAAAAAATCTTCTTTTTAATAAGTATTCTTTATTTTGTTCTTTATTTTCAATACCTGTCAGGTTGTCTTCAAAGGATTCATTCGTTTTTTTGTAAAGATATAATACAATGAGAAAAATAATTATGCAGATTAAAAGAATAACTGATATTACATAAAATTTTTTGCCGAATTGTTTATATCTCATCAAACCCCCTTTCAAAAAAATCAATCATTTCTTTTGCAAAATCTTCCTCATCCGGACCATTGAACCTCAATGTCAATTTGGAACCTTTCTCAGCAGCTAATGTCATTACGCCAATTATGCTTTTTCCGTTTACCTCATAATTGTTTTTACATATTGTAAAGTCAGACTTATATTTAGACGCTATTTTTACGATTGCCGCTGCTGGTCGGGTATGCATCCCTGCTTTATTTATTATTGTGACCTCTTTTTCTATCATACAAAATCCTTAATACTTTCTTTCTAATAACATATTGGAATACCACCTCAATAAATTAAACCCCTTTTCGTTACTAATAATTTTTAATGAATCATTTGCAGAAGATATATATTTCTCTGTAAGTGAAATTAGAAGGTCAATAATATTATATTTGATATAAATATTTTTAATTTCTGAAATAAATTTCTTTGAAATAATTCTGGTTTTATCTTTTGTATTTAAAATACGAAGTAATTTTTCTTTATCGTTTTTGTCTGTTGCTAATTCTAATGCTTTAATCAATAAAAAAGTCTTTTTACCTTGCCTTATATCTCCCCCAATTACCTTACCGAATTTTTTCTCATCTCCAATAATATCAAGCATATCATCTTGTAACTGGAAAGATAAGCCGAGATTTAACGCAAAATTTTTAATTGCTCTTCTGATTCTAACATTTCTACTATTTGAAATTATAAAACCAATCTCTGCTGAAACTTCAAGCAATTTTGCCGTCTTTTTTTCTATCATCAATAAATATTCATCTGTAGTAATATTATTTTTTGTCTCAAATTCTTTATCAAGGGCTTGCCCTTCACATACTTCTATTATTCCATTTGTAAAACAATCTAAAATTTCTTTTAAATAAATCTCTCTTGTCTTTAAAAGACATTGATAGGAAATCCCAACTAACTGGTCTCCTACTAATATTGCAGTATCTCTATCCCATTTCTTATGTATTGTCTCTAATCCCCGCCGTGTATCAGCATTATCCATAATATCATCATGAACAAGAGTAAAAGTGTGCAACATTTCTATTGCAGACGCAGCATATAAGGCTTCCTTATAATTTCCCCCTAATGCTTCACAAACAAACAAAGTTAATAGTGGCCTAATTTTTTTGCCTCCGCTTTTTAAAATATATTTTATAGGTTGGTATAAACCCGAAGGTGCATCCTTAGTAATACTTGAATTTATTATTCCTTCAATTTCAGTTCTGTATCTGTTATATTTTTTTGTAAATTTATCCATTTAGTTATTCTATATTATAATAATATTTTATGTAATAAATCAGTAAGTCCATCACACAGTCGTAGTTTTTTAAATGTAAACCATCGGAAGAAAACTCAAGTCCGTCCTTTTTTTGTGCCTCTATTTCGCTATATAAATCAATGATTACTATTTCCTTATTTAATTCGGACATTTCCCAAAGCCAATCATTTATTATTGCAATTTTTTCTGCTGCAGGCTCATAATATGGAATATTGAATATAAAAACTACGGGTGCCTTTGTTAAAGCTTTTTCCATAAATTCAAGAAAGTCATCCGCTATAGACTGAACACTTTTTCTATAGTCATTAATTCCTGAAAGTAATACAATAGCATCATACTTGTTCTCATTTACGCTGTCAAGTTGCTTTGTAGCCCATTTAATAGAGCTACCAATTTTGCTTGATTCCTCTATGATAATTCCATTAATTTTAAAATATTCTTCCTGACCTTTAAAAGCTCCTACCGTCCAGGAGTGACCGATGATTTTAATTACTGGAATAAATTTTTTATTCCTTTTCTTTATGTCCCAGAGAATTTTATCTTCTGGTTTTATAGTATCTTTAAGAGAAAATTTATAATCTAAAATTGTTGAATAATTCTTTGAATATGCAGTAAAATTTATTGAAAATATAAATAAAATAAGATATAACAATAACTTATACGATATCTCTGTTTTTATCGTTCTGTATTTAATTATTTTCTTAAACATCTTATTTAAGTTTGAAATAAGGTAAATAGCATAGGAATTACCTGGGATTTCATTAATAATAAGGATATTTTAACGCTTCTGAAATAATTTTCTTAATTTATTTACAATTATAACAATTATACTGAAATTTATAAATGATATAATTAAATTAGTTTCGTTATATTTGCAGTATTCCTAATTATTAAAAGTACAGAGTGAAAACAAAATTCTTTTTGCCATTTTTTGTGAGTATTTTTTTATTAACTCCGATTTTTTTAATTATTGATCTTTATTCGATTGATATTTTAAGAAATGACTATTCTGGTTTATCAAGTGTTGCTTCTGCTGTTTTTAATAAAACTGAAGAAACTAAAATAGATAATTCCAATAAGACTGTAATTGATACAACAAGTAAAATTATTTTGATGTTTGGTGATTCTATGGTAGATGGTGTGCGGGATGCTTTTAAAAAATACTGTAAATTTAATAATCATAAATTTTATTATTACACATGGAATAGTTCCACTACTTCAGCTTGGGCTAATTCTAATAAATTAAAAACCCTTATAGAAAAATATAAACCGGATTTTGTTTTTATAATGCTTGGCTCTAATGAATTATTCACCACTGATTTGGCAAAAAGAGAAAAATATATTAATGATATTATTAGTCAATTAAATGATATTGAATATGTCTGGATTGGGCCCCCTAATTGGAAAGAAGATAATGGTCTAAATAGTACAATAGAAAAAGTTACAGGGGAAAATCGCTTTTTCCCATCAAAAAATATTTTTCTTGTACCTCCACTAAAATATAAAAGGTCGGGAGATAAAAAACACCCGAATTCTGATGCTTATAAAGCCTGGACTGATAGTATTGCTAATTGGGTAATGACTAATGGTAAATATCCAATAAAACTTGAGAAACCGATTGAATAATTAAAAGTTAACCATCTGAAAAAAATTGAGAAAAACAGTTTCTTTAACTCTGCTAATATTATTAATTTCAGCTGTTATATATATTTTTATTCCGAATTTTTCTGTTTTTGGAATTAATGTAGAAAAACTTGATTTATACTCTGATTTTTTTTTGTCAGAAGATTTTCAAACAGAAGATAATACTGAAAAGTTAAAAGTTCTGTCAGACCTTGGGGATTCTTTTCTTAATAAAGGTGAAAGTGAAGAATCATTTATCGACAATAACTACTTAAATATATATAATGAAGACTCCGTTTGTTTATTAGAAAATTTTTTTCAATCTTTAAAAGCTGTCGAAAATTCAAGGAAATTGTCACATATTGGAATTGATGATTCCTCAAAAATTGATTCAGTAAAGAGAGTACGAATAGCATTTCTTGGTGATTCGATGATTGAAGGAGACCTCATATCTCAAACGCTACGGTATAAATTACAAAAAACTTTTGGTGGGTATGGGATTGGATATGCCCCTGTTACGAGTCCGGTTGCAGGATTCCGCCGTTCGATTATTCATACCTTTTCTAATAACTGGAAAACCATTTCGCTTATTACTATGCCTTCAAATAAATTCCTTGGTTTATCAGGGTATGTCTTTAATCCTAATTGTGTTTCAAAATTACAAATAAAAGATTCGTCAGTAAAAGCTGGTTTAAGTTGGGTAAATTTTAAAGCACCTGATGATTTTTATGATAATCTGAACAGTTTTAATTTGATTAAATTGTATTATTCGCAAACAGATTCAAATTCCTACGTAACTTTTTATGGGAACAATTCAAAATCATTTTATTTAAAAGGCAATGATATTGTTAATGAATTGACTTTGTCTGAAAATGAAGAATTAAAAGAAGCAAAAATATATTTCCATTGTTCTTCCCCTGTAAATATTTATGGTTTTAGTTTTGAATCTCCATCTGGGGTTTTTGTTGATAACTATGCACTTCGTGGTAATTCTGGAATTCCTATGATTTTGTTAAATAAAGATGTACTGGAAGGAATTAATAAACATTTTGATTACTCTTTAATAATAGTTCAATATGGATTAAATGTAACTCTTCCGGAAACAAGAGATTTGGATTGGTATAAAAATCAAATGGTAACAGTTATTAATTATTTGAAAGAATGTTTCCCTAAAACAGATATTATTATAATGAGTGTAGGTGATAAGTGTTATAAGAAATTTGGAAAGTATATGACAGAACCCAGCATTCCTCTTATGGTAAATATTCAAAAACAAATTGCTGAACAAACTGGGGTTGCATTTTGGAATTTGTTTGAAGAAATGGGGGGTGAAAATTCAATGGTTAGTTGGGTTAATCATAAACCACCTTATGCTAACAAGGATTACACCCACTTTAATTATGCCGGTGCTGAGAAAATTGGAATTTTATTGTATAATCAAATTATGTTTCATTATAAAAAATATTATAATAACAGGTAGATTGTGAATTTGCATAATTTGTTAAATCTTCTCAAATATAATCCTGATAATCCCATTACTTTTTTGTCCGCTCAGTTTTTCTGGTTTATTGTAATATTTATATTTATTTATTCTGTATTCTACAAAAAAGTATTGGCACGAACAATAGTTCTGCTTGTTTTCTCATATTATTTTTATTACAAAACAAGTGGGCTGTTTGTAATTTTATTATTTTTAGTTTCAGTATTTGACTATTTATTTATTAAAATAATTCCGTTAAGCAGGAATAAAAAAATACTTAAAAATATTCTTTTTACTTTATCTTTGATATTTAATATTTCAGTATTAGGATATTTCAAATACTCGAATTTTTTTCTCGAAATTTTTAATGATATTTTTAATTCTTCTTTTGCTATTTTGGATTTAGCATTACCTATAGGAATTTCTTTTTATACATTTCAAAAATTAGGATATATTATTGATGTTTATAGAAACAATGTGGATCCCCCAAAAAATATTTTTGAGTTTTTAACTTTTGTTGCATATTTCCCTTCAATTCAATCTGGTCCTATTTTAAGAGCGAAAAATTTTATTCCGCAATTACGTCTCAAAGAACGTTTTTTGTCTGATTTAAGTATTAGAATATCAAACGAACAACTTGGTAAAGCAGTATTTCTTATAATATGTGGGTTGGTAAAAAAAGCAATTATTTCAGATTATATTGGGGTTAATTTTGTAGATAGAGTCTTTGATAATCCTACTTTATATTCCGGATTTGAAAATGTATTTGCAGCATATGGTTATGCTTTACAAATATATTGTGATTTTTCCGGATATTCTGATATTGCGATTGGCATTTCTTTATTAGTTGGTTTTAAAATCCCGATAAATTTTAATGCACCCTACAAATCATCAAGTGTAAAAGAATTTTGGCAAAGATGGCATATTTCTCTTTCTACATGGTTAAGAGATTATCTGTTTCTTCCTATTGCTTATAAAGTTGCTCGTCTTTTAAATAACAAGAAATTTCTTAAAATTAAAGCAGAAACTTGGAGCTATCATTTAGCTACACTGCTAACCATGTTTATCTGTGGTTTGTGGCATGGAGCAAATTTCACATTTATTATTTGGGGTTTGTTTCATGGTTTAGGATTATCACTTGAAAGAATTTTTAAGTCCTTTTTCAAAATCAGAGGTGGAAAAGTTTCTCTATTTATCAATACTTTTATTACCTTTCACTTTATTGTTTTTTGCTGGGTAATTTTTCGATCATCAGGATTTGAAAATGCATTGCAGGTTTATAATCAAATAATGGATTTTAACTCCTACTCAATATTTTTAGATGTGATAAGTGGATATAAGGAAGTATTTATAATTATTTTGATTGGTTATCTATTACATTTCCTTCCGGCAAAGGTTGATTCATTTTTTGAGAAATTAGTTATTAAATCACCAATGATTTTAAAAGCATCCTATCTGATTTTGATTATATGGATTATTTCACAAATGAAATCTGTTGCTATTCAACCTTTTATTTATTTTAATTTTTAGTATTTTCTGTTTATGAAATTTAAAATTACAATTATAATTAAATTAACTTATTGACTTTTATGAAGAAAGCATTTTTCATTATTCTTTTGTTTTCTATTTTATTACCTTCAATTTTACAATCTCAAATAATTTATTATTCTAAAATTGACTCGATTATTAATCTTGTTTCTACCGCTTCTATTTCAAAATTCAATCGACAATTAAGTGGAGATACACTTGCTACTATAGGAGGATTGCCTTATCTTATTATCTCAAGGAAATATAATTCCCTACATAATCCTAAAGCAGCCCAATACATATATGAAACATTTCAATCGTTCGGTTATTATACTTATTATCAAATTAATAACTCGACTAATATTAATGTCATCGCAAGAAAAACAGGGGTGAAATATCCAAATCAGAAATACCTTATAACTGCTCATTATGATAATTATTCAACAAATTCAACTGATACTGTACCGGGAGCTGATGATAACGCTTCAGGTGTATCTGCTGTACTTGAAGCTGCAAGATTACTTGCAGGAATAAATCCGGAATACACACTTGAATTCATTGCTTTTGATGAAGAAGAAATCGGGCTTTATGGAAGCAGAGCGTACGCAGATTCTGCTTTTGCAAGGGGTGATTCTATCCTGGGTGTACTCAATATGGATATGATTAGTTGGGATGGTAATAACGATGGTAAAATGAATGTGTATTTGAATACTGCTTCAAATTCGATTGCAGAAGAATTTATCAAAACTGTTCAAATATATAATATTAATTTAACCACTGTGAAATCTTATAATTCTGGTGGTAGTGATCATTATTATTTCTGGCAAAGGGGTTATAAAGCTATTACCTTAATAGAACTTGGCTCTGATTTTAATCCATATTATCATACAAGACAGGATACTTATGATAAATTTAATTTAAATTATTTTACAAATATTACAAAAGCTGCTATTGCAACTTTTCTAAGCTGGGCTCTTGATTATAAATATGCTATTTACCATACCCCTGTAAAATCTGGTTTGGATACAAGTTCAAAAGTTGTTACTGCAGATATTCATTTCCCTGTCCCTCTTGGAAGTGGCTATAATGCACCAAGGCTGTATTACAAAATAAACAACGGTAATTATCAATATGTTAATGCTTTTCAAATAATCGGAAAAACCTACAAATTTCTAATCCCTGGTCAACCCGCAGGATCAAAAATATCCTATTATATTGCAGCTCAGGATTCTGCAGGAAGTATTATTGCAACTTTGCCTGATGGAGGTAGTGGTGTTAATCCTCCCGGTACTATTCCCCCAGCAAATCCATTTGTATATTATGTATGGATAGGGTTAAATATGAGTTCAACTACAGTTCCTAAATTTATTCCGGATTTAACTCAGATAAAAGATACAATTTATATACCTCAATCAGGAATAGTAGAAGATGTAACTGTTACAATTAATATTACCCACCCTGATGATGGTGAAATTGTTATATTTTTAAATAAAGTTAGTTCATCTTCTACTTTATCACAATATAATGGAGTGGGTGGTCAAAATTACATAAATACAGTGTTTGATGATTCTGCCGCTATCAGTATAAAGCAGGGAACACCCCCATTTACTGGTACCTTCAGACCTGAAACACCATTAAGTAATTTTAGAGGTCAGGAATTACAAGGATATTGGATATTAAGAATATATGATAAAACAGTTGGGAATCAAGGTACTCTTCAATCCTGGTCACTGGAGATATTATATTCCTCTAATGTTGAAGTAAAAAAAGTTAATGAGATAATTCCGGATAAGTTTGAATTATTACAAAACTATCCAAATCCCTTTAATGCGGAAACAAACATAAAATTTTATCTTCCCAAAACCAGTTTTGTAAAATTATCTGTTTATGATATATTGGGAAGGGAAGTTGCAATTCTTGTTGATGATGTTAAACAAGCCGGAGTTTATATAATAAAATTTAATGCATCCCACCTTTCAAGTGGTGTATATTTCTATAAAATTTTTACAGATGAGTTTTCTGATATTAAAAAGTTTGTGTTAACAAAGTAAAAATTTTGACGCAATAAATCTTTATTTTATTATAATCATTTTTTGGGTTTCGGAATAATTACCGGAAGTTAATTTATAAAAATATATTCCGCCGGCATATTTACTTGCATTAAAAATTCTCTTATAACTTCCCGCAGTTTTATATTCATTAACAATTGTTTCTATCTCTTTTCCAATTAGGTCAAATACTGTTATTTTAACAAAACAATTTTCCGGGATTTCGTAATGGATTATTGTTGTTGAGTTAAATGGATTAGGATAATTTTGATAAAGGATATACTTTTCTGCTGTTTTTGTAGGGGAAGATTCTATTTTTGTAGCGGAACCCCATTGGGCAATATGATTTGCCGGGATACCACCGGCTTCTGTAAAATCACCACCTGCAATCAAATGATTATTATATACAGTTAAGGAATAAACCCGATTATTCATACCAGAACTTAATGACGACCAATTGGAGCCATCCCACTTTGCAATATATTTAGCATTTACACCACCTGCGGTTGTGAACCAGCCACCGGCAATTAATTCACCATTATAAACCGTTAAAGCCCATACACTCTCATTCATTCCACTTCCCAGTGGTGACCAATTGGAGCCATTCCATTTTGCAATATAATTTGCTGAATTTCCTCCTGCCATTGTAAATAATCCACCCGCAATAAGTTCACCGTTATATACGGTAAGAGCTAAAACACCACCATTCAATCCGGTACCTAATGCAGACCAGGCACTTCCATTCCATTTTGCGATTCTGTTTGCACTTACACCACCTGCTGTATTAAAAAATCCTCCGGCAATAAGTTGATTATTAAATACAGTTAAGGCATAGACTTCATTATTCATACCCGAACCTAATCCAGCCCACGCCTGTAAAGTTTCATACCATCTTGCTATTCCATTAACAGTTGCACCTCCTGCTAATACAAAACCGCCACCTGCAATTAATTGATTATTATATACAGTTAAAGTATAAACATCATAACTCATCCCACCAGCCATAGATTGCCAATTGGCGCCATTCCAGTTTGATATATAATTCACATTATTACCTCCTGCTATCCAGAATCCTCCACCAGCAATTAATTGTCCACTGAATGATAAAAGACAATTAACATAATCATTCATCCCACTACCAAATGTACTCCATACATTACCATTCCACCTTGCAATTCTGTTTGCAACATTTCCACCTGCTAATGTAAAATTTCCACCAGCAATTAATTCATTGTTATGTACTGCTAAGGAATATACAGCGCCATTAACACCGCTTCCTAACGGGGACCAATTCTGAGAGAAAATATTTTGAAAATTTATTAAATGATAAACTATAAAAATTGCTGTTAATATTACTTTACAGTTTTTCATTTTTTTATTATTTACATTTATTAATTATAAAGGTTTAGAAACTTCAACAAGAGAACTGGAAAAATCGTAATTAATTTTAAATCCACGTTTTTTAAATACCGAAATCATTCTGACATTATCACTGGTCGTTTGAGCTACAATTTCTTTAAGTCCCCATTTCTTTGCTATTTCGAAACAAAAATCAGTTATAATACCACCTAAATCTTTATTTTGGTATTTATCACTAATTAGAATTGCATATTCTACTTTTTGATGATCAGGGTCTGAAATTAATCTACCTACTCCAATGAGTTGCTTTTTATCTCTCTTTTTTATTTCTGCAACGATTGCAATTTCTCTATCGTAATCAATATAGCAGTATTTAATTGCAACTTCATGGGATTGCCATTGAAAGAAATACCTGAACCTTGAATAAATTGATTCTTTAGAACAACTTGCAAGCAAATCCATCCATAACGGTTCATCTTCCGGTTTTATTGGTCTTAATAATACTTCCGTACCATCTTTCAATTTTACATTTTTAATATATTCTTCCGGATAAGGATGTAAAGCAAGATGAGAATATTTTTTAATTTCTTTTCCTTTGATATTTTCATCAATAACGATTCTTGCGTCAACTGCAATACAATCATTTTCTAAAACAAACAGGGGATTTATATCAAGTTCTTTTAACTCCGGAAAATCTGCTGCTAAGTAAGAAATTCTTATTAACACCTCAATTAATTTTTCCATATTAATAGATTTTCCCCTGAAACCACTTAGAAGAGGATATATTTTTAAAGATTTTAACATTCTCAATGCTAATTTTTCATTTAACGGAGGGAAATCTATCGTTCTGTCTTTAAATAATTCTGCATATATACCACCCATTCCAACCATAATTACTGTTCCGAAAATGTAGTCTTTTTTAATTCCAAGTATCAATTCTATTGGATTATCCACATTTATCATTTTTTGAACTGTTACACCTTTTATGGTAGCATTTGGGTTTTTCAATTTTGCGTTTGATATGATTTTATTAAAAGCACTTCTAATCATAAGTTCATTACTGAGGTTTAGTTCAACTCCACCAACATCGGTTTTGTGAGTAATATGTGGAGAATAAATTTTTAATACGACGGGATAACCAATTTTCTTTGCAATTTTTAATGCTTCTTCTTCTGTTGTGGCTATTTCTGTTTCTGTAACTGGAATACCATAACTTTTCAGAATTTTTTTAGAAGTATGTTCTGGTAAAATTGTCTTGTGATCTTTTATTAAATTATTAAATTCATCTCTTATTTTATTCCTATCAATTGAAAACTCTACTGGTATATCTTTAGGGGTTTCATAAAGACTCTGGAGATTTCTTGAATATTCAACAAGTATCATAAATGCTGTTACGGCTTCTTCTGGAGTAGTATATACAGGAATTGCATTATCACTTAATATTTTTATACCCTCCCGCATTCTTTCTCCTCCAAGAAAAGCACAAAGAATTAGTTTTTTTGTCGTTGCAGCTATATTTACTATTCCTTTCGCTATTGCAGTCGGATTTGTCATTGATTGTGGTGTTATAATTACAAGTAGTGCATCAACATTATTATCTTTGATAATTATTTCCATTGCTTTTGTAATCCTTTTGGTAGGGGCATCTCCGAGAACATCTACGGGATTATTTATTGCAGATGAGGGGGGTAAAGATTCGCGTAATTCAGTGAGTGTTTTCTCATCAAAATTTGCAAGTCTCCCTTTAAGTTCCACCAATTTATCTGTTGCCATTACTGCGGGTCCACCTGCATTTGTGATAATTCCGAGTTTTGATTCTTTTGGAATTTTATTTCTACCAATTAACTCTGTTACATTAAATATTTCTCCGATATCATATACCCTTGTTATCCCTGTTCTCTTAAAGGCAGCATCATAGATAGCATCTTCTGACGCAAGAGCACCAGTATGAGAAGCAGCAACTTCTGCTGATTCAGGGAACCTTCCTGCTTTGTATGCGACTATTGGTTTTGTTCTTGCAAAAGAACGTGCTGCAGTTATAAACTTTCTTGCGTTCTTGATTGATTCAATATATAAAATAATTGACTTTGTTTTGTCGTCTTCACCTAAAAAATCTATCAAATCGGAAAAATCTACATCAATTGCATTTCCAATAGAAATGAAATATGAAAACCCGATTTTCTTTTCAATTGCCCAGTCAAGTACTGAAGTACATAAAGCCCCGGATTGTGAAATGAATGCTACATTTCCTGGCATTGGAGTTCCCGGAGCGAAACTAATGTTTAAACTCATCGACGGGACAATTATTCCTAAACAGTTAGGACCTAATATTCTCATATTCTCAAAGGATTTTTTATATTCAAGTATTTTTCTCTCCAGTTCAATTCCTCTTTCGCCTATTTCTCTAAAACCCGCAGACATTATTATAATATTATTAATTCCAGTTTCTCCACATTCTTTTACATGTTCAGGTACTTTTTCAGGATTACTGCAAATTACAGCAAGATCTGCTTGTTTTGGTAGTGATTTTAAATTTGGATAACATTGTACCCCTAATACCGCTTCACTTGATGGATTGACTGGATATACTACTCCTTTAAAACCACTTCCGATTAAATTAATGAGGGTTTTTCCACCGACACTATTTGGATTTATAGTTACCCCAATTAACGCTATTTTCTTCGGATTAAAAAAGCAATCAAGATTATGAATACCCATATTAATATTAGTTTTGTTAAAATTATCCATTAAGATGGTTTTAATAAATGTAATTAAATATCCTTTTTTATTTTTTTCTTTTGAATTATCTTTAATTATAAAATAAACAGAAAGGAGAAAAAATGAAAAAATTACTTACTTTTGTCATTTTATTATGTCTTGTAGTTAGTTTTTCAAATGCACAAAATACCTGGACTTTTGTTTCTAATTTCCCGGCACCCAATCCTGTAGCAACAACAATATCTGTTGTTAATGCTAATCAAATTTGGGTTGCCTGTGCTGCTTCTGGTGGTGCAGCAAGAATTTATAAAACTTTCAATGGTGGACAGAATTGGATTCTTGCTAACGGTGGTTTACCTGCTCAGGATTTATATGGTCTTTATGCGTATGACTCTTTAAATGTATGGGTTGGAACTGTTCAGGGAAGTGTATATTATACGAGTAATGGAGGAAATAACTGGACTTTACAATTATCTGTTCCTGGCAGCTTTTGTAATGGTATTAAAATGTTCTCATTAAACTACGGTGTCTATTATGGTGACCCAACTGGTAGTGGACAACCATATCAGTTTAGAACTACAAGTAATGGTGGTCTTAACTGGGTTCTTGTTACAGGAGCTCCAATTGCAGGAAGCGAATGGGGTGTTATTAATGCCTGGGATTGGACGGACTCCAATCATTTCTGGATCGGTTCAGTTAATACTATCCCCAATTCCACAACAGCAAAAATATACAAGACAGCTAATGGTTATTGGGGAACCTGGACGGGAGTTACCGTTAATGGTACAGGTGGTACACAAGGATGTTATTTCCAGGCAGTTGCATTCATTGATAATAATAATGGTCTCGTTGGTTCAAGTGGTGGAAATATTCTTAAAACAACTAACGGTGGTGTAAGTTATACCGCTGTGACCCCTCCGCCTGGACTTACATCTTTTGCTGTAATGAATATGCATTCTGTAAAAAGTGCTGGTATTATCAGAATGGCTATAGACTCAGGTGGTGGTAGTGTAATGTATAGAACTACAAATCTTGGTACAAGTTGGATTCGCGAACAACTTCCATTACAGGCAGTTATAAATATTGTTGCTGATATGGAATTTTTAAATGAAAACCTTGGATATGGTGTGCTTGGTTCAACAAATTCTCCTGTTGGTGGTTTGATTAAATATGGACCAACAAGTGGAGTGAATCCTATAAATACTAATATCCCGGATGGCTTTGTTTTAGAACAAAATTATCCAAATCCATTTAATCCCGGAACGACAATTAAATTCTCGATTCCAAAATCTCAATTTGTAACTTTAAAGGTTTTCAATTCACTTGGAAAAGAAGTTCAAACTCTTTTGTCAGAACGACTTGCTGCTGGGACTTATGAAGTATTTTATGATGCTCAGGATTTACCATCTGGCATATATTTCTATAAGATAATTACAGAATCATTTACAGATGTTAAGAAAATGACTCTTGTAAAATAGAAATTAATATTTAGATTTATTTAATACCGGTAATAATTTAGAATTATTACCGGTATTTTTTTATATTACCTCACAAGCGATATTATTGTTTTGCATAATGGAAGTGAGAGCTTTTATTTCCTCATCTGAAGGGGGTACGGCAAAAGGTAATGCATAAAACCTTCCAAGTTCATAGTATTTCTTTATACCATTAGTATGATAGGGAAGAAGTTTTGTTTTTCTAATTTTTAATTTCAAACATAGTTTTGCAATTTCGTCAAACATTTCCGGAGAAGCATTTATACTTCTTATAACAGGTATTGTTAGTGTGATTTTATCTGCATTATTCTTTGCTAATTTTTTTAAGTTTCTTAATATAATTTTATTTTCTTTTCCGGTTAATTGTTTGTGCAAAAATGAATCAAGGATTTTTAAATCGTAATATATAGAATCAAATTTATCAATAAAATCTCTTACCTTTTCCCAGTTAAAATATCCCGCAGTTTCAAGGTTAATAGAAATCTTTTTAGCAGAACATAAATTTACAACTTCCCTTACAAAATCTGGTTGCAATAAAGGTTCTCCGCCTGATATAGTAATTCCTGCCCAGTTTGATTTTTTGATTTCTTCAAAATAATTTAATAATTCATTTGCAGTAATATATTTCCCTGATAACCTGATATTTTCTGTTGAACAATTTTCTTTGCAATTATATTTTTCACAGGTTTTGCATATTTTACGATTAAATACCGGAAAGCCATCTTCTGTATATTTAATTGCTTTTTTGTTGCAATTTGTTATACATTCTTTACATTTATCGCACAAATCTTGTATATGTGTACATTCCAGTTTATGGTTTTGTCCTTCAGGATTAGCACACCATAAACAATTTAATGCACAACCTTTTAAATATATAAATGTCCTAATTTTATTATCATATTCAATATTTTCCTGAATGTCAAAAATTAATCCTTTTTTCGTTGTAGCTGTCATATTATAAGAAGTGTTTCTTTTTTCAATCTATAATGTTTTTATTAAATAAACAATTTAATTACATCATTAATTCCTTTTTGTAAGTTTTTATTGAAAAATTACAAGATAAAATTTTAATATTTGAATTAATTATCACTTTTTATTCTCTCAACAACAACAACTGTTAAGTCATCAATTTGTTCAGTTCCTGCCATAAAGTTATTTACATCTTCTATTATTCTTGAAAGTATTTCTTCTGAAGATGAATTTAAATTTTTGTTAAGTAAATTTTCTATTCTTTCAAAACCATATTCTTCACGATTTTTATTTAATGCTTCATTTAAACCATCTGTATAAAGAATGAATTTGTCTCCATATTTAAACTCCATAATAACTTCACCATTATTATAAAGTAATATATCTTCAAATACTCCCAGAGTTACTCCATGCTTTTTTAATAAATAAAGTTCTTTATTTTTATAATCTATTCTGTAAGGTGGTAAATGTCCAGCATTGAAAAATGATATTAAATCATTTTTTGTATCAATAACAGCAAAAAGAGCAGTAACAAACATTTTTTTATGTTGAGTTTTTCTTATCATTACATTTAGTTTTCTGAATATCTCACAAGGATTGTGTGTTTCCTCCAGGATTAAATGAATACTACTTCTTATTCCGGAAAGTAATAAAGCACTTGCTACCCCATGACCCGATACATCACATATAAATATACCCACTTTTCCATCTGATAACTCAAAGTAATCATAATAGTCTCCACCTACTTCCATTGCTGGTATTGAAATTGCAGAAATACTAACTTCATTAATTATTTTTTGGGATTCAGGCAGCATTGAAAGCTGCAACTGTCTTGCATAATCAAGTTCTTTTTTTATTCTCAGGGATTCATAATTCTTTTTAAGGTAATAATCGTAACTTCGGAAAAATTTTTTTTGTCTTTTAGTATTTAATGTATTTGATATTATAAAAAATAGTAATGTAATAGAAAAAAATATTATTAATTGTGGTAAGTTACTTCCAAAAACTTGAGCAGGAATTATCAATAGTTGTGAAATAAAAGGTAAACCAAATGCAAGACTATATAGTTGTATATACTCTGACTTTGAAAAATAAAGGAAAACAATAATCAGGCAAAAATATAGTGAATATTCAAACTTACTTTCATTATTTTCCTCTGAAGTTTTTAATGTGATAGTTTTTTTCTTATTAGTTTGAATATCTTCTGAATCCTTCTTTACAGTCTTTTCGGCTATATGTGAAGAATCACCTGTTGCTATTTTCGTATTTTCTGTTCCTTGATTTTTTTGTGTTATTTTATCTGAAAAGTTTAAATCCTCTAAAGAAATAAGAGAAATTGAAGCAAAAAATGTAAATGAAATAATTAAAGTAATAATAATAACGATAATTCTTCTTCGAATATTAGATATATTAAAAAATTTCTTGTATCTGGTTAAAAGCAAAAATGTTATTACGAAGAAAATTAAGTAGAATATTAATCTGAAAATATTAAAAAATTTTAAGGTAGAATTAAAAAATGAAAGTGCAGAACCAATTAAACTTACCCCCATAATTATAGTTAAAATAATTAATATCCTTTTAAATCTTATCAAATTTTTTTCATCACAATACAGATCATATGCTTCGTTCTTTTCAAATTTTATATATTTATCAAATGATAGCGTGTAGTCCATTTTTAACCTGTCATTCTGGCTTTACATATTGTTCTGGAAGTTTTCCACCTTTGCCAAAAAAATAATCATTAACCTGTTTATAAAAAACTTTGTCTGTTTCGGGTTTCGTTAAATCAAGCCTGAACTCATTTATTATTATTTTAAAATACTCAAGAAACATATCCCAGGCTTCTTTTGATACACATTCATATATTTTATATCCTAATTCTCCTGGGAATGGCGGTTTGGATAATCCGGGTAATTCTTTATTTAATTTTACGCATTTTACAATTCTTTGTTGCATACTATTTAATTTTTCTTTGCTTCATCTATTAACCTTTCCTCTGGAAGATTATTTATAATTTTTTGATCCTCAACTGCTTTAATTAATATATCTCTATCAATTAAGTTTGTTTCAACTGGAGTTATTTTTTCTGAAAGTTTACCAAAATACTTGTTAATTTGAGCAACAACATAATTTGTCGATGCTATTTGATATAGTTTACCGTCTTCAATTTCATTACCATTTACTTTTATGCTTTTTAAAAAGCCGGCTTCCTTTCTTGCCATTTCTTCAGAATTGTATATAATTATCATACCCGAGAAAATTAAGAAATCCGGATACTCACCTTTATCCATTGCTTCCTGTGCTTTTTGAAAATGATTTTCAATCATTTCCCTTAATAATTTTCCACTTACTTTAAATGTATTTAATGTATTACCAAATGGATTTACTTCCCAGATATCTCTCACTGTAATATTACCTTTTGGAACATCTTTTCTTATTCCTCCGGAATTGATAAATGAAATATCAGAATTAGTTGCAGTTCGGAATACATCTGCTTCCCATTGACCTAAATTGCAGTTGAATCCTTTTGCTTTCCAGTCAACCTCAAGTATTCCTATTACCCTGTTAAAAAGAGGTTTGATATTTTCTTCCATCGTCTCAACAATGTTTTGTGTTCCTTTATCATAAATTAATGAATCAAATACAGTTTCAATTAAACTACCATCGTAATATACAACAGTATCATTTTCTGTATCTACTTTTAAGTCCAGTTTCCCAAGATACCTACCATATGCACCTGCCTGACAAATTAAAACACCATTTATTCTTTTCGGATTTTGAATAGCTGTGTGTGAGTGCCCACCGATTATTATATCAATATCCTGATGATATTTAACAGCAAAAATACTATCCCGATCTACACCAAAATGAGTTAGTAAAATGATTAAATCACATTTATTATCTTTTAACTCTCTTATCCCTTTAGAAATACATGAATCTGTATTCAGGATATAAATCGATTCTACATTAGAAGGTAAAGTAAGAGAATAAAGCTCATCAGTAACAATTCCGATTATTCCTACTTTTATATTATTAACCTCTTTAATGTAAGTTAAATTTCCGAAAGAGCGATTTTCTGGCATATAATATAAATTTCCCGCAAGATACTTAAAATTAACCGTTTTAAGCATAGAATCTAACCTCGATGCTGTATAATCAAAATCATGGTTTCCTAAAGTTAGAGCATCAATATTATAAAGATTTAATAATTTTATTTGTGACTCTCCTCTTGTTAAGGATGAAATCGGACTTCCCTGAAAATCATCACCCGCGTAAAGTAATAATGAATTATTAGTTCTGTTTTGTTTAATATATCCCATTAGACCTGCGGATCCGCCAATGATATAGGTTATCGTATCGTCCCCCTTCTTTTTTGTAATGTTATAAGGTAAGTTTCTTGCATGAAAATCATTCCAGTGAATAATTCTTAAGTCGTATATATTTTCTTGTGAATATAATACCTGTGAAAAAATAAGAAGTATTAAAATTCTAAAAAGTATTTTTTTCATATTGATAGTTTTTATTTATCAAATATGCTATGATTTTAAAAAAGATTAAATGATAAAGCATTAAATATTCATAATTTTTTGATTCATTCCTTAGGGAACATTATCGGTTTCTAATCAATAAAAATCATTAATTGAGTAATATTTTCATTTTTATTTATTAAATGAAGAATTAAATTTACATTTTTTAAATACTATTTATGAGAATTACAGTTGACCGCAAAGCAGCAAGGATATATCCTGACCCAAAAAGAGTAATTACAAGGTTTTTTGATCATAGTGAATCAATTGCAAAAGCGATAATTGAAAAAATTATAAAGATGAGTGAAAAGGAAGCGGAAAGATCGCTTAATTTAGTATTAAGAGAATTTGCTAAAAGGCACAGAAATATTACAAAAATTTTTCATAATAATTTCAACAAAGCTTTTCGTTATATAAATGGGACAGGGAATAATAATAAAAAGATTTCAAATACTAAAAAACTTCTGATTGGCTCTTATTTTACAATGGAGTATTCTATAGAGTCAGCTGCTTTATTTAATCCTTCTATGGTTGAACATCCGGACCAGAGCGGACTTGAATATGAACAGAAAAGATTTATTGTAAGTTTTAGAGCAACAGGGGAAAGTCATATTTCTTCTATTGTTTTTAGAAGTGGAATTTTGGATAAGGATTGCAATTTAATTTTCGACCCTCAGGGATATCACGTTAGCGAGGCTGAAATTATCAAAGGACATGTGTATGATAAGGAAGAGTTTATAAAAATTTTAAAAGAACATGAGATAGTAAATGATATTTCCTCTAAAATTTTGCGTCAACTTAAAGATGAGTTTTATTATAGTCAACTGAAAGAAGCAGTTGACAGAGCGAAATTATCAGAAGGATTAAATCTTGACCAGAGTAAAACTTTAAATCAAATGATGTGGCTCGCAAAATCACATTACGAGATTTCCTTTTCAAAAGATACCGATATATCTGAAAGAGTAATTTTTCCGGTTTCAAGAACAGAAAAAAATGGAATTGAAGATGCTCGTTTTGTGAAATTCACTGAGGATAATGATGAAAGTATCTATTATGCAACCTATACCGCATTCGATGGATTTACTATACTTCCCAAATTATTAAAGACAAAGGATTTTTACCAATTTAAAAATCTACCTTTACATGGTGAATGTATAAAGGATAAAAATTTTGCGCTTTTCCCCAGAAAAATAAATGGAAAGTATGCAATGCTTTCTCGTATTGATGGTATTAATCATTATATTATGTTTTCTGATAATATTAATATTTGGGAATCCGCAAAACTTTTACGGGAACCCAAATTCGATTGGGAATTAATTCAGGTCGGTAACTGTGGCTCTCCTATTGAAACACCGGAAGGTTGGATTGTTATTACTCACGGTGTTGGTCAAATGAGAAAATATTCAATTGGTGTAATACTTCTTGATTTAAATGATCCTACAAAAGTAATCGGTGAATTAAAAGAACCTTTAATTGTACCTAAGGAAGATGAAAGGGAAGGGTATGTACCAAATGTCGTTTATTCCTGTGGCTCAATAGTGCATAATGGCAAATTAGTTATTCCCTATGCCATTGCAGATTATGCTTCAAGTTTTGCTACTGTGGATTTAAATCTTCTTTTATCAAAACTGCGTGAGCAATAAATTATTTATATTTTAATATTTTCTTATAAACTTCAATATAATCCTCTACCATTTTCATTCTTGTAAATTTGCTTTCAGCCCATATTCTACATTCTTTTCTGTTTAAGGTTTTGATTTTATCTAATGAATTTACAGCTTCAGTAATAGTGTTTACTAAAAATCCGGTTTTACCATTTAAAATTATTTCAGGCATTGCCCCCCTGTTAAATGCTACTACTGGTGTTCCACAAAAAAATGCTTCAACTACACTTAACCCAAATGGTTCCTCAAAATTAATAGGGTGTAATAAAGCATACGCTCCACCTAATAATTTATTCCTTTCTTCCGGACCTGAATTTCCTAAAAAAATTATATTATTATTATCGATATACGGTTTTACTTTTTCATTAAAATATTTTTCGTCCTGAATCAATCCAGATATTATCAATTTCATTCCATATTCTCGTGCTATTTTTATACATTCAAAAGTACCTTTTTCATGATGAATTCTCCCGAAGAATAAAAGATAATCACCATGGTTTTTTCTGAAGGTGAAATCTTTTTCATTTACACCGTTATACACAGTTGCAATATATTTTAATTCACTGCTCCTGTCAGAATTGCTTATTGAAACATAATAGTTTATGTCATTATATCTTTTATATACCGGAATAATTTTTGGGGATGAAAAACCATGTATTGTTGTCACCATTGGTGTCTTTATAAGTCGGGAGTATGTTAGTGGTAAAAAGTCATAATTATTATGAATAATATCAAACTTTTGAGCATTTTCCATTAAGTAACTTATGTGCATACACTCACATACTTTTGCATCTAACTGGGGATTTTCCCCGTAGGGTTCTTTTATTATATATTCAAGTTTTGCACTTGTTATTGAATCCCCTGTTGCAAATAAAGTAACATCCATACCTTTCTCAACTAATCCCTCAGTAATATTGTAAGCTACCTGTTCCCATGGACCATATTTTCTCGGTGGAGTTCTCCATACAGCAGGTGATAAAATTGCAACTTTCATTATTCTGAAATTAAATTTATTTAATATAAATTGTTTTTATAAAATGATTAATCTTAACTTAAAGCGGGTTTCTTGATTTGTATAAACATAAGTCAACTAATTCTTTTATGTTGGCTTCGCCAACACAAATTACACTGTCTGCACCTCCCCAATAAATTTTAACCGTTCCATCAACTTCCGGAATCGCACCACAGGTAAAAACTACATTGTGCACATATCCTGTAGTTTCATATAATTCTTCTGGTTGTAATATCCATTCATCTGCCACCCCTAAAACTTTTGATGGGTCTTTTATATCAAGTAATGCAACTCCTAATCTATATATGCTACCATCCATTGTTGAAAATACCCCGTGATATATATTTAACCAACCTCTATCCGTCTTTATGGGAGGAGCTCCGGGACCTATTTTCATTTCATCCCAATGATACTTCGTTGGCATAATTATGATTTTTGAATTTCCCCAGTGAATTAAATCTGGAGAATATGATATCCAGATCGACCATGGTATTATTCCTGTATGTGGTCTATCAAGACGAACATATAATCCATTAATCTTTTCCGGAAAAATTACCACATTTCTATAATCTGCCTCTGTTATTAATGCTACTCTTTCAATATTCTTAAAATCAATTGTTTTAGCAAGAACTATTCTTACTCCGAATCGGGAATAAGCGCTGTATGTAATTAAATACTCTCCATCTATAAAGGTAATTCTTGGGTCTTCAACTCCATATTCCTCATATATCTTAAAATCACCTTCTTCTGCAGGGGTAATAAAAGGTTCAGCAGATACTTTGAAATTAAATCCATCATTACTTTTTGCAATACCTATTATACTTCTCCCGTTTAATAAATGTGAACGAAAGAGCAATATATATTCATTATTAAATTTTACTGCTCCTGCATTGTGAATAGTTGCTACCGGATAAGGAACATTGTCTTTTCTAAGGATTGGGTTATTTTTATAGCGTTTAATTATTGACATAATTTAATAATGGAAAATAAGAAAAAATTATTTTTCATATTCATATTCTAATTCAAAGGCGTTTAATACAGTAAGATGGGCAATCAGGTATGCTATTGTACTTTCTGCTCCTTGATTCTGGTTTAGACCATATTCTTCAAGACCATCATAACATCCACCTGATTCAAAATCATAAACCGGTAGATTTAATTCATTTTTACCCATATACCACAAATAAGAAGTAAACATTTTATCAAGATACTTTTTGTCTCTTGTTGATTGATATGCTTTAAAATATAATAGTACCATTCCCATTACATCAATAGATTGTTGAGCAAAATCAGCACATTTACCACCTTTAGGATACCAACCTTTACTCCCAACTGGTTTTAAGTAATCGTTTTTCATTGTAATACTTTCAAGAAAAGAACAGCTTTCCAATGCAATTTTCATAATTTCTTCTGATATGAAAATTTCCGAAGCATATAATAAAGAAAGTGGTAATATAGCATTGTCATAAGTTAGTATATTTTCAAACCATTTCCAGTCATCAGTTCTTTTTTTTTTATAAGCATTAATTAATTTATTAGTCAATTCGTAAGTTAAATCCTTAACATTTGCATCTTCTGGAAACCTTCTTAAATAATGTGCAAGTCCGATTATTGTATTTGCATAACCTCTGATATGTTTTAGATTTCTTACATATCTTAAAGATTTATTAAATATATCGAGTGCTAATTGATGATAAGAATCTTTTGGAAATTTGCAAATTAAAAACCCCAATGTCCACATAGTTCTTCCGAAACAATCTTCTGAGCCAACCTTATCGAGATAATTTCTGTTGAAACTTAAAAAATTCCTGAATGAACCATCTTCATTTTGCATATAATTAATAAAACTTAAATATATTGGCATTAAGTCAATTGCATCTTTCGAACGGTTCTTTTGGTGCGCTATTGCCGTCATTAAAAGTGCTCTTGAATTATCATCAAGACAATATCCCTCTTTTAAATTTGGAATTCCATATTTCGCATGTTGAACAATTCCTGTATCATCTGTTAGTCTTATTATATGAGCAAGTGTAATATCGGGTAATAAATACGGATCAAGTATAGTTTTCTTTTGTTTTTCAACATAAGAGAAACTGCTTATCGCAGATTTTGCTACTTTGATGTATTTTGCACCTATTTTAGGCCATTTAAGATTGTTTCCATATTTTGTTGCCGCTTCTCTCAACTGCTCGATTTTTTCAGGATTCCCAAGTAAATCTATTAATATATCTGCAAGTTGTTCATGATTATTAAAATCAAATAAAATTCCGCGTCCTTCTGCAAGCAATTCCTGTGCATGCCAATATGGTGTTGATATTACCGCTGCCCCTGCTCCTATTGCATAAGAAAGAGTTCCACTTGTTATTTGTGCTTCATTCAAGTAGGGAGTTATATATATATCTGTTGCATATAGATATTCCATTAACAAATCTTCAGGTAGGAAATTTTTATAAAAATAAACATAATTCTCAATTCCATATTCCTTTACAAGTCTTAATAAATATTCTCTATATTCTTCTCCATATTTACTTACAATTTTTGGGTGAGTGTTCCCTAAAACTATGTATAGTAAATTTTTATGTTTTTCTACTACTTTTGGAAGAGCCTTGATTACTGTTTCAATACCTTTGTTACGACTTAAAAGACCAAAAGTTAGTAAAACTATTTTATTTGTAAAGTTAAATTTTTCT
Organism: Candidatus Tepidiaquacella proteinivora; assembly: GCA_013348845.1. Lineage (GTDB taxonomy): Bacteria > Bacteroidota > Ignavibacteria > Tepidaquicellales > Tepidaquicellaceae > Tepidaquicella > Tepidaquicella proteinivora. Next base: position 1,531,270 of record CP054675.1, on the reverse strand, counting down.
CTTACTGCATCTCTATGAAATACTTTTCCGACTGGTACTCCATGTTCAATAACTTCAATTTTTTTCTCATCAAGGTTATAGACATCAAGTAAAAATTTTACTGCTTTTTGACTCATAACCACAACCTTTTCTGCTCTTTGACTTAATTCCTGTACAATCACCTTTTGTATATAAGTAGGTTCTCTGATCACTGTATGAAAAGTTACAATTAATGGGACCTCAAGTCTGCTAATTAGGGATAGTATATATACTCCGTTTTCACCTCCGAAAATTCCAAATTCATGTTCAAGAATACAAACATCTACTTTATTATAATTGATGTACTTTGCGGCTGCAACATAATCTCTTTGAATATTCTGATTTACAACGAAAGAGACCTCCGGCGGATAGTCATATGGGGGTTCTTTATCGCAAATTGCAACCACATAAAGGTTTGGTATTAAATCTTTATATCCGAAATTTTCTGCAATTGAATCAATAAGGTTATTCGTGAAGGTTCCTATACCACACTTTTGCGGTGGATAAGTGCTAATAAATGCAAACTTCATAACTCTCAATTAAATTTTTAAAAAATTAACTAATTCAAAATGGCATTTAAAGTCAGTAAAAAAAGAAAAGATAAGTATATAAAACTAATATCCCTGGTTAGATAACATTCAATATTTTGTCGGGATGGCCAGATTCGAACTGGCGACCTCATCGTCCCGAACGATGCGCGCTACCAGGCTACGCTACATCCCGTTCTTTATTTAATAATTTAGCAGAATTGAATTATACTTTTTAGTCAAAATGTAATGTCGTTAATTATATTTGCTACTTGATTAATGTCATTCTTTTTACTTCTCTGAAAGATGAAGTCTCAAGTGAATAGAAATATGTTCCGCTTGATAATTTTGAACCATCAAACTGTAATTTATAATTTCCTGCCTTAATTTGTTCATTTACTAATACTGCTACCTCTTTTCCAAGTATATCATATATTTTTAAACTAACGAATTCATCTTTTGGAACATCAAATGATATGTTTGTAATAGGATTAAATGGGTTTGGATAATTCTGATATAAATTATATCTTTCAGGTAAATTGTTTGAGGGATTTGGTAATATAGTAGGAATTTCTTCTTTCCAGGGAAATCTGTACGCTCTGTATGTTTGAACAAATAAGGGGAATTTTACATGCATCACTTTTGTACCCTGAGGGGTAACTTCTGATAATGCATTGTTTGTATAACCTCAACCAATTAAGGTATTACCATTTGGTAATCTTTGAACATTACCCATTGCAAATGCATAGATTCGGGGATTATTTCTGTATTCCCAAACAAGAGTAACTGTTTTTGCTGTTTCGTTTATTTGATATTCTACTGCTCTTGAAAATGGAGGAGAATGAAAGTTACCATTATCATATAATGTTATATTTCCGTTATACACTCTTCTTATATCATGTTGGCGATTAAATCCAAGAGTATCATTGATAAAAGTAAATTGATTCTTTTTACCGCCAAGTCGCCAGATAATATTTCCGTTTTGCCTATTGATTTTTGTTATTTCATCCATATTTCTGCTGGAAATCATCAAATTGCCATCAATATCCTTTTCAACGGCATTCCCATGTACATAATCTATTTCGCTGGCAGTAAAATTAATATTTGATGCATCTAAAATACTGAAATAATCCCAACTTCGCCATTGGAAAACTACATTTTTATTATTATCCAACTCCTGCACAATTAATCCTATTACTAATGCTGCAGTATCACCCCCAGGATAGATTTCACTCATATTTACAATTTGTGGGTCATAAGCAAGTATTAAATAATGGCCATTGTCTAATATTTGCAAATCATGTTCATCTGTTGTATAACCATTTCCTGTATAAAAACTATCGATAATAACATAATTTGTATCAAGCATATAAAATTTATGCTTAACAAAATCACAATAAGTTATTTTTCCATTGGATTTTTGAACTTTGAAGTCATAGATGTTATTTGGAGAGTAACGATAAAAAAATGGATTTGGAGAATTAGGAAGTATGCTCATATAAGCATCGCAAATTCCGGGATATGAGAAATTTGCAACAAATAATTTCCCTGGAGCTGTAGGTCCAAACTGTTCTACAACTATTTGTGGATAAGTGCTTGGTAAAGAGTCTCTGAAATTAAACATCGCTTCATATAGCTGATGTCTTTCTGCTTCTTCCATTAATTTCTTGAAACTTTCATATTTTCTATATGGAGGTTCTTTTTCTTTGGTATAGAATTCATAAATTGATTTTTGTTGTGTAGGAATCTTAAAATTTACTGTTACTTTTTCGCCAAGGGAAAAAAATTTGTCAGGTTTAAATATTATCGTCGTTCCGTCATCTGATAAAATTATCTTTCCCGTGTGATATCCTGATTTTGTTCCGCTTACTTCAATATTAAAAGTAGCTGGATTTATTAAGTTCATAAATTTCGCTTCTGGTTTTATTATTATTGTTGTTTCCAGATTTATATATTTAGCTCCTGGTTTTGGTTCTATAAATTCTACCCCCTTTAAATTTGCAAGAGCCATAGAAGATAATATAATTGAAACAAAAATAATTGTGAATTTCTTCATAATTAGGTGTGATTTAATTTTGTAACATAATTAATTTACAAATAATTTTAATATTAAAAAATTCAAATCAATAGAAACTTAAACTTTTATTTAATCTTATACTTACATTTATTAATTTTTTGATTTAAAATATTATTTTTACATATTAACATTGAAATTATAATTATAATTCAATATTTTTACATTTTTAAATATTCGTAATAAAAATGAAAAAGAATTTACATCCAAAGTATTACAAATGCAAAGTTATATGTAACTGTGGTGAAAACAGAGGAGTTTTATTTACTACGAGGTCAACAGTACCCGAAATAAAAGTAGAAATTTGTTCTCTATGTCATCCGTTTTTTACAGGTACTCAAAAAATTGTGGATACTGCTGGTAGAGTTGAAAAATTCCTTAAAAAGTACGGAAAAACCAAGAAAACAGATACTTAACTTATTTTAAAATTTGTTTTTCTTAATTAACAAATTACTTAAAATTAAAATCTTGCAACAGCAAGATTTTTTTATTATTTAAATTTATGAATATTATTATTTTCGAAGATGAATTTTATGATAATTTATCCCCACTTACTTTATTAAAACCTACTTATGATATAAGAACAGGGATATTTACTAATGCCGAAAGAATTGGTTTAATTTTAAAGGAAAAATTTAAAATCTTCTACCATTGCAGAAAAATTCTCTCTGATTATATCACTGAAATTAAAGGCAATAAAACCAATAACTTCGAAAAAAACGATTCACTTTTTCTGAATGGTAGAATAGTATTTAAGAAAAACCTGCTCGATTATTTAATAAATTTTAACGATAGCTTTATATGGAAATATGACAATATTGTTCTTGCAGTTAAATTATCTAATAAAAATATTAGAGATATCTATCCTTTAATCAAGCCAGATAATAAATGTGAATTTATTCCTTTTTCTGAAATTGTTAATCAATTAAAACTTAAAATTTTAGATAACGAAACTTTTAAGTTTTATCCTGAGAAAGATTTCTATATAATAAATTATTCCTGGGATATTATTAAGTATTTCAACTCTATATTGAATTATGATTTAGAATTGCTGGAGTTTAAATTAAATAATAAAAACCAGACCGATTATAAAATAATTAATCCTGAATTAGTAAATATTTCTCACTCGTCAATAGTAATGCCTTATACTGTTTTTGATGCTTCAGATGGAAAAATTTTCATCAATGATGAAGTTTTGATAGAACCCTTTACATATATAAAAGGACCAGTCTATATTGGAAAAAAATCGATTATTAAAGCAGGAACTAAACTCTATGGTCCTGTCTCTATTGGATATAATTCCCGTATTGCAGGGGAAGTTTCTGGTACAATTTTCCATTCATTTGTAAATAAACAACACGACGGATTTATTGGAAATTCCTATATTTCTGAATTTGTAAACCTTGGTGCAGATACTGTAACAAGTAACCTGAAAAATAATTATTCACTTATAAAAACAAGGTTCAATAAAAATTCAATTCAACATCAAACAGGTTTAACCTTTTTAGGAAGTATTATTGGAGACCATACAAAAACAGGAATTAATACTATGCTTAATACAGGTAGTATAATTGGCATTTTTGCTTTGATTGCAGGAGGAGGTTTTCCCGATAAATTTATTGATTCCTTTACATGGTACATTCAGGGTAAACAACCCTCAAGATATAAAATAGATGAAGCTTTGCAAACCGCAAAAATTGTTATGGAAAGAAGGCAGGTGGATTTAATTCAAAGTTATGAGAAATTAATAAGAAATGTTTATAATCTAACTGTGAATTCATAATTTATATTTTTTTTACTTTTAACGATAAAATAATGATATTTTATTTTCATAAATTTATAAGTATATTAAAATATAAAATCTTAACCTAAAATTTAAAAGGAGTAAGAAATGAAGAAATTATTCTTATTAGTTTTTATTCTAGCTTTTTCTGTAAGTGTATTTTCTCAAATTAAACTTCAGGAAGGTTTTGAAACAAGTGATTCTTTAAATCTCCCTCCCGGTTGGTCACGTGTAAATAATGCTACGTATCCTATTGACCCGTGGGCAAATTGGACTGTCCGTGATACAGGGAAATATATTCCTGGTTTAGCTACAGCAAGGGCTGTTGCTCATTCGGGAATTAAATCTTGTATGGCTTCCTGGTGGTGCGGAGTTGATACTAATAATAGTAGTTATAACACTTCTGATGCATGGTTAATTACAAAGCGTGTCAGTAATATTGAATCTACTGATGTTCTCAAATTCTGGGCATGCGGCGGTAGTCCTGCCTGGGGCGATAGTTTACAAATTTGGGTTAGCACAACTGATTCAAATACTTATAGTTTCCTTGACCACCTTGGCACGATTGTATGGCCCTCCGGTTCTACCTATGGTAATTTTCAACAATACACATATAGTTTGGCGTTGTTTACTGGTTCAGCAAATATTTGGATCGGATTCAGATATTATATGGATTGTGTGAATGATGGTTTTTGTGTTTTTGTTGATGATGTGTTTGTTGGTAATCCTGCTGGGGTAACTAAAATTGGAAATGGTATTCCAAGAACTTATGAACTAAAACAAAATTATCCTAATCCATTTAATCCAACAACAACAATCAGATTTGACATTCCTAAGAAAAGTACTGTTAAACTTGCAGTATATAATTCTATTGGTCAGGAAATATTAGTTCTTGAAGAAGGTGATAAAGAAGCGGGAACTTATGAATATAAATTCGATGCAACTAACCTTCCATCTGGCATTTATTATTATAGGTTGTTTGCAGACAGTTATGTTGAAACAAGAAAAATGGTACTTGTAAAATAATTTGATTTTTTTAAAAAAAAGTAAATCCCCTTCAATTGATTGACAATCTGAAGGGGATTTTTTATTTGTAAAAAGTGTTATATTCCTGCGTTAATTAATTTTTCAGCTCTATCTGCTGTTTTTAGTTTATCAATAATCTCATCTAAATCTCCCTCCATTATCTCAGTTAAGTTATACAAAGTTAATCCTATTCTATGGTCAGTTAAGCGGTTTTGCGGGTAATTATAAGTTCGGATTTTTTCGCTTCTGTCTCCTCTCTTTACCATTTGTCTTCTTTTCTCTGTTATTTCTTTATCTCTTTTTTCTAATTCTATCTCGTATAATCTTGAACGAAGTACTTTCATTGCTTTGTTTTTATTCTTTAATTGAGATCTTTCATCTTGACACTGTACTACTATTCCGGTGGGTAGGTGTGTAATTCTTATAGCTGTTTCTACTTTGTTGACATTTTGTCCACCAGCACCACCAGAACGAAACACATCAATCTTTAAATCATTTTCATCTATTTCAATATCTACATCTTCTGCTTCTGGTAGTACCGCTACTGAAGCTGCAGAAGTATGAATTCTTCCACTTGATTCTGTTATTGGAATTCTTTGTACTCTGTGAACACCGCTTTCATATTTTAATTCACCGTAAGATCCTTTATTATTTATTGAAAGAATCACTTCCTTTAAACCACCGGGAATTGATGATTCAGTAAAATTAATTAATTCATAATTCCATCCTTTGCGAACGAAAAATTTTGTGTACATTCTATATAAATCAGCAGCAAATAAAGCTGCCTCTTCTCCACCTGTGCCTGCCCTTATCTCCATTATTGCCGATTTTTCATCTTCCGGATCTTTAGGAATTAATAATTCTTTTATATTTTTTTCCAAATTGTTGAGCTTATTTTTTAAGTTTTCCTCTTCTTCTTTTGCTAACTCTTTTATATCACTTTCTTTTGAATCCTGAATCAGAATTTTAATTGAATCAAGTTCTTTTTTTGCTTTTAAATATTCATCATATAAAGTTACAATTTCATTAAGACTTGAATATTCTTTTGATAATTTTATGAATTCTTCCTGATTAGAAATAATTTCAGGTTTTACTAATAAGTTACCAATTTCTATATATCGTTCTTTAACTTTTTCTAATTTATCAAACATTTTAATAAATATTTTTATTTATTACAAATTCTCTTACTTCTCTTTTTTGTAAGTGTAATAAATTAATTATTCCTAATACCATTACTATCATATTTCCTACTAAAACAGTAATTATCTCAAGAATAGCAGCAGTTTGAAGTGAGTTAAAAGTATTTTTTTGGTCAAGGTTATTCAATTTATCATAAGCTATATAATCCAATACTGCAACAATAGTACAAAAAACAGGCAGTATAATTGATAAACATCCTATCCCGCAGGTTAATGAGCCAAATATAATAGTTCCAATAAGACCAAAACCAGCATATATAATATTGATAATTGCTGATGTTAAGTAAAGTGCTTTAGAAATTCTTAATTCTGAAGGCATTTTTATAATATTAAATATATAAATTCAATAGTTTTAAAAAGGGTATTTATTTTCGGAGATAAGTAAGATTTTGCTATCTGAATATTGCTTTTATACTTCCCCAGGTATCCTTTATGCCGGATACTGAATGAACAACAGTTATAGTATTTGAATAAACATAACTACCACCTGGCTTAACGCATTTTAATCTATAATAATAAATTGAAGAACCCGACATCCTCATTAAAGAATTATCAAGATATGAATAGAAAGAATTATTGCCGGTTGCATTGATAGTGTAGAGGTAAATAAAATTATTCGGATTATTTGCACTTCGTTCTATTTGGAAATATGAAGTACCACCCTCATCGCCGGTTTTCCATTCAAGTAATATACCATCCTGAGTTGATTTTCCGGTAAAGTATTGTATTGTTAAATCAGCAAATGCGACAGCCGTAATCAAAACAATTAAACTAAAAATAAGTAGTATCGTTTTTTTCATACCTTGATTTTATGAAATATACAATAGGTATTTTAAAAAAACAAGGATTTTTTTAAAAATTTTTATTCTTAAAATTTTATTAAAATCAGCTCATTTTATTAATATTTTGTAAATTTCATACTGCATTAAGATTATCAAAATATTTATGTAAGTTTAAAACGAAATCATAATTATGAATAAAACCTTTATCATAGGAGTAGATTCTGGAGGGTCGAAAATAAGAATTAAAATTTTGTTCCCTCACTTAAGCAAAGTTATAACTAAAACTGTAACAAGTTTTCATTTAAATGCCGTGGGGTTAAGATTTTTTTCAGAATTCTTGTTAACACTGCTTAGTAGTTTGTTAAGAAAAAATAAATTAAAATGGAATCAATGTAAAGGACTCTGTATTGCTGTTGCAGGGGGTAGCAATGTGAGGGTCAGGAATGAAATTAAAAATAATTTTAGAAAAAGAATTAAACTAAATAATATTATTGTCATATCCGATGCGGAAGCAACGCTTTTTGCAGCATTCAGAGAAAATGATGGTGCTGTTTTAATTTGCGGGACTGGTTCAATCATATATTCAAAATTTGGTAATAAAATTTATCGGGTAGGAGGTTGGGGTAGGATTATAGGAGATAATGGAAGTGGTTTTGAGATTGGTAAAACTGTATTACAGAATCTAACAACTGAATATGATTTGTATAATGGTATAGCAAAAAGTAATTATTTAATTGAAGTTGAGAGAAAATTTAAAATAAATAGCGAAAATTTTATTGAAAAAATATATCAAAGAAATTTTAATATTGCTAAAATAGCAAAGTTAGTAATTAATCTTGCCGATAATGGGAATAAAAATTGTAAGGATTTACTTAGATGGGAAGCAGATAAGCTTATTCAACAATTGAAAATTTTCGTGAAGTCGAAGAATATACCGAAAAAAATGAACCTTATGTTGAGTGGGGGTCTGTTAGAAAACGATAATTATTATTCGAAATTAGTTAAGGAGCAAATAAAGAAAAAATTTAAAGATAAATTTACATTAATTGAAAAAAAGTTATTACCGGTTGAAGGTGCAGTGAATCTTGCTTTAAAGGAATTTTTCAATAAAAACATTAATTAAATTATATGAAACATGATTTCATCTTAATTCTTGATTTTGGTTCTCAATACACACAACTAATTGCAAGACGGATTAGGGAGCTATCAGTATATTCAGAAATACACCCATATAATGAACCGCTTGGTAAAATTCTTAATTCAAAACAAAATTATAACCTGAAGGGAGTAATTTTTTCCGGTGGTCCGTCAAGCGTTTTTGAAAAAGGAGCCCCAAAAATTTCATCGGAACTTTTGAATTATTTTATTATTAATAAAATACCAGTTCTTGGAATATGTTATGGTATGCATCTCATAGTACATTTGCTTGGTGGTGTAATATCAAAATCAAGATTTAAAGAATATGGTCATACAAAAATTCGATTAAATAAAAACAGCGTTTTATTTAAATCAATTGTTAGAAAGACAACGAAATTAAAAGTCTGGATGAGTCATGGAGATTCAATTGAAAAACTATCGGAAAATCTTTTTATAACTTCAATAAGCCAAAACAATATTATTAGCAGTTTTGAAGATAAGAACAATTATGTATATGGATTACAATTTCATCCTGAAGTTTATCATACGGATTATGGAAAAGAAATTTTAAAAGATTTTGTTTTTAAAATTTGCAAAGTAAAAAATTTATTTAAACCGTCATCATTTATCAAGGAAAAGATTAAGAGTATAAAAAATGAAGTTAAAAACGATTATGCAATTCTCGGATTAAGCGGGGGAGTAGATTCTTCTGTTGCGGCAGTTCTTGTTCATAAAGCGATAAAAAATAGATTAATATGTATTCACATAGACACCGGATTGATGAGAAAAAACGAAAGTAAAGAAATTATCGACTTTTTTAAAAAGAATTTTAAAATGAATCTTCATTTTATAAATGCCGAGAATATATTTCTGAAAAGATTAAAAGGGGTTATTGACCCGGAATTAAAAAGGAAGATAATTGGAAAAACATTTATTGAAGTATTCGAGAATGAAGCAAAAAAAATCAGAAGAAGTAAAGGTAATGTTAAATTTCTTGTACAGGGGACTTTATATCCTGATGTAATTGAATCTGTTTCTTTTAAAGGACCCTCCGTTACAATTAAATCACATCATAATGTCGGTGGGCTACCTTCCAGAATGAATTTAAAATTAATCGAACCTTTGCGTGAATTATTTAAAGATGAAGTCAGAGTAATTGGAAATACCCTTGGAGTACCCTCAAATATTTTAATGAGGCATCCTTTCCCAGGTCCTGGTTTAGCAATTAGAATTATCGGGGATGTTACTAAAGACAAACTTAAATTATTAAGAGAGGTTGACGAAATATATATAAATTCACTGAAAGAACATAACCTTTATAATAAAATATGGCAGGCTTTTGCAGTTCTATTACCTGTCCAAAGTGTAGGTGTAATGGGTGATTACAGAAGTTATGAAAATGTTGTATGTTTGAGAGCAGTTACTTCATTAGATGGTATGACCGCGGATTTTTATCATTTCAATAAAGACTATCTGACATTAATTGCAAATAAGATTGTTAATTCTGTAAAAGGAGTTAATAGAGTGGTATATGATATTACTTCTAAGCCCCCTGCAACAATTGAATGGGAGTAAATTATTAATAAATCAGAATTTAATAAACAAAAGTAAAAATTTTTTTCGGAAAAATATTATCAGTGTCTATTTTTTGAAACACTGGCACAATTTTTGCTGAAATTTAACAATAATTTAATAAAGAAGTGTCTACTTTTTTAGAATATGACTTGACAAGTAAAATTATATAGTATATATTTGAACTGTTTTTAATTAACTAAATTTTAAAAAAGCCAAAACAGGAGGTATCACTAATGGCAAGACTAAAAAAGATGTCACTCATTCTGTTGTGCTCCGCGTTCATTTCCGGTTCTGTATTCTTGACTGGATGTGGTGGCGGAATAACGCAAGAGCAATGGAATGAATTACAAAATCTTAAGGAACAAATCAAATCCTTAGAGAATGAAAAAGCAACAAAGGAAAGTGAAAAGAAGAAGATTGAAGGACAAATTAAGCAAAAAGATGACCAGTTGAATAAGTTACAGAAGGATATTGAAACTCTTAAGAATTGTAAGTAATCCATTTCATTAACCAAAAAGTTTTAAAAATTTAAAAAGGAGATTAAAGAAAATGAAGTTACACAAATTGTTAATCGTATTATTCGCTTTCTCCTTGATTTTCGGTTTTGCTTATTCCGCATACGCCCAGGAAGAAGAACCATGGGAAAACTATACCGAAGAACAATATCTACAGGAGAAAAGTGAATATGAACAAACAATTTCTAATCTGAATGAAGAAATTAAGGCTCTCGACAATGAGATTAAAGCCTTGGATGCAACCTTGAAGGATAAGAATGAAAAGGTTAAGAAAGCAGAAGATGAATTAAAATCTTATGGTGATCCAGCTGCATACAAGAAAAATTTCGAAGAAGCTGAAAAGATCATCAATACCCAAAAAGAAAAATCAGGAAAGACTCCGGAAGAAGCTGAAAAAATGTTAGCAGCTCTTGAAAAAAGTCCTTTCAAATGCACTGGTGATTATGCCGCAAGAATTGCAAAGATGAAAAAAGAATTAGATGCATGGAAGAATCCTCCAAAGAAAACTGATGAATACACAGTTGTTAAAGGTGATTGCTTATGGAAAATTTCTGATAAATTCTACAAAGAACCAAAAGCATGGTTTGCAATTTGGGAAAAGAATAAAGAAGGTGTAAAAGCTGCACCACCCAAAGTACCTAAAACCATTAAGAACCCCAATTTAATTTATCCAGGTCAAGTTCTTGTAATTCCAGCTTTGACCCCAGATGGTATTAAAGCAGCAGTTGAAAAGACCAAGAAATACAAAAACAAATGGCCCAAGAAAAGAAAAGTTGTAAAGAAAGAAGCAACTGAAGAAAAGAAAGATGTGAAGAAAGATGAAAAGAAAGATGTAAAGAAAGACGAAAAGAAAGATGTAAAGAAGGATGAAAAGAAGAAAGACGAAAAGAAAGATGTAAAGAAGGATGAAAAGAAGAAAGACGAAAAGAAGAATTAATTAATTTTATAGACTTTCAAAAAGCCCTTATGTATTCCTGCATAAGGGCTTTTTATTTTAGATATAAATTATATTTATTATGCAGGGGAATAATAATAAAAAATATTCCAAACACTACAAATAGATGTTTTCCTTTCTGATAATATTTTTTTGCAAATGTCGTTTTAAAATTTCACAAATATAACTTTGAATTTTTATTATTCATTCTGAGCATAATATCAACTTCTGTAAAGATACTCATATTTAAAAATTTCACATAAAAACTATTTAATTATTATTGTTTAGAATCTTTTGCATAATTACAAATTCTTTCTACGACTAATTTTGAACTAATGATTGACATAGGTAAGCCTGCACCTGGTATAGTAGAAGCACCTACATAGAAAGTATTCCTGTAAATTTCATCGTAGTTTTTAGGACGAAAAGCACCTATTTGATTTAATTTATGCGAAAGTCCTAACCCAGCTCCTTTATATAAATTAAATTTGTTTTGCCAATCTTCCGGAGTATATGATAATTTGACGACTATTTTATCTGAAATATTTTCACCTATTCGTTCCGAAAAATCATTAATTATACTATTGACAATTTCTTCTTTATCAGACCAATCTGGTTTATAAAGCAAGTTAGGAACAGGGCAGACAAAAATTAAGGATTCAGAGCCAATTGGAGCGCAATTATTATTTTTTGAAAGTACATTCACATAATAATATGGCTTTTCAAGTGTATATGGATTTACCATTATATCTTTAGAATATTCTTCATAATTGTCTCCCAAAAAGTAATTGTGGTGTTCTACTTGCGGTAATTTTTTACTTATTCCTAAATATATGGTCAGATATCCCATTGTCCAGTTCATTTTTCTTAATCTATCCTCAGAAAATTGTTTTCGCTTAAGCACATTTCCTCTGAAGAAGGCAGCGTCTGAATTAATTACAAAAATATCTGCCTCCCATTTATTTCCATTTTGGTCAATTAAAGCGGTTAATTTATTGTTATCACTTTTAAAATCTACAATTTCTGTATTGTAATAAAATAATGCATTTAATTTTTTTAGTTCATTTACTATACTTTGTACAATAGTATACATACCGTTTTTAACGTTATAATATCCGGTATTTAAAAATTCAATATAAGATAAAAGTGTATAAACCGCATTTGTATCAAAAGGAGTTCTGCCTAAAAAAAATGCGATCAGGGATATTATTTGTCTTGCCTCTTTTGATTTAAAATACTTTCCTGTTTGTTTCCAGAATGTTTTAAATAAAACCGGAAAGTGTTTGGGATTTACTTGTATTAACGACTTAAGATATTCCGGAACGCTATCAAAATTTCGCTTTATAACGATATCAATTGTGTCCCAATAGAGCTCTTTGCACTTATTTAAATAAGAAATGAACCTTGATTTAAAATTAGGTTCTATATTCTCAAACTGTGCACTTAATTTATCAATGTTTTTATAAAGAGTAAATCTTTTATTACTCCCTTTGAAATGTACAGTATAAATTGGTTCAAGTTCATTAAATTCAAATGGCATTTTTATACCACAATTTTTAACAAATTCTTCAAATTCGTATGGCATGCTAAAAAAACTCGGACCAATATCGAAAGTAAACCCTTCTTTCTTTATTTGATTTAAGCGTCCTCCGGGTTGTGATTCTTTTTCAATAAAAATTATTTTATATCCTCTTGTTGCTAATCTTAATCCTGTGGCTAACCCGCCTAACCCGGTTCCTATAATTAATACATCTTTGCTCATTTGATTTTTTTTCTTAATAATTCAGTTTTATAAATTTTAATTTGTTATTATTTCAGTAAAGTTTTTTTTATATCCTTGGTGTTCTAAATTTATAAAAAGAAGTAAGTAAAGAACAATATTATCGGTAAACATTTCTTTGTTTCCATAAAAACATTTTATTTTTTTGAATTTTTAACCCATTTATCATAACTTGTAACATAAATATTAAATGCAATGGGAAAAATATTATGTTTAAAAATATATTTTGCTTGCCAATGATAGAATAAAGTATTTGAATTAAAACAATCAATGTTAAATAAATTATAAGATAACTATATTTAAATATTAGCACAGGAACAAAACCAAAACATGCAAATATCCAGAAAATAAATGCTAATGCTGGTTTATTTCCATAGAACATAAAAATATTTTTAGAAAAACCATTTAATGCCTCTTTATAATTATTATACATTCTGCATTTTACCCTGTTTTCTCCCGTAATACAAGCTATTTTAATTTTTTGCTCTTTTAGAAATTTTGATATAACAATATCTTCTACATAGCAATCCTTAAATAATTTATGAGGACTGAATTTTCTATAAATATCAGATTTGAACAACATAAACTGCCCGTTTGCCGCAGAATGTGATTTAAACGGGGATTTCCTTACTAAAATTAATGGAAGTAATGTAAGAAGAATATAATTCATAATTGGAACTGTAACTTTTTCCCCTATTGTTTTTTGTATTTGTATTGGAAAAATTGATAATAAACCAAGATTATATTTTTCAAGATAAAAAACTGTATCAGAAATAATATTTCCATGCAATTTTACATCAGCATCAATGAATAAGAAATACTCACCGCTTGCCTTTTTTGAGAGTTGATAACAAGCATGGTTTTTCCCTAACCAGTTCTCAGGTAGAGCATTTGGATTAATTAATTTAATCCGGTTATCATTAATAGAAAACTTTTTTACTATTTTTGCAGTGTTGTCAGTTGATTCATCGTCATAAACAAGTATTTCTAAATTATCATTCTTTATTTTGGATAGAGTAGAGAGTAAATCAGCAATATTTTTTTCTTCATTTCTTGCCGGAATTAGAACAGAAATAAGTTTTTTATTTAAAATCTTAGTAGTTCCAATTTTTTCCAGGAAAATAAAGTTAATGACTACATTTACCAGCTGCATACCAATAAATCCAAATGATATATATGTCAAAAATTCAATCATATAGATTTTGATTTTTGCATATTTAAAGCTTCATTAAAAAACAAATTATACTCACTTTCAATGTTACTTTTTCTTAAGTTTTCTATAGAATAATTTTTTAAATATATAAATACATTTGGTTTTGGGTCAGATAGATATTCCGGAAAACAGGCTACAAAAAGCACCTGTAAATCCGGAGAGCAGTCTTTGATAATTCTGTTAATCCCGTTCTCAAAATGTATTATATTATTATATACTGATTTTATTTCACCCTGCGGAAACATAAGGACAATATTTTGATGGTCTTTTAATAACTGAATTGTATAATTAATACTTTCTATTATATCCTTTGACTTTTTTTTAATTGAGTATCCGCCTGTATATTGAAAATACCAATGTTTTTTTAGTTGATCTTCCAGCATCATAAAATACATTTTCCTGTGAATTATCTTTTGATTTATATATTCAACCCAGAAACCATCCCACCAACTGATATGATTTGAAATAACTAATAATGCTTTCCCATTGTCGATGAAATTACCGTTTATAGAAATAGATGTAAAATTTCGCTTTAATAAATAACGGGTTAGCCATCTGAATAATGGATAGATTATAAAATGATGTTTTGTTTTAATCATATTTATATTATAAAACTATAGATAGAATGATAAGGAATAGAAATTGACAAATAAATATTGTTAGAGCCAAAGGATTTTTAGTTTCAACGTTAAAAATTTTAATAAAACTGACAAACACAATTCCTATTAACCACCATGAAATATAATTTTTAATAGGTATTATATTATTTTCCCAACTCCACATATCCATTTTATGGGCAACTTGTTCTAATATGAAGTCATAAATTAGCATTAGAGTAGAAGCAATGAGTACAGTAAACAGCTTGTTCAACTTGAATTTTGTAGCTATTGAAGTCGAAGTATATGTTAAAAACAGCCAGTTAATACCAATTATTAAAGGAGTGTTGAAAATTTTTACACCTAAACTATTTCCGTATGTATAACTACCGAATATTAAAGAAGTATTTACTCCAATAACTTCGATAAAAAATCCTAAGACAAAAATCAGAAGAAATACAAATATTTCTTTTTCCTTATATTTCTTATGATAAAGACCAATTAAAAAAGTACTTAATAATAAAACATAAGGGGTTGTCTTTAAAAAAATATTTTTTGTATTGGGAATTATAAAACCTATAAGACCAATAATATAGAAAGTAATAACAGAAGTTTTTGTTTTGGATAGTTCTAACTTATTCTGAACAAACGATATCATTTATAATGAAATTAAATTAGCAATTTCCCATTGTTTGTTTCAAATGATAATTTTGTAAATAATTTTTATGAATTAAAAAATATAAATTTATTCTGCCAATTCTAATAATGTATTCCATTGTTATGTTTTCTAAAGAAACCGTCTTATGAATATTTATTGTTTTAAATTAAAAAAATTAATTTATTTTTACTTTAAATAAGCTTTAACTTATACATTATTACAACCTTGATAATTATCAGATATTTTCTAAAGTTTGATATTCGAATTCTATGAGTAAGCAGTTTTTCCGGAGATGAGCGCTTAATTTTTTTAAAAACTCCCATAAAGTAAAAATAAGCAGAAGCAACAGCAATTTTAGACCTCCCGGGTAGTTTTTTTATTCCCTTTAAGGCTTCACTAAAATCTTTCTCTATTGATTCTTCTATCTGCTTTTTGGTATTATCGTCAAAATTATTGTTTGAAATTTCAGGAAAATATTTCCTACCCAATTTCATTATATCATCCTTTAAATCACGAATAAAATTAACTTTTTGAAATGCAGACCCTAACTTCTGAGCGGTATGTTTTAACTCATTATATAAAGATTCATTCCCTTCACAAAATACCTTCAGGCACATTAACCCTACTACATCTGCCGAACCATAAATATAGCTCTTCAATTCATTTGTGCTATGATATAATTTTTTATCCAAGTCTTTTCTCATACTGTTCATAAAAGCATCAATATGATCTTTATTAATGTTATATTTTCTCACTGTGTCAGCAAAAGCCATTAGTACAACATTTGTGCTGATGCCCTTCTCTAATGCATAATTTAAATCCTGATATAATTTTTCCAATAAGAATTCTTTTTCAAAGTTATGAAAACTATCAACAATTTCATCAGCAGTTCGAACGAAGCCGTAAATAGCATAAATGGCATATCTTTGTTCCCTTTTCAAAAGGGAAGTTGCTAAAGAAAAAGAAGTGCTATAATTTTTTGTTAAAAGTTTGGATATTTTATAACAATTACTTAAATAGAATTCATAACTCATACTATTATCATTTTTTTTCAATAAATATCTGTAATAACATATTGCCTCAAAACTTTAATTGCATCTCAATATTTGTTTAAATAAGATTATCAAACTTGGTTCAAGTTTTATACAATTTTACGATATATTATAACTTTTATATTTTAAAAATACTTATTGCTTTAGATTATTACAATATATTTATACAACGTTATCAGATTGTTCTACTATACAGCGAAATATATTTAAATAATTTTTCAAAATAAATATATGATTAAACAAAGTGAGTAAATTATTAAAGTTGAATTTATTAGTTTACTTTTTTATTTAAGTCTTGATGATTATATTAATAAAATCATTAGATAATTTGTATTGAGAAATAAATTGCACAAAATAAAAACTTGCAAAAAAAATTATGATAAAACAACATATATTAAATTTGAAAATATTTGATGAATAAATATCGGCTTTTATTTTTCAATTAATCAATTTAAATTTATTAACAAAAAATACAGAAAGGAGAAAAAAATAGAAGAAAATAAAAATTCATCGGGATTAAAAGACTTTGAAAATAATGATTATTCGCAAAGAGAGGTAAATCTGATAGGTATTGATGTGATTAGTTTTGCAGGTGTAAGAGAAGAAAAACTTGAACTTATTAGAAGTAATTTTAATGCAAAGATTATTTTAAGGGGACAAAATATTTTTATAAAGGGAGAAAAAAGTGAAGTTGAAAAAGTTGAGAAAGTCTTTAAAGAATTAATTTTTCTATACAAAAAACAAGGACAAATAAATGAAAACGATATTAATCTCGTACTTGATTTAGTTGATGAAAAAGATGATCAGAACAGATTCAAAGATAAATATGGATTAAACACTTCAGATTTAAATCATATTATATTATATAAAAAAAATGAATATATTAGACCTCGTTCTGAAGGCCAATATGAATATTATCGCAAAGTAAAAGAAAATGATATCGTTTTCGCCATTGGTCCTGCCGGTACAGGTAAAACTTATCTTGCTGTTGCTTTTGCTGTAGCTGCTTTGAAAAATAAAGAGGTTAATAAAATTGTGTTAACCCGTCCCGCCGTAGAAGCCGGAGAGAGTCTTGGGTTTCTTCCAGGTGACCTTACCGAGAAAATCGATCCTTATCTAAGGCCATTGTATGATGCGTTGGAAGATATGATACCTTTTGAAAAACTGAAAACTTATGTTGAAAGAAATACCATTGAAGTAATTCCGCTTGCATATATGCGTGGAAGAACTTTAAATAATGCTTTTGTAATTCTTGATGAGGCTCAAAATTCTACCTCTTTGCAAATGAAAATGTTTCTTACACGACTTGGTGTAAATTCAAAGGCAATTGTTACAGGTGATATTACCCAAATAGATTTACCTAATAAAAGTAATTCGGGGCTTGTTGAAATTCAAAGAATACTTAAAGATATAGAGGGTATTTCTTTTGTTTACTTTACCCGTGCTGATGTCGTAAGACACAAATTGGTAAGAGATATAATAGATGCTTATGAAAAATTATCAGAATAAAAAAATAAGGTATAAGTTTTTATAGAGAACCATATAACTATTTTCACAGTGCAAAGAAAAGTTTTAATATTTACATTTTTATTCTTACACCTATTCCCTTGTTTAATATTTTCTCAAGCCCTTGTTAATGAAATTAAAATATCAGGTAATGAATATTTTTCTACATCGGAACTCCTTGAAAATATGGTTACAAAAAAAGATAAGCAATTTGATTTAAAGCAATTCGAATTAGATTTAAAACTGATAAGACAAAAATATAAAGAAGCAGGTTTTCTCCTTGTAAATATTGGTGATTATAAAATAGTATATAACAATGACTCAAGTTACATTGATGTTTCTTTTGAGATTAATGAAAACAAACAAGTCAAGGTCGGGAAAATACTTATAACTGGTAATAATTCAGTACCGGAAAACAAGATTTTAGAAATATTTGAAACTAAAAAAGGTGAAATATTAAATGATAATAAACTGAATAATGATATTAAAAATTTATTGCAATACTATGAAAATATAGGTTTACCATTTACTACTGTGAAATTAGGGGGAATTAATATTTACTATTTTTCAGATAATCCTTTTCTCGAGATAAAAATTTTAGTTCAGGAGGGTTCTCAAATTAAAATTGATGAAATTAAAATTACTGGTAACGAGTCAACGAAGGATTATGTAATATTAAGGGAAATAAATTTGGGTGAAAATAAAACAATAACAAGAGAACAGATAGAAGAAATTAAATATAAACTTGATCGATTAAACTTTTTCGAAAAAATTGATGAACCCAGGATATATACCGTGAAAAATACAGGTAAAACAGGGTTACTTATTAATGTTAAAGAAGGGAATACAAATACATTTGATGGAGTAATTGGCTATGTCCCACCTCCTAATGATATTGAGAGTGGATATTTTACAGGCTTGGTGAATTTAAGTTTCAGGAATATTTTTGGCACTGGTAGAGGAATAAATGCAAAATGGCAGCAGGAAAGAAAATCAACTCAGGATCTCGAATTAAGTTATCTTGAACCATATTTTCTGTCTCTCCCTGCTAATATAAATATCTTATTTAATCAAAGAATTCAGGACTCGACTTATACAAAAAGAAACTTCGAATTCAAAACGGAAATAATGTTCTCTTCCAGATTTTTTGGTTCTGTTATTGGTGGCTATGAAAGAATTATTCCCTCATCTGACTCTAATGCAATTAGATTGGTTTCCGATGCAAGGGTTTTATTTACAGGTACTGAGATTAAATACGATAGCCGTGACAATATTTTTAATCCAACAAAGGGAATTCTATATAGTGTATCATATATTTATGGTGATAAAAAAATATTTACTTCTCAGGGAGATAATCACTCAATTCAAAAATATTTTTCTGCACTAAATATTTATTTTTCACTTTTCAAATCTCAGGTAACATTTATTAAATTTTTTGGGGGTCAAATTGTAACAAGTAAATTTGAAGATTCCGATTATTTTCGTATTGGGGGAAATAAAAATATCAGAGGGTATAGAGAGGAGCAATATCTTGCTTCCCGCCTTGCTTATAATAATTTAGAATTAAGATATTTAATCGGAAGAAAAAGTTTTGTATTTACCTTTTTTGATTATGGTTATTATTTCAGAGACGGTGATATTACCGGAAGAATATCTAAACAGGAAGGGTTCTTATATGGTTATGGCTTTGGAATGCAGATTGAAACCGGACTTGGTATAATTGGTGTAAGTTATGCATTGGGAAAAGGGGATGGCTTCCTCGATGGTAAAATTAATTTTGGCTTGATAAATAGTTTCTGATTTTTCTTATTATAAATCAATAAATTCATATCCCTTTAACTCACAGTAAAAATTTAATATATTTAACACTATAAAAATAAAATTTATGAGAACTAAA
Organism: Candidatus Tepidiaquacella proteinivora; assembly: GCA_013348845.1. Taxonomy (GTDB): domain Bacteria; phylum Bacteroidota; class Ignavibacteria; order Tepidaquicellales; family Tepidaquicellaceae; genus Tepidaquicella; species Tepidaquicella proteinivora. The sequence continues at coordinate 1,510,998 of CP054675.1, read as the reverse complement.
AAAGATTATTTAAAAACCACAATAGAACATATTGACATAAAGAAATACAATGTTGTGCCATTGGTAGAGTCATTTAAAAATATGGCTTTTCAGGCAAGAAATCTTTATAAAGCTGCTGAAATTTATGATTTGATGATTAAAGATGAAAAATGTTCAATTATTTTATGCCTTGCCGGTTCTTTAGTTTCTGCCGGTTTGAAAAATGTTGTTGTTGACCTGATAAGGAATAAGATGGTTGATGTAATTGTATCTACAGGAGCAATAATTGTTGATCAGGATTTTTTTGAGGGTCTGGGATTTAAACATTATATAGGGACTCCTTTTGTAGATGATAATGAGTTAAGGGAGTTACATATAGATAGAATCTATGATACATTTATTGATGAGGATGAATTGAGAATTTGTGATATGACTGTTGCTGAAATTTGTGATTCCCTTGAAAAAAGACCTTATTCATCTCGTGAGTTTATATGGTATATGGGTAAATATCTCGCTGAGAAAGCGAAAAATAAAGACTCAATTGTACTTGCTTCTTATGAAAATAATGTCCCTATATTTGTACCTGCTTTCTCTGACTGTTCTGCAGGTTTTGGGTTTGTTTATCATCAATGGCATAACACGGAAAAATATGTTTCCATTGATTCTGCCCGTGATTTTCTTGAGTTAACTAAAATTAAAATAGAAGCAATAGAGACAGGAATTTTTATGATTGGTGGTGGAGTACCAAAGAATTTCACTCAGGATGTTGTAGTTGCTGCTGATGTTTTAGGACAGGATATTCCAATGCATAAATATGCAATACAAATAACTGTAGCAGATGAAAGAGATGGAGCTTTATCCGGTTCTACTTTGAAAGAAGCAAGTTCCTGGGGTAAAGTGGATACGACCTATGAGCAAATGGTATTTTCAGAAGCAACTATTGCCATGCCTCTTATTGCTGGTTATGCGTATCATAAAGGTAATTGGAAGATAAGAAAGAAAAGAGAATTTGCAAAAATGTTTGAAAAAGTTGTTATTTAGAATTATTTGATTTTATTTGAATATAAGATAAAGGAATGTAATAGTTTTTATGACTTATCTTGAGGTAGTTTTGATTGCTTTTGTCCTTGCTATGGATGCATTTGTTGTTTCAATAGCTGCAGGTACTAATATTAAATCAAGGGGAATAAGACCATTATTTAGATTATCATTTCATTTTGGCTTCTTTCAGTTTTTAATGCCAGTAATAGGATGGTTAATTGGTTTTCAAGTTTCTCTTTATACTTCTGAAATTGACCACTGGATAGTATTAATTTTATTAGGTTATGTTGGTATTAAAATGATTATCTCAGGAGTAAGTAAAAAAGAAAAAAATTATTCAATTGATCCAACAAAAGGTTTTACACTTGTTATGTTAAGTCTTGCCACAAGTATTGATGCTTTTGCCGTAGGGTTAAGTCTCGCTTTACTAAATATATCTATTTGGTATCCGGCGGTTATTATTGGTATTATAACTGCTTCACTTTCAGCAATAGGTGTATTATCCGGTAATTCTCTTAGCAGTAAATTTGGTAAAAAATTAGAAGTTATCGGGGGAATTGTTTTAATTTTACTGGGGGTGAAAATAGTAATTGAACATTTATTTTTTTAAGTAAGTAGATGTTTATAATTATCTGGTATATTTGCTTTCGGAAAGAAGGATAATAATTTTTTTAACACATTTTCGATTATTGAATCCGGGCAGGAAGAACCACTTGCTAAAATAATTTTTACTTTATCTTTTTCAGGAATATAATTATCAGTCTCAATTTCAATTTTCTTATCTATGTCATAATGTCTGATTTTATTTTTTGATATAATATTATTTTCTGATAAAATAAAATATGTAGGAATTTTTTTCTTACATAATTTTACAATGTGTGTTGTATTGGAACTGTTATATCCTCCAACAACAACTGAAAAGTCAGCTTCTGATTCAAGAGCTTCATAGATTGCTCTTTGATTATGATGTGTAGCATAACATAAAGTATCCCTAGTATCTGCAAAATGTTTGTATAAATTTTCTATACCATATTTTTTTATCATTATTGATTTTATATATTCAGAAATTTCCTTTGTTTCATTGGCTATCATAGTAGTTTGATTTACGACGGCAATTTTCTCTAAATGTTTATCAGGTTTAAAGTCTGAAGAGTATTTTTCTTTAAAAAATTCGAAAAATTCTTTTTGCTTTAAAGGATTTTGTAATTCATCTAACAGGATAAAATCAGATAATACTTTTACTTCTTCGATATCTCTTACTATTAATGTTGGTGCATATTGCTTACTGTGTGAAAATGTAGCTTGTGTCTCTTCGTGCCTGTATTTTCCATGTATAAGTATTGTGTAACCCTGCTTCCCCAATATTTCTGCTTTGTTCCATACTTTTACCACAAAAGGGCAGGTTGTATTGTAAATATAGCGTGTAAGACCAAGGTCGGTAATTTTCTTTTCAACTTCAACAGTTACACCAAAAGCGGGGATTACAATAATATCCTGATTACTTAATTTATCCCATTCAATTATTTGTTTCCCTTCAGAATTAAATATAAATTTTACCCCTCTACTGTTTAACTCACTATTAACAAAAGGATTATGGATAATTTCACTGAGTAAATAAATATTTTTGTTTGGGTTTTCTTCTATTGCTTTATAAATTATTTCTAATGCATTTTCTACACCATAGCAAAAGCCAAAAAATCTTGGTAAAATAAATTCAATAGTTCCGAAATTCAATTTAGAAGGAGAAAAATCCTTTTTATTTCTATCTTCCGAATCTCTATTTTTTTTTATTTCCTGAATTAATGAACTATTAAAAAACAAAGGTGTTTGAAATTTTTTCATTTTTTAGATTAATCGTTTGTTTTTAATTTTGTTCTGAAATATTAAAGACTTTTCTCTTTTTTAGAATCAAAATCTGAGTCATAATTTCATTAAATAATGCGTCAATATTTATCTTTTTCAAAGCAGATATTATTACAGTATTTTTATAATTTCTTTTTACAGACTCAATTATATTTTTATTTTCTAATAAATCAACCTTATTGAAAACATTTATTATCAGTTTTTCATAAGCATTTAGGTCAGTTAATATATCGTTTACAACTGCCATCTGTTCTTCAAAATTCGGGGTTGAAATATCAGTAACATTTAATAATATATCTGACTCAACAACTTCTGAAAGAGTGGATTTAAAAGATTCTACTAAATGATGTGGCAGATTCTTAATAAATCCAACTGTATCAGAGACTAATACCTTTGTATATGTTTCATTTTCAGGAACATATAATGTCTTAGTTGTAGAATCAAGTGTAGCAAAAAGTTTATTTTCTACTAAAACATTTGATTTAGTTATAAGGTTTAACAAAGTCGATTTACCTGAATTTGTATATCCTACTATTGCTAATCTGTAATAATTCTTTCTCCTTTCTGATTGTGTTTTTTGTTGAGTACTGATTTTTTTCAATTTTTCTTTTAATATTGAAATCCGTTTTTTTATCAATCTTCTATCAGTTTCAATTTGGGTTTCTCCTGGTCCTTTTGTACCTATGCCACCATATTGTTTGGACAGGTGAGTCCATTGTTTTGTCAGGCGGGGTAAAATATATTGTAATTGTGCTAACTCTACTTGTAACTTTGCTTGAGCTGTGCGGGCGTGTGAAGCGAAAATATCTAATATAAGATTTGATTTGTCAATAATTTTACATTTGATAATTTGTTCAAGATTTCTTAATTGTGTATAGGAAAGTTCATTTTCGAAAATAATTAAATCTATTGAGTTCTCTTTTACATAATTTGCTATTTCGATAACCTTTCCTTTTCCAATTAAATATCTCGGGTCAAATGTGTCATTCTCTTGATAAAAAAATTTAACTACATCAGCCCCAGCTGTTTCTGCAAGAAATTTTAATTCATATAAGGATTCATAATTATGATAGTGCTTTCTGTCTTTTCTGTTAGAATAACAGACAAGAATTGTTTTCTCTATATGTCGCTTTGTATCTATCATTTAAAGTTTTGATAGTGCTTCATAAACATATTAATTAAAAATACGATAATTAATTTATGGTTAATATTCTTTATTTTGCGCTCTCAACCGTTGTGATACTATCTGTTTTGTTTGAGTGTCTTAAATATTATTTTAAGGAATTCCTTACTGGAAAAAGGTTTTTCTATATAATCGTCAAACTTTTCTTTTAATAGTTCTACTTTTTCCTCTACCATTGCATGAGCAGTTACAGCAATTATTGGAATGTTTTTATAATTTTTTATTTCCCTTATTTTTTCCTTTGCCTCAATACCATTCATATCTTTTTTAAGACTTATATCCATCAATATTAGATCATAATTATTAGACCTGCATTTTTGAACTGCTTCTGTACCATTGTCAATAGTGTCAACCTGGAAGTATTCTGATAATAAAGAATTAAATAACTGAAGGGTTGATTTATCGTTTTCAACTACGAGTATTTTTTTGGATTTGAATTTTTCCAAATCTTTTTCTGAATATTGAAAATCATTTGCTAATGTACTCATAAATTCCTTTTCGCCAATATCTTCTGTGTCAATTGCGGGGATTTTTACTTCGAACGAAGACCCTTTACCAACCTCACTTTGTAATGATATTGTTCCTCCAATGGCTTCTACAAAATGTTTGGTTATTGCTAAGCCCAACCCCGTTCCTTCATATTTTCGTGATAAACCTTCACTTACTTGTCTGAACGGTTCAAAAATAATTGATTGATATTCTGATGGGATTCCTATTCCTGTATCTGTTACTTTTATTACAACCCAGTCTTTCTTTTCTTTAAAAACTGAGATTGTTACACTACCTTGTTCTGTATATTTAATGGCATTACTTACTAAATTGTTTAAAATTTGCCGTAATAATTTTTTATCTGTTATAGAATAAATATTTTTCTTTGTAACATAGACTTTTAAACTTAGATTGTTTTTTAAAGCTAATTCATCGTATAATTTTTTTACTTCAGAAACTAAAGAAACTACATCAACAGGTTCCATATTTACCTGTAATTTATTAGCCTCAACAGAAGAAAGGTCAAGTAAAGCATTTAATGTTTCCAGAAGCCTTTGTCCATTATTGTATATAAATTCTGCTTTTTCTTTAAATTCTTTATCTTTTAATCTGGTCATTAAAATTTCTGCAAATCCCAGTATTCCAACAAGGGGAGTCCTCAACTCATGAGACATATTAGCTAAAAATACTGTCTTTGCTTTATTAGCATTTTCTGCTTCTTCCTTTGCTTTTTTTAGGTTTTCTTCTGCTTTTTTTTGTTCTGTTATGTCTTTTCCTATGCTTGCAATGCCTATTATATTTCCTTTAATATCTTTTAATATTGTATTATTCCAGGAAATTACTTTTCTATTAGCGTTCTGGTCAATAATGCAATAATCAATATTTGCTTTGATTGTTCCGCTTACTATATTGTTTAAAAACATTTCTTTTATTTTAAATCTTTCATCCTCAGGTAGAAAATTATCAAACCAATTTTTATTAATAATTTCTTCTCTCTGCCAACCTGTTAATTTTAATAAGAAATTGTTGCAAAAAGTAACATTACCTTTTTCATCAAGGGTTATGGCTATTAAATTTAAATTTGTTAATATATCTCTGATTCTTCTTTCAGATTCGGTTAGTTTTGCATTTATCTTTTCCCGTTCAGTAATTTCATCTTCTAACTGTTTCTTTTGTTTAAAGAAATCAGAAATAAGCTTGGCTATTTTGCCAAACTCATCTTTTTGATATACTAAATCTTTTATATATTCCGGATTTGAATCAGATAAACTTCGTGTTAAAAGTTTAAATGGTTTATTGATGTATTTTAGGAAAAATGTTGTTATACTTAAAAGTAAAATTATTGTAAATATTAACAGTAAAATAAATTGAGACTTAAGATATTCCTCTGTTTTTTCAAGGAATGAAAACTCTACCTCTGAAATCAGATTAATTATTGGTTTCTCATCCCAGTCATTTAATATTTTATTAATTCTATATTTTTTATTACTCTGGGTTATTGTATCTGATGAAATATTTATTACTCTTTCTAAAAAAATATCAGATGTTGTTAACTTTTTAAGATGGTCTGTTACAGAGTTATTCCATAATCGTCCTATGGTTAAATACCCTCTTGGTTCAGATAATCTGTAAATATCAGAAGAGGGTTGAATAGGGGCTGTTCTTGTTTCTATAACACCCTCCGGGGAAAGAAAATAAAAATGACTGAATTTATTCTTTGTAAATATTTGTTTCAGAATGTCTTTATCATAAGGAAATCTCAATAAATCATTACTTTTTAAATTATTGAAAGAATAAACCATATTAAATTCTTCGTCAAAAATCCAGATGAAATTAGAGTTGTATGTATTTACACCGGTCTCAATCATTTCATGAGCGAATTTGGGATTTCTTGTATTTACAAAATCGCACATTTCATCCCAAAAGCTATAATCATAAGCGAATTGTTCAAGATTTCTTCCCAGTAACTCAATCGTAACATCAAAAAGATTTTTTCTTTCTTTTAGCGTTTCTTCTACAAGTAAATCATATTTAATCTTTTCTGAGTTCCATAAAAGTATAAAAACGACTATAAAAAAAATTGTTATACCCCCAATTAATAATATTATTTTATATTGTATTCTCATTTTATTAATGAGTTATTTTGAGATGTAAAAAATTATTTATAAAGGTTTAAATTTTGCAGTAAAGTGTCTTAAAAATTTCGGCTCCTCAACAATCTTATATCCTTTTATTTTATCTCTTTTTTTCTTCACCTCTTTAATTATTTCTACTACATATTCAATATGACTTTTTGTATATACTCTTCTTGGTATTGCAAGTCTTACAAGCTCCATATCAGCAGGTATCATATTCCCGTTTGAATCATACTTACCAAACATAATACTGCCTATTTCCACTGCTCTTATTCCACCTTCAATATATAATTCACATACTAAAGAATGGGCAGGAAATTGTACCTGAGGTATATGTGGAAGGAAGGTTTTTGCATCGATATAAACAGCATGCCCACCTACGGGTTTGATTATGGGTATATCATTTTCAAGGAAAAGATCTCCTATATATTTTACAGATTCTATTCTGTATTTCAGATAATTCTCATCTATTACCTCTCGTAACCCTTGTGCAATAGCGTCCATATCCCTTCCGGCTAATCCTCCGTATGTTATATACCCTTCTGTAATTATTAAAAGATTTCTACAGTTAATATACCAATTTTCATCATTCATAGCTATAAATCCGCCAATATTAGCGAATGCATCTTTCTTCGCACTCATTGTACATCCATCAGCATAAGAAAACATTTCATTACATATTTCAATTATTGATTTGTTTTCATACCCCTTTTCTCTCATTTTAATAAAATATGCATTCTCTGCAAACCTGCAGGCATCAAGAAAAAACGGAATACCATTTTCCTTACATACTTTACTAACATCTCTGATGTTTTCCATTGATACAGGTTGGCCACCGCCTGTATTGTTAGTAATTGTTAACATACAAATAGGTATATTTTCTCTACCCCTTTCTTTAATTAATTTCTTAAGTTTGCTGATATCCATATTACCTTTAAAGGGGTGAATGATATCAGGTTTCTTTCCCTCTTCAATTACAAGGTCAATTGCTTCTGCTCCGTTAAATTCAATGTTTGCTCGTGTTGTATCGAAATGATTATTACTTGGTATGCATTTTCCCTCACCGGTATTGATATACCTTCCGTTTTCATCAATATTGCTAAGAACCATTGAGAACAATATTCTTTCTGCAGCTCTTCCCTGATGAACAGGAAGTATATATTTGAAGCCAAATATTTCTGAAACAACTTTCTCAAAATTAAAAAAACTTCTTGCTCCGGCATAGGATTCATCGCCATCCATCATAGCTGCCCATTGTTTGGCGCTCATTGCTGAAGTTCCGCTATCTGTTAATAAATCGATTAACACATTTTCAGCGGGAATAAGAAAGGTATTATAAAAAGCATTTTTTATAATACTTTCTCTTTCTTCTCTGGAAGTTACTTTAATACTTTCAACTGCTTTAATTCTGAAAGGTTCTAAAAATGATTTCATTGTTTTATCTTGTTTGTGATGTATATTTTAAAATCCAATTAGTTATATATTCAAGAAACCCGGCTACAAATTCTTTTTTAAGAGTTCCATATTCGTTTGAACTTCCTGTTATTGCTTCCTGAAAAAGATGATTTGCTTTTTCGAATGTTTTTATCTCGTAATTCTTATTGCCACTTTTGTCTAATGCATCTTTAATTGGTTTTTCATTTTGCCATTTAAGGACCTGTAAATCTAATTCACCAAATAAGACAAGGGTTGGACATTTGACTTTTTCAAGTGCAGTTGAGGGCTCGTAGTCAAGAAAATAATTCATCCAGCGGGTTTTAAATGGATTTAATCGAGCTTTAGCCATTGTCTCTATATATTCATCTTTGTTTTTTATAGTGGCTTTTTGTTCTTCACTCATTTTTTCATACATTTCCTCAATTTGTTTTTTTATTGTCATTTCAAGCTCATCAAATCCATCGCCTGCTTTTAGTGCAGTAAATATCTTTTTCAAGAAATCAATCGCTTCGTTTATTTCTTCCTCTGATTCTCCGTTAGCGTTCATTATTGCGCGGGTTTGTTCAATTAAAATTTCCTTCCCATTTACCCCTGTTCCTGCCATTAAAATAATAAATGAAATATCAGGAAACTTCATTGCAGCAAGTGGAGCAACTATTCCACCTTCACTATGTCCTAAAAGTCCTATTTGCTGAGGATTGATATCATTTCTTTTTTGGAGAAATTTAACTGCTTCTATAACGTCGTCAGCGAAATCTTCAGTTGTGGATGAATCAATCGACGTACCTTTAGATTTTCCAACGTTCCGGTCATCATATCTTAATACAGCAATTCCATTTCGAGTTAAATAATCTGCTATAATTCTGAAAATCTTAAATCCTAAAATTTCCTCGTCTCTGTTTTGTGGTCCACTTCCGGTAATTAATACTACCGCCGGGTGCCTTCCGGTATTTTCTGGGATTGTTAGAGTGCCGGAAAAAACATTATTACCATTTGAAAAGGTAATTTCTTCTTCCTTGTATGGTAAATTCTCTTTTACATCGGGTTTTTCAATATATGGAATTAAAGTAAAAGTCCCCTTAAAACCTGCCTGTAGAAACTCTCCTTCAATTAATTCTTCTTCTTTGAAAACACCGTTAAAATATGCAGTCGAATAGGGGGCAGGAAGTACGAATTTTATTTCCGGATAATTGTATTCAATATTTTTCAATTCCAAATCTTTTGCCCCCTGTTGAATAATATCAATAGTTCCAATGAATCCTGTATCCTGTTTAATGAAATTAACAATAATGTCAAAATCAAAATTATTTAGAGAAATTTTCCCCTCCCATTTTCTTTCTAAGTTTTGCCCGAAAGTTAATGAGCTAAGAATAAAAACCGTAAAAATTATTTTTATAAATTTCATTTGCTTTTATTAAAATTCAGGTTGATAATTTTATTTTTGCAATTTACCAATATAAATTTTAGTTATATATTCAATAACTATTTTATTTTTATTGTTATATTTGTCAAATATGGATTTAAGCTCCTTCAATGCTCTTTTATTTTCTGCTCCTGAAAGAGGAACGTAAGAACAGGAAAGAAACCTCCCCCGTAAAGATGGGTAGTCTAATTCCTGTGAGTTATCAATATGTTTTTCTGTAAATTTTTTACCATTAAAAAAATCAGATATATGTTTCCGTGTAATATTTTCCAGTCGTACTTCCTTGAAATCCGAATTTAAGTTCTCTTGCAGTTTATTGTACGCTTTCATAAATGGGGTGTTATTCTTTCTTACATTGAAAATTATTGTAACATATCCGTTTTTTCTTATAATCCTCTTAAACTCATCTTTTGCCTGTTCCGAATTAAACCAGTGAAATGATTGGGCAGCAGTAATTAAATCAACACATTCATTTGCTAAAGTAGTATTTTCTGCTGTGCCTTTTATACTTATAAAGTTATAATTATTAGCAAAAATTTTCTCTGCGGCTTTTCTCATTTCGTTATTTGGCTCAACCCCATAAACAATATTACCATTATTTACAAATAGTTTCGAAAGTAATCCCGTTCCTGAACCAATATCAGCTATATCAAATGTCTCATCAAATCCTGTTTCCTGTTTTAATATTTCAATTATTTTTAACGGATATCCGGGTCTGTATTTTAGATAATAATCTACTCTGTTGTTAAATCTTTCAATGTTATTCATTATCCGAACCTTTCAAGTTTAATTTTTTCAGGATTTACATTGTTCTTGATTAGTATAGATTCTATTGTATCTACCATTTGTGGCGGACCTACTATGTAAAATATAGGTTTTGAAAAATCATTTACATATTTTTTTATTAACTCTTCGGTAATTATTCCACTTTCAAATTGCCAATCTTTTTCTGGCTCTTCAACTACAGGGATAAATTTAAAGTCAGGTTTTATTTTTGCCCATTCTGAAAACTCATCGTAAAAAGCCATTAAGGATTTTCTTTTGTTTCCATAAAATAAATACATCTCGTATGGGAGTTTTTCTAAAACAGAATATTCTACCATACTTCTTACAGGAGTGATTCCTATGCCTCCGATTAAAAATACCGCAGGTATAGAAACATCTTTATGTAATGGTGTATTTCCCCCCGGTTTTCCAATTGTAGCTTTTGTACCTATTGGCAGTTCAAGTATATTTTTATTAAATGCAGAGTCCAGAGCCCGGGTTGCAAACATTAAAATATCTTTTCTTGAAGGAGAATTCGCAATTGAAAATAACCTTGAATTTCCTTCATTATCATGATATTTAGGTTCCAATAATGTAATTAATGCATACTGCCCCGGTTCATATTCGTAATCTATTTTGCTTCTATCAAACCAAATACCGATAGTATTTTCACATATTATTTTACGGTCTTTTAAATATATTATATTTTCATCCATATTAATTAAATTATATACTACAATTTAAATAAATTTATTAATGAGTTCACGGTATTTTTACAGTCAGATTAATATAATTTTTTAATTATATATTTTAGTGATTGGTTTAAGTGATGTTGCCCTTCAAATACTTAACTCTTAAAAGGAGTGGTAAAATAATAGTTGAAATAATAATATTGCGTTAATTATAAAATCTATTTCTTTTTCCCATTCCAGGGTTTATTTTGTCATTTATTATCTTCTTCATACCCATATTTCCACTTTCCGGTGAATGATTTTCCATCTGTGGAAATAGTAATTTCAAATTTACCTGCATCGTTCGGAGATGAATAGGTCGGAAAATTTGCCCAGGTACCTTTTATTGTTTTTCCGTCGTTTGACAGAGTTCCTTTAATAACACCTATATTCTTACCGTAAGTCCCGACTACATCTTTTCCTGAGATGATAAATGACATTGTACCGAATTCCGCTGTCTCCCAGGAACCGGCAAATGACGGAGATTTTCGTGTTCATTCTCTGATTATATATTTCTATTTAAATCGAATAAGAAAATATTTTTCTTAAATATTAATTTTAAAAAATAAGAATTTTTTATTTAAAACAAGAAAGATGATATTTTTTATATGGCTTTTATATTACATTTTATCATTTTTTTTAAAGGAAATTTCTAATTATATTGAATGAATTTATAAAAATAAAATAGAAAGTATGAAGAAAATTGCATCGTTTATTTCAGTATTAATTCTTTCCTTATTTATTATGCAGGATTTTGTAGTTGCCTGTACCAACTTTTTAATTACAAAAGGAGCATCGAAAGATGGTTCCGTAATGATTTCTTATACTGCGGATTCCCACACTTTATATGGTGAACTCTATCACTGGCCTGCCCAGGATTATCCCGAAGGAACTATGATGGATATTTATGAATGGGATACCGGCAAGTTTCTTGGTAGAATTCCTCAGGCACTACATACATTTAATGTAGTTGGAAATATGAATGAACATCAACTTGCAATTGGAGAAACAACTTTTGGCGGAAGGGAAGAGCTTGTTGATACGACTGCAATTCTTGATTATGGTAATTTAATGTTTATTGCTTTACAAAGGACAAAAACTGCCCGTGAAGCTATTCTTTTAATTGCAGAACTAGTTGAAAAATATGGCTATTATTCAGAAGGGGAATCACTCTCTATATCTGATAAGAATGAAGTCTGGATTATGGAAATTATTGGCAAAGGTCCGGGTAATAAAGGTGCTGTTTGGGTAGCATTAAGAATTCCTGATGGCTATATCTGCGCACACGCAAATCAGGCAAGAATTACCACTTTCCCTTTGAATGATCCTGAAAATTGTCTTTATGCAAAAGATGTAATCAGTTTTGCAAGAAAAAAAGGATATTTTAATGGAAAAGATGAAGAATTTTCTTTTTCCGATACATATAATCCAGTGGATTTTTCCGGTGCAAGATTCTGTGAATCAAGAGTTTGGTCGATTTTCAATAGAGTTAATAAAAATATGGGCAAATATCTCGATTATGCTATGGGAAAAAACTTAAAAAACAGAATGCCACTCTGGATTAAGCCTGATAAAAAAATATCATTGTATGAAGCAATGGAGTTAATGCGTGACCATTTTGAAGGTACTCCTATGGATATGACAAAAGATGTTGGCGCTGGTCCTTATAATTGTCCATATAGATGGCGTCCGCTTACCTGGAAAACAGATAAAAATGATAAAAATAGTTATTTAAACGAAAGGGCAATCTCAACTCAGCAAACTGGTTTTTCTTTTGTCGCTCAGTCCCGTAGCTGGTTACCTGATTGTATAGGTGGAATTATCTGGTTCGGCGTTGATGATACTTACAGCTCAGTCTATACACCTATGTATTCAAGCATAACAAGAGTTCCATCAAATTATGCTGTTGGAAATGGTTCTATGATGGTTTTTAGCGATAGCTCCGCTTTTTGGATATTTAATCAGGTTTCAAATTTAGCTTATACAAGATATAGAGATATCATTCCGGAAATTCGTGCTATACAAAAGGAACTTGAAATGACCTATATTACTAATACCCCTTTAATTGATGAAAAAGCACTTGAATTATACGAACAAAACCCTGATTCAGCTATTGCATATTTAACAGAATATTCTTGTTCGAAAGGTGCACAGACATTTACCACCTGGAAAGAATTATATAAGTATTTATTTACTAAGTTTATGGATGGAAATATAAAAACAGTTGTACCTAATCAAAGAAATCCTAAAGTATCTCAACCTGGTTATGGTAGTGAATGGTATAAATTAATTGTTAAAGAAACAGGAGATAAATTCAAAGTTTTAGGAGAATCTGGTCATTAATATTTGAACAAAAATCATAACAAACGGGAATTATCTATTATGAACACGAGCCTTGAAAAATATTTTGAACATTTTAGAAATAATACAATTGGACACCATGAAAAATATAAAACTCCTTATGGTATAGTTAAGATGATTTATGCTGATTGGGTTGCAAGTGGAAGGTTATATAAACCAATTGAAGATAGAATCACAAATGAAATTGGTCCTTATGTTGCAAATACTCACACAGAAACAAGTGAGACCGGTACACTTATGACAAAAGCATATCAGTATTCACATAAAAAAATAAAAGAGCATGTAAATGCAGGTCCTGAAGATGTTATAATTACAGCTGGATTTGGTATGACTGCTGTAATTAATAAATTCCAGAGGATACTTGGTCTCAAAATGTGTGATAAATTAATTTATAAGCAATGTAAAAAAGAACCTGAGCGTCCTGTGGTTTTATTAACTCATATGGAACATCATTCTAATCACACGACCTGGCTTGAAACTGTTGCTGATGTTGTTGTATTACAACCTGATAAAGATTTACTTATTGATTTAAATGAGCTTGAAAAGCAATTAGAAAAATATAAAGACAGAAAAGTAAAATTTGGTTCTTTTACCGCAGCATCAAATGTAACTGGTATAGAAACCCCATATCATAAAATGGCTAAACTAATGCATCAATATGGTGGATATTGCTTTATTGATTGTGCTATGTGTGCTCCTTATGTTAAAATAGATATGCATCCGCCAGACCCGGAAGAAAGAATTGATGCTGTGTTTTTTTCACCCCATAAATTTCTCGGTGGGCCTGGCAGTTCCGGAGTTATTGTTTTTAATTCTAATTTGTATAGAAGATTCAGTCCCGAACAACCAGGCGGAGGTACGGTTTACTGGACTAATCCATGGGGTGAATACAGGTATTATGAAGATATTGAATTGAGAGAAGATGGCGGTACTCCCGGTTTCTTACAATCAATAAAAGCTTTACTTGCTATTGAATTAAAAATGCAGATGGGATTGGACAATATGAGAAAAAGAGAAGATGAACTTTTGAAAATCGCTTTCGAAGAATTAAGGAAAATCCCTAACTTACATATTCTCGCTGATAATGTTGAAGAAAGGTTAGGGGTTATTTCTTTTTATATTGATAATATACACTATAACCTGATTGTAAGATTACTTAGTGATAGATTCGGTGTTCAGGTTCGTGGTGGATGCGCTTGTGCTGGTACTTATGGTCATTATTTATTAAATGTTGATTATGAAAAATCTCATAAAATCACGGACCTTATTGACAAAGGTGATTTGTCTGCAAAGCCCGGTTGGGTGAGAATTTCTATTCATCCTACGATGACAGATGAAGATTTATATTTTACGATAGATGCTATAAAGCAAATAAAAAAGAATATTGATAAATGGGAACAAGATTATGAATATGATAAGCACACAAATGAATTTTATAACAGGAAAGTTTCAGGTGAAGGAACTGTTGATTATAATTATTGGTTTAGGGATTTATAATGCACGAATTATCAATTGCTCAAAACATAGTTGAATTAGTTCTGGAAAATCTGCCAGACAATTTTAAGAAGGTTGTGGCTGTAAATGTAAAAGTTGGTGATATTTCCGGGGTTATTCCTGAATCACTTGAATTCTGTTTTAATATTTTAATTAAAGATACAAAACTTAATGGTGCTAAACTTAATATTGAAAGAGTTTCTGCTACTGCATACTGTAATTTGTGTAATAAAAATTTTCAAATAGAAAACCTTATATTTAATTGCCCTTTTTGTTTTAGTACGGATACAAAGATTTTAACAGGAACCGAACTGACTATAAGTGATGTTATTTTAGACGATTGAAGTTTACTAACCTTAATATAATTTTAAAATGGAAATAATTAAAATAGAAAGAAAGATTCTTGAAAAGAACGATGAAATTGCTGAAAAAAACAGAAGTATTTTTAAGAAATATAATCTTTTAGTAATTAATATGGTAAGTTCCCCGGGAGCCGGCAAAACGAGTATTCTTGAAAATACAATAAATATTTTAAAACCCAGATTTAATATTGCTGTTATTGAAGGTGATGTGCAAACTGATTTAGATGCAATTAGAGTTGCAAAATATGATGTACCTGTTGTACAGATTGTTACCAATGGTGCCTGTCATCTCGAAGCAAAACTGGTAAATGATGCAATATCAAATTTGAATTTTGAAAAAACAGATTTATTATTCATAGAAAATGTAGGAAATCTTGTATGCCCCGCTGGATATGACCTTGGAGAGGATTTAAAAACTGTTGTAGTAAGCACGACTGAAGGTGATGACAAACCACTTAAATATCCAAGAATGTTCCTTAATTCAAAAATTCTGATTATCAATAAAACTGATTTACTTCCATATATAAACTGTGATATAAATTTGCTTAAAAAAAACGCATTACAGATAAATCCTAAACTTGAAATTTTCGAAACTTCTTGTACGACAGGGAAAGGTTTAGATAAATGGTGTAATAGATTAAGTTCTCTTTTAGAAGATAGAAAAAAATAGTTGACCTAATTACTTTACTCTTCTTATGTCTGATGATTTATATAAAGCTACTATTATAATTACAGGTGCAGTTCAGGGGGTAGGTTTTAGACCCTTTGTATATAAACTTGCCAATAAATTTGGGATTAAAGGTTATGTTTTAAATTCAGGTTTAGGGGTTGAAATAAAAGCAATTTCCACTTATGATGTATTAATAAAATTTATTAATAAATTACAAAGTGATAAGCCGGATATTTCGTACATAAAAAGTTTCAAGCATAATATAGTACCTTATTCTAATGATGAGGAATTTTCAGATTTCAAAATAATTCACAGCAAAACCGATAAAGAACCATCAGCATATATTATGCCTGATATTGCAATCTGTGAGGATTGCTTAAAAGAAATATTTGACCCAGCCGATAGAAGATATTTATATCCATTTACCAACTGTACGAATTGCGGTCCAAGATATACAATTATAGAAAAGTTACCTTACGACAGGGATAATACTACTATGAAAAATTTTACAATGTGTGAGAAGTGTAGAAAAGAATATGAAGATCCTGAGAATAGGAGATTTCACGCACAACCCAATGCCTGTCCTGTTTGTGGGCCTAAAGTAATTTTATGGGATAGTGAAGGAAATACTATTGCTGAAAAATATAAAGCAATTGAAATCGCAATTGAACAAATACTTAGTGGTAAAATTGTTGCTGTAAAAGGTTTAGGAGGTTTTCATCTTTTTGTTAATCCTTTTATGAAGGATTCAATCAAAGAATTGCGGAAGAGAAAACATAGAAATGAAAAGCCTTTTGCTCTTATGTTCCCTGATTTACAGACAGTAAAAAAATACTGCTACTTATCTGATAAGGAGAAAAAATTACTTTTGTCTCAAAAAAGTCCTATTGTTCTTTTAAAATTGAAAGAGAAATTTCGTTATAATAATTTTAAAACATCAAATGTAAATATTCCATTTTTTGAAGATTGCGTTGGTGAAGGCTCTAATAATCCATATCTTGGAGTTTTACTTCCTTATACACCGCTTCATCACATTATGATGAGAATGCTGAAAATTCCTGTAATTGCAACAAGCGGTAACATATCAGATGAACCTATTTGTATTGATGAAGCAGAAGCTTTGGAACGTTTAAGAAATATTGCTGATTTTTTCTTAATTCACAATCGCCCGATTTTAAGATATGTCGATGATTCCATTGTTAAAATTATAGCCGGAGAAGAGTTTATATTAAGAAGAGCCCGGGGTTATGCTCCTTTACCTATTACAATAGATTTCTCGGAAAATTCTGGACAATCTATAAACTCACAAATTCTTGCTACGGGGGCTTTTTTGAAAAATACTATTGCTTTGAAAAAAGGAAATGAAGTTTTTTTAAGTCAACATATCGGAGACCTGGATAATCTTGAGTCTATTAATTCTTTTGAAAATACAATTTCACATCTTAGTAATATTTACAAAATAAACTTTTCAGAAATTATATCTGATTTGCATCCCGATTATCCATCGACGAAGTATGCTGAAGAAAAGTCACGTTCTGAAAATATCAGATTAACCAGGATTCAGCATCACATAGCGCATATTTTTTCCTGTATAGCTGAAAATAAAATTAAATCACCTGTTCTTGGCATAGCCTGGGATGGAACTGGCTTTGGTTATGATAGCACAATTTGGGGGAGTGAATTTTTTATTATTAATTCGGAAATAAAAAGAATCGCACATCTACGATACTTCCGATTACCAGGTGGTGAAGAATCTATTAAAAAAGTTGACAGAATTGCAACAGGACTGTTGATAGATTTTCAAAAAGAATTGAATGTTGATAATATTAATGAATTTGCGAAATCCTTTAATGATGATTTTAGTAAATTAAAAACAATTCTTGAGAAAAATATAAATTGCCCTTTTACATCAAGTATGGGAAGATTATTTGATGCAGTGTCTTCTTTAATTGGTGTTAAAAATTATTCTTCATTTGAAGGGCAAGCAGCAATGGAACTTGAGTTTGCTGCGCATAATGTTTCTGACGAAAATAAATGTTATAACTTTGACATAAATAAGAAAAATAATATTTATGAAATAGATTTTATTCCTTTAATTCGTGATATTATAAGTGATATTAAAAATAATATTTCTGCTAATGTAATTTCTAAAAAATTTCATAATACATTATCAGAAATAATCCTTGATGTTGCAAGAAAGGTTGAAATTAAAAATATCGCTTTGAGTGGTGGATGTTTTCAGAATTCTCTGTTATTGGAAACTACAATTAGAAAATTGAAAGAAAATGGTTTCAAACCTTATTGGCAAAAAAAAGTTCCAATCAATGATGGCGGAATATCGTTAGGACAAATAATGTATATTTTAAAACAAAGTAGCGTTTGAATTTAAGAAAAAATGGTTCCTGTTTTTTTAAAAAAAGATGTTGCGATGTTTATTATAATTTTTTTATTTATGAATTCTTATTTTGTGAAGTTCTGTTTTTAAGAATAATTTTGTTTTTTTAAGTAATTTCTGAAATCTCAAAAACTTATTAAGTAGTTTTTAAAGGTATTGAATTCAAAATAAACAGGTAGTATATTTAAACAAAAAAAAACGCCTATGAAAAAACTCCACATCTTTTTTTTAATAACAATTTTTATATTTGGATTGGCTTATAGCCAACAGGATGATCCAAATCTGGATCAAATTCCAGTATATCTAAGGAATATTATTCCACCCTATGCTGAACCAATGTCTATTGTTACTCAAGATGGTTATGAGAACTTTTTTCTTGGAATCGATTTTTCCGAGCCGCATATATCCTGGAATCTCAAAAATCCTTTACAATATTTCTGTGCATTTAATATTAATGCAACTCATTATACCTTGAATGGGCTCGATTGGTTTAGCAATAATCCTCCACTTCCATCTCCGCAGGGAGACCCTGTTACTGCTTATGATAGCATAGGCAATTTATATTATATGAATATGACAGGAAACCCTATCACTGGTTGCTATATTGTTAAATCTACCAATAATGGTCAAACCTGGTCAGCACCGATTTTTTGTATCAGTGGTAATGATAAAAACTGGGTTGCCTGTGACCAGACAGGAGGTCCGTTTGCGAATTATGTTTACTGTACTATGACTGCCGGAAGTGGATATGGTTCTTTTTCAAGAAGTACTAATTATGGAGCAACATTTCAGACTACTTTTTCTCCAAATACGCAATCATTACCCGGTATGATGGTTTGTGTTGGTCCTTATAAAGTTGGTTCTACTGATGTTCCCGGTGGATGCGTTTATGTTGTTACTAATTCTGGTAGTTCCATTTCCCCAACTTATACTTTTTATCGTTCTACCGATGGGGGTGTAAATTTTGCGTATATGTCTGCTCAAATTTTCGCTGGATATGTTGGTAGTTTTGTTAATAACAGGCACTCTGTTGAAAATATGAGAACAAGACCTTATCCATTTATTGCTGCTGACAATAGTTATGGTCCTTTTAGAGGAAGATTATATCTCGTCTATGCTACTAATACCCCAAATGTTAACGGGGCTAAACCTGATATCTTTTGCAGATATTCTACTGACCAGGGAGCATCATGGACAAGTCCTGTAAAAATTAATGATGACCCTAATACTGAAAACAATCATCAGTGGCATCCTTCGATTTGGTGCGATAAGTTTAACGGAACTTTATATGTAAAGTGGTTTGATACAAGGAATTGTCCAACAAGTGATAGTGCTGAGGTATATGCTTCTTATTCTACTAACGGTGGAGTTTCTTTTGTAACTAATCAAAAAATTGGAAATGCAAAATTCCGTATAAATTGTACCAGTTGTGGGGGTGGTGGTACACCTATGTATTTAGGTGATTATGATGCTATTATTTCTAACGGTTCGGTTTCTATGTTAAATTGGTGTGATTTCAGAAATGGATATTTCGGAAGTTATACTGCTTATTTTCCGGATTTTGCTATGACTGTTAGTTCTAATAGTGTTCAATTACAGAATAATGACAGTGTATTTGTTACAGTTAAAGTTCCTTCCGTTAAATTATATACCGATAAAGTTAAATTTACAGCATCTCTGGACAGTAATCCCTTACAGGGTACGATTTCTCTAAGCTTTGTAGGGAAGGATTCTATTTTAAGTTATCCTGATTCAGTGAGACTTAGAATTAAAGC
This sequence comes from Candidatus Tepidiaquacella proteinivora, assembly GCA_013348845.1. GTDB lineage: Bacteria > Bacteroidota > Ignavibacteria > Tepidaquicellales > Tepidaquicellaceae > Tepidaquicella > Tepidaquicella proteinivora. The sequence goes on along the minus strand of CP054675.1, from coordinate 1,490,895 downwards.
AGTTGGCTCAGTTACTCCGCGGGTTTATAAAGTCTATGTTGTTGGAGCTGGTAGCAATGGTACCCCTGTACATAGGCGCACAATTGATTTATTAATGAATATGAGTTACCTTGATGTTGCTAATAATCGTTCAGGAGTAGTTCCGTTTTATGTTAACTCAGTTCAATATATGAATCCTGTTAGATTATATTTTGCGAATGGTACGAATGTTACAGTATATGCTCCGTATTATTACGGAACAGGTGGTACACGGTATAGATTTGTTAATTGGTCTAATTTAGGAGATACCTTGCAACAAATCACAATTAATTCTAATATGAATTTGTTTGCAACTTATGCAATTCAATACAGACTTGTTATCAATTCAGTTATACCGAATACTTTTGGAGCAGGATATTCTGACTCCGCTGCCCCAACTACTTTCGGTGTCCTTTCAAGATATTACCAAAGTGGTAATTCACACTATTATTTCAGAGGGTGGACTGGTTCAGGTCCAGGTTCATATACCTCCCCTGATAGTAGTGGTAATGACAGCGCCGTTACAATTTCTTTGTTTAATCCGATTGTTGAAACTGCAAGATGGCAGGTAATAGTCGGAATTAAAAACATTGGAACTGAAATTCCCACTGAATTTAAATTATATGATAACTATCCGAATCCATTTAATCCCGAAACTATAATTAGATTTGATATTCCAGTGGCAGGTTTTGTTAATATTACAATTTATGATATGCTTGGAAGAGAAGTGGCTACTCTGGTAAATGAGAATATCAAACCCGGCAGATACGAAACGCAATTTAATGCTTCTGGGCTTGAAAGTGGTGTCTATCTATGCCGGATAAAAACTAATTCATATATTATGACAAAACGAATGGTTCTGATAAAGTAGGAAGAATATATGTTTGTCGTATATATCTTTTAAGTTTCTTTAAAAAAATTTTAATAATTTATCATTTATTAAAAATGAAAAAAATAACTTTTTTATTTTCTTTATTGTTAATTTCAACTTTTGCATTTTCACAACCTAAAATTTCTTTCCAGGATTTATTCACTTTGACAGAATTAAACCCATCAATAATCTCTAATGCTGAAAAAGCAGCATTTGAACAAAAGCTTCCAATTAATATTTATATAAAAGATAAAGCATTTATTGAAGCAAGATTTGTTGAAAATGGTAAAATTGTTTATACTGTAATTACAAATTTTTTACATCCCTTTAAAGATGGCTTCAATGCATTTTATGAAGATATTGTTCAAAAGTTTGACTTATCAAAAGCAAGAATAAATTATGGGAACGGAATTGTGATTGATAATACCGGGGAGAAAATAATACTGCATCCAAGAACTTCAAATAAATTATTAATGATTCCTGACTGGACTTACGATAGAGTATATGCCTTCGATTATAATACCGGCGACCTTGTTGATACAGCATTTATCCACTCTAATTATCCTTATTTACAAAGTCCGAAACATGCTTTGCAAAGAACTAAAACGCGAATTCTGGTATCTGACCAACTTGCAGATGCAGTTCAGGAGTATGACACCAACGGTCTTTTTGTAAGAACATTCACTCAGGGTGGTAATCTTGATAACATTCGCGGAATTGCATTCCGTCCAAACAGAAATTTACTTGTAACTGTTTATAGTGGTACGAATCAGAACACAATTCAGGAATTCGACACCGCCGGAATTTCTGTTGGTACTTTTATTGGAACTAATCTAAATAGTCCTTTTGCAATTTTATATAGAACAGGAGATATTCTTGTAACAAATTCAAGCGGTACTGAAGATGTAAACCGTTTTAATTTTTCAGGTGGATTTATTAATAGTCTTATTTATAACCAGCTTAACTTTCCACAACAAATAATAGAACTTGATGATGGGAATCTTGCACTTTGTGAATTTAGCGGTACAGGTTCCGGAATAAAAATTTATACCTCTACCGGTACTTTAATTACTACTTTATCTGGCGTAACCGGTAATCGTGGTGTTTTTAGGCTGCCTAATGGAAACTATCTGACAACCAATGGTACAGGAGTGCATGAGATTGATGATACCACAGGCGCACTTGTACAAACAAAGGCAACAGGCTCAAATTTCCAGTATATTTCTGTTTTCGATCCGGACTTTGCAGTTGGAATAGAAAATTCCTATAATGACATTCCGGAAAATTTCCTTCTATATAACAATTATCCAAACCCCTTTAATCCGGTTACAAAAATAAAATTTTCAATCCCAAAATCTGTTTTTGTTGATTTAAGTATATATGATAACCTCGGAAGATTAATTACGAAACTAATAAATTCAAAAAAAGATGCTGGTGTTTATGAAGTAGAATTTAACGCAGTAGATTTGCCAAGCGGAATTTATTTCTATAATTTAAGAGCTGGTGAATATACTGATACCCAAATTATGGTATTAATAAAATAAACATTGTGAAAATTTTATTTACTTTCAGAAGGATAAAATTAAAAAAAGTTGTCTGAATGACAACTTTTTTTATTGATTTCGGAACATTACGTTTTTTGATTTGTTTAATATAAAGTAAAATTAAAAAATATGAAAACAAAAACATTAATTTTAAGTGTAATTTTACTTTCATTTCTATTTTCTTTTTCTTGTGATAGGGAAAAAACTAATATAACTGAGGAAAAGAAAGAAAAAATAACCCTGGAAACTTCTACAGATGAAGGTAAGAGTTTTCGGGAAAAACCCGACGTTGATAATAAAGATGTTATAAAGAAAGAAACAGAAACAATTAAAAATGATGAAATTAAAGTTACCGATAGATTAATAGTAAAAACGGGAAACATTTCTATTGAAGTAGAAAAATATGACGAATCCGAAAAAGCAATAACAGATATAACAAATAAACACAACGGGTATGTATCTTCTTCAAATTCAACTTTATCTTCTGCCGGGAAAAAACAAGGGGTGATAACATTAAGAGTACCTGTCGAAAAGTTTGATATAATTCTCTCTGAAATTTCAACTATTGGGAAAGTGGTTTCCGAAAATGTTACCTCCTCAGATATTACCGAAGAATATATTGACCTTGAAGCAAGACAAAAAACTCAAAAGGAATTAGAACAAAGACTACTAAAATTATTAAATGAAAAAACCTCCCAACTTACTGAAATACTTGAAATAGAAGAAAAGTTAGCAAGCGTAAGACAAAAAATAGAAAGTTTTGAAGGGAAAATGAAATATTTAAAAAGCCAGGCAAGTTATTCAACTATTAAAATATCCTTATACGAACCAAATCTCTTACAAACTTCTACTGGTGGAGGTTTCTTCTATGAGCTTGGTGAAGCAGTTAAAAAGGGTGTCAGAGGTTTACTTAAAGTTGTTATATTCCTGATTGTTGCAATTATTGTACTTATACCTTTTATAATTATAGCATTGATTGTTTTGTGGTATATAAGGAGAAGGAAAATGAAAAAGCAGGAAAAATAATCTATATAATCAGAAAAAAATTCACAGATAAATAAAAAATAATTTAATAAAAAAATATAATTAACTAAATTAAGTAATTTATATCAGATAATATTCATTACTGACATTTCAGGCTTCTTTATAATGTTTGAAAATCAATTGATTTAATAACAGAAAATATTCATTCCTACCATTCCCTTCAAAACGGTTTTAGAAAAGAATTCTTTTAGAAAAAAACTCTTTTAGTTAATATCAGAAAATATTCATTACTAACATTTCAGGCTTATTTATAATGCTTGAAAATCAGTTGATTTAATATCAGAAAATATTCATTCCTACCATTCCCTTAAAAAACGAGTTTAGAAAAAACTCTTTTAATTAATATTATAAAACCTACCCCTGAATTTTTTCCACCACTACCGCAGTTCCATAAGCCAGAACCTCAGTTACTCCCGACATTACCTCTGTAGCATCATACCGAACACCAATAATAGCATTTGCGCCCACTTCTTCTGCATGTTTTACCATTAATTCAAATGCGTCTCTTCTGGTTTTTTCACACAATTCTGTATATAAAGTAATATTACCACCTTTTATTGTTTGAAAGAGAGCGCCAATATTTGCAAAAATATTTCTTGACCTAACAACAATACCACGAATTATACCAAGGTTTTTTACAATTTTATAATTATCAATTGTAAATGCTGTTGTGATTAAATTATGGTTCATATTTAAGTATTAAATTTAATCAATTTTTCATAAATTATATAATTAAATCTTTATATAAAACCTTAAAATATTGGCATTAGTAGTAAGAGTAAATTCTTTTAGTTATATATATGGAAGTATTCCGGTTGATGAAACTGGAAACGGTGGGGGATTTGTCTTTGATTGCAGATTTATAATAAATCCGGGACAGATTGAACAATACTGGAATCTTACCGGTAAAGATAAGGAAGTTATTGAGTTCCTTGATAAACAAAAGGATATGCAGGAATTTCTGCATAATGTTTTCAACATAATAGGTAAAGTAGTTAATAATTATCTCCAGAAAGGATTTACAGATTTAATGATTTCTTTTGGTTGTACGGGGGGTATGCATCGTTCCGTTTATGCAGCGGAAAAAACCGCTTCTTTCATTAAAGATGAATTTCCTGATGTTGAAGTAATTATTAATCATAATGAATTCCCCGGATTGTAGGTTTAAATTTTCTAAAATGATTTCACATAAAATTTTTATGAAAATTCTTTTTGTTATTTTATTCTTTTCATTTTATAATAACCTTTTTTCTCAATATATACCTGTTTTAATAAATTACGATACTGTTTTAACAAATACACAAACACCCCGGTATTTCTATCTTAAAAACCCGACTTCTGAAACTGTTTTTATTAATTCATTTCGTACAACGACATCGAAGTTCTTTTTTAACTTTTCTCCTTTTGCAGTTAATCCCTTTGACAGCGTTCTTGTTAGTGTTTATTTTGGAACAAATCAAAATATTACTTATAGAGATTTCCTAATTTTTGAAAATGATGGTTTACCATATTCAATTGTTTTTTATTCATTAGGTACTGCAAAATATCCTGATACTTTATATAGTTTTACTCAGGGATTGATAAATGAAGAATTAAAATCTGCTCTGTATAATTTTACATTGCAAAATTATATTTCACTCGGATACAATCTTGCGAGAGATAAAATGTTTGAATATATAGATGATTATAATAATGATGATACGATTGAATGTGTCTATACTGGTGTTAAAATAAAGGCGGCGAATAGAACAGAAGCACAAAATCAAGGATTTGATACAGAACACACCTGGCCACAGAGTTATTTTAATTCTGCTGAACCTATGAGAAGTGATTTATATCATTTATATCCTACACTTTCTGTAGCGAATAATGCAAGATCCAACTACCATTTTGGTATTGTTGTTTCAAATATTACATGGCAGCAAGGTGGGTCAAAAAGGGGATATGATTACCAGAATGAAATTGTGTTCGAACCAAGAGATGTACATAAAGGAAATGTTGCAAGGTCTATTTTTTATTTTGTTATTAGGTTTGGTAATCAGGGAAGCTATCTTGCACAAAAAGAAGAAAATGTGCTCAGACTATGGAATTTTACCGATATAGTTGACCAGAGAGAAAGAATAAGGAATCAAAGAATTAAATCCTTTCAAAATGTATTCAATCCTTTCATAGATCATCCTGAATTTGTTGAAAGGATAAGAAGTTTTTATATGATTGCACCTACTATTTTTAAAGGTAAAATAACTGTATCACCTTTTATTATCAGATATGATACAATAGCAGTAAATGATACTTTAAGCTATTATCTTGCAATTATGAATTATGGAAACTCTTTACTTAATATAAATTCTGTTTATTCTAATATGCAGGAATTTATTGTAGAATCATTTCCAACTTCTGTAAATGCAGGTGAATTAGGTTTTGCAAAAATAAAATTTAAACCAACTGCTATTAATCAAACTTATAACGGCATTCTGACTATTGTTAATTCTGATACAACAATTACAGTTGAACTTAAAGGATTTTCAAATTCAAATGTCGGAATTAAAAAAACTAATTTTTCAACCCCGATATGTTATGAAATAAGTCAGAATTTCCCCAATCCTTTTAATTCGAGATCATTAATCAGAATTTCAATACCTGAAAATAATTCTGAAATTATGAATCTGGCTCTTTATGATATTTCAGGAAGAAGAATTTCAGATTTATTCAGCGGATTCTTAAGTGCTGGTGTGTATGAATATTTAATAGATGCAGAAAGTATGAACCTTTCCACAGGAATTTATTTCATAAGATTTTATAACAATTTTTATAATAAAGTTATTAAAATTACAATAATTAATTAATTAAATTATTTACTGCTTTATAATTTAATATATGTTATTTCAATAAATTGGTGATACTCTTTTAAATTTTACTATATTTCTGTTTTCTTTGCATTTTAATTTATTATAAAAAAGGATAAATATTATACCAATCTTTTCAATTGTTTTTAAAATTAAATAATACAATTTTTACAATTATTTTTTTAAATAAAAAGGAATAACTTATGCCAAATATGAAATCTTACGAAGAAGAAGTAAAAAATTTTTCCTGGGAAATTTCAAAAAAAGAACTTGGTTACAAAGATGGTGATATAATTAATATCGGATGGTATTGTTCTGATAGAATTTGTGAAATGGGAAAAGCAAATAAAATTGCTTTCATCTGGGAAAGTTTCAAAGGTGAAGAAAAAAGATATACATATAATGATTTAAGAGTACTTACTAACACAATTGCGAATTACTTAAAAAACCTTGGTATTAAACCAGGTGAAAGAGTCTGCTTGTTTATGGATAAAATTCCCGAATTATATTTTGGACTGATTGGTATTCTAAAAATGGGTGCTATAGCGCAACCTTTATTTTCCGCTTTCGGTTCTGATTCTCTTTTGACCCGACTTGAAGATGCTCAAACTTCTGCAATAATTACACAGAAGAAGCATCTACCAAAAGTAAGAAATATTTTAGACAAGTTACCTTATATGAATTATATTATTGTTGTTGATGATGATGGTGCTAAACCTTTAAGAGAAAAAGAATATGCATTTAATTTAGAAAAGGAAGAAAGAATAGAAAAGTTTGATATATATCCTTCCACCGCTGAAACTCCATCAATATTGCATTATACTTCCGGAACAACCGGAAAGCCCAAAGGAGCACAACATGTTCATTATTCTTTAATTTCGCAGTATATTACAGCGAAATATGTTCTCGATTTACAGGATGATGATATTTATTGGTGCACCGCTGATCCCGGCTGGGTTACCGGTACTTCTTACGGAATAATAGGACCCTGGTCTAATGGTGTTACTCAATGTGTAACTGAAGCAGGATTTACCGCTGAGAATTGGTACAGGTTTATAGAAAAGCATAAAATTACAGTCTGGTATTCCGCTCCAACTGCTATTAGAGCATTGATGAGAGAAGGAAATGAAATTGTGAAAAAATTTGATTTGTCATCATTAAGACATCTGGCAAGCGTCGGAGAACCCTTAAACGCTGAAGCAGTATTGTGGTCACAGGAAGTTTTCGGAAAAATGTTTCACGATACTTTCTGGCAAACCGAAACAGGTTGCATAGTGATTAGTAATTATCCGGGTATGAAAATAAAACCAGGTTCAATGGGTAAACCATTCCCGGGTATTGAAGCAACCGTTGTTGATTTAAAAACCTTTGTACCTCTTGAGAGAACAGGGGTAGTCGGTATGATTGCAATTAAACCAGGTTGGCCATCAATGTTTAGAACATATTGGAAAAATGAAGAAACATATAAAGGAAAGTTTAAAAATGGTTGGTATTTATGTGGTGATAGAGCAAGTATTGATGATGAAGGTTATTTCTGGTTTGTTGGAAGAGATGACGATGTAATTAATGCCGGTGGGCATCTGGTAGGTCCCTTTGAAATAGAATCAGCATTAATTGAACATCCTGCAGTTGCTGAATCTGCTGCCGTTGGAAAACCTGATCCTATAAATATGGAAGTAGTAAAGGCATTTATCACTTTGAAAAAAGGGTATGAACCAAGCAAAGAACTTGAGCTGAATATTATGAACTTTATAAGAAAGAAACTCTCTCCCCTTGCAATGCCACAGGAAATAGAATTTGTTGAATCACTTCCAAAGACACGGAGCGGAAAAATTATGAGAAGAGTACTTAGAGCTAAAGAGTGGGGTGAGGACATTGGTGATACATCTACTCTTGAAAATGATATGTAAAATTTGATTATGTAATTTTATAATTATCTATTTACCGGAAAGTAAAATATAATTTTTAAATTAGATTATAAAAGATATAACTAAATTGTTCTGTAATATTGGAATAAGGCAGATCATCTGATATAACATTCAGTAATAATACCACAATAAACTTATCATAAAAGTAATTATTTTTTTTATTCCGGGTGTTCGGGGTATGCCGTATAAATAATTTTTATAAAACAGGATCTATTTTTATTGGGATTACTTTAATTTTATATTAAGTAAAATAATAAACGGAAGTAATGATAGAAATTTTCTATCTACTGAATTGATATTTTAAAAATAGCACTATTGATTTAAATTTTTAAAAGTTTTAGGAATTTTGAGAAGCAACAATTACTATTTCATTAGTATCATTTTTTCTGTAATTACATTGCCTGAAAATTCCAGTTTATAAAAATATACCCCGCTTGTTAAATTAGAAGCATCAAAATCCAAGATGTATTCTCCTTTATTTTTAAATTCATTTAAAAGTATTGTAATTTCTTTTCCGGTTATATCATATAGAGTAATCCTGACATTGCAATTGTAAGGTATGGAATAAAATATTTTTGTTTTTGGGTTAAAAGGATTAGGGTAGTTTTTAATTGATGCTAACTTGCAGGTATCTGTTGTTATATATGGTGAAGGGGTATTACTTATTACATCTTTCAGAACCCCCCATAAATACTTTGTATATGGCACACAATCCTGTTTATAATACCACCAGAAGTATCCACCAACATAATTTTTTGTCGTTACACTCATTGAGTAGTATCTTCGCATATATTCTTCTTTTTTATTAACCTTTGTTGTTCCACATTCTCCGATTCCTATTTTAGAGTTTGGAAAAATAACCCTTAAACTATCAAATACTTTTTGCCAGTTCGGTTGGTAATTATTACAATCGTCTTCATAATATGAAACCCATATATAATTTATACTTTTTTTCATATAATCAGGAAGATAAGTATTTATCCAGTAAAACATTTCATTTTGTGGATTTTCCCAGCAGTCATAATTATAATAAAAAGTTAGTGCAGTAGTTTTATTATTTACTTTTAAAATATGAAATGCTGCTGTTATTTTTTGGATTACATCATTAGTATTTCCTAACCATTCCCCGTTTATTTCATTTCCGAATTCCCATATATCAACATCATTCCCCAGAGTATTTACATATTCGTTTACACGGTTTGTATATTGTGTTAAATTATATTGACTAAAACACCAGCTATCAAGTAATTCTCCCATAACGTAACTTACCTGATGAATACTTTGAACGGGTGTTAAGTAATAGGTAGCTGGCATCCATTCATCAAAAACAACCCTTGTTGTCATTTTTTTAGGTAGTTTACTTAATGAAGTTGTAATAGCACTTAAATTACTAACATCATCAATAGTAACGCCGTAAACCTTATTGGTATCTGAAGTTTGTGAAAATACCCCCGAGGAATAAAAAAGAAATTGTAATAAAATTGTAAGTGTCAATATAAGTTTCATTTATAATTAAAGAATTTAATTTTAAGGCTCATTTAAGAAGTACAGCAAGATTTATTCCTTAATTAAATATCAATATATTGGGATTTATTAAAAAAAATCCTGAATAAAGTATAAAAATGCGACAAAATTGTATAGAAGTAAGAAAATTAAGATTTAACCCTTTTTGTATTTTAAAACCCCGGATTATTAAATAAAAAAACCCGTTAAATAATTAATATTTAACGGGTTTAAAATTTAAGAAAAATTATATACTATTTGATTAACATCATTTTTCTTATTTCTTTATAGTTACCAGCAGTTAATTGATAAAAATATACACCTGAAGCATAATTTGAAGCATTCCAAACAACTTCATAAGTACCGGCATTCATATTTTGATTAACAAGCTGTTGTATCTCTCGCCCTGTCATATCATAAATTTTTATAGTAACCAATCCGGAATAATTGTTTGGTATTGTGAATCTGATATTTGTTGTTGGATTGAAAGGATTAGGATAATTCTGTTCAAGTATAGGTTCTGAATTAATATTTGATGTGGTATTTTCAACAATATTTCCGGAAGTAATTGTTACAAACGGGAAATCAATATATGAACCTCTTAAATATATATGATTGGTACTTTTTACTAATACTGGTAATACATAGGGGCAAGTACCTAAAAATGCTGAATCTTGTGGTAAATAGGTATCAAGATTAGTAACAACCACCCTTATTTTACTCCCAGCTTGAAATATATGAGCATGTGAAATACCATTAATAAGAACAGTTTTTATTGCACCGGCAGTATAATTTCTATCTGTGTAATTTATTCTTGTAACCATATTCGTCGTTCCGTCTGATTTAATTTCGAATATCTGGAAGTTATATTGACATATATTTGCGCTTGCTTTGTATTTTAGATTGATTTTTGGGGTGCCAATCATTTTTACATTTTTGGACAGCGGTGCTGTCTCAAAAAATATCGATTCCTTTCTGAATTTAGAATCAAATATTGGTCCGGTAAAATCTTCATTAACAGCTTCTATCATTGTTAATCTCTTATCTAAAACATTATTTAGGAAAGATTTTGTAGATACTGTTACTGGTGTTTTATTGGGATTTAATTTATTGCTATCTGAGAAATAAAACTTTACACTATTAACCCCTGTTATTGGCCATACTGCTGAACTGTCATGAATAAAAGACCAGGCATTTTTTTCTCTTGGATAAGTTGTATATGCATAATGAAATTTGGGTCTTATCAATATTCCATTATCTATTCCCCATATATAATAATAGAACCATTCATTAAAGAATTCCATATGCCATTGATTTTCCGATTCAGAAATATCCCCCCCATGACCCATAACAGCACCGAAATATATTCTGTAGTTTGAAGTTAACAATGGAATAGCTTTAATATTTCCTAATGTATTAAAGAAATAATCCTGCCATGAGTTTTCAAGTAGTATTGGAATTTTATTATTCTGAACAATAGTCATAAAATCTCTATTCTTCGGTAAAGTTGTTGCAAGTTTATTCCAGTTGCTGTTTTTATTACCTGATTGATAAACCCAATTTCTCATATTATCTATTTCATTTGTGTATCTTGCATTTTCATTGGGATAAGATATTGTCCATAAAAATGTCATTTTAATACTACCATTTTCAATCCAGCTCGTAGCAAACTCTGGTGAAGCTAATGCTGATATTATTGAATTTACTTTTAAACCACCTTTTGATGCAGCCATAAAAGGAATAATTCCTCCTTGAGAACCGCCCATAATTAATATTTTACTGGTATCAAGTCCTGTACTGAAATCTGTTCTTACAAAGTTCACAAATTCAATTAAATCGTCTGCTTCTGTGGTACTGATGAGATTTGATAAACCTTCTGAATTTCCCTGACCACGCATACTATATGTATATACGACATAACCATAAGCTGCTTGTGCTCTTGCAAATTCTGCAAGCGTTTCTTTTCTGTCTCCATATCCATGTAACATAATTACAACAGGGTATCCGTTTGGAAGATATGGATTTGGTTCAACAGGATAAAATTTTGAGCAATCAAGCTGGATATTGTCTCGCAATGTAAGTTTAAAATCTGCAGTAATTATCGGCAAATCTACTAACTCGTTTTTATATAGAGGTAATAGTTTAAACTTATAGGTATCAATGTTCTTTGGTACTTTTATATTCGGTGTAATTTCTTGAGAATAAGAATTGGTAAATAATATGGTAATTATTATTGTAAGTAAAATATATCTAATTTTTTTCATTTAAATTTCCTTTCTGTTTTAAACTCTGAAAAATCTTTTAAGAATTTCATATATCTGATAGCTTGTTGTTCCATCTCCGTAAGTAAAATCATATTGTGTACTATCATTAATTTTGTATTTATCTGATTCTAATAGAAATTCTCTGACCTTATTTTTTTCAAAAGGTAAGAGCTTTGCGTTTCTTTGTAAAACTTCCGGTCTTTCTGTAACTTTCCTCATTATTCCGCAAGGAATCTTAAAGAATAATGATTCTTCTTGTAATCCTCCTGAATCAGTAAGAATAATATTGCTATTTTTTACTATTCCAAGCATTTCAAAATAATCGTGTATAGGTTCTTTAATAATAAGATTTTCCGGTATGTATTTCTTAAAAACTTTACTGAATCCTTCTTTGACTAATGGATTTGGATGTATGATATGCAATAAATTTTTATCCCTTATATCATTGCTGAGAACATTATAAAGAATTTTAGCATATTCTGTTACATGATTCCAATTTTCTCTCCTATGTAATGTACTTAAAATATAATTGGTTTGATTAGTTTCCTTAATCTTCTTATTATCCATCAGGTGGATAATTGCATCATTAATCGTATTACCAACGATATAGTTTTTCTTAGGACTAATACCTTCCTTTATCAAATTTTCATAACTTATGTGAGAAGGACAAAAATTAAGAGCAGATGTTCTCGCTATAGATTCCCTGAAGAATTCTTCCGGAAAAGGATTATTCTGGTCGTGAGTTCTTAACCCGGCTTCAACGTGAAATACAGGAATTTGATTCATAAATGCCCAAATTGCACCGGTATATGCTGATGCTGTATCTCCTTGTACAATTACTCCGGCAATATCTTTTTTATCAATTATAGAATTTGGACTATTAAATTTTTCATTAAAATCATTTATTAAATGTGAGATGAACTGATTCAAATCTGGGGAACGGTCAGGTAAAGTATTTCCCAAAATATCTACATCAATGTTTAAGTGCTGTAATATATCAGAAGATATCTTTTGCTGTGCAGTGTTGAATAATATTGGATAAAATTCTTCTGATTCTTTTAAAATTCTGTGAAGAATAAAAAGTTTAATTATTTCTGGTCTGGTACCAAAAACAATTAGAATAACTTTTTTACCGTTGTACTCTTCTTTTGAAATTTTTTGGTTCATCATCTTTTTATATTGTTTTAAAAATTTTATTTTTTTTGATATTTTAATAATGGTCTGTCTTGTCCCAGATTACGACTTTGTCTTTCATTTTATAGTATATCTTAATAGCTCTTAAAGATGCAAAAAAGTTTATTATATTATCGAGCAATAATCTAAATACACTGAAAATCGAATATTTTAACCCGTACCATTTGTATGTAAAATGTAATCTATGAAAAAGTCTTATAATTAAAAATGAAAAACAAAACATTAATACATACCATAAAGTTGAGTTAGTATCAATAATATGTGGAAAAATTCCCCAACCATATTTCTCATCAATAATGTTAAGTACAGAATAAATAAGACCTAAATAAGAAAAAAGCAGAATAAAGCTTGATATAATTCCTTTTCTGTCACGCATTAGAAAGTATTTGGTAAGTAAGGAACCTTTCCATTTATGGATTTTCCAATTTTGCAAATTAATACCTGCAATCCATCTTGACCTTTGTTTTATAGCGCCCCAGAAACTGTTCGGGAAATAACTTTGCGTTGCTATTTCTGCATCGGGAGTACCATTACTATTCATAATTAAATTCACAAAAACTGTCTTTAAACCTATTTTATGAAATTTTAAACCCATTTCATAATCTTCTGTTAAATTCGAATCGTTAAATATTCTTACATTATGATTCAAATCCCCGGTCATCCTTGAGAAATTTTCCCAATACTTAGTACTGATTTGGGTTGTATTTATTTTATTACTTTTTATATCATTACTAATATCTTCTAAATATTTTTCATCATTAGTCTCAAGATAATAGAAAACCTTTCTGTTAAATGCCATTCCGGTACCTGCAAAGGGAATATATGCTCCAAATGATTGTCTTACAATCAATTCTTTATTGTGCATTTCTGCAAATGCATCACAATAAGTTCTGTGAAATAATTTACCTAATTTGCTTTTTATCGGTACAACCGGAATTTGGACTGCATAGTTGCCTTTGTAAGAGATTAGATAATTATATAGTTTTAGTGAATATGGATGAATGAAGTCTTCAGAATCATGAATAAGTATTACGCTAAATTCAGTGTGTGCTTTTTCGTAATATTTTATCACATTAAAAATATTATTCAGATTATCTGCCTTTGATGTTGGTCCATTCTTTGGATTAATACACATAATTACTCTCGGGTCAGCACTTGCAAACTTCATTACTTCTTCCTGTGTCTTTTCATCATTTTGATAAACACCAACAAAAATTCTGTAATTTTTATATTGAATTTTATTTAATGCTATGGATAAAGTTCTTCCAATGACTGAGTGCTCTTGCCAGGCACCTATTACCAGTGCAATTGGAGTTTCCTTAGCTTCTCTTATTTCTGAAAGTTCGGGTAATTGTTTCTTATATTTTCTTCTGAATATCCAATAAGATATATCAACGAAGAAATCGTCTAAGCCACTAATTATTAGTATTATTGCTATTATCCAAACTATTATTTGTAATATTTCTGCTACCATACGAATTTGTAAAAGTTAAATAATAAACCTGCTTTAAACTGGAAACTGTTTTCTCTGTTTCCCTGAAAATAAAATTTGTTCGTTGCTTCCACAAAAATTGCCGGTAAATAAATTGAATTAAATGTATAAGCAACTCCTCCACCTAACTCAAGGTAATTATTATAATCAAACTTTTTTGAATCTCCTAATACTGACTGTCTCACATAAGTTTCAAAATTTGAACTTTTATTTACCTTAAAACTTACTACCTCTCTTAGTGAAAGCTGTCCGAAAAAGTTTTCAAATTTGTGGTCATACAATGCTGCTGAATAAACATCAGTAAAAAAGTTTACTCTCAAATTTTTAGTCCCAAATCTATCAGAGAAACTTAAAATGGGTTTAAAGTTGAAACTATTTTTATTGAAATCAATCTCTCTTACATATCCAGCCCTTAATTCTATACTTAAATTACGTAGTATATTATATCTTAAAAATCCACCTACCTCAACATATCTGTCATTGTAAATATAGTCTTTCGAAGTTCTTGTATCTGTGTAGATATCACTATATATTCCACCATATAATCTGTCTATAATATGATTATTATACCTTAAAATTAAATTTGATATAAAATTCTCTTGATATGTATCATATACACTATACGAATATAAATCGATGAAATGCTTTTTCCCTGATTCAGAATTTAGAGATATATATTCTAATTGTTTTTTCGCAGCCTGAATTTCATCTGTGTTCTTGGAATTCTTTTGCACATACTCAAAATATTTTATTGCTTTTTCCTTATTGTTAATTTTTAAATATTCATATGCAAGCTGCAGGTATATTCTTGTGTCATTGGGATTTTTTGCAATATGATTTTCAAAAATTGATATCGCTTCTAAAGTTTTTCCTTCTTGTAACTTATTATATGCAATGTTTAAGTTTGAATCATTATCTTGTGAAAATAATTGATTGCTTGTTACAATTATTAGTAGCGTTAATAGATATTTTATCATTCTCATTTTTTAATTATCGTTTCTATCTTTAACATAATAACTTGAAGAAAGGTTCATTATATTAT
This sequence comes from Candidatus Tepidiaquacella proteinivora, assembly GCA_013348845.1. Lineage (GTDB taxonomy): Bacteria > Bacteroidota > Ignavibacteria > Tepidaquicellales > Tepidaquicellaceae > Tepidaquicella > Tepidaquicella proteinivora. The sequence goes on along the minus strand of CP054675.1, from coordinate 1,475,149 downwards.
ATTAATAAATTATTATTTGTTGATTAAATATTCTTATTAGTTTTATTGGATTATAATATTTGACAAAACCTGTAATCAAACTCTTAATATATTTTTATTCTTTACTCATTATTAATATTGCAATTACTATGCCGAAATAACATAAAATCAAAATATGTAATAACAATAGTTTATCTTTTGCGTTAATAAAAAAACAGCCCCTTGAAAATAGTCTTAATACTATTAATGTAGTGATGCTACTATATTAATGATTTATCAAAATTTTATGACTACTAAAACAAAATGTAGTGTGAAATATTAAAATTGAAGGTTTTTTTAATTTTAATTAAATTTAAAAATAATTTGAACTCTAAAAACATTGTTAATGTTTTTTATTTAAAAATTCAAAATGAAAAAAAATTTATTAACAAGAGTATTTGCATATATTTTTTTTGCAGTTGGAATGTTGGCGTTGGTATATTATATATATGAAAAATATATATCGACAAACATTTATACTAAATCTTCTAATAATGAGATAACTCAGATAAGTGATTCTAATAAAATTCAATACAGATTCACTCATAAAGGAAGTGGTAATTTGAAACAAATTATACATTTAAATAAAGGGGAAGCAATTTTCACATCAACACATAAAGGTGATGGCGATTACACAGTTACCCTAAAAAATTCAAATGATTCCTTGATAAAAATTATATTCAATACAAAAGGAGATTTTAAAGGATATGAATTAATTAATGTTTCAGAAAATGACGCTTATATTTTGGATATAAAAACAGATGGGGAGTGGGAAATTACATATAAGTAAAAAATTTATCTTTTTTCAAGTTGTTTAATCCTGTTTATTAATTGCTCGCCATAGTTTGGATTTAATTCAAGAGCCTTTTTAAAATCTTCCAATGCTTTTTTATATTCTTTAATCTTTTCATATACTATACCTCTGTTATAATAAGCTTTTGCTAACATCGGATCAATGCTAATTACTTTAGTATATGATTCTATTGCTTTTTCAGGATTATTTATTGCATCATACAGGATTCCTTTATTAAAATACGCAATTGTATCATTTGGTTTTAATTCTATTACTTTATCATAATCAGCTAATGCAAGGTCATATTTTTTAAGCCTTTCGTATGCTGTGCCTCTGTTCAAATATGCAGAATGATTTTTGGGGTTCAGTTCAATATATTTATTATAATCTTGTATGGCTTCTTCGTATTTGTGTATATTTTGGAAGTGATTTCCTCTATCAAGATAAGGGCCTGGGTTTTTAGGATTATTTTTAATTAGTAAATTCAAATTTTCAAATATTTCTATATTTTTTCTTTTATATAAACTATCTCTTGCTACATTATATCCCATATGATATGATTGCAATGAATCCTGATAAGTGTAATATCCCTGACCATATATATCTGTACTATCTCCTGTAAATGATTCTGTGTTTGTTCTTGAATTCTCTTCACTGTTTTTTGCCTGCTCATCATTTTTTTTGCATGAGAAGGAAATTAAAACTAAAAGTGCAAAATTTAATAATATTAATTTTTTCATTTTCATTAGTTAATTTAAAATTTCTTAAGTTTTATTTAATAACATTTTATAAAATGAAAAAATTCATTTATCTGTAACATAAATGTTTGTATGGACAGTATTCACACTTTTTTTCATCCTCTGTTTGCGAAAATGGGATTTCTAAGTTATAAATTTCATTTAGTAATTTAATTAAATATTCTTCAAAGATAAGAAGATCATTTTTGGTAATTTTTTCAATTTCCACATATTTACTTTTCTTTTCTCTTGGATATAATATTGCTCCGGTAAATTCATTTTCAGTTAGCTTCGATAAAGAAATGTATAAATAAAAGAAAATTTGAAAACTATCTTTATATTTAGTATCGGAAAAAATCTTTTCAAAAAACCCATCTTTATTGTTGGGAGAAAAATTTAAAAAGTGACTGTACCCTGTTTTATAATCAACAATTCTGAATTTATTATCTATTTTATCAATTCTGTCAATTATGCCTTTAAGTATTATTCTTTTACTAACTGCATTTGATATTTTAATATCAATTGGTGCTTCAACTATTGATTCTAATGCATATATTTCTATTGGAAAATCAAAATTTTTATCTGCTTCTAATGCATTTTTCACGAAATCTTTTATTACATATTTTAAAAACTTATTTTTCTCAGAATGTTCGAAATTAATATTCGTTTTTCTCTCATATGATATTTTGTCGATAGCTTCATAAAATAAATCTTCATATAATGTATCGAAATCGCCTTTCAGTTTTTCAATTATTTTTTTTGATATAGTCTTACCGATATAATCTTTGTAAATAAGTTCCATTATTTTATGAAATATACTTCCTATGGTTACTTCATCTAATGTTTCTGCAGGAGTTTTTATTTCTTCAAGATTTATAATTCTTTCAAAATAAAATTTAAGCTTACATTCAATATATGTAATTATTGCAGAAGGAGATAAGTGAGGAAAATTCATTGAGGTTTGTATTAAATCTTCAGTCTTTTTAATTTCTATTTTTATTGGTTTTGTATATGGTAATTTGAATGAAAATATTTTATTATTTAAACCTTTATGTGATTTAAAAATATCTTTTTCAATTTGATAAATATATCTACTTTTGCCCTTTATATTGTTATTAATTTCCGTGTCATATAACAAATTTACATTTTTTGCTCTTTGTAATAATCTGTAGAATAAATATGCTTCAATTGCAGATTTGTCTTCATAGGTTGGTAAACCGAATGCCTTCCTCAGATTATATGGAATAAAACTGTTTTCATAACCACTAGAGGGAAACACACCTTCGTTTAAGGATAAGATATAAACATTTTCAAAATCAAGATTTCTTGATTCAAAAATTCCCATTATTTGTAAGCCCTTTATAGGTTCACCTGTAAAGGGTATATGCATTTTTCCGCAAATCGTCATAATTACTTTAAAGGCATTATTTATACTAAGATTAATATTATACTTTGAAATTAATTTAAATAACTTTTCTAATTCATTATAGAAATAATAAAGGTATTCAAACTGAAACTTTTTGTAATACTCATCTTTAGAGTTCTCAATCCTTTTAGCAATAGACAATATTATATTTTTTAAATAATTATAGATTTCTATTGTATTTTCTCCTAAACCGGTAAATACTTTTTTAATTATTTCTATAGAATCATCATTAATATTATCAAAAATTGCCTTAAACTCTTCACTATATAATAGGGATGTATAAACAATATTTTTATTGTAAATAGTATTTAGAATTCTGAATACAATTGCAATATCTGAAAATCTTATATATGGATGTAACAGGATTCGTTCTATATCTGAATAATGAAATAAGATTTTATCGTCTTTTTTAATCGAATTGTTATGTAAATCCTGAATTAGCAACAATAGAGAATATAGAGATGTATCTTTAAAGGGAAAACCGACTGTAACATTGAAATCTTTAATTTCCTCCGGGATGGAGTACAGAACTTGCAGAAGAATGGATTCATCTGGTAAAATTATTGCGGTGTTATTTAAATTTTCATATAAAATATTTTCATTATCATTTTTTATTAAGTCTGACAATAAATTACCAAGTACTTTGGCCATTCCTGCTTGCAGTGGCGCACCTATTATATTAATCTTTTTATTCTCATTGATTAAACTTTTTGAATCAATCAGGAAAATATAATCTTTTTGTTCTAATTTATTCTTTTCAATTACATACTTAAATTTATTAATTGATTTTCTTAATGATTTTCCGGCTTCATTATCATTATCCTCCAGATAATAATTATCTAAATCAAAATATAGTTCTGCATTACTATTCTTTAATAAGTAGGAAATAATTTCTTCTTCTGATTTAGAAAATGAATAAAACCCTGCAAAAATTATTTTTTCTCTGTTTATTTTTGTCCCTGAAATTAATGAATTATATAATTCACGAAAAGCAAGTCCTTCATAAGCAATTTTTTTTGATTTTAATATTGTTGTAAAATCTTTATATATTTTCCCAAGAACTTCCCAAGTTTTTAAGAAAGATTCTTTCTGAACGGAGTTAAAATCTTTTATAGATTTCCAGAAAGTTTCATATTCTTCCGGAAGTTCAGTAGGGAACATCTCTTCAATTTCCTTCCAATCTCTTATTGCTTTAAAAATTTTAGTATCTTCGACTAAATATTTATCTATAATATCAAAATCATTAATTATTATATTTCCCCAATACAGGAAGCTATCAGGAGTCTCAGCAGGAAAGTATTTTTTATAGATATCGTATAATTCCCAGATAAGAACAGAGGATTCTTTAATTTCCAGATCAGAATATTTTGACATAAAGTCTGTTAAACTTAAAATCTCAAATCCCCAGCATGGATACTGAATTATTTTTGAGATATAATTTTTAAAATATAAACCGGCTCTTCTTGATGGGAATACGATTGTAATATTCTGATAATCTTTGTACTTATTGGAAATTATGTTTACTATTTCGTTTAAAAAACTATCCATTATAAATTAATAAAAAATTTAATCACAAATTCATAATTTCAATTTCATCAGATATATATACAATAAACTTGCCTATAACATTATAACCTAAATCTGTAAGTATCTTAGAATATTTATTTATTTGGGTAATATGTTCTTTATTCTCTTTACCTATCTTAAAATCAATTATTTGAACTTCTTTATCTTTAATTAAAACTCTGTCTGGCCTTACTATTCCCTCGTTTGGAGTTATTATTTCTACTTCTGCTTTACTTTCCCAATCTTTATTAAATAAAGATATGAATTCTTTATTGGAGAAAAGCTTAGTTAATTTTTCATTTATTAATTCAACTTCATTTTCATCAATATTTCCCCTAATTAATTCTTTATTGATAATATCACTTATATCTTTTGGTGTTTCTATTTGTGAAAGGATTTTGTGGATTTTAGTTCCTAACTGTATTTTTTTATAATTTTGGTCCCATGGCTTATTTTCTATATCCGCCATTTTTATAATAATATTTCTATACCATTGCGATGAAGTTATTTTTTCAGAATCTATAAATTCAATTTTTTCCTGAAATACATTTTTAGTTTCTTTAGTTGGCAATTCACCTATAGATAAACATTTAATATTAAATTGTTCCTTATTGAATGTTTCTTCTATACAATTTGGTATAACTTTTAGTTTATCGTACTTTGCTTTTATTATTTCAAATATGGAATTGCCACGTCGTTCTGATGTTATGATATATAATGCCTCCTCAGCTCTTGTTAGTGCTACATATAGTAAATTTAAATTGTCGATAAGTGTTAAATCAATTTCCAGCTTATAATCTTCTGAGAAGTAAGAATTTTCAATAATTTTTTTTGCATATACCGGAAAAGCGGGAAATTGATTAAAAGGTTCTTTATCAGAAGAAACCCATATTATATCTCTATTACCTTTTAATTGAATATCCCAGTTTGCGAATGGAATTATTATTACTTTGTTCTGAAGACCTTTGAATTTATGTATTGTGCTAATTTTTATTGCATCTTTATTTTCCGGTGCTGATATTGCAAGAAAATTATCATTATCAGCTTCAATTATTGTGCTAAACCAATTTAGAAAACTCTTTACATCTGAAGAATTATTTTTGCAGTACTCTTTAACAGTATTTAGAAACTTTATAATATATAAATCTGCTATATTATCAAACTGAAAAATTCTTATTAGGTTTTCAACTAATTCATAAACATTATAATTATACATAGATGAGGAAATAAAATGCAAATCTTCCTCATTTTTAAATTCACCCGGAAGTATATTCCATAAAATATTGTCAGTTATATTTTCTCCGTTTTCTTGCAAATCTGAACAAGCAGAAAATATTTCATTATTTTCCCTACCGTTTTGAGATAAGTAGTTTAATTTGTTATTTAATAACTCACCAATTGATAAAAAGTCCTTCTGGTTTACTATAAATTTTAGCAAATTAATAATAAAATTCACTTTTGGAGAACTCAAAATGCTCAGGGAATTTGGAGAGATTATATCGCAACCAAGGTCAAGGATTGCTTTTGCTATTTCTTTGCCCTCTTTAATCTTACGAACAAGAATTGTTATATCTGATTTTTTATAACCTCTGTTTAAAACTTCAGATATAATAATTTTCAACCTGTCTAAAATAATATCATTTATATCATCAGTTTTTTTATTACCCTGCGTTTCTTCAGCAATTTTTAAGTCGTTAGTATTTGTATTTCTTTCAATTATTGTAATGTTTACATATCCTTCGTTATTTTTATTTTGAGCTGAAGATTTTTGTTTGAAGTATTTATAGGTTTTTTCGTATATATCATTACCATTATTTGAAATAACATTATAACTTGTATCCTTTAGTATATCATTAAAGAATTGATTATTAAACTCAACAATATTCTTATAACTACGGAAGTTAATATCAAGGGGTATTTCTTCAATATTATCCTTATATTTGTATAAATCATTATAAATATCCTTAAGTATTAAACTCATATTACCCTCACGCCATCTATAGATTGTCTGTTTTGGGTCTCCCACCACAAGTGATAAGTGATTGTGGGATAAGGATTCTAATATCAGGGGTTTAAAAATTTGCCATTGAAAAGTTGATGTATCTTGAAATTCATCAATTAAAAAATTGCAAAAATTACTGCCTATTTTTTCAAAAATAAAAGATGGACTGTTATCTGTTATGAGTGATCTCAACCTTCTGGTTATATTACTCGACAATATTGTATTTTTCTCATTTTCATAATCTTTTACTATATTAATTAAATCAGTAAATATCCCGAAAACAAAAATGTTATCATTTATAATTTTTGTGGTAACATATTCAGGATATTTATTATCTATGTACGAAATTAAATCCTTTACTATATTACTCAACTTTTCTTCTAAACATTTTATGATATTATTTTTTGGGGTTGAATCTTTTGTGCACCATTTATCATTTTCGCTTATGTTAATTTCTAACTTTTCTATACCATTTTTTTCTCTTAGCTTTAACAACTTTGAAGGGATACTACGGGATTTACCAAAAAAATCATCAGCACTGAGATTATATTCTTCTAATAAATTTTTTAATTCATCAATTTTATTATTTATGTATGTTTCAGTCTCTTTTAGTTTCTTTTCTAATTCATTAATAAACTCTTTGAATTTATCTTTATTTTCATCATAATAATTCATATTTATGAGTTTTTTTTCCCAATATCTATCCCTGAATATTTCACGTCCAAAATTTTTGAGTGGTGAGTCTAAATTATAAGTTTTTCCTTCAGATAAATTATAATATAAAAATTTTTCAAGATATTCAGACAAAATTTCGTCTTCAGCCGTTTTTATCCATAAGTTTTTGATTATGTCATCCAGCACTTTATTCTCATCAAGCTCAATTTCATAACTGCCTTGTAAACCAAGTTCCTTTGAAAATGAACGCAAAATTCTTGAAAAAAATGAATCAATCGTACTTACTGAGAAATTCGAATAATTGTAAAGTATGTTTTTTAAAATTTTATTTGCTTTTTTCTGAATTGTATTAATTTCTAATCCCGTCTTTTCTGCTATAGTTTTAACGATATTTGAGATTTTATTATCATTTTGAACGCTGTAATTAGAAATGCTATAAAGATAGTCAATTATTCTCTGCTTCATTTCTTCTGTTGCCTTGTTTGTGAAGGTAACAGCTAAAATATTATTAAAATATGAAGCATTTTTAAAGCAGAGTAATATATATTCTACCGCTAAAGAATGGGTCTTTCCACTTCCAGCTGATGATTTGTAAATTTTAAAACTCAAATAAACAAATTAGTTGGATATAATATAATATATAAAAAATATTTTATTCTCTAAATAAATTAGAAAAATTTTCTAAAGTTTTATTTTAACATAATAAGCGGTATTTTCTTTTAATCCCAAAAATGTCAATGTTCCTTTTTCTTTATCAAGTGTATAATTTGAGATATCATCATAAGAATCGCTTACTTTTTTTCCATTTTTATATACGCAGTAAGAATCCTTGTCCCCTGTTGTTCTTTTGTTTGCTAAATAGTAAAAATCATTTTTGTACGAATCCAATAACCATACCGAATTATAATCATCACTTTTAAAGTAATCAGAAATAATATAATATTCATCATTATCATTTATGATGATAAAAGCAAAATTTCCTTTTTCATTGAAGAATATAAAATCCTGACTACCTTCCATATATGAATAGGGGTAATTCACATATGGCCCATATTTTTTATCCCCTATGTGAACATAATATTCTATTACATCATTTGAATTGTCATCAGGATATTTATACCCTAAAATTGCCACTTCGCCTTTTGGAGAAATAGTAATATTTAATATAGAACTATAATTATAATAATTTTCTTTATTTCCTATTACAAGAATTTCTTGATTATCTTTTTTTGCGGAATAAACAGGAATGTCATCTTTTAAGAATTTTAAATTATTCACATATTCATATTTTTTATTCTCTTTACCATCTATTACAATTCGGGAATAATATTCTCCATCTTTTGTTGAATCAGTCGCAATATAAGCGATTTTGCCATTTGGAGTTAGAGTGATGTCGTAAATATATCCATTGTAAATTTTCCCAGGTGTTTCTCCTTCAATAATAAATTGTGAATAGAATTCATTATATTCATCATTTGAACCTTTATATACAGGAGTATTATCCGGTTTAAAAATTATTGGGTTTAAAGTTGCCTTGAATGATTTATAGATTTTTTTACCCTGGACTAAATAACCGTATTGATTTTCACCCTCAGCATCTATAGCATTATAGCATATATTGCCTTTTAAGTCTTCATAAGTAGTATAGTCTCTTATACCTTTGTGCTTTTGCTGTTCGTTATTTCCAATTACAAGAAAAACATTTTTACCATCATCCGCTACGTAATAAGGTTCACCTTTTTTAGTAATCCCAAGTTCGTAATATGGTTCCCAAATGTATTTTTCATCTATCTTTGGTAAATAAATATTAGTGTATTGTTTCCCATAAGTAAATCTGTTCTTTTCAGTGTCGTAACCTACTAATAAATATAATGAATCTTTTTGAGCTACAAAATAAATCATTTCTTCATACTGAGATAACGGGTAATTGATAAAATCAAATTCTCCGTTCTCTACTCCGTTAATCAGGAAATAATATGTTGATTTATTGGTCATTTGGTCATTTTTATACCCAATTATATAATAATTTCCTTTCTTATCAAATTTAGCATCATAAGTTGAAAGGTAATCATATCTTCTTGAATTTCCCTTATTACTTGTTATGTAATATTTCCCACTTTCGTCATAATTAAGATAAATATAGGTTTTAGTTTCTTCATTATAAATAAAATTATAAATATTAATGGAATCTTCTTCTGATTTTAAGATGATTTCCTCTTTTACAACCTGAGAAAATAAAGAAAGCGGAATGAATAAAAATGCAAAGATAAAAATTATTTTTTTCATATTTTTATTTTTTGTAATTATTAATAAATTAAATATAGATAATTTTATGTTTTGATAAAGTATAAAAACTTTTAAAATAAAATTTTTCTTGTTAATTGAATGTTAGAATAATTTTTTATGAAAGGGAAATTAATTAGATGTGGGTGGTGCTTATCTTCTTTTGAAATGATATTGTATCATGATACAGAATGGGGAGTACCTGTTCATAACGATATGAAACTTTTTGAATTCATCATCCTTGATACATTTCAGGCAGGATTAAGTTGGAGTATAATTCTCAAAAAAAGAAATGCTTTAAGGGAAGCATTTGATAATTTTAATCCTAAAATTATTCTTGAGTATAAATCCGAAAAAATAAATCAACTCCTGAAAAATCCATTAATTATCAGAAATAAGCTAAAAATATTATCAGTTATTAATAATGCTAAAGCTTTTCTTGATATAAAAGACAGATTCGGAACTTTTGATAAATTTATCTGGAGGTTTGTTGATGGAGAAACAATACATAATAAGTGGGAAAATTTAAATGAGATTCCAACAAAAACAAAGCAATCTGATTTAATGAGTGATGAATTAAAGAAAAGAGGTTTCAAATTTGTTGGTAGTACTATATGTTATGCGTTTATGCAGGCAACAGGAATGGTAAATGACCATCTGATATCATGCTTTAGATACAAAGAGTTATGTAAATTATAATCTTTTATCCAAAAATAATATCGGGTAACAATGTAGTGAATGATAAAGCTAAGGCAATAATTACCCTAACAACGATTAAAATAACAAATAATGTTGTAAATTTTAAATTTGCAATTTTTGAAATACCAATAGATAATACCACAAGAAACCAGACATCAAATAAATCAATTGCCCCAAAAAATACAGTTGCATAAAAAGGCACTATTGGTGGTTTTAGAAAAATATTTAATCCAATATTTGTATTATAACCTAAAAGTATTGAAGCAATTATATTTATCAGGTCCCCGACACACAAAATTAACATTGATAATACTATTATATTTATAATATTTAAGTAAGTTATCTGTCCTTTTAATATTTTTGTCGATATTAAAATGACAAGGCTTAAGAATAAAATATAAATTATATTCCCAATGTGAATACCTATGTATCCTGTTTCCCCGGTTGCATTATCAATATTTTTTTGAAGATCCTCTTTTATTTTGGCTGCCTGTTCTGATGGTATTTCATTACTTTTCTCTTTCTTTTCAATATTGTCAATCATTTTCTGTAAATATTCTTTTTGCAATGTTTTACTTTCTGAAGTAAGTTCATTATCGTTATTGAAAAGAAAGGTTGTTAATATTCCAAGAATAATTATAATAATAAAAGGAACTACCCATAAATGTTTTTTCCCGATATTTTTCAGAGAATCAAAAGTTTGTTTCGGGGAAATAAATATACCAGTTATTATATCAAGTAATGATATATCTGAAGTTTGCTGGTTGTGTTGTAAATTTTGATTGTCTTTTGTTTCCATATATTTTAATAAATTTTATATAAATTATTTTGAATAATATATTTTTCTACCCTTTCAGTTACTAAATATTTAATTGACTGTCCTTTTTTAACCATTTTTCTTATTACAGTTGAAGATATATCTAAATTGGGGACTTTAACTCTGATTACTTTTCTTTTAAATTCATCTGGACCATCTTCAAATTTATAAGGTGGCCTATTGATAACAATAACTTTGCACATTGAAAATATTTCATAAGTGTCCTTCCACTTCGGTAATTCTATGAAATTATCAGTTCCGATAATAAAGTAAAATATAACATTTTGATTTTTATACTTTGTATTAAGTTTTTTTAATGTATCTATCGTATAAGTTTTCTGATATGTGTTTTTGAGTTCTATATCATCCACCACAAAATTTTTATTACTACTAAAGCATAGTTTTGCCATATTATATCTGTGATTTGATTCTAATACTGAAGATTTTCGTTTGAGTGGTGGATTGCCGGAAGGAACAAAAATAATTTTATCAAGCCGCATTTTGTTTCTTACAAGTTCTGCATGAATAAGATGTGCTATATGCGGAGGGTCAAATGTTCCTCCAAATATCCCATATTTTTTCATATTACTTTAACCTCAAAAATTCAATAATTTTTTTCAATTCAAAAAAAACCTCCTCTACTTCAATGCTTTTAATACATTCATTTGTTCCTCTATAGCAAATAAAATTGTTCCCTTGCCAGTATTTCTTATTCTTTTTATCAATTGCAGTTTTAGATGTATAGCATGGACTACAATATAATTTCCTCCAAATATATCTGTGTAAAACTTTTCTTCTTTCTGCCGTATGATTAATTGGAGCAAACTGTTCAGGGTTTGTGGGACCAAATATCCCCAGTGTAGATATTCCTAAAGCTGAGGCTATATGAAGTGGGCCAGTATCTCCAGAAATAAAGATATTACAATTAGCTATGTAATCAAAATTAATTTTAGTTATGATAACATTGGAAGGTATAGTTACATTTTCAAATTTTTCATCTTTAGTTACGCCTTCAAATAATAATATTTTTATATCTTTGAAATTTTCTTTAATCTTATTTATAAGATGAATGTATTTTATTAACTCCCATCTTTTAATTTCCATTTCTGTTCCGGGATTAACTCCACCAAAGGGAAATATCCCGATTGTAAATTTTTCAGAGTCTGATTTATATAATTTTGGTAGTTTTAATTCAGTATTTTCATATTTAATTTCTAATCCGAAATTTTTTAAAATTTCAAGGTATCTTTTAGCTTCATGTGTATTTTCTAAAAAATTTGCTTTATAATTTATAAATCTTGTAGTATTAAAACCTAACCGGTATTTTATTTTTGCTAAAAATAATGCAAGCCCGAAATAACTTGTCCTATGTCCTAAGACTGCCATATCAAATTTTTCTTTCCTTAAAGTCTTAATGAAATTTATTCCGTAAGAAATTTTTTTTAATATAGAAGAATCATTCGGATATTCAAAAGTAATGTTTCTGTCAATATCAGGAATAAATTTTATTATGTTTTCTATCCATCCTGCAGAAATTAGAGTAATCTCAGCAGTGGGAAAGTTATATCTTAAATTTTTAATTAATGGGGTAATAAATACAATATCTCCAAAGCAACAGAGTTTAACAACTGCAATTTTCCTTACTTTTTGTTTGTCAATCATTCTTTAAACCTATAGCAAGCAAAAATAATGTTAAGTAAGTTTTTTTAAAAGAAAGTAGAAATTTTATGCCGAACTTTAAAGATAAATAAATTCTCAACAAAATTGTTTGAAATATTCCATTATGTAGCTTGTAATATAGTAACTGTGATTTCTTTGCATGTATATATATATACGAAAATTCAGTTCTAATATTTTCTGCCTCAAAATGTATTATATTACCAGGAGGGAAAAAATAATTTGGAAATCCAGATTTTGAAATTCTCATACATAAATCAGCATCTTCATAATACAGAAAAAATCTTTCATCAAATCCTCCTACCATTTCAAAAGTTGCTTTTTTTATGAAAAAGGCTGCGCCTGATACCCAATCTACAGGTGAAGGATTAATATATTTCGATTCAAGTTTTGTTATAATTTTTTGGTTTCGCTTTCTGAAAGCATTTTTGATACTTTTGTTTTTTATTTCTCCAACTATCGATGGAAATTTGCCGAAAGAAATCTGAAATTGTTTATTTCGATCTAATAACTTAAATCCAATTGCTCCATATTCCAGATTCTTAAAATATTGAAATAAATCACTAAAAAAGTCATTTAACAATATAGTATCTGGATTTAGGAAAAAAAGATATTCCCCGTTAGAATTCTTAGCCCCGATATTACATCCCGTAGAATAACCAATATTTTTACTTTCAATGATAATTATTTTTTGTTTTTCATTTTTTAATTTATTTAGATTTTCTTCTGGTGAGTTATTAACTATGATAATTTCGTATGGAGTTGAAGATACTATTTTAAATATAGAAGTTAGACAATCTTCTAAATAATTGGCACTCTTGTAATTAACAATGATAAATGAAATCATTAATTTATTTATGCTATTTTATGATTTTATTTGAAGGTGAATTCATTAGTGTTGATAAATTACTTTTTTCTGAGCGAATTTTTTTAATTTGGATTTCAAAACCTATTTTAAATGAATTAATAAAATTTGATTTAGTTATCTGTAGGTTTTCAATAACTTGCATAATTCAGAAATTGTTATTTTTCTTTTTTTTTGAATTATTTTCCTTTTTTTGATAGTCTTTGGAATTTCGCATAACCCAAGAAAATATCCTTCAAGAGCATATAAAAATGTTCTGAAGGACTCTTTTCTTATTAATCTGTAATACCTTATCAATCTTGATATTGAAAATATTAACTGAAGTCTTAATAATAAAATAAAAGGATAATTTTTTAATCTTAGAGCTATTAAATTTTTTTCACATAGTTTTGTTATTAATCCTTTCATTTTAGAAAAGGTTGCCTCTCTTTTATGATAGCAGATAGCTTTTGGATTATAATTGCACTTGTAATTTATTAATTGTAGCCTAAAACCAAAGTCAACATCTTCAAAGTAAGCATAAAAATCTTCATCAAATAAACCTGCTTTTTCAAAAGCTTCACGTCTATATGCTGCTGCTCCTGCGCATGCAGAAAATATAAATGTTTGTTTATTAAATTCCTCGGAATCTTTTAATCCATGCCCTCTTGCAGTTGGTGCCCCTTTCCAGTTTATATAATCTCCTGCTGCATCAATTAATGTGTTATCATAATAGTTTAACATTTTAGCAGCTACGCTTCCTGTATCATCAGTGATAAACCCTCTTATCATTTCTGCTACAAACTCAGAATCACACTTTACATCATTATTTAATAAAATAATGTATTTTATTTCAGGTTTTTTCAGAGCTTCTATTATACCATAGTTAATTGCTTTTGCGAATCCTTGATTATTTGGTAAACGTATCAGATTTACCTCCGGGTATTCTTTTTCAATAATAGTATCGGAACCATCTTGAGAAGCATTATCTATGACAGTTATAGAAAAATTTTTCTCTGTTTGATTTCTTAATGAATCAAGACATTCTCTAATGTGTTCTTTCCCGTTATAATTTGGAATAACTATTTGTATCAATGATTTACTATATGGTTAATTAACAATTTAATAAAAAATTTATGTTTTTCAAATCTGAATTTGTTTTGTATTTTAAACAGTTGTTTTAACTTTTCAATAAACAATATGCATAATGAATTAATTAAAGTAAATAACTTAAGGAAAAAAGTAGAAACAAAATTATAATTTTGTTCAAAAAAAATTATGTAACTTAGCATATAATTCCCATAAATTTTAGGGTTAGAATCCATATTAAAACTTGCTCCCCCTATGTGCATAACTTCGCTCTCACAATCTACATAAAGAGGATAATTTTTATTGATTTTGAAAGATATATCCATATCCTCAAAAAATATAAAATAATTTTCGTTCATTTTACCAAATTTTTTAAAGATATTTGTTGGAACTAAGAAAAAAGCGCAAGGTAATTGCGGGACTTTAGCCAGTCCCTTTTTGTTTTTTAGAATATTTTCGTCATAATGATATTTTTTTATTAGAAATTTAATTTTCCCAAAAACTTTTGTCAGAAATGAATGAAATAAAAAAAACTGAAGTATAGATGGATATTTCTGATAGTATTCGTATTGAATATTACCATCATTTCCTTTAAGTAACGGAGATATAGCACCGGCTGAATTTTTTTTTAATTGAAAAATTAAATTCTCTAAAACCGGTTTTGTAAATATTATATCCGGATTTAGTATTAGCAAGAATTCACCCGTTGCTATTTCGTATGCTGTATTAATTCCTTTAGAAAAACCCGTATTAGTATCATTAAATATATATTTTATATTATTATATTCTTTAGAAAGAAAAAATATAATATCTTTTGAATTATCCGAAGAATTTTGATCAACTATAATTATTTCAAATGAGATACTTTTCTCACAGTTAAAAATAGAGCTAATACATTTCTTAAGAATCTCGCCGGTATTGAAATTTACGATTAATATAGATACAATATATTGATTTTTCGAAATCAAAGTTTTGACTTTAACTTGACTTTATTGAAGCATCAATAATTTTTCTGAAATATTTTTTAAAAGAAAAAATTGTTTTTAATTTTCTAACCAACCTATATTTAAATGGGAGGTTTATTTTTATACTTTGATATTTTCCCTGCAAAATTTGTCTATACCTTTTATTGTAATAATCGCCCGTAGCATGAAATACTTTTAATCCTTCAAGAATACCAACTTTTAGACCTTTTCCCATAGCTCTTATCCCATAATCTCCATCTTCAAAAAAGAATACCCTGTCATTCAATATTAAGAATTTTCCGATTTCGTTGTAAACTTCTCTCGATATAAGAAAACACCAACCGCCGGTTGGTCCGATAAGTAAATTGTATTTCCCATTTAAATAGCTTTGCTTTTGATAAAGTTCTGGAGAAGCTTTGGCTCCGTTAGTGAATTCATTTTGAACTACATCTGTTGCCAGATAACCCATAAAGGGAATACAATTATATGCAGTCAACATTTCAATAGCCCAATTTTCAGGAAAATCTAACACATCATCATCTATACCAAAGATATAATCGCCTTTACATTGTTCAGCAGCATAAGCTTTACCATTAGTACCCGCATTTTTATCGTGAAGAATAACCCTGATTTTTTTATTAGTTAGAGATAAATTTCCCAGATATTCTTTTGTACCATCAGTAGAATTATTATCCCAAATTATTAACTCATAGTTCAAACCTTCAATGCTTTTCAATAGAGAAGTAATGCAAGTTTTAAGCATTTCTAAACGATTATGTGTTACAACAAAAAAGCTCAACAATTCATTGTTATATGTATATGTTTTATCTTGTTTGTATTTATTTTTTATTGATTTAGGAATAAATTTTCCGAGAGTTTTATATATTAAAAATTTATCGTAGTTATCCAAAAAGCCTGTGAGTAGTATAATTAATATGTAAAAGAAAATAAATATAGACCCAGTAATCAAAATCATATAAAGACCATTTATTCTATTATTTATTATAATTGTATTTTTGATATTGGAAAAAACGATAAACGAAAGTATTGAAGAAATAATTACTGAAATTGTAGGTTTTATGTATATTTTACTTAATATTGTACTTAATGAAGTTTTAAAATATGAGGAAGATACATAGAAAACATATAATGACGATATTACCGTTGCAAAAGCATTACCATAAGCAGCTCCTAATACTCCAAAATTGATAATCAGAATAAAACTTACAATCAGATTAACCCCTAAGTGTATTAATCCTTCAAACATTTGATACTTAGGTTTTCCTATATTGGGTGTGATTGAATTTCCCGGTGCGGAAAAAATCAGATTTATTGCTTGTCCGATTATTAAGACCCTCGTAATATGAACAGCGGTTGGATATTCAGTACCCATCCATGTAAAAATTAACAAATCAGCAAATGTAAATACATAAATCACAATCGGAAGAGCAACTAAAGTTAAATATTTACTTATATCACTAAATAATTTTTTGAGTTTATTAATTTCATTTTTAGCATTTAACTCAGCTGCAACTGGTGCAACCTGATTTACCACTTGCATTGGTGCAAACCTGCTAAATTTTCCTAATTTTACAGCGATATTATAATAGGTAACATTATAAAGCGATGAGTAAATCCCAAGTAATATTTCATCATACTTTTCAGAAGCGAAAGTTGCAAGTTTAGAAAGTTGCATTTGTAATCCAAATTTCCCCATATTTTTGAAAGCATTTGTTCCAGTGTATTTTATTCCAAACTTCATTTGGGGTAAATGTTTAAAAGAAAAATAAATAGGGACAAAGGATAAAATACATGCGGTTATAAACTGACTCCACAACAAACCAACGAGTCCAAATCCAAGCAAAAGAAAAATCATAATTAAAAGTATATTAACCAAAGTAGAGATGAAGGAAATAATACTTACAATATACATTCTCTGCAGACTTATCAAAATAGATGTGAATATTATAAAAACGTTTGTTATGAAAAAAGCAAACAGCGAAATTCTAAATGCAGTTATTCCGGAGGCAAATAAATCTTCAGGAATATTTATAATTCTGAGTAAAGGAATAGAAAATATATATCCTGCAATTAACACAATAAGTGAGAAACAAAAATAGAAACAAAATCCTGTATTTATTACCTCATTTAGCTCTTTATATTTTTTCTGGTTATAGTATTCTGAAATAAACTTAACAAAAGATGTGGATAAACTAAAATCCATTAAGCCAAGAGTACCGGTAAAACCTAAAATTATTGCATAAATCCCAAAATTTTGCTCTCCAATTTTACCAATAATAAAAGGGGTGAGTATAAGAGGTGATAAAAAAGCAGCGAACTGTGATAGGAAATTATATAATGTATTTTTTATTACTTTATCTGTAAGATTCAAACTTTGATAAGTTCATTTATTAAAGTTATTTAAATAGCATTTACTAAAAAAGTCAATAAAGCTTAATGATACTATAGTTTTAAAAAAATAAAGATCTTTAAATTTATAAATGATTTTAAATTTCAGGTATATTCTTAAGGGAAAATAAATTTCATTATGCTATTTGTTCAATAATACCGATATTTTTGTTCTTAAATAAACTATATCATTCAGATAGATATTTCGTTTCTTTTCAGGAACATATTGTAACTGAGATTTTCTAAGTGCCAATAAAACAGTTGAATTGATATATTCCTTTCTTTTTCTTTCTTCAAGAAACCAACCTGATCTTTTTCTTAGAAATACATAAGGAAGATATTTTAAATGTTCTGGAGGTATTACCCCATTTTCCGCTTCTTCTATTAACTCCTTATATATGATTTGCCCTTCTAATTTTACTGCAATTTTAAAAATTATAATTGTAATTATTATGTAGAAGAACATAAACATAAAACCTAATATTGTTAACTCACTATAACTAACACTAAAATTCCATATAAAATGTATTAATACAGCTGTAATATATCCAATAGGAATTAATAATAATTTAACAGATAAAGGTTTAAACTTTGAATATCCTATAAAAATACCAAACGTTGCTTGTGATGTTGCGTGAAGGAGAGCAGAAAATAATGTTCTAATTATTATAAGAAGAAAAATTTGTTCCTTAGCGGTAATAAAATATAGAAAATTCTCTGTCATTCCAAAACCAAGGCCTATTGCCGCTCCGTAAACAAGTCCATCTACAACCCCATCAAAATTTTTGCTAAAAGAAAAGAAAAATAGAAATATCCCCTTTGTAAATTCTTCTAAAACAGGAGCAATAATTATTGCCCCTGATAAATCTGAAAATCTTGTATATGAGTATTGAGATATCGGAATTATTAAATTCAGTATTGACTTAAAAAGTGGATTAAAAAGTAATGTAAGAATTATAGCACCAAATGCACCCCAGAAGAAATTCACCAAAACTAAACCATAAGGTTCCCTCTCGTTTTTATCCATTAACCAGATGATTAAGAGATAAGTGAACATTGGAATAATTGCTGCAAGAAGTGATATTATAATAGCTGACATAGCACAATTTTTATTTTTACAATTATGCTTCTTTCTTTTACATTAAATAATATTGGAGTGCTAAATATTTTTTTTATGTGATTTCCAATAAAATCCTGCCGAGCTTCCAATCAATAATAGCAGCACAAAAATGTTTGCAAATAAACTTATTTTTTTACTTTCTTCGTAAGTTTTGGAGTAATATTTCAATTCTATAGTATGCTTACCAGGAGGAACTATAATTGCTCTTTGTAAATAGTTAGCTTTGTGAATTTCTGTTTCATTACCATCTATATAAGCTTTCCAATCAGGAGGATAGTACATTTCGTTAAACACGAGAAGATTATTTCCATTTGCAGATACCTCGTAAGTAATGTTATGATTTTCAAACTTTATTATTTTAATATTAACATTAGAATCAGGTTTATCAATTTTTACATTTAAATCCTTTTCAAGAAATACAGTTTTAAGTGGATTAAAATTAGCATTTCTTATATTATATAAAATCTGTAATGGTTTTTCAATCTTATATTCCTCGACAAAAAATGCTCTCGGTATAAATAACTTATTCTCATATACTATCGCAGAACCTTTATATCTTTCAATGTAATTTGTATCAAATAATGGTTTGTCTGAAATTATATATTTTACATTACATAAGCCTAATAAAAATGGATTATTATCTCCTGCTACATCAATTGCATCCTGATAAATTCTTAATTTTGCTCCATGATAACCATTAAATAAATGTAACCGGTGATAGGCTAATAAATTTGAATAAATCAATCTACCATTATTCAACTGTGCAATCCTATATTCATATGTTTGGGGTTCTTTATTTAAAAGCCATTTAGTATAATCAGTTTCTTGTATTTCTGATTTTTGTTCTGATTTTTTATTCCAGTGTAATGTTGTAGAACTTATGTTGATAATGTCAAAAGTTCCTAAAATTATAAATATAATTAACAGTAATGTTCTACTTATTATATTTCTTAGCATTAAGATAATTGATACTATTGCAACAATAACTAATATAGAACGTAATAGCATATCATTTATTAAATTCTTATATGCATAAGTTGCAATATATTTAGTGTATTGAGATATTTGTTCCTGAGTTATTCCTGGTTGTTGTTTTATTTTTTCAATTAAAGGACTATTGGCAATAGTTTTACTATAAGAACTTTCACATCCTGCGATTGCTCCCAGAAAAATTATAATTGATATTGAAAGAATTATATAGCTTGTAATTTTAAGAAGTTTTTCTGAGTTAACTTCTTTTATACTATTATAAATAGATTTGAGACCATAGCAAGCTAAAATTGTAAAAGTAAAATCCATATAATAATGTATCATAACAGGAGCGCGGAAACTACTAAAAAACGGTACATGATAGTAGAATAAATTATATAATAGCGGGAAAGTTCTCCCAAAAGATAATAGTAAGAAAAATAGTGTTATAAAAGTAAATGCAATTACAGAGATATTTTTTCTAAAGTTCATTATTATCCCAATAATAGCAAGTACTAATGTAATAACTCCAAAATAAACAGGAGAATCTGTAAACGGCATTTGCCCCCAATATAAATTTCCTGTTTTCCCTTTTTCTAATTCTACGGTTCCAAAGCCGTAATAATAAGGAATTACAAAAGTAATCATTTCTCCGGGAGAAAATGACCAATTAGTTGCATACTCATAATCAAGTGGTTTTATATCTTTTACTTCTGTTGATTCTTTTGCTTCTATGCTCGGTTCCCCTCGAATTGAATATTTATTATATTCTTTAACAAGAAGTATTGGATCTGCATTCATTATAAATGAGAGAATTAATGCAGAAAGAATAAGTAGCAAAGAAATAATCGTTTTCTTAATTTCAATCTTCTTTATTAATTTATACAGAAACTGAAAAATTATATATATCCCAATCGTTAGAAGTGAGTAAAACAGCATTTGAATATGATTAAATGAAATCTGCAGGAACAATAGAATTGTAAGTATTGAAGTATAAAACAACTTATCAATTATCTTTTTATCTTCTTCAAATAATTTATCAATAAATAAAAGAATAAGAGGGAAAAACGCAAAGACCATCATTTTTGTATGATGTCCTACTATAATTAATTGTATAATACCAGTAGCGAATACCCCTGTAAGACTTGCATAAAGAGCAATCAAGGAATTTTTGAATTTGTATAGAATGTAAAAGAATATTGAAATTGCAAAAACAAAATAATACGGCAAAGTAACAAAAAACAAATTATCTCCAGCTATAGCACTAATTATGCCGTTCCAAATAAAAGAAAATATTTTATGAAAGGCTGGTAATCCTGTAGCAAGAGATGCATATGAAGGCATCCCCATAAAGATATAAGGAACCCATAGGGGAAAAATGCCTTGTGCTTTAGAGTCATTCAGAAATGTATTAAAACTAAGCGGAGAGAGATTATCTGGCGATGCAAAAACTTTATCATTGAATATACCTTGCCTGAAGAATAAAATAAGAAAAATAAATATTATTGCAAGATAGGTTAAAATGATTTTTGATGAAGGTGATGTTAGAATATTTAAACTATCTTTAATAGATAGTTTTCCCTTTTTAAAATCTTGTTTTGATTTTGCCATTTTTTATTATTAAAATCACCAATTTATACATAAAAATAATTAAAATACAGTCATTATTTCTTTTTTGTAAGAAAAAATACTTAGATATTTAAAAAAGTTTTTACATTAAAAAAAATAAAAAAAAAGGAAAAAATTTTTATCTCCATTCAAAAGAAATTTGATTTTAAAATTTAGTTATATTAATTTTAAGTAATTTTAATTCTGTAGCACAAAAATAATTAACTGCTCTTTTTTAATTTATAATTTTCTAACAAATTAAGCTTTTATGAATGAAGATTAACCGTTTATTATTAGGCAATTCAAAGAAATTAATAAGTATTGAATACGAGAAGCGTACTTCTGAGATCAAAGACCCAACGGGGAAATTAATTTTTCAAATGAAAGATGTTATCGTTCCCAAACATTGGTCTCAAGTAGCAACTGATATTTTAGCTCAAAAGTATTTCAGAAAAGCAGGAGTTCCTAAAAGACTTAAAAAAGTAAAAGAAGAAGGAGTACCTTATTGGTTATCAAGGTCAGAACCGGAGACCGATATGTTTTCTTCTGATTCTAATGCGGATTTTTTTACAGGGGAGAATGATGCAAGACAAGTTTTTCATAGATTAGCAGGTTGCTGGACTTATTGGGGATGGAAGTATAAGTATTTTGATTCTGAACAAGATGCTTTGAATTACTATGAAGAAATGTATTATATGCTGGCAATGCAATTTGCTGCGCCCAACTCACCACAATGGTTTAATACCGGTTTGTATTGGGCTTATGGTATTACTGGACCTTCACAAGGACATTATTATGTTGATCCTGATACAGGACAATTAACACAATCGAAAGATGCATATTCGCATTGTCAACCTCATGCTTGTTTTATACAGTCTGTAAAAGATGATTTAGTTAATGAGGGTGGGATTATGGATTTATGGGTTCGCGAAGCCAGATTATTCAAATACGGCTCAGGAACCGGTTCAAATTTTTCGGATATTAGAGCAGCTGGAGAATCTTTAAGTGGTGGAGGAAGGTCATCGGGTTTAATGTCTTTTTTAAAAATTGGGGATAGAAGCGCAGGGGCTATAAAATCAGGTGGTACAACGAGAAGAGCCGCTAAAATGGTTATACTTGATTTGGACCATCCTGATGTGGAAGAATTTATTAACTGGAAAGTAATTGAAGAACAAAAAGTTGCTGCTTTAGTTGCAGGCTCGAAGTTACTTAATAAACATCTTAATAACATTTTAAAAGCGTGTCATAGCGTACACCCTGAAAATGATGGAACAGATAGGAGAAAAAATAAAGCTCTTGCAAATGCAATAATTGAAGCGAAAAAAGATTTTATTCCTCTTAACTATATCGAAAGAGTTATTCAACTTGCAAAATACGGATATAAAGAAATTTATATACCTGTTTATGATGTAGATTGGAATTCTGAAGCATATCAGACAGTTTCAGGTCAGAATTCAAATAATACTGTTAGGGCAACTAATGAATTTATGAAAGCTGTTGTAAAAGATGATGACTGGTTTTTATATAATAGAACTGAATTAAGAGCAGCTACAAAAGAAAACAGAATTCCTAAACCTGTAAAAGTAGTAAAAGCTCGAAAATTATGGGAAGATATTGCATTCGCTGCCTGGTCGTCAGCAGATCCCGGTATGCAATTTCACGACACTATTAATGAGTGGCATACGTGTCCAAAAGGTGGTGAAATTAGAGCATCTAACCCTTGTAGTGAATATATGTTTCTTGATGACACAGCCTGCAATCTTGCTTCTTTAAACCTTGTTAAATTTTATGACCAAGACAAAGGAATTATTAACATACAAAAGTTAAGACATGCAGCGAAATTATGGACTATTGCTCTTGAAATTAGTGTTCTTATGGCTCAATTTCCAAGTAAAGAAATTGCAATAAAATCTTATGAATATAGAACTCTCGGACTTGGATATGCAAATCTTGGAGCATTATTGATGAGAAATGCAATTCCTTATGATTCTCCTGAAGCACTTGCTATAACTGGTGCATTAACATGTATTATTCATATGACTGCTTATTCTACATCAGCAGAGATGGCTAAAGAACTTGGTCCTTTTGTTAGATTCAATGAGAATAAGGAAGATATGCTACGGGTTATAAGAAATCATAGAAGAGCTGCATATAATGTTCCTAAGAATGAATATGAGTCTTTATCAATTTATCCAATGGGAATTGATAAAAGGTATTGTCCTGATTATTTGCTTGAAGCAGCAAGACGCGATGCTGATAAAGCATTAGAATTAGGTAATAAATATGGATATAGAAATGCACAGGTTACCGTACTTGCTCCAACTGGTACAATTGGACTTGTGATGGATTGTGATACTACCGGTATTGAACCTGATTATTCTCTTGTCAAATATAAGAAGCTTGCAGGTGGTGGATATTTTAAAATAATTAATGAATCTTTACCTATTGCATTGAAAAAACTTGGTTATACTGAAAGTGAAATTGAAGGCATTGTAAAATATTGTATAGGTCATGGAACACTTGTAGATTGCCCTTATATAAATTCTAAATCTCTCTTAGAAAAAGGATTTACTAAAGAAATTATACTCAAAATTGAAAAGTTGTTACCTTCGATGTATGATATTAATTTTGTCTTCTCTCGAGAAGTCCTTGGTGATGATTTTTGTAAAGAAACATTAAAAATATCAGATGAAAAACTAAATGATGCTTCGCTAAATATTTTATCCGAAATTGGTTATACGAAAGAGCAAATAGATGAAGCGAATGATTACATTTTTGGAGCTAAAACTATCGAAGGTGCACCACATTTAAAAAAACCACACTACCCGATTTTTGACTGTGCAAATAGAGGCGGTAGGAAAGGAACACGCTATATACAACCCGAAGCACACATAAAAATAGTAGCAGCAGCACAACCATTCATTTCTGGTTCTATTTCAAAAACCATTAATTTACCTGCTACAGCTACTGTTGAGGATATTAAAAATGCATTTTTGAAATCGTGGGAATTAGGTTTGAAAGCGAATTCATTATATAGAGACGGTTCAAAGTTATCTCAACCTTTAAGTACAATCATTGCTGAAGAATATGAAGAACTTGAAACTGAAAAATCAAAAACTCCTGAGCAGACAAGTGATATTGTAAAAGTTGCTGAACGAATTATTCATAGATATATTGCTAAAAGGCGAAAGTTACCTTATAGAAGAAAAGGATATACTCAAAAAGCAAAGATTGGTTCACATTCTGTTTATTTAAGGACGGGAGAATATGATAATGGTCAACTTGGTGAAATATTTATAGATATGCATCGTGAGGGAGCAGCGTTTAGAAGTCTTATGAACTGTTTTGCAATTGCAGTGTCACTCGGATTGCAACATGGAGTTCCTCTGGAGGAGTTTGTTGATGCTTTTGTTTATACAAGATTTGAACCTAATGGTATTGTTATAGGTAATCCTAATATCAAAATGACAACATCGATAATTGATTACATATTTCGTGAATTAGCTGTTACTTATTTAGGAAGATATGACCTTGCACATATAGAAGATGATGCAAAAGCTGGAACAGTTGATGCAATTATTAAAAAAGATGAAGATGACTTTAATGAAGAAGGATTATATAATGGAGAAGATAACTCATCCGGTAATTCTGAACCAAACGGAAAAATAAGTTTAGATAATAATCTTAATAGTAATAAACCAAAAGACCAAAAGGTAAACCCAAAAACTGTAGCCGTAACTAATAACAAAGGTGTATATACTGGTGATATTTGTCCAGAGTGTGGTCAAGCAACTATGGCGAGAAATGGTACTTGTTTAGTGTGTATGTCTTGCGGCTCTACAACAGGGTGTTCATAGTTATTAATTAATAAAAAAATTTATATGTCAAACGATAAAGAATTGAAATTAAAATCACTCGACATTGCTCTTTCTCAAATAGAAAAAGAGCATGGTAAGGGTTCAATAATGCGGCTTGGTGATAAACCAGTTGCTAAAATCGAAGCTATCCCCACTGGCTCAATTTCTCTTGATATTGCTCTTGGTATAGGAGGCATACCTCGTGGGAGAATTACTGAAGTTTTTGGACCAGAGTCTTCTGGAAAAACTACTATCTGCTTGCATGTAATTGCAGAAGCACAAAAGAATAATGGATTAGCAGCTTTTATAGATACGGAACATGCACTTGATGTGAATTATGCACAAAAACTTGGAGTAGATGTTAGTAATTTACTAATCTCTCAGCCAGAGTATGGAGAGCAAGCACTTGAAATTTGTGAAACTCTGGTTAGAAGCAATGCACTTGATGTTATTGTTGTTGATTCAGTTGCTGCTTTAACACCACGAGCTGAAATAGAAGGTGAAATGGGAGACGCAGTAGTAGGAATGCAAGCACGGTTAATGTCGCAAGCTTTGAGGAAACTAACTGCTGCAGTTTCGAAATCAAATGTTGCTTTAATTTTTACAAATCAATTAAGAGAAAAAATTGGTATAATGTTTGGTAATCCTGAAACAACAACCGGAGGAAAAGCACTTAAATTTTATGCATCAATAAGATTAGATATAAGGAGAATTGGACAGATAAAAGAAGGGGATAGCATTATTGGAAACAGGACAAAAGTAAAAATCGTAAAAAATAAAGTTGCACCCCCATTTAAGGAAGTTGAATTTGATATAATGTATAATGAGGGAATTTCCAAAATTGGTGATTTAATAGATCTTGCGATTTCAAAAGAATTAATAAAGAAAAGTGGGGCTTGGTTTACTTTAGGAGATAACAGAGTTCAAGGAAGAGATGGATTAAAGAAACTTTTAAATGAAGACAAGGATTTGTATAATAAACTTTTAAATGATGTCCTTACTTCTTTAGGAATTTCAAATTCAAACTATCAAACGGAAAATTCAAAAGAGAAGAAAAAATAAAAAACTATAACTAATTTTTATAACTTCAGAAAATATTAACAGTAATGTTTTCTGAAGTTTTTATTTAGATTTTAAGCTCTGATATGAAAATAACTTTAATAGAACCACAGAAGAAAAAGGGGAGATATAATATATATATTGATAATGAATTCAGCTTTGGAGTTTATGAAGACACTCTTGTAAAATTCGGGCTTCGTAAAAATGATAATATTGATGAAAAAAAAATTATGGAGATAAAAAACTATGATGAATTTAACTATGGAAAGAAAATTGCCTATAATTATTTAAAATACCGTCAGCGAAGTGAAAAGGAACTTCGTGATAGACTCAGGAAACAAAAAATATCTAATTCTAATATTGAAAAAATACTGACTTTTTTCCGTAATCATAATTTTATTAATGATGAAAACTTTGCAAAATCAATGATTGGGTCAATAATGTCAAAAAAACCTGCCGGGAAAAAACTAATTACACAAAAACTCTTACAAAAGGGTATTAATAAAAATGTTATTTTTGATCTTGTTGAACTGGGGATAAAAGATGAAGTTGAAGAAGAAAATGCAATAATCCTTTTGAATAAATACGTAAAAAAACTCAAAGAAGACCCCACGGAAAAAAAGTACCAAAGGGCATTTCGTTATTTATTATCCCGGGGTTTTAGTTATGATATTTCAGAAAAAGCCGTAAAAAAAATCCTCAAAACAAATTATTAATAGATTTTTATTACAGAATTCTTAATAGATATATAATTAGGATTGTCTTTTTTAAAGTCTTAATATTAGAGAATAATTCTTGAAAGAATAAAATCTATTGTTTTAAGATATTATTATAGAATATCAAATTTTATACTTTCATTTTTTAAAGGTAAATTGTTAATGATTATTCTCTTTCGGGGGTTGTTCCAAATACATAATCCCATAAAGGACTACTTACCCCAAAAGATTTATTCTCATTTCTGAAATGGTGCTTTAAATGATAAACCTTTAAAAATTTACCTATACCTCTTTTCATTGGAAAATGATGTGTCGCATAATGTATATAATCATAACATAAGTAACCGAAAACTAATCCTGCAAAATATGTATAGTGATATTCTCCAAAAATAATTTTAAATAGAAAATAAAAAATTATGGCAAGTGGAATACTAACAGGTAGAGGCATTACTAATCTTGTCCGATCTCTGGGGTAACTGTGATGGACGCCATGGATGAGAAAACTTATTTTCTTACCTTTCTCGGATTTGGGATGATAGTGAAAAACAAATCTATGAATCAGATATTCGAGTAAAGTCCAAATAAAAACCCCAATGAAAAAAGATAAAACTACAAATAACAATACTTTATCTTTCGTGCCGATATATATTGAAATTATAACCACAGGGAAATAAAAAATAAGTGGTATAACAGGATGTATGTGAGAAAAATATTCGAGAACCGGATTTTTAAATAATCTTACTGTTTCGTTTTTTGTAGAAATAAATTTCTTCATATTTTTTTCTAAATAAACAAAAAAAATTTTTTATTAGTTTATTAAACCTGCGATTTTCAGTATAAATTTTATTAAACCCCTTTAATATGATAAAAATGCTAACTGACTATTTGTCATACCATTTTGCTTCCACCTTAATATTTCTCCCGCCGTGTTTCTTGCAAGCTTCAATCGCTGCATTCATAGCTGATGTAGAAGAAGAAAATCCAACTGCAGCCCCAATTAATCTAATCCCATTGGCATCAGTTCCCAAAGCGATAGCGCCATATCCTTTTTCTTCTGTAAATACAACAAGTTCCGGATTTACCCCTCCATTTTTCAGACAGGAATTATAGGCAGCCTTTTTCACTTCTTCTATATTATTTCCATAGGAATAACCGAACCTTCCGGTGGTTTCACAAAAATATACAGCGCTTTGAGAATATATTGGAATTGTAGATAAGGTAAGAAATATTAATATAAGAATATATATATATTTATTCATAAGTACATACCTTTACTTTTTATTTAACTTCAAAATATGCTAATATGTTCCGATTTGTTTCTGATAAAGGTAAAAATTCCTGGAAATATAAGATTTCTGAAAATTCAAATTGATTTAAACTAATCTGCGAATAAAAAATTGTATTTTCTAATAAATTTATTGGAAAACCTTGATATGATTTTCTTAAATGTTTTGAAATAAAAGATAAGTATTTTTTTATATAACTTGAAAACAAAATTTCTTATAGATTAAAATTAAAAAAAAATCAGCGGTAATAACTAATATTGAATAAGTTATCGGGCATAAACTGTTTTTCTTTTGCCCCAGAAAGTCCCTGCGCCAGTAAAGTACTTATATAAATCTTTTGGCTTAAAAGTTAAAAATCGCCATAAAATCTTTAGCATAAATAATGGATAACGCTTTATTAATTTTTGTAGTGTTCCGTATTCAATTGGATATCTTGCTTCAAGTTCATGCCTGATTTTATATATTTGTTCTGTTGTTAGATATTTGGTCCTGATATTAACCTCCCAACAATCGTATTTTGAATAATCATTTAGATTTGTTATTAGATTTTTCCTGATAAGTTCTTCCCGAACTTTTGTATTCGGGTATGGGGTCAGTATATTAAAGATAGGTATTGCAATACCAATTCTTTTCGCAAATTCGAAATTATACCTTATCGATTCCTCATTATCTTCAGGATATCCAAGTATAAAGCCACCGATGGTAATAATATTATTTTCGTTTAATGATTTAACAACATCTTCAGTATCTGATGGATCCAACTGCGAATCTTTATTAACAAATTTCAGCATATTTTTGTTTGCATTTTCAATTCCAAGAAAAACCCATTCTATTCCTGCTTCTCTCATTGCTTTTGGTAATGCTGGAGTTCTTTTAATTCCGTTAACACTTGCCTGAATCAGATACTTTATATGATTTAATTTTTCTTCTTTTATTCTATAACATAATTCTAAAAATCTATTACCGTCAAGTGTAATATTATCGTCAACAAACATTATTGCTTTTGCTCCGTATTTCACGGCATCTTTTATATCTGATATGATTCGCTCAAAGTTAAATTTTCTATAGCTTTTGCCATACATCTTATTAATACAACAAAAACCACAGTCATAAACACAGCCCCTTGAAGTTTCAACCGCATCTGCTTTATATCCGTTGCAGTAAAAACCATTTTTTATTAATCTTACGCTTCTGTCAGGTAATTTTATTTCATCAAGGTTAGCAAGCTGAAGGTTCAGATTCTTTATAATGTTTTTTCCGTCTTTATAAATTAAACCGGGAATG
Source organism: Candidatus Tepidiaquacella proteinivora (assembly GCA_013348845.1). Classification (GTDB taxonomy): domain Bacteria; phylum Bacteroidota; class Ignavibacteria; order Tepidaquicellales; family Tepidaquicellaceae; genus Tepidaquicella; species Tepidaquicella proteinivora. Next base: position 1,445,250 of record CP054675.1, on the reverse strand, counting down.
TTGTGTAAATCTTTTTTACCATTTAATGCATTTATGAGATTATTAAAAGTAGTTTCCCCTTCTCCTATTATTATATAATCTATAAAATTTATATCTTCACTATTTATTATAGTTTCATAATCAACAGTAGGATAGTATCCTCCAAGTATAGTAATCGTTTCTGGTTTAAATTTTTTTAAAAGATTTATATATTTCATCGTATCTGAATACTGAAAAGCCATACAGGTAAAACCAACAATATCGGGAGAATAATCTTTAATTAGTTTGGTAAAATATTTTAATGGGTTTTTCCCTGCAACAATTAAATCTATAACCCTGACTTCATTTTCCCTTCTATTAATATTTGAAGCAAGTGAACACAATCCAAGATTTGGAATTCTGAATAGTAAATCCACCCCAAAATACATCTTTGGGTTTGCAACAAGAAGTATTTTCAAAATATGTTCCTATTTATTTATAAAACTATTAATAAACTTTAATAGTTTTAAGTCTTTCTATTCTCTTCTCAATTGGTGGATGAGTAGCAAAAATCGATACCCTTCTTTTTGATTCAATCTTTGCTATTGAAAAAGAATTTTTCTTATCTAATTCACCAGTATAACTTCCAAGAACCGATAACGCACTAATCATATTATTTGGATTAGATAATTTAGCAGAACCTGCATCTGCCGAATATTCCCGATATCTTGAAAAAGCTGAAATTGGTATATATGCGAGTAACATCAGAAATATTTCAAGAACTGATACAACAGCATAATATGCTAAAAATCCAAGTCCTCCCCTTCCATCATCTCCTCTTAAAGCCTGATCTATTGCACTTGCAATAATTCTTGCCAGAAATATTACAAACGCATTTGCCACACCTGTCAATAGTGTCAAAGTTACCATATCTCCATTGCTAATATGGGTGATTTCATGACCTGCAACAGCTTCAACCTGTTTGTCATCCATCATATTAAGTAAACCTGTTGAAAATGCAACTATTGATGATTTTTTCGTTGCCCCGGTTGCAAATGCATTCGGTTCAGGAGATTCATAAATCCCTACTTCCGGAACAGGAATTTGTTCTTTCTCACAAAGTCGCTTTACCATTTCATATAACTTTCTTTCATAACCTGCAGAATTTAAAGGGTCAATAACCTTAATACCATAAGCTCGTTTTGCCAGCCATCGGCTCATTAGTAAAGAAATAAAAGCGCCTCCCATTCCCCAGAGAAAAGAAATTACCATTAATCCCACAGCCCCATCGAAAGGAATACCTAACAATCCAATTATAATCCCAATTGTAACAACTACAAATAAATTTGTTATTAAGAAAAGAAATACTCTTTTTGTTAATGATTTCATATTATTAATTTATGTTGTTTTAATATTTATTATAAAATTAAAAATTTACTGAATTTTATCAATGTATAAAATTTATTTATTCGTTCTAAAACATCTTGGATCTTTCCCGTATATACCATTTCCAGCGGCATAAGATCTTGAGCGACATCCCCAGCAAATATCATTTAGTTTACAAATTTTACATCCATCTGGTAAGTTATTTTTATCTTTAAGTTTTTGAAATGTGAGATACTCAATATTATTCATAACAATATCATATAATCTGTACTTATTCAAATTTTCTTTACATCCTTTCCTGATTGTGGCACATGGTGATACAGTCCCATCGTTTAAAGCTGCAAGTGTAGCCGAACAATATTGCTTATTAACACAATTCATAGGAAAATTTTTAATCCCTAAAAAATTAATATAGTATTTATATGCTTTTGCCACACTCTTTTTAGAAGGAATAAATTTATTCAGCTCTTCGCAGCTTGTACCGGGTCTTAAATATGTATGGTAAACATTTATAGAACTTGTAATTTCAAATTCATTATAAAAAAACTCCATTGTTTCGACTAAATCCTCTGTACTTTGATAACCGGTAAAAGTTATGGAATTTAATATTTGATTTGAAGGGTAACCTAACTTTAATAAATTCTTAATTCCTTTTATTATATCATCAATATCCTTTGAAGTTCTGCCGGGGTGAAGTTCTTCATATAATTTTCTGTCAAGTGTAGAAAGATGAAAAGAAATAAGACCTACCTTACAAAATTCTGCAAGTTTTTTTGCTACAGTAATTTTTTTAAGTGGTAGCCCTCCTGTCCACATATTATTTCTGAAACCTAATTCAGTTGATTTTTTTAGAAAGGAATATATTCCTCTTCTTAATAATGGTTCTCCTCCCAACCATTCTATTGCTGTTATTTTTAATCGCTTTGCATCGTATAATATTTCAAAAATTTTTTTTCCTGTTAATGAATTTTTCCTTTCAGTTAGGGCGTTCATATAACAATAAGAGCATCCCTGATAACATACATCACCAACCTCAAGTTGCAGTGAGTAAAATCTGTTTTCATTATAAGCTTTTTCTAACTCTTTAAAATCAATCATTTTTGCACTTTATTTAAAAATTTATAAATAAATTATTTCAATATCAATAACAAGAGCTGAAGGTAATAAATTTCTAAATCATCTGCGAAGCAGAGCCACTACTTGATTTGTGAAATCAATTATTTAATTTTTTATTCAATATTTTATAAATTGGATATCCTAAAAAAAAGACCCCTAAACTAACTATACCCGCTATAAAATCCTCATAGAAACTTCTTATTGATACAAGTAATAGAAAAACGATAAAAATAATAGGTAACACGGGATATAATGGAGATTTGTATCCCTCCCATTTTTCATTAAGTTTTCTTTCTCTATGTCTAAAAAAGAAAATCACTGATGCAGTAATTGCAATTGATAATAAATCGTTAAACATTATTACATTAAGTATTTTTTCAAAACCTTCTTGTGTTATTATAAAAAATATTACAAGGGTAAACATAAAAATTAATCCAAATTCCTGTACTTGATTTTTTTCATTAACTTTCATAAAAATTTTGGGCAGAACTTTATCTGTTGCCATTGCGTGGTATGCTCTTGGTGTATGCATAATTGTAGCATTCATATAACCTATTGCTGATATGAGTATTACAATAGATATAATTCTACTTCCCAAAGAGCCAAATATCAAATTAGCCATATCAGCTGCAATTAAATCTGACTTAGATATACCTTCAAATCCGAGGAGTTTATAATAACTAAAATTTATAAAAAGATATAATAGAATTACGAGCACAACTCCTGTTACTATTGCTAAAGGCAAATTCTTTTTCTGGTTTTTAACATCTGCAGATAGATTTGTTGTAAGTTGGTACCCCCCTACGGTAAAAAACACTGCTCTTAACCCAAGAAAAAAACCAAATATACTTGTATAAAATCCATTATTGACGAATTTTATTGGTTCATTTTCTGGTGAATAGTTATAACTGGACGGATAAAAAAAAGAAATAATAATGAAAAATAATATTGTTAATATTTTTAATACTGTTATTATATTAAGAAATATTGCCCCGGATTTTATCCCTAAATAATTAATAAAAAATAAAATAAATACGAGTATTCCGGCGACAATTTTTTTACCTGTAATGGTCTTTAAAAAATCAGGATTTACAAAAGGTTGAACATCTCCTATTGCTTGAATTAAATATTCTGAAGCAATTATAGAAACAGCGGCGAATGTTGCCCCTGAAGTAATTATTATACCAAGCCAGTTTAACATAAAAGCAATTGCTGGATTATATGCTTCAGAAACAACTTTATAATAACCACCAGCAAAAGATTTTTTTCCCCCGATTTCAGCAAAGATTAATCCTCCTAATAAACAAATTATCCCCCCTATTACCCATGCTAAAAAAAATAACTCTGTGTTCCCAGTATTTCTTGCTACTATTGATGGTGTCCTGAATATTCCTATACCTATTACCAGACTAATAACAACCATTGTCGTATCAAATAAACCGAGTTTAGGTTTAATAGACATAAAATATCTAATCTGATTTATTTAATAATATTGTATTAAATTTACTATATCTTTCTTATTGTTTTATTATAATCAGGATTTTTGTTATGTACTATTCTGAAAATGATGTTATGTTTTTTCATTTAGTCTTTTCAATTCAGATTCTTTCAAACCCTCGAGCTCAAATCCTGCAGATTTGCAAATAAAAAATATTTTAATTGCTTTTGTAATTAGGTCTATAATATCAAAACACTTCAATATACTATCACTTATTGCAAGACAGCCATGTTTTTCCCATATTATTGCTTTGTGATTTTTAATTGATTTCACTGTTAATTCAGCAATTTTATTACTACCCGGCAGACAGTAAGGAACAAAACCAACCCCATCAGGTAAAAAGATTTTCATTTCAGGATGTGTTTTCCAAAGCAAATTATTTATAGTTATTTCTTTAGTAAATTTTTTTATTTGAGTTAAGGCGATTACTTCTGTTGGGTGTGTATGAAGTACAAACTTTTCTTTTCTGTTTGTTTTAATAAGAAAATCATGAATTGCAAGATGGGAAGGGAGCTCAGAAGTTGGAGTTAAGTTTTTACTTTTTTTTAAATTTTTCTTATTAAAAATATCATTATAACTTAATAAAATATAACTTTTACCATAATTAAATATATATATAATCAGCATACAAGATGCTGTATCTGAAACAAGTTCCCGCATTTTTATTCCAGTAGCAGTCGTTAGGATAAATTTTTCATTGAGGTTTCGATACGGTTGAAGAAAATCATACACCTCATATTTTCTATGATTAATTTTTTTATCAATAAATTCAGTAATATTGCAGGATATATTTCCCGCATTTCCTTCAGCCCAACCTTTTTGACAAATATTATCAGCAACAATTACAATTTCCTTTAAGATATTTTTTAGAGTTAATGAATTCATATTATATAGATATTTTCCTGAAAAACATATAAATAATTTAAAATACAAAAAAGTCTTTTATTTTTTAAATAATTTATAATAAAAATTGCATTTTAGTTAGATAATAAAATTCTTAATTTTATGTATAAAATATTAGAGAGTTGCTCGAGTGGTTTAAGAGGCACGCCTGGAGAGCGTGTAAACGGGAAACCGTTTCGCGGGTTCGAATCCCGCACTCTCTGCTAAAAAGGGAATAAATTTTATTTATCAGGGGTAATTATATAATATAATCTTGATTTTTTTAGATTATTTATTTAGTAAGAAAGCATTATATTTTATTAAACTTTTTATTGAACTTTTTGTTTAAATTGTGAGTATAAAGAGTAAGTTTAGGTGTATAGTGCTTGATTATGGAGTATTGTTGTATTGATATAATTAATCTATAAGTTAAATAACCTTTCGTAAATTTTTAAGGAGAAAAGGTAATGAATACCATAAAAATATTTAAAAAACACACAGTGTTTTTTATGGGGGTTTTTTTCGCATTATTTCTTTTTCTAATTCCAAAAGATAATTTTGCCCAGATTGATACTTCGGAATATTATGATGATGAAAGCGATTTATTTGATTCTACTGCGAATTATAGAGAAATGTATAAAGACCTTGATAAAGATGGGGAATGGATTAAAACAACTAAAGGGGAACTTGAAGATATGATTCCAAAAGATGAGGAAGAAGTTAGTAGTGGCGAATCCTGTTGCAGAAATCAAATTATTTGGGTCTGGCGTCCAAGAATTTATTATGTCGGATGGTCTCCTTACTGTTATGGTAGATGGTATTATACTATTTGGGGTTGGTTCTGGTATTCATTTTATGATTGGGGTTGGGCATGTTATCATCATGGAAGGTGGGTCTATTCTGAAATATATGGATGGATCTGGATACCGGGTAGAGTATGGGCACCAAGTTGGGTGGATTGGTGTTATACCGGTGCTTATGTAGGATGGTTTCCAAGATATCCGCACTTCCACAGGTGGCATAAGCATAGATATCACTACCATCACCACCACTATTATAAGTATTGGACTTTCATAGAGAAGAAAAAATTTACTAAAGAATTAATAACAAAAGAAAATATAATTGATGCTGATTATAATCAACTTCTTATCAGTAAATCAAATATTGGGAAGCAAAGTAAATATAATGACATTATAATTAATAATGGACCCCCTGTAAAAAATATTGAAAAAAGTATAGATGAAAAAATAGAACCTAAATTAATTAAATATTCTGAGAAAGAAAAAAGTATAAAAATTGATGATAATTCAATAACAATATATAAGCCCAAAGGAGCTATTGTTAAAGAAACTGGTAATAAAAGTAATAAAAGTACTAATACTGAAAAGAAAAAAGATTATAACAACAGAGATACAGAATCAAAAAGTGTAGAAAAACCAAACAAAGAGAAGAAATACGAGTCTGGAAATCAGGAGAAAGAAAAGATACCTTATGAGTATAAGAAAGAGGAAAGTAAGTCTTACGAAAATAAACAGAATGAGAATAAGTCATACGAAAACAAGAAGCAGGAAAATAAATCTTATGAGAATAAGCAGCGGGAGAGTAAACCAAGAGATGAGAACAGGAATTATAATTCAGGCGAGCGAAAATCTCATGAAAATAAATCTAATAGAGAAAATAATAATAGCAACAGTAACAGGAATAACAATTCAGGCAATAGGAACGAAAACAAATCTAACTCAAGACACGATTAAAATTTTGTTTTTATTAATTTAACCCTTTTAACCGGTACTTGATGTACCGGTTTTTTTTTATTGATTCTTTTTTATATTTGTGTTCTTTCCCTTTTTTAAATCAAATGATATAGTTGTACCTATTTTGGGTTCACTCTTTACTTTAATTTCAGAACCATGTTTTGATATAAACTCTTTACAGAGAATAAGTCCTAACCCAGAACCCTTTTCATCTCTTGTCCCCGGGGTAGAGTAATGAAAATCTATTTTAAATAATTTATCAACAACTTCAGGGGGGATTCCAATGCCGGTATCACTAACAGAGATTGTGTATTTATTGTTATTTTCCTCAACGCTTAGAATAATCTTTCCGCCTTCTTCTGAAAATTTAATTGAATTAGAAACGAGATTTTGCAAAACTGATTTTAACATATTTATATCTGCATAAACATAAATTTCATTTTGAATATCAATAACAATATCAAGATTCTTTGTACTCGCCTGGGCTTTATATAACATTACAACTTCATCAATAATAGAATTTAGATTTACATTTTCCGGTTGATATACTAACCTACCTGTCTGAAGTCTTGTCCATTGTAATAAATTTTCTATTAAGCTATAAATATTTTTTGATGAGGAATTTATCAGACTGATATAATGTTTAACCTCTTCACGGGTTAAAAAATCAAATTCTTCCTTAAGTAGGTTAGAAAAGCCTAAAAGACTGGTAAAAGGACCCCTTAAATCATGTGCGATAATTGAGAAATACTTATCTTTACTTCTATTTAATTCTTTTAATTCTTTTGTATATTCTCTTAATTTACTTTCCGCTAATTTTTTTTCTGATATATCTATTGATATTGCAGAAATTTTTGTGACTTTATTTTTCTTATTTGTTATTGGTTTAAGATTTGAAAGTAGATATTTTATATTCCCCGATTTTAATTTTACTCTTAATGTTATCTGCTGCGGTATTCCCTTGGCTAATTTTAATAAAGAAGCTTTAAAGTTTTTTAAATCTTCAGGGTAAATATATTTTAAAAACTGGTTTTTATTGATTTTCTTGCCCTCTTCTAATTCAAGAATTTTGCTCATTTCCTTAGTGAAGGTTATTTTATTTGTCGTTATGTCGAGTTCCCATAAAGCATTATCTTGTAACTTTTCGAAATCTTTTAACTTGTCTTCTGTATCGGAAAGTTTTTTCTCAAGTTCCTTGTAAGCAGATATATCCTTTAATGTATATAATATTATATATGGTTGATCAAAATTATCTTTTTCTAATACTAATATATTTTCTTTAAACCATTTATAATTTCTTGTGTTATTAATTTTCAATCTATATTCAAAACATAAGTCTTTATTTTTTTGATAATCAATTTTTTTATATTCCTTAAAATCACCGGAATGCATTAAATAGTGTATATCTTCGTTTGTTAGGCTTTTTATATCTTTAATGTTATAGTTCAGGATATTAGTTATATTTTTACTGATGAATAATATTTTTTTCCTATGTAGATTATATAGAATTATAATATCCTGAAAATTATTAAATATATTTTTTAATAAATCAGAATTACTCTTAAATAAATCTTCTAATTGGCTTTTTTTATTTATCTTTAATTCCGGCACACCTTGTAATTTTTTTAAGCTCAATACAGGTTTAGATTTTTTATTTTATCAATTACACGGAAAATTGCATTTAACAAAGTTTCTTTTTCGAAAGGTTTACTTACATGCTCTATACATCCCGCTTTTAAAATTGCATCCCTTTCTTCTTTTAAAGCGTATGCGGTCAGAGCTATTACGGGGATGTTTTCATATCTTGTATTATTTTTCAATGATTTAAGCAGGTCTAAACCTGTTTCCCCACCGCCTAAATTAATATCAAGTAAAATCATATCATATAAGTTAATAGCAATTAATGAAAGAGCATCATTTAAATTTTTTGCTATATCGACGGAAAATTTATCTCTGAGTAAAATCTTAACTAATAACTGGCAATTATAATCATCTTCTACATAAAGAATTTTTCTAAGAGGTTCTTTTGGCTGAGTGGGTGCTATAATTTCTTTAGCGGGTTCTTTTAAAGGTATTACAAATTCTTCCTTATTACATTCTGAAGGAATATAAATATTAAAAGTAGTTCCTTTATTTAATTTACTTTCAAAATCTAAATGACCTTTTAAATAAGTAAGATATTTCCTTGCAATTGTTAGTCCTAATCCAAGCCCCTCGAATTTTCTTCCCCATCCTTCACTTGCTTGCCTGAATGCCTCGAAAATCTGTTTTTTAGAATTTTCTTCTATACCTATACCGGTATCCGATATTTGAAAATGTACAAACTTTCCTGTTTCGGTATCTACATTCTTTATTTCTAATCTTACTTCACCTTTGTGGGTATATTTAATAGCATTATTTACAAAATTATTTAATACAGACCTCAACATTGATTTTTCACAGTAAAGCTCAATCGGATTTTTAACATCAATAATAAAATTTATATTTTTTTCTTCTGCTATTGGCAAATATATACTTTTAAGGTTTTCAATAATTTCATCAATTTGAATTTTTTCAATATTAATGTCAAATTTATTAGCCTCAATTCTTGATAAATCGAGAATTTGGTTAATTGTTTGTAGTAATCTGTTTCCGCTATTATGAATTTGTTTCGCAAAACTTATTATATCTTCCTGTGTGAAATTTTCCATTATATATTCTGAGAGACCAAGTATACTATTTAAAGGTGTTCTGAATTCATGACTTATATTGGAAAGAATATTGGTTTTAAGACGGTTCATTTCTTCAGCTTTTGACTTGGAATTTTCAAGTTCTGATTCCAGTATTTTTTTACCGGTAATATCTGAAATTAATCCGAAGGATCCAGCATAATTACCATTTTTATCATATCGTGGTGAGGCACTTATTGAAATGATTCTTTTCTCACCACCGAATTTTTTTATTTCCAGCTCGTAGTTATTTACTTTCCCTTTTTTCCTTTCTTCTGTATTATGAAGTAAGATTTTTAAATGCTCAGGCTCTACGAAATCCTTAAAATTCCTTCCAATTAAACCACCTGGGGGCGAACCGAATATTTTTTCAGCTGCAGGATTTGCTAATATAAATGTCTCATTTATATCACCTATTACGACACCTTCGGCTATATTATCAAAAATTGTTTTAAATAAATCAAGGTTTCTTTGTTTTATTTCGTCAAATTTAATTTTTTCATTTATTTCTTTTAACAAAGTTAAATACGATGCTATAGTTGTAAAAAATATATCATCACCATATTCCCAGTTTTTGATTTCCCCAATATTCTCGTTTAATAAAAAACCTATTATTTCTTTATTATTAGTAATCGGGATATAGAAAATAGACCTTATATTATTTTTTAAGAAATAATTTTCAGAAAAATCAGAAATTACTTCTTCTCTTGTTATGTCAGAATATTTTACTATTTTTCCTTTGCTGATTATTTTATTAAATTTAGGATTATTTGATAAATTAATTTTAACTCCGTATGTATGTGTAGATATTGATTTTGAGAATAAATCAATACATATTAATTCATCCTTTTCTTTATTTAATTCCCAATAACCAGCCCTCGAAATACCCGATGTGTTTACAAGAAGTTCAAGAATTTTACTTAATGATAATTCGAAATTTTCAAAATCTAATTTTGAAATTACAGGGATTGTTTTAAGATAGTTGTTAATAATACTTTCTTCTATTTTATTCGTTGAAAATTCCACAGGTATTTCTATGAAATCAGCCTCTATACCATATTTCCCTAATATTCTTATGAGTGATTCCTTTTTGGCGGCTTCTTTAGGAGATACATATATTTTCATATATATTATTTTCTGCTATAAAATTAACAATATATTATTTCAAAAAATATATATAAATTACAATGATTAAATAGTATTGTTAATTTTTATTTTAAATATTAATTTCTTATGCGGAAATTAATACATTTGATATTGAATATATGAGTTTAAATGGAAAGAAAAAAATTTTAAATAAGAAGAAAATAATTTATGTTTATTTTCTTTTATCGTTTTTGTTATCTATCTGTTTTTTAAGTTGTGAATTAAAAGAACCTTCTGCGCCTAACTGGTTAGTAAGTGCTAATTTACCAATAACAGACAGGGTTCATAATATTGTCGATTTATTAAAAGATGAAGGGGACATTTATTATGACGAAGAAGGGAACGCATATTTTTCCGATCGGACAAGTTCTTCAAGTAAATTTGAAAAAAAAATTATAACTAATGGTTATTCAGGGGTAACTGTTTTTTTCACAACTCAGGTTTATGATACAATAGTAAATATCCCCTTTGATGATTCATCTTATGTAACTTCCTTATACTTTGAACCAAATGACCCTTTAAATAAATTAACGATAAATTTTAATCCTTCAATTACTTCTGAACCTTATACGATTACTATTACTATACTTAATCTATTAGATATAACAACAAATCAACCTCTTACTTTAACACGAACTATTTATAATACTCCTTATACAGATTATATTAATCTGCATAATTACTATATTAATAATCCGTATCCTTCAAATCTGTTAAATGTCAGAGTAAATACAACCTCAGGACAATTTTCAGTTGCATCTTTATCTTATAATGTAAGTCAACTTTGTATAAAATCTGTTTCAGGGAAAATAAAACCTGTAAATCTTGGTTTGTCAGATACTCTCATACAAGATCCATTTGGTTATCATTCTCTTGAAGGACAGATGAATTTTGCTTCTGTAAATGAACAAAAAACTTATCTTGTGGTGAAGAGAAAAAACAGTACTTATCAGGTTGATGTTAGAAACATTCAAATGACAGGGATTAATTATAAAGGTAATAGATTGAAGTTTAAGTATTTAAAATATGATACTGTGGGAGCGCCCCCCCAACCTATTGATTCAATTTTTAATTTGCGAATACCAGAAGGTCAGGACTCTGCAATATATTATGTAAATCCTTCTAATAGTAATATATTACAGTTTTTTAATCATGTGCCTAAAAGAATTGAAGTTACAAGATATAATGTTATTAATGCAAATTATAGTATAGGTAGCATTGAAAATAATGATAGTATTTATATGTACCTGAATGTTGAACTTCCGCTACACTTCAGTATCGTAGAACCAACGACTTTTAGAGATACTGTCTTTAAGAGTATAACTGACCCTAATGCAAGAGAAAAATTGAGAAACACAAGGTGGATGGATTTAAAACTATTTTTAACTAATGGATTGCCTTTACTTGCCTCTGTAAGAATATTAATTCAGGATTCTCTTGATAATTTACTTTTTGCAGTTACACAAATTGTTGTAAATGGGACGGGGGATTCAATCCTTGTTCCTGCAGCACCTGTAGATTATGATGGATATGTAATTACCCCGGTGATTCATGAATATACGGGTTTTGTTGATAGTGTTAATACACAGAAATTACTTAATATGGGAAAAATAGTGTATGAATATCAATTATATACTGACCCCAATTTAATACCGGCACCAGATGGAAGAGTTAGAATCAGAGATAGTGATTATATCAGGCAATTGAGCTATGGGACATTCAGGTATTATATTAATAATAACGAATAAATTTTGCTAATTATTCTGAAAGGGTTTAAAAATATTAAGCTTATTTTTGTTGGTGGTGTGTTATTATTGTGTACATTGAGTGAATGTTATGCACAATATTTATATGGGGTCAGGAGTTATTCTATGGGAAGAACTGGGGTTTCAAATATGTGGGCTTACGATGCTTTTAATAATAACCCTGCTAATATTAGCAGGCATAAATCTACTGTAAAAGCAAGATACTATTTTAATTTGGGAACAAGTTTTGGTTATTCTTTCTATGGAGATTATTTTTCTAATAGTTTTTATACTCAATATTTCGTTGATAATAAAGGAAGAGTTTTAAATGATTGGGAAAAATGGGATATTGTTAATCAGGCAAGCGATAGAGAAACACATTTCGTTTTGACATGGAATTTATTAACTTTTATATATAATACTCCGAAATCCGGTACTTTTGGAGTTTCAATAGATGATAGATTTTGGGGCAATTTGTTTACACCAAGAGATTTTATGGAATTAATATTTTTTGGAAATGATAAAAACCGCACTTATGATTTAAGTAAATTGGATTATAGCGGTACCTGGGTAAAACAAATTAATTTAACATACTCTAACAAGATCAAATCTAAAGACCGCCGCAAATATGGAGATATATATTATGGATTTTCTATAAAACCTTTATTTGGTGTTTTGCATTCTGAAATTGTAACTAATAATTTTTCTTTCTTTACTGATGATACAAACAGAATTTATACTTATGGTAGAATGAATGTGAATTATGGAGGAGTACTTGGGGATAGAAAGGAAAGGTTAAGATATACTTTCAATTTTGCTGGTATTGGAATTGCAGCTGATCTTGGATTAAGTATGAAAGTTTTTAATTTCTTAAAACTGGGTACATTTGATTTTGGAATTAGTTTGATAGATCTTGGATATATAAACTGGTATAAAAATTCCAATAAATATCTTTATGATGGCGGATTTATATTAACAGATATTACAAAGGAAGGACAGATTGATTCACTTGAAGCTTTGTTAAATTCAAAAAGAACCTCAACCAATGTTATTTCATATTTACCAACATCTATTAGAATTGGGTTTAATTATAGACTTTGTTTGGAAGACTCAAAAAGAAAAAGACAACAGGATACGGAAAGACTTGAATTAATTAATTTTTCTCTTGAATACATTCAGGGGTTGATAAAAAGGGGTGGTGGTACAACAACCCCTATTTTAGCAGTTGGGGCTGAAGTAAATATTAATAAAAAATTCTCTCCCCGAATTGGAGCTACTTTTGGTGGAAGGGAAAAATTTACTTTAAGTGCTGGTCTTGGAATTGATACAGGTCCCGTTATTATTGATATAGGAACATTTAACATACAGAGTATATATCAGCCAACAACATCAGCAAAAGTTTCTGCGGGGGTTTCAGTGCGGTTCAGAGTTTATTAATTTTCCCAATTAGAGAGTTATTAATTTCAATACTATAGGTTAGTTCAATTGCTTTTTTATATACTGCAGCAACTCCGCAATATTTTTCAAGAGAAAGATTTACAGCTTTCTCTACTTTATCTTCAGGAATATTATTACCTTTTAGCTGGTAAATGATGTGAATTTTATTATACTTTTTAGGATGTTCAGGATTTACTATTCCCTCAACTGTTAAATTAAAAGAATCAAACTGTATTCGCATTTTAGAAAGAAGAGAAACAACATCCATACCTGTACATCCTGCAAGTGCTGCTAACATTAATTGTTTAGGAGGTGGTCCCTGATTCTTTCCGCCAAATGATTCTGCGGTATCAACTATTATATTATGCCCTGCTATATCTATTTGAAAGCTCATACCATCCTGATGTTTTGCAATAATTTTATGTGAATTTGACATTTTAGATTCCTTTTATAATTTTTTTTGAAATAATAGGTACTACTTTTCTTGGGGTAAATCTTACAATAAAAACAGAAAATTTATTTAAGATTCCAGTTACTTCAGTTTGTTTTCCTTTCATTAAAGCTTTATATCCTGATTTAGCAACCTTTTCACTTTTCATTGCAATATGCTTTCTTCCTTTTAAGCCTGCTATTTTATGAAAATTTGTTATGGTACTGCCCGGACATAATGTAGTTACTGTTATCCCGTAGTTTTTTAACTCGTGATGTAATGCCTCTGTAAATGATAAAACAAATGCCTTGGTTGCTGAATATACATTTAATCCGGGTATTGGTTGAAACCCTGCAGTAGAAGCAACATTCATAATCTTACCAACTCCATTTTTTTTCATTTCATTTGCAAATAAATATGTTAAGTGAACAAGATTATAAATATTCAGGGTAAGCATTTTCTGATAAATATTCCAGTCTTCTGTTATAAACTCCTTATAACTTCCAAATCCGGCATTGTTAATTAGGAATTCTAAAAAGATATTCTTTGATTTTACTTCCTCATAAATTTCTAAAGCTGAATCAGATTGGGATAAATCTTTTACAATATAAATTACTTTAATATTATGTTGTTTCTCTAAGTCTTCAGCTATTGAAATTAACTTATCCTTGCTTCTTGCAACTAAAATAAGATTGATTTTATCTTTCGCAAATAATTTTGCTAATTCTAAACCAATTCCTCCTGAAGCTCCGGTGATTAATGCATAACTATTCATTTTTCTTTTTTTATAGATTTATAATTATACCACCAATAATAATAAGTAAAAGACCTAAAGCAAGCCATTTTGAACCTTTTTTCCAAGTTTTAAATAAAAGTTTTGTATTCTCTGTACGTATTTTCTTTTTTTCCTCTTTGGAAGTAAATTTATTTCTTAATAATTCAACTCTTTTCATAAAATCTGGATCTGAATATAATAAGAAAGTATCTTTAACAAAAATAGCCCCACCATATACAACTATTAATGTAGCTATGTATAATATTAAAATACCAATAATATTAAAAACAAAACTTTTATAATTTTTTTCATCATAAAGCGGTATTTAAGTCTCAAAAATTGCAGAAGTAAAATATAACACTGTAAAAATAAGCCAGCCAATTATAATGGTTATTTTGAATAATTTCTTAATATTATACAAAATAATTTTTATATAAATTTTATAAAATCACTTATTAAAAAAAATGAACAAATTCTTTGAATTGTAAATATAAATAAATAAAGATAATTTATTAATATTACTTGGTTCTTTTTATAATTTTTCGAGCAAACTCTTTTTCGGAGAGGTGGCTGAGTGGTTGAAAGCGGCGGTCTCGAAAACCGTTATACAGGTAACTGTATCGGGAGTTCGAATCTCCCCCTCTCCGCATTTTGATTTAGAAAATTTTCAGTTTATTGAGAGAAGAAATAATTTTAATAGATATAAGGATTGGGCAATATTCTGATGGTAAACCTTTGATTACAAAACAGCTTTAAACTGATACCTGCTAAATTAGATTTATGTTTTGAAAATAGAAAGAAGATTATTTGATTTTAAAAAACTTGCCGCCAGGCTCGGTAATATAATCCTGAAAATCAAAATTAGAACAAACAAATCAAACCTTTATTCAAGAAGATAAATTAGATATCTAAATATGGCAACAAAAGAGATGACTAAATCAAAAGATTATATTGATGATTATATCCTTTTAAAAGATAACAGAAGGTTGCAATATATTATATTAGGCAAGGAAGAGGGAGTACCTGTATTTTTCTTTCATGGTTGGCCTGGTTCAAGGTTGTTTCTTTTGCCGGTTTTAGAAGAGATAAAATCGTTAAACGTAAAAGTGATATGCCCCGATAGACCAGGTATGGGTTTATCTGATTTCAAGAAAAATAGAACATTATTAGATTTTGCAGATGATGTTAAACAGCTTGCAAATCATCTAAACATTGATCAGTTTTCTGTTTTTGGCCATTCAGCCGGCGGTCCCTATACAATCTCTTGCGCCTATGTAATGCCGGAAAGAATTAAAAGTGCCGGGCTTGTATCCAGTTTCGCGCCAATTCATTCCAAAAGTGAGATGAAAGGATTAATGAAAGCAAACAAAATTATATTTACTCTTGCAAAGAAAAATCATTTCCTACATAACTTAATTATCTTTTTTTTAGTGCAGGGGGGAGTGGACAGACTTATTAAAAATATGTCAAAACCGTTACCGGAAACAGATAAAGAAATTTTATCAAATATCCCAGATATAAAAAAAGATATAGAAGAATCGTTCAAAGGCGGTTATAAGGGATTAGCAGTTGACCAGCAAGTTTTTATAAGCGACTGGCAGATAGATTTTAGTAAATTAGACACGCAATTTTATTTGTGGCAAGGGAAAAAAGATGTTATGATTACTTATGAAATCAGTAAATATTTATCGGATAATATCAGGAATTGTAAAAGCAAACTCTATGATGATTACGGACATTTTTTTATATTTTCCAAAATAAAAGAGATTTTGGAACAGTTTGTGAATACCGGAAAAACTTGAAATTATCTCCCCAAGAATAACGCTTCGTGTTAACTACAGTGTAAACTTTTCGCTTTCTGATTTTGTAAATGGAGGGGAAATTTAGTTTTTGCTTTTTCCCTTACCAAGCCGGTTAATAAAATCGGTTCGGATTTTTTCAAATACACCCATAACTAAAATTTTTAGAGAAATAATTTTGTAATAATTTGAATCTAAAGTGATTTTATATAATTAATAATAAATTCCAGATTATTATCGTAATCCTCCTCAGAAATATTCTCTATAGAATATTTTTTCTTTAATTCCTTAGACTTTATTTCTTCCAGGTTTATTGCCCAGATAGATTTTTTACTATTTAATATTTTTCTGATAGAGAATTTCTCTTTTTCTATCGGATATTTTTTTGTGAAATTATTTATATGCTCTTTTAAAGTTTTTAATTTTTTCATTAAGTTATCTTTTTCAGCCTTTTCTAATTTCGGGGTGATTTCATAGGTGATTTTCTCTTCATAGTTTAATAAATTAATCATCTCATCAATACTCCTTTCTATAACACTTAGCGTTGAGCATAAAACTCTTCTATGTTTAGGTGATATGGTAGACATATTTTAGGGATTATTTAATAAATCTTCTTTTAGAGTATTAATTTTTTCAATCTTTGATGTTAATGTTTGAATTATTGAATCGTATTTAAGCTTTTCCCGTTCTTTTAACTTTTTTACATTATTTAAAATGAAAATTATTTTATCTATTAATTCGTTTATCTTTTCTTTGAGATTATTGTTATAGTTTATTAGATTTTTTTCAAGCTTTCGTTCTATACTGTCAGTTATATATCCCAGATTATAATTAACAGTAAATTCAATTCTGTTTAAAAGTTTATTCAGAAAAATATTGTTTCTCTTTTCTGAGGGTAGAAAAAAAGAAAAAAGTGACTTGTCAAAATTAAACATTAATTTGAAATCGTATGTAATATACTCAAACTGTACCGGGAAACTATATTCTACTTCTATATGCATTTCCTTTAACTTAAAATCAAAAATTTCTGAAGTTATCCGATAAATTTCATTTATTTTATTGTTGAATTTATCCAGTATTTCTTGATATAAATAAGATGATTTCTGCTTTATTTCATTTTCAATGATAATTCTTATATTTTCTATCTTATTACGGATTAATTCTTTAAAGAGTTGTTCAGACTTGGTTTTAAATTCTGAAAACTTAATTGATTTATTTCTTTTTGCGAATTCCTTTAATTCATTCTCTATTTCTTTAATCACATTACTCTTTAGCTCATAGATTGTGTCGTGAGCATTATTCAATATAATTTTATTTTCATTTTTTATTTTTTTTATAAATTCGGTTTCATCTTTCTGAATAGAACTAAGACTATCATTTAATAGAATTGTTTTTTGTTTCAGATTGTCAAGGGGTAATAAGAGTGATTTAATTTCAAGTTCCAATGAAATCTCAATCCCGTTTATTAATTCAATTAATTGTCTTTTAATTGAGTCAAATAAAATGTTTTCTTTTTCATTTTCGAAGTAATTAACAATATTTTTTTCTAAATCGGCAAAACCGCTTTTTAAAAATTTAGAGAAATCCTTGTTTAACTTTGCATTAAAAGCGTCTTTAGCTGAGACATAAAATATTTTTACAGGTTTATTTTTAAAATGGCTTGAAAGTTGTGCATCAGTGTATTTACGGAATTCTTCTATCTCTTTTTCGTTTAGATAATCAATTTTGTTTATCACAATAAAAACTTTATCTGTTATATTTAACACACTCTCCAGAAAAGAAATTTCGACTTCAGATAATGCCGGGTCTGTTGATGTTATAAATATTGCTGCATCGATTTTTGAAATATATTCATTTGTCACTTTTGTGTTATCTATGTGTAGCGAACCGACTCCCGGAGTGTCCACGAATACCATTCCCTTCTTTAATATTTCTGAAGGATGACCGATTAATATATATTTAACATTTTTTACATTCTTTGGATTTTCTTTCTCGGCTATATAAGATGATAGCTCTGATATCTTGATTTCACTTGATGTGTTGTTGTTAAAAAATACCTTTGCAAAAAGAACCTCAGAAAATTTAACTATTGTAATTATTGAGGTGAGAGGTATGACTCCTGTCGGTAGTATTTTCTCACCAAGTAAAGTATTAATAAATGTAGATTTTCCTCTCTTAAATTGCCCTATGACAACGAAATTAACAACATTTTCTATTAGTTTTTTATGTAGGTTATTTAAACTCTCTTTTTCTTTAGAGTCTAATTTCGGATATATAATGTTTTTAAATTCGAGTAGGGCATTCTCGAGATTGTTTCTGGAAAATTTTTTGAGGGTATTATTTTTATTATTACTTTTCATATAATAAAAAACTCCTGAAAACTTTTCTTGCCTGCAGGAGTTATCAAGTGTCGTTAACACTAATTCAGGTGAACTCCATCACCAGTTACCTAAACATAAATTATTAATTGATTTTATTCAATTCAAAAAGTTGAAATTTTCTCATTGTAATTTAAAATTTCTATTAATAATTTAATCGCAGGAGGAGAGGAAAGTGGTTTGTAATATGAAAAATTTAAATTACAACAATAAAAAATGGGAAAAACAATAACAATATTAATAATTTTTCTATTCTCAATAGTTGCATTTTCACAGAACTATAAATCAGGAGATGATGCATTAGGAATATTTAAGTATGAAAATTTTGAGAAACCTGAAGCATGTGGCAGTTCGTGTCATATTGATTTCTATCAACAGTGGTTACAGATGATGATGTCACAATGTTATACACATCATTGGGATGAAATTGAATATTTTAAACTTGCAGTGCCACATTCAGAAAAAGATTCAAAAGTTGCCGGAGTTAAAGCAGGTTGCAATGGTTGTCATTCTCCTGTTGCTTTTATGGCTGGTGATGTTCCACCACCAAAACCAATTATGAACTCACGTGCTAATGAGTCTGTATCATGTGATGTTTGTCATACTATTTCAGGTTTTTCCGGAACTGTGCCATTTAATTATAATTATATTTCTAATCCGGGTAAAATAAAATATGGGAATCGTTCAGATATTGTTTCTCCATATCACCAAATTAAAAAGAATGAACTGTTAAACAAGGGTGATTTTTGTGGCGTATGTCATAACGAAAAGTCTCCCTATGATGTATGGGTAAAAGCTACTCAAATTGAATGGAAAGAAGGTCCCTATTATAAAGAAGGAGTTCAATGTCAAACCTGTCATATGCCTCGTTCTGAAGGATATAATGCACTTATGGGAATATTTCATACCGATGTAAGTCAGCATTTATTCCACGGAGCACATGACCCCGGGAAAGTTAAAGGTACAGTAGAAGTTAGAATACACCCAGATATTAGGGAAGCTGAACCGGGTGAACAAGTAAAATTTACTGTTTTGTTGTTTAATGCAAAGACAGGGCATAAATTTCCCACAGGCTCTGCAGAAGAAAGAATGCTTTGGTTACATGTTGAAGCAATTGATTCAAAAGGAAATATTTATCATCTGAAAGTAGACAGAAAAGGTTTTAAAGGAGAGGAATTTACTATTGCCTCAGATACACTTGCCTATCAAGATATGGCAATTCCTCTTGGGCTTTCAAATTTCAAAGGTATTCAGAGGGATGGAATCCCAATAGGTGATAGGATTTTTAGAATGCCATATTTAGACCCACAGGGAAGGATGACAATTATGCAATGGAATACAGCTTCTTTTGGTCCTGATTATAGAATTGGGCCTCGTGAGACAAAACTCGAAACATATACCTGGATAATACCGGATAATATAGAGTTAGGTATAGTTAAAATCAGAGCCATTTTAAATTATCAGAAATTACCAACTCCAGTTACAGAATTTCTCGGAGTTCCGTTAGAAGAAAGTGAAATAATAGAAGTTAATCGGCACGAAACAATAATAACAATATTAGATTAAAAATAATAAAATCTAAAAAAGATGAAAAAAATTGCATTATTTTCTTTTTTAATACTTCTAATAATATGTTTTATTTCTGAATCTGTTTATGCTATACCTGCATTTGCAAGGAAGTATAACTTGTCTTGCAATGTGTGTCATTATGTTGTCCCCAAATTAAAACCTTTTGGAGAAGAATTTGCCGGCAATGGTTTTCAAATTCCTGATAAAGAGCCACAAAGATTCTTTAGAAATACCGGGGATCCGGAATTGTCTCTTATGCGGGAATTTCCTTTTGCAGTAAGATTAGAGTTATATGGACAATTAGAGAAAGATAGGGATGTTAATCCAGATTTTCGTACACCCTATATTTTAAAATTTATGTCTGGAGGAAATATAGCCAAAGATATATCTTATTATTTTTATTATTTCATTAGTGAGAGAGGAGAAATGGCTGGTATTGAGGATGCATTCGTAATGTTTAATGATTTATTTAATCAGGACTTAGATTTTTATATTGGTCAATTTCAGGTTTCTGACCCGTTATTTAAAAGAGAATTGAGATTAACCCTTGAAGATTATAAGGTTTATACAACAAAAGTTGGTAATTCTTATGCAAATTTGAAATATGAAAGAGGTTTCATGCTTACCTACGGAGCACCAACCAAAACAGATTTTACCCTTGAAATTGTTAATGGTAATGGTATAAGCACAAAAGAAATTTTTGATATAGATAATTATAAAAATTTTCTTTTGAGAGTTTCACAGGAGATAAATGAAAATTTAAGGGTGGGTACTTTCGGTTATTATGGAAAAGAGAAACCTAAAGATTCATTTAATCCAAATGGATTGACAAACGATTTGTTTATGATTGGCGGTGATTTTTCTATTATATCTAAATATGCTGAATTAAACTTTCAGTATGTTTATAGAAGTGATAAAAACCCTAAATTTCTACCAGTTCTTCCTGATGATAGAATCAAAACTCAGGGTGGTTTTGCAGAATTGATTTTATCACCTGATTTTGAAAGTAGTAAGTGGTTTGCAACTTTGTTATTTAATAAAGTAGAATCAGATTATAACGAATTAAATTATGAGAGTTATACAGCAAGCCTGTCTTATAACCTGAAAAGAAATATTAGAATTACCGGTGAATATACTTATGAAAAAGAAACTAAAAGCTCCAGAGGAGCACTTGGGTTGTGGATTGCGTTTTAGGTTCTAATATTTTTTAAAATTTAAATAAAATAAATAGAAAGCTTTTAAAATTTTTTCATTAATGTGGTGGAGGGGGGTCTGGTTCTGGAATATAAAGAATTTTTTCTATAATCTTTTCAAATTTTATTAGTTGTTCATTATTACAAAGAGATTTTATTTCTTTATATTGTAGAAAAATATTTAATTCCATTTCCGCCTGAAAATTACCTATATCATTTATGTTTTGCTGGACATTTGAAATTTCCGGTTCTTTAGATAAAATTTCAGTTAGTATTTTCTTTTTGATGTTATAAATTTTTTTCATCCTTTCTTTTATCTCTTGGTGGTATTTATTTCTTATTTTATTGAATTTTTCAGTTTGTTCTATATTAAATTCCAATTCTGAGTCAAGTTTATCCAATATTTCTGACTTTGATTGTATTAAATACTCATTTTGTGGTATATAAAAAATGTTGTTATGTGTTAAAAGTTTTCCTGTTTTTAATACCCATATTCCTATTAAACTGGATATATTGAGAAGCGCTAAAATTACTACTAAAAAAATAAGAATTTTGTTTTGTTTAAAAATATCCATAATCTAATTTTATTTTTAATAATCTCATAATCGGAAGGTTAGTATTAGGTTAGAGTTATATTTAAGGTGATATTATTCGAACTTATAATTTCTTATAAAATGTAATTTAAAACTTACTTAGTATTTTCTGAGCAGCATCTTTGTGAACTGTTAAAGTTAACATTTTCAGTTTTACATAATCCTCATGATAAAAATAAAAACCTTTGGGCTCTACATTTCTTGAACCTGCTCCTGAATCTTTTATCAAATACCAGTCTTTTCCTTCTTTTGTTGTATAACCAACAAGATGAATACCATGGTCATCTCCTGTTGTTTTATTATCAAATCTGAATTCTCTTGCATAATCATCAATATAATTTGATGGGATGTCGAAAGTTGGTACAATTCCAGCTTTACTTCGTGAATCATAGCCGGCTTCAGATACATCTCCGCCAATTGCCATAGTAAAGCCATTTCTAATTGCTTCCTTTATTAACGCCATAAATTCTTCTACCGGTATATTATAATATTCTTTATTATGCCACCAATTATCGGGTACTGGGTATTCAACCTGTTCATAAAATGGTTGTTCAAGTAAAGACATTATATCTACATAATCATCCAAATCTAAATTTACTTCTTTTTCTAAAAATTCCTTTGGTGTATATTCTTTATTTTGATAAATAAATTTTTCCGGGGGGGTACCCATATAGTGGTTTAAAATACTCTTAATCGTACCAATTACTACCTCTTCATTCCACTCATTTTTCTTTTTTACATACTCAAGATATGCCTGCATTTCATTAAACATTTTACTGTGATTATGGAATTTTTGATTTGGTAATAAACCGGTATATACTTCCAGAGGTACGACCCCATATAATTTCCAGATTCTCTTCACAGCATTTGATTGCGAACCTTCTCCAAAATTCATTTCTCCACGCATTCTAACCCATCCTTTTGCTTTCTCAATATATTCCCAATACACTGTCCACATTTCAGATAGCTTTAACTTTTTATTATGAATTCTGTATATTTCTGATTCATAAAAAGAAGTTGTACAAAATGACCAACAGGTCCCGGTAATCCCTTGTGAACTTGGCTCATTAAACCAATAATATTTAAATTCAGATAGAGCTTTAGGAATATTTAATCCTGAGTAATCAAGTTTGAAATATTTCTTTTGAAGTTTTGGTGGATTTTCAAATTCATTTATTTCTTTCAACATCTGGTCGTAATATGGACTAAATCTGTCAATAAATTCACCTTTATTTTTTTCTTGCGGATATATTATACAGGTAGAAAATAGGATTATTAATAATGTTAACAATAAATTTTTACTTTTCATTGTTTTTTTATTTAATTTGTAAAAATTCAATTTAATATATATTTTTTATTTTAACCATTTGTCAAGCCAATTAAAGAAAACTCTTTGCCATAAAATACCATTCTGTGGACTAAGGACCCAATGATTTTCTTCCGGGAAGAATAAAAATTCTGCTGGTATCCCGAGTAGTATAGCTGCATTGAATGCTTGCATAGACTGGGTATAAGAAATTCTGAAATCTTTGCCACCATGAATAATTAAAATAGGAGTATCCCATTTTTGAACGAATTTATGTGGGGAGTTTTCATAACTTCTCTGTGCTATTTCGTTATCTTTTTCCCAATATGCTCCACCTAAATCCCAATTTACAAACCACATTTCTTCTGTCTCAAGATATTGAGCTTCAAGATTAAACATCCCATCGTGAGCAATAAAGGCTTTAAATCTTTTATTATGATTTCCGGCAAGCCAGAAAACTGAAAAACCGCCGTAACTTGCACCAACCGCTCCCAATTTTTCTTTATTTACGAAAGGTTCTTTACATATATCATCTATAGCGCTTAAATAATCCTTCATATTTTGCCCCCCATAATCTCCACTTATTTGTTCGTTCCATTCCTGTCCGAATGAGGGTACCCCTCTTCTGTTTGGAGCAACAACTATATAATCATTTGCAGCCATAATTTGAAAATTCCATCGATAGCTCCAGAATTGACTTACGGTGCTTTGCGGACCACCCTGGCAGTAAAGTAAAGCAGCATATTTTTTAGTTGAATCGAAATCAGGGGGATAAATCACCCAAACGAGCATATCTTTATTATCAGTAGTTTTAACCCATCTTTTTTTAACTTCTGCTATTTTTATTTTATCCAGAATATTTTTATTTTCGAATGTTAATTGTATTTCTTCTCCTGTTTTCGGATTAATTTTGTATATTTCAACAGGTGAACTCATTGACATTCTTGTTCCTATTAAGAAATTACCTGCTTCTTGAACAGAAGTATAATCGTGAATACCATCAGTAATTCTTCTGATTTTATCATTTTCAAGATTATATTCGAATATTTCTTCAGTACCTTTTATCCCACTTATGAAGTATATCCTTTTATTATCTTCTGACCAGTAATATTTTTCAGCATTGTTATCAGAATCTTTTGTTAAATCTTTAATTTCTTTTGTTTCAAAATTATAAAGTATCATTCTTATTTTATCAGATTCATACCCATCTCTTTCCATTGACTCCCAAACTAAATATTTTCTATCAGGAGAAAAAACAGGTGAACGGTCAAATCCCATCATTCCTTCAGAAATATTGATTGTTGTTTGATTTTCTAAGTTATAAAGATAAATATCAGAATTTGTTGATAAAGCATATTGTTTTCCTTTCATCTTCTTACAGGTATAAGCAATATATTTACCATCTGAACTACAATTTATTTCTTCTATGCCACCAAAAGGTTTCAGAGGGGTGTCATATTTTTCCCCGTACATAATGTCAATTGGATCTGAAACACTGCCATCATAATAGTTGGCAATAAATAAATGGCTATATGAATAGTCGTGCCATTCGTCCCAATGCCTGTACATCAAATCGGTTTCAAGTCTTGCATTTGCAAAAGGAAGGTCTGGAAATAAATCGTGTATATCATCATCAAGTTTTACATCTTTCAAAAATAATATTTTTTTACAATCAGGAGAGTATTTAAATTCTGTAATTCCGCCATCAATATTAGTAATTTGTTTAAGATTGGTTCCGTCAGGATTAATTTCCCACAATTGAAAAGAACCGTTTTTATTTGATATAAATCCAATTCTGTTACCATCTGGACGCCATTTAGCTGAATACTTTGCATCGGGAGAGTTTGTTAATCTTATTCTCATACTTCCATCAAGAGAAATAATGTAAAAGTCGTTTTGTGATGAATTTTTTGCAATATCATAATAGCGAACAGCGTACAATATATTATTTTTATCCGGGGATACTTCAACATTTGATATACGCCCAAAAGACCATAATATTTCAGGAGTTAATCTGTTTTTCTGTGAATAGACTAATGCGTTTGTAAGTAAAAAAAATATAACTAATGCAGATAAAAAAATTTTTTTCATTTTTGTATCTTTAAAATTTTAAGTTGAGTGATATAAATACAAAGATTTTTTATAACTTTTTATAAATTAAATCTAATGTCTCTTTAGTTTCTTTCCCGGTTTCAGAATCAATAAATATAAAATCTCCTCTTTGATACATAATGTTGCCATTTAATTCTAAAGTATATTTCCCTTTTATATACTTTGTACCGCCTTCCATAGTCATAACGGATCCAACAATTTTCCCTTCAAAGTAAGCAACATCACCGCCCCAATCATCAAAACCCCAACTTTTAACATTACCATCTTTATCAACAAATAAAATGGTCATACTGTTAAATGAAAAACCGGTTTCAGATTTTGATTGCCCGTTTAAAATCATATACTGTCCGTTCAGGGTCCATTTTAATGATATTTCATCAGTCCATTGAAGTCCAAAAAAGTTGTATGGCTCTGATTTCCATATACCTTCACAGGCATTTAGAAATTCATTGTTGATTGGGGGAGGTAACTTTAATTCTTCTTGTGAAAATAATACACCGACACTAAATAACAAAATCATAATGGAGTAAATAAAGTTTTTCATATCAATTATTTTTATTATTTTTAAAGTTTTTAAACTAACACATATTACTGTTTATTTCAATCTAAAAATTTATAAGTTAAGCAACTTTTTTAAAAAAATTTCGTAATAAATTAAAAAAGCTTGAATGAGGAAGATTTACATTTTATTTATTGTATTTTTAATCAGTAAAATAATCTTTGCTCAGGATTTTATTTTAAGTGACGAAATAAATTTTAATTCAGTTTCTGATACTGTTAGTTTATCAAAAGAAAATTCTTCCCTTTCTGATGACTCTTTAGGTAAAAATTTTATACTGTTAGATTTTAATGATTCTAATGATACAGTTAACTCTATTTTAGAAATTGAGAAGATATTAAATCAGGAAATTAATATTGATGGAGAATTAAAAGAAACTGTTTGGAGTAAATTAAAAAAGTATAGAAATTTCTATGAGGTTTCTCCCGGTAATAATACAACCCCTGAAGTCGAAACAGAATTTATGATGTTTTATGATAGTGATAATTTTTATATAGGTTTTATTTGCTATGAAAAAGATATTAAAAAATTAAGGAAAACATTAACTAAAAGAGATAATGCATTTTCAGATGATTTTATTGGAATAATATTCGATACTTATTCAGAGGGAAAAAATGCTTATGAACTATTCGTTAACCCTTATGGAGTTCAGGGGGATGGGATGTGGATGTCCAATGGTAATGAAGATATGAATTTCGATTTAATTTGGTATTCGGGTGCTAAAATCTATGATGATAAGTGGACTGTGGAGATTGCAATTCCTTTTAAAAGTATAAAATTTCCTTCTGATAGTTTAAGAGATTGGCATTTTCATATAATTAGAAATCGCCCCAGGGAAAATAGATACCAATATTCATTTGTTAAAATTAACCGTAATAGTCCAACCTTATTTACTGATTATGCTGTTATTAAAGGTATTAACGATGTTAATGTAGGTAAAAACATAGAAATTTTACCATATTTACTGGGTTCCCAGAAGGGAACTATTATCGATTTTAATAATGCAAATTCTGAATTCCGTAATGAAAAAATTAAAATCAATGCAGGTTTTAATTTTAAATATAACTTTACTTCAAATTTAATAGGGGAGTTTACTTTAAATCCGGATTTTTCTCAGGTTGAGGCAGATGCTGGAGTTATTAATGTTAATAATCCTTTTGCAATTTTTTATCCGGAAAAAAGACCATTCTTTAATGAAGGGGCAAACATATTTAATAATTTATTTAATACTGTTTATACACGTTCAATTAATAATCCGCTTTTTGCAATAAAACTTACAGGAAGAATAAATAAAAGTGAAATTGGTTATATCAGTGCTTACGATAAAAAGACCCCCTTTATTGTTCCGTTTACAGAATCAAGTGATTTTCTTGTTACTAACAGAAAATCTTTCTCAAATATTTTAAGATACAAATATTCTCTCTTTGATGATGATTCATACATTGGTTTTACAATTACAGATCGGGAGGTTAATAAAGAAGGAGATGAATTTTGGGATCCTGAAGGTTTTAACAGAGTGTTTTCCCTGGATGGAAGTTACAGATTTCTTCAAAATTATACACTTAAATTTCAGGTTTTAAAAAGTTATACTAAGGAAATTATAGATACAAATTATAATAGAGAAATTATTTTTGGTAATATATACTCAGGAAAATTTAATGGAGAATCTTTTAATGGGACCGGTACCATAATTAACATTCAAAGAAATGCTGAACATTATAGTTTTGAATTTGAATATTCAATGAAATCACCTGAATTAAGAATGGATAATGGTTTCAATAGTAACAATGATTATCATACTTTTGAAACCGGACAATCATATTTATTTTATGTGGATAAAGATTTTTTAAAAAGAATTGAAACATCGCTCAGAGCATCTTTGTCTTTGGACTATTCCGGAAATTTAAGAGAACAATTTGCTATTGCTGGTTTTTGGTTTCTTTTGAAAAATCAAATTCAGATATACTTAGGAAATTTATTTATCAACAACGAAAGGTTCGGTGGTAAATTTCTGACTGATGCAAAAAGAATATGGTTGAACTTTAATGCGAATACTTTCGATTGGTTGACGGGTGGATTTTTCATCGAAGCAGGAAGATATATTATAAGAGATGAGAATCCATCAGTCGGTTTTGGTTTCAGAAATGAATTATGGTTTAATTTTAAGCCAATTAATAATTTAAAACTTTCTGTTGATTATAATTATTTTCAGTTATCAAAATCTTATAAGGGAGAAATTCTCCATTCGGGTTATATTTTAAGAAATTCTATTAATTATCAAATGATTAAAGATATATCATTAAGATTTATTTTTGAGTATAATTCTTTTTCAGATGGTTTTTATTTTAATCCTTTGATTACATATCAACCAAATCCCTTTACCATATTTTATTTAGGATTTACTAATCAATATGACAATCTTAATGATTTATTGGGAGCAACCAAATACACCTTAACTGATAGACAATTTTTTCTTAAAATGCAGTACCTTTTTAGATTTTAATGTTTTATTGATTTATTTTAAAGAATAGTTATTACCTACTATATCCTATAGGCATTACATAAAGTGGGTCTTCCTCTTGCAACATCTGAACTGTTTTTTTTACATATGAGTCCTGAAATGCACCTATTGTTACAGTTCCGAGATTTAAAGATATTACCTGTAAACATACATTCTGACTTGCATGTCCAACTTCTATGTGAACATACCTTTCTGCTCTTTGTCCATATTTTACAGATGTTCGCTCATATACAGCGGCGAATACAAGAGTTATCGGAGCTGTCTGGATCGCTTCAGGTTGTGCGCAGTATTTAGCTAAGTCTCCGCGTTTATCTCCTGCTGCTATTAAAACTATTTCATGTTGGTGTGGTTTATATTTGTATATTCCACTTTCAATTTCTTTTACATTACCTATAAGAATATAAATTTCTAAAGGGTATAAAGCCCCTGCGGAAGGTGCTGTTCTTTTATTTTTTCCTTTATCAGTTATTCCCTGAGCTGCCCACAGTATTTGAGAAATATTCTCAATACTAAGTGGTTTTTTCTGGAAATCTCTGATTGATTTTCTCTTTGATAAAGCTTCTTCCACAGAAGTATTACTACTGTAAACGGGTTCAGGTAATTTAATTTTTGAATAATTAATTTTTTTATTTTCTTGTTCAGGATTATTTTCTTCAATTGTTCCCATTGTATCTTTATTTAAATTTGTTATTTGAATTTGTTTCTCATCAATCTTATCATTTGAGGAGCATACGAATTTGTCAAATGCATTTGTTGAAATATAAATTATAGTTAATCCTAAAAGTATTATAAATGTTATTAACAAAATAAATTTTTTGTTTTTCATATTATTTTATATATATTTTTAAAAAAAGAATTATCATTTATAATATATATAGTAAAGTATTATTAAACAATAAATAACGATTCTATTATTTTTTCTGTAACTATCGGGTATTAAGTATGAATTAAAAAAAATTTTAAATTAATCTTTGTAAGGATCATAGACATCTTCCCCAGCCATTGCTACTCCAATCGGAGTTAGTCTGTGAAGTATTTTTATAGAGTTTTTATGGAATCCTAAAACTTCATCAAGTTTTTTATAACAATCTGGTGATTCATCAGCGCCTCCTCCTCTGAGTTCAATTCCTTTTTCCGACATCATTTTCTGAACATCTTTAAAATTAATAAGTCCGCCAGATATTCTTACCGGATAGTGTTGTCCTTTTTTACCTTTTTTCCATTTTATTCTTCCGGCTGCCTTTATCCTTGATATTATTCTACCTGCACCATGAACTGTTGAGAAAAGTGATTCTCTTGCTTCTTTTGAATCAATGCCTTCAACTATTACTGATTCATCAGCCATAGTTGAACCTATAAAAGATAATTGTTTAGGAAATGCAGGAGTACATCCTTTTCTTACCACCCAAAAATTTTCACCGAAATGTTTTTCCTGCCAGGCAAAGTTATGATGGTTATGGACTTCGAATACACATTTTGCTCCAATAATTTCCAATACCTTATCGACAACAGCATTTCTCCCGGCGTATGCATATTCCCCTGCAAGTTGCATTGCATAAATATAATCTTGTCCAAGTTCGGAATTTACTTTTAATAGTGTTGGAGGAGCCATCATATTATTAACATCTTTTGGTCTGTCTTCAAAATTCATTTTTCGGGCTAATGCAAGAAATCCCATAGCTATTTTATGACCAAACCCCCGTGAACCAAAATGTACCCCAATCCATAAATTCCCATTTTCATCTTTAAATAGATCAACATAATGATTTCCGCTGCCCACAGTCCCCAGCTGTTCTTGCGCAAGTGGGTACAATTTACGAATATATTTTAAATTTGATTTTGCAATTTTATCTAAAACAGGATGTTCAATTGGTTTCGGATTTGGACGGCCAAGACCAAACCCAATCTGATTAACAATTTCATCCATTATTTTCTTGATTTCTATATCCTCAGCTTTGAGATTAGTCATTACAGCTTTATTTCCGCAAGCAATATCAAATCCTACTCCTGAGGGACTTATATAATCTTTATATGCAACAACTCCTCCTATCGGCATACTGTATCCAATGTGATGGTCAGCGCATAATACTCCATATTCTCCGTTTTCAACACACATTAATATTTGTTTATAAGCATCTTCATCAAGAATACCAAAAACTTTTATTTTTTCTCTTTTATTCATATTTATTAATATAATAAAATATATTTAATAAGCAAATGGTTTTGGTTTTCATCATTTATAAATAATACAATACCCCTAAAAATGTTAATATAAAACTTTGAACATTTTCTGATTATTGGTTTAGATTAAAAGTAATATATGAATGAATTTATCTTTTATTTTTTTAAAATATACAATATCAAATTTTTAAGTCTTTTTTTTATTATATCCCTATAACCTGCTTCATTTGATAATTTTTCTATGAATTTTGATTTAAGTCTGTGTTTAATAGGTGGTCCAAATTCTTCCTCTTTAAATTTCCATTCAAGAATAAAAGTATATTGTTTTGAAACACGAAATGCTTCTGAAATGGTTTTGTGATAGTCCTCAACTTCATGTAGAACCAATCCAAAAAAAACAGCATCAAAGGAATTTTTCCGAAAGGGCAGAGATTCAGCACTTGCTATAAAAAATTTACATTTTGGTAAATGCAATTTTGCTGTTTTTATCATTTTTTTATTTATATCTATTCCGCTTACTTTAATTCCGTTTCTGTAGAAGGCTTCAGCAAAAAGACCACTCCCTGTTCCTACATCTAATAAGGTCTTTATCTTTCCTTGCTTCAGGCAAATAGATATTACTTTATCAACCTCTAATCTTTTAATTCTTTCTTTATTTCTTAACTTATTAGGATTTTGATTATATATTCTGTCATTCATAAATTTTGATTATTATTGTTAAATTTTTATTCTTCCCAGAAATACATTCTGGATTCAAGAGAATTTGGATATTTTTCCTTTATTTCCTTTAATGAAATCATAAAACTGTTTTTATCTTTTGTCTTTATATATTTAGCAACTGCAATTTGTAATAAAAGTTTGGGATATAATATTGAATTTTTTAAGCTGTCAATTTCATAACTCATAATTCTGATTGCATCATCATATTTACCATGTGGAATCATCAATTCAGAATAACCAAGTCTTAATAAAATTCTGAATTCTTCAGCCGGTAAAAAACCATTAAAATTTAAATAAGATTTTCCCCTGTAATCCAGAAAGTAAAATGAAGGTGTCCAATATCCTGAATATTCTCTCCTTATTTCTCTATCTTTGATTAAATCGAGTTTTAATGAAATAAACCATTCATTCATTTCCCTTTGGACATCAGGATTAGAATATGTTTCATCATATAACTTTTTACAGCCACCACATCCTTCCATTTCAAATTGAAGTAGAATTGGTTTACGTAATTTTTGGGATTCTTCTTTAGCAAGATTAAAGTTATTTATCCAGTCCATTTTTAAATTATTTAGTTTAAGAATTAAGTTTTTTAATTAAAATTTAATTTTTTATCTGTTTCTTTTTACTAATTATTGAATGAGTTGCTGCGATCAATATTAAAATTTCTCCTGTAATAAAAATTAGCCAATTAAAATGTGTCGGAATAAATTCAGAATTAATTTTAATAAATTCTTTGTTTTGTAACAGATTGAAGAAATCATATAATAAATTATTCTCTATTATAATTTTACTGTAATCAAATATGAACGATATGAATATCAACAATGCTCCGCTAATTGTTAAAGTCCATTGGTAATATTTAAATTTTACATTATATCCTCTATCTTTGAAATATAATAATGGAATTGAAATGTATAACATTGTTAATGAACATAAAATTGGTGCAAGAACAGGGCTAAGCCATGGGACAGGAATTAAAAATAAAATATCCCATGTAAATAATGATTCTGGCCAATTAAGAATTAATTTTAATCCTAAATAATAAAATATATCCCATATTGCAAATGTATATAAAAAATACAAGATTCTTTCAAAACTATCTATACCTGAAAGAATAGCAATCATTGCAAGCATAACGATTGTAGTTAATTCTCGTAGCCATTCTATTGAAACCATTTCAGGAGTTAAAATTATAGAAGGGAATGTAAATCCCTGCGGATAGTATATCTTTCTGAGATATACGACTACAATGGCTTCCAGGAACCCCATCGCGATACCAAAAATTCCAATAACAATGAGTTTTTTATTATAATTTAAATTTTTTGAGTTCATTAATTAAAATAATCTTAACTATAATTTATATAAAATAGTCATATTAATCAACGGTATGATTATATACGATTTAAAACTAAAATTATTTAGTTTGTTGGAAGTTTAAAGGATTGAATAAATAAAATATATTCCACCTATTATTACTAAAGCCCCACATATCCTTTTTATATAAATTATTGTTTTTGAATTTTCTGACCAGTTAAGATATAGCTGAACTTTCTTTGTTAATGTCCCCGCTACTACAATAACAGCACAGTGTCCTATACCAAAAGCAAGTAATAGTAGAATTGAAAAAAATAAGTTTGTTTGAGCAACTTGAAACACAGTTACAAGCACTGGAGCCATAAAAGCAAATGTACATGGTCCAAGACAAATTCCAAAAAGGAAACCAAGTGTTATAGCCCCAATCCATCCTTTTTTCTTAATATATCTGACATTATTACTCCCCCAGGACAATTTTATTAAATCCATCAGATATAATCCTATTATAAAATAGATTAATGCAACAAGAATATTTCCGATGTTGCCAAGGTCTCCCATAATTCTTCCAAGAGATGCTGTTATACTCCCAATTAAGGCAATTGTTATTAAAATTCCGATAGCAAATATAAGTGATATAAAAAAAGTATTTCGAAGAGAAATTTTTCCTTGTGTATTGATGTATCCGATAAGTAGTGGAATGCTTGCTAAATGGCAAGGACTTAATAATATACTCATAATTCCCCAACCAATTGAAGCTATTAGAGAAATAAAAATATTACCACTTAATAAATTACTTAATAATGTAAATATTTCTTCTATCATATTATCTATAAAACTTTTTTAGAAACAAACTCGTGTAGATAAAATTAACTTAATTTGTTATTCTTAATCCTTTTGATTGCAAAAACTTATCTATTTCTTCTTCAGGGAAAAATCCCTCATGCCTCAATAATTCAACCCCATTATTATCTAAAAACACTTGAGTTGGTATTAGCTTTATCCCAAATTTTTGTGCGGGAGAAGGGTCTTTCCAAACATCGTAAAATGTTACTTTTATTTGATTTCTGTATTTTTTCTGTAAAGAAGCTAATATTGGTTGCATCTTTTTACAAGGTATGCAATTAACAGAACCAAGTTCTACAAGCTCTATTTTATATGATTCATTTATTGTCTCATTTTCTTTTTGTATTTCTGTTTCATTATTTAAGGCTGGGATATGACCTTCATTTTCAATCTTTTTTTCTTTACAGGAAAAGAAAGCAAAAAATAATAAAAATATTAACAATAATCTGAGTGGATTCATTTATTTATTCCCTCTACAATCCATTCTAAAATTTGTTCTTCTGTAGGTAAGAAACCACTTGATTTTAATTTTTCATTAATAACTAAGGCGGGTGTGGAAGTAATTCCATATTCCATCATATCTTCTATTTGAGTAACCTTTACAATATTTGCTTCAATATTGTTTCTCTCAATAACTTTTTTTACTTGTTCTTCAAGCTTTTTACAGCGAGGACAGCCGATTCCGAGAATTTTAATTTCCATAATTTTATTTATTGGTTAATAAAATTATTAATTTCATTTTCTGTGTATCTAAAAAATTCCTCTTTATTATGAGTATAAGACCATATCGAATCAAGCTTTATCCACTGGGGTTCATTATTCATTTCATATTTTGCTATAACAATAGTACTGAAAGTTAATTTAAAATCCTTTTTGAAATGTTCATTATCCTTTTCTTCTATATTTAAAGCTATAAATTCGAATTCTTTATTCATATATTTAGTCTCAATTAATTCTTTGAGAAAAGATTCCAAATTTAGGCACTCTGTGCATCTTGCTGTAGGGTGAAAATAATAAGCTATGTATTTTTTATTTACTTTGGAATTAAATTGTGGTTCGTCCTTTAATTCGCAACCTACTAAGGAAACAAAAAATAAATTCAATAGTAATATACTTATTACATTTATTGACTTATTATTAATGTTTTTTAAATTTTGATTCATCTTCTATGATTCTGCTTTTACTTTAAAAGATATAACCGTATATTAGCCCGGTTATAGTTGCCATTATAATAACCAGAGTTACATATATAATAGTTTTTTGAAAACCAATTACACTTTTAATTACAAACATATTTGGTAAAGATAGAGGCGGTCCAGCAAGCAATAAAGCAAGGGCTGGTCCTTTTCCCATTCCATTATTTATTAAACCTTGTAATATGGGTATTTCCGTTAAGGTTGCAAAATACATAAAAGCGCCTGCAATTGAAGCAAAAAAGTTCGAGAATAAAGAGTTTCCCCCTACAAGAGTATAAATCCATTCTTTAGGAATAATTCCATTATCGTTATTATTGGGGCTACCAAGTAAAAAGCCAGCAATAAGTATACCTACGGCAAGCAAAGGCAATATTTGTTTAGCATAATCGAAAGTATTACCGAGCCATTCATTTGGTTCCCCTTTACTTAATGATAAAATAACAATCATAAGAATTACTGCAGAGGTAAAAGGAATAGTCGGTTGTTCTTTAAAAATTATAGCAATTGCAATAACAAGTATAGCGCTTGCGATTACAAGTATTTTATTTAATTTTAGAATGAATATAAATAAAGGAATAAGTAATAATCCGAAAATACCTGTTATTAACCATTTATTAGAATATATAAAAAACCAAAATCCGGATTCCATATTTGGTTTACCCCAGTTTGCAAAAATAAGAATAGCAACGAATAAGAAAAAGTGGAAGGCAGTCTGCCATAAAGGTTTTGATTCCTGAACATTCTGGATATTGAATTGTTTTTCGCTTTTTTTTTCTTCTTCTTTTCTATAAATATATGACATTATCAAACCAATAATTATACTAAAAATTATAGCACCAATCATTCTTGCTATTCCTAATTCAATCCCTAAAATCCGCATTGTTAAAATAATAGCAAGAATATTTATGGCAGGTCCTGAGTATAAAAATGTAATTGCGGGTCCTAAACCAGCTCCTCTTTTATATATCCCAGCAAATAAAGGTAATACTGTGCATGAACAAACAGCAAGTATTGTTCCACTAATTGATGAGACTGAATATGCAATCCACTTTTTTGCTTTAAACCCAAGATATTTAATTACAGCATTTTGGTTTATGAAAACGGAAATTATGCCAGCTATAAAGAATGCTGGTACTAAACATAATAGTACATGTTCTTGAGCATACCATTTAAGAAGAATAAAACCTTCTAAAATTGCATTCCTGAAAGTAGTATTACTTATTGGCATAAAATAAGCAAATAAAAACCCTGCCAGTAACCAAAGTAAACTTTTATATTGTTCTTTCCAGTTCATAAAATTAACTCATTTCGATTATTAACGAAACATACTAAAGTTATTTATAATATTCAACTAAAAAATACGAGTTAGGCTGTTTTTAACATTTAGTTATACTTGATAATATTAAACTACAATTATAATTTTTATAAAGATATAATATTTACCCCTTATATTCGATTTTATGAATAGCGAAACGATTTTTAACTAATAAATTGATTTTGATTTCTTTAACTGAATACCTTCTTCCTCGGAATAAACCGCATATTCAAAATCTGGTAAAATTGCGTATGTTCCATATTCACCTTTTTTATTAAGTGCAAGAAAACCGACCTGAATATCAAGTTTTTCTATATTCTTGAATCTTTTTAATATTCTCTCAATTGTAAGTTTACATGCTTCTTCAGGAGAGTATCCATTTCTCATATATTCAACAACGGTATGAGCCCCAGCAATTCTAATTACTTCTTCACCAACTCCTGTTGCAGTAGCAGCCCCTACCTCATTATCAACAAATAATCCTGCACCAATTATGGGAGAATCTCCTACTCTGCCATGCATTTTATATTTTAATCCACTTGTAGTGCATGCACCTGCTAAATTTCCTTTTTGGTCGATAGCGAGCATACCAATTGTATCGTGAATATCCTGAAAATCCCATGGTTTGTATTCAGAATTTTTTAACCATTCTTTCCATTCCTTTTCTGCTTCCGGAGTTAAGAGATTTTCCTTTTTAAAACCGTTAGAAAGAGCAAACTGTAAAGCTCCCTCTCCAACTAACATAATATGTGGAGTTTTTTCCATTATTAATCTTGCAACTGAAATGGGATGTTTAATATGTTCTAAAAAAGCAACAGAACCACAGTTTGAAAATTCATCCATTATGCAGGCATCGAGAGTTACTTTCCCGTCTCTGTCAGGTAGTCCTCCATATCCGACTGATTTAACTTTGGGGTCAGCTTCTGGTACTTTAACTCCGGCTTCTACTGCATCTAATGCACGCCCGCCGGAAGTTAAGATATCCCACGCTGCTTTATTTGCCTCAACTCCGAACCACCAGGTAGAAATTACAACAGGTTTCCTAATTGCTCCTTTAGAATAATTTCTTTTAAATTTAAATGAATTAAAAAAAGGAATTGATGCTGTAAAAAAGGTAATTCTTTTCAGAAATTGTCTTCTTGTAGTCATTTTAGTTATTTAGTTTTTTAAATACTATTTTCTATCAAAAAAAGGATTTTTTGAACTTACGCTCAAAGGTATTCCATAAGCAATTTTAACATCATCCCCTAAAAGTTTCATTTCTATTACTGCTTTTCCCACAGAAAACATTATCCTGTTATCCACCCTTTCATCTGTTGCTACTGAAACCGCAGAACCAATTGCAATTCCTAAATCACCGGTATTAAATACACAAGGAACTAATGGATACTTTTCTTTTTCTTCACAATTTGCAAACCCACATAATCCACAAGGATTTAAATTGAAAACCTTTATTCTTGTACCAATTAAAACGAGTATTTCAGCAAGTAAAATACTTTTAGCATCTCTTGTAAAGAAATCCGGAAATTCCATTACACTATTCATTTCAATCATTTTATCAGAAATTTTTTTAATCAGGTCTTTTTCTGCTATTGCCATTACGAGATAATCTCTTCCCCTTGCTTTTGGTGCTGTTCTTGCTGCGATTAACATTTTTTCTGCTACTCTGCGAGCAGCTAAATGCTTTATTGATTCCTCATTTATTAATTCCATTTTGAATTATTTTATATGATTAAACTAATAAGCATAATTAAATCATTCAATACATAACTAACAGAATTATTAAAATGAAAAATTTTTAATATTTTTATAAATCTTTCCTTTAAATAGATTTTACTATTACTATTGTTATATCATCGTGTTGTTTTGCACTTCCTGAAAAATTCTTTACAGATTTTATAATTTCTTCTGTTATTACTTTAGCTGGCTTATCATTCAAGTCTTTTACAATTTCGAATAATTGATTCTCTCCATATTGGTCATAATTTAAATTCATTGCTTCAGTTATTCCGTCAGTTGCGAATACAAAAATATCACCGGGTTTATAATTGATTGAAATTTGTTCTAATGAAAACTCAAATGTTCTATCATCACTTAAACCAAGCCCTAATCCTTCTGGTTGTACTTTCCTTACTTCATTTACTGCTTTATTATAATAGAACATAGGTATATGACCTGCTCTGGCAAGATAAATTATATTTTTCTCAATATCAAAACTTGCACAAATTGCGGTGATATATGATTTGGAATCAATATGCTTATAAAGAAACTTATTAGCGTTTATGAGTAATTTTCCCGGGGAATCATAAAATTCATTTAAAGTTTGAAAAATACCTTGCACCTTTGACATATATAATGCTGCATAAGTACCTTTTCCGCTAACATCTCCAACTATAACTGTAAACTTTTTTGTCTTGCCATTTAAAAAATCATAAAAATCACCGCCTACTTCAAGGGCAGGAATTGATTTAGCAGAAATTTCAAGATTTTTTATTTCAGGTACCTGTTGAGGTAGTGATGCTATTTGTATTTTATGAGCGATTTCAAGTTCTTGCTTTATTCTTTCCTGTTTAGCAAGTTCTTCGTATAGCAAGGAATTTTCTATTCCGACTGAAGCACTTGTTGATAAAGCGCTTATAAAATCAATATCACTGCTGTTTAGAACAGTTTCAGATAATTTTTCCCCTATAAGTAAAACCCCGTAATTTTTTTCTTTTCCGGTTATTGGTAAAACAAACTGAAAATCATAAACTTTTAAAAATTCTCTAAGGTCTTTTTCTAAATAATTAATGTTGATTTTTTCTTTTATATTTTTAATTTTATTCAATAAGTTTATTGGTATCTCAATCGTATATTTTTCTGATTTCGTATTATTATAACAAAATATTTTTCCACTCCAATATTCCTTCAATGGTGAGAATAGAATAAGCCCTGCCTGTTTTAATCTTGATAAATCTGTTACTGCCTTAACAAAAGTATTTGCAAGATTTTCGACGGAAAAACTTTTCATCAATAATTTTGTAAGTTCTGTTTGGGCAGACATATAATCGTAACTACCTCTGTAATATTTCTTATCTAAAAAGCTTTGGAATAAACCATTTAACTTCCAACCGAAAAGAAGGATTATAAAAACAGCAAAAGAAAAAAACACTTTGTTCATAATTACATCACTTTCATCAAATAACGAAATTAAAAACACCTGAATGTTTCTGCTTGATATTTTTACATCGGGAAAATTAATGTTAATTTCTGAAATTAGTTTTAAAAGTATAATAAAAATAAATAATAATCCTATTTTCCAAACTGTAGATATGATAAGATATTGTGCTCCCCGCTTTATTTTAAAGTCAATACCAAGTAGTTTATATTTAGCTATGCTATATAGATAAGTTACTGGTAAAATTATCAGGTAAAGATGGCTATATTGTGAAATTGCACTTAAAACTTTTGAATTTAATAGAACAGATATTGAACCAAGGAAAATACTCAGAAATCCTAACAGCCATAAGACTGAAATAATAGAACCTAAAATTCTGTAATCTTTATTTTTGTATTTTTTAAAAATAATTGATATTGTAATGAAATAGGCGATGCCTAAGGAAAATGATATTAAAAAGGGAGTTTGTCTGAGTAAATTTAAATCATAAAAATATAACAATGAAAAAATGACAATATTTATAATATAGAAAATATATAAAATTTTAATTAACCATTTTTTCTCAATAAGTTTTGTGTTTTCTGAAGGGAAATAAATCAAACTGTTAAGAAGAATCGGTAAAAATAATATAAATGCAACATTATAAAGATATACTTTGATAAATGTAAAATTATCATACGTAACCGGATAATTGGAAACAGTAGCAGGCAGGATAAACCCGAATAATATGAAAGCTAATCCGGTTAATTTAGCCGCGGTCAATGATGTTTTACTTAACGAAAATATTAACCCACATATAAAAAATAAGAAACCTTCTATCAACAGGAAAACAATTTGCGTCGGTACTCCTAATGTAGCAAGTCTTACATCAAAGGTTATGATTTGATTATTTCTTAATATATTGTATGGTGTAGGAACTCCCGGTTCCTGACTTCTTAAAAATCTTAAAGAAGTTTCATCAAGTACTTCATTACCATCATCAGTTACAATTATTTTAAGTGAAGTATCTTTAATACTCAATAATACATCTCCTGCTTTTATGCCGGCTATATCAGTTGCTCCATCTTCTTCTACGTAACCAATAAAAACCCCTGTGTTTAATTCTCTGATAAAATTGGTTCTTATCTGAGAATAATCTACAAGATAATTTTCTGATAACTTGATATATCTATCACTTTTATCTAAATCTTTTATATAATTAACTTTATTTAAACTAAATATAGTTACCGAATGAACTGAACCATTTTCAATTAATAATTTTATTGAATCAAGAGTGGCATTTTTATCAAGGATTTTATTATTGATTCCTAAAAGAAAACTTCCTGTCGGTATTATTTCGAATGTAGAAGGAGAGTTGTTAATTAATTTTTGTAAGTATAATGGCTTTTGTATATAAAATTTAGATGGCAATGCCATATAATGTGTTCCACTGTAAACAGTTGTGGCATTTCTTATTGTGTTGATAACTATGATTATTGTGAATATAATAGATAAAACAATAATGAATATTTTGTAAGATAATATTTTATTAATTATTGGTGTTTTTATTGTTTTATCTGTTTCTGAAAATTCATTTTTAATGTTCATATTTTATAAAAAATTATTCTGGGTTCTATTTATTATACGCTATTTTAATGTAATTGTTATTATATAAATGGGTGATTTATAAATCTGGTACTTATTCATAAAGCAACTTAAATACTAATTCCCTTAATTCATTCGTAGAAAATGGTTTTGAGAGATAATGGGAACAACCAGCTTCAATAAATTTCTCCTTATCTCCAACCATAGCAAATGCAGTGATTGCAATGATGGGGATGTTTGAATATTTTTCAATTTTTCTTATTTCTTGTGTGGTTTTTACTCCATCAATTCCTTTTAAGCCAATGTCCATTAAAATTAATTGATAATTTTCTTTTATTGCAGAAGAAATTGCATCATATCCGTTTGCCACTGTGTCTAAAGCACAAATATCTTTTAAGATATATTTAATCGTAAGTTCATTTTCTTCATCATCTTCGACTAACAAAACTTTCTTTAATTGTGTAGATTTTATTTTATCCGGTTTTATGTTTGATGTGTATTCTTTTTTAATAGAGGTTTTTTCATCTGTTTTCGATGATAGATTTAATTCCGGAAATTTTATCGTGAATATTGAACCAACTCCAACTTCACTATTTAAACTTATTTCTCCACCCATTAATTCAGTATATTTTTTTGTAACAGTTAAACCTAATCCGGTCCCTTCAAAAAATCTGTCGTAACCTTCACTTACCTGTCTGAAAGGTTCGAAAACTGTTCCCAGCTTATCTTTGGGAATTCCAATCCCTGTATCTTTTACTTTAATAACGGCATAATTTCCTTTTAAAGTATTTTCTCTTTCAACAGATAAAACTATTTCACCTTTTTTAGTGTAAGCTATTGCATTTTTTACTAAATTAGATAAAATTTTTTCAAGTATAATTTTATCTAAACTTGCATATACATCATCTTTAATTTCTGTTTTTAAACTTAAATTTTTTCGTGTTGCGGAAATTTGAAATAATAATGCTGTGTCTAATATTATTGATGAAATTTTTATTGGTCCCAATTTTAATTCAACTTTATCTGCTTCTATTTTTGATAAGTCCAGAATTAAATTTAATGTATCTGTTAGTCTCTTACTTGATTTTAAAATTATTTCTACTAATTCCTTTTGTTTATTATCA
Organism: Candidatus Tepidiaquacella proteinivora; assembly: GCA_013348845.1. GTDB lineage: Bacteria > Bacteroidota > Ignavibacteria > Tepidaquicellales > Tepidaquicellaceae > Tepidaquicella > Tepidaquicella proteinivora. Next base: position 1,402,948 of record CP054675.1, on the reverse strand, counting down.
GAAATTGAATTATATAATACCTCTGCAAAACCGATAATTCCAGTCATTGGAGTTCTTAATTCGTGACTCATATTTGCAAGAAAGTTTGATTTTAATCTGTTCATTTCCTCTGCTTTTTGTTTCGCAAGCAGCAATTCCTCTTCAAACTTTTTTCTTTTAGTAATATCACGAATAATTACAAGAATTAATTCATTATTATCTGTAAAGATTTTATTTAAACTTATTTCTGTTTCCAATATTGATCCATTTCCTCTTATATGTATCCATTCAAAATTTTGTGGTTGTCCATTAATAGCAAGTTTTATAAATTGTAATGCTTTTTCTTTGGAATTGGTACCGTCCTTCTGCTTTTCTGGTGATAGTTCATAAGGTTTTTTACCCAGTAAATCTTCCTTATTCATTGAAAACATTTCAAGAGCTTTATTATTGCAATCTATTATTTTATCAAAATCAAGTAACAGCATAGCATCACTTGCTTTATGAAAAAGCATTTTAAACTTATGTTCAGAATTTTCTAAATCTCTGAATACCTTTTCTCTGTCTGTTTCTGATTCTATTGTATTTACAGCATAAGATAAATCAGAAACTATTTCTTTAAGTAGTTTTATTTCATCATCAAAAAAATAATCAGGTTCTTCCGAATAGAGAGATAAAACGCCAATTACTTTATCCTTACATACAATTGGTAGTGAAATAGAAGAATTAAGACCGGATTTTAATACAATTTCAGCCCATTTTTTATAACTTCTTTCTTCTTTAATTTGATTACATAATATAATTTGATTTTCTTTAATTGCTTGCATTTCCGGTGAACAAATTTCAGAATCCCTGCAAATCAGATTTTCAAGTTTTTCAAGTGCATTATTACTATTACAACTATATGATGTTATGAAGATTCTTCCTTTTGTTTTGTCAAAAAGTCCGATGAATGCAACTTTATACTCACCTACTTTACAAGCAATATTGCAAATCTCATAAAATAAAGTTTTTTTATCTTTTGTACGAACTATTGTTTCATTAATTTTACTGAGTAAAGCATAGGTTCGGTTTAAATGGTGTATCTTTTTCTCCGCATTTTTCCTCTCAGAAATATCTCTGATTATTGATTGAATATATAATTTATCACCGATTTCAATTCTTCTTATGCTTGCTTCAACCGGAAAAATCGTCCCGTCTTTTTTTATATGATATGTTTCTATTACTTTTCTCTTGTCTTCTTTCATTTGTTCTAAGAGAGTCTCAATTTCCTTTCGGTAATTTGGGGCTCTGAGATTCTTTATATTCAATTTCATTATTTCTTCTTTTGTATATCCATAAGTTTCAAGAGCTTTATCATTTGCATATATAATTTCACCTTCTGGTGAAGTTAAAATAAATATATCGTTAGCATATCGAATAATTGTTTGATAGTGTTTTTCCAGTGCGTCTTTTTTTTCTTGAATTTTTGAAGAATCAATTTTATGCTGATATTTGGTCTTAACAAAAATAAGTATGATTAAAAAAATGATTATAAATATCGTACTGCCGAGAAAAATTATAAACCAGGTTGTTAATTTACTTAAAGGTTTATAAATTTCCTCTTCATCTATTTTTGATATTAAAATCCAGTTGGTTTCTTCAATTGGATTTGATGCTGCAATTACATTTACTCCGCGATAATCTATACCTTCTATAATTCCTTTTTCTCCTTTGATTGCTTTAACTGATATATTATTTTCTTCATCAAGAGAATTTCTTAGCATCAGAGGATTACTTTTTAAATGCTTTACCTTGTTAATATTTACAACTTCATTACCAAACTTTTCTATTAATAAGTTTTCAAAACTTTCGCCTTCTACAGGTAATGTGTTTATATAATTAAATAAAAAATCCTCAGGATTTATCTCAAAAATTAAAACCGCAAATGGTTTTTCTCCCGCTTTATTAAATACTGGCGCTATTATATCAATGTGCAGGGAGTCTGAATTTTCATAATGTCTTATATCGGTTAGATAAATTTTTACAATTTTGCTATTAATAATATCTTTAATCTCATTTTTAACAAATCCGCCTAATTCTCTCGTATTCTCGGGTATAGAAATTAAATTCTCAAAATCAGTATTAATTAATCTAATTGTGAAGAATCCTTTTCCAATTAGTGATCTAAAAATATTAAGTAAATCTTCTTTAATCCTATCATTAGGATTATTAACATATTGATATATCGCATCTTTTATGAATTTTTCATTAACAATTAAATCCGCATCGTTTTTTCTTTCTCTTATCCAGTTATTAATATTGTTAGCTTTTAAATCAGAAATAATAGTTAAATCATTATAAATTTCAACTTTTAAGGCATTTTTTTGCGATAAATAGTAGAGATAAACTAATATAGTTGTTGATATTAAGAAAAGCGTAATTATTACTGTCAAACCCTTTGGGTAAAATATTGAAGAGTCCTTAATTTCCTTTTCTTTGTTTTTTTTATACATAGAAGTTTTATTTGATAGTCAACTTTCCATCCACTTTTCTATTAAGTTTAATATATAGATTAAATTATAAAGAAATAATGAAAAAAAAAGAGTTCAGAAATGTTTCCTGAACTCTTTTTTATTTTATCTAAAAATAAAGTTGAAATTAACTACTTTAATAGAATCATTTTCTTAGTATCAATGAAGTTGTTTGCTATAATTTTATAATAGTATATCCCTGATGGCAAATCACCTGCGTCAAACAAAACTGAATGATTTCCTGAGTCTTTATTTTCTGATAAAATGGTCTTAATTTCTTTTCCTAAAATATCATAAACTTTAATTGTAACAAAGGCAGATTTTGGTAATGAGAAATTAATTGTTGTTGTTGGATTAAATGGATTTGGGTAATTCTGTTCAAGTTTATATTCTTCTGGAATGCTGTTATTATTTTCAACTCCAACTAATACATTGTCAACCAGTTTCATCACAGCACCGGTTGAAGAGATAGCATATAAGTAAACTGTTTGTCCAACTCTGACATATTCCATGTGAGTAATTCCATTAACTCCGGAAACCGGCGCAATTGTTGTCCATGTTGCACCGAAATCAGTACTCTTGGCGGTAATTGTTGCGGATGCAGAGGAGTTTATCAGATATGCAGTTGATGTACCATTTATAAATTTTATGCTAACATATCCACTGGTAACTCCACTTGGAATAGTCTGAGAAACCCAGGTTAAACCGCCATTTGTGGTTCTGGATATTGCATTTGTTGTTCCGCTTGAAGCTGCTAAACCATTTAACTTATCATCAGCAAAAGCAAACGCACAAATAAATCCACCAGTTGGACCGACGAGAGTTTGGTAAGTCCAGTTAACACCAGCATTTGTTGTAACTCCAACTCTTGAAGGAGCAGCATTTAAGCCAAAACCGTAGAACATAGTATCTATTATAACAATTGAATTCTGTGCTGATGCAGCGCCCGATAATGGGGGATTTTGAATAAACCAGTTATTTCCACCATCAACGGTTTTTGCAATCCAGTATGTTGTACCGGTTGGTGGGTCACTTTCTATTATTCCATACATTGGATTGTTCTTTGAAAAAACTATTCCATTTATAAAACCTGCAGTTCCACCGGTCTGAAGGATAGTTGTCCAATTCACTCCACCATTAGTTGTTTTATATACTTTTGCATTTCCACCGGCACCACCAGAAGCACCACCATCACCAACAAAAACCACCAGTGAATCTTTTGCCCATACACAATATACTTCTAAGGAAACACCGGTGGTTCCTATAGAAACCCAGTTTAATCCTCCATTTGTAGTTCTCCAGATTACAGGTGTTCCATTGGGTCCACCTGCAACAAAAACACAAGTTGGACTTGCTACTGAGATACTCGGATATGAACCTACATTTGATACGGTACCCGCGGATACCCATTGTGCATTTGAATTATCATTGAAAACAAATGCGATTAATAGTAGGATACATATCACAGTGAGTAGATTCCTTTTCATTTTTTACTCCTTTTTTAATTTTATTAAAGGAAATGTCTTCTAAAATTTAAATATTGTTTTTATAAAAATCAAGATTACAATTTATCCATTAAGAAAATTGATTTTTAATTTATTCAGTTACTAATTATGAGATCTTAAACTATTTTATTAACACAATTCTTATTATACTGTTATATTTGTTGGTTTCTAATCTTATAAAGTATATTCCACTGTTTAATCTTTCTGCATTAAATGGATAAGTATATGCGCCTTCATTTAGATACATACTAACCAGTTCCTGTATATTTCTTCCAAGTATATCAAATAAAGTTAATTTTATTTGTGATTTTTCTGGTAAATCGAATCTTATATTTGTTTGTGAATTAAATGGATTGGGATAATTCTGATACAATCGAAATACTTCAGGAATTTCATTACTTAATAATTTGATATCAGTTGGATATGGAATAAAACTCCATACACTTGACCATGGACCCGTTCCAAAAGAGTTTATAGCATTAACACGCCAAAAATATGTAATGTTTGCAAATAATTTGCCTGAAGGAACTGTATAGTGTGAATCAGTTACTGTTGCTGAATCTGTGATTATAAGAAAATTTGATAGAGTTGAAATCTGAACTTTATAATTCAATACATTATTTAAAGAATGCCAAATTAATGTTGGTGTTAAAGTGGTAATAAGTGCTCCGTTTAGTGGAGAAATTAAGACAGGTGCATTTGGAAATTGCCCGGTAGAGAAATTCCATATATTAGACCAATTACTTGTCCCATAAATATTAGATGCATTTACCTTCCAGAAATATGTATAACCATATTGTAGCTTTCCGGAAGGAACATTATAATAATTAGTGCTTACTGTTGCAGAATCTGTTATAGTAGAAAAGTTAGAATTTGTTGATATTAAAACTTTATAACTATTTGCTGAAAGTGATGGATTCCATGTAAGTGTTGGGGTTGTATTTATATTTATAGCTCCATTTGGTGGAGATAAAAGCACTGGTGGATTTGGTATTATTACCCCTCCGCTTATAGTTTTAATAATTGTTCCATCTCTACCACACGCCCATCCTGTATTATAATCAACAAATCTGACAGCGGCTAACCAGCTTAATACGGGTGAAATTTGTAATGACCAGGTTTCTCCTTCATCTACAGTATTCAAGATTGAAGAAGCCCCGCCATTATATTCACCCCCAACAATCCAACCTGTACTTGAATTAATAAAAAATACTGAGTTTAACCATGTGGAAACAGGAGAATACTTTTGAATCCAGTTTGTACCAGAGTTTGTAGTTTTTAATATAGTTCCGTTATTTCCACTGATAAAACCTGTATCCGGATTAACAAAATGGATACATAATAAATTTTGAGATAACGGGCTTAATTGTGTTATCCAGTTTAGTCCTCCATTAGTGGTTTTCTTTATCAGTCCATTTGTTCCGACAACCCAACCGGTATTCTGGTTTATGAAAAAAAGTGATACTAAACTATTGGAAATATTCAGAGAAATTGTACTCCAGCTGTTTCCACCATCAGTAGTTTTCATTATACTCCCTGATCCTAAAGAAACCCACCCTGTATTTGAATTAATGAATTGAATACAGTAAGCACACCCATTTGAGGGGTGATAAAAAACTGTGTACCAGTTATTTCCTCCATCTGTTGTTTTGCTAATTTGTGTGTGGCTTTGTGAAGCGTGTCCTCCACATAACCACCCTGTCTGTGAATTAATAAAATATCCACCAAGGAAACTTTCAGAGGTGTTACCATTCTGGTAAAACCAATTATTCCCTCCATTAGTAGTTTTTTTTATCGTATTGAGAAATCCAAAAACCCATCCGGTTTGTGAATTGATAAAAAATTCACCTCTTAATTCTTCTGATGTTAATTGGTTCTGAACATACCAACCACTTTGGGCAAAACAAAGAGAGGTTAAAATTAATAATAAAAACGGGGGGATGTATTTTTTCATTTTTTTTTAATGTATGAATAATTACATCCAAAAGCAATACTATTATTTTTAGTGTGATTTATTTCGGCTCGTAGTAAATTTTATTATTTACAATTGTGTAATTTGATAATTGAATATATGCTGTTAGTATTAATTTAAGTTTGTTATATTCTTCCTTATATATATCTATGAGATTTCTTTTACCCTGAAAATCTGTTATGTAATTATAAAGTATATTTTGATTTTCAAAATCTGTAAGTAAAACTAAACTATCTGAAAATGTACAAAAAAGATTTCCCCATTTATTAAAAACAAATCTGTTCTTAATTGTATCAAGCATTGAAATACCCATTGAAGAATGTGTCGTGGAAATATTTAATATATCTAAAATTGTAGGCAAAATATCAACCTGTGAACATATTTTATTGTTTATCGAAGGGGGTATATACTTAGGGGAGTATATTAATAATGGTATATGATATGTGTTTAAAAAATTATCTCTTGAATTATAAAGTGTATGGTCTGCAGTAATTATGAATAATGTGTTTTCAAACCAATTAAAGTTTGAAACATAATTAAAGAATTTTTGTAAAGAATAATCTGAATATCTAATAGAAAGTTCAAGAGCGGTTTCATCTTTAAATTTATCAAAAATGTATTTTCTGTTTTCAGGTAGTGAAAACGGGTCATGTGATGATAGAGAGAAAATTACTGCAAAAAAGGGCTCTTTTGTTGAATTTAAAATATCTGCTGTATAAATAAAAAATGGTTCATCATAAATACCCCATGCTCCATCGTAGGAATTATTTAAGGAATCATTAAAATCCTCTTTCCCGTAGTAATTATTTAAGCCTGCAATTTTTGAAAATCCGGAAAACCCCATAGAACCAGTAGTTGCACCATGATGAAAACTTGTTGTATATCCATTTTCTATCATTATTGAACCTATTCCTCTAAACCTGTTCATTTCAATATTCGAATTAATAATTGATGTATTAAATAAAGATGGTACAGATGTTAAAATAGTTGGTACAGCTTCAATAGATCTCTGTCCATTTGCAAGGAACTTTGTAAATAGAATTCCCTTTGAAGCAATGCTGTCAAAAAAAGGAGTCAAAGATTTTTCAGCTGATAAATAACCGCAATATTTAGCTGACCAACTTTCCATAATAAATATTACCACATTTAATTTTCTTATTGAATCATTTGTTTGTTTATATCTAAGAAAAGGGTATTCATCGTTGATAAACTTTTCATTTTCAACTTTTATGTATTCCCGGATAATTTTTTGAGCTTCTACTTGTGGCATATAATTTACATTCGGGATTTTATTCTGGAATATGTTTGTAATTACATTAAAAGTTGTATTTAAAGTTAAATTGCTTGTTTCCGGGTTATCTGTTACGAAAGCGTCAGCAGGTCTTATTGGTCTTAATTGTAACCCACCTCTTATACCTACAATCGAAATACCTATTATAATTAAAAAACTAATTATCTCAGAAGAAATTGTTTTATTCTCTTTTATTTTTCCATAAAGGTAGTTGAGGAATTTTACGGTGAGAAAACTAAACAGAATCACAAGTAAAAACATTAGTCCGGATAGAAAGTAATGATGTACAATTAAATACGGAAAAATTCTAACTATATCTTCTGACATTACAATAATCTCGTATGATAATCTCCTTTGTGTTGTGGTGAAATATCCATAATCAGTAATATTTAATGCGATGAAAAACAAATTAATCAGAATAAACAGAAATATTAATATTATTCTTGGAAATTTATACCTTAGTTTAATAAAGGGAAGATTATATATAACTAAAAGAATAAAATTTGAAGATAATATTGCTGAAAAGTCAAATCTTAAACCTGAAATGAATGATTTAATTATTTCTTCTGATGTTATCTTAGTAAATAAATTAATATTAGAAATATAAAAACCAATTCTTAACAAGAAATAAATTAGCATTAAAATAACAATCCAGATTATTGTTACTTTAAATCTTTTTGTAAAAATGTATTTACTCATAGTAATATTTTTCAAAAATTAAAAATAGTAAAACTAATTACAAGAATTAATTTATTTAATTTTTCAGTTCAAAACGAAGGTTTTATAAATATTAGAAAAAAAACAATAAAATTTTATTAGTTTGGTTAAGAGTGTAGAATATTTTGGAGATAGAAATTTTCAGAATTGTAAAAATTATAGTTATTAGACTTAATAATTTAATAAATACTATCTTTATTAATTTAAATGAAATTGATAAAATTCTGTTATTTAATTCATTACATTTTCTAAATTGAAAAATGAATAATTGTAATTTATTTTGTAAAAAATTTCATAAAAATGGGAAAACTTCTTAGCGAAGCAGAAAAACCTACTGTTCAGCACTACAAAATTTTGTTTATGAGTTGGGGAGGGTGGGTTTTTGATTTCTATGACCTCATTCTATATACTTTTCTAATGATCCCCATTAAGGAAGAACTAAATTTAACAAACACAGAATTATCTTTTCTTCTGGGGGCAAGTCTCGCCGCAACTGCTATCGGTGGTGTTATTTTTGGGTTTTTATCTGATATATATGGAAGAAAGAAAGTACTTATGTGGACTATATTTACTTATAGTCTTGGTACTTTTTTATGTGGATTGGCAAATTCTCTATATGTCTTACTGATATTTCGAATAATAACAGGTCTGGGAGTTGGAGGAGAATGGGGGACAGGGCAGACATATATTGGAGAAACTTTCCCGCCAAAAGTCCGCGGTAGATTTGGAGCATTTATGCAAACAGGAGCACCAATAGGAATTGCTCTCGCCTCTGTTGTCGGAGGTTATGTTGCTCCGCTAATTGGCTGGCGATTTTGCTTTTTTATTTCTGTATTACCTGCATTACTCATCCTTTTTATTAGAAGACATTTACCTGAATCTGATCTCTGGGAAGAAAGAAAAAAAATACTGGAAGAAAGTGGTTCTATTTTAGAGGTAAGTAAAAACGAATATAAGAATAATTTTATTATTCTTTTTTCATCACAATATAGAAAATTATTTATTATATGTCTTGTACTTGCTATCTTTGATATGTCTGCCTACTGGTTTACATATTCATGGATGCCTGAATACTTACATACTGAAAGGCACTTTTCTCTTACTAAATCTACACTTTTTATGCTGGTAACACAAACAGGTGGTTTTCTCGGATATGCATCCTTTGGATTTATTGCTGACAGATTAGGGCGTCGGCCTGCTTATACAATTTATTCTTTTATTATGGCAATCGGTTTATTGATGATAACAACTTTTTGGAGTATTATTTGTCAGTATCACTATTTAATTCTTGTGTTTATGTTTATGATTGGATTAGGGACAGGAATGTTTGGTGGTTATGGACCATTGTTTTCTGAATTATTCCCCACCAAGATTCGTAGTACTGCTATGGGTAGTGCATTTAATCTTGCAAGAGGTGTGCAGTTTTTTACACCGGTTGTTATTGCATGGATTGCCAAATCTTATGGACTTGGAGGTGGAATTTCCTTAGCTGCATTTTTTGCTATTCTCACTGGCTTATGGATATGGACACTTCCGGAAACAAAAGGTAAAAAAACTTACAGTATTGTAATTTGTTTTTATTATGAATTATAATATTTATAAAATAATCTGATAATTAAATTTTGAGATTCTTTTCACATCATTAAACATTTCCATTTTCTTTTCCAGGGTAAATCTATAATATATTTTATTAATTCTATTAAATAATAAGCTAAAAATTTTAACCTTTTTAGAAATTTTATTCAATTTCTAAATTTAATTTTTTTATGACTACAGAATTAAAATTTAAATAATATTTAACTATGATTAATTTGTTTTTTGTGAAAATAAAATCTTTAATTTTTAGTAAAACTCATATTATTTTATTTAGCTCTTGGTTAAAATTGATGTTAAAAAATTGATATTGACATTTGAATTTCTAATACTTATGTTTTTAAGAGCTTATATTTAGAGCTTCTGAATTTTATACTTAGGAACTGAGGGTATCTTAAAAGTAAAAAAAAATAAGTTCTTTTTCATAAATAAAAAGGAGATAAAATGAGAAAAATCTTTTCATTTCTTATTTTTCTTACCATTTTATTTGCTTTGATGATTAATGAGGGAGGAGCGCAGTATAAGTATGAAAATCCTGTATGGATTAAGAATAATTCATCAACAGCACTTACTGATGTACAAGTTTTGATTATTTTCAACACAGCTGTACCAATTGCAAATGGATGGATGCAAGCAAATGGTAATGATATACGATTCACTTCCACATGCGGAGGGTCTGTTTTTCTTGATTATTTTTTGGAAGGGTATATCAATACCGATACAACCAAAATTTGGGTAAAAATACCTTCTATTGGAGCTAATGACTCAGCACTTGTTTTCCTTTATTATGGTAACGCAAGTGCTACTTCGGGTTCTACTCTTTCTGTTTTTGATGGTCCACATTCCGGATGTGATAGTGTTGTAGTTACATCAACAAACACTGTTAGTAACTGTCAACGAGGTTTTGCTTTTACTCCTACTGAAGATGTATTAATTGCTTATTTTGGAAAAAGAATTCCAAATGTTACGCAGAGATATGTAACATTATTTGATGCTACCACGCAGGCGTTATTAGTTCAAATTCAGGTCGATCCTGGAACTGCTGGTGTTTATAATTACAATTTACTACCCACGCCGTTCTGGGCAAGAACTGGTGTTCAATATGTTATTGCTTTATATAATGGAGCAAATGATATGTATTATTATGGTACAAGTTCTCAAATAGGTCAACATATGACTTATGGAAATATGAGATACAGAAACACCTGTACTCAAAACGACTTTCCTAATTTATCATTAACAAATTACCATTATGGTACACCGGACTTTTTGTATTTTGTAAAACAAAATGTAACACCAGCCCCTACAGTAACTATCTTACCTGCAGCTGATACAACGACTCCTGCTGCACCGACCAATCTAACAGCAACTCCTGGTAGCGGATCAGCGCTTTTGAAATGGAATAAGAATACTGAGTTTGATATGAAAGAATACAGAATTTTTAGAAACACCGTTAATAATCCGGGAACGGCAACGCAAATAGCTGTTGTTGATCATCCTGATACATCTTATAATGCAACAGGGCTTACTAATGGAACAACTTACTATTTCTGGGTTAAAGCAGTAGATAGATATTGTACACCAATGGTTAGTAATTTTAGTAATGTTGCAAGTTGTACGCCCGCTGGCGGTACAGCTATAGTTAACAGAAGCATTGTGCTACCTACTCCTGGGGTTAACACAAATTATGTGATGATTCCATACAATCCAGCTATGATATGGACAGGTAATCAAGTTACTATTGAAGCGTGGGTAAAAATTGGAACTACTTCAACTCCCAATACGGTTCTAAATAAAGGAGCAGCATCATTTGATTATCAATTGGGTATAAATGCTACAACAGGAAATCCATTCTTTAGAGCAGGTTCAACTGTTGTGCTTGGTAGTAATATATCTATCCCCGTTGATGTGTGGACTCATTTAGCTGTTACTTCGAACGGAACTACTGTTATTTTCTATGTCAATGGTTCTCCACAACAAACCCTTACAACTGCAACAACTCTCGGTTCTTCAACAAATGAAATGAGAATCGGACGGGGAAATAATGACCCTGGTTCAGGAAAATTAGATGAAGTAAGATTATGGAGCGTAGCAAGGTCAGCTTCAGAAATTGCAAATAATATGTGTAATAAATGGATATCAAATACTACTTCTGGTCTTAAAGCAATATGGCACTTCGATAGTACTTTTGTTGATTCTGTAAGTGGATTTAATGGTACAGCAATTGGTAATGTTAGCTTTGATACTGCTAATAATTGTATGCAGACATCAATTAAGAATATTCAGTCCGAAATTCCAGCAGAATTCCAGCTTGGTCAGAATTATCCAAACCCCTTCAATCCAACTACATCTATAAAGTTCAGTTTACCAAAAGATGCTTATGTTGAATTAATCATTTACGATATCACTGGTAGGGAAGTTACTACTCTTGTGAGTGACCCATATAAAGCAGGAACTTATATAATAGAATTTAATGCTGGTCATCTTGCAAGTGGAGTTTATTTCTACAAAATAGTAGCAGGAGAATTCAGAGATGTAAAGAAAATGATTCTTCTAAAATAATTTCTTAATATTGTTAAGTGAAAATTTATTAGCGGTTCATAATTTTATGAACCGCTTTTTATTTACGATCATAGAATACTTTTTTTACAATGTTTTTACTATATTAGTTTAAAATTATATATATGAAAATTTTAAAACTTTTATTTATTTTCTTTTGCATAGTAACTTTTTACTTCTTGTTTAATTCATGTAATGACCCATCAAATTTAGTTAAGGTTGTTTATAATAGGGTTACTGCTAAAGAACGACTTGACTCTGCAATTTCTCAAGCTGTAAGAAAATACGGTAGTACAACTAAACTTGTTCTCATTGTCGGACAGAATGTAATTTTTGAGGGCACAGATAAAGGGAAGACAGATATTTCTGCAATAACGGCTCTGTCAGATCCCAATAACCTTGGAGCTTGGATTTATGTTTTTAAAAAGCCTAATACAGATTCACTTGCAGTATATACTCCAAATCCGGTACCCGGAGCTAAAGATTGTATTGAATTAACTCAATATTTTAATCTTAGTACAATAATTAATCTTATAGCTGATACTTCTGCAAGAAATATTGTCTCAGGTGCGTTGACTTTAATAAACAATTCGAATTTTAATATAACAACTTCTATACTTAATTTAGTCGATAGTGATATATCTCTTGAATATGCAAACAGTTCGAACCCCATTATAAAATTCGATTCACTATTTATACCAACTGCAAGTTCTTTAAACGGTAATTATTTTTTAAATAATAATATTTCAGGAGCCACAAGAACAGTGAATATGTTTTTAATTCCGGGACTTGGGACTTTAAACCTTCAACAATATATTTCGGGTTTAACAGGATTTCCCCCCGATTTATGGGTTATTAATTATAAAAAATCTTTTACCAATAATGTAACTGAAAACCTGATTTTAGCTACAGTTGTACAAAGTAATCAGATAATGAGCATACCCTTTTTATCACTTTCAAGCAAAGTTGTTAACCTCTCAAAATATGTAAGCAGATAAAAATTATTTTATCAATATCATCTTCCTGACCATCTCAAAATTGTCAACAGATAACTTATAAAAGTATATTCCACTTGCTAACTTAAAATTTTCTGTATTAAAAATTACCTGATAAATTCCTTCACTCAAATAAGTATTAAGCAAAGTAGTGATTTCCTTACCTGTTATATCGAAAACTTTTATTTTTATCTTTGCAGTATAAGGTAATTCAAATTTGATTACAGTTGAATTATTGAAAGGATTTGGATAATTCTGATATAATTCAAATTCTGTTGGTACGATCTGATTTTCAGATTTTTTTATTGCTACAGGAAAACCTCCTGTTGTAGTTTTAAAAATTGTTCCTGAACTGCCGACAAGCCAGCCAGTTAACGAATTAACAAAGTTTATTGAAAAATTAACTGTTGATGTTCCGAATGATTGGTCAATCCAGTTTAATCCACCATTTGTCGTACAAAGGACTTTATTACTTCCAGTAACCCAGCCATTTAAAGTATCGACAAAATAAATTTCTTCGAAATTACAACTTCCAATGGTTGTTGGAATTCCAGCTGATTGTGAAAACCAATTTAAACCGGCATTTGTAGTTTTTAATATTGTCTTATACCATCCTGATAACCAACCAGTATTTTCATTTACAAAACTTAATGAATTAAAATAGACATTTGAAGTTCCTGTTGAAACAAGATACCAGTTCGTTCCTCCATTTGTTGTCCTTAACAATTTACTCCACCATCCGATCGCAAATCCTGTGTTAGGAGAAGAAAAACAAATTGACTCCAGTGAAGCCGTATCAGAAATAACATTATATTGTAACATCCAGTTATCTCCACCATTTGTTGTTTTTATTATTATTCCGGTACGGGGTGGTGTGCTTTTATATCCTGCTGCCCAGCCGGTTTGAGGTGAAATAAAGAATAGTGATTTAAATAAATAATTATATTGCTTGTATTTTGGAGTCCAGTCAAAACCTCCGTTTGTTGATTTAATTATATAACTTGTATCACCTAACAATGACTTTCCGGAAGCAAAACCTGTTTCTGCAGAAATAAAATTCACACAATCATAATGTATCAGTGTAGAGCTAATTTGTTGAAACCAGTTTATACCACCGTTTGTAGTTTTTAATAAAGAATTATAAGTCCCTCCGACCCATCCAGTTTCAGAAGAAATAAACTTTACTGTATAAAACCCGTTAGTTAATCCTTGTGATTGACTTTGCCAGGTATTTCCACCATCTGAAGTTTTAAATATTTTCCCTTCATATCCTGTAATCCAGCCTAAAGTATTCGAAACAAAACTTACTGAACGATAATTCGTACAATATGGCATACTTCCTGTTTGTGGAAACCAATTATTTCCACCATCTACCGTTTTTAAAACTATACATCCTTCATTTCCACCTACTGCCCAACCTGTATCAGGTGAAGAGAAAAATATCGATATAAAATCGTTTATTGCTCCGGTGTTAAGCACTAACCAATTATTACCTCCGTCAGTTGTTTTTAATATTTTACCACTATACCCTGAAGCCCACCCGGTTTGGTTTGAGATAAAATACAATGAGTATAAACTTGAGGTTACTCCGCAATTAATTCCAATCCAATTTTCACCCCCATTTGTAGTTTTCAAAATATTTCCTGAAAGCAGAGAACCACATATCCAACCATTTAAATTATCTGTAAAGAAAACTGATGTAAGAGTTGCCGTTCCACCGCCTGTTTGCTCGAACCATGTATTACCTCCGTTTGTTGTCTTAATAATTTTGCCATTCATTCCTACCGCATATCCTGTGTTAATGCTTGGAAATGAAATAGAAGATAAATCTGATGTCAAACCAGTTGGGTTCTCTATCCAATGAATACCTCCATCTGTTGTCTTAAATATCTTTCCCTTACTTCCACATATAAACCCAACCTGTTCGGATAAGAAAACAAATGAATTAATACTGGTTGAATTTGGATAATTCCAGTCTGGTATATTGCATGTATGAACAATCCAGTTGTTACCTCCGTTTGTCGTTTTTATTAATGCTCTTCCTCCACCTGCTGCATAAACAACATTTTGGTTTAGTGCCTGCACTTTATATAAAGGGTTTCCTTGCGGATATGGATTTTGAGAAATCCATCCTGTTTGAGAAAATAAATATTGATTTAAAGCGATTATAATGAGAAAAAAATATTTTCTTAAGTACATAGTTTTATAAAATTTACTTCCTATTTAAAAAACTATTAAATAGAAATTTTATAATCAAGTTTGTTTTTTGTTCTTAAAGAAAATCATTCCTTGAGAATAAGTATTAACTCGTAAAATTTTTCGAAAAATTTCTCTTTGAAAAATACTATTTTTCAAATTTGAATATTAATAATGAAAATTAAAAATTATATCTAAGTATTTATTTTATAAATTGGAACTGCTTCTTAAAAACTGATGTATAAAAATTAAACAAATCATCTATATTATGAAAAAATTAATTACAATATTAATATTACCAATAATATCTTTTCTATCAATAAATTGTGACCACCTGTTAGTATCAACACATTATGTTACAATTTATAATGATGATTTTGATAAATATATAACCTGTGTTTATGTAAGGGATTACTATAATTATGGGGGTAGATGGAGTAAAAATCAACTACGTGATTATTTATATCCCGGAGAGTCAGAATCTGTATTACTTAATGAAGGGAGATATGATTTTAAGATTATTATGGAAGATGATTATTATTCATATACAATTTATGAAGAAGATGTAGCTGTATATAGTAACATTACTCTGTATATCAGTTATTATAAAATGACTGATGCACAAAAATCAAAAGTTATAATCACACCGAAAAATAAATAAAATTTATTTGGTATATTTTAGTTTTCTTTTGTCTTTATTTTACAGGTACTTACACCTAATATAGTATATAAACCGCAAAATCCTATCAAACTCGTTATTAAAAACATACCGGCAAATATTAGTAATATAATACCTAATGTACCGGATATGACATTTGTGAAGAATAGAATAGCAATAATGATTGCAATTAGAATTCTTATAATCTTATCGACTGAACCAATATTCTTTTTCATTTTTTATTTAATTTTATTTAATAATCATTAGCTAAAAACAATCCAATCGCTTAATAAGTTCAATATAACTTATTAATTACCTGTGTTTTGAATCTCTCCTTCTATTTCTCTTTGTTTTTTCTGAGCTGTTTTTTGTGATTTTGAATTTAATTGCTCGCCAAAGTTAAATGTAATGGTAAAAAATACTGCTCTTGAATTTGTTTTTTGATAAAGTGATTGGTAAAAATCATTCCCTGATGCTGTACGATAAAATTTCTGTTGGTTTAATAAATCATTTATTCGAAGTCCTATTATCAACTTTTTATCAAAAAAACTTTTTTGCAGTGATAAATTCATCATTTGAAATGGATCCATTGATCCCTGAGCGGTTTCCTGTCTTCCGTAATAGAAATAAGTCAGTTGTACATCAAACAAATCAGGTATAGCAGCATTCGAACTTATTCTTGCTGACCATGCATTATATGTTTTATCGAAATTATCTACACTACCATTATAAAAAATATTTGTATTAAAATAACTTACACTTCCGTAAATCATCCACCATTTTGCTAACCCACCCTGCGCAATAAATTCCAGACCATAAGTGTTTGAAGTTCCACGATTATCAGGTTTCATAAGCACTATTCCTGTTGAATCAGTATATGAAAGGTATTGAATACTATTTTTTGTATTTCTAAAGAATCCTGTCAATGTCAACATAGCAAAATTTAAAGACCTTGTATAGCCAAGTTCAAAAGAATTAATATATTCCGGATTTATGTATGGATTTCCAGTTCGCTTTGTATATTCATCAATTTGTTCTACAAATGGATTTAGTAAAAACAGATTTGGTCTGTTGATTCTTCTGCTGTATGTTGCCTGAAATTGATTCTCTATTCCAAGTTTTTGTGATAAACTTACACTTGGAAATAAATCTATATATTTATTGTTGTATTTTTCTGAACCATTCAAGATTGAAAAATCAAGATAAGTATGCTCTGATCTTAAACCTACCTGATAACTGAAATCTTTATATACACCACTATAAGTTAAATAAGCAGCGGATATTAAATCCTTATAATCAGCATCGTTTCTTTTATTCAAAAGTTCTTCCCAATTTCCTGTATTGAAATCTAACTGATAAAATTTATAATCCCCCTTTATCATTCTGAAATTCGATTTAATTCCTGTCTCAAGTTTATTTGTTTCACTAAATGGGTGGACGTAATCAGCTTGAAAATTTAAAAAATTAAAATTGTAATCCGATTCATTTTTCGTCTTCGCTACATTATTTAAGTTATCACTAATGTTATAGTTAATCAGAGTATTTTCATTTCTACCCGAAGAATTAATAAATGCAGTTAAATCCCTTCCTTTTTCTTCAAATTTTTTTGTGTATGTTAAAGTACCATCGAAGAAATAACCATCTCTGTTATCATTAATAAGATAATCAAGTTTTGATGTCAGATTATTTGATGCATCATAAAAATTTAAAATATTTCTGTTATCAATTTTTCTGTCAAAAATAAAAAAACTTGTTACGAGAGATACATTATTGAAATTATCAAAATCATAATCACCACTTAAGGAACCATAATGGGATTTTCCCTTGTACCTCCAGTCGAAGTTTTGGTCTATTGTTCTTGCAATGCTACTTGAATAATTTAATCTGTATAAATTAGTTATGCCCGGCAAAGAATAATTCCAGTAACTGTATATACCATTAATATTAAATTTATTTTTTGCTATGGAAGCACTTCCATATATATTATATTTATCTTCAGTTCCGCCGTTTAATCTTATATTTCCATTATACCCTTCGCTTTTCTCTCCCTGTTTCATTATTATATTTATTATTCCCGATATCCCTTCCGCTTCGTATTTTGCAGATGGATTGTTAATTATTTCAATCTTTTCCACTATACTTGCTGGCATATTTTGTAATATCTGAGTTCCGTTACTTAATAATGCAGATGGTTTACCATCAATCAAAATCTTTACATTTCCTCCGCCTCTTAAACTAACATTTCCGTTATTATCAACATCTACAGAAGGTATATTTTTAAGCAGGTCGAGTATAGTCCCATTCTGAGCTGTAAGGTCTTTTTTTACATCATAAACTTTTTTCCCTTGATCATAAGTCATTATCGGAGCTTCATCTTCAACTCTTATTTCTTCAGTTGATTCGGAGTTTATTTCAAGTTTGATTGTTCCTAAATTTAATACTTTATTTTTTTCAACCCTTACATTTTTTGCTATTGCAGTGTTATATCCAATAAAACTAATTTTTACATTATAATTACCCTCTGGTAAATTTTTGATTAAAAATTTTCCTTCTTTATCGGTAGAAGCCCCTCCGATTAAAATTGAATCGTCAACACTAAATACCTGAACAGTCGCAAGTTCAAGTGGTTGTCCTGTACTCTTATCAAGTACCGTGCCTTTAATAGATGTATCAGAAGGTTTATCTTGTGCGATAATACTTCCATAAGTTGTAATTAATAAGAATGTTGTTATCAAAAATTTTTGTAAAATTTTCATATTATTTTGTTTTTTTCTTTATTTACGAAGAGTTTGATTAAATTGTTACAGTACTTTTGGAAAAATACCATTAAAAATCAATATCTAATTTTAATTTTTCTTTGTTCAATAATTTATTATAATTACACATTTTAAAATTATTTATGTAATTTTTTTCTTTGAAAAATTGTTTGATATATAAATATTATTTTATCTTAAAAAATTTGTTATGAAGAAAATATTGATTCTTGGTGGTGGTACTGCGGGTACAATAATGCTTAATAAGTTGTGCAATATACTTGATATGAAAGAATGGCAGGTTACCCTTGTCGATAAGAATGAAACCCATTATTACCAACCAGGCTTTTTATTTATCCCTTTTGGGAT
Organism: Candidatus Tepidiaquacella proteinivora; assembly: GCA_013348845.1. Lineage (GTDB taxonomy): Bacteria > Bacteroidota > Ignavibacteria > Tepidaquicellales > Tepidaquicellaceae > Tepidaquicella > Tepidaquicella proteinivora. Next base: position 1,383,851 of record CP054675.1, on the reverse strand, counting down.
GTATTCAAAGAAAGATGTTATTAAACCTAAAAGAGATTTTTTCCCTTCTTCCGCAAATATTATTATTTCTGAAATAGAAAAAATTGAACCTGATAAAAATAGGGTAATTCTTAAAAATAATGTTTTACTTTCGTATGATTTTCTAATTATTGCCACAGGAAGCCAGATAAAACCGGAAGAAACCGAAGGTTTAAAAGGTAGTTTATGGTATAAAAATGTTTTCGATTTCTATACCATTGAAGGCGCGGTAGCCCTGTCTTCTTTTTTCAAACAATGGAAGGGCGGTAATTTAGTAATTAATCTTATTGAAATGCCAATTAAATGTCCAGTTGCACCACTTGAATTTGCATTTCTTGCTGATTGGTATTTTACTGAAAGAGGTATTAGAGATAAAGTGAAAATTGATTTCGTTACTCCTTTACCTGGTGCTTTTACAAAACCAATTGCTTCTTCAGTCCTTGGTGATCTTCTCTCGAAAAAGAATATTAATCTGATTTCTGAATTTAATACCGGTAGCGTAGATAATGATTCAAAAGAATTGGTATCCTGGGATGAGAAAAGAATCCCATTTGATGTACTTGTTACCGTGCCTACAAATATGGGTGATGAAGTAATACAAAAAAGTGGTATGGGTGATGAATTAAATTTTGTCCCCACAAATAGAAAAACTCTTCAGTCATTAAATTTCAATAATGTATTTGTAATAGGTGATGCTACTGATGTTTCTACTTCCAAAGCAGGTTCAGTTGCACATTTTCAATCGGAAATTTTAACTGAAAATATCCTTGCTGCTATTGAAGATAGGGAAATGATTGCTGAATTTGATGGTCATGCAAATTGTTTTATTGAGTCAGGGTTTGGAAAAGGAATTCTTATTGACTTCAACTACGATACAGAACCATTACCTGGTAAATTCCCTTTACCCGGCATAGGACCATTCTCACTACTTCAGGAAACTAAAATGAATCATTACGGTAAGATTATGTTTCGCTGGATGTACTGGAATTTTTTACTAAAAGGACTTGAATTGCCTATTGAATCTCAAATGTCAATGGCAGGAAAGAGGTTATAGTATGCAAAATGAAGACTTAAATAAAAAATTTGAAGAAATAAATAAGAAACTTGATTATTTAATCGAGGAGATTGAACTTCAGAAAAAGCACAGAAGGGAAATTGATGATTTTAAAGAAGATCTTATGCGGGTTAGCAGGGAAGTTTTTGATACTGCGGTTGTTGAGTTAGAAGAAGTGCACGACCATATCCAGACAGGGGATATTTATTATTTATTCAAAAAATTATTGAGGAATGTAAATAATATTACCAAGATTTTTGAGCAGATTGAAAACATTAGAGATTTTATTCAGGATTTTGGGCCGGTATCTAAAGAACTATTTAAAGACTTTATGAATAAGATGGACGAATTTGATAGAAAAGGGTATTTTGAGTTTTACAGAGAATTTAAAGACATAACGGATAAGATAATTACTTCATTTCCTGTCAATGAATTAAGAAGCCTTGGAAATAACATTGAACAAATTATTTATACCCTCAAAAATATTACTCAACCTGAAGTTTTAACCGCTGTAAATAATTTCATCAATGCATATAAAGATGTAAATTTTGAAATTAAAGATAAAATTACTTTACGCAAACTGATTAAAGAAATTAATCAGCCAGAAGTTAAAAAAGGATTATATATTACACTACAAATACTAAAAAATATTTCAAATATTAAAAATAATAATTTATCAAAATAAAATAAAAAGGAGTAATTATGTCAACAATAGAAATTGCTGGTAAAACAATTGAATTAGATGCAGACGGACATTTAAAAAACGCTTCTGATTGGGATGAGAATATTGCTAAGGAACTTGCGAAAATGGAAGGCATTGAAGAACTAACTGAAAGACACTGGTTAGTTATTAATTTTATGAGAAAAGTATTCCAGGAAAAAGGTGATGCGCCATCTATTAGAAAGTTAAATAAAGAAAGCGGTGTATCAACAAAGGAACTGTATGAATTATTTCCACAGGGACCAGCTAAGAAAGCCGCAAAAATTGCGGGTCTTCCAAAACCAAAAGGTTGTATTTAAAAAAATAAGGAGATTTAAAAATGGAAGAGAAAAAATTCGAACCAATTAAAAAAGTTTCAATCATTGTTTCAAGAGGCTCACTTGATGGTGTTTACCCGGGATTGATTATGGCAAATGGTGCAAGAATGGAAGGAATTGAAGCTACACTGTTTTTTACATTCTTTGGACTTGATGCTATCATTAATAAAAGAATGGATAAAATAAAAGTTGCAACTGTTGGAAATCCTGGTATGCATATGCCTACCATTCTTGGAGCTATTCCCGGTATGTCCGCGTTTGCAACCTGGATGATGAAAAAAGAAATGGAAAAACTTGATATTCCACCGGTTAGGGAATTTATAGAAATGTGCGCTGATGCTGGCGTTGAAATTTATGCCTGCAAAGCAAGTGTTGATATGTTTCACCTTACTAAAGATGATTTTTGCCCGCAGGTGAAAGATATTATTTCAGTAGGTAAATTCTATGAACTTTCTGCTGGCGCTCAAATAATTTTTACATGATTTTTAAATATACCTTATAATAAATTTAGCGCTTAGAAAGTTTTTAGAAAAATAATAATCCGTGTTGTTTAATTTTTTTAATCTGAGAAAAAATATAATTCCTTTTTTTATGTTTTAGACTATACCAGAGAATATAACCTGTCCTATTTATTTTATATTTTTTCCACATTTATTTTATAATAATTTTTTTACTCCACAATAATTTATATTGCATACTGATTTTTTCATTTTTATTTTTAAATTGAATTAAAAATAATTGCAAATGAAAAAAACAGTTATAGTTTTTTATATTCTCGTTTTAAACATATCTGTAGCCTTTCCACAATGGTTTTTACAATATACATCTAACCCTGCTCAATCTGTTTACTGCTTAAAATTTTATAATGATAACATTGGTTATCATTCAGGGGTGTTATACAACAGTTCAACCTTTAACATTTATAAAACTACAAATGGCGGTTTAAATTATGTAGCACAGAATTCCAACTACACAGCACAAAGATTTATGTCTATTTTTATTCTTCACCCGGATACTGTTTTCATAAGTGGAAATTATGGCAAAATCTTAAAAACTGTAAATGGTGGTTTGAATTGGGTGCCGTTTGTTTATCCGGATACCACTATTCAGTTCTGGGGATTGTTTTTTGTTAATTCAAATACAGGGTTTGTTTGCGGAAGTGCTGGAAAAATTCTTAAAACAACAAACAAAGGTGAAAACTGGGTTACCTTAGCTACTCCGACATCAACTGCACTTGATGGAATCTGGTTCGTTAATGAAAATACCGGATATGTCGGAGGTGCAAACATTATCTTAAAAACTACAGACGCAGGTGCTACCTGGGTTAATAAAATTGGCTCATTTATCAGCCCCTTTGAAACTGCACAATCTGTTTATTTCTCTGATGCTAACACTGGTTTCTATTGTACTAATACATCAAATTGCAGAGTTGTAAAAACTACCAATGGTGGTGATACCTGGGAACTTATTCATTCCAATGAAGGTATTGGCGCTGGTTGGGATATGTCATTTGTAAATGCAATGACCGGGTATATTTGCACAGGCACAGGGAAAGTACTGAAAACAACTGATGCAGGAAATTCCTGGGGTATTCAAAATACGCCCCTTACTGAAAATTTATATGCTATTCATTTTCCATCTGCAATGACTGGATATATCTCAAGCTGGTCAGGAAAAATTCTTAAAACCACAAACGGAGGACTTACATTCATCACCAAAAATGAAAATGAAACCCCGCAAAATTTTTCTCTTTCGCAGAATTACCCGAATCCGTTTAATTCCTCAACTAAAATAAAATTCTCATTACCCAATAGTGGATTTACTTCTCTTAAGATTTATGATATGACTGGTAAAATCGTATCCGAATTAATTAATTCTGAATTAGAAAAGGGAAGTTATGAAATAACCTGCAATTTATCTGAATTAACATCAGGCATTTATTTCTATGTACTTGAATCTGGTAAATATAAAGAATCCCGAAAAATGATTCTGATAAAATAACTTTATAGTCTCGGATTGCTAAATCTTTTCATTCAAGACTTATACAGTTTTTCTTATTATTAATACATTGCAATGTGCATTTTCACTAACTTTATCGCTGACATGACCAAGCAGATTTCCCCATAATCCAGAGCTACCCTTGCTGCCGAGCACAATTAAATCAAATTCATTTTCTGTGAAGTATTTCTTTAGACTCTTTTCTAATTATATTTTCAATTTTAGCTTTAAAAAAGGTTGCTATAAATGGAATACTTCCCTCAATCAATATAGATGATTCCTCTACAATTAATTTACCAGAAATTTCATACCCTTTTACATCAAAACTAAACTTACAGATGTTTTCCCTCCATTTTTCTTTTAGGTTACTGATTTTATTAGCATGTTGCTTTTTCAATTCTGGTAGAAAATTTTTAATGCGTGATAAAGCTTCTTTTTGAGTTAGGTTGTGATTTAATGAGATTTCCAAAGTAGGCATATTATTATATTTTATAATAAAAATATTTTTTGAAAATTATTTATTTTATAAGTTTAATAAACTTAATTTTTAGTATAAATTCATTTTTAATTAATCTATGCTGGATTTTTTGGGATGGGGATAATTTTTCAATTCATTCATATAAAGAAATCTTTGGTAACAATAACAAAATTAATAATCACAAGAAACGAGGATAAGTTCTGGTTATATGTTAGGCGTTTCTTTATGAAATTTTATTATTTATATTACTTTTGAAGCTTTATAAATTTATCTCTTAATTGCATTTAAGCTTATCTTAAACTATAAATATTTTTTTTAGCAAAAGGTTCTAATAGGTATAAAGTTATAATTTTTCTAAAAAAAATTATATCTTCTTTTTTTAATAATTTTCATTCCAAATTTTTACTTGTAACTGAAATATTAAGTTAATAAATTTTCAAAAGAAAAATTGTTAAATTTATAAATAGAAAAATGAAAAAATATTTATCTCTAATTGTTTTTCTTCCTGCATTATTAATTTTTGCTGGCGATTTGTATTCACAGGAAGTATATCAGGTAAAAGCAAAATACATTGGTTATGAAGAAGGAGATTATCTTCATACAAAATTTAAAACTGAGAGCGGAGGAATTTTATGGCTATGGGGGAATTATGATTTATTACCACTGTTGAATATACAATAGAAGACCAATATATACCTGAAGCAGGAGAAACAATGACCATTAAAATACTTCAAGCTGTCCTGATAAAAGGAAAGCGATACGAATAAAATTATAATCCCACAATTATCTGTTCCCATTATTAGACAACTTTCAAACCATACCCTTGAAATTCAAAAATGAAATCTATCACCCAATACAAACCCGATAAAATAATGGTCGCAGGCTCGGACACTACTTGCGTCCTCGCACTGCTCCCTTTACTCCCTGCCACACTTCGCGCCTGCGCCAAGGCTTCGGCGGGCAGGTCAGCGTGGCAGTTTCCCTCTGCCAATTTCATCGGCAGAGTTTGTTCACCGCCAGCCAAAAACTTCACCATTTCCCCCGCTTCCCAGCGGGGTCATCGGCTCGTTATGTCTGGCAGTTCTTATCTATTCCCACCCACCACCCTATAAGGATTTTATTTTTTATCAAAATTTCCCTGTCAAGCCAATTTAGAAATGTCCTTTTCAGTTTAAATGTATTAGAAGTAATCGCTGTGGGAATGTGGGAAACTCGTGAGAGTTTTCCAAGCGAAGCGTCATTTCCACAGCGATTGGTTTTCCCTCTCATATTCTTTCAGTTCTCCTTTCTGGTATGTACTTGCTTTTCCAGGGGTGATCTATTCCGGGCTTCCATCGCTTCTTCAGTTTTATCACTTTCTTGTCTTTTACCTTTGGCCTTTCTTTGTATGTTATGTCCTCCACTTCTATTTCCCATTCTCTGTAGTAAAATTTTAGTCCTCCATCCATCATTTGGAGAACTTTCACTTTGCTTCTTGATGGTGGAAAGTTCCTGTTTCCGCTTAATATCTGGTAAATCCTTCCTCTGTATCTTATTGTCCAGTCGTTTGATACTGTCCTTTCCTCTTCTATGGCAAAAATCAGTTCCATTTCTTCTTTTGACGGCGCTTTTCTATGAAAATCAGTCTCGCTTTCGGGATAAACAGAAAATTTTTCGTTTAGCTCGGCTATATATCCTTCTTCAAGAAAGCGGTTAACTCCTTCTATCGTTGTTATTCCTTCATATTCAAGCTCTTTTACAAGCCTGTCCTGAAATACTCCATTTGCCCTTTCTACTCTACCTTTTGCCTGTGGAGTCGAAGCACCTATTATCTCTATCCCAAGTCTTGAACACACCTTCCCATACTCCGTCAGACCTGCTTCTCCTTTGTTTTTAACCCGCTCCTTCGTCTTCTTGTCTAATTGATACACATTCTTGTAATCAGCGTATATAGTCTTCGGAATCCCATGTTTCTCTATGTATTTCCATAATAGTATAAGTGCAGCTTTCGTCGTCTCCTCTTCACAAAGATATGCCTCCCTTATTGATGTGGCGTCATCTATCATCACCATTAAACATTGCTTCTCTTCTTTGCTTTTTATCCATCTATGAAAACTCCCATCCAGCTGAACCATCTCTCCATAATGCCTTTTTCGTTCCCGTTAATTCTTGGGCTTCTGCCTTTTGCGCCTTTTATAAAAAATTCGCCTCTCTATCATCCATTTCCTTGCTGTTTCTTCGCTGACCTTTATCCCTCTTATCTCTTCATATTTGTCTGCCACCATCGTTGGACCCAATTCTTTACACTTCCCTTCGCACAAATCTATAAAACTTTCCTTCACTTCCTTTGGATATCCCCTGTTCGATATCCTGCCTCTTCCTCTGTGCGCCAACCCCATTACCCCTTCCTTCTTGCATCTCTTTAAAATACTCCTTCCTTGACGGTAACTCACTTTAATTAGCTCACTCATCTCTTTTATCGTGATCTCCTTTCTTATTGCTCTTTCCACTTGCTCTACTCTTTTTATCTCCTTCTCGCTCATCCTTATCTCCATTTCGGCTGTCTCCTTTTACAGCCATTTTACAGGGGACATTTCTATTTTGCCTACAGGGGAACATTATCATATTGGCAAGACACTCTTTTGATTTTTTCTTGACTTTTCTCTAAAAATATTCTACATTATATCACTTAGAATTTGGTTTTACAATGAATATTTTCTCTGTCTGAAGACAGAGGTTATGAGGTAATGCTATGAGGAATATAGATATTCCAAAACTGATTAAAGAATTAAGAAACAAACTTGATTTAACGCAGGAGCAGTTTGCTCAAAGAGTCGGGGTGACATTTTCAACTGTAAACAGCTGGGAAAATGGCACCCGGAAGCCCCATCCCTTTCTGCTTAAACGGCTTCTGGAAATGGCTGAAGAAGTTGGGGTGAAAAATATTACAAAAGCAAAAAGTGTTCGTTCCGGGAAGATAAAAAGAGGTTAATAACATATGACCACTGATTTAACATTTATAACTAACCAGCCTGATTCAAATCTTTTGGAGAGGTTTAAGGTTTTAATTAAAAGTAATACAAGACACTTTGATTGTCTTGTCGGGTATTTTTATACAAGCGGATTTTATAGGTTATATAAATCATTAGAAAATGTAGAACGAATAAGAATCTTAGTTGGTATAAAGACGAACAAACAAACTTATGATTTGATAGAAGCCTCCAAAACCCTATCTATCAAAGCCTCGACACAGGCAGATCAAACTGAATTTATTTTTTCTCATGCAGAAACAAAAGAAGAATTTACAAATGAGATCTTACGAGAGATGGAAAATTCAGATGATAAATCTTCTGTTGAAGAAGGTATCCAGAAATTTATTGAATGGCTTATAAATGGTAAAAGTGACGACCCAAATAAAAAACCGAAACTGCAAATAAAAGCGTATCCTTCACAGAATATACATGCCAAACTTTACATTATGACCTTTGCAGAAGGAGACCGTGATAAAGGTAGAGTAATAACCGGTTCAAGCAATTTTACACTATCAGGACTTGTTGATAACCTTGAATTTAATGTTGAACTTAAAAACCCATCTGATTACAATTTTGCTATTCGTGCATTCAATGATTTGTGGAAAAAATCGGTAGATGTTTCAGAAGAATATATTAATACAATTACGAACAAGACGTGGCTCAATGATAACATAACTCCTTATGAACTCTACTTAAAGTTTTTGTATGAATATTTGAAAGAAAAAATAAATCTTGACCAGGAGGAAGTAACTACGACTTATTTTCCACAGGATTTTATGAATCTTGAATATCAACGTGAAGCTGTCAGTGATGCTAAGAATAAATTAGAAGAGTATGGCGGTGTATTTCTGGCAGATGTAGTGGGTCTTGGGAAAACATATATTTCTGCTCTGCTGGCACAACAGTTAGATGGTCGTAATCTCATTATTTGTCCGCCAATCCTTAAAGATTATTGGCAAAATACATTCCAGGATTTTCATGTTCCAGCAACTGTTGAATCATTAGGTAAATTAGACGAAATAATTAAAAAAATTAAGGTGAGGAACTATAAAAATGTTTTTATAGATGAAGCACATCGTTTTCGTAATGAATCAACTCAAACTTATGAAAAATTAAAACAGATATGTTGGGGTAAAAAAGTTATTCTCATTTCTGCAACTCCTCAAAATAATACTCCTTTGGATATATTAAGTCAAATAAAATTGTTTCAGAAAGGACGGAATAGCACCCTTCCCAATTTGAAGAATTTGGAAAAGTATTTTAGTTCGTTACAGAATCGGCTAAAAGAAATTGATAGGTTAACCGACTTTAATACTTACATCTCAATAATCAAAGAGAACTCAAAAAAGATAAGAGAAGATGTCCTAAAATATCTGATAGTGCGAAGAACAAGAAAAGACATAAAAGAATATTTTATTAAAGACCTTGAAAAGAAAGGATTAAAGTTCCCGGATGTAGAACCACCAAAGAAACTATATTATCAATTTGATAAAAGAACCAATACCATATTTAATGAAACTATTTCCAAAATAAAACTTTTTAAATATGCCAGATATACACCACTCTTGTATTTAAAATATCCTGAACCTGAAGAAGAAGTAGGACAACGTAACTTAAGAAGGTTTATGAAGGTTTTGCTTGTTAAACGACTTGAAAGCAGTTTCTTTGCTTTTAAAAATACACTGGATAGATTTATATATTCCTACGAACAATTTATAAGCATGTTTGATAAAGGGACTATTTATATCAGCAAAAAATATACAAATAAAATATTTGACCTTTTAGAGAATGACAATATAGTCGAAATAATAAAATTAGTTGAAAAAGAAAAAGTCCGGGATTACAAAGCGAATGAATTTATACCAGAATTCATTAAAGACCTGAAAGACGATTTAAAAATACTTAAAGAAATCAAAACGCTCTGGAAGGACATAACCACAGACCCTAAAATTGAGGAATTTAAACACAAATTATCTTCAGAAAAAATATTGAAAGAAAACAAAATAATCGTTTTTACCGAGTCAATGGAAACCGCAGAATACCTTGAACAGAACTTAAAGAGTATATATGACGACGCTGTCATATCATATTCCAGCAAATCAGGTGCTCCTGTCAGAGAAAAGATAGTAGAAAACTTTGACCCCAAGAGCAAAACCCCTAAAGATGATATAAAAATATTAATTACTACTGATATCCTTTCCGAAGGAGTTAATCTGCATCGCTCTAATGTGGTTATCAATTATGATATTCCATGGAATCCTATTCGTATAATTCAGAGGGTAGGTCGTATAAACAGAGTAGATACAAAGTTTGACAAGATTTTTATTTACAATTTTTTCCCAACAGTTCAATCCAATGAAGAAATAAAGTTAGAAGAAGCGGCTATTGGAAAGTTGCAGGCTTTTCACGATATCCTTGGAGAAGATGCAGCTTATTTAACTGATGGCGAAGAAGTTTCATCATTTGAGCTTTTTAAGAGGTTGAATTCTAAAGAAGTCATTGAAGGAGAAGAGCAAGAAGAGTCAGAACTTAAATATCTTTCTGAAATTAGAAATATAAGAGACAGTGCACCGAATTTATTTGAGAAAATAAAACACCTACCTAAAAAAGCAAGAAGCGCCAAAGTAACTCAACCATCCTGGTTGAGATATAATGACCACCAGCAGGATGCTTGTATTACCTTTTTCAGAAAAGGTAAATTAAGAAAAATGTTTATCAGTAATGAAGAAGAGACAAAAGAACTTGACTTCTTTCAAACTGTAGAAATATTGAAAGCAGATAAAAACACTAAGCGAGAAAAAATAGGCAAAAAATATTACGATTTTTTAGACAAGAACAAAAATGCTTTTAAATTATCATTAATTGAAGATATTCAGGAAGTTAAGACTAAAGGCGGTAAAAGTAGTGACGCAAGATTATTAAATATAATAAAGGCAATATTAAAAATGAAGGGCTTTACTGAAGATGACGAGGACTACCTGAGAAAGGTTTTAAATCTCCTTGAAGAAGGAACTTTGCCTAAACAAACATCAAAAAATATTATAAAAAAACTTGGAAAAGAAAATAGTCATCTGAAGATATATGGAATAATAAGGAGTTCCATTCCAGAATCATTTTTTACAGCACCAATATCTGAATTGCCAGGACAGCCTTCAGGTCCACGAGAAGTAATACTTTCTGAGTATCTGGTTACAAAAGGAGAATGAAATGTCTGATAAAAAAACAGCAATAATATCAAAAGATTACCTTTTATTTTTACGGGATATAAAAAATAAAATTATAAGTGCTCGTAATAGAGCATATAAAAGTTTAAATAAAGAGTTAATAAAATTATATTGGGATATCGGAAAAAGTATTGTAGCACAACAGGAAAAATACGGCTGGGGTAAAAACGTTGTTGAAAAACTTTCCAATGATTTAAGAAAAGAGTTTTCAGGAATAAAAGGATACTCTGCTCAGAATTTATGGTATATGCGACAATTTTATCTGGAATATAAAGAATATCCAAATCTCCAACAGCTTGTTGGAGAAATTCCCTGGGGACATAATTTGATAATATTATCCAGAGTTAAAAATATAAAAGATAGGGAATTTTATATTAAAGGAACAATACAATTCGGATGTAGCAGGGATGTGCTTATTCATCAAATAGAAGCAGAAGCACATAAGCAGGCAAAAGCAATAAAACTTCATAATTTTCCTAAAACACTTCCCGCCCATTTATCTGAACAAGCAGATTTGGCAATGAAAGATACCTATACTCTTGATTTTCTGGATGTTGCAAAACCATTATTAGAAAGGGACTTAGAGAGAAAACTTTTGGATAATTTTAAAAAAATTTCTTACTGAATTAGGGTTAGGTTTTTGTTTTATTGGAAACCAGTATAAGATTGCGTTAAATGATAAGGAATATTTTATTGACCTTTTATTCTACCATAGATTTTTGCGTTGTTTGGTTGCAATTGATTTAAAAATAGGTGAATTTAAACCTGAATATGCAGGAAAGATGAATTTTTATCTTAATTTGCTTGACGAAAAGGTTAAATTACCGGAAGAAAATCCATCTATCGGAATTGTTATTTGTAAAGACCGAAACCGCTTAGAAGTAGAATATGCATTGAAAGGAATTGATAAACCGATAGGCGTGTCCAGATATAAAATAATTAAAAAATTACCTGCAAAATTAAAAAATAAATTACCAACCGAAAAAGATATAGAAAAAGGATTAAAGGAATAATATATGGATAAACAATCTGCTATAAATCTTATTAGGGAAACATTTGAAAAACCTTTTGAAAAAGAAAGGTATATCAAGTTTGTAAAAAATCTGTTTAATAAGATTTCACTTGAACCATTTGAATTTTATGGACAATATATACCAGAAGCTTTTAAACTATATATTAACAAATATGAACGTATTGGCAAATATGAATCAGAAGACAAAAGAATTGACATCCTAATAGTTTATCTTAATAAAGAGACATCTATTGAACGTGCAAGAACCATGCAGAGAAATTTTATCGCTGGCTATCTAACCGGCAAATATGGTTCTGACACAGAGAAAGACGCTGCCATTGTAGCTTTTGTTTCACCAGGGCTTGAGGACTGGCGTTTCTCACTGGTTAAAATGGAATACAAACTTACTCAAACCAAAACCGGCAGGCCAAAAGGCGAAGAAGAATTCACACCTGCAAAAAGATGGTCTTTCTTAGTTGGAAAAAATGAAAAAAGCCATACTGCTCAGTGTAGATTTGTTCCAATACTTGAAAATAACACCTGGAGCCCAACACTTGAGGATTTAGAAGAGGCATTTAATGTTGAAGTAGTTACAAAAGAGTTTTTCCAAAAATACAGAGACCTTTTCATAAGAACAAAATTAGAGCTTGATAAAATTATCAAAAAAGATAGTGCTGTAAAACAGGAATTTGAAAGTAAAAATATAAACACTGTTGATTTTGCTAAAAAACTTTTAGGTCAAATTACATTTCTTTATTTTCTTCAGAAGAAAGGTTGGTTTGGTGTTGAAAAAGGAAAATCTTGGGGAACAGGTCCAAGAGATTTTATGAGAAAAATATTTAACAAGGAATATGGAGATTATAAAAACTTCTTTAATGATATTCTTGAGCCACTCTTTTATGAAGCATTACGGAGTGACAGAAGTGATGCAGACCATTATTACAGTAAATTTGACTGCAAACTACCATTTTTAAACGGTGGACTTTTTGACCCAATAAATAATTATAATTGGGTAGAGAAAGACATTTTTATCTCTAATGAACTCTTTTCAAATACCAATAGAACAAAAGAAGGTGATATTGGAGATGGAATTTTAGATGTCTTTGATAGATATAATTTTACAGTAAATGAAGATGAACCACTTGAAAAAGAGGTTGCCCTAGACCCTGAATTACTTGGAAAAATCTATGAAAAATTAAATACTATAAGAGAAGATAATTTTGATGAATATGTAAAAGTTTTAAAATCTGGGAAAAAGGGAGAGGAAACAAAGTTTAATAAAGAATATGGAGTTTATTATACGCCAAGAGAGATTGTCCATTATATGTGTCAGGAAAGTTTAATAAATTATCTTGAAACTCATCTTTCTCTACAAAGAGAGAATATTGAAAGGTTTGTAAAAATTAGTGATGCCGTTTTAGAAAGAGAAATTACCTCCTCTCAAAAACAACAAGCCATAGAAAATGGAGAGATTAAATCTACAAAATACGAAAGCCAGATACCTGAAGATATAAGGAATAATGCCAAAGAAATTGATAATCTTCTTGCTAATATAACAGTTTGCGACCCTGCTGTTGGTTCAGGCGCTTTCCCTATGGGGATGCTACACGAGATTGTAAAATTAAGAAGATTACTTTCTATTTATCTTAAAGAAGATAGAAAGACCTATGATCTAAAACGACATTGCATTGAAAGCTCACTTTATGGAGTTGATATAGACCCTGGAGCAGTTGAAATATGCAAGTTAAGGTTTTGGCTTTCTTTGATAGTAGATGAAGAGGATTTTCACAATATCAAACCACTCCCAAACCTTGATTATAAAGTATCTTGCGGAAATTCACTGTTAGGAGTTGAGAAGAATTTATTTAATCAGCAGGCTTTTGCAGAACTTGAAAAGTTAAAACCTCAATATTTCAACGAAACAAACCCAACTAAAAAACAAAAATTAAAAGAAAAGATAGATAAACTTATATATGAAATATCAAATGGGCACAAAGAGTTTGATTTTGAAGTTTATTTTTCTGAAGTGTTTCATGAAAAAAAGGGTTTTGATATAGTAATTGCCAATCCGCCGTATATTTCTACCAAAGGTGTAGATGAAGAAATGAAAAAATCGCTTGAAAAACATTACGGATTTGCTGATGATACTTATAATCATTTTTATTTCAAAGGAATTGAGGTATTAAGAGAAAATGGAATTCTTGCTTACATTTCTTCCAAGACATTTTGGACTATTCAAACCAAGAAAAATCTTAGAGAACTTTTATTGAAAAATAAAATTTTGCAGCTCTTTAACACAGCAAACCCATTTGAAAATGCAATGGTAGATACTTGCGTAACTATTATTCAAAAACTCAATCCAAAAGTTGACCATATCGTTACTTTTCTGGATGGAAGAGAAAACTTGTTAAACCCTACAAAATATTCTATTCAACAAAATGACTATAAAAACTGTCCTAATCAGGTATTTTTTATTCCTACCGATTATAATAAAAAAATTTATGAACGCTTTGGAAAGATTGTCAACAAACTTTTAATAGACTGGTGGGATAAGATTTCAACCAGTAAAAACATAGAAAAATTTAAAGCAGAACTTGAACAATACAGAAATAACTTAAAACCAGGTGATGTTACGCTTTTAGGACTGATTACTGAAGGAGGAGTGGGTATACAAACAGGGAACAATGGGAAATATATAGGAGTATTAGAAGGTACCAAATGGGCAGAGAATGTTAGAAAACAAAGACCTAAAAAGTTATTATTTGCAAGTAAATTTTGTGAAGAAAATGGTATTCGGACTAAACAACAAGCACAGGATTTTTTAAATAGCCTATCGGAAAAAAGAATCAGACAATTGTTTGATGAACTTAAAGAAAAATACGGAAGAGATATTTTTGGACAGGGATGGCTTTATAGAATTGTAAGCCCAGATGAAACTGCTGATGTTGAAAATCTTACGGAGGATGAAAAATTAAATGGAATAAAAGGTAGCAAAACTTTTGTGCCATACGACAAAGGCGATAAAGAAGGCAATTGCTGGTATGCTCCAACTCCTTATTATATTGATTGGAGCAGAGAGAATGTGAAATTTTTAAAAGAAAATAGCGGTAAAAAGGGTGAAGGAATGCCGGTTGTAAGAAATCCACAATTTTATTTCCGTGAAGGGTTTTGCTGGACAGATGTAAGTAAAGATATCAAAGCAAGAATAAAGGAAGTTTCTATTCATGATGTACTAACCATGAGTTTATTCCAAATAATTCTGGATGCAAAATATTTTGTTGCGATACTGAATAGTAAATTAATGAGCATTTATTTAAACTCTTTTGTGAATACTACTATTCACTTCCAAATTAACGATGCTCGTCAACTTCCCATTATCATTCCCACATCGGAACAATTAAAGCAATTTGAAAATATTTTCAATAGAGCATACAACATACAAAAGCAAATATTTTCAGAGCAATTAAAAGATAATGAAGCCGATAATGAACTGGAAATAATTCAAAAGGAATTGGATAAAGAGCTGGAAATAATTCAAAAAGAATTGGATAAAATGGTGGAAGAGATGTATATGGGGTAAATTATGAAAGGAGAACCAATAATAGTTAAACAGCTTTTACAAAAAGCAAAAGATTCTGCATTACTTGCCATAGAATATTATAATAAACCAGCTGTATCTTTTAGATCCGAAGGTTTCATTGTGATGATATGCATAGCATGGACATCTTTTTTTCATGCTTATTTTTTAAAAAATAAAATAAAACCTTGGTATAGAAAAAAAAATGGAAAGAAAAAACCAAGATTTGAAATAATTACAGAAAAGTTACCAAATGGACAAGAAATCAAAGATAAAAAATGGTGGGAATTGGAAAAATGTCTAAATGAATTTTTTAAAGGAAATAATAACAATCCTGTATATCATAATATAAAATTTTTAAGTTGTTTGAGAAATTTAATTGTTCATAGAAACTTACCTGAGTTAGATGCTACAATATATGCAGAATGTCAAGCATGCGTAATTAATTTAAACGAATATCTAAAAAAATATTTTGGTTATAAATATTATCTAGATCAATTTTTATCGTTTTCATTACAACTCTTCGCTAATCCAAAAAACTTTCTTGAATTTAGCAGTAGAGAACTCAAAAATAAAAATGCTTCTGAAGTTGTAAATTTCATTAAGTCATTTAGATCTTCTTTAAGTACAGAAATATTTGAAAGTCCACAGTATTCATATAAAGCAGTTCTGATTCAAGTTAAAAATCATGAATCTAAAGATGCACTTGCTTTAAGATTTATTCATGAAAAGGATTTAACGGAAGAACAAAAAGAGCAACTAAAAAATTTGGGTGTTGTTTTAATTAAGGAAAAAACGATTTTAAAAGATGATATTCCAGCACGATTTTCGCTTAATTACAAACAACTACGAGATAATATTAAGAAACATTTACCGTATTTAAGCTACTCAAAGGCTGAAAAACTTAGAAAATATTTCAAGTATAAGTTCAATCGAAAAAATAATCCAAACATTATAAATGAAGATGAATTAGTTTACGAAAGAATTCACAATCCTAAAAGCAAAAATAAGCAATCAACATATTTCTATGATCCTAAAATATTAGATAAATTTAAACAATTTAGTCCTCCCATCACCGCATCCAATCAGTCCATTGTCCGGCAAATAGAAGCATTGGTAGATAAAATCCTTTCTGCCAAAAAGCAAAATCCTCATGCAGATACCAGCCAATGGGAGCAAGAGATTGACAGGTTGGTGTATGAGTTGTATGGGTTGAGTGAGAAAGAAGTGAGAATAATTGAAAATAAATAACAAGGAAAAGATATGAGAATAAAGAAAATTTCTCAAATTCAAAATCTAGGGTTATTCAAAAATTATTCCTGGGATTATAATTGTCTTGAATTTAAACAATTTAATTTCTTTTATGGATGGAACTACTCGGGCAAGACCACGCTATCAAGATTATTTAGATGTCTTGAAGAGAAAAAATTACATCCAGATTATTCTGCTTTGGAATTTAAATTGCAAACAGAAAATGGGAATATTTCTCAAACTGATATTGGTAATAATTATACTATCCGTGTCTTTAATGAGGATTTTGTTGAAGAAAATTTTAAATGGAATGATGAAAACCATAGGATTCATCCAGTTTTGATTTTAGGTGCAGAATCAATTGAATTACAAAAGAAGTTAAAGGATTATGAAAATACAGAACAAAAACTTAAAGAGGAAAAGAAAAACATTGAAGAAAATTTTGATAAAAACACCAAAGAATTAGAGGAAAAATTAACAAACAAAGCTAGTGATATAAGAAGGATATTAGGAATTACTAACCAGCGAGAATTTGATAAAAATACATTAAAACAAAAAATTGAAGAAATAAATTCAGAAGATCAAAATTATATTTTAACAGACGATGAAGAAAATAAAAATCTTCGACTATATAGAGATCAAACGAATTATGAATCTATCAATACTCTCTCTATTCCATTAAGAGCAGATTCACTTTATAAAGAAATAAAAAATATTTGTGAAAGAAAGATAACCGCACAACAAATAATTGAAAAGCTAAAAAACAATCCTGAATTAAATCAATGGGTTAGAAAAGGTTTGGATTTACATCGTAATGAGACATCCTGTCAATTTTGTGGCAACAAGTTGCCTGATGATTTATTTGACAAATTAAACAAACACTTTTCTGAAGAATACGATAGCCTAATACAAGATTTGAAATCACTGGAGGACCAAATAAACAACCATAAAAACGACATTAGTAAAATTGAATACGTAGATAAAGCAAGATTTTATCCAGATTTTACAAACGATTATGAACAAAAGAAAGAAGAGTTAAAGAATAAATTACAAAGTGAGTATATAAATGCACTAAATACTCTACTTGAAAAAATAAAAGAAAAAAGAAATAAACCATTTGACAGCTTGAATATTGATTTCTCCATAACCAAACTTGAAGAGCAAATTAATCAATATGTGAATGATGTTAACGACATAATTGTTAACAACAATAATAAAATTAACCAGTTAGAAAATGAAAAGAAACAGATTAAAAAAACACTTATAAACCATTATTCAGCAAAAGCAATTGGTGAAATAAAATATTTTGAGTTAAAAGAAGAAATTGATAAATTAAAAAAACAAAAAAATGAAAAAGAAGAGGAATATAAAAATATTTTGCAATTAATCAATGATATAAATTCGAAAATAAAACAGACAAATATCGGAGCAGACAAAATAAACGAATATCTTAAACATTTTTTTGGAGACGATCGAATAAAATTAATACCCCTTCTGGATGGAACCTATCAAATAAAACGAGCTGAAAATATAGCAAAAAACTTAAGTACCGGAGAAAAGAATATTATTTCTTTGATTTACTTTATAACTAAGTTAGAAGAGAATAATTTTGATAAAACAAATGCAAAAGTTTTTATTGATGACCCAGTTTCCAGTCTTGATTGTAATCATACTTTTCAAGTTTATGGATTTTTATCGGAAAAATTAAAAGATTGCGGGCAGGTGTTTATTACTACACATAATTTTGATTTTTATAATCTTTTAAAAGATATGGTAAAAGGCGATCCCGAAGGAACACCAAATAGAAGAAGTAAAACAGATAAAGAAAACTATTATTTAATTAAAAAGATTCAATCAAATGGTGATAAAATTTCAACAATAACAGAGTTGCCAAAGGTTTTAAGAAATTTTAAAAGTGAATATAATTATCTTTTTTCAATATTAAAGGGGTTTAACGAATCTAACGATAAAAACAATTTTGAATTACTTTATATCTTACCGAATATTGCAAGAAGATTTCTTGAATTATATTTGTTTACAAAATATCCAGATGGGAGCAAATTTAAAGAGAAGACATATAAATTTTTTAAAGATTCTGCAAATGAATCCGCGACAAAAACTACTCTTAAAATTCTTGATGAATATTCACACGAAGAAAATCCAGAGCATACTCAAAGATTTCCTGATATTAATGAAGTTGAAACTGCTGTAAGAACTATACTTTTAATGTTAGAAAAAAAAGACAAAGAACATTATGATGCGCTGTGTGAAAGTATAAATTCAACACAATAATTATGCTGCAAATAGAAAGAGTGGCACACTAAATCCTCAAAAACAATATTCTCAAACAGCGATATTCAACTATGAGCGCCAGATTAATCAGTTAGTTTACAAACTTTATGGCTTAACCGAAGACGAACGCAAAGAGGTCTACTGGTCAGTAGCAGAACTTGTAAAAGCAAGATTAGATAAAGCAAGGAGTGTATGAGAAAAAATAAAAAATGGAGGGGATTATGATAGAAAAAATTACTATTAAAAATTTCAGAGTAATTAAAGACTTATCTTTGGAGCTTAATAATTTTAATATTCTTATAGGAGATAATCAAACTGGAAAAACTTCAATTCTTGAAACAATAAATTATGCACTTTCACCATATTTTTTATCCGGAAGAATTAAGCATACGGATTTTTATAAAGGTGAAAATGCTCCGATTTCAATAGAAATCCAGACCAATAAATTTAATGTAAAACTTCCTGACGGATATACAACACAACAAGTTCAATGCAAAGGAATTCAACTTAATATCAAAAAACGAGAGAAGGCTGCGCCGGGAAAGGCATTTAATGATTTAGTTGTAGTTGAACATTTTTATAACCCAATACAAAATCGAGAAAATGATGGTTGGAAAATAAAAAGAAAAAATGGTTCGGATTTTAAATTTGATGAGAGATTACTATCATTGAATATTGCAGAAGCCGAGTTTATCAGATCGTTTTATTTTAGCAGAGAAAGAGAAAAACAAATAACAAAGGGTTTCAATACATCATTTTCAACAATAATTGATGATTTCAACTGGCGATTCTTGAAATCTATTAATTCTGATGATGAATATTATGCTAAAAAACAAGAATTAGAAAATTCAATAATTGCTAAATTAAATCTGGCAGATAAAAAAGATATTATAGAAATACTTAATAAAAAGTTAGTGTCTTTAGGTTTATCAGATGTAAAATTATGTTTTATTGATTCACAAGCTCCCTTTGATACGACATTCTTATCCCAAAAAATAGGATTACTAGATCTACCTGTAAAATATTTAGGCTCAGGTATTGAAATGATAATATCATTATTGTTTCTTGAGACGTTGGCTTCTTATTCTAAAGAACAAATATTAATTTTAATCGACGAGCCCGAATTACATTTACATCCAATTTTGCAAATAAAATTGATGAATTATCTTTATAAAATATCTAAGAATATACAAATAGTTGTCTCAACTCATTCACCATTTATTTTCAAAGAGTATATTGGTAAAGAAAATGTAAAAGTAATTATTACCAAAATAAATAATGATTCGATTGAAATAAATGATTTCAAGTCGGGTGGGTTATTTCCTTGGAGTCCTTCTTGGGGCGAAATAAATTATTTTGCGTATGAATTACCTACCGTTGAGTTTCATAATGAACTGTATGGATATTTACAAGAATTAAGTGAAAGATATACAATAAAAGAATTTGATGAATTTTTAGTTTCTAAAGGGATTCAAAAGGTCAGAAAATGGACAAAAGAAATTAATGGTAACGCACAAAATGCAGAAGATGTAACCTTGCAAACTTTTATACGAAATAAAATACATCATCCAGAAAATTTAACAATGAAAGAAGAAAATTTTAGTCAAGAAGATTTACAGATATCTATCAAGCAAATGATAAATTTATTAAAAGTTTTAAAGGAAAAACCATAATTCAATGATTAATAATAATGATATAAACAACAACCTTATCCCACCACACGGTGGCTACAGAAATCTTGTGTCATACCAGATGGCAGAGATAGTTTACGATGCAACGGTAAAGTTTTGTGAGCGGTTTATTGATAAGCGTTCCAGAACTTTTGACCAGATGGTTCAAGCTGCACGAAGTGGTAAGCAAAATATAGTTGAAGGTAGCATGGCATCGGGGACATCAAAAAAGACAGAACTGAAGTTGATAGGTATTGCCCGAGCAAGCCTTGAAGAACTTTTGCAGGATTTTGAGGACTATTTAAGGCAAAATGGCTTTAAACTATGGCAAAAGAATGACACGAAGGCTGTTGAGATAAGACAGTTAGGACGGATAAAGGATAGATCTTATATGTCATATAGGACCTATATTGAAAGCGCTTCTCCCGAAGTAGCAGCAAATACCATCATCTGCCTTATTCACCAGACAAATTACCTCTTAGACCAGCAAAAAAGAAGCCTTGAAGAGCAGTTTTTAAGGGAGGGCGGTTTTACAGAAAGGATGTATAGACTAAGAAAAAACTTCAGAGATAATAAACAATGAGCCAACAAATACCTAATTTTGTGAATCTCGGTCTTCAACGTTTTGAGAACAAAAAACAAAGGATGCGAAACCTTTTAAAAATTGCGCTTCCAGATGAAGCATTGTATAGAGAAATAATGCTATCACTTGGATATAAACACAACAAGCTTCCTTTTCTTGAATTAGCTACTCTATTGCCATATTCAGAAGTAAGAAAGATTGGAAAAAGAGAAATCATAGAAAAAGCACTACTTTATCGTGCGGGATTTATCACTGACAAATCACTTATTCCTGATTTTTTTGATTTTTCTTTAACAATGCCCAAAGATGCCTGGACACATAAAGAAACCCGTCCCGCAAACTATCCAGAAAATAGAATTACTCAAATATCATATCTACTTGCTGAAACTATTGAAAAAAGCATCTTTAATTTTTTTAAAGAAAAGATAGAGTCTTCTTTTTGTGATGAATTAAACAATAAAAATATAAAAAATATTGTAAATCATATTATGTCTTTTGGCGGGTTGGGACGCTCAAGAAAACTGGAAATGTTTTTCAATATTATCGTGCCTCTTTATATGATTATTTACGAATCTGATAAAAATGAAAGGATGGCTATTTTTCTGAAAAACTTAATTGAAATATATCCGTTAACCAATGATTACAAAAAACTTGCCGAAAAAATCAGCAAAAAATATTTAAAACAAATTTTACCACTCACTTCCTTTATTGAATTTTTTGGTCTCTTGGAATTTATCAAAGATAAAGGTGATTTATAATTGAGATGTTTTTGTTAGTAAAACAATTCCTTCAAACATATATCTCTAATCTTGAACGCCAGATTGACCAGTTAGTTTACAAACTTTACAATTAACCGAAGACGAAATAAAAATCTTGAAGGAGCAAGTAAATAATTATGTGTCATTGGAAAGAAGGTTTATTTTTATAACAAATAGAAACCATATCTTATAAAGGAATGCATGTTTGTTTTTTGGCAAAGCCATAGACTGTACTCAAAGAGAGAGCGTGCAGGCAGAGATGCAATTAAAAGTAAAAAAGATATTGAGAAAATACGGCTATCCACCGGACAACGACGTAGTGCCGACACTGAAACTATAAGTAAAAAACATTGGGGTTTAGGCGGCTACATCAAGCGTTCTGTCCCGCATCGGCGTTTGTATCGGCGGATAGTAACGAAGCCCGCAATCCCCAACGTTTTATACTGCCAGCTGTTATATTCCATTGCTCGGTTTTTCGAGCCATTCGGCGTTAGTTGGTCTGTATAATCCTTTTCGTACATAGCAACAACAGATCAACTTCCACAACTTTTTCGGGCAACGGTTCGCTGAAAACGCTCTGTCATAAAATTTTTACGAGGCATAAAAAAGAAAAAGAGAAAGAGAGCTACTATCACAAATAATACCGACTAACAATGTGAATGGTGAAGGATAGCAGACAAATTTCTATGCCAGAGCTACAAATCATCAAACTTCGCAACAAAAACATAACAGCAGGTTGGTAGAATTTTTAAAAATTTTTCAAACAATGCTTTGTTTTTTCAATACAATTTACTATCTTTGCATTGGTTGAGTAGCTAAAACGCTACCAACCTGTGAACCGTTGTGTGCAAGCAGTGGAAAATTAGAAAATAACTACATATAAAAAGAATAAATCTATATGAATGAATTAGAATTACAGCTACCAACTTTAGAGCATAAAAAAACAGCGGAAGATTTCAAAAGGGAATTTTTTGAAAATGGGGAAACGGTTATAAACGGAAGTGCTTTGCTTGACCAAATGGAATATGAAGAATGGCTGGAATACAATGTAAAAAATAGACACAAAAGCACTGCCAGTCCTAATTGGGTACCAGCAACTACATTTTTTGCTGTCAGAAAACAGATAATAAAATTGTCGGAGTAATCGACATTAGACATAATTTAGAAAATGAATTTTTAGCGAAATACGGTGGTCATATAGGATTTTCCGTTCGACCAAGCGAAAGAAAAAAAGGCTATGCAACACAAATTTTGAAAATGGGAATCGAATACGCTAAATCGCTGGGTATTAAAAAGTTGATGTTAGGATGTTTTTCGGACAACTTACCGTCTATCAAAACAATAGAAAAATGCGGTGGTATTTTAACAGAAACAAAAATATATACAGGCAATCTACTTTTAGAGATTCCTGACATGGAAGAAAAACTTGTAAATATTTATTGGATTGATTTGTGAACTCTTATCATAAAAAAAAGAATGCCTACACACAACAGCGGCTATACGCCATTTCGCCAATAAAAAGGAGTGTGAAAAAATGAACAATTTAAATGAGGCGTTAGCGCCAATAGTAGAGAAAATAAAGAAGTTTCGTTCTCTGTACGAACAGAACGAGATGGCAGTGAGGGATCAAATTGTAAATCCCATTTTGAGGAATCTTGGATGGAATCCTGAAAATCCCGAAGAAGTTCAGCCTAATGTATATACAGAAGAAGGCGTACCTGACTACTCTTTGATCAAGAATGGAAAGAAAATCCTATTCGTTGAAGCAAAAAAACTTAGTGTTGATATTGAACAAAAAGAAGTCATTCGCCAATTAGCGAAGTACTCTTTTAGCGAGGGAACAAAGTACGGCGTATTGACCAACGGCGCAGTATGGATACTGATTAGGTCATTCGAGGAGGGGACTACTTTAACTGAGCGAATCGTTTGGAAAGCAGATTTAGAAAATGAAGAACTGCCAGCGGTTCTCAGAAAGATAGTGGCAATCTCAAAAACTAACATCGAGCATATAGAAGTTTTAGTGAAGAAAGCTCAAATATTGGATGAAATCTGGCAATCTCTCTTGGATGAGCCTGAAGAAATGATTAAGGGTCTAATGCCTGTGGTTAAGTCGATTATCAGTCAAGGTTATCCAGACTATCAGTTTGAAGACACAGAAATTGAGGATTTGTTGAAAGAAAGGGTCAAGGAAATAATTTCAGGTCCATCTGAGGAAGAGACTCCGACTGAGACCCCTATAGAATCCATATCATGGCGAGGTGGAACTCCACGAAAAATGAAACTAAAAGATGAAGTCTTTGAACTCCGCAATTCTTTTGAGATTTTAGTAAATACTGCCAATTGGCTCATAAAGAGTGGCAAGTTGAAACCCTCCGACTGCCCAGTAGGGATTGGACGGGGGAAAAGAAACATTATTAACAAGGAGCCGAAGCACAAGTACGGTGATGATTTTCGTGCTCCCAAAAAACTTTCAAATGGATTGTGGATAGAAACAAATTATAGTACTGCTAGCTGTATAAATTATACCAAGCGGCTATTAGAAAAATTTGGAGTTTCATCCGATATATTGATGATTGAGTGATTGAGATGGCGGAACTTCACATAACACAGCATAAAAGGTTCGTGCCTTACGGCACTCACCCAAATTCTGCCTTCGGCGGAACTTCGTTTATGCTGGGATCGTTATATTCCATTGCTCGGTTTTTCGAGCCATTCGGCGTTTGTTGGTTTGTGTAACCCTTTCGTACATAGCAACAAAAGTTCAACTTCCACAGGTTATACAAGACGCAATTTTAAAATTATTAGGTATTTGAGTTTTAAGGATTTCTTATGAAATGTGCAATTTATACAAGAGTATCAACTGATAATCAGGCTGAAAAGGAATTTAATTCTTGCGAAGCACAGACAGAGAAAATAAAATCTTTTATCAGAAGTCAGGAAAATTTAGAAGTTTATAAAATTTATAGTGATGCTGGTTATTCAGGTGCAAGTTTAGAAAGACCCGCATTACAGGAATTATTTAAGGATATAACAGAAGGTAAAATAAACTGTATTCTCACATATAAAATTGACCGTCTTACCCGTTCACCAAAGGATTTTTATAACCTCATTGAGTTTTTTGATAAGTATGGAGTTTCTTTTATTTCTGTTACAGAAAATTTTGATACTTCCTCTCCGTCTGGGAGATTACTACGGAACATAATACTTACTTTCGCACAATTTGAACGAGAACTTACAGCCGAAAGGACAAAAGACAAAATGCAACAGAGACGAGAAAAAGGATTGTGGAACGGTGGATTAGTGCCTTATGGTTATAAGAATGTGGATAAAAAATTAGAGATAGATGAAAATGAGTCAGAAGGAATTAAGAAAATATTTCAGATTTTTCTTGAGACACAATCGCTTGCTGAAACCAGAAGAAGAATAAACCAACTCGGTTACAAAACGAAGAAAGGGAACATTTTTTGTAAAGGTTCAATTGATAATATTCTACGAAATCCAATTTATATTGGAAAAATAGAACACAAAGGCAAATTATTTGATGGTGTTCATAAAGCAATTATCCCTGAAGCAATGTTTTTGAAGGTTCAGAGTTTACGGAGAATTCAGATTAGACCTGAAACAAAAATAAAAAGACCTTTTTTGTTAGGTGGTTTATTGAAGTGTCAAGAATGCGATTCGGTTATGACACCTTCTTATACTTTGAAGCAAGAGAAAACTGGTAAAAGATACATTTATTATTATCGTTGTACCAAAACCTGTAAACACGATTGGCAAAGTTGCAGTATCAAATATGTAAATGCTAACAGGGTTGAAGAATTTATAACAAAAAAATTAGTTGAAATAAGCAAAGATGAATCAAGTATTGAAAAACTTGTCAGAAGGATAAATCACGATGAGGAACAGAGATTGTCTCCTTTGAGAGAAAAAGAAAGACAGATACAGACAAGGATTGATGAACTTAATAGCAAAATCAAAAAATTGGTTTCTTTTTTATCTGAATCAGATGACCGTCTATTCCCAACAGTGAGGAAGGAATTATCAGGATTAGAGCAAGAGAAAAAGATATTAGAATTTGATTTAGAGGGGGTGGGACTTTCAATTCAGAAAGAAATGAAGGAAAAATTTGAAGCAAAAATTGTTTTAGAGAATTTAAGAAATTTTGTTGAGCGACTTCAAGAAATTAAAGACGAAGAAAAACCTTATTTGTTTCAATACCTTATTAAAGACATAATTTACGGGAAAGACGAGATAGGAGTTAATCTGTTTTACCTGCCGAATTTCAGAGCGAACCTGCCAGCACAAAGCCAGAGCGGTGGAACTGCGAGGGCGACTGCTGGCGGTGAGCCAGTATCACCCTCTTTTGTTCCTTCTTATATAGGTTTGAAAAACCGTTCAAAATGGCTCCCCTTTGTGGATTCGAACCACAACCCTAACTTTCAGAGAGTTATGTGCTACCATTACACTAAAGGGGAATATTTCGATTTCACATTGCAATTTACAATGTATAATAAAAATATTTAAGTCAGAATTTAAATATAAAAAGTTGTATTTTATAAAAAGGGATTTTAAAAGTAATTTCTTAAATTAAATCATTTTTTATTTATTTGATCTAATGGGTACATTACATGGGTTTATATTTTTGCGGAACCGACGAGACTTCCCGATTACTCGGGACGACCTCCTGAGTGGTTTTTGATTAAATTATCGATATACTTTTTGTTTTTCAATTTTTTTAGTTGTCTTTCTCTTTTGATGGCATCTTTTTTTATGTGGTACTTTTCCCAATAAACAATTTCCCAGGGGATATATGCTTTTGTTGATCTGCTGTTTCCGGAATTATGTTTTTCAAGTCTTTTAAATAGATTTTCGCAAAAGCCAATATAATATCTGTCTTTGACTTTGCTTTTGAGGATGTAAGTGAAATAAGCCATAAATTAAAAACCCGTAAAAGTACGGGTTTATATTTTTGCGGAACCGACGAGACTTCCCGATTACTCGGGACGACCTCCTGAGTGGTTTTTGATTAAATTATCGATATACTTTTTGTTTTTCAATTTTTTTAGTTGTCTTTCTCTTTTGATGGCATCTTTTTTTATGTGGTACTTTTCCCAATAAACAATTTCCCAGGGGATATATGCTTTTGTTGATCTGCTGTTTCCGGAATTATGTTTTTCAAGTCTTTTAAATAGATTTTCGCAAAAGCCAATATAATATCTGTCTTTGACTTTGCTTTTGAGGATGTAAGTGAAATAAGCCATAAATTAAAAACCCGTAAAAGTACGGGTTTATATTTTTGCGGAACCGACGAGACTCGAACTCGCGACCTCCTGAGTGACAGTCAGGCGTTCTAACCAAACTGAACTACGGCTCCATATATTAAAGAACTTGCGAATCTTCGAGACTTCCCGAATAATCGGGACGCCCTCCTGAGTGAAAGTCATCCCGATTTATCGGGATAACCAAACTGAACTACGGCTAAAATTCAAAGAACTTCTAAAGTATATATCGAGTATTAAGTAATAATCAATAGTGTATTATAGTAAAGATATCAGTATGAAATAAATTTTAACATAGCAAAATAAATTTTTTATTTTAAATTTTCAATAACTATTAGCCTACACCATTTTTATTGTAATATACCTGATTATTAGTTATGTTGAAAATTCTCAAAAATTATTATGCGTATATAATGATAAAGTTTATAATTGGATACAATATTTATTCAGAATAAAGGTTTATTAATTTTTTTTAATAAAGTCGCATTTAACAGCTAATTTAGCGACTAATTTAGCAGCTAATTTAGCAACTAATTTAGCAGCTAATTTAGCAACTAATTTAGCAGCTAATTTAGCAACTAATTTAGCAGCTAATTTAGCAACTAATTTAACAGAAATAATGAAATATTATAGTTGCATATTTCTATTTGACATTTTTAATTTTAGAATTAGGTATATACCTATGAGCAAAAGAAAAATTGCAGTAATAAAAGATGATGAAAAACTATTTGTATTAGAATAAAGCATCTGAGAAATTCTGCTGAGTAGAGAACCACCCAGTCCCCATGCAACGAACATTATTCCGTAATTCACACCAAAATTTTTTAAGCCATATAACTCTTTTGTTATATGTGGAAATATCGCAAGATTTGTTCCGTATGCAAATCCAATTAATGTAGATAGAATTAAAAGTGTTGCCGGATGGTAATGATTGATAATTGTAATCAAGGTCGAAATAATCATTAGAATTAGCTGGAAAATAAACATAATTAACAATGTTTTTTTAGATCCTAACTTATCAGATAAAGCGCCACCAACAATTCTGCCACTTGCATTTCCTAAAGCAATAATTATGACTCCCCAAAATGCAAGCTCCTGTAATCCTGTTTTAACTAAATCATTAATAAAGCTGAAAACCATTAGTCCAACGCCAGCACCAATAAAATATATAAACCAAATTTTATAAAACATTCCGGTTTTTAGAAAATCGAGAGGGGATTTTTCTGTTTGTTTATATTTTAATTTTTTGTTTTGATGACTGGGAGTAACCAAATAGTTAGGTGGGGGATTAGAAATGAAGAAAGAAAAAATTACAATTACCAGAAAAAAGGCAATACTGTAATATAACATTGTAGAGTGAATTCCAAATTTACCAATTAGATATGTAGATAAAGGAGCAATATAAACCGATGACAAAGCAAGTCCGGAAACAATTATTCCGGCAATTAAACCAGTTTTTTCAGGACTAAACCATTTTATTGCAGCTGGAGTAATAGATGCATAACAAAAGGCGACTCCTATTCCTAACATAATTCCAAAGCCCAAAACCCATATTATATAATCTGTAGATTGAGACAATAAAAAGAGACCGAGACTTATAAAAAATCCACCAATAATTATAGCTATTCTTGGACCTATTTTATCCTGAATTTTTCCGGTTATTATCATTGAAAAAGAAAAAACAAGAACAGATACAGAATATGGGTCATTTAATGAAGATAATGACCAATCAAAAGTATTGGGAATTCCGCTTTTTATTTTTTGTTCAATTTCAGTTTTAAAAATACTCCAGGAATATAAGATGCCAAGAGAAATACTAATAATAAAGCCGGATATAGTGACTAACCACCCTTTATGCTTAATTTGCTTTTCATTCATAAACTTTAAGATAATTAGATTAGAATTGAAATCAAAACTACATTTTTTATTATTAATATAATATTCATTATAGTTTAAATTGTTATTATTTATAAAATCCCTTTATATATTTAAATAAATTTTGACAATTTTCTAACAATTATTTTATTAAATTCGTCAAATTTTTCATAGATATTGTATTGTAAAAATTTAAAATATTTACTATAATATATCAAATAACTAAAATACATATATTTATGTTATTTAATGAAAGGGTAATAATCTGGTATAAAATTTGCATTATAAAACAGAAAAATCATTATGAAAATAAATAAAAAAGTCGCATTCAGCGAAACGGGTTTTGTTTACGATACCTCTACAGGTGATTCATACTCATTAAACCCGATTGGATTGGAAATAATCGAATATTTAAGAAAAGGTAAAGATTTAGATGACATTATAAAAATATTATTAGAAAAATATGAGGTAAGTAAAACTGTTTTAGAAAAATCACTAAATGATTTTATCAGTTCATTGAGGACATTTAAGATTTTGATTGATGAGTAAAAAGCGTATTACAATTGCAGCAACAGGGTTAAATAATACTGATAATCCTGGACCTGGTATCCCATTTATAAGAGGTGTTCTTGACTCTGATTTTTTTAGTGCTAAAATAATTGGCCTCGCTTATGAAAATTTGGAACCCGGTATTTATATGCATAATTTAGTTAAGAAATCATATCATATTCCTTACCCAACTGCCGGGTCTGGTGTGTTAATTAAAAGATTGGAATATATAAATAATATTGAAAACATAGATGTACTTATCCCAAATTTTGATGCTGAACTTTATACATTTATGAAAGCAGCTGATAAACTTGAAAAAATGGGGATAAAAACATTTTTACCAACTCTTGAGCAATATGAAGAACGACATAAATCTAATCTCCCTGAATTTGGGAAAAAATATGGGGTAAAAGTTCCTGAAAGCAGAGCAATATTTTCAGAAAAAGATTTAGGTGAAGTTGAGAAATTCATTAAGTATCCTTTTTATGTTAAAGGTAAATTTTATGAAGCGGAACTTTCTTATAATAGAGAGCAAGCGATAACATATTTAAGGAAAATATCTGCTAAATGGGGTTTCCCAATTATTATTCAGCAATATGTTTCCGGTACTGAAGTAAATGTTGTTGCTCTTGGTGATGGCAAAGGAAACACCATAGGTGCAGTACCAATGAGAAAACTTTATATAACTGACAAAGGAAAAGCATGGGCTGGTATAACATTATCAGACGATAATTTAATAAGAATGACGAAGAAACTAATAAGAAAGACTAAATGGAGAGGTGGTATGGAATTAGAGATTATAAAAACAAAAAGTAATGAATATTACCTTGTTGAAATCAATCCACGCTTACCAGCCTGGGTATATTTATCTGTTGGTGCAGGGCAAAACTTACCTGAAGCTTTAGTAAAACTTGCTCTTGGTATTGAAGTAAAACCATTTAAAAAATATCAGGTCGGTAAAATTTTCATACGGTATTCTTATGATTTAATTACTGACATAGAAGAGTTTGAAAAGTTATCTCTTTACGCAGAATTATAAATTATTATTAATTATGAAAACAAAAAAATTAACTTTTGAAAGACCAATTATCAGGAAAATAAGTATTGGAATTTCAAGTAAATTCGGAACAAAAACCGAATTCGAACCAATAACGCATATTGATAATATTCCTGTAAAAGAACTGGTTAGAGAATATGGATCTCCACTTTTTGTTATTTCTGAAAAAACTATAAGGGAAACCTTTGCCGAAGCAAAGCGGGCTTTTGAGACAAGATATCCTAAGGTTCAGTTTGCCTGGTCATACAAAACAAATTATTTAAACGCAGTATGTAATATCTTTCATCAGGAAGGTTCCTGGGCGGAGGTTGTTTCCGGCTTCGAATACGAAAAAGCAATCTTGAACGGTGTGCCAGGTAATAAGATTATTTTTAATGGACCATATAAATCAGAGAGTGATTTGATTACCGCAATTGATAATGGTTCTTATATACATATTGACCATTTTGATGAACTCTTTACATTATTAGAAATTGCTGATAAACATAAAAAGAAACCAAAGGTCGCTATTAGAGTTAATATGGATACCGGTATTTATCCTATCTGGGATAGGTTTGGTTTCAATTATGAAAATGGTGAAGCATGGGAAGCATTAAACAGAATTATGCTTAGTAAAAAATTAAGTCTTGTTGGAATTCATACTCATATAGGTACTTTTATTCTTTCACCTTCAGCTTATGCTATTGCTGCTTCTAAACTTGCTGATTTAGCAGTAAGTCTGAAACGAAAATTCAATCATAGTATTGGATACATTGATATAGGAGGTGGCTTTTCTTCTAAAAATACTCTTAAGGGTTCATACCTTACCGGTACTGATGTTTCACCGTCATTTGATGATTTTGCAGAAGCTATTACATCAGCATTAATTAATTCGCAAATAGAACCATCTAACCTTCCTGTTTTAATTCTTGAAACAGGAAGAGCACTGATTGATGATGCGGGGAGCTTAATTGGTACTGTAGTAGCAAATAAAAAACTTTCCGATGGCAGAAATGCAACAATACTTGATATAGGTGTTAATATTCTTTTTACATCTTTCTGGTATGAACATAAAATTACCCCTGCCCAGGATTTTTCTCATCATTATGAAAATACTGTACTTTACGGTCCGCTTTGTATGAATATTGATCAATTAAGAGAATCTGTTTCATTACCACCACTGAAAAAAGGTGATAATGTAGTCATAAGTAGAATAGGGGCTTACAATATGACTCAATGGATGCAATTTATAACTTTGCGACCAAGAGTTGTTTTAATTTCTACAAAAGGTGATGTTTATGTTATAAGGCAAAGTGAAACGACAAAAATGATTAACTCAATCGAATCAGTTCCTGAACATCTGAAGCTAAAGAAATAATAAAATATAGAATTTGAGCATTAGAGAACATATAAGAGCGATTTTAAATAGTTATTCAATTATATTTTTTTCTGACAAAGTTTTTTTTGCAATAATTATTTTAGCAATTACATTTTTAGAACCATTTTCCGGATTATGTGGGTTAATTGCATTAATTACTGCTAATATTACTGCTGATTTATTGGGATTTGACAGATTTAGCATAAAAAAAGGTTATTATGGTTTTAATTCTCTTTTGCTTGGTATTGGTATTAGTATTGGGCTCGAAGCAAACTGGATTTTAGTTTTATTTATTATTTTAAGTTCCATTTTTTGTTTCTTTATTACAATTGGTTTAGAAAATTTTCTCACTAAATATTCGCTTCCTTACTTAAGTTTACCGTTTTTATTTTCCTTCTGGTTGCTTTCGCTTGCAATTAAAGAAGTTAATTTGATTCAACTTGCTAACAGAGATATATATTTTATTAATTATGTTTATCAGTTAGGTGGTAAAGAACTATTGGATAAATATTTATGGATTCGTAGTTTTGAAATTGTCGAATCTATCAGAATTTATTTCTCTTCTATTGGCTCTATTATTTTCTTTCCCCATAAAGTATTTGCTGGATTTTTGATAGCAATAGGATTGCTTTTTTATTCGAGAATTTCATTTACATTATCTTTAATTGGATATTATTCCGTTTATTACTTTTTTAAACTAATTGGTCTTAATTATCCTGAACTCATTTTTGCTTATGTTGGTTTTAATTTTATTCTTACCGCTATTGCAATAGGGGGATACTTTATGATTCCCTCAGTATCTACTTATATATGGTCAATTGTACTTACACCTGTTACCGCGATAATTTTTCTTGCTACAAACAGAATTTTTTCTATATGGGGATTAATAGTTTATTCACTTCCGTTTATTGTTACGGTGCTTTTATTTTTACTTGTAGTTAAATCCAGATTTTACAGATCCGCTAAACTTTCTGAAGTCTATATTCAAATGAATTCACCGGAGACTAATCTCTATAATTTTGTGAATAATAATCATCGTTATAGAAATCAGGTATATTATTCGATCAGATTACCATTTTATGGTGAATGGGTAGTATCACAATCTCATAATGGTGATATTACACATAAAGACAAATGGAGATATGCTTATGATTTTGTTATAATAGATTCTGATAGAAAGACATTTAATAATCAAGGTCTTGCTTTAGAAGACTACTATTGTTATGATAAAGCAGTATTAGCCCCCGCTGATGGATATGTAGAAGAAATTGTTGATGGCATACCGGATAATCCAATAGGTAAAATTAATATTGAAGAAAATTGGGGGAATTCAATTATTTTAAGGCATGGAGAAGGTTTTTATTCTCAGATTAGTCATTTAAAACCCGGGTCTTTCAAGGTTCAAAAAGGTGCTTATGTGAAAGGTGGGCAGGTTATTGCTTCTTGCGGTAATTCCGGCCGCTCTCCTGAACCACATATTCATTTTCAATTGCAAACCCTTCCGGTTGTCGGGGCGGAAACAATTGATTATCCATTTGGTATTTATTTAAGTAGGGTTAACAATCAAATTAAATATAATTCTTATGAAAGACCTCGTAAGAATGAAATAGTGTTTAATCTTGAAGTGAACGAATTTATGAAAAGTTCATTTAATTTATATCCACAAAAAAAACTTCAGTTTGTAGTCGAAGAAAAAGGGAGAAAGAAAAAAGTAGAATGGGAGGTATTTACTGATATTTATAATATTTCTTACATTTATTGTAAGAAAACAAACTCTTACGCTTATTTTACTAATGATAATAAAGTCTTTTATTTTTATAATTTTATTGGTAGTAAGAAATCGTTGTTGTACTATTTTTTCTTAGCATTTTATAAAGTACCGCTTGGTTTCTATAATCATTTACAGGTTAATGATACTATAGCAATACATCATATTTACAACAAGGCAGGGTTATTCTTACAGGATTTTATAGCTCCGTTTTATATATTTTTAAAAGCAGATTATTTATTGTATTATCTTAGTGCGAATGATGAAATTTCCCCTACAAGCATAATCCTGAAATCAGAAATTGTTAAATCATTCTTTAATAAAGAAACGAAAAAATATAGTTTTGATATTGAAATATCGAATAAAGGAATTTGTTATTTTAAAGTTAATTTTAAAAATAAATCATTTATTGCAAATTGTTTAACAGAAGAAAAATCATCATAATATTATTATTTATTGCAGGTTTATCTTTTGCGCAGGATAAAAATTATGATAAATCTGTAGATATAAAAACTTATGAACTTTTTAAGAATAAAAAATATGATGAAATGATAGATATTGCCGATAGTGCTTTTAGCAAAGGAATAGATTTTTATTATTTAAGAATGCGGGTGGGTATTGCTTATTATGAAAATAAAAATTATATGTCTTCAATACAGCACTTTAAAAAAGCCCTTTTGATGAATAAGAATGATACTATTGCAATGGAATATTTATATTATTCTTATCTTTTCTCCGGTTTAACTAATGATGCCAATATTTTAGCGAAAGAATTTCCCTCATCATTGAAAACTAAAATAGATTACAAACAACCTAAATTTTTTAAAGGAATTTATACGGAAGGTGGATATTTGTATAATGGTGACTATGAGAAATGGAAAAATAAAAAAATATCCGGTAATCAACAAATATCCGGCGAACAAATAATTCCTAAAAATGGGATTTACTTTAATATTGATTTTATTCACAGTTTTGATGAAAGGATAACAGTATTTCATGGATATATTAATAATACTTTTAATTTTACAAAACGGTTTGAGATACAACCTAATAATTTTCGGAATTTTGATATAAGTATATCTCAAAATGAATATTATATTAATTCGAGCATATATTTAGGAGAGGGATTTACTTTATCAGGTTCATTTCACTATTTAAATGTAAAAACAGAGGATATAATTAAACAACCTAGTAAAAACGACTTTGATAAAATCACACAATCTTTTAATGATTATGTGTTTTCTTTTGAATTAGGCAAAAGAATTAGCCATTTTGATTTTGGAATTGCAGCTGGCTTTTCAAGATTAAATAATGCACACCAACTTCAGAATTCTTTGTCAATTGTTTGGTATCCTTTCGGTAATTTAAATTTGTATTTTGTTAACAATTATATTTTTCATTCGAATAAAGACAATGGAGACAAAAATTATATAACAAGGTTTTTATATTTCACAAAAGCAGGTTTAAAAATTTCAGATGCAGTTTGGGTTGAGAGTAATTTCACTTCTGGCGATATTATTAACTATCATGAGAATTCGGCTTTCATTGTTTATAATAATACTGAGAAAATTAAATACAAATATGAATTAACTTTTCTTTTCCCAGTTTCTTTTAATTTAGAATTGTCACTGAGGTATCAATTCTATCCACAGGAGATGACATCAACAAAATATTTTTCAAGTTCTCAAAATATTAAAACAACTGAAAATATTTATATTCATAAATTTATAGGAGGTATAAAATGGCTCTTTTAAAAAAAGTAAAATCTTTAATTATTATTGTTGCTGTTTTCATTATTGCATCAGGAATAAACGCTCAAAAAGAATCTTCAGTACCTTATGATGATTTACAGAACGCTTTCAAGTTGAGTTATAAATATGAATCTGAGGGAAATTTCCCGGCAGCAATAGATGCTCTGAAAAAGGTTTACTTATCAAATAACTATGAGATTAATCTTAGACTTGGCTGGTTATGTTATTTAAACAAAAAATATTCAGAATCGATGGACTATTATAAGATTGCTATGAATCTCATGCCTTATGCAATAGAAGCAAAGTTAGGATATACTTATCCTTTAAGCGCTATAGAAGATTGGAGTAAAGTAGCTGATACATACATTGAGATTTTAAAAAT
This sequence comes from Candidatus Tepidiaquacella proteinivora, assembly GCA_013348845.1. Taxonomy (GTDB): domain Bacteria; phylum Bacteroidota; class Ignavibacteria; order Tepidaquicellales; family Tepidaquicellaceae; genus Tepidaquicella; species Tepidaquicella proteinivora. The sequence goes on along the minus strand of CP054675.1, from coordinate 1,347,869 downwards.
TGACCCCAATAATACTATCGTACTTTATAGACTTGGATTGATATATTACTACAGACCTGATTATCAAAAAGCTTATGAATGTTTTGAAAAAATTGTAAATCTATATCCTTTTGATTATTATTCAAATCTTATGCTTGCCTGGACGAGTTATCAACTCGGTAAAGGAAAAGAAGCTGAAATTTTATTTAAAAAGGTTCTTTTAATTAGCCCAGATGACTCTTCAGCTCTTGAAGGTTTGAATCTTCTAAAATAATTTACTTTTAATATTCTATATTAATCCTGACGAAAGCGTAACTGTAGTCGCTTTTTATACCTTTAGTTAAATTATTATCAATATTATATACAAAATAGAAATTAATTATATAATTTCTAATAGGGATAAGTCTAAAGTTTAATATTATATTATTTGTGTTAACCCTTTCACCATCGAGGAATCTTGCGTCTTCGTCATCTATCCCATCTCTGAATGCATGAATTAAATCGCCGCCAACATTTTTTATAAGATTGCCATTGTCATCAAATATATTATTTCCTTTTCTAATAAATCTATATTCAAGATTTATTCTTCCCCAGTCTGAAATATTATATGATAATCGTGTAAAGACCTCATCAGCATTGGGACCTATAGGATGACCGAGATTAATACCATATGCTGTGTAATTATTCTTTAAATCATAATGAGTATATGTATAAGGTCTTATTTTTGTGTATTCAATTATGAATGAAAGATTTTTGATTGATAAAGGTTCATAAAAATATGCACCAAGCTGATATGCAAATTTTTGTTCTCTGTTTGTCTTTCCTGATAAAATAGCAAATCCTTCATCATCATCAATAAATATTGTGCCTTGAAATTCTGTATTTTTTAAAAATCTTGTTCTAAAGTCAAAGCAAACATTTTTATTGTCTCTGTCTTGTAATGATTTTTCAGCGAATAACCAGAATAAAATTGGATTTAGATAAGCAAAATCTATTCTTCCATTATAAATAACAACATCTGTAACCCCTATATCAACAACATTTTTGATTGCAATTTTTAGTCTGTGTGCTGAAAAATATTTTGTATATCTTTCATCTCTGTTTTTTGAAAAATAACCAACAGTGGAAGCATAAATTCCGGAGAGATGGAACAAATCATAATCTGCACTGAATTTGAAAAAATCCATATCTGGATTATCACCGCTTAAAATAACTTTACTTCCATAACCATATCCGTAAGTTAATCTTTCTCTACCTATTTGACCAGAAAGTTTAAACCTATCCATCGGTTCAATAAAATATTTTATATATGCACTAGTATTATCATAACTTAAAACTTTTTCTGCATCTTCGTTAAACTTGAAATCAGATCTTAATCGTGGTTCAATTAAAGGTGCTAATTCTTTTTGACCTATTATTGCCCCTTTACTATATTCGAAAAAATAACCAAGGTGATTAAATACGGTTCCCCTTGCTCTTAATCCTCCATCTGTCATCAGTACATTGACATTCTTATTTGGTTTCGTTTTTCTACCTACGTAAATATTTCCTAAACCTTCTACATAAACATTGTTTCCTTTTTCTCCGTATGAGAAAATATATTTTTGTTTATTTGAAAAAAAATCTTCTAAATTTTTAATAAAATTCTTTCCGCTTCCGAACAGATTCCACGTATTAGATTCATTTGATTCCTCATAAATAAATTCTACTTTATATTTATTTAAGAGGTCTCTTTCAGTCTTACTTAATTCTAATTTGTTTTCTTCAATTATTTTTAGGTAGTCAGCAACTTCAAATCGCGAAAGATTCGGATTATCATCATTTAGATCAATAATGCCTTTTACTGACATTTCTTTTAAAAAGTCATAAACCGGATAAGAAAGCGGCACATTTTCAACTTGTGAATATATTTCACTAACCCAGAAAAGAACTATAAAAATTAAGAAGACTTTTTTCATATAAATATTTTTTCTTAAATATAAAATAATAAATATTGATTCCAAATATTAGTTATTTCAGTTTTCAAAATAAAAATGAATATTTTATTTACCTTGAGTTTTATAAATTTGTTAAGTGTTAAAGTTATATTTAAATTTGTTAAAAGGTCTTTATTTATATGAAAAATATTTCATTGGATGTTCTTAAAAAATCATCTCTGAAAGTAAGGGAAAGAGTCATAAAAATGGCTACCAAGGGTGGTTGTTTTTTGGGAGCATCATTATCTTGTGCTGATTTAATATTATATTTATATAAGGTGTTTTTAAATATAAAATTAGAAAATTTGAATAGTCTTGACAGGGATTATTTTTTCCTTTCTAAAGGACATGTAGTTTCTGTTTTATATTCTGTTTTTGTTGAGATTGGTTTTTTGGATGAGAAAAGATTGGAAAATCATTTAAGCACTAATGATTATATTTATTGGCAACCAAACACGAATATTAAAGGGGTTGAATTCCACTCTGGTTCTTTAGGACATTTAATGAGTGTTGCTTGCGGTGTAGCAGAGGATATAAAATTACGGAAGGGAAAGAACAAAGTTGTTGTGTTGCTTGGAGATGGAGAATTAAATGAAGGCTCAAACTGGGAGGCAATTCTTTATGCAGGTTCAAGAAAATTAAATAATATAATTGCTATTATTGACAGAAATAAATTACAAGCAAATACTGAAACAGAAAAACTAATTAAACTGGAACCTTTAAACAATAAGTTTAGGGCTTTCGGGTGGGAAGTAAGAAAAACTGATGGGAACAATTTTGAAAAAATTCATAGTACTTTTTCTTTACTTCCAAAGAAGATATTTAAACCTATTGTAGTTATTGCTGATACAGTCAGAGGATATGGAGTTCCGAGCATAGAAGCGAAAGTAGATAAATGGTTTGTACATTTAACTGAAGAGGAATCAGAAAAACTAATAAAGGAATTGTATAGAAAAACAAAAACTGAAAAAGTTCATTTATGAGTTACGAAAATAAATTAAGAGAAATCTTACTTAATGATGAAAGTATTATTATACTTACAACAGAGGATAGGTCAGCTTTAAAAACAATTCCACTTTATGCTGATAAAAGATTTATTGATACTGGGATAAACGAAATGACTATGATTGGAGTTGCAACAGGATTTGCTTTGAGGGGAAGAATTCCAATATGCCATTGCTATTCTGCTTTTATGACTATGCGCGCTTTTGAATTTATAAGAAGTGATATTGGGATCGCAAATTTACCCGTAAAATTAGTTGGTAGCTTTGCTGGTTTGTTATCTGGTCCGAATGGTCCAACTCATCAAGCGCTTGAAGATATATCTTTAATGAGGGGTATTCCAAATATGAAGATATTTTGTCCTGCTGACGATGATGATTTAGATATTGGTTTGGAAACTGTTATAAATGACTCATCTCCTTGGTATATCAGATTTAACAATAGGGAAACTAATATTGAACATAATCCTGAATTTGAAATCGGAGTAGCAGAGAAATTTGATGATGGGAAAGATATTTCTATACTTGTCTACGGATATCTGTTTTTTGAAGCATACGAAGTTAAGAAATTACTCCAAAAAGATGGATTTGATGTTAGATTAATAAATTTAAGAACTTTAAAACCAGTTGATGAAACTATTATTATTGAATGTCTAAAAGAAAGTAAATTATTAGTTACCATAGAAGACCATTTTATAACCGGTGGTTTGTTTTCAATTTTATCAGAAATAGCAGTGAGAAATAAATTAATGACAAACATAATGCCTATTGCATTTGAGAATAAATGGTTTAAACCTGGGGCTGTTAATGATGTTCTGAACTATGAGAATCTTACCCCTCCAATGATTAGTTTAGAAATAAAAAAAAGATTTAAAACGATTTCCAATAAAAATTAAATTATCTGAGATTTTAATTTTAAAAGTAATTTAAAAATAATGAAAAATTTTATATTATCAGTTATTATTTTAATTTTACTAATATTTTCATGCGGAAATGAAAAGTTAAATAATTATGAAATTAATAACCTCTATAATGAATTAGAAGAGTTAGAAAACAAAATTAAGAAAGAATTTCAAATTATTAATGATTTGGTGCTGGATGTTTCTAATTTCACTTCTCGATTATATAATAAACAGGTAAGAAATATAAATAAGAAAGATATTTTCGATATAAATGAAAATGGGGTTCTGTATAAAAAGAGAAATGATGGAGGAGCTGCTGTTTTTGTCTCAGGTTATCATAAAGTTGATGAAAAAATTATCAATATTGTAAATTTAACCGAACCTTTGGATTCTGTATTTAAAGCTATAATGGAATACTCATATAAGAATCTTGATACGAACATCGTACAAATATATTATAATGATAGGCATTCTTATCATAGAATTTATCCTTTCTTAGATGTAATTGTTCAATATGAACCTAATATTGATATTACGAAGTTCAACTTTTATTACTTGGCAGATAAAAATCATAATCCCGAGAAAAAGGTTGTTTGGATCTATGAGCCTTACCTTGATCCAGCTGGTAGAGGATGGATGATATCCTGTATTGCACCCGTTTATCATAATGATACTCTGCAAGGAGTGCTCGGTGTGGATATTATTATCAGAAAATTGATTAGTAAATTTTTAAAGGATAAATATAATAATGTTATTATTATAAATAAAAATGGGACACTTGTTGCTTCAAATAATTATATTTCTAATTTGTTATACTTACCGACATCTGAAGGAGATGGATATTTCGGGACTATTACTGAAAACACATATAGACCACAATCACACAAAGTTATAAATCATAAAATCAAAGAGTTCAGAGAATATTTTATTAAGTCATCGTCTGAGGAGATAAAATATCATTATATAAATTATAATGGTCAGGGTTATCACTTTATTGCTAATATGATACCAGAATTTGATTGGTTCTTAATTAAAATTATTATAAGTAATTAGATAATCAATTATGAAAAAGGTATATATTCTACTTTTGGTTATAATATTTCTTGTACTTTTTTTTAATGTGTTTTATTATATCTATAATTATGATGTGCAGTTTGAGAATGAAAAAATAAAACTAAGCCAGAATGTTAAATTTGAAGGAATAAATATAGAAAAAGTAATTTCCGATATTGAGTATGATTTAAAATATTCATTTTATTATAAAGATATTGAACAGATTTTTTTAGATTCCAAAGAAAGAAATCAGGTTGAAAAAAAGGTCAGATATTTTCTGTCAAAATATAATGACCTTATTTATGAAATAAAAATAATAAATCAGAAAGGTAAATTATTTTCAGAAAGAAAAGATGATAAAAATTATTTTATCAGTCTTTATGATTCGATTAAAAACTTCTCACTTGAAGATACTTTTAAAGTGAAATATGAAGAAAGTTCAAAATATTTTACATTAATTTTTCCTTTCTATAATAAAAATGAATTAATAGGAAATATTAAATTTACTATTGATATTGTTAAATATATTCATAATGTTCTTATTTCAAAGTATCGGAAAGAAGGATTATATACTTCATTTATTGACGTGAAAGGTGAAACATTAACATCAAATTTACCAATTGGTGCAGAAGTGAGCGATAAAAAACTTATTACCCAAGATATTGAGATGGGTTTTCAAAATTCAATAAAAAATAATTTAATTTTAGCCGATAAAGAAATTAAATTAATTACTGCATATTATCCTTTGAAAATATTCAATGTAAAATACGGCCTTGTATTTTTATTAGACTATAGTAAAACTATAAAGTCATCTATTGGTATTAATCTACCAATTATGATAACAACCTTTTTAATTATTATTGCGATTTCATTTGTGTTTTTTGTAATAATGAATCAAAGTAAGAAAGAACATATTAAACTTATAGAAATTAACAAAGAATTAACGGAAAAAGAGAAAGCAGTAATTGATTTAAATAAAATTCTTTTTAATGTACTTGATAGTTTAGATGCAATTGTAATTACTTCTGATTTAGATACAGATGAAGTATTATATATAAATCAATATGGTATGTCAGCACTATCTCTTAACAATATTGAATCCAGAAAATTTTTCGATATTTTTAAAATGAGAGCGGAGGATAGAAATAAATTAACTCCAAAACAACTTCTCTTTAATAAGGACGGGAAGCCTTCTGATGCTTTTAGATATGAATTTTTAAGTGAAATTAATTCGAAATGTTATTCCGTAAGTGAAAAAGCAATTAAATGGTTTGGTGACAGATACGTTAGACTGCAGATTGCTTTTGATATTACAGAAAGAAAAAAAGCACAAGAAAGAGCAGTTCAATCAATGAAAGATGCTGAAAATGCAAACAAAGCAAAGAGCGAATTTATTGCTAATATGAGTCACGAAATACGAACTCCATTAAATGCTGTCCTTGGTTTCTCAGAACTCTTAAAAGAACAATTAAAAGATAATGATTTATGTACTCATTATATTGAAGGGATACAAACAAGTGGCAGAAATTTGCTGAACCTAATAAATGATGTTCTTGACATTTCTAAGATAGAAGCAGGTAGGATGGATATCAATTATGAACCTATTAATCCATATAATATAATAAGCGATATTGAAAAGATATTTTCTCTGAAAATAAAAGAAAAAAATTTAAATTTTGAAATTTATGTTGATGAAAAATTGCCCAAATGCATTCTTATGGATGAGACCAGAATAAGACAGGTTCTGTTCAATTTAATAGGGAATGCTGTCAAGTTTACGATGAAAGGGAATATCAAAGTATCTGCTTTTGTTGAAGAAAAAGATCATGTCGGTAGTAAGATTGATATAACTTTTGTGGTTGAAGATACTGGTATTGGTATACCTAAAGACCAACAAAAAATTATATTTGAACAATTTATCCAAACTGAAGGACAGAGTACTCGAAAATTCGGAGGAACAGGATTAGGACTGTCAATTACTAAAAGACTTGTAGAATTAATGAATGGTGAAATATCGCTTGAAAGTGAAGTTGGAAAAGGGTCTAAATTTATTGTGAAATTCAAGGATGTTAGTGTTTCAAGTATACTAACAGAAGAATATGCTCAAATCGAAACAGAAGAAGATTTACAAAATATTATCTTTGAAAACCCTGTGATTTTAATTGTAGAGGATATTGAATCTAACAGAACTTTATTGAAAGATTATTTAACTCCTTTTAATATAAAAATTTTAGAAGCTGATAATGGGGAAGAAGCAATAATGATTACTGAACAATATAAACCAGATTTAATTTTAATGGATATACAGATGCCAATAATGAATGGCTATGAAGCAGCAAAAATTTTAAGAGAAAGGGAAGAAACAGCGGATATTAAAATTATTGCAATTACTGCATATAGTTTAAAAGATGAGATAAATAAAATTAGAAAGAATTTCGATGGCTTTCTTAGAAAACCAGTGAGCAGAAGATCATTGGTTAATGAAATTAAAAAATTCTTGCCCCATAAAATTAAAAAGCAGGAAGATGATACTAAAAAGAGTAAAGATATAATAACGTTTGAAAATTTAAATCTTTCAGAAGAAATTTACCGCCAACTAAAGGAAGAACTATCCCAATCATTAGCAGATCTGTTAGAAGGCTTAGTTATTGAAGATGTTTATATTTTTTCTGATAAACTAAATGAAATTAGTATTAAGTATAATGTTAATGTTTTATCAGAAATTGCCCTTAAATTGAAAAAAAGTGCCCAATCATTTAATATAGGATATATTGAAAATAACCTGAGAATATTACACGACTTTTTAAAGGATAAATAAAACTTATCTTTCTAAGATTATATTCCCTTTCTTTATTACAGTTTTTATTTGATTAGTTCCGAAGTTATATATAATATCTTTATAAGAAGGGGTATCGAAAATTATGATGTCTGCTTGTTTTCCTTTCTCAATGCTTCCTATATAGTTATTGTATTTTATCGCATATGCAGCATTAATAGTTACGGCATTGATTATCTCCTCAATTGACATTTTCATTTTTATAGATGCTAATGACATAATAATTTGAATATTTTCAGTCATGCAACTACCTGGGTTAAAATCTGTTGCCAGAGCGACTGGTACATTATGCTCAATTAACTTCCTTGCTGGTGGGTAAGGAATATCGAGAAAATAAGATACTCCTGGTAATAATGTTGCTATGATGTTGTGTTTAGCTGAAGATAAAAGTTTTATATCTCTATGTGTTAATACTTCCAGATGATCAACAGAAACGGCATTGTTTTTTAATGCAACTTTAATTCCACCAATAGAATTAAATTGATCAGTGTGAACTTTTGGAATTAGCCCGAATTTTCTACCTGTATAGAGAATTTTATCTGTTTCTTTAGGGGAGAAATAATCCTTTTCACAAAATACATCGATAAACATTGCAAGTTTTCTCCGCGAAATTTCTGGGATCATTTCATTGCAAATTTCATTTATATATTCCTTTTTGGTTTTATTACTGGGAATAGAATGTGCACCTAAAAATGTTGGGAATAAATCTAAAAAGTATGGATTATTTTTATTTAATGATTTTATAACTTCAAGGATTTTGATTTCATTATCTAAATCCAATCCATAGCCAGATTTCCCTTCAATTGTAGTAGTCCCATATTCTATAAATCGTTTTAATCGCTTTATTGTAATTTTTTCCAATTCTTCTTTTGATATATTCCTGACGGCATTTACAGTAACTCTAATTCCTCCACCTTTTGATGCGATTTCTTCATAGGTAAAGCCTCTTATACGCATTTCATATTCATCTGAGCGTGAGCCGGCAAATACAAAGTGTGTATGAGTGTCAACAAAACCTGGCATTACAACCTTTCCTTTTGCATCAATTTCATCAGTTAATATAATTTTTTCCTTCTTTAGTATTTTATTTAGTTCAATCATTTTCCCTACGCAAAAAATCCCTTTCCGATTATAAACTACAAATCCATCATTTATTAAATCAATTTTATTTTGTTCTTTACCTTTTTTTGGTTTTTTTGCAGAATCTTTACAGGTTATTAGATTGGTTATATTCTTTATTAGTGTGAACATTATATTTTAAACTCTTTTATTATTCTAATTATTGGTTCTGTATTTGATTTTCGGTAATGTATCCAATAATCCGGAAAATCAAGCTTTACTCCATCAATTGTTGTTATTTTGCAATCTTTATTCTTTGCACTTTTTATTATGTTGTCTAAAAAGGAGTCAGGGTTTTTGACATTATCCAATTTCGTCTTTACAATTTTATAAGAGGGAAGTGTCATCTTATATTCTGAGATTTTTTTGTTCATTTCGGCAAGTTCCTGCAAAATGATTACAATTCCAAATAATGAATCTCTACCATAATGACCGCCTAAAAAATCTGGTATAATAACTCCACCACTACCTTCACCACCACAAATTGAATTATTACGCTTCATTTCATTTACCACATTTATTTCTCCTACCGGGGTTCTAAAAACTTTTGAATTATATTTTTTTGCAATATCTTCAACTGCTCTTGTTGTAGATAAGTTAACAGTTACATTTCCACCTTTATTTTTTCTGAGAATGAAATTAATTACGGTTGCAATTGTATTTTCTTCCCCGAAAGGTTTTCCATTATCCGTTATTAATACTAATCTATCTGCATCAGGGTCAACAGCAACTCCTAAATCAGCTTTATACTTTAAAACTGCATTAGAAAGAGATTTTAAATTCTTAGGTAATGGTTCTGGTTGGTGTGGAAAAATACCACTGCAATCACAATATAAATTTATGACTTCACAACCTAATTCCTTTAAGAATAATGGCATAATTATTGAACCAGAGGAATTCACTGCATCAACAACAATTTTAAATTTTCTTTTCTTAATAATCTTAGGATTGATATATTTAAGGGATAAAGCTTTCTCTATATGTTTATATATCCAGTTATAAGATGGGATTGGAGATGTAATGTTATTAACATTCGCAAATTTGAATATATTTTTTTCAGCAAGCCTTTTTATTTTATTTGTTATTTTAACATCAATAAATGTTCCATCAGGATTAAGGAATTTTAATCCATTCCAGTTTTGTGGATTATGGGAAGCTGTTACAGAAATCCCACCTGTACAATTTGTCTCAGAAGTAGCGATTTGGATTGTTGGTGTAGGAGCTACTCCGATAAAATAAACCTTGAATCCATACATAGCAAGCGTGGAAATAATAAGTGAATAAATTATTTCTCCGTTTTTTCTGCCATCTCTTCCAATAATTACATTTTTATTTTTGTAATTACGTTTCATAAATTCAGCGAATGCAGATACATATCTTATTATTTCCTGTGGCGTTAGTGTTTCTCCTAAAATTCCTCTTATCCCGGAAACAGAAACAATTAATTTTTTATTCTTCATTGTCATTTGAGTTAACATATAAGTTTTCTAAATCTTGAAGTTGTTGTATTGTGTTAATCCCTAATATTTCTTTCTGGTCTTCAATAAGAAATGCTCCAATCTTATGATTATTTTGGATAAAATATTCGAATATATCTGTAAGGTAATATTCTTTTTGAGCATTATCAGGTTTTAATATCTTTAATGCTTCAAAAAGTAACTTACTTTTTACTATATATATTCCGCTGTTAATTTCATCTGTCTTCCTTTCTTCTTCTGTTGCATCTTTCTCTTCTTTTATAGATATAAACTCATTTAATGCATTCCTTATTATTCTTCCATAACCAAATGGATTATCTAACTTAGCGGAAATTAAAGAAGCATCAAAGCTGTTTTTATTGTGATAACTTATAAATTCTTTTATTGTTTTTATTTTTAGTAAGGGTACATCACCGGAGAGTATTAACACATTACCATCAAAATCTTTGAGCTGGGGGTAGGTTTGCATAACAGCGTGTCCAGTACCTAATTGCTCCTCCTGAATTGCAAAATGAATTTTTTCAGAATTATATTCCTTAGATATGAAATTAATAACACTTTCTCTTTGATGGCCTACAATAATTATAATTTTATCACTTTCTATTTTTAATGATAAATCAATAACATAAGATATTAAGGGCTTCCCCCTCAGAGTGTACATTACTTTGGCTTTATGAGGATTTTTCATCCGCTTACCTTTACCGGCAGCGAGTATTATTGTGGCAAGCAATAATATTATATTTTAATTTTCTTTATCCTATTTTTTTTATCTACGTATATAGTTTTTGGTTTATGTTTCTTTAACTCTTCTTCTGTATATTGACAGTAAGTAATTATTATTATCTCATCTCCAACATTCCCGAGTCTTGCAGCTGGTCCGTTTAAGCAAATAATCCCGCTATTTTTTCTACCAGGTATTGTATAAGTTTCAAATCTGTTACCATTATTCAAATTAACCACCTGCACTTTTTCAAATTGTTTAATGTCTGCAGCTTCGAGTAAAGCAATATCAACCGTTAGTGAACCTTCATAATTGAGTTCTGCCTGAGTTACTGTTGCTCTGTGAATTTTAGATTTTAACATTTCTCTTTGCATAGGAGCAATAACTTTAATCTTTAATTAGTATAATTGAAAAAAATATTATCAATCAGTCTCGTTTTACCAATAAAGGCAGCAAGAGATAATACAACATCACCTTTATAATTTTTAAGATTTTCAATTTCATTCATAAGATAACTATCAGTTATAGCGAAATATTGTAACTTTATGTTCTTTGATTTTCTTGCTATGTAGTTTGAAACATATTTTTTTACTGAATCAGTATCAACAACTTTATAGTCAAGAATCATTTTTTTACCTTCATTTAATGCTTCATATAAAACCGTTGCTTCTGTCTTTTGTTCATCTGTGAGATAAATATTTCTTGAACTTAAAGCCAATCCTGTTTTTTCTCTAATGGTTGGACATATTTTTATTTCAGTGTCAATATTAAGGTCTTCGCACATTTTTTTAAGTATTATTGATTGCTGTGCATCTTTTTGTCCAAGATAAATATAATGTGGCTTTACAATATTAATTAGTTTTGTAACAATAGTTGTAACTCCCACAAAGTGTCCGGGTCTGTAAATACCTTCAAGTCTGTCAGAAATTTCTTTAACACGAACCTCAGTCAGAAAGTCATCAGGATAAACGCTTTTCATATCTGGGTAAAAAATGTAATCTACTCCATAATTTTTACAAATATGATAATCTCTTAAAAAATCTCTTGGATATTCATTATAGTCCTCATGAGGTAAAAACTGAGTTGGATTCACAAATATACTTACAACAACAACTTCGGAATCCATTCTTGCTTTTTGAAGCAATGAGGTATGTCCATCGTGTAAGTATCCCATCGTTGGGACGAATCCTATAGTTTTGATTGTTGCCCTGAAATAATCTGAAATATTTTGCAGGGCTTTAATATCTTTTATTACTTTCAAGGACTATTATTTTAGTTAATTAAAATTAATTAGCAAAGTGAATTAATAATTTTGTTAATGTTTCTCTTAAATCTTTTCTGTGGACTATTTTATCTACAAAGCCATGTTCCAATAAGAATTCAGATCTCTGGAAACCTTTTGGTAAATCTTTCCCTGTTGCCTGTCTTATTACCCGTGGACCGGCAAACCCAATAAGAGCATTCGGTTCTGCAAGATTTACATCGCCAAGCATAGCATAAGATGCGGTTGTTCCTCCGGTAGTTGGGTTAGTCATTACAGAAATGTATGGAATTTTTTCTTCTGCAAGTTTTGCTAATCTTGAACTTGTTTTTGCTAACTGCATCAAAGATAACGCACCTTCCATCATTCGTGCACCTCCACTTGCAGATATTATTATTAACGGAAATCTTGTTTCTATGCTTTTATCAATTGCCCTTGCAATTTTTTCTCCAACAACACTTCCCATACTTCCACCGATAAATTTAAAATCCATACAACAAAAGACAACATCAATATTATTTATTTTACCTGTACCTGTTCTAATAGCATCGAACAATTTTGTTTTTTCGATTTGTTCTTCTATTCTTTGTTTGTAAGGTTTTGAGTCAACAAAATTTAAAGGGTCAACAGAACGCATTTCTCTATCCATTTCTTGGAAAGTATTTTCATCCAGTATAATTTTAATATATTCTTCGCTTCCGATTTTAAAGTGGTAATCACATTTAAAACATACATATTTATTTGCTTCCCATTGTTTTTTATGGATTAGTTCTCCGCATTCTTCGCACTTAATCCACATCCCATCTGGTAAATCCTGTTTCGGTTTATCTGTAGTTATATTTTCTTTTTCCCTTTTAAACCATGCCATATTTTAAAAATTTAAATTCTGAAATTATTTTTTTAATGGTGTAAATTTTTTTATATAAAACGGTTCCGATGTTTTATAATCTGATATTTCTTTATTTGATATTTTCAATTCTGTAAGTTCAAATTGAGATTTTATATTACTTATATTTTCTAAATTAATAATTTCTGTATTTTTAGAAAAATTATACTTTACTTTTTCATTAATTAAAAAAAAACTTTCTTCACTAAAAATATTATCAAAAATATCAATTTTATAGTCACTTATCCTATTCATTTTTTTATTTTCAATTAAATATTCAGCGTAATAAAATTCCATTTCTTTTGTATTAGCTGGTATTAAAGGCACTACGGTCATTTTTCTATCCAATTTATCCTTATATTTATTACAAATTAAATCTAAAGCATTAATTTCAATAAGTAATGAATTTGTTACTGCACAGATACCTTTTGCTATTGCTGAACCAACTCTGAGTCCTGTAAATGAACCTGGACCATTAACAATACTGACTGCTTCAACATTTTTAATTTTTTTCCCATTATTTTTAAAACTGTCAAGTAACAAATAGTTAAGAATATCTGCGTTAAATTCGTTCTCTAATGATTTTTCAAAAATAACCTGTGTATTTTCAAAATAGCCAAACTCTATTTTATTTGTTGATGTATTTAATAATAAAATATTCAAAATAAATAATTAATGATATGAAAATAATGAATAATTTTAATATTTGATAATCCTTTGATTTTTTGTTTTTCCATATAAAAATTCTACTTTTTTAATTTTTTTTCCAATGAATTCTTCTGCTAATTCAGGCCATTCAATTATAAAAATTGAATTTTTCCTGTTAAAATATTCCTGAAATCCAATTGAATATAATTCATCCGTTTTATTAATTCTGTAAAAATCAAAATGGATTATTGTAACTTCTTTATTATTTATTGGGTCAATTCCTTTATATTCATTTGATATTATAAAAGTTGGACTATTAACTATATCTTTTACATTGAAGTATGATGCGATACCTTTTGTAAAAACTGTTTTACCACTTCCAAGTGGTCCATATAAACCTATTATATTATTCGTCCTGATATTTTCTTTTGCATAATTTTTTCCAACCAGATGTGTTTCATCAGCAGATTTAGTTATGATAATTTGCAATGTTTATATTTTTGGTTCTAAAGTAATTATTGGTAAAATCATTTCTTCTGTTGAAATGCCTCCATGCTGGAATGTGTCATTGTATTGATTTAAAAATTTGTGATAATCAGTTGGATATACAAAGTAAAAATCTTCTTTTGCAACTATATAATTAACTAATCCATTTCTAATTGGAAATTTATAATCAGCAGGATGATTTATATATAATGAATGTCTTGGGTCAGCTTTTACATTTTTCCCATATTTGTATCGTAAATTCGGGGCTGATTCTCTATCACCAAAAGCTTTTACGCCATGTAAACATCTAATACTGCCATGGTCAGTAGTTATAATAATTTTTATCTTTCTCTGAGTAGATAATTTTCTTAGCATACCGAAGAATGAAGAATGCTCAAACCAGGAAGCGGTTAAGGATCTGTAAGCTGATTCATCAGGAGCAATTTCCTTCAATATAGCAGTGTCACTTCTTGAGTGGGCAATCATATCAACGAAGTTAATTACAATTGTGTTTAAATGACTTGATGTAAATGATAAAATTTTGTTTTCTATATTTCTGCTGAAATCAGAATCCATAATTTTTGTATAACGCGGTTCATTTCTTAATTTTATCCTTTTGCGATGAATGAGTTTTAACAGAAATTCCCGCTCAAAATTATTCTTTAAATTTTCATCATCTTCATTTGAAGCCCACAAATTACTATAATGTTTTTCAATTTCATAGGGAAATAGACCAGCGAATATCGCATTTCTGCAATATGGAGTAGCTGTTGGTAAAATTGAATAATAGTAATCTTTTGTTATTTTGTAATATTCAGAAAGGAATTTTTCCATCACAAGCCATTGATCTAATCTCATACAATCGACAATAAAAAGGAATACTGATAAAGAATCTTCTAAAAGAGGAAACACATATTTTTCAATTATCTCATTTGAAAATACAGGATGGTCTTTTTCTGAATTCACCCAGTCTCTGTAATTTCTCTCTACAAATTTAGAGAACTCTACATTTATTTCTTTCCTTTGTTCTAATGCTGTTTCTTTCAGTCCAAGTTCGGGATGGTCATCCAGTATAATTTCCCATTCTGTCAATTTCTGATGTATATTTATCCAATTCTCCCAACTTTGTTCGAGCATTAAAAACTGATTTATATTATTGAACTCCTTAATAAAATCTTTCGCAACTTGTGTCCCTTTTAATTTTTGTGATTCTAATAATTTTTTACATACAAGAAGCAGCTGATTTGGATTTACAGGCTTTATCAAATAGTCTGATATTTTCTTCCCAATTGCTTCTTCCATTAATGATTCCGTTTCATTTTTTGTTACCATAACAACCGGTAGCCATGGCTTTATTTCTTTTATTTCCAACAGGGTTTCAAGGCCTCCTTTTCCTGGCATCATTTCATCCATAAAAATAATATCATAATCGTTTTCTCTAATTAATTGTATTGCGTCTTCCCCGTTTGTAGCTTCAAACACATTATATCCTTTTTGCTTCAGAAATAATATATTTGACTTCAAAAGGTCAATTTCGTCATCTACCCATAAGATGTTATATTTTTCTTCCATATTATTTAAGAATAACACATTTTTTATTAAAAATAAATGTTAAAATATTAATTTAACGAAGATAGTAAACATATATTTTCAACATGAATAGTATTTGGAAACATATCAACCGGTTGTAGTTTCAAAATTTTGTATTTTCCTTTTGAACATATAATTTTAACATCTCTTGCCTGTGTCGATGGATTACAACTTATATACAAGATTTTTTCGAAATTTGTTTCTGAAAGTATTTTACATATATCAGGATGTAAGCCTGAACGAGGCGGATCCAAAATAACTATATTAAAATTCTGTTCTAAGTTTTCGTTACTTTTTAAAAAATCTTTAATATCCGACTGGATAAAATCTATGTTATTAATATTATTTAATTTAGCGTTAGTTTTTGCATCTTTTATAGCATCTTCTAGTAATTCTACCCCAAATACTTTTTTTACATATTCTGAAATAAAAATCGATATTGCTCCTGCACCGCAATATAAATCAAGGACTGAATCATTTTGATTAATATCAAGTAAATTAAGCCCCTCTTTAAATAACTTCTCACATTGCTTTGTATTTGTTTGGAAAAAGGAATTTGGAGAAATTCTGAACTTTAAATTTCTTATACCGTTGTTGAGAATTTCTATTATGTGTCCATTTCCCCAAATTGTTTCTGCATATTCACCTAATGCTACTTGTGCCTTCTTGGTGGAAATAGAATTCACAACTGTAGTTATATCGGTGAAATTCTCCAGTAATTCATCCTTGAATTCATTAATTAATTCTTTTTCATATTCATTAGTAATTAGATTTACCATTATGTCTTTTGTATTAAAACTTTGCCTTATAATGAGAAAGCGAAGATAGCCAGTGTGAGTTTTTATAGTATATATACTTTTATTTCTCTTTTTGAAAAATTCCCTGACAAAATTTACTATTTTATAAGAAATTTCTGATTGGAGATAACATTCTTTTACATCAACAATTTTTGAGTGAAAATTTGGAATGTGCAATCCTAAACCAAACATTTTTTTTCTTTTTTCATTATTATCTGAAATTGATGTTAGTTCTTCGTTTATAGTTGCCAGATTAGAAATTTTATTTTCCTCAATCCATACATCATCAGAAAAAGTAAATTCCATTTTATTACGATAATGATAAATGTTATCAGAGCCTAAAATATTATTAACATTTAGATTAGAAAAATTACCAATTTTTGTAAAAGAATCTAAAACTATTTGTGATTTAAATTTTAATTGTGATTCATAGTTTAAATTCTGAAATTTACAGCCACCACAAATACCAAAATGTTTACAGGTCGGCTTAATTCTTGATTTTGAAGGTTCAATTATATCTATAACTGAACCTATTAAATAATTTCTTTTCTTTTTTTGTATTTTCGTTCTGATTTTATCACCCGGTAAGGTATTTTTCACAAATATTACATAACCGTCTTGCAACTTTCCGATACCATCTCCCTCAGAGTTTAATGATATTATTTCTACCTCAATTATTTCACCTTTTTGCATAAAAATAATTATTATTAATAAATTAAAAGAAATTTCTTTATAATTGTAATCAATAAATAAATTACATAATTTTTATAAAAATTATAATATGAATAATGATATAAAAAATGCAAAAATTGTCGTCAGTAAAGAGAGAAAGGCAATTATACAACTTGAGAAAAAATTTTCAGACTTAGAATTTAAGAAGAATTTAAAAGAAGCAATTGATACTATTTACAGGTGTAAAGGTAAAGTTATTGTTACCGGACTTGGAAAATCCGGGATAGTTGCGCAAAAAATTGTGTCAACTTTTAATTCAACAGGAACATATTCAATGTTTTTACATTCATCTGATAGTTTACATGGAGACCTGGGATTGATTAAACCTGAAGATACTATTATAATTATTTCTAAAAGTGGTGATACGAGTGAGATTAAAAGATTAGTTCCTGTTTTTAAAGAATTTCAAAATAAAATTATTTTAATTACTGCAAATAAAAATTCTAAACTTGCTAAAGATGCTGATATAGTTCTTGAAACTTCCATCAATGAAGAAGCATGCCCTTATAATTTAGCCCCTACATCGTCTTCCACAGTTTCTTTGGTTTTGGGGGATGCTATTGCAATTGCTCTGTTACAAAAGAGAGGTTTCACAAAAGAAAATTTCGCTTTATTTCATCCCGGTGGAACACTTGGGAAAAAATTACTATTAAAAGTAGAAGATATTATGCATAAAGGAGATGAAGTTCCAATTGTTAATATAAATGAATGGATGAAAAATGTTATTTATACAATTTCATCTAAAAGACTCGGGTGTGCTATTGTTACTGAAAAAGGAAAGATTAAAGGCATTATAACAGATGGGGACCTTAGGAGAATGCTGGAAAGGAATACTTCCATTGAGAAAGTAAAAGCCAAAGATGTTATGTCTAAGAATCCTAAAACAATTCCCGGAAATACATTAGCTGTAAATGCGCTTGAAATTATGGAAAGAAATAAAATTACTCAACTCATAGTTAGTAATAATAAAAATAGAATTGATGGAATAATTCATATGCACACTCTCGTAGAATTAGGATTAAAATAAATATTATAGAATGGGTGATTTTAACAACCGCTAATGATATTGAATATTATATATAAGTATTTTTTTATAATAAGAAAATTTAAAATGTTATTCATTTTTTTGTTTTCCTTATGTTTTATTATTTCTTGTGAAAATAAATTTGGCCCTCCCCGTACGGACTATAAAACTGGGGAAATTCCTGATCAGGAAAGCTGGAATTCAACTGTAATCTTTTCTGACTCAGGCAGGATTAAAGCAATTTTAAAAGCAGGCCATATTTCGGTTTACAATTCCAGAAATTATACTTTAGTAGATGATGGTGCAATTGTGGACTTTTACGATAGGAATGGAGAAGTTGTTTCTACCCTTACTGGTAAAAGGGGAAAAGTTTTAGAACCTTCTAAAGATATTGAGATGTATGATAGTGTTATCGTTGTTGGGAAAAAGAATAATACACTTGTAACCACAAAGAGAATGAACTGGAACAATGAGAAACAAAGAGTTTATTCAGATGCATTTGTTAAAATCAAAACTGAAAAAGAAGAAATAGAAGGATTTGGATTTGAGTCAGACCAGAACCTAAAGAACTATAAAGTATTTAAAGTTACAGGGATTCTTACAAAATGATCAGAATATACATTTGCATATTATCATTATTTGTATTTTTTAATATTTTATATGCTCAGGAAAAAATTGAACTGAAGAAAGCTGATAAACTTGAAGGCAAGTATGAAAATAATCAAACAATAAGAGAAGCTACCGGTAATGTTCATTTTGTTCACAGTAATACGAGTATATATTGTAATTATGCAATTCAGTTTGTTGAGCAGAACAGAATAGAGTTAAAAGGTAATGTAAGAATATTTAAGGACACACTTTCATTATATACCGAGAAGGCATATTACTTTGGAAATGAATCAAAAGCGATATGCGAAAATGGTATAACACTTAAAGACCCGAATGCAACTCTAAGAGCCGACAAGGGTATTTATTATTTTAATGAGAACAAAGCTCATTTCACCGGAGATGTAATTATTGTAAATCCTAAGTATAAAATAACTGCAAAAGAATTAATTTATATGAGAAATACAGAGGATTCTTTTTGCAAAGGAAATGTAGTCGTAAAAACAGAGTCCTCAATAATCAAAGCTGAGTATATTGACTTTTATAAACAAATAGGAAAAACTTTTGCTCATCAAAAAGTATCTATTGAAAAGGATAGTACTTTGATCTTCTCAGATACTTTAATAGATTTTTCCAATGAGAAAAAAACAATAGGTTTTGGAAATGTAAAGATTAATGATTATAAAACAGGAATGTATGCGATTGGTGATTATCTCGAAAACTATGAAAATACACTTTACACATTAATTAAAGGTAATGCTGTTCTTATAAGACCTGAAAAATCAGGAGATACCTTATACATTTATTGTAATATTCTTGAAGCATTCAGAAAAAAACCTGAATATTACTTTGCAAAAGAAAATGTAAATATTATAAGAACTGATTTTCTTGCTAAGTGTGGAATGTCAAGATACTATACCGGCATATCCGATAGTGTAGATGTTGTTACTTTTTCTGAAAATCCTATTGTGTGGCAGAAAGATCTTCAAATGGTTGCTGATTCTATATATGCTGAATTAATAGAGAATAGAATAAAAACAGTTTATACCAAAAGATTACATAATTTAAAAAATTCTAGATTTTCTTTCATCATTTCTTTAAGCGATTCTAATTTTCCTGACAGGTATGACCAAATTAAAGGTAATAATATAATTATGAATTTCGAGGGTAGTAAATTAAGTTCTGTATTTGTAGATAGTAATGCGATTGGAATATATTATTCTTACGAAGGTAAAAAAGCAAACGGAATAAATTTTATTGATGGAGAAAATATGACAATTTATTTTGATACAAATCAAAAAGTAAAAAGAGTCAAAATTGAAAAAAATCCTAATGGTAAATATGTCCCAGAAATATTAATAAGTACTGTTGAAAGATTTCTTCCCGAATTTATAATTTATGAAGATAAGCCAAAACGGCAATAGCTATTTACTTAAAATTTTTTCATAATATTTTTCATATAGGGGAATAATTTTTTCCGCTTTAAAGTCTTCAGCTCTTTTTCTTGCATTTATACTAAACTTTTTATACTCTGATTCGTTAGAAAGTAAATCTATTGTCAAATCAGACATTCTTTCTATATCACCAACATCAACAGTATACCCGGTTACACCGTTGATATTCAGTTCAGGTAAACCACCGATATTTGATGATATGACGGGTAAAGAAGTACTCATAGCTTCAAGAGCAGATAATCCAAAACTTTCTGATTCTGAAGGCATTATAAAAATATCTGCGATTGACAATAATTCTGTTATCGAATCTTGTTTACCCATAAAATAAATTTTTCCCGAGATATTCAATTCCCTTGATAATTTTTCACATTCGCTTCTTTCAGGACCATCTCCGATTAAAATTAAAATTGATGATATTTTTTTTGCAACATTATGGAAAATTTTTATTACATCTGTTACCCTTTTCAGTTTTCTAAAATTTGATGTATGAATTAATATCTTTTCATTATTTGGGGCATAATGCTCTCTTAGTTTTTTTAATTCTGGTGTTGAAAGCTTTTTATATTTTTCTGTATCAACAAAATTATAAATAACTTCAATATCATTTTGTATATTGTAAGAAGAAATTGTTTTTTCTTTTAAAAACTTTGATACTGCGGTGACTCCATCAGAATGTTCTATGCTGAATTTTAGTGTTTTTTGAAAAGAAGGTTCTAAACCTACAAGTGTGATATCTGTTCCATGTAATGTTGTTATAATTTTTATTCTTTTATTATGTTTTTCATATTTTAGAATTTCTCTTGCTAAATATGCACTGGTTGCGTGTGGAATTGCATAATGGACATGAATGAGGTCAATATCATTGAAAATTGCTACATCAACAAGTTTACTTGAGAGACTTATTGAGTATAATGGAAATTCAAATAAGGGATAGGTAAACATTTCTACCCCGTGAAAAAAAATATTATCACAAAAAGTAGAGAGTTTGGAAGGTATAGCATACGATACAAAATGAATTTGATGTCCTCTGTTAGCAAGGTACTTTCCTAACTCTGTTGCAACAACTCCACTACCACCATAAGTTGGATAACAAACAATTGCTATTTTCATACTAATATGTTTAGTTTTAAATTATAAGTTTCTTCAAACAAATCTTTTCTCATATTTGCTCCCCAAATTTCCAGCGATAACTCTTTGGATTTAGAAATTAAATAAAAATTTAAAGTATTATTTTTTCTTTCAATTTTTATATCATCAATCAATGCACGATGACTTCTGTCGAGACCATCTGCAATTCTTAATATTGAAGAAAGTTTCCTAACCCTGTCTTTGTTAATTGAACTTAATTTAGCAAAATTATCGTGTTTAAGTTTTGGATGAGATTTTCTGTGATATCTTGCTATGTTGGCTATTATTTCTATTTCTTCATTATTAAAGCCGAGTAATTCACTATTTTTTATTAAATAATAAGAATGCCTGTGATGTTGTGAATGAGAAATACTATGCCCTATATCATGTAAAATGCCTGCTGCGACAAGATATTCTCTGTCTGCGTCGGAAAGATTGTATTCTTCAAAATTTTCTTTTATAAAATTAAATATTTTAGAAGCTAAATATGTAACCTTATCCGAATGTTTTTTATCATAATTGCAGTGTTCAGCAAGTTGTAAAACACTTTTGTATCTAACATTTGTTATGAAGCTTAAATTCTTTACACCAATTGATTTATCTATTGTATCCAGTATTATTCCTTCCCTTAATGCATATGTTGAAAGTGTTACTTTATCAATATTTAACCCACTGAATATTTGTTCAACTATTAAAGCTCCTGCTGTTAAAATATCTACCCTATCGGGATCTACCCCTTTGATATTTTCAATCTCTTTAGTATTACTACATTTGGTTATTTTTTTGATTATTTTAGATAATGATTCTTTATTAATAGAAAAATTATTCATATTAAAATTATCATAAGAATCTACATATTCATATTGCTTAATAATGTTTCCAAGATTGAGGATAGTACCGGAAGTTCCTATTACTAATTCATAGTTATATTTTTTTATGTCTCTTAAAACTGGGAATAATATAGTTTTAATTGATAATCTTGCTTCCTCAATTAATTCGGGTCTGAATTTGCGTTCGCTAAAAAATCTTTCAGTTAATCTTACTGCACCAATTTTTAAACTATTTGCAAATAGAACTTCACTCTTTTCCCCAACGAGAAATTCTGTACTGCCTCCTCCAACATCAAAAAGTAATATTTTCTTTTCATATATAGGTAATGCTTGTAATACTCCCAGATAAATTAACCTTGCTTCTTCATATCCCGAAACAGTTTCTATTCTAATTCCTGTTTTGTTAAAGATTTCATCAACGAAATCGTTACTGTTCAATGCTTCTCTTACAGCACTTGTTGCTACTGCCCTAATATCCGCCTTAAAGGATTCGCATATAAGTTTAAATCTTTTTAAAGTCGCTACTGCTCTAAAAGTTGCATCGGGAGTTATGTATTTCATATCGCGGGAACTTTTCCCAAGTCTTACAACCTCTTTTTCTCTTGTCAAAATGGTGAACCCTGAATTATTTGTTACATTTACAACTATAAGATGAAAAGAATTTGTACCAATATCTATTGCGGCTAATATTTTATTCATTTATAATTTATTTAGCAATTCAATAGTTTTTTTGAATACCATATCAGGTTTTATATCGTTTATATCACTTGTCGGAGATTGAATATAAATTTGATTTTGTTTTAGAGGCCCCCATTCAAAACCATTTGTTGGTCCAAATAATGCAATTAGCGGTGTCCCGACAAAACTTGCAGTATGCATAGGTCCTGTATCATTAGTAATATATAAATCTATTTGAGATAAAATAGCAGCATCCAATCTTATATTAAAGCTTATCGTTACGGTTGTTATGCCTTTTGAAATCAAATCATAATTTAATTTTGCTGTAAACTCTTTATCCATTGGTCCTTCTGTCAGTAGAATATAATTATTAAATTTCTTATATAACTTAATTATTAATTCTAAAAAATTATTTAAACCCCACCTGTTTTTAATTTTTCGGGCACCTAAGTGGAAACCCAATATATATTTATTCTTATCCGGAAAATTTTTATCTATAAATTCCTTTGCAAAATTCATTTCCTCTTTGCTTAAAAATAACTTAACTTCTTTTTTTTCTTTATCACTTAAATTGCAGTTAAGTAGTTTTCCTATCTCTAAAAATCTTTCTGTTTGATGTAATTTATTTTTATCCCATACAAAATCGGATTTCAGGTTTAGTAAATACTCATTTTTATTGTATCTTCCGTCTGCTGATTTAACCCCAACTCTTATTTTAGCGCCTGATAAATAGTTGATTAAGTGTGAAGTTCTTGAAAATGAAACTGTTGATGGAACAATACCTATATCATATTTTCTGTCCTTTAAATTTTTAAAGAATCGATTGTATTCAGAAATAGGTGATTTTGCAAAAAGAATAACTCTGTCTAAATATCTATTTGCTGTACTATTCATCACCTCATAATTATCTCTTGAAGCTACCAGCGTTATATGGGAGTTATAAAATTTCTTTCGTATTGCTGCAAAAAGCGGTAAGGTGCAAAGCATATCCCCTAACTGATTATGTTGTTTTACTATTAAAATATTTTTTACTTTTTCAGGGATTAGCTTGTTTATATCAGCAGGCTTTTTATCTATTAAAGGTCTTATTATTTTTTGTAGCAAATCGGATGAATATTTTATTGAATTTCTTCGTAGTCAGCATCAATGATTTTTTTATTTTCTTTCGTACTTGCTGACTCATTCGGTTTAGATGTATCCCTAATAACTCTTTTTACTTTAAGAGACTTATTTCCTCTAATTATTAGAGCTATTAGTCTAATAATTAGAGATATAATTAACACAAAAAAAATAATGAAAAACAATCTAATCATTATATACTATCTTGATATTGCTTTTTTATTAACGGGATTGAAATATTCTAACTGAGCGTGTTCAGGTGAAAGTATTTTTTTTACTAATTCTTCAAAATCATTTTCATTATTTACAAAGTCTATTTCTGCAACATTAACAATCAAAACTTTTGTTGCCCGGAATCTAAAGAAAAAGTAATTGTAACCTTCGTTTAAATCTTTAATATATTCTTTTGTTATTTCTTTTTCATAATGGCGATTTCTTTGTTTTATATTGTTCATCAGCCGGTCAACTGTGGATTGTAAATAAATAACTAAATCAGGTGTTCTTATTTCTTTTTCAATGAGTTGAGATATTCGTTCATACAATTCAAGTTCATCATCTTTTAAATTCATATAAGCAAATATCTTATCTTTTTCAAAAATATAATCTGAAATTATATAATCATAAAATAAATCTTCCTGTTTAAGTTTTATTAACTGTTTATATCTTGAAAGTAAGAAGTGTATTTGTGTATGAAAAGCATACCTCTCAGGATTATTGTAGAATTTTTCAAGGAAAGGGTTATCTTCAAAACTTTCAAGAATTAATTTTGCATTTAACCTTTCTGAAAGTTTTTTAGCAAGCGAGGTTTTTCCAACCCCGATTACTCCTTCTATTGCTATATACATTCTTATTTTTTTATACTTAAATTTAATAGTTATTTTTAATAAAAAATAGGATTTATTTTTATTATTTATTGACTATCATAATATCTTTTGACGTCATAAAAATCTCGCATTTTAAGTTATCTTTGGTATTTTTTAGCAAATTTGATATAGATTGTTGTAATGTCGGATGTATAAAAGTTTTTGCAATTTCTGATAAAGGCACCAAAATAAACCTTCTATTTGGTATCTCAGGATGTGGTATAATCAAATACTTTGATAAAAAAATAAGATTATCGTATAATAATATATCAATATCAATCTCCCGGTTAGACCATTTTCTATTGTTTTTTCTTCCTACTTTTTTTTCAATTTGTTTTATTTTTTGTAATAAAATAATCGGGGATAAATCAGTAGAAATTTTTAAAACACAGTTTAAGAAGTCATTCTTTAATTTTTTACCCCAAGGTTGAGTATTATAAACTGAGGAAAATTTCAATAGTTTTATTTTCTCTTCTTTTTCTAATTCATTTATTGCAGATCTAATATATGCTAATCTATCACCTAAATTAGAACCTAAGGAAAGAAAAACCCCTGCCATTAACGTTTCAATGTATTTGATACTTCAACCGAATCTATTATTCCAAGCGGAGCGTTTGGTTTTCTCACATTTACTTTTATTTCTTTTATAAGCGGGAATTTTTCTAACAAGGTTCTACATATTTTCATATTTACAGTTTCAAGTAAATAAAACTTATGCTGCTGAAAAATATCTTTTACTGTATTGTAAACCGAGAGGTAATCAACGGTTTTACTTAACTTGTCTGTATCATCAAGTTCAGTCAGGTCACATTTCATTTCAATGTCAACTTCAAATTGATTGCCAAACTGTCTTTCGTATTCATGGTCTCCATGGAAACCATAAAACCGTGCTTTATTTATTCGTATTATCGTATATTCCAAAATAATTTAGCCTTTTTTCTTTGCCTTTTTGGATTTTTTTAATTTATTTTCTTTCTTCTTTGATTTTTCCTTTTTTGCTTTCTTCTTTTTCTTTAAATATGTTTCCAGCGCTGCTTTTACTGTTATGCCGATATCTGCCGGAGATTCTGCTATTATTATTCCACATTCTTTCATTACCTTTATCTTTTCTTCAGCTGTTCCTTTCCCACCTGAAATTATTGCTCCGGCATGACCCATTCTTCTTCCTGGAGGAGCTGTTTTACCTGCAATAAATCCAATTACTGGTTTCGTAACTTTATTTTTAATATATTCTGCTGCCTGTTCTTCCGCATTACCTCCAATTTCGCCAATCATTAATATTGCTTTTGTGTCTTTATCTTTATTAAATAATTTTATCGCATCAAGAAATGTTGTCCCTATTATCGGGTCTCCGCCAATTCCTATACAGGTGCTCTGGCCAATTCCCAATTTAGTTAATTGATCTACTGCTTCGTAAGTTAATGTTCCACTTCTTGAAACTACCCCAACATTGCCCTTCTTTGTTATAAATCCCGGCATTATTCCTACTTTACATTCTTCAGGGGTTATTATTCCCGGACAATTTGGACCAATTAATCTTACTTCTTTTCCTTCCGCATTTAAGGTCTTGAGGTAATTATATACCTTAACCATATCCCTTGTCGGAATTCCTTCTGTAATACAAACAATAACTTTAATACCGGCATTTGCTGCTTCTATTATAGCATCGGCAGCAAATGCATAAGGAACGAAAATAACAGATACATCTGCTCCGGTTACATCAACGGCTTCTTTTACTGAATTAAAAATAGGAATTTTTTCCTGAAATAGTGTACCACCTTTTCCGGGGGTAACTCCTCCAACTATATTTGTTCCGTAATCCAGCATTTGTTGTGTATGAAAAGTTCCTTCACTACCAGTAATTCCCTGAACTACGACTTTAGATTTTTTATTGACTAATATGCTCATAGGTTAAATATTTAATTTTTACTTTTTATCAATTATATTACTTTTGATTTTCCATTTTCCATTTTTATCTACTGTAAGATTGTAAATTACGGTTAGAACCGATTCTACTTCTTTATTATCTTTTACTTCTGTCTGTTTTATTTTTACTTTGACCTTTGCAGTATTTCCTTTTTGACTTAAAACTGTTGGTTCATCAAGTGTTGAGAATTTTTTTATATTTTTATAATTCTTCTTAAATGATTCAACAGTTCTTCCTTCCCATTGGTCACTCGCTTTTTTCATATTATCATCGAAATTACCACCTTCAACTGCTCTTTTTATATATTCAAGATAGTCTTGTATTGTATTTTTGGGATTGTCTAATCTTTTGTTTAATTCTTTTTCCTTTTCTAAGTTTTTCTTTTCTTTTATTTCTTTTTTAGTTAGGTCTGATTTTGAAGTTGTATCGATTTTTCCGGAATTCAACGCTAATTCCCTTGCTGTAAGGATTGAATCTTTAATATTCAGATTTCTTTCTCGTTCATCAAGTTCTTTTTGTCTTTGGTTAAGAATTTCTTCCTTTACACTTAATTCCCGCTCTTTATCAGAAGAATACTCTTTTGGAGCCTCAAAATTTGTTTCCTTATTATCTTCTTTATTGCACCCTCCAAAGATTAATAATAAAAGGATAATAAATAATGATGTGGAAAGATTAATTATATATTTCATTTTTTTAAATTAATTAATCAAAATTAATTCATTTCTTTATTTTATTCAATTAACTTCAAAATTATTTAAAGATATACGTAATAATCAATTATTAATTATTAATATTGCTTTTACTACTCAATATGTATATATTCGTTTAAGTTCTATAAAGAATGTTGTTTTATACTTTTGAACTTATAAATTTTCTGCTTTGTTTTCTTGAAAAAAAGATACAGAATTAATATCTTTTATAAAACAAAAGAAAGGATAAAAAAATGAAAAAAACAATTTATCTTATTCTGTTTTTTGTTCTTATTTTGTTAAACATTTCCGTTTTCTCGCAAGAAGGAGCAAACTGGAAATGGGTTCATCAAAAACCGCAAGGTAACACTTTAAGATGGGTGAAAATGTTTGACGCAAACAATTACTATGCAGTTGGTTACTATGGTACTTTTATGAAAACTTCAAATGGTGGAGTTAACTGGTTAGTTTATCATAATTGCGGTGGCTACTCTACAAATGGAGTTGGTAAAGTGTTATATAGTGGCTGGTTTTTCAATCAGAATACTGGCTTGGTTTGCGGTGCATCCGGCTGGATTGCAAGAACAACTAATGGCGGCTTAAACTGGGATTCTATTGGTACTGGTACAACAAGTGCTTTATATGGCTTACATTTTATTGATAACAGCACTGGATATTGTGCTGGTGTTTCTGGTACCATCTTAAAAACCACAAATGCCGGTCTTAACTGGGTCGCTTTAACAAGCGGAGTAACAACCTCAATTTACAATATCTATGCCCTTGGGAATAATGTTTATGCTCCGACTTCCTCTGGTAATATTTTAATTTCTACTAACGGTGGTTCAAGCTTTACTTCCTATAATACTGGTGCAAGTTTTACTGTTTATGATGCATTGTTTATCAATTCAAATACCGGCTTTGTTTGCGGAACAAGTGGTAATATAAGAGGAACTACTAACGGTGGTATCAACTGGACTGGATATACTTCAGGAGTAACCTCTACTCTTTATGAATTATATGCAGCTCAAAGCACAGCTCCCGGCGGAGAAGCATATTTCGAAGGCTTTGAAAGCACGACATTTCCACCAACAGGGTGGCATATAAAAAATATTTCAGGTCCTTCAATTACCTGGGTTCGTTCCACATATCAATACTATCAGGGAGTTGCGAGTGCTTATATTCAATATGATTATCCGGGTCCAGGAAATGATTGGCTTGTTACTCCTCAATGGTCAATTCAAGCCGGTGATTCACTAATATTTTATTGGAAGAATGATTTTTCATCTGCTTATCCACCGGATTCTTTATACATAAAAGTTTCTACCACAGATACGGCTGTTGCAAGTTTTACCAATACAATTGCTGCTATTAATACTGCTGTTGCTCCTTATACCTGGACAAGATTTGCATATAGTTTAAATTCCTTTGCTGGTCAGAATATCTACATTGCTTTCCAACATGTAAATACTGATGGGAACGGTGGCTATCTTGATAATGTTACAGTACTTAGACAATCTTCTTCTACTTATGATATTTATGCTGTAGGTGATGCTTCCTTCCTTGTTAAAACAACTAATTTAGGCGCAAATTGGTCGTTATTAGGCTATATAGCACCAGGGCAAGTCTATGCCGCAACATCCTATACATTAACTTCATATCAGAATAATTTACTTTTAGGTGGTGGATTTGGTTTATTAAATAAATCTACGAATAATGGTGCAAACTGGACTACTTTGACTACATTCCTTTCTTCTAATATTATTTATGGGCTATGGGTAGAGTATAATGAAGGTAAAGTTTTTGCAGTAGGAGGTACAGGTACTACCGGAATTCTTTACTCTTCAAATGGTGGAAACACCTGGGTAAGTCAAAATCCCGGTTCTTCTTACAGTAGCCTATATGATATATTTATGCTAAATTCAAATACTGGATATATTTGTGGTAGTTATGGTGTCGTTAGAAAAACTACTAATGGTGGTGCCAACTGGGATTCTGTTCCATCTCCAATGCCATGGGTATCATCAAATATCTTAAGGAAAATGCACTGGTTCGATGCGAACACAGGTATTGTAACTCAAACTGCAAGTAGCACAGGTGGCTATTTTATTACGACTGATGGAGGAAATACCTGGACTACAAATTATACTGGAATAGATGATAGAATTTATGCAATATCAGTAACTGACCAAAATACTGCTTATGCTGCAAACTATACCCCACAAGTTATGAAAACAACTAATCAGGGTGCAAACTGGACTTTACTTTCCGCGCCTATGGGTAGCGGGTATATTTATAGTATGAAATTCTTCAATGCAAATACAGGATATGTTTCCGCAACATCTGGTGCGAGATTAGTCAGAACAACAAATGGCGGCACAACTTTTGACACTGTTTATATGCCTGTTACTTCTGGTATTTATACAATGGCTTGGTTAAATTATAACATTGGATATGTATTTACTACTTCTGGTGGTACGCTCAGAACTACAAATGCAGGCCAATCCTGGACGCTTGAAAATTTAGGAGGAGCACTTACTCCATACTCATCTTATATAAGAGCAAGTGACTCAGTCTTTGTCGGTTTATCAAGTGGTGCTATTTTTAAAAGAGCATTACCACCTATTCCAACAGGTATTGAATGGTCTCACTTAATACCAACAAATTATGAATTAAAACAAAACTATCCGAACCCATTCAACCCTGTTACAACAATCGAATTTGCTTTGCCTAAAACAAGTAATGTATCATTAAAAATATATGATATTACAGGAAGAGAAGTAGATGTATTAATTAACAATCAGGAGTTAACGGCCGGAACAGTTAAGTATTCATATAATGCATCAAAACTTTCTTCAGGAGTATATTTCTATTCATTAATCGTAAATGGAAATGTTATTGATACAAAGAAAATGTTATTAATTAAATAACATATTCATAATTCAATTTTAACTCTAAATTACAGAGGCTACATCTTAATGCAGCCTCTGTTTTTTTATATCCGTTTTTAATTTTTCTTGATTTTATTTTTAAGAAATTTTTTCATTTTTACAATTTTATATTATTTAGAACCCTTATGATAATTGATTTCCAAAATCAGAAATTGTAAGCGTAGAAAGAGATTAAATGTGCTTTTATTCAGTACAAAAAAAGTGGTACACTTTATTTTTCAAAACCAATGGAGTAAGTTATGTAATATTTCAGAAAGAACCAGTAAATGTTTTCCGCGGAAATTAATCATATTTAAAGTTTATATAAGAAAGAGGCTGTCTTTTATGACAGCCTCTTTATTTTATGATAAGGAAAATATCTATTTAGAATTTATACTATTTTATTAATGACATCTTTTTAACTGAAACGAAATCTGATGTTTCTAATTTATAGAAATAAACTCCACTTGAGAGATCCTTTCCATCAAATTGACTTAAATATATACCTGCAGTCTGGTATTCATCAACAAGAGTTGCTATAAGCGTTCCCTTTATGTCATAGATTTTCAGTGTAACTTTAGTATTCTTTGGTATTGAGTATATTATGTTGGTAATAGGGTTAAACGGGTTCGGGAAATTTTGTTCAAGTATAAATTTATCCGGAAGTTCAGAACCTATTTTCTTTATATTACTAATGAAGGAACCTATTAACACTGCAAAGTGCCCCCATTGACTTGGACCAGTAGGAACAAAAGAAGAAGATGTCGATGGAGCAGTTGCAAGTGTTGCTCCGGACCTGTTGAAAATTGTATATGGGAATGAAGTACCTCCGTCAGTTGATACTTTTACTTGTAAAGCATCAGTATAACCAGGATATTGAGCATAAGCCCAATTGAATTTTATTGAATCGGAGTAATCCAGCCCATTATATACTTTAGAAACCAGATAATCAATTTGTCCTGTTGAACTGTAGTCATAGAAAGGCATTTTTGCTGACTTTGTTCCGGAGAACATAGGACCATTTGCACCTATATATTGTACCCAGGTTAATCCATTGTCAGGGTTTATTATTGTCCAACCGGCAGGAGGGAAGTTTCCTTCAAATGGTTCATAATTGAAACCTGCCATTGTTTGATATGTATTGCTTCCGCTTATTATTTTTCCATCTGATGTTATAAATGAAGGAGCCTGAATTGGTTTTGTGTTTTCTGGATTAGGTTGGGTTTGAACTTTAGTAACGACCTGATAGTTTCTGCCTTTTGCAGCATTTATTATTTCTTTTGTTACATCGTTTTGTACAAATGCGGCAGTATAATAAATTGTGTCAACAGCATTTGCTAATGGTGTTAGCTTATATTTAAACTGGAAATTGTATGTACCGGGAGTTGTTGATATCGTCGTGCCTGTTGTATTTGGATACATAAACCTGAATACATCTTTGAAATCTGTTTCACCATTTGTCCCCGGAGGTGAAGAATAAGTAATTCTTCTTGAAATTGATGATACTCTTAATTTATAGTTACCACTTGGAAGTGGTGAAATTACATTTACAGTTACATTTGCTAAGATTGAATCTCCCGCAATTTTTGTGTCAGTAACAGTTACAGATAAAGGTGAACCTTTCTGTAATCTTGCAGTATACGGGTTCAGTAAATTTGATAGAGTTGAATATCCACTAACCTGAATGTGCACCCCATCAATTACTAATGTCGGAACAGCATTTATGCTATAGTAATATCTTCTTTCATTATTTTGTGTAGGATTAGCGTGATACATTGGGTCATTTCCGGGAGAGGGCCAATTCATATGATATTTAATTGGTACAATTGTATCAAACCTTGCTGAAATGAATGCATCCAGATAGGGATTTTGTGATGCGCAAGGCGCACAGGTAGAACTCGTATATGCTTCAAATACTACATTTCTTCTTGCTCCCGGCATATAGTAAGTAAATTGCTTTAGTGTATCATTGGTTTTATTCTGGTCTAAACTCCAGGAAGAATAAATTGTTATATTCATCGGAACATTAGGAGTAATTGTAAGAGAATCAAAAATAACATCAATACTTCCTCCGGAACTAATGCTTGAAACCGGTTTTGTACTGTTATAACTTCCGACTATCATTGTAACATTAAAACTGCTTGCAGTTGCAGTCCCAACATTTAGAATGGTTACATTCGGGGCAATTTTAAAAGGATTTGTTCCTGTAAACGTGTAATTTGAATCTTTCGGTATATTATTAAGAGAACTTACCGCAACATCATATTGATATTGAACCCCTAACATTAAGTTATCAACATATAAATTATTCCCATATCCGTTAGTTGCTACAAATTGAACAACTATATTGTTAATCATAGATGGTTGATGAGATTCAAATGTGAAAGAAAATAGCAAAACTGAAAAAATTAAAAGAAGTAGAATATTCTTTTTCATAGTTTATAAATTTAGTTTTTTAATTTTGAGTAAAATTTAATATATAAATTTTTATAATACAACATAAATAACAAAACTATGTTTTTTATTTTTTTTAAAAGTGCGGTATAATTGCTGGTGGTATTATAACGAATTTTTAAACTTTTTTATTTTCAAATTTGTTTTATTTTTATAAATAAAATAAAGGAGAAATAATATGTTATCAAGGAAACTTCAAGATGCAATTAATGAACAAATTCAAAAAGAATTGCATTCAGAATACATTTATCTTTCTATTGCAGCTTATTTTAAATCGAGAGACTTAGACGGTATTGCGAATTTCTTCTTCGTCCAGACTCAGGAAGAGCATTTCCATGCTTTAAAATTATTTAATTACCTTATTGATAGGGGTGGAACGGTTGTACTAAAAGAAATTCCTGCTCCGCCAGTGACTTTCAATTCAGCAATTGAAGCATTTGAAAAAACACTGGAACATGAGCAGTTTATTACTAAATCAATTAATGATTTAATGGATTTAGCAATTAAGGAAAATGACCATGCTTTGGTAAGCTTTTTGAAATGGTATGTTGATGAGCAGATAGAAGAAGAAGCAACTGCTTCCAGATTATTAAATAGAGTTAAATTAACTGGTGAATCTGGTCCCGGTTTATTTATGATAGATTCTGAATTGAGTAAAAGAACCTTTACTCCACCCGCTTCTGGAGAATAAGGTAAAAATTTAATCTGATTATCATTTAGATTCTTATTCAATAATTCCGAAATCGATTTTTCTTGTTTCTATATCCGTGCGGAGAACTACAACATTTACAGTATCACCCGCACGGAATATTTTTTTCTTTCTGTTTCCGATTGCTAAATGTTTTCTATTATCAAATCTATAATAATCGTCTGTAATATCCTGAAATCTTACAAGTCCTTCAGCTGGAAAATCTTTCAATTCAACAAAAAACCCGTAATTAACTATCCCTGATATTATTCCTTCAAAACTATGACCGATAAATTTTGAAAGATATTCAACCTGTTTAAGTTTAATCGCATCTCTTTCGGCGTTTAATGCCTGCTGCTCCTGTTGAGATGAATTTTTACAAACTCTTCCAATTATTTTCTTATATTTTTTTACCTGGCTGAGAAATTGCTTATCGGTAATTGAAGACCTTTCGTAAAGATATAATTTTAATAATCTATGGATAAATAAATCTGGATATCTTCTTATAGGGGAAGTAAAATGAGTGTAATTTTCAAAGCCTAAACCATAATGACCGATGTTTTTATCGGTGTAAATGGCTT
This sequence comes from Candidatus Tepidiaquacella proteinivora, assembly GCA_013348845.1. Lineage (GTDB taxonomy): Bacteria > Bacteroidota > Ignavibacteria > Tepidaquicellales > Tepidaquicellaceae > Tepidaquicella > Tepidaquicella proteinivora. The sequence goes on along the minus strand of CP054675.1, from coordinate 1,313,436 downwards.
TTGCCATTGCTCTAATCAACATATTATTTATTATGTATTCCTCTGGTTTATCTTTAATTAGAGAAACTAAATTTTTTATATCTGCTTTATCTTTTAAGTTAATTCTATAACCGAATTGCCTTATGAATTCCTGTATATCTTTTAACTTTTCAGGTTCCGGTTCGTCGTGAACTCTATATATAAATGGATATTCTCTTTCCTCTTTTTGAGACAGGGAATCTACAAATTCTGTCACACACCTATTGGCAATAAGCATTAGTTCTTCAATTAATCGCATTGAATCTAATCTTTCCAGTGATTTAATTTCCTTTACATTTTCATATTTATCTAAAATAAATTTTACTTCCCGCGTTTCAAAATCAATTGCTCCTTCTTTTATTCTTTTTTTGTTTAATTGTTTCGCTATGTTATTTAATAAGATTATTGATTTATATAAATATCCTTTTTTATTATTTATTATCTCCTGTACTTCTTCATAAGTATATCTCTTTTTGCTATTTATAATTGATTTGAATATTTTAAAATCTGTTACTTTGCATTTCTTGGTTATTTTAATTAATACGGATAAAGTTAGTCTATCTTCCCCTTCTTTTAATGAACAGATTCCATTGGATAATTTTTCAGGTAACATAGGGGCTACTATATTTACAAGATAAACACTGGTACCTCTTTTTAATGCTTCTTTATCAATAACGGAATTTTCTGCAACATAGTGAGAAACATCTGCAATATGTACACCTATTAAGTAAGCATTATCTTCTTTGTCCTTTATTTCTTCAATGGAAATAGCATCGTCAAAATCTTTTGCGTCTTCGGGGTCAATTGTAAAACATTCAAGATGTCTGAGGTCAACTCTGTCATTGATGAATATCTCTTTACTCTTTTTTTTCGTTTTTGATTTTTCATTTAGAGTATTCCATATATCATAAAAGTTATATTTTACTGTTCTGGTGCTTTGTTTAAGAACACTTAATTCAGCCTTTGCTGCTTTTTCAATTTCTTCCGCTTCTTTTAAAATTGATTTATTAAATTCTTTTTCAAAGCCATACTTGTATATAAGTGAAATTAATTCTGTATTTTTATCTCCTGCTTTTCCAAATATTTTAATAATTTTTCCGTATAATTCTTCATATTCATTATCAATATCATAGATATTGCTTATCTTACATAAAACCTTATCGCCTGGTTTTGCGTTTGATATATTAAATTCTTCTATATGAATTATTCTCTTTATGATTTTAGAATCGGGAATGACGCAGTATCCACCTCTTGATTTTCTTAAAGTCCCTGTTACAAATTCGTTTATATCTTTTGCATTTTCATTATTTTTAAATATATAGTTATTCTGTTTTTCAATATTATTTTCTTTAACCAAAGAGTAATATTTACCTTTTCTCTTTATGTATCCTTCATTAATCATTTTGTTTAGTTCTTTTCTTAATGCAGTTTTATTTTTTCTGCTTAATCCTAATCTTGAAAGAAGCGGATTAAATTTAATAGGTTTATATTCTTTTCTTAAAACCCTGATTATTTCTTTTTGTATGTTAATGGCTTTTAAAATTTTATTCTGTAAATTAAAGAAGCGCCCGTACGGTTATTTGTTGTAGTGGTTGTTGTGTTTTGAGAATATGGGTCTATTATTCTTTCAAATTTGAAAATAAGATTATTACTTACACTTTTAATCTTAAATAATTTGTTTAATGGATATTCAAGTAAAAAGTTAGTATTTGATAAATCTGTAAGTATTTGTCCGCCAAATCTAATTGTTGCATCTCCAAGACCTGCTGTAAATCTTATATCCGTGGATTCTGCTAAACTTCCGCTTTGTGTCTCGACATAATTGATATCAGTACTTAAAATAAATGGTAAGTAGGTAGATATAAACTGATTAAGATAAGATGAAAGAAAAACAGTCCCTATATTTGCCCCTATATTTGAAACAAGGGATAATCTTTGAGAAGCGTTTAATTCACTTTTTAATTTACCAAAAAGTAGAAAACTTATTGCTTCATCTGTCGGGTCGCCGGAAATTGGTGTATCATCAACTAAAACCCGCCATTTGAATTCTGGTTGCTTTAGTTTCCCCAGTACCAATAATTGCACAACTACATTTCGCGTAATTTGAAGTTCTTGACTATAGGAACTTCCAGAATATTCCGCTTTAATATTTAATGATGGATCTGAAACATCCCCTGTAAATTTTATATTTCCGGTTGCTGCAAAATTCTTATAGAATTTATAAATAGAATTTTCATCAATATCTATATTTCCTCTAACTTCTATTTCATTTTTTTGCCTGTTGTCTGCATATAATTTTAGACTTATTTCACCCATAAATTCCTGTCTCGTTTGCTCATCAACTATAAACCTTAAGAAAATTTTATTTTCTGAAACTATATTTACATCAAATATAAAATTTCCTTTTGCTTTTACTTTTGTTTCTGTTGTATCCTTTGGCTTAAATAAATGATAATCATAAGGGTCTAAAATAGATATTTTATGCTTACCTGTTGTGTCAGGCAGTAATATGTAGTTCTGAATAGAATCTAATTGTATGCTTGTACTATCTATTAAAATTTTATAGTTTATATTATCAGTATAAAGACTGTATGCGTCAGATTTAAGCGATGGAATATAAATTTTCCCCTTCTTTAATGCGAAGGTTCCTGTTAAACTGATAGAGTCTGAGTTACCTTTTAATCTTATCGGATATTCTCCTGCGCCAGCTACAAGGTCTCCATAAATTCCTAATTCATTTTTAGTAATATCTGGTGTTAATACTTTAACATCTCCGGTAAATGTTAAGTCAATTTCATTAAAATTTAAATTAGACAGGTCAATGTAACCAGTTGAATTTATTGCTCTTGATTCATCTGCAGGGTAGAACAATCTAAAATAATTTAGAAAAGCCCGTTGACCAGACGCTGTTAATGTTGCGTCAAAATTATACTTTACATTCGTTAGATTAAATTTAAATGCTCCTTTTTTTATCTTTGCTTCACCTGTAATTTCAGGGTTTATAATTTTTCCCTTTAAATTTATATTAGAATTTACTTTGGCATCTAATTCTGAAATTGAAGGGATGAATTTTTCAAATATTTTCGTCTGATAATTATCTGCAATTATTGTCATATTAACTTCACTTTCAAGAAAACTTTTTTCTTCCTTTTGTAAAATATCCTGGTCTGATTTTTCTTTTGCACTAAATGGATTTTTAATAGGGAGAGTGCCATCTATTGATAATTTTCCTTCATTATTCGGATTAAAAAATCCTATTTGAGATTTTGCAATGCTATTTTCATAATTAATTATTGCATCAATTCTTCCTAATTTAAATTCGCTAATCGAAAGAGGATCAGTTGTCATTGCAATACTTAAATTGGGACTTTCTAAAGTTCCTGTATAATTCAGATATAACTTTCTTACATTACCTTGAATTAAATCTTCCTCATTATTATAAATGTGATTCAGCAACTTATTTATGCTGATTTTAGAAGCAGCAATGTTTAAGTCACTATTACCATCTATCGAATACCTGCCTGATATGTCAATTTTCTGATTATTATCTTCTAATGTAAATTTTTTAAATAATATGTCATTATAAAGAGATGTATCTGTTGATGGTTTGTAGCTAAATAACAAGTCTTCAGGGTTTAAGAATCTATAATTAAAATATGATAGATTTAATGAATCAATAAAAAAGTTATATTCTCCTTTAGTTATATTTGTTTTTCCTTTTGTGTAAAAAGAAATATTAGAATCTATTTTTCCCCTGATTGCAATGAGATTATTTGTATCTATGGTGTTAAACTGTATGTATAATCCGTCATATTTTTCGTTTTCTCTGTAAATATCATTTGAATTTAAATAAAGGTTTGCATAGATATCCCTGTAATCGTTTTTTTCATTGATATCTGTTAAATCAAATGTAAAATTAGTTTTTAATATTCTTAATACTGAATCTCTGTATCTGAAATTTTCAATTTTTCCTTCAGAGGAGAATGCAAAAATATTTTCAGTTTGTTTTACTTCTCCTTTTATCAGACCCGTGAAAGATATACTACTATCTTTCATTATAATTTGAAGCGGGAGAAGACTTTTTATTAATATGTTATATTTGAAATTTACAGAAGTGTTTACCTTTAGAGAAGTTTTTATTTGATAATCATCTGCATTATTTTTCTGAAGAGTATCTTTAGAGTTATTATCCGACAGAATATCTGATTCTCCGGCTGAAGAATTTACGGTAAGTTCTTTATTTACTTCTAATCTTTCATTAAATTTTTTGGTAATGTTATTAATGCTTGAAGTTAATACAACCGGGATTGTTTGAAAATCAAAATTCCCACTGCAAGTTAAATCAATAAAATCTGATGCTACAAATATATCTTTTGCTTGCCCATTACTATTTACAATAGCAATAATAGGAGTTGCTGGTATTAAATGTTCACCGAAAACAGAATTTGCTAAATTAAATTTAAATTCGCCATTTAATTTATCCGGATTAAATTTTCCTCTACTTGTAATTTCTTCTAAATCAAAACCTGTACCTTTAACATCGTATTCGAAATTTAAATCGCTCGTTTCTAAGTCTGGAGTTATTGCAGAAAGATTGAGATTTTGTGTTGATCCCTTTAAATCATATTTAATATCGCTGAAATTTCTGAAATCCACATTACCTTTTATATTAACTGAGCCTATGTTTGAAATGTACACTAAATCTAAATCTAACAGACTCCTATTTAATCTTATTTCACCTGCGGATTTTATTATTTTCTGATTTATAATTGTAGAGTTAGTTAGATTATAATTTAACCTTGCGGTCATCGTTTTGTAATCTAATCCTATTCCATCTATGTTGAATTCAGAGTTTATTAAAAAATTATTTTTAGGGTCACCTGTAATTTTTGCAATATTGAGATTTTTAACAATTCCTGAAGCTTTATATATTGGATTTGAGTGATATAAATCGATTCTTGCATCGCCTTCTGCAGAACCGGCTGATGAATTCAAATCAAATTTTGTGTAAAATCTTTTAAATCCACCTTCAAATTTTATATTTGCTGATATTTTACCCAAACCATTTACATCTGGCAGTCCTATATCTTTTAAATTTTCCTTAATATTTACCGGGTCAATTTCTGAATTAACAAGATTAATATTTAAATAAATGTCTTCTATTGAATCAAGATTTGTAACTCTTCCTGCAAGATTAATCTTATTATTAATGTTATTAATGTAAAGGTTATTAATTAAAAAATCATTGTATTTTCCTGAAGCATCAAAAGCAACTTCGTAATTTCCTTTTATAAAATCAAAATCAGGAACGAAATATTTTATGTCGGCAAAATCTATATTTTTACAGTTAATCTTTAAGGAAAAATTTTTATCTGTTAATAAGTCTAAATTAATACCGTCAAACGGCGTAAAATTATCTACAACTAATTTGTTGATTTCAATATCTGTTCTTGTGGTTTTTAAACTGAGATTTTCTAATCTTGTATTACTGTTTATTTCAGAATTGAACGATAAGTTTTTTAAATTGAAAAGCGAATTAATGTTAAATGTTAATTTATTTACTGTTAGTAATTTATTATCCGAAGTATATTTGCCATTGAAGTTAAAATTAATATCTGAAATAAATACATCATTTATATCAAACTGTTCTTTGTTCTGAACTTCTGATTCCCTTAAAGATTTATTTGTAGAATTGAGAGCAAGAGACCGAACACTGAAATTATTAATATCAGCATTTGCAACAAAAATATTCCAGTCAAATTCTTTCTTTGTTGTGTCAACTTCTGGTATCTCTGGTTTAAATAAATACTCAAAATTCCACAATGTATCTTGTTCTGTAAAAACTTTAGTTAAATTTATCTGTGGTTCTTCTATTTCTAAATTATCTATGTCGATAACTTTGTCAAATAGACGGAAAAATTTGTGATTTAATTTTATTGATTTTAATTTTATCAGAGTATCATTTTTAACGACGATATATGCATTATTAAGTTTTAAATTGGTGATGATATTTCCTTCAAGCGATTCTGCAAAAATGTAACTCTCTTTAGAAGCAAGTGATTTATTAATTTTGTTTACTGCAAAGTGAAGTATCCAGGTTTTGAAAAAAGTAGTCTGTAAAAGAATAATAAATGATATAAGAAGAATAAAAATAGCAGTGTCAATCCAGAGAAAGTATTTAAATAGTTTTTTTATTATACTTTTTTTAGCTCTTTTATTTGAATTAGCACTATTCAGCTTAGCGGAGAGATCCTTTGAAATATTTTCCGGATTATTCCTTTCTTTTTCCACTTCGTTATTTATATTTTGATTCTCTTTATCCAATTTTTCAAAACCTTCAAATGTCTTTAAGCCTATTAATTAAAGAAGTAGTAGAATAGTTATCAACATATTTAATAGTAACAACATTGCCTCCATATGATTTAACGAAATCTGCTCCAACTATTTCATTATTATTCCAATCACCACCTTTTACTAAAAAGTCCGGCTTTATATTTTCTATGAGTTTTATTGGAGTATCTTCATTGAAAATTACAACGGCATCAACAGGTTTAAGATTTTCAAGAATTAATGCTCTATCATTTTCATTGTTTACAGGTCTTGTGTGTCCTTTCAATCTTTTTACAGAATTATCTGAGTTTAATCCAACAATCAAAAAATCACCTAATTCTTTTGCAGCCTTTAAATAAGTTATATGCCCTCTATGAATTATATCAAAGCACCCATTGGTAAAAACGATTTTTTTACCCTTTTGTCTCAAATCTTTAACTGTAAGTAAAATTTTTTCTAAATCGACCGGCATTTCAAGAAAATTTTTAATAATCATTCTTTATATAAGCCAAAAGATTTTCTTTGTGTATAGGAACAATACCAACTTCTTCCACAACTAACCCTGCTGCAATATTTGAAACAGTTACTGCATCTTTAATATTTAGCCCGGCTGCAAGGCAAACAGACAGAGTTGATATAACTGTATCCCCGGCGCCTGATACATCCGCTACTTTTCTTGCACGAGTTTTTATTGTTTCCTGTTGAATTTTATCTTTTGTTTTAATAAATAATTTTATACCTGCTTCACCCATTGTTAAAACAAGATTATCACAATTTATCATTTCAATTAATTTAATGCAAAGTTCGTTTATATCATTATCATTTTTTGTTTTTCTTCCAAAAGCATCTTCAAGTTCTTTTAGATTTGGTTTAAATAAAAATACATTTTTATACTCAAAAAAGTTATCAAATTTTGGGTCTACTAATATTTTAACTCCGTTTTTATTTGCAAGTTCAATAATCTTCCGGATTAATTGTTTTGTAAGAACGCCTTTATTGTAATCTTCTAAAATTATTGAATCAAATAATTTTATATTTTTCTTAAGAAATTGTTCTATTATTTCTTCTTCATTTATATTTAGTTCTTTTTTTGATTCTGTATCTATTCTGATTAGATGATGTGATGCTGCTATTACCCTTGTTTTTGAAGTAGTTGGTCTATCTTTTACTTTAATTATTCCATCTGTAATTAAACCTTCTTTATTCATCTCTTCTAACAGTTTTTCACCATTATTATCCTCTCCGATAATCCCAAGTAAATATGGATTTGCTCCTAATGTTTTAATATTTAGAGCAACATTTGCAGCTCCTCCGAGTTTTGAAGTACTGGTTTTTTGTTCAAAAACCTGAACAGGTGCTTCCGGGGAAATTCTTGCAACATCTCCGAATAAATAAATATCAAGCATAATATCTCCGATTACACAAATATTTTTGCCTGATATTTCTTTAAATCCCTTTTCTATATTAGTCTTAATCATTTTCAAATATAAATTTAATATATTGTTTATTCAATTTAATATAGCGCTTTTTAATTCTTATGCTAAAAGGCGGAAAAAATTAAATTAAGTATCTGATCTCCCTGATATCGTTGTGAAAAAAGTATTCTGAATTCATTTAAGAAAATAGTCCTTCTAAGTTCATTGCTTCCTTTTTGTGTTAATTTTAAGAAATCTGTATCTGGAAATAACGCTAATATTGAACCTAAATTAAGACTTTTGGGAATAGTATCCTGAATTACTTTTTCTTTTCTGACCGGAGTTATCTTTAAAGTACTATCTCTTATTAATTCAAAACCTTCTTCAATTTCTTCTGCTGTGGGTTTGTATAACGAATCCCCCTGATATACAATTAAATCTCGGTTGTACTTATTATCTTTTATTTTTAATATTAAATAATATAAACCACTCTCAAACGGATTGGAAATTTCTCTTATTGAATATTGTAACAAAGCAAAGGGCTTTATAATTAGTATTGTTCTTATTTGATTATTCTCTATTAAATCCTCGATATTTTTATCTGAAAAAATTCTTTTCACTTCTCTATGAACTATCGTGTCTTTTTTCTCAGATAATAATTCCAGCACTATGTTATATCTGTTGAATTCATATTCATCATATTCGAGACTGTCAATGATCGCTTTATCAACTGCTTGCCAATCAAGAATTACAAATTGAGGATTCAATCCAAAATTAACATTATCAATTTTATAACTTGTTAAAGCAATTATTTTTCCGAAATTAATCAGGGTTGGATTTTCACTTAAAGGTTTAATATTTTTGGTGAATAATGTTAATGTAGAATCATTTATAAATGATTCTTTTTCTTTAAAATAAAATAAACCATAATCACCAACCTCATCATTTCTAACCGCAATTTTCTTTAATTTGTTTTTATATGTTTCACTCTTTACTATTGCTATCGTTATGTTATTCTTTTGTAAGAAATTTTTTATATCAAGAATATTTAACTCTTCATCTGTTAATTTTTGTCTTTTTGGGGATTTTTTTTCTGTTTTTAAAAGCTCTGGGAGATTGCCTTTTATAAATCTTAATGGATCATTTGATAGTGTTTGTATTGTATAGATATCATAAAAGCCAACGAGTTCTTCAAAATATATTTTTTCTTTTTCTTCTTTTAATTCTTCTTTAATTTGATGCCTTATTTTGTAACCAACCTCATAAGTGTCCTCACGATTTGAGATAGGAAAATTTAAACTCCAAATTATATATAAAATTATCGTTGCAGAAATTGTAAAAACGGCTACATATCTTTTATATCTGAAAAATTGTTCAACTGCAAGCGGGATTAATAATATTCCGTTAATTATGATATATCTTGATACAAGATTGGTTCCGCCAGTACCAAAAATACCCTGGATGATTAAAAGAGTTAACTGAATTAGATTAAATAATACAAAGTATTTCTTAAAAGAAGCAGTTTTATCTTTTAACGTTTCATAAATAATTTTTAGTGCAAAAATAGTTGTTATTGGAGCAGAATATAGTAAGAAAACAGGATACTGTATTAATTTTTCAATAAAACCAGCATTATTGAATTTCGCATAAATTCTCTCTGTCTCTTTTATGAAGAAGAAAAAGTCTTTATTATCAATATAATTCTGGATTAACCACCAGATAATTATAGTAAATGAGATACAGGAAATTAGTGTGAAAGAAATAATTTTTTTAATCGCTTTTTTATCTTTGATACAGGAATAAATTGTCATTATTGGTAATGTAGCACAGAACAGCCAGGCTTCATACCTAAATCCACTTGAAAATGCTAACATAACAGAAGAAAGAATTAAATATGTTACATTATTATCCTTTCTCCATTTAATAAAATAATATATCCCGGCAATTATAAAAAAATACGATATTGATTCAGGAAGACCAGATAAACTTAACCATACCTGAAAAGGAAAAACAGAAAAAATAATTGAAGCCCAGAATGCAATTTTTCTGTCAAAGCAAATATCTAATACTTTGAAAAAATAAATCAGAGTAAATGTGGAAAAAATAAAATTAACACTTGTTGCAGCAATAAATAAATCTTTTATGAATAACATTATAAAACCATTTACCCAAAAATGCATTGATAACCATACCCCGGAATAAATTTTTGGGTTATTTATCCATTCGTAAGAAATAACTGTTCTGCAATAATCATCAGCAGATAACCATCTATATCCTGAAGAAATTATAATAATTTGGAATAAAATTTTTATGGTTAATAAAAAGACTATTACAACAATATCCTTGTAAAAAAGAGTATTTGTTTTGTTTCTGATTTTTTCTAATAAATTATCAATCATTACTCTCACTACTCAAATAAAATTTATGTTTCTCTTAATTTTATTCTAAATGTTGTGCCTTTATCAACCGTAGATTCAACAAGAAATAACTTTCCTTTATGGTAATCTTCAATAATTCTTTTTGCAAGAGTAAGACCCAAACCCCAACCGCGTTTCTTTGTTGAATAACCTGGTCTAAAAATATCTTTGCGGAATTTCAAATCTATACCTTTCCCATTATCTTTAATGTCTATAATTATATCTCTTTCTTTTTTATAAATATTAAAAATTATTTTGCCGGAATTTTTATCAATTGCATCGACTGAATTTTTAAGCATATTTTCTATAACCCATTCAAATAAATCTTTATTAACTTGTGCGCAGAGTTCACCCTGGCTATTAATCTCAAAAGATATTTTCTTTTCTGTCCTGCCATCTCTTCTAATGAGATTAGGTATTCTTCTTTCAAAATATTGAATTACTCCTTCTATAAGTTGTGTAATATTTTCCTTGTGAAGTTCTGGAGTTGAACCTATTTTTGAAAATCTGCCAGTTATTTTTTTTAGCTTCTCTAAATCATTATCTATTTCTTTTATTATTTCTTCACGTGCTTTATCATTTGGGTTGGTGCTCTTTAATATTTCCAGCCAGCCCAAAAGAGAGGAAAGAGGAGTTCCAAGTTGATGTGCGGTTTCTTTGGAAAGCCCGACCCATATACTACTTTGCTCGTGTTTTTTGATATATGAAAAGCCTATATAGCCGATTATTATGAATATACTTCCAATTAATAACTCAAGTATTGGTAATATTCTTAAATACTTAATTAAATCAGATTCGCCATAATGAACAAGATTAAGAATAATTGAATCTTGATATGTTACTTTTATCGGTGGTTTATTTTTTGCAAAATCATTTGCCAATTCTATAAGATATGCATCTATTTCTTTTTTGGGCAATGTTGTATCAACTTCTACATTTTTATAAAAATCTACTCTTTTATAATCCTTATCCGTTGCCACAATTGGAAAATCTATTTGTAATATTATTTCATTAAAAATAAACGCATATTCTCCGGCAAGGCTTGTATCATTTGCTAAATACTCAAATGACTTAGCATATAATTCTGCTATTTGAGATTCCTTAGCTCTGATTTTATTCACAATACTCTGAGTAAATAGCAAAATGCTAATTGCAATTATAACACCTGATATTAGTAAAGCTATTTTTATTTTAAAGGAACCAAATTTATTCATTAAAAATAAAGTTTACTACACTTAAATTACTTAAAAAAACATATTTTTGGAATTCAGAATTAAAATAATAATATTAATATTTATATCTTTAATTTTCAGTATATTTGTATCATTAATTTTAGGTAGTATTAACATTTCTTTTAGTGATTTTTTTTATGCTCTTTTTAAAGAAAATGAAGTTAATCATAAAATAATTTTTGATATTAGACTACCAAGAGTTTTAAATGCAATACTGGTAGGTGCATCACTTTCATGTTCAGGTTTGATTTTGCAATCATTGTTAAAAAACAATCTTGCCGAACCAGGTTTACTTGGCATTTCTGCATCAGCAGGACTTGGTGCAATTTGTATTTTTCTTCTTCCATTTTCTATCCCTTTTTACTTTATTACTCCTGTATCATTTATTTTTGCTTTAGTTGTTACTTATGTTGTATATTTCGTTGCTAAGGGTTTAAATTATAAATATACTAATTTTATTTCGTCAAATAAAATCATCTTGGCTGGTATTGCTATAAATGCTCTCCTTTCTTCTATAAATGGATTTCTTCTTTTAATTTCTGGTAATAATGCTTCTCAAATTCTGTTTTGGTTAAGTGGTGGGCTTTCCGGTAGGGGTTGGAATGAATTCTTGATGACATTTATTTTCGTTATTATCGGCATTATTTCTTCGTTAATCTTTTCTAAGGAATTGAATATTTTAGGACTTGGTGATGAACTTGCTTTATCCCTTGGTTTAAATCTTAAGGTTACTCAAAGAATTGCTATTATTCTTGCTTCTTTTCTCGCTGCTTCTGCTGTCTCAGTCGCAGGTATTCTTTCTTTTATTGGTTTAATAATTCCAAACCTTTCTAAAATTATTATCGGATATGATTATAAATATTCAATGCCATGTACTATTTTACTCGGAGCTTTATTTATGGTAGTTGCAGACACAATTTCAAGGTTAATTATTGCGCCAGCGGAAATACCTGCTGGTATTATTGTATCTTTTTTTGGTGCACCTGTATTTATCTGGTTATTAGTAAAACAAAATTCTTATAGAAATGAAACTTTATAATCCGGATACAATTGTTGCTATTTCGACTGCTCTTTCAGATGCTGCTATTTCTTTAATCAGGATTTCCGGGGAAAAATCTTTTGAAATTGTAAATAGGATTTTTAAGAAAAAGAAAAGTTCTTCTCAAAAATTTGATGTTGATAAACATAAATCACATACTATACATTTCGGATACATTTATGATAACGATGAAATAATTGATGAAGTTCTGCTTTATATTTATAAGAAGCCAAATTCATATACAGGTGAAAATTTAATCGAAATTTCCTGTCATGGTGGTGTTTATGTTACAAGAAGGATTTTTTCATTAATTATCAAAAATGGGGCAAGACATGCCGAACCAGGTGAATTTACAAAAAGGGCTTTCTTAAACGGGAAAATGGATTTGGCACAAGCGGAAGCAGTTGCAGATTTAATTAAATCAAGAACGGATTTAGCTTATAAATCCTCTATATCGCAACTTGAGGGAAGTTTATCTGATTTTATTAAGTCTTCTCGGGAAGAATTAATTAAAATTATTTCTCTTATTGAAATAGAACTTGATTTTTCTGAAGAAGATATTGAATTCATTAAAAAAAGTGAATTGAAAGATAAAATTAATTCTCTAAGAGAAAAGTATATTAAGTTAATTAATTCCTTTATTGAAGGTAGAATTATTAGAGATGGCTTAAATCTTGTTATAGCAGGGAAACCTAACAGCGGAAAGTCTTCATTATTTAACAGTTTGTTAAGTTCGAACAGGGCAATAGTAAGCGATTTACCAGGTACAACAAGGGATTACTTACAGGAGAATCTTGTAATAGGGGGAATATTATTCAATCTGATTGATACTGCTGGTTTGAGATTCACAAAAGATGAAATTGAATCCGAAGGAGTAAAACGTAGTTATGAGAAAATTAAAGAAGCTGATTTAATTCTGTTTTTAATTGATTCTACCAGTAATCCAAAAGAAATAGAAGAGAATTATAAATATTTTAAAGAAGAATTTGATACAGATAATGCTATCCTATGTTTTACAAAAACAGATCTGGAAATGCAAATATCTTATGATTATATTAATGAAAAAAAAGGGATACCAGTATCAATATATAATATACATTTATTAAATAATCTTAAGCAGATAATGGTTGAACGATTTTCGCACGTTCAGATTTCTCAATCAAAAAGTGAAATAGTGTTAACTAATATTCGTCATAAAGATTGCCTTGAAAGAGTTGTTGATTCGCTTGATAAAGCAATTGAATCTATTGATGCAGGGATGTCCGGCGAGTTCATATCTGTTGATTTAAGAAATGCAATTAATCACTTGGGAGAAATAACAGGAGAGTTTACTAATGAAGAGGTGTTAAATTATATTTTTTCAAAATTTTGTATTGGAAAGTAATTTTTTAATATGAAAATATTCCAGAAAGAAATAGTAATTTCTTCTAAAAGAAGAGGATTTCATTTGATAACTAATGAAGTAATAAACAAATTACCTGAACTGAAAGAAGTCAAAAGGGGAATTGCCCACATTTTTATTCAGCATACTTCAGCTTCTTTAACTATTAATGAAAATGCTGACCCGACCGTAAGAAGTGATATGGAAAAATATTTTAATAAAACGGTTCCAGAAAATGCTGAATATTTTGACCATACACTTGAAGGACCTGATGATATGATTTCCCATATAAAATCCACATTGATTGGGAATAGTGTAATTATTCCAATAACAAATGGTACTTTTAATCTTGGGACTTGGCAGGGGATTTATTTATGTGAACATAGAAATTACAGTAATAATAGAAGGCTGGTTATAACTATCATTGGAGAGTAATATTACGGGATATTATTTAGAATTGAATTTACTTCTTTAGAAAGGTGAGGATTTATTTTTTTTGCTTGAGTTAGATCGCTTTTTGCTTTTTCAAAATCGGATTTTCCAAGAAAAGCCATTCCCCTATTAAAATATGCATTCCCATTTGATGGGTTTAAAGATAAAGCAATGTTATAATCAGATATTGCTTTATCATACATTTTTAATTTAAGATAGACATTTCCTCTCGCATATATATAATCATCTTTATTGTTCTTAAGTTCATATGCAGATGTGAAATTAGATAAAGCTTTTTTATAATTTCCCTTTCTATAATATGAAAGACCTAAAAGGTAAAATGCCCAATGGTTTTTTGTATTTAATTCGATTGCTGTATTTAGATATTCTATTGCTTTATTATAATTCTTGGTTTCAAAATAACATTGACTTATTTCTGTGTAATATTCGGATATTGTAGGATCTAAATATATTGCTTTGAGAAAATCTTCAATTGCTAAATTATATTTTTTCATAAATTCATAAGCACACCCACGAAGGAAATAAAATTTAGCTTTCTTTGGATTTTGCTCGATTGCTTTAGTGGAATATTCTAAAGCTTCTGAATATTTATTATTATTTATTTCATCAATACCAATGTTATAATATGCTTCACCAAGTAAAGTGGATATCTCAACAGTATCTTTTGATTTTTGTTTTATGATTTGAATATCATTAATTGCGTCCTGATAAAGTTGATTTAATAAATATGCTTCTGCTCTATTTTCATAGTATATTAAACTATCTGGTTGCAGTTCAATAGCTTTTGAAAAATTTTCGATCGCATATTGATAATTTCTTATCTGTAGATTTGCTCTACCTCTATAATAATAAGCATGTGCATCATTTGGATAATTTGAAAGATATTTTGTTAGTAGTTTAATACATTTTTCGTATTCTTTATTATTTAATAAACTAATAGCATTTTTATAATCTTCGTCAAGATGATTAAATACTATATTTCGTTCTTTAGATATTTCGTTAATAATAATAAACATTACTATTATTATCCCGATTGTTAGAATTATAACAGAGGTGAATAGTAATTTTAATTTCATTAGTTAAATTGTTCAATTAGAATATTCTTGGAATCATCTTTAATTTTATCGGCTGGAAGAACAATTAATTTTTTGAAAATTTCCGACCATTCTCTTTCATTATTGAGGCTTTGTTGTAAAAGAAGATTATGGGTGTCAATTCCATTTTTTTCTGCCAACTTAGTTAATATGAGTTTTGCAGCCCAATCATATTCTGTGTTCTGTGTATTTTTGTTTGTTATAAATGATAACAATTCTAATAAGGTAAATTTTCTACACGCCTGGGAATAAGCAAGTGAGTAAAGATACGCTGAAAATTCTGGGTTAATATCTGTTATAATGTAAAGTATATCCTGAATATCCGAAATACTCAATATCTTTGTGTCTTTAATATTTTCCCCGAAAAATGCTGGTAATATTTCAGCTATACATTTAGAATAAGGAAAACCGTTTTTATAATCAATGAGATGTTTTCCTTCATGTAAAGCAGAATTCATTAACATTATTTGTTTGTAAAGGTTTTCTGAAATATCATTGTGAGTAATTCTGAATTCATTGAATTCCTTTGTGATTTCGTCTTTTATGATTTTGGTTTCAGAATCGTCTTTAATATAATATCTTGTAAATTCTCTAATCTGTTTTGAGGCGATTGATAAATCATCTGAAATTATATTTTTAAACTGTCTTGATATTTTATCATTTATTTCATTTAATATTACTGTAAATGGAGAATTTTCTTGTAATATACCTATGAATAATTCTTTTCGCTTTATATTATCTATTCTTTCCAGTAAATATACTTTTTCTTTTTCTATATTATTACCAATAATAATTGTATCTGTTATCCTGTAATATAAGGTTAAGCATCTCAAAGAAGACTTTTTCTTCCATATATCAAGAACATTGATAAAAAAAGGATATCCGTTTTCATATAAGACATAATTAAAATAATTTGCAGAATTATTTATTTTTAAAATTACTGTATCAATTTCTATGTTATTGACAAGATCAAGAAAACTTTCTTTTATAACTTCCGGAATATCTGCTTTCCGTATTTTTTCTTTTTCTGTTAAATATTCTTTATTATTTTTCCAATCTTTAAGAAATTCTCTTGCTCTCCTAAGATAATCAGTGAATTCAGGGGCTTCTTTACTTAGAAAATCATTTACTTTTTCAATATCATTTAAATTTGCTTTAACGGGATTTGGTGTCAATTTATAGTATGAAATATATAATTCGACACTCTTGTCTAATGAGAGAAAATCTCTTTTAAAAACAAACTTTATATTATAATTCCCGGATTGGAATTGTGAAATTTTCACTGGTAAGTTAATCAATCTTACATTACCAATTATTATTGTTGAAATCTTATCTACATCGATTTTTTCTATTGATTTATCATTTACAAATATTTCAATCTCTTCAAAACTATCATAGGGTAATGCTGCAAGAGATACAGGAAAGTCGCTGAAAACATATATACTATCATAAGGGTGTATTAAAGTAACTGAAAATCCTTTTGATTTCAAAAAAATAATTACTGGTAGGGATATTAATATAACCAAAATAATAATTAAGATAGTAAATCTTGTTTTCATTTTAATGCCTGATAAAAAATTGTATAATACCGAGTAAAATTAAAATTACCCCGTTTACTATTTTTTCATACTTGTCCAAGCCATGTAGTTTCCTATTTAATTTTTCGAGACTTTTTCTTGCTAATTCAACAAGTATTATCATCATAATTAAGGTTATAATTAAATAAATTAATGATAAAATAAAAATGCCAAGCCATCCTAATTTTGCTCCAACTGTAAAATAATATGCCTCAATTTCTATACAAGGAGAAAAGAACATCATAATTCCTAAAGAAGCTACAATGGCGAATTTTGATTTTTTCCGATTCTCATTTATTTTTGAAGTGTCAATATTATGATGAGTGTGTTTCCCTCTGGATTTTATTTGTAATAATATTAAATATCCCCCAAACAAAATTAATACTAACGGTGCAAGATGTTCTGCTAATTCGTTTATTTCTTTTAAACTTAATCCAATAAATCCAACGATAATTCCGAATATTATTGTGCTTAATGTGTGCAGAAAACCTGTGAAAGCAGTAATTTTTATAGATTCTGATTTACTCCATTGTTCTGAGCGACTTATTGCTGCCAGTGGGAACCAATGGTTCGGGATCAAAGCATGTGTAAGGCTCAAAATTAAACTACCTATTATTATACCTGTCATAAGTTTGTTTAATATTATTCAGGTATAATTTAAAAAAAATTTAATTAGACTTAAATGCAGTTGATTTTCTTAATCCACTCTGAAAAAGAATTAAGAAAAGTAATTAGCAACTTTTTTGTGTTTTCATCAATCAATTTTCCATTCTCATCGAATTTCTCATGAGCTTGAGAAACATAAATCTCTGGTTTATTCAATATGATTGGATTAAGAAATATTAATGATTGTCTCAGATGTAATTGAGCTCTCATTGTTCCCGATAGCCCCATTGAAGCTCCGATAATTGCAAGCGGTTTCCCATTTAATGGTTGATTTGGGGGTCTCGATATCCAATCTATTGCATTCTTGATTACACCAGAATAGGAATAATTGTATTCCGGGGTAGCAATTAAAACGCCATCTGCCGAAGAAATTTTTTCTCTCAATTCAGTTACGACTTTAGGTAATCCTTTTTTCTCTTCATCCTCATTGAAAAGAGGAATATCTTTTATATCAAAAATTTCTATAGTTAAATTTTCAGGTAATAATTCTTTAACTGTATTTAAAAGATATTTATTATATGAGTGCTTTCTTAAGCTTCCAGCGAATGCGAGAATATTGATTTTTTCTTTCATTATTGCCTCCTTTAAAAATTTTTCATAGGAATTTCAAAAATTAATATTTTGGATTCATTTACAGATTTAATCTTTATTTCATTTACATTTTCAATACCTATACCATCTTTGTCTGAAAGATGTTCATTATTTATGACAATTTCTCCTGATATTACAAAAATGAAAATTCCGTTGTTTTTAATTTTTAATTTATATTTTATTGATTTGTTTTTTGTAATGTGCGAATAGAAGATATATGCGTCTTGATTAATATTTAGAGTATTTTTTTCATCAGGTGATACAATTGGTATCAGTGAATTTATCCCATTTTTTAAATTGAATGACTTTTTCTGATATTTTGGAACTGTATTTTTTTCTTTCGGATAAATCCAAATCTGTAGAAAATTAACCGGGGTTTTATCTGATACATTGAATTCGGAGTGCTCTATACCTTTTCCGGCGGACATAATCTGGACCTCTGACTCCTTTATGATGTATTCATTACCTTCACTATCTACATGTTTTAATGCTCCCTTTAATGGTATTGTAATAATTTCCATATTCTCATGCCGATGAGTTGTAAATCCCTTCTGTGGTTGGACAATATCATCGTTTAATACTCTTAATACACCAAAATTTATTTTATTTATATCAAAATACGAATTAAAACTGAAAGTGTGTTTTGTCTTTAACCAACCATAATCTGCAGAACCTCTTTCTTCTGCTTTATATATTTTTATTTCCATATCACTTTAATTTCCATATTTTAATATTTTCTAAAATTTCTTTTTGAATTTCTTTTGTATTATCTTCAAAATACCATTTCTGAATTTCTTTGTGCAATTCATCGGTATTATAATTGGACTGAGATTTTATCATCAATATTTTTTCCTGAAGTTTTTTGGGCCTTGGACCCCATATACCTAATTCATTATAAGTATTGGCTTCTAAACATATTAATTTAGGAATTGCTCTTTTGCCATCAGTTAAATATTTATCCATTATTTCAGGATTTAAATCTCGTAATATAAATCTGCAAGTAATTTTTTCATTATACTCACTAATTTTTGCTAATACTGGTACTATATTTGCGGCATCGCCACACCAGGGTTCCGTGATAACAACCCATATAAAATTTGTGTTTAATTCCTCTAATTCCTTTTTTAATTCTTCTTTTATATTAAACGTTTTTTCTACCCTAATCATTCTTTGAATGTTTATCCTTATATACCGGGAATATTCATCACTTAAATTATACCCCTGGATTTTAATACCAGATAATAAATTATCTATTAATTTTACATAATCCTCATAAGTATATGACTTATCTATAATTTCTTTTGGTATATTTGACATACTACTTAGCTTTTGCAATTAATTTTATTATCAGATTAAAATTGTCCTTTATCATTTTATCTCCCAGCCCCTGGAAAAATTTACCTGAGCCATATTTAACACCAAATTCAGTTCTATCAATCTCAAAATCAGCTTCAGCAACTAATTTAGCATCATCTATAACAATATAAGCAGGAAAAGTTATTGTCTTAGTTGAGTCTTTTATAGTTAGCTTTCCGGTTATATTGAAATTATAATTTTTGTTATTTGATTCTATTATTTCATTTACATTTATAATTTCAAATTTTGATTCGGGAAATTTTGAAACCCAAAAGAAATCCTCAGATTTCAAATGACCCACTAATTTTGAGTTAGATTCCTCATCCTTTAAATCAGTGCAGGTTATTGAATTCATATCGACAGTAAATTTTCCAGCATTTAATTTATTATTTTCTACACCTAATTCACCCGATTTGAAATTAATATATCCATTGTGTTGACCAGTGACTTTTTTCCCAATCCATTGAATTGAACTTTCTTGTAAATCAACAATATAAATTTTATTTCCTTCCTTGATTTCTGCTACTTTTTCCTGAGTCTCAGTAATTTTAACTTCTTTATCACTTTTACCACAATTTATTAATATAAGAGACATTAAGCTTAATATAACAAGAAGAAACGAATAATTAATTTTTTTGTATTTCATATCAATTTGTGTTTAATTATTTAGTAATTTTTATATATTTATTAACATATTATTTTTTGAATTAGTTTCTTTTATAAAAATTAAAAATTTAAATATGAAAAATTTCGACCCAAGCAAAGCAATCCAAGACTATTTAGTTTTTGGAGAATTTGGGGATGTTAACCCTTCAATTACAGATTCGTCAACATATACATTCCTGAACCCGGAAAAAATGGAAGAGATTTTTGAACATGAAATTGAAGGATGTTTTCTTTATTCCCGGCATTGGAATCCAACCAATAGATATTTATCAATGGCATTAGCAAGATTAGAGGATACAGAATCCTCACAGGTCACAGCCTCCGGTATGGGAGCAATAAATTGTGTTATAATGCAAATTTGTAACCAAGGGGATGAGATAATTTCTGGAAGAACAATTTACGGAGGAACTTATGCATTATTCAAGAATTTTCTTCCCAAATTTGGTATTAAAGTGAATTTTGTTAATATTACGAACCTTGAAGAAGTAAAATCTGCTATTAATGAAAAAACAAAGGTTATTTATTGTGAAACTATAAGTAATCCCTTGCTTGAGGTCTCTAACCTTCCTGAACTTTCTAAAATAGCAAAAGAACATAATATCAAATTTGTTGTTGATAATACATTTGCTCCTATGATTGTGACCCCGGTTCATTGTGGTGCTGATGTGGTTATCCATAGTATGACAAAATTTATAAATGGTACCAGTGATTGTGTTGCCGGTTGTATTTGCTCGACGAAACAATTTATAGATTCATTAAATGATGTTAATTCAGGTGCAAGTATGTTACTTGGTGCAGTGTTAGATAGTTTCCGTGCTGCAAGTATTCTTAAAAATTTGCATTCATTACATATAAGAATTCAACAACATAGCAAGAATGCTGCATATTTTGCTGAACAGTTTCAGAAACTTGGTATCAAAACATATTATCCTGGGTTTGAAAATCATAATGGAAATAAAATTCTTAAATCATTTATGAATGATGGATTCGGTTTTGGTGGAATGGTGACAATTGATGTTGGAAGTAAAGAAAAAGCAAATAGATTAATGGAAATGATGCAGCAGGAATTGGTTGGTTATTTAGCTGTAAGTCTTGGATATTTTAAAACATTATTTAGCGCTCCGAGTCATAGTACATCATCAGAAATTCCGGAAGAAGAACAGAAAAAAATTGGGTTAGGAGAAGGGCTTGTTCGTTTTTCAGTTGGTCTTGATAATGATATTGTTAGTAGTTTTGAAAGAGTTAAAAAATGTTTGGCAAAATTAAAACTTATTTGACAAAAATATTATAAATGAATTCTTCTCGATTCAAACTAAAAAAAATAATTTTAAAGTTTATTATAATACTTTTACTGATATTTTTTCTTGTTGCAATACTACCATATTTGATTTCGCCGGTTTATAAGTTCCCGGAAAAAACAATTTTTAAAGGTAAATATATTTGTAATCCTTATGAAAATTTAGATTCAACAAAATGGATTAAAGCAAATTTCCATTGCCATTCGAAAGTTTGGTCAGGAATTACAAGAGGGTACAACAGTTCAATAGACACAATAATTTATGTTTACAAACTGTTAAAATATGATATCATTGGTATATCGAATTATATGAAAATATTTAATGAATATTTAGATTCAGGTTTTATTATGCCTGCTTATGAACATGGATATGGATTATTTAAAGTTCATTATCTTGTTATTGGTAACGAGAGAGTTAATTTAATAGATTTTTTATTTCCACAAAGTTTAAGTAATAAGCAATTCATTATTAAAAATTTAAAAAACCCAGAAAATATTATAGCAATTGTACATCCTAATATTTACAATGCATTCACAGAGAATGATTTCGAATATTTAACTGATTATGATTGTGTAGAAATATTAAGATATGATAGAGTCTCTACAAAATATTGGGATGCAGCACTTTCTGCAGGAAATTTAAAATATTTGCTTGCTGATGATGATTCGCATAATATAACTGCCCCCTACGAAGTAGGAAGGTGTTTTACAATGATAAATTCTCCTTTTAAGGATAAAGAGCAGGTTATTAAAGCGATAAAGGAAGGAAAAACTTATGCAATAGATTGGAGAGCAACTTTATTTGATAGCCTTAATATTAAATTACAGAAATTATCAGAAATCCCTTATCTTCAATATCTTAAATTAAATTTAGATACTATAAAAATAAAAGTTAATAAACCTGCTCAGGAGATTGCTTTTATTGGTCAATATGGTATGAGAGTTGACTCTTTAAAAAATACTGATTTCGGCTTATACAAAATGAAAGATTCTGATTCATATATAAGGATTGAAATTACCTTTTTTGATAACACTAAAATGTATTTAAATCCATTAATAAGATATGATGATGAAAACCCACTTAAAATAAAAAGTGCACAAATAAATATTTTTTTAACTTTAGTTAATAAATTAATTTATCTTACTATAATAATTTTCTTTGCTTTTCTGATAATTTATTCCAAAAAGAAGCGTAAGCAAAAATCTAAAATTTTAGATTAATATAAAAATTTCAGATTCTTCTTTAAATTTCTTAATCGAAACACAAAATAATTCATCACATTCTTATCTTGG
The DNA here is from genome assembly GCA_013348845.1 of Candidatus Tepidiaquacella proteinivora. GTDB lineage: Bacteria > Bacteroidota > Ignavibacteria > Tepidaquicellales > Tepidaquicellaceae > Tepidaquicella > Tepidaquicella proteinivora. The sequence goes on along the minus strand of CP054675.1, from coordinate 1,290,611 downwards.
CGATATATTTTAATAGTATCTGGAGGTGAGATATTATCGAAATAGTCTTTATATAAATCTGAGGGATTTTTGAAGTCCCTTGATGAGCAAATAAAATAACAATCACTTCCCGGAGGTATTTCGCCTTTCTTCTCATTTATAAAGTAATAATTTCTTATACTTTCAATATTATTGAATGCGTATGTTTTATTTCCGATATAACGGGAAATATAATAATCGAAGTTTGCAGCAGGAAACCATCTAAAAGAAATTATATTAAAATCCGGATTAATTATTTTATTTCTTACATCATTTTCAGAAAGTTTAATAAATTCACTACGGAGTTGTTGCATACCGAATAAATCAAGTGAAACATCATCTTTACCAAGATTTGATACCTCAATGTGTTTTTTATCGGAATATATTACTCCTGTTCTCACCTGTATCAATGCAAGTAATACAGAAACAAGACACAGGAATAAAGCTGATAAAATTGAAATAGGTAAAAGTTTTGATTTCCCTTTTCTTGTTAATTTTTCATTGATTACAAGCGCAATTAATAAAATTAATCCTAAATAACCAGGAGCACTCCAATGCGGTAGTGTGCGCCTTGTCAGAGAAAATACTATAAAAAGCAGTATTATTGGTAAGCTTAATAAAATTATTAATATAATACTTCTGTTATTTCTTAATTCTTTATTTTTGATTATATAAATTAGAGATAATATTGCAAGAATAAATATTATTGGATTATTATAGAAGAATTCTCCAAATATTTCGGTTAAAAGATATTCAAATCTTATCCCTGCTTCAAATATATTAACCCTTTCTGTTTGAAAAGTAAAACTGATAAAATTATTTTTAATATTCCAAAATATTACAGGAAAGAATATTATTAAAGTTAGAATTAAGGAGATATAAGTTTCTTTTATTTTTAACCATCTTCTGTCAAAAAAAATAATATACAATATGATACCAAGCCAGAGAAATATTGCTGTATATTTAGAAAGCATCGCAAACCCAATGAAAATTCCTGCGAGAATTAAATTTATTTTGGCTGATTTTGTAATATCTTTAAGTAATATTGAATTAATTAGAAGTAAAATCGTGATCAACCAAAACAAAATTAAAGGAGTATCAGGCATGATAAAAATTCCTGCAATTACGAAACAATATATTGACGCATTATATAAAAGTGCAGAATAAAAGCCAGCAGTTTCATCTTTTAATTTTCTTGCTATTAAAAATATAAGAATTGTGTTTATTACTCCGATTATTATTGATGCTAATCGTATGAAAAACTCACTTTGAAATGTTAAGTTTAAAGTAAAAATATTAATAAGATACCCAACCATTGGTGGGTGATCAAAATGACTTAAATCCGGATATACGGCATAAAGCCAGTAATTAACTTCATCATTTCCCAGCTCTACTAATAATGAGGATATTGCCCGAATTATTAGTGAATATATAATTAATGAAACAAAGTAAAACCTGATTTTCTTATTTTTTATTGAATCAATCAGATGCAAGTTTTTTAGATTAAATAAATGATTACTATTTATATTGAAAAGTATAACAAAATTAAATCATTTAATAAGTATCATTTTTTTAGTAAAAGTTTTATTACTTATCTCCATTCTATAAAAATATATACCACTTGAAAGATTGCTTGCATCAAATTGTATATTATATTTTCCAGCATCTTTTCTTTCGTTCATAATTGTTGCGATTTCTAATCCTGAAATATTAAACACTTTTATTTTGACATATTCACTTACTGGAATTTGAAAACTTATTTTGGTTAACTGGTTAAAGGGGTTTGGATAATTTTGTTCTAAAATATAATCTTCAGGATTATTCTCATTTGAGGAAATGTGCAGTGGAGTACTGACAAGATTTCTTTGCCATACACCATTCCCGTGTGTTGTTGCTCTGAGTTTTCTGTTTGGAAAAGATATTGTTAAATCAAAAACTAATGAATATGGCATACCTGTTCTGAATTCTCCCCATGTTTGCCCACTATTTGTGGAAGCATATACTCCAAGGTCATTTCCTGTGTAGATAATATTCGGATATAACGGATCAATAATAACACATTGGTGTGGAACATTCGGTAGATTATTTGTGATATCTATCCAGTTGTTACCGGAATTGGTCGATTTGAATATATGACTGTTTCCAAAGCCGCCAAAGGTTACATAAACTTCTTTTGAATTATTAGGATTAATGCTTATATCAGTTGGGTATTTGTTTGGCATTGAGTTTCCGGTAATGTTAATCCAGTTTAATCCTCCATCAACTGAGCGGAATATTCCGGCTGGAGAACTTGCGGGTATTGTACCAACATATATTGTATCTGTTGTAAAATAAGATACCGCCATAGATAATATTTTTGCATTCATTATAGAATAACCGTAAGGACCTGTCCAGTTACCTCCTCCAGTTGTTGATTTATACATCCCTATACTTCCGGCATAAAGTACATTTGGATTGGATTTACAACAAATATAAGGAGCTACAAAACAATAATAAGAAGAACTACCAGAGTTCGGGGGTGAAACATCAGTCCAGTTAATTCCACGATTTGTTGACTTGTAAATATCTCCATAAACATATTCAGTATAAACAATATTGTCATTCAGTGAATTAACTGCACTACTTAAGCCATCACCCATAAAAGTTTTATACCAGGCAACGGAGCCCTGGTAAAATGCAGAGCGATTGTCCTGCAAACCACCAATACAATAATTAGAATCCTGAAATGAATTTGCAAAACTTGCATAAAACTGTGATGTTATATATCCACCATTACAGGAATAAAAAGAATTGCTTTCTGCAAAATTATTTGACCTATACAAACCACCGTCTGTAATTATATATACTTTATTCGGGTCTTTAGGATTTACCGCAAAGTTATGTACATCAGCGTGAACAAAATTAGCAGGACCCTCTGGTTGTCCGGGAGGCGTAGCTCCTGAATACCAGGAACTCCAACTTGACTTTGTAGAAAATGATGTGCCACCATTTGTAGATTTTTCTACATTGATTGTCCCAACCAATATTACATTCGGATTATCTGGTTTAACAATAATTCCATTGTTATACCAACCTTGATTGCTACTTGGAACAGAAGTGGAACCTAATGTCCAATTTGCACCAGCATTTGTACTACGATAAAATCCAACGTAATTTGTTACATCATTACATATACTTACATATATATAATCCGGATTTCCTTTATACATATCAAGGTTAGCTTTACCTGACCAATCACCTGGTAATCCACCTGTTAACTTGAACCAATTAACTCCGGAATTTGTGGATTTAAAAATTCCCCTTTCATTTAATGGAGTTGGTGCATTATTTGTTAGGTTTCCTATGGATGCATAAACTATATTAGTATCAATAGGATTAATCATAATGTCAATTACCATTTTATAATTCAATATTTGCACCCAATTACCTCCTGCATTTGTTGATTTAAATATACCCTCACTTGTAGCAGCATAGAGAATATTGGAATTTTTAGGATTTATAATTATTTCCCATATTCCAGTTTGGTTTTGATAACTCCAATCGAGAGATTTATTCCAGGTTAAACCTCCATTTGTAGTTTTTAATATACCTATTCCATACATACCTCTTGTTACTCGTATATCAAGTCCGTTAAGGGAATATTGATAACCATAATTTTCTCCTGTACCAATATACATTATATTTGGATTAGCAGAATCAATTGCAATTGAACTAACAGCAAGAGATGGATACCCTGTGTTTACCATAGTCCAGGCTTCAGCACCTAAACCACCGGAAGTTGATTTCCATAATCCTCCTGAAGCAGAACCAATAAATATTATACCTGTATCAACAGGATGAACTGCAAGACAAAGACTTCTACCACCTATGTTATTAGGTCCAATCGATTCCCAATTATCGGGGAAGTCTTTATCAATTACATTGGATAAGTAGTTTTTAGAATATTCAAACGCTTTATAATATTCATCTGAGGGTACATCAACATCCGGATATGCTCTGATTTTACTTAACCACTGCAAAGATTCCAATGCACCTGAGGATTTTTTAATATTAGAATTTTTAGTAAAAAGATAAACGGGTAAAAACCCCATTAATAATATTAATATGATTATTATATTTATTTTAAATATCAGGTTTTTCTCTTTCATTTTAGATATTTTTTTAAATTAAACTTAATTTTTTGTTCTTTCAAAAACAATTCAGTAAGTCTATTATCAATATGTATAAGTCAATAAAAGTTTTAATTTTTGTTTTTGAATTAAATTTTATTAAAAATTAGTATTTAAATAAATTCAAAATCTATACTTATTGAAAATACAATTAATATTTAGTTGATAATTTTATTTGGCTCCTGATATCTATTAACAATTTAGAAAAGAATACTTACATTATTACAAAATTTATAAAATGACAATTTAATGATATTCATACTTATAAGGTTTCCCAAATGTATGTAATGGAAGTGTTTCTATCTATTAAAAATATATCTATGAAATTATTTTACTTTTATAGTTTTTTTTCTGTAAAATACGAATCAAAAGCCTATTCTGTTTCTTTTAGTATTTTTAATTTAAATTTAAGTTGTTATATTAAAAATGGCTGATTTACAATAATTGTCTTCATTAAAACAGCCTGAAATTAAATACAAAGAAAATGAAAAATACAATTTTAAAACTTTACTACAAGACATTGTTTTTATTGATGATAATATTTTTATTTTTTTCATTTGATAATTTGTTATATTCTCAGGAAGAAGGGGAGGACACTTTAAAATATCAAACCGAAGAACTTGTAATTACAGGATCTCGATATATGAAAAAAATTATTGATATTCCTTATTCAGTCTTTAGAGTAGATACGAAGGAGTTAAATTACGGGAGGAAGGTCTCTGCAAGGGATGTTCTTGCTGATGTTCCCGGGTTATTTTTACAGTCAAGATTTGGGACACATGATTTAAGAATTTCATTAAGAGGATATGGTACAAGATCAAGCTCTGGAATTAGAGGCGTAAGGATTTTGCACGATGGTATCCCGGAAACAGAAACTGATGGCGAAACCGTTATTGATGCTGTAGATTTTACATCTTTGGGTGGAGTTGAGGTTGTTAAAGGTAATATGTCTTCACTCTATTCAAGTTCTCCCGGTGGTGTAATTAATTTTATTTCTGATTTTTCTTTTAATGAATCATTTTTTACTTTAACAAATCAAATAGGTCAGTATAATTTTTATCAGAATGGTTTTAAAACAGGTATTAAAACTGATAACTATAGGTTCTTTCTATCTTATAGTTACAGAAATATTATTGGATACAGGAAGCATAGTGAGGAATATATACATCTTTTAAATTCAATATTTCAGGGCTATTTAGGAACAAAGACTTCTATAGATATATTAATTAATTATGTTAATGGATTAAATAGAATTCCAGGCTCTCTTAATGAAGTTGATTATAATAAAGATCCTTTTCAGGCACTGGAACTTGCTGTATCTCAGGATTTCAGAAAAATTACTGCTAAAGGTAGAGCGGGAGTTAGATTAAAAACATTCTGGGGGAAAGCAGAGAATAATGAACTGGAAATTACTGTATTCGGAGGATTAAAGGATCAGGATAAAACCGATGATATTAACTACACAATCTCTACGAGATATTCACTTGGTAGTTATGTTCGTTATACTAACAAAACTTATATAAATGGACGAAGAAATGAGTTTACAATTGGGGTTGATGCTTCGAGGCAAAGTGGTCCTGTTACGGAATTTAATAACATTTTTGGAAAGAAAGATTTAACCATTCAAAATCAGTTTTTAAATGTTTCAAATAATGTTGGATTTTATTTTCAGGAACAATATAATTTAATTTCTGATAAAATGGATGTTTACCTTGCTGGGAGATATGATATTACAAAATATTCAAAAAGCGCTTTACAATTTAATGGAATGATAGATACTTCCCGCATATTTCAAGCTTTTACCCCTAAGATTGCATTAAATTATAAATTGCTTCCATCTCTTGCTATATATACTTCTTATTCTCTTGGTTTTGATGTGCCCATTTTAAGTGAACTTGAAAATATAACAAGAGTAGGACCGTTATTGAATGCATTTTTAGAACCAGCTAAATCCAATAATTTTGAAATTGGAATAAAAGGAAATTTCCTTAATAAAGAATCGGAATTTATGAAAAAGATTTTTTTTGAAGTTACTTTATATAATTATTTTATAAAAGATGATATCGTCCCGTATACAATCAATAATGCCACATATTTTCGTACTGCTTCAAAAACAAACAGATTTGGTATTGAATTGGGTTTAATGACAGAACCTGTAGATAGAGTTGAATTTACGGTTAATTATATTTTTACCAATTTTAAATATGATGATTACTCCGCTCTTGTTATTACTCCTTCCGGAACTGTTTTTTATAATTTTTCCGGAAATTATATGCCCTCTTTTCCACAACATATATTTAATTTTATTTTTAATTATGAATGGTATATTTCAAAAGAACTGAACGGCTTATTACAATTCGATTGTGATTATCTTTCAAAAATGTATGTAGATGATGCAAATTCGAAATCAAGTGGTGATTATTTCTATGCTAATCCGCTTCTTGGAATTAATTTCACATATAAACATTTAAATATCCTAACTTATTTTGGCATTAAAAATATTTTCGATAGAAGATATGTAGGTTACATTAATATAAATGACTTTTTCGGAAGATATTATAGTTTAGGAGAACCAAGAAATATATTTGGTGGTTTAAATATTAAATTTAGTTTATGAAAATAAATTTAATAAAAATATTTTTCATTTTATCAATTATTAATTCTATCTACGGACAGGAACTTTTTATTGGGGATAGTTATAGGATTTATCCAAGTGATGTTACTCAAACCGAACCAGTTGTATCTGTTAGTCCTATTAATTCATTGATTCTTTTTGCAAGTGCAGTAACAATTAATACTAATAGTGGTTTTAAAAGTGAAGGAGTATATATTTCTACAAACGGAGGTTTGAATTGGTTCGGGTCTGATACTTGTAATGGCGAAAATATTTTCAATCATGGCGGAGATCCCGGAGTTGTTATTGATAAAAATGGAGTTTTTATATTAACACATATTGGTTCAATATTCTATGGAATGTATTCTCATTACTCACTTAATTCAGGAGCGAACTGGTCTACTGCTTATTCGATAATTACTCAACAAACAGAAGATAAAAGCTCAACTACTACAGATGTTATTCCTACAAGTCCTTATTATGGGAGAACATATATTTCTTTTGTTAGATTTGTTTCCCCGTTTCCAGTTATGGTTTCATACACAACTAATAGTGGAATTAGCTGGACAACCCCGCAGGCAATAAATAATCCTCCCCCTTCCCGATGTTCAGGAGGGTACGTAATTGTTGGTATGAATGGCAGAGTTTTATTGTGTTGGGCTGGGGTGAACAATGTAATACCTTACACAGAAGATTTTATTGGATTTGCTTATTCCGATGATGGTGGTGTGAATTGGAATTTGAATCAAAATATATTTGATGTAAATGGTATAAATGGAACGCTTCCATCAAAAAGTAATATCAGGGTTAATGGTTTACCAAGAATGGATATTGATTTATCTGGAGGTATAAGAAATGGATGGATTTATATAGTTACAACTGAAAAAAATTTACCTCCTGCTGGTTCTGACCCGGACATCATATTACGTTATTCATCAAATGATGGTTTGAGCTGGTCAAGTGGTATTAGAGTGAATCAGGATCCTTTAAATAACGGAAAAATACAATACTTCCCGGCAATTAAAGTTGACAATACTGGAGCTATTAATATTATTTTTTATGATGATAGAAATACATCTTCTGATTCAGCTGAAGTTTACTTAGCTCGTTCAACAAATGGTGGATCTACCTGGTCAGAGTATTGCATAAGCGGACATCGGTTTAAACCTAAACCGATAACAGGAGGTCCTTCGAGTTATCAAGGGGATTTTATATCACTTGAATTTACCAATAATAAATTAATTCCTTTATGGATGGATGATTATTCAGGTATTTATCAGATATGGACAGTACCTATTGATATTGGAACTTTTCTTGTTAAAGAAAATCATTTGAATAGTCCGGAGGATATTGTCATAAAAAAATGCTATCCTAATCCTTTTAATAATTCGATTAAAATAAGTTATTCAGTAAATCAATCGAGATATTATTTCATAGAAGTTTTTGATATTGCAGGTAAAAAAATAGATGTTATTACAGAAGGATTTATTACGCCTGGTAATTACAATGTTTATTGGAATGCACAAGATTTCCCTAGTGGGATTTATTTTCTTAGAATCAGTTCTTCGGAATATTCAGTGGCTACGAAAATTGTTCTGCTAAAATAGCACTAATTAAAGAGGAAAAATTATACTTTGTTATTAGACAGTTATATATGATTTATTAGGAGTAATAATCAAAACTCCTCTATTAAGAGTAATGAAATTTTAGCAAGATTTATATATAAGAAAAATTTTTAATACTGGAAAGAATTAAGAAGTGTATCTATTATTAAGAAATGAAAAGCTATTTATTTGAAAAAGAAGTAAAAACAAAAGCAGTTGAGTTTGTTGAATACCTTGCTAAAAATAATTTTAGTGCATCATTAGTAGAAGATTCTGTCCGGGATTATACAATTAAAATTTCAATTTTCAAATCAAATGAGCATATCGGTTATGTTTCTTTATATTATAAACCGACGAAGGATTCTTATACTTTAACCACAATTGAATTAAGGAAAGAATTTGTTGAAGAAATTGAATCTCTTTGGAATAGAATGACTGCTTCTTTTAGAATTCCTGTTTATGAAGACAGAGGTATTGAAATTGATGTTGATGGTGCATATAGAGATGGATACACAGGCTACGCAGCAATTATTCGCAAAGATGGTAAACCAATTTATTATATTTCAGGCGTAATGAGTCAAATAGAAGTTTTAGGCTCATATCAGGTTGCAGGCGAGTTAAATGCTGTTGTTGAAGCTCTTAAATGGTGTGAAAAGAACGGAATACAGGAAGTAAAAATTTATTATGATATGGAAGGTATTGAGATGTGGGCATCTGGAAGGTGGAAAACAAAAAAGGATATTACTAAAAATTATTCCGATTTTTTTAAGGATAACAAAATAAAAATTCAATGGATAAAAGTTGAAGCACATTCCGGTTATAAATGGAATGAGGAAGTTGATAGACTTGCTAAAAGGGTCATTACTGAATTCAAAAGAAAAAATAATTAGTAAACAATCCTATTTAATGATTTAATAAAAAATTAATACTTTTAATGTGGTTTAACAGGATTCAACTTTAAAATATGACTTTATTAAAAGTATTAATGAAATTATATTTTTCAAAAATAAAATTATGAATCGTATAATAAAATCTCCAAGAGGGACAAAAATTTCATGCAAAAATTGGCAGGCTGAAGCAGCAATGCGAATGCTTATGAATAATCTCGATGCTGATGTTGCAGAGCAACCCGAACAACTCATAGTTTATGGTGGCTCTGGAAAAGCAGCAAGAAACTGGGAATGTTTTGATGCTATTGTTGAAACTTTGATGACGCTTGAAAGTGATGAAACATTATTGGTTCAGTCAGGGAAACCAGTTGCAGTCTGGAAAACTCATAATAATGCACCAAGAGTTGTAATTTCTAATTCCCAAATTGTGCCAAAATGGGCAACCTGGGATGAGTTTAGAAGGCTTGAAGCTCTTGGACTTACTATGTATGGTCAAATGACTGCCGGTTCCTGGATTTATATCGGTACTCAGGGTATTCTTCAGGGGACTTACGAAACTTTCGGTGCTTGTGCAAAAAAATACTTCAATGGATCATTAGCGGGGAAGTTTGTTTTAACTGCCGGGCTTGGTGGAATGGGTGGTGCACAACCTCTTGCTGCAACTCTTAATGGCGCTGCTTTTTTAGGAGTAGAAGTAGATAAAGCGAGAATAAAAAAACGAATTGATACGGGTTATTGTGATGTAATGACAGAATCTCTTGATGAAGCTTTAAATATTGTTCTTCAAGCTAAAGAAAATAAAAAACCTGTTTCTGTTGGTTTGGTTGGAAATGCTGGTGAAATACACCCGGAAATTTTAAAACTTGGTATAATTCCTGATGTTCTGACAGATCAGACTTCTGCACATGATATGTTGAATGGTTATGTGCCTATGGGAATGAGTCTCGAAGAAGCATTAGACTTGCGGAAAAATGACCCGAAAAAATACCAAAAGTTAGCACGAGAAACGGCAGTTATACATTGTCGTACTATGTGGGAAATGATGAAAAGGGGTGCAATTGCTTTTGACTATGGAAATAATTTAAGAGGTGAGGCATTTGCAAATGGTTTTGAGAATGCTTTTGATATACCTGGCTTTGTTCCCGAATATATTCGTCCTTTATTTTGTGATGGAAAAGGACCATTCAGATGGGTTGCTTTATCTGGAGAACCTGAAGATATTTATACTACTGATGAAACAATTGCAGAAGCTTTCCCTGATGATAAACATTTACATAATTGGTTAAAAGCTGCAAGAGAAAAAGTTCATTTCCAGGGATTACCCGCGAGAATTTGCTGGCTTGGTTATGGAGAAAGAGCTAAAGCAGGAAAGTTATTTAATGATTTAGTTAAAAAGGGAAAAGTTAAAGCCCCGATTGTTATAGGAAGAGACCATCTTGATTGTGGTAGTGTTGCATCTCCGAATAGAGAAACAGAAAAGATGAAAGACGGCTCTGATGCTATTGCAGATTGGCCTATATTGAACTTTGCTCTGCATTGTATAGGCGGTGCAAGTTGGGTCTCTTTGCATCATGGTGGTGGTGTTGGTATTGGGTATTCTATCCACGCTGGAATGGTAATTGTTGCTGATGGTACAGAAGAAGCATATACAAGATTAAATAATTGTTTAACATATGACCCAGGTATGGGAATAGTCAGACATTCTGATGCAGGTTACGAACAGGCAATTCAAAACGCAAAGAAATTTGGATTGAGAATACCTATGTTAAAATAATATTATTTTTTATTCCCATTTGTTACAAAGAAAAGTGAGAATAAATTTTTCCCCTTCCTTACTAATACCAAAAATTCTTATCTCCTTTTTCATTATGTCAAAAACATAGATATATTTATTACCAGCGTCACTCTCTACATAATAGAAAGTAAGTTCATATTCATCCATATATTGTGAATCGATGACATAATATGTCGATTGCATTTTAGGTGTCGTATGAATCCAATAAGACCAGTCTTCGGAAATATCAAAAGTTGATAATTCGTCATACCCATAACAATCGTCATACTTTTCTGTACTATCATTATAATAGCAATATTCTCTATAATAAGCTTCTACATGTGCCTGTGAATAACATAATTGGCTCAATATTAAAAAGCTAAATAAAATTAAATATTTTTTCATTGCGATTTTTTTGTTTTTAATAATTAATTTTCATCTAAAAGTTTTTCTATGAATTGTATTATATTATTTCTTAATTTTTCAAAATGGACCCCTGTACTTGGTCCACTGAATCCAGTATATACTTTTCTTATTTTGTGTTTCCTATCAAGATATATAGTGGTGGGATATCCTTTAATATCTTTTAATACGGGTAAAATTTCAAGAACTGATTTCTTTCCAACCTCACCCGCATAAAGGAAAGTGTAATTTGCTTTAAGTTGCTCAGCAAATCTTTTTATTCTCTTAATTGATTCTGTTGTATCCTTAGTCTCGAAACAAAGACCTATAATTTCTAATCCGCGCGGATTATATATATTATATAATTCAGCAAACAATCTCGTTTCGTCCATACAATTTGGGCACCAGGAACCCATAATTTGAAGAATAACAACTTTATTAATAAATTTTTCATCACTTAGAGAAACTTTATTACCATTTATGTCAACGAGTGAAAATTTTATATCCATATCTGTCCTGACCTCGGTAAGTTTTTCGGGGTCCCGTAATTTTGCATTCTCATTTTTTTCTGCCCGCCATTTTTCTTTCCAGTTTGGTCCACCAATTAAAATACCGTTTTCAAGATTACCTTTATCAGAAATTTCAGCTTTAAAAAATAATGTATGTGAACCGTTAACACAGGAAAGTAAAAAATTCTTTCCCGATACTACACCTTCAAGATATCTGTAATCACCGGATTCTGTAAGAATTGTACCGGTAACTTTACCGTTTTGCTGCTTAAATTCTCCTATACCTATATTAGTATTTGAATCATCAGGGGAGAAAAATATTTCCCATTTTCCGGTTACATTTATAGCAGGTTCTTCATTAATGATAAATCTGTCTTTTTTACCAGACACAGCATAAAATGGAATGCTATATTTAGTACGACTTCCAAAATGTATATATTCTCCTGCGATTGAATCGCCTTTTATTATTTTAGCGATTATTTCATCTTTGAAAACCGGCATCTTAATTTTTAAAGAATCATTCTCTAAAATAATTTCATCAGTTTCAATCACTTCCTCTGCATTAAAAATTTTCATTGATATTTTTTTTGTATCAGGGTTGAACTCTAAGGTAAATAAAAATGGTAATTCATTTGCAGTGTTTTCTTTATCTATTAATAAAATACCCCTCCAATCTCCATATTGAAGTTCAACTTTTTTATTTGAACAAGAGATAAAAAAAATTGCAGTAAGAATTAATAGTAAAATTTTTGTAAAATTCATTAATTAAATTTTATTTAGATTAATATCAATAAAAAAATTTCTATATTCAATTAATAAATTACAACTTGATTTTTCATTTAAAAACAATAATTTTGTTATATGCGTATTTATGAGAATGAGTTAATAGCCCCTTATACTACAATTAATCTTGGTGGAAGAGCAAGATTCTTTTGTATTTGTAATAACGAGGATGAATTAAAAAAATCTATTGAGTTTGCAAAGGGAAATAACTATTCATTTAAAGTTATATCGGGTGGTAGCAATGTAGTCTTTCCGGATGATGGGTATAATGGTTTGATTATTCAATTATCGGGCGAAAAAATTTCTGTTATTGAAGATAATGATTTATATAAAATAGTTGAAGTCTGGGCAGGTACGAAATTAGATGATTTTATTAAATGGAGTATTGAAAATTCTCTTAGCGGTGTTGAATGTTTAAGTGGAATACCCGGCTCAATTGGGGCTACTCCTATACAAAATGTTGGCGCTTATGGTCAGCAAATCGGAGAGGTTATAAAAAGTGTAATTGCTTACGATGTTAATAATAATTCATATATTAATTTTAACAATGATGAGTGTAAATTTGGTTATAGAACCAGTATATTTAAAAAGAATTATAAAAATAATTTAATTATTACAAAAATTATAATTGAGCTATCCAAAAGAGATATTGATAATTATTCTTATAAGGATTTAAAGGAAGAAATTGAAAAGTGTAATGGCTATGATAATTTTAATAGAAAAGAGAAATTGAATTTTATCCGCAACACTATATATAAAATCAGAAAACGTAAATCAATGATTTACGATAAGTCTGACCCTGATTCTATAAGTTGTGGTTCATTTTTTTTAAATCCCCATCTGAATGAAAGTGAATTTAAGAAATTTTACAAATTAGCAAAGGAAAAGAATTTAGATCCCCCCTATTTGAAAGATAATTCCGGATACAAAATATCCGCAGCATATTTAATAGAGAATTCAGGATTCCATAAAGGATATATTAAAAATGGTGCAGGTATTAGTAAAAAACATTCACTTGCTCTTGTTAATTATGGTTGTGATACCAAGACATTATTGAAATTAGCAGAAGAAATTAGAATTAATGTAAAAAATAATTTCGGAATTACCCTTGATATAGAACCAGATATAATAAATATGTAGGTAATATAAAATTTTTTGTTGAATAAATAAAAAATTATATCTAAATTATTTTAAAAAAAATAATATGAAAAAACTAACACTTTTATTTATTCTTATCCCATTAGTTACAATTTTCTCACAGGATAATTTTATCGGGCAATATACAAATACTGAAATAAGGAACGGTATAACTTATTTCAGGAATATTACTATACCACTTGAGAATCCATATAATAAAAATATTGGTAATGAAACTTATCCCATTTACAATGATAATTACAATGGGTCGGAAATAAGATGGTTTTTCCAGGATGCGACGGCAATTTGTAATGATGCTGTAATATCAGCAAATGGTTTATATTCAGTGGTTGGGTGGGCATTAAATAATAAAAGGATGTCTCTTTACGGAAATGTTAATAATATTCCGATATGGCAATATCAAACCGCATCAGCAGGTAATAGAAACTATGTTGCAGTTTCTGATACAGCAGCGGTAATTGCTTTGAGTTCTTATCATAATTTTTTACTTTTTAATAAAACATCTAATGTACCTTTCTTTAATTATGATTTAACTGCAACTCCCGATACCGGTACCGGTGGACCTATTGATATTACTTCAAATGGAGAATATTTTATCGCTGCGGCAAATAGATCCGATTCAAGCTGGGTATATTGTTTTAATAAAAATTCAAATGTTCCGCTTTGGAGACTACGTGTTGGGGGATTGGTTTATGGAGTAAGAATTGCAGGTGCAGATTCGCTTGCAATTATAAGTACATATAATGCTTATTGGGTTGTTAAAACTATTTCAGGTGAAATCCGAGCTCAGGGTCCGATAACAGATGGAACACAAATGACTCAGGGGATTAGTGGTAACGGAAACTATATTGCTCTTGTAAATTATAAAGGGTATTTAAGGGTTTATCAATGGAATGGAACTTCGTATAATATTGTATGGCAATTTCAGGAACCGCCTGGCTCATATTATAATTGGGTAACATCTGTGGATATTTCCTATGATGGTACTTATATTGCTATTGGAACACTGATTTTTTTAAGTTCAAGTTCTTACGATGGTAGAGTAAGATATTTTAAAATTTCTAATGGTTCAGTTCCACTTTGGACATTCAGCGGATTAGGAGATGAAGTAGAGTGTGTTCGGATTTCAAAAAATAATAAGATTTTAGTCGTTGCATCGTGGGGCTCGCTAAATAATTTAAAAGAAGACCTGGTAATTTTTAGGGCAGATCCAGGTAATGGAAATCCGCTCTTCGGAGTTAATACTCCGGGTTCTTCTTTTGTTTGTGATGTTTCCGATGATGGTACATCTGTTATCGGCGGAGGAAAAGCGGTTCATGCACGAATTATGGGCTCTGGTGGCACTTTATATAATATATTTGTGGATACAACCACTCCTGTTGGAATTAATAACAAACCCTCACTTTTACCTGCTAATTTAGTTTTAAAACAAAACTATCCTAACCCCTTTAATCAGAATACAATTATTGAATTTGAGATTCCGGAATTACTTAATAATAATTCAGTAATTCTTACTGTATATGATATTCTTGGAAGAGAAATAAAAACTCTAATTAATAATAATATAAAAGCTGGTACTTATAAAGTTTCTTTTGATGCTAACGATTTACAATCAGGAGTTTATTTCTATAAATTATCCGTTGGAAATTATTCTCAGATAAAGTCTATGGTGTTATTGAAATAATATGCTTTAGTTTTTTAAAATTAATTTTTCTTTTCAATCTTTGCCCACGTATCTTTTAATGATACTGTTCTGTTAAATATTTTATAAGTATCGGTTGAATCAGGGTCAACACAAAAATATCCCAGTCTTTCAAATTGAAATTTATCACCTGCTTTTGCGTTAATAAAGTTTGATTCAATGTAACAATCGTTTAATATTTTTAATGAGTTTGGGTTTATAAATTCTTTAAAATCTCTGTTTTCAATCGCTAAGGGATTTTCAACTAAAAATAATCTATCGTATAACCTTACCTCTGCTTTATATGAATGAGAAATAGAAACCCAATGTATAGTTCCCCTGACTGTTCTTTTACAGGCTGAACCGCTTCTTGTCTCAGGGTCATAAGTGCAATGTAATTCTTTGATATTACCATCATCATCTTTTATAACTTCATTGCATTTAATAATATATGCATATTTTAAGCGGACTTCATTACCAGGATATAGTCTGTAAAAATTTTTGGGAGGATCTTCTCTAAAGTCATCTCTTTCAACATAGATTTCTCTTGAAAAATATATTTTTCTTTTTCCCATGCTTGGGTCTTCCGGATTATTAACCGCTTCTAATTCTTCTACTTTGTCTTCGGGATAGTTTGTAATTACTATTTTAAGCGGATTTAATACAGCCATAACTCTCTGAGCCCTTTTATTTAAATCTTCTCTGATACTATGTTCTAATAGTGCCACATCTGTTAAAGACTCTCTTTTTGAAATACCGATTTTGTCTGCAAAATTTCTGATAGATTCCGGTGTATATCCTCTTCTTCTCAATCCACATATTGTTGGCATGCGGGGATCATCCCATCCTGAGACATAACCCTCTTCAACCAGTTCAAGTAATTTCCTTTTACTCATTATTGTGTAACTGAGATTTAAACGAGCAAATTCGATTTGTCTTGGCCTGTTTTTTAGCTCAAGAGCTTCAAGAAACCAATCATATAATGGACGATGAATTTCAAATTCAAGAGTGCATAGTGAGTGTGTTATTCCTTCTATCCAATCTGACAATGGATGAGCATAATCATACATAGGATATATACACCATTTATCACCAGTCCTGTGGTGAGTTACTCTTTTAATTCTATAAATTACAGGGTCTCTCATATGAATATTCGGAGATGACATATCTATCTTAGCCCTTAAAACATATGAACCATCTTCAAATTTTCCCTCTTTCATTTTTATGAATAAGTCAAGACTTTCTTCTATTGGACGGTCTCTGTAAGGAGATTCTTTCCCGGGTTCTGTTAATGTACCTTTATGTTCTTTTATTTCTTCAGGAGAGGAAGGATCAACATAAGCTTTTCCTTTTTTAATTAATTCTATTGCAAATTCATATAAAGTTTGGAAATAATCTGATGCATAAAACATTCTATCCCCCCAATCAAATCCAAGCCATTTTACATCTTCTATAATTGAATCGACATATTCTATATCTTCTTTAGTCGGATTTGTATCATCAAATCTTAAATTGCATAATCCGTTGTAATCTCTTGCTATTCCAAAATTAAGACAAATTGCTTTTGCATGTCCAATATGTAAATACCCATTTGGTTCTGGTGGAAAGCGGGTATGAACTCTTCCGTTATTTTTATTATTTTTTAAATCTTCCTCAATTATTTCTCTTATAAAATTCGTGTTAGAATTCGAATTACTATTCATAAGCTTCTTGTTTAGTTAATAAATTTAATCTAAATTATAAATAATTACAGTATTAAAAATTATTTTGATACTTTTCTAAAAACCTGTTAATTCTACTAATAGTTTTTTCTTTTCCGATTAATAATATAATTTCCAGTATCCCTGGTCCTTCTGTCGTTCCAGTGACTGCCAATCTTAAAGGTTGAATGATTTGCGACTTTTTAATATTTAATTCAGCTGATATCCTTTTTAATTCTTCTTCAAGGTTTTCCTTTGTAAATGATTGCATAATTTTTAATTCATCTTTAAATCTGGTTAGAATTCCTGTTGTTGTTGGATTCCATATTTTTTCCACTAAATTAAAATCGTAATCTTGTGGTTCTTCGAAAAAATAATATCCTTTTTCATACAAATCTCTGACAAATGTAATCCTTGGTTTCATAATTGTAATTATATTCATTAGATATTCATCTGAGTAATCTTCATTTGAATATTTAGAGTTTTTTAATTCTTCTCTGAGCATAATCAGAAGTTCAAAACCTTGTTTTTTCCTTAAATACTCTGCATTTATCCAGTTTAATTTTTCTATATCGAATATAGCACCTGACTTATGTACTCCTTCCAGAGTAAATTTATCAATTAATTCTGTAATTGAAAAAATTTCCTGTTCGTCTTTTGGATTCCAGCCAAGTAATGCTATGAAGTTAATTAGTGCATCCGGTAAATATCCTTTACTCTTATAATCTTCAACAGCAACATCACCTTGTCTTTTACTTAATTTTGAACGGTCTTTATTCAAAAGAAGAGGAAGATGAGCAAAAATTGGTAATTCCCAGCCAAATGCTTCATATAGCAATACATGTTTTGGAGTTGAAGGTAACCATTCTTCCCCTCTTATTATATGAGTTATTTTCATTAAATAATCATCGACAACATTTGCAAGGTGATATGTTGGGTATCCATCTGATTTTATTAAAACCTGGTCATCTATTAAATCGCTTAATATCTGCACTTCTCCTCTTATAAAGTCATTAAATTTTATAGTCATTCCGGGTATAACATTTAGCCTTATTACATGGGGAACCCCTGCTTGTAGATTCTTTTGCACTTCATCTTCAGTTAGCGATAAGCATTTTTTATCATATTTTGTTACGGGTTGTTTCTGTTTCTGCTGTTCTTGTTTTATTGCATTTAATCTTTCTTCTGTGCAGAAACAGTAATATGCTTTCTTTTTATCAATAAGGTATTTTGCATGTTCATGATATATCTCAAGCCGTTCAGATTGGAAATATGGAGCATAATCTCCTCCTTTATAGGGACCTTCATCATACTCTATTCCAACCCATTGAAGAGTTCTTATAATATTTTCGACTGCACCTTCTACCTTTCTTAATTGGTCAGTATCTTCTATTCTTAAAACTAATTTTCCGTTATTATGCTTAGCAAATAAATAATTAAATAAAGCAGTTCTTAAATTTCCTATGTGTACAAACCCTGTAGGAGAGGGTGCATATCTAACTCTTATGTCTTTCTGCATATTCTGTAATAATGATTACTGCAAATTAAAAATCATATACTTAACATTAAATATAGAAACAGAGAACATTAATTTATTTTTCTTTGGCTTTAGAATGATTTTTTTATGTTAATTTTTAAGTAAGTATATTTTAAATTTTTGTAATAATAGATTTTATTTTTACTATAATTTTTATAGGTTTAATTAAAATGCTCTTTGTTTTTTTGTTTGATTAATGTTTTGTAATTTAATGATTATAATTATTTTTATATAATGTCAATTCAAGTTTATATTATGAGAAAAATAATTTATACTTCAATAATAATTTTGTTTCTCTCCCGAATTCTTTTCTCACAACCTAATAATTGGATTTCTATTGGAGGGACAGGTAATACAATAACTCGTTTGCATTTTAATAGTGCGGGTGATACCTTATTTGTTGGTACAATCGAAGGATATCGATTTTATTCCTTGCATTCATTCAATTGGGAAATCAGAGAAATGACCGGATATATTGGTAGAACAGTTTGGGCAATTTCTACTGTCCCTGGATTTTATGGACGGATTATAACAGGACGGGTTAATGCTTTTTTTAAAGGTTATATTGAGTTAAATGAAAATTTTAGTACTCAAGGTACTATTGTTAGAAATTCTCAGGGTGGAAGATTTACTGATATTAAATATATTCCTAATAATCCATCTATTATTTTTGCTTGTGGCTGGAGTGATATAACCCCCGGAGACCTTGTAAAATCTACTAACGCAGGTCTGAACTGGGTTTTACTTTCTGGCTATTTACATACTGCAATGACTGAAATAGCAGTTAATCCCTTAATCCCAAATGAATTGTATGTTTCTGGTGATGCTAAAGTTACAAAATCAACAAATAGTGGTGAAACCTGGTTCAATTCAAATAACGGATTACCATCGAATTTAGGATGTTATTGCGTCTCAATAAACCCTTTCAATCCGAATATTCTTTTAACTTCAAATGATAGCGGAATTTATAGAAGTACGGATTCTGGTCAAAATTGGATTCGGGTTTATAGCAGTGCTGTATGTAGAAGGTTTGCTTATCATCCATCAATTTTAGGATTTGTTGCAGGAATTACATTTTCTCCTTATAAAGTTTTGATTTCTACAAATTCCGGATTAAATTGGGCTGATTCTACCGGTTCCTTTCCGGGTAATAATATGGTTGACCTTGCATTTAGCAATTATGATAATAATATTTATGTTGCTTCTTCAACCTCGGGAATTTTCAAAAGACATTATTTGATAACAAATACAAAAGGTAAAAATACTGCTTTACCTCATAAACTAATTTTACATCAAAATTATCCTAATCCTTTTAATAATTATACGATAATTAAATTCTCAATACCCTTTAAAAATTCTTATAGCAATAATTTATATAATGTAACATTGAAAGTTTATGATTTACTTGGAAAAGAATTACTAACAACCTTAAATACTAAACTTACAAGTGGAAATTATTTTATTAGGTTGGATGCATTAGATTTCAATAGTGGTATCTATTTTTATAAATTAACGGTAGATGAATTTTCAGAAATTAGAAAAATGATTTTAATAAAATAAATTTATATTATGAATAATAATCAGAAAAATTCTGAATTAAAAGAAAGAGAAATAAAAGGCTTTCCTTCAACAGAAAGAATTAAAGCAATGAGGGACCGTTACTTATCTGAACCGATTATGATAGATGCTGAATACATTAAACATTATACTGACGCTCATAGAAGAACTGATGGTATGAATGTACTTGAAAGAAGAGCTGAATGCCATGCTTATGCTATCGAAAATATTACTCCTGTTATAAGAGATTTTGAACTATTTGTTGGAAGTAAAACAAGGTATGTCAGAGGAGCAATTCCTTATTGTAATTATGCAACTCAATATATTTTGAGAGAGTTCAGAAATGAAGAGCAGGAAGCGCAGGATAAAGTAACAGACATTGGTACAGGAGGTGGAATTGCAAAAGCAAAAACGTTAGCAGAAAGTGGTGATTATGATTTCTTTTCTAATAAATTTTTATTATCAAAGGAAGATAAAAAATGGTTGAAAGAATGTGCGGAATATTGGGTTGGAAAGTGTATGCAGGATGTTGGTGACAATCTCTGGAAAACAGTTTTTGATAAAGCTGATTATATTGAAGAGGGGTGGCAAGCAGTTCTTTATACCGCACCACACGATCCGGCTCCTGAAGGTAGATATGTATTGGATTTTGAGACTGCATTGTCGCAGGGGTTCATTAAGATTATTGAACGAATGAAAAACAAAATAAAAGAGACAAAAATAACTGATTATAAATCAGCAGAAAAAGTTTATTTCTGGCGTGCAGGTATAAGAGCTCTTGAAGGTACGATTAAATGGGCGAACAACTATGCTAAAAAAGCGCTTGAAATGGCAGAAAAGGAAAAAAATGAAAATAGAAAAAAGGAATTACTTGAAATAGCAGAAAGGTGTAAGCATGTACCTGCAAATCCTCCCCGTGATTTTAAAGAAGCAATGCAGGCATTCTGGTTTATATATCTTGCCGGGCATATAGAAGGTTCTCAATTAGGGTACAGTCCCGGAAGGTTTGACAGATATATGTATCCCTATTATAAGAAAGATATTGACTCCGGAAAAATTACTAAAGAAGAAGTGCTTGAATTATTAGAAGCATTAAGAGTTAAAATGACGGAGATTGAATATGTCGCATCTTTCTCTTGGGCTGGACTCGGTTCTGGTAATTTATATCAAAATATGATTTTAGGTGGAACAGATGAAAGGGGACACAGAGGGGATAATGATTTATCTATTTTAATTCTTCAGGCAGCAATAAATTGTCAGACTATACAGCCAACTTTATCAATTTGGTATGATGATAGTTTAAGTAATGAATTTTTATTAAAAGCAATTGAATGTGTAAAGACAGGATGTGGATTTCCCGCATTCTTTAATCTGAAAGTTTATATTCAGCACGAACTTCAGAAATGTAATTTACCTCTGCCAGTTATTCGTAAATATGCAGCAATGGGTGGATGTACAGAACCAACTCTTGAAGGTATGAGTTATGGAATAGTACAGGCTGGCTTTATAAATCATATGAAATTATTTGAACTTGCATTAAACGGTGGTAAAGATCCGAGAACAGGTCTTCAGTTTGATAAAACAGATATACCGAAAAATTACGAAGAATTAATGTCTGCTTATAAGTTTCATTTACAAAATGCAATAAATAATTGGCAATTGTATTGGAATATTGTTATGGCAGCTCATAGACAGACATGTAATCTGATTTATTCTTCTGTTCTCATAAGAGATTGTGTGGAGAGAGGTCTTTCACTTGATGATGGTGGTGCTATCTGTAATGGAACCCCGACAACATTAAGTACAGGAATGGTAAATGTTGCAAATTCATTTTCCGCAGTTAAAAAACTCGTTGAAGATGACAAAGAATGTACACTTGATGAGTTAAAATATGCCTGTAACAATAACTGGGAAGGTTTTGAATTACTTAGAAAAAAAGCACTTGATGCTCCCAAGTGGGGTAATAATGATGATTATGTGGATAAAATTTATGAAGAACTTTTTGATGCTTATTGTGAATATGTCAGCAGAAATGATAATTATCTCGGAAAACCTTATGATCCTTCAATGCTTGCAATTAGTACTCATACGCCATTTGGTAAGGTATGTGGGGCATCACCCGACGGTAGATTAGCAGAAGAAGCATTATGCGATGGTGTTACTTCACCTTATCCTGGAACGGATAAAAACGGTCCGGTGTCAGTTTTATTATCAGCAGGAAAAATAGACCATACAAAAATCAGAGGTGGACTTCATAATATGAAATTTCATCCTTCAGTTTTAAAAGGAATTCAAGGTTCTAAAAAGTTACTTGCTTTAATTAAATCTTACTTTGACCATCTTGGATTTCAATTACAATTCAATATTGTTGATAGTGAGATGTTAAAAGAAGCACAATTACATCCTGAAAACTATCGTGATTTAATAGTGCGTGTTGCAGGCTTCAGTGCTTTCTTTGTAGAATTAAGTAAATCTATTCAAGACCAGATAATTGCCCGAACAGAACATTCTTTATAAACAAAAGTATATCATTTTGAACGCAATCATATTCAATATTCAGGAGTATTCATTACAGGATGGTGAAGGTATAAGAACTACAATTTTCATTAAAGGATGTCCTTTGAAATGTCTTTGGTGTTCTAATCCCGAAGGTCAGGATTTTAGGTTTGAAATAATGTATAATAAAATGCTTTGTAAAAGATGCGGAACATGTTATAAAGTTTGTTCTCATAATGCTATTGAATTTGATGTAGAAGGATACCCTGATTTTAATAGAGATATTTGTAAAAATTGTTCTGATTATATTTGTACGGAAAATTGTTTAAATTACGCTATAATAATATCTGGGAAAGAATGGACCCCTGAAAAACTATTCGACAGAGTAAAAACAAATTCTATTTTCTACAGAAATTCTGATGGTGGTGTAACTTTATCTGGTGGAGAACCTTTATTTCAGCATAAATTCGTTTCAGAATTTGTTGAATTCTGTACAAAGGAGGGAATTTCAATTGGTGTCGAAACTTGCGGAATGTTTGATTGGGATAAAGTTAGTTTGTTTGTTGATAAATTCGATTTTATTTATTTTGATATTAAATGTGTAGATAGGGAATTGCATAAACAAATTACAGGATGTGAAAATGATACTATATTAAATAATTTAAGAAATTTATCAAAAATTTGTAAAGATAAAATTACAGTTTCCATTCCTCTTATACCTGTATTTACTGCTACTGAGAAGAATATTAAAGATATAATTAATATTTGCAAAATTAATGGGATTGAGAAAATCCGTCTAATCCCATTCCATAATCTTGGAGAATCTAAATATACTTCGTTAGGTAAAAAGTACTCCTTAAGTAAGCTTACAGGTCTTGATGAAATACAGATTCAAAATTATGTGAAAATAATTTCAGAATCTAATATTTCCTGTAGCGTAGAATAATTAAAATTATATAACTTAAATCAAAAAGTAATCAGTCTTGTAAACGCCTTATTATTCCAAAAACAAATTACTTATTAAAATCAATAATTTTCTCTGTGTTTGAAAAGTCTTCATGAACAATGTGTCCATTCAAAACAGTTAAAATTGCTTTTACTTTATATAATTTTTCTTTCGGGAAATTATCTGATAATATATCATCTGATAGCATTACGAAATCTCCATAAAAGCCTGGTTTAAGTTTTCCTATTTTGTTCTCCATCCAGGAAGCATAAGCAGGGTAAACAGTATAAGTTTTTAGTGCTTCTTCTACTGATAATAATTTAAGTCTCCAAAGACCTTTATAACCTTCAAAGTCTGTACCATTAACAAGTATATGTATTCCAATAAGAGGATCCATAGGGGCAAGAGGAAAATCACTTCCACTAACAACAATTGCTCCATTATCAAGTAAATCTTTATATGGATTGAAGACTTCATCAAGTCGTTCAATCCCAAATTTATTTAACATATGCTCTTGAAAAGTTTTATCTGGGTAACTGACAATTGGATTCATACTTGCGATTATACCAAGTTTTTTGAATCTGGGTAAATCACTTTTGATTATAAATTCCGAGTGTTCAAATGTATGTCTTCTTTCCTTATCTGGATTTTTCATAATTATTTCTTCCATAATATTCATACATTCATTTAAAGCTCTATCACCATATATACTAACATTTATCTGCAAACCGAGTGAATCAGATATTTCAACCTGTTTTCTGAAATAATCCATATTATAAGAAGGTTTCCCAGCGTCTCCACTACCGTCTGAATAAGGTTCAAACATCCACATCCATCCTTCAATAGGCAAATCGATGTATAATTTTACTATATTAGTTCTAAGAAAATCTTTTGGCAAATCAGAATTTTTAACTTCAACACCCCTATCATAAAACTTTTTTAAATCTGATAATTCTGAATAATATGTAAATAAATTATCAAGGTTAGCTCTGACAGGTAATGAATTGTTCCTTAATATTTTTTCATATACTCTTGTAATGTCGATATCACCATCTTTAGCCCATATAGAAGTTACACCAAGTTTAGGATATTCTTCAAGAATAAGTTGTTGAATTATAACCTGTTCTTCAAATGTATATGGTTTTACTCTTTTGAAAACATTGAGCATTAAACCGTGAGTTGCCCCATATTCGGTTTCTTCAAGATAACCTGTGGCAAGTCCTGTAACAGAATCTCTTTCGATTTTCCCTTCACCTCTGAATTCAGGGGGATCTTTTTCAAGTGCACCTGCAATTTCAAGGGCTTTTGTATTACACCAATGTGCATGACCATTATGTTTTACAAGGTAAACCGGTCTGTCAGAAACTATTGAGTCAAGTATTTGTCTTGTAGGTTTTTGACCGTCCTTAAATATATGAGAGAACCATCCAAAAAATCTTGGGAATTTATCTTCAGGATGTTCCTTGATATAATTTTTTACTCGGTTTAAAACCTCATCAAGAGTCTTTGCCCCAAACAAAGTTGGAGCTTCAGGGCTTGTAAGGATATAAGGAGAATGCGGGTGTGTATGTGCATCCCACATACCGGGTACAATAAGCTTTCCCTTTGCATCTATTACTTTTCCTGATGGTGAATTATCATCCATAGATATTATTATGCCATCTTTAATGGCCATTGAAGTTTTCCATTTATCAACAGAATCCCCCGTCCATATACGTGCATTTATAATTGTTATATCACCGCCTTTTTTATTTATTCCCTTACTTGTAAAATAGAAGTAAAAATCCCACCTGAAAAAATACCCAATGATTATTAGGATAATAATAACCGAAGTAATTATTATCCATTTTTTAGATTTTTTTTTCATAATGTAAGGTTTTGTTAATAAATAAATATTTTTTATAAATACAGCAGTAACAGAAAACTTTCTGGAAAATAATAAAAAAAATTAGTTTATTCAATTTTATTGTTTTAAAGTTATTTATGATTACCAGGCTTAATAAGTATCTGAAAATTATATTCGATATATTTAGTAATATGTGTAGAATTCTGTGTGAGAGATTACCTCAAAAATTTATTCAGAAGTTTAAGAAATTTTTTTAAAAAAATCATTTTAATAAGATATATTAATTAATTAGCTAACTTGAATTGTCAATATTCTGAGTTTGAGAAATTTATTTAACTTAACGGTAATTTAAAAATTTCTTTATTTTTCTTTTATTTCGCATAGATTTTTTTGAAAAAACAAATTAATTTGATAATAAAATTAAATTATATAATTATGAATAATAAAATTTATTTATTAATTGTTTTTGTTTTTTTATTTTCTTTTTCAGCTTATCCGCAAACCTTATTAATAGAAAATTTTAATTATCCTGCAGGTGACTCTATAGGTGCTCATGGTTGGGTCGCTTTTAGTGGCGGTGTTAATAATATTTTGGTAAAATCACCAGGATTGGTCTATACAAATTATCCTCTCTCAGGTATAGGAAATTGTTGCAGGTTAAGTAATAATGGAATTGATAATTATAAAAATTCTTCAACCATTATTACTTCTGGTTCTGTTTATGTGTCTTTTATGGTTAAAATTGATTCTGTTCAACCAACCGGAGATTATTTTCTTGCTTTACTTCCTTCTAATTCAACCACTAATTATTTTGCAAGGGTATTTGCTAAAGATACTTTAGGAGCGGTTTACTTTGGTGTCTCAAAAAGTTCTATAAGTTCAACTAACTTACCTGCATGGGGAACTACCGGCTTTAGTCTTGGCACAACATATCTTGTTATTGTTAAATATACTTTTAATTCTGGTTCCACTACTGATGATGAAGTAAGACTTTATGTATTCACATCTCCCAATTTACCATCTACAGAACCAGCTACACCTTACGCCGGACCTGTAACGACTACTCAGACTGACCCACAGGATTTTGGAAGGGTGGCATTAAGGCAGGGAAGTGCGACAATAGCACCATCATTAGATTTAGATGGTATTAGGACTACACTTACCTGGGGTGATATCTTAGTCAATTTAAAGAACCAGCCAGCTTATGTTTCAGGTTTCGAATTAATGCAGAATTACCCGAACCCGTTTAATAATGAAACAATAATAAAATTTACCTTACCTTCATTAAATTATTATGGTAATGTTTCACTAAAAGTTTATGATTTACTTGGTAAGGAAGTTTTAACTTTATTGAATGAACCTTTGGAAGCCGGTTCATATGAGTATAAATTTAATGCATCAGAGCTATCAAGTGGAACTTATTTCTATAAGTTGTCCGCAGGTGATTTTTCTGAGATTAAGAAAATGGTTCTTATAAAATAGAAAAGATTTTTTCTATATTATTTTCTATATTATTTTCTATATTATTATAAGAATTATTAAATGTAAGAAAGACTTTTGTTTGCTTCTTAAATAATAAAGTGTTTAGTATTGAATGTTTTAAAGGGGCAAGACACTTTTATTATTTTTGTTGTGATTAATATTTTATAATTAGATTTGTTTAAATATCAAAATTTTATAAATTATATAAAATTAACTGTAATGAGAAGATTTTCATTTTTCTTTTTTGCTATTATTATTTGTCTTATTTCAAATACAGGAGAACCATGTACTACAGCTATAATATCTGGTAAAATTACTCCAGATGGCAGACCTTTACTATGGAAAAACCGGGATACCGATAATCTCAATAATAAATTAATGTATTTCAGGGAAGGTAATTTAGATTATATCGGCATTGTAAATTCAAACGATTCTAATGGTAACGAGATATGGATTGGTATGAATAATGCTGGCTTTGCAATAATGAATTCCGTAGCTGCTAATCTTGGATTATATGATACAGTAAAGTATAAAGATAAAGAAGGCATTATTATGAAACTTGCATTAAGGGAATGTACTACTGTTGATGATTTCGAGAAACTTTTGAATACTTTAAATAAACCTCTTGGTGTTGAAACTAATTTTGGTGTTATTGATGCTTATGGTAATGCTGCTTATTTTGAGACTCATCATTGGGGATATGTTAAGTTTGATGTTAATGAATCACCGGACGGATATCTTATTAGAACAAATTTTGCATTTTCAGGTGTTGAAGATAAAGGACAGGGATATGAGAGGTATCTGATTGAAGAAGAATTATTCAAGGATGCATATAATAAAGGAAATTTAACTCTTCAATTTATATTACAGGATGCAGCAAGATGTTTAAAACATGGATTAACAAAAGTTGATTTAAAAAAACAATGTTCATTTAATCCCGATGATGATATTTTTGTAAACTTTGCAGATTTTATTCCGAGATATTCAACCTCTGCATCAGTTGTTATCCAGGGAGTCAGAAAAGGTGACAATTCTGACAAAATGATTATGTGGACAATACTTGGATTTCCTCCCTGTTCTGTAGTTTACCCCGTCTTTTTTAATGAAGAAAAACTTTTACCTTCAATTCTATCTGCAGAATCGGGAAATAATGCATGGCTCTGTTCAAAAGTGTTAGAAGTAAAAGATAAGTGTTTCCCAATAAAAAGAGGAAGGGGTACAAATTACATTAAAATAAATGTTTTATATAATTTATCGGGTTCCGGAATTATGCAAAGGCTGATGATTCTTGAAAATGAAATTTTAAGGAATTCTGAAGAATTCATTAATGACTATTTTAAAACTGGTTTATCCATAGATTTATTAAAGAAATATTACAATTCTAATGATGAAAAAATTATCAATTACTTTAATAATTTATTAAAATAAAAATGAAAAAATTATTAACTTTAAAATTATTAATTATCTTATCTACTTTATTCATTCAGCAAGGGCTCTTTTCGCAAACACCAAAACATTCTTTTGATGTATTGAATTATCAATTATATTTTGATATATACAACTGTTTCAAGTCCCCCTATCCAAGAAGTTTTATTGCAAATAATAAAATAACTTTTAAAGTAGATTCCACATTGAATAATATAAATCTTAATGCAGTAAATACTTCTCTTGTAATTGATTCAGTAAAATTATTTAATGGACCTGCGTTAACATTTACTCATACAAATAATATTTTGAATATTATTCTTGACAGAACTTATAATCCCGGGGAGACAGTAAATGTAATAGTTTATTATCGTCATAATAATGTTATTGACAATGCTTTTTATGTTTCAAATGGGATGGTGTTTACAGATAGCCCACCTGAAGGTGCGAGAAAATGGTTCCCTTGTTGGGATAAACCATCGGATAAAGCAACGGTTGATATAACTATAAAGGTACCTTCGAATGTTCGTATAGGTTCAAATGGAAGACTTGCAGATTCCACAGTAACAGGCGATACTATATATTATCACTGGATTAGCAGAGACCCGGTTGCAACTTATTTAGTGGTTATGACCGGAAGAGTAAATTATAACATTGATATTATTTACTGGAAAAGACCATCTAATCCAAATGATAGTATTCCCACAAGATTTTATTTCAGTTCTGGTGAAAACTATACACCTATAAAGAATATTATGAATGTAATGCTTTCTTATTTTTCTGCAAAATTTGGAGAATATCCTTTTGAAAAAGCAGGATTTGCAACTGCTGCTTCGGGTTCTGGTTTTCAATGGGCTGGAATGGAAAATCAAACCTTAATTACTTTATGTTTCAATTGCTGGTCTGAAAATCTTGTCGTTCACGAATTTTCTCATATGTGGTTTGGTGATATGATTACCTGCGGGACATGGGCAGATATATGGTTGAATGAAGGATTTGCAACTTTTATGGAAGCAATTTGGAAGGAAAGAACAGGAGGATATACTGCTTATAAGAATGATATTAATTCTAAAGCTGGCACCTACTTCTCTCAAAATGCAGGTTTCCCGATTTATGTCCCCGCATGGCAAAATTATACACCTTCTATTGATTCCTTATACCATTATGGGATTATTTATTGTAAAGGTGCTTGTGTTTTGCATCTCTTGAGGTATCATCTTAATGATTCTATTTTCTTTTCTATTTTAAACTCTTATGCTACCGATACGAATAATTTTAAATATAAAAATGCTACTACAAACGAATTTAATCAACTATGTAATCAAATAAGCGCTCAGAATCTTGATTGGTTTTTTAATGCTTGGGTTAAACAACCTAATCATCCGGTATATCAGAATTCTTATACAATAACAAATTTAGGAAGTGGAAACTGGAAAGTTGATTTCTTAATTAAGCAAGTGCAAACAAACGCCGGATTTTTCCCATGTAAATTTCAAATTAGAGTTGTATTCACATCTGGTCCTGATTCTACTTTAACAATTTTTAATAATATAAATCAGCAATTGTTCACCTTTAATTTTGACCGTCAACCTACCAATGTTTTGTTTGACCCCAATAATTATGTTGTTCTAAAATCCGCTACAACGATAGGTATAAAAGAAATTACAAAGAATATTCCTGATAAATATAAATTAGAGCAGAATTATCCCAATCCCTTTAATTCTTCAACAAATATTAAATTTCATATTCCCGAGAAAACATTCGTAAAGTTGAAAATTCTTGATTTGTTAGGACGGGAAGTAGCATTAGTAGTAAATGAAAATTTACAGGCTGGCGAATATGAAATTAACTGGAATGTTTATTCATCTCCGAGAACTGAGCTTTCAAGTGGTGTGTATTTTTATAGATTAGAAACAGATAACTTCTCAGATGTAAAGAGAATGATATTAGTTAAGTAATTATGCAATATTAATTTCCGTTATATAAAAGCTCTTTTATTTTAAAAGATTTTAATATGTAAAACATTATTAAATGAAAAAATATTTATTACTTATTCTATTGTGTATTCTTGTTAAGAATATAAAATCTCAATGGATACCGTATTTTCTACCTTATCAAGGTGTCGCCTATTCACTAAATTTTTATGATATTAATAAAGGGGTCTCTGCTGGACATACTTTAGGCTTTTTTAGTGCAAGGATATTTTTCACCTCAAATTCAGGAAATAATTGGATATTATCTTCTTATCCATCAGAAATTCGTGCTTTGCCCGCTTTGCAATTTATAGATTCTTTATTGGTATATTCTGGTGGTGCTGAAAATTTGTTTTCAAAAGGGCATAATCAATATCCTACGTTTTATTATAAATATCCTGATTTTATTAAAGCTTATCTTTATAATATTGGAATTGACGGTTCACCTGCTGAATATAAAGGGGTATTTCTGAAATCAACAAATAGTGGTCAAAATTGGCAAAAAGTTGGAAATTTTGATACTACAGCTGGATATATTATGGATATGAAATTCTTTAACTCGAATAGTGGATTCGTTATTATAGATTCAGGAAGTATAGGAAACAGCAGAGTATTGAAAACTACTAATGGTGGTATTAACTGGAGTACGATTTATTTAGAACAATTTCTTAGATTAGTTAAAATTAAGTTTATTAATCAAAACACAGGATTTGTGTGTGGTGATGTTTCAGATACAAATTTGCTGGTTAGTCTTTACGGTGTTTTATTTAAAACTACCAATGGAGGCATTAACTGGTCTAAGATGAGTTTCCCTTATACTTTATCTATTTCAGATTTAGCATTTTTTAATGAAAACACTTGTTTAGCACTTGGAAACGGTAATATTCAAAACAATGGTTCCAGTACTTCCGGTACAAAATTGTTCAGATCGACTGATGGGGGAAATAGTTGGGATTCAATTTTATTTGTAATTGGTGTTATACCTTCTATAGTAGAAACTGTAAAAAATACCGGGGTAGCATTTTCAGTTGGATATTATTATGATACTTATTTTGGTATTGGAAAAATAACAACTTTTAAAACTTCAAATTTCGGTTTAAATTGGCTTATAAATTATTTGAATAATGATGTTTATATTACCGGACTATCTTTAATTGATGAAAATAACTTTTATATGAGTGGTGGTTTTTCAGGACAGCAAGCGGTGATTTACAGGTCAACAAATGGGGGAACGATTTTTGTCAACGGTTCCCATACAAAAACACCAGAATACTATCATTTATATCAGAATTTTCCAAATCCTTTTAATTTTTCAACAAGAATTAAGTTCGACTGCTATATTAGCGGTTTCGTAAGACTCAATGTTATTGATTTACAGGGGAAAGTAATTGCTACCCTTATAAATGATATTATCCCTTCAGGCTCTTATAATATTTTATTTGAACCATCGTTTTTATCCACAGGGATATTTTTTTATACACTTGAGGCTAATGGTTTTAAAGAAACTAAGAAAATGTTATTTATTAAGTAAGGTCGTTTTTTAAATAATTAGCATATTTTGTCAAAAAACACCTTAATTTTTTATACCTTTTTATTTCTGTTTCTTTAAAATGGTTAATTTTTGTATATTTAAAGGTGAAATATTTTTATATTAATTAACGAGTTAAAATTATGTAAATTACTACATAATTATTATGAGAAGTGTCTGTATACATACATTAGGTTGTAAATTAAATTATGGCGAATCCTCATATTTAGGGAGAAAATTCGCAGAAAAAGGTTTACAGTTGAAAAGTTTTGGTGAAAAATCAGATATATTTGTCTTAAATACATGTACTGTTACCTCTCATGCCGATAGTGAATGTAGAAAAATTATTAGAAGCGTTTTAAGACAATATCCTGATACTTTTGTTGTTGTTGTCGGATGTTATTCCCAACTTAAGTCAGAGCAGATATCTATGATACCTGGAGTGGATTTAATACTTGGTTCAAATGAAAAATATGATGTAATAAAATATTTAGAGAAAAGTTTAGGAAAGGATTTTGATAAAAATTATAAGAAAAATGGCAATAAACCCGAAGTTTATGTATCTGATATCAAAAATTCTGATTTTATTGGTGAAGCATACTCTGCTGACAATGATTTAAGAACGAGAGCTTTTTTAAAAATTCAGGACGGATGTGATTATAACTGTGCTTTTTGCACTATTCCTTTGGCAAGAGGGAAATCACGTTCTTTACCTTTACCCCAAATAATAGAAAATACAAAAAGAATTATTGATGCCGGCTATAAAGAGATTATTTTAACCGGTGTAAATATTGGTGATTACCGAAGTGAAGGTGGATTAAATCTGCTTTCTCTTATGGAACAATTTGAAAAACTTGATATTAAAAGAATTAGGATAAGCTCTATAGAACCTAATCTACTAAGTGATGAGATTATTGATTTTATTGCTTCTTCAGATAAATTTTGTAAGCATTTTCACATTCCTTTACAAAGTGGTGATGATGAAATTTTAAGATTGATGAAAAGAAGATATAATACTAAAATGTTTAAAAAAGTAATAGAAAATATTAAAATGAAGATTCCTAATGCTGGAATTGGATTAGATGTAATCGTAGGTTTCCCCGGAGAAACAGAAGAGAGTTTTTCCAATACTTACAATTTTGTTAACGATTTACCTGTTACTTATTTACATATATTTACTTATTCTGAAAGACCCGGGACATTATCTATAAATTATAAAAATAAAGTTTTACCGCAGATTAAAAAGGAACGAAATAAAATATTAAGTGAATTGTCTCAAAATAAAAAAATGAAATTTTATTCTGATAATATATTGAAAACTCATAAAGTTTTATTTGAGAGTAGAAAAAACAATATTATAGAAGGTTGGACTGAAAATTATATAAGAGTTCGGAGCGATTCTGAGAACTTGGAAGAAAATGAGATATATACTGTTTTAATCACAAGTTCAAACGGAATTAACCCTGTAGAATGTAAAATAATAAATTAAATTTAACAGATATGAAAATATTATTAATTAGACATGCGGAAGCAATTGATTATGAAACTGAAACTGTCCGCAATGATGAATGGAGATTTATAACTCCCAAAGGGCGTAAAAACTCATTGTCGGTTTTTAAGAAATTAAAAGATGAATTTTTTACCCTTGAGAAAATTTATTCTAGTCCACACATTAGATGTGTACAAACTGCTGAGATTTTAGCTACATATTTAAAGTTTAAATATGATGTGGAAATTGTTAATGAGTTAGCCCCTGAATCTCCTGTGGAAAAAGTAGTTGATATGATTAGAAGAAATTCAATTTTTGAGACTATTGCACTGGTTGGACATGATCCTATGATGACTAATCTTGCTAACCTGTTAACAGGAGGAAAAACTGCAAATTTACAAATAAAAAAATCCGGTGTTTGTTCTATTGAGTATGATGTTAAAACCCAAAAGGGAGAATTTAATTGGTATTTAAATCCAAAAACCTTGGAGAAAGTTCAGGGCTAATATTCTGATGTCGATTTTATTCACCGTAAATCTATCTTTTTCTTATAGAAAAGAAATCGCCTTTTTTAAAGATATTAATTTAAAATTTAATAAAAGGGATTTTGTTTCTATAATAGGTAGAAACGGATCAGGAAAATCTACTTTCGTAAAACTTATCGCCGGTTTGCTTAGAAACTATTCTGGAAATATAATGTTACATAATAAAAACATATCTGAATACAGGAGGAAAGAATTTGCTACTATTTTATCATATTTACCTCAATATGGTATACCTGTATTCAGAGGATTAAAAATCAAAGACTTCTTGCTTTTAGGACGATATTCCTATAAAGATTTTTATGATTATAGTTATTCAAAAGAAGATAAAGAAGTAGTTGACTATACACTGGATTTGCTTGGATTAAAAGATTTACAGAATAAATTTTTAGATGAAATTTCAGGTGGGGAATTGCAAAAAGTATTAATTACTCTTTCATTAGTTCAACTAAATCCCCTGACTGAATTAGAAAATAAAATTTTAATTATTGATGAACCCTTAACTTTCCTTGATATCAGTCATAGTATTGAAATTTTTTCTCTTTTAAAAAAATTAAATGAAGAAAAAAAACTTACAATTATTATTATTACTCATGACTTAAATCTTGCATTGAGATATACCGGGAAAACTATTTTACTTGATAATGGTAAAATCGTAGCTTATGGGAATACCAGCGATGTAATAAATGAAGATATTTTGAGAAAACACTTTTTAATTGATTCACAATTAATTAACATAAATAATTATTCTCAAATTTACTATAATTCTATTATTAAAAATTAATAAAATGGCAAAAGATAATAATATTTTAATAGAACAAATAGGATTTACTAAGAAAATAATTTTGAATAAACCAGAGAAAAGAAATTCTCTCGATGAAAATATGATTTCTGAAATTAAAAATTATTTCGAAGAGTTCTCAAATGACCTTGAAACAAAAACAATTGTATTATGTGGTAAAGGTGGTAATTTCAGCACAGGATTTTCTCTTGAATATATTAATAAGATATCTAAATACGATGCAATTGAAAATAAAAAAGATTCAGATAATTATAAAGAATTATTGCTATCTATTTATAATTGCCGGAAACCTGTAATCGCTATGGTTGAAGGTTATGCATTAGCAGCTGGCTGTTGTATTGCCAGTGCTTGTGATCTAATAATTGCTTCTAATAAAGCACAGTTCGGCTTTACTGAAGTTAAAATTGGTTTTGTCCCTTCAATCAGCATAATTTTTCTTTTGAAAAGAATATCTGAATCTAATGTTAAGGATTTGATTTTGACCTCAAGATTTATCACTGCAATTGATGCACACAAAATTGGTCTTGTAAATTATGTTATAGAAGAGAATATGCTTAATGCTTATGTAGAAAATATTTGCAGGGAAATAAACCAGTCTTCTTTCTCTTCTTTACTTTTTGCAAAGGAAATTATCAGAAATGCTGTGAATATGAGTTTTGAATCAGCCTTAAGTTATGCTGCTGATATGAATGTTATAGTAAGAATGACTGAGGATTGTAAGAAAGGGATGATGAGGTTTCTTACAAAGGATTTTTCTCCATCTACGAAAAAGAAAAAAAATTAAATTTATTAAATAATATTAATTATTATGACTAAAAAATTAAAATTCGACACTCTTCAGTATCTTGACAGGAATGAATCGCAATATGGTCCTTCGCCCAAGTGTTTTGAATTTTTGAAGAATGTTACACTTGATGAACTTAGTTGGTATTCAAGGGATTTTGAAAAAGGTTATAAATCAAGTCTCTCTAAAAGATTAGCCGATGATTTTAATATTAGTGAAAGACAGGTGATATTATCCTATGGTAGTGAAGATTTATTAAAACAAATTATCCATTATTACCTTGATAGAAAAGAAAAAATCTTAATTCCAAAGGAAGCGTGGTGGTATTATAAAAAGGTTGCATGTGAGGTCGGTGGATTTAATGTTGAATATCCAATGTATATTGGTGAAGAAGATGGGGTAAAAACATATATGTATGATGTTGATAAAATGATTGAAATTTATGAAAGAGAACGCCCAAGAATTGTTCTGATTGCTTCGCCAAATAATCCAACCGGTAACCGTATTCCTTCTGATAAACTTTGGCAATTTCTTGATGCTTGTCGCGGTGCACTTGTTATGATTGATGAAGCATATTGGGGATTTGGGTCAAAAGAGAATGATTATGTAAAACCATATATAGATGAATTTCCAAATCTTGTTATATGTAGAACTTTCTCAAAATATTATGCATTAGCAGGTTGTAGAATTGGATTTGCTTTTGCCGGAAAAAATCTTGAAGAATTAATTAACTATTCCGTTAGATATCTTGGTTATAATAGAATTTCAGAAAAACTTGCTGAAATTGCTCTTGATGATGAAAAATACTATGATGAAATTAATTTCATTATGCAGGAAGATAAAGAATATATGTATGAAGAGTTTAATAAAATGGATGGCTTTACTCCTTATAAGACTTATGCAAATTTTATGCTTGTTGATATGCCTAAAACGATAAGAAAAGAATTAAAACAATTTCTCAAAGAAAGAAATGTATTAATTAAATTTTTAGATGAAGAAGCATTTAAAACAGAAGCAAGAATTACGCTTGGAACACGAGAACAAAATTATTATTTAATTGAATGTATTAAAGAATTTCTAAAATCTAAATAGATTAATGAAAGTTAAGAGCAAACAGAGTAAAAAATTTAAAAGTAAGAAAACAATAACTTTTATAGTGATAGGTGTTTTGTTGATAGTTTTGGTGATTATTTTATACTCTTTATTAGTTGGTAAAGATAAAACAAAAGCCGAACCGGTTTTCAAAAAACAAGGAACTCTTGAATTTGTAAGCAAAAATGATAATAAAATTATTTCTAAAATTGATATTGAAGTTGCAGATAAAGATTCATCACGAATTATGGGATTAATGTACAGAAAATCAATGGAGGAAAATCAGGGTATGTTGTTTATTTTTCCTAAAGAAGATTATCAATCATTCTGGATGAAGAATACTTATATTTCACTTGATATAATTTATGTTAACAGCGATAAAGAAATTGTAAAGATTTATAAAAACACAATTCCACGAACTTTGAAGTCTTTGCCCTCTGAGAAAAAATCACAATATGTTATTGAAGTTATTGGTGGTTATACAGACAGACACGATATAAAAGAAGGAGATAAAATTAATTTTGAAATAACAAAATAATATGTCTGTTTTTTCGAAATCACAGTTTCTGTTTAATCGGGAATTAAGCTGGATAGAATTCAATAAAAGAGTTCTGGAAGAAGCAGCTGATGAACGAAATCCATTACTCGAAAAGGTAAAATTTTTATCGATTTTCAGTACAAATCTCGATGAGTTTTTTATGATTAGGGTAGCAGGGTTAAAAAGACAAATATCGAGTAATGTTAATGAAGTTACTACTGATGGAATGACAGCTTTTGAGCAAAGGGATGCAATTTATGAAAAATTATGCCCCTTAATTAATGAACAATATAGGATATTTAATGAAATTATTATTCCTCAACTTTCAAAAAACAATATTAATTTTGTTAAGTATGAAAATCTTCAACAGGAAGAAAAAGAGCAGATTGATAATTACTTTGATGAAGAACTATTTCCTGTTTTAACTCCAATTGCACTCGATAATGTACATCCTTTTCCTAACCTTGTAAATAGAACTCTTGCTTTAGCAATTATTCTTGATGATCCCGACACAGAACAAACTGATGATAAAATTTCAATAATTCAAGTGCCGGGTAATTTCCCACGGTATTATAAAATTGAGAACAGAGATGGCTATAATTTTATTTTAATTGAGGATATAATTAAAGCTAATGCATGTAAGTTATTTCCCGGAATGAGAACAACTTCAGCATATTCACTGAGAATTACAAGAAATGCCGATCTTGAATTGGAAGAAGACGAAGCAGATGATCTTCTAAAATTAATTGAGGAAGAGGTTAAGAAAAGAAGACTTGGTATAATTGTACGACTTGAGGTTGATGCTAATATCCCGGAATATTTTCTCAATTTTCTTGAAAAAAAATTGGGGCTTCATAAGACAGAAATATATAAAATTAATGGACAGTTAAACCTTGGCGATTTGATGGATTTATATAAAATTGATAAAAGGAATTTAAAATATGAAGCATTTACCCCAAGAATTTCTTCATTTTTAAGAGATGAAGAAGATATTTTTAAGTCAATAAGAAAAAGCGATATTTTTTTACATCATCCATTTTATTCTTTTACTTCTGTAAATGAGTTTATTGCGCAGGCAGCTGAAGATCCAAATGTCTTTGCAATTAAATTAACATTATATAGAACAAGCGGAGACTCTCCTATTATTAAATCTCTTATCGAAGCAGCAGAAAATAATAAACAAGTAACAGCGGTTGTAGAGTTAAAAGCAAGATTTGATGAAGAAAACAACATAATCTGGGCTAAAAAACTTGAAAATGCAGGAGTTCATGTCGTTTATGGAGTATCAGGACTAAAAACACATTGTAAAGTTGCTCTTGTTGTTAGAAAAGAAGAAGGAAAAATGAAACGATATGTTCATTTAAGCACAGGTAACTATAACCCTATAACCGCGAGAATTTACACAGACTTTGGCTTATTTACAGCAAACGAAACTTTTGGTTCTGATGTTTCTATACTCTTTAATTATTTAACTGGCTTTTCAAAGAAAATGAAATTTGAGAAATTTATTGTTGCTCCTTTTGATATGAGAAAAAGGATAATAGAACTTATTAATAATGAAATCGATAATCACAAAAAGTATAATAATGGACATATTATATTTAAAATTAATTCTCTTGTTGATGATAAAATAATTTTAAAATTATATGAAGCGTCAAATGCTGGTGTTAAAATAGACTTATTAGTCAGAGGTATTTGTCGTTTGAAGCCAAAGATTCCTAATTTAAGTCAGAATATAAGGGTTTTTAGTATAGTTGGTAGGTTTTTAGAACATAGTAGAGCACTGTACTTTTATAATAATGGTAACCCAGTAGTTTATTCTGGTAGTGCAGATATTATGGATAGAAATTTTGACCGCAGAGTTGAAATTATGTACCCGATAGAAGATGCTCATATTAAGAAAGAAATAAAAGAAATTCTTGATATATATCTCAGAGATAATGTTAAGACGAGAGAATTAAATAGTGATGGTAGTTATTCCAGAATTGAACATACAGATAAAAGCAAATTTAATGCTCAGGAGTATTTTATTGAAAGAGTGAAAAAGAAATATGAAGATGAACTAAAAAAATCGCTTAAGAAAAAATTGAAGAAATTATCCAATAAAAAGAAAAAAGCATCTTAAAATTGAAGGTGAAATTAGATTATAAAGCATCCTTAAAAGGAACTGATGCAGAAGAAATTCTGGATTTATTAATTTATAGACCAATTTCATTTCAATTTGTAAGATTAATATATAATACTAATATAACACCAAACCAAATTTCTACTGTAGCATTAATTTTTGGAGTTTTAGCTGGGGTGTTTTATACTTTTAGTACTGAGTTGATGTTTATTTTTGCGGCAATTAGTTTTTTTATATGCAATGTTCTCGATTGTGCAGATGGGCAACTTGCGAGATTGAAAAAAAATGGCACACGAATCGGGAGAGTTGTTGATGGTCTAATTGATTATATTACCGCAATTTCTACATTTATTGGTATTGCAATTGGATACAGTATTTCTGAAAATCCTATATTTGTTTGGTCTATAACCGCTTTTGCTGCTTTTTCAAGAGCCATTCAAAATATGTATTTTGATAATTACCGTAATCTATATCTTAGATATGTTTATAATATAATTCACGATGTTAACTCTGATATAAAGGAATTTGAGGGCGATTTAGTTGGTTTAAGGAGACTTAAAGGAAGATATATTGCAAAGTTGCTTGTTTATATTTATTTAAAGTACTGTTATTTACAAAAAGCCATTACAAAAGATATTGTTTATGATGTTACACCTGAAGAATATAAGAAAAAGAATAAGTTTTTGCTTAGGTGTTGGAGCTGGTTAGGTTCGACAACTCATTTAACGTTAGCAATTATACTTACATTATTTTTTAGAGTGGATTTGTATTTATTTATTACAATAACATTGGGTAACTTTATTTTTATAATTCTGTTTATTTTACAGAAAATTGTTTTAGGTAATTTTAAAATAAGAAAAAATGCAGGCAGTTATTCTGGCAGCGGGTTTAGCAAAGAGACTGAGACCTCTGACTAATGATATCCCTAAATGTTTACTGGATATAAATGGTAATAACATTCTTACCCACATTATTAATAATATTGTAGATGTAGGAGTTAGTGATTTTATATTTGTGTTAGGTTTCAAAGCGAATATGATTGAAGAGTATGTGAAAAAAAAATTTAATTATATAAAGTGCAAATTCATTTTAAATCCTGATTATCCTAATAATAATAATTCTTATTCTCTATGGTTAACAAAAAATGAAGTAAGAAATGATATTTTATTACTTGATAGTGATATTATATTTGATAAACTTATTTTAAAAAAGCTTTTGGAATCTGGTTATGATACTTGTTTGGCATTGAAAAATCATATTGCTGATGAAGAACAAATAAAAGTGTTGTTAGATAATAATAATCGTATCCTTAAAATCGGAAAAGAAGTTGATATAAAAAAATCTGCTGGTGAATCAATAGGAATCGAGAAGCTATCAAAAGAATTTTTAAATGAGATGTATAAAATACTTGATAGAAAAATATTAAAAGAAAATAATGTTAATGAATTTTATGAAGTTACTTTTCAGGAACTTATTGACAGAAATATAGATTTATTTAATATATATGCTGTTGATATCTCAGAATATGAATGTATAGAAATTGATACTTTAGAAGATTTTAAAAAAGCAAAAAAAATATTGACAAAAATTGAACACAAAATATAAAAAACCCGGTTTCTTAGGCGGATTTTCACTATTTCCTCCTGTCATAAAATTTATGCTGATAAGTAATTTAACGGTTTTTCTTTTACAGATATTTTTGTTAAATATGTTAAGGATTGGGAAATATCCGCTTAGCTTATTATTTCTCAAATATTTTGCTCTTCAACCTATATTTGGTGATGTTAGTTTTTATAATAATCCGATACTCGGTCAATTCTATCCTTGGCAGATTGTAACTTATATGTTTATTCATGGTAATTTTGGGCATATTTTCTTCAATATGTTTGCTTTGTGGATGTTCGGGGTGGAAATTGAAAATTTATGGGGCTCAAAAAAGTTTTTAATATATTACTTTATTTGTGGAATTGGTGCTGCACTCTCTAATTTGTTTATTACTCCATTCTTTTCAGATGTAGGTCCAACAATTGGTGCATCTGGTGCCGTTTTCGGGATTTTAATTGCTTTTGCTTTTCTTTTCCCGAATAGAGAAATTTATTTATATTTTCTCTTTCCTATTAAAGCAAAATATTTTGTAGTATTCTATATAATACTTGAAGTTGTTTATATAGTAACTTCTGTCGAATCTGGAGTTGCACATGTTGCTCATGTTGGGGGAGCAGTTATTGGTTTCATTTATCTTTTATTTGATTCAAATGTTCGCTTTAAGAATTTTTTCAAGAAACAAAATAATATTTTTGATTATACTGATTTTTTCTCAGACAGAGAATTTGGTAAGCCATTTGAACCTCCAAGAAAAAAGGAATCTGAAAAAGAGATAAGAAATGCAGAATATAAAGAATTATCAAAAGAGGATATAAAAAAGCAACAGGAAGAAGAACAGAAAAAAATTCAAAAAAGAATAGATAAAATCCTTGATAAACTTGCAGAAAAGGGTTATGATGCTTTGACCGATGAGGAAAAAAGAATGTTATTTGAAGATAGTAAAAAACTAAGATGATAAAAAAAAAGAGAATAATAAGATTTAAAACTCGGGAAGTAAAAATTGGTGATGTACCACTTGGCGGGGTTTATCCTATTAGAATTCAATCTATGACTACTACTAATACGATGGATACAAATGCTACTGTTGAGCAAATTATCAGAATAATTGATGCAGGTGCGGACTATGTTAGGATTGCAACTCCAAGTATTAAGGAGGCTGAGAACCTTAAAGTAATTAAGAATAAATTAAAAGAATCAGGGTATAATACACCTTTAATTGCTGATATACATTTCACTCCTAATGCTGCTGAGATTGCAGCACGAATAGTTGAAAAAGTAAGAATTAATCCTGGTAACTATGCAGATAAAAAGAAGTTTGAAGTAAAAGAATATACTGATTCTCAATATAATGAAGAACTTGAAAGAATAAGGCAAAAGTTTATTCCTCTCGTAATGATTTGCAAAGAATATGGTACTGCAATGCGAATTGGTGTTAATCA
Organism: Candidatus Tepidiaquacella proteinivora; assembly: GCA_013348845.1. GTDB lineage: Bacteria > Bacteroidota > Ignavibacteria > Tepidaquicellales > Tepidaquicellaceae > Tepidaquicella > Tepidaquicella proteinivora. The sequence goes on along the minus strand of CP054675.1, from coordinate 1,248,103 downwards.
TGGTTCACTATCTGATAGAATAATGAATAGGTTTGGAGATACACCATTGGGTATGGTGGAATCTGCACTTGAATTTGTTAGAATTTGTGAAGATGTTGGCTATTATAACATCGTATTATCTATGAAAGCAAGCATACCATCAGTAATGATTGATTCATATAGATTGCTTGTAGAAAAAATGGCTGATTTGAATATGAATTACCCGATTCATCTCGGTGTTACTGAAGCGGGAGATGGTTTAGATGGTAGAGTGAAGTCTTCAATTGGGATAGGAACACTTCTTGAAGAAGGTATTGGCGATACGATAAGAATTTCTCTTACAGAAGAACCTGAAAATGAAATTATAGTATGCAAAATTTTATTAGATAGGTATGATTTCATTACAGAAAACACAGATCGAATTAAGATAAAAAGAGAACCTGAAAAAGAAAAAACAACAACAAATATTTCAATAAAAGGTGATAAAAAAATTCCGGTGGTAATATTATCTGTAACCGAAAAAGAATACTATTACGATGAAACCTGTTTAAGAAAAGTTGGTTACTTTTATTGTTCAAATGATCCGATGCTGGATTCATTTAAAAAAGAAACAGACAAGGATAATTCAGATTCCCCGTTACTTGACAGACAACAGTGGAAAACAATTGGGACACCCCCGGATTATTTATTTCTTGGTTCAAGAAAAATGGATTTTAGTTTGCCAGCTGACTTGAAAGTTATTTATAATTTTAATTTCTGGAAAAATTTACCCAATAAGGATGATTCTATTCCCTTGTTATCATTAAAGGAATACGAGTTGAATTATAACTCAATAAAAAATATTCAGAAGTTTGTTAATATTACAGCTAAGGAATATTCTGAAAATTATAATGAACTTTTTACCGAAGATTACGAATCAGTTATTGTAGTTTCATTTTCTGAAAATGAAGTGTTAGAAAATAAAAAATATTTTATTAGTAGAATTAAAAAAGCAGGTGTAAAAAATAATATAATAATTAGAATAGGATATGGAGATATAAATGTTGATAATTTTACTGTTTACTCTGCAATTGATACAGGGGAGTTATTTATTAATAACTATATTTCAGGAATATGGCTTGATTATAAAGATATTGAAATTGCTAATAATGTATCCTTTAGTATTTTGCAATCAACAAGGAGAAGATTTTCAAAAACAGATTTCATTTCCTGTCCATCTTGCGGTAGAACACAATTTAATTTACAAGAAACAACTGCTAAAATAAAAGAAGCAATAGGACATTTGAAAGGACTTAAGATTGCAATAATGGGTTGTATAGTTAATGGTCCTGGTGAAATGGCAGATGCTGATTATGGATATGTTGGCAGTGGACCTAATAGAGTAACCCTTTATAAAGGTAAGGAAATAATTAAGAGAAATATTGATTCAAAATATGCACTTGATGAGTTGATTAAACTCATAAAAGAAAATGGGGACTGGATAGATAAGTAATTTATAAATTAATCAGGGGTGATATTACATAATTTTTAAAAATTAAAAAAATAAAAGCTTTGGAGACCAAAGCTTTTATTTATAAAATAAAAGGAGGAGTTAATTATTTTTTCTTTTTGAAAGGATATAATATATTTGCTCTTGCTGCTGAAAGGCGTGCAATTGGAACTCGAAAAGGTGAACAACTAACATAATCTAAATTTGTTCTGTGACAAAATTCAACCGAGTTCGGTTCTCCACCATGTTCACCACAAATACCAATCTTCAAATTAGGTTTCTTATCTCTTCCTTTTTTAACAGCATACTCCATCAGTTTTCCTACACCATTGATATCTATTACCTGAAATGGGTCTTCCTTTAAAATTCTTTTTCTCAAGTATGTTGGAAGAAATCCCCCTAAATCATCTCTGGAAAAGCCAAAAGTCATTTGTGTCATATCGTTTGTGCCGAAAGAGAAAAACTCTGCATACTCAGCAATTTCATCCGCTGTTATTGCTGCTCTTGGTATCTCAATCATAGTTCCAAAATGATATTTTATCTTTTTCAGACCTGTATTGGATAATACTTCATTATATACCTCTTCAACAATTTCCTTTTGGTGTTTTAATTCAGTATCAATTCCAACCAATGGAATCATTATTTCAGGATAGGGTTTTTTTCCTTCTTTTATTAGTTCTGCTGCAGCTTCAAAAATAGCTCTGATTTGCATTTCTATAATTTCAGGATAAGTTATTCCGAGTCTTACACCACGATGTCCAAGCATAGGATTACTTTCACTAATTTTTTCAGCGCGGGCATCAAATTCTTCATTGGTAATTCCAAGACTTTCTGCTAATTTTTTTCTTTCATCTTCACGATTAGGGACAAATTCATGCAATGGTGGGTCTAAAGTCCTTATTGTAACAGGTAAACCATCCATTGCTTCTAAAGTTTTTTTGATGTCTTCCTTAACATATGGAAATAACTCTTTTAAAGCTGACCTTCGTTCTTCTTCCGTTTCAGACATAATCATTTTTCTCAATAGGAACAGAGGTTCTTCTGAACCAACTCCATAAAACATATGCTCAGTTCTGAAAAGTCCAATCCCTTCTGCACCGAATAATTTTGCTTTAATAGCATCTTCCGGTGATTCAGCGTTTGTCCTTATTTTTAATTTCTTTATTTCATCACAGATCTTTAGAAATTCTAATAATACTTCATTTTCAGGGTCAACATCAATCATTGGTAATTTCCCAATATATACATAACCCTTTGTACCATTTAGAGAAATCCATTCCCCTTCTTTAATTATTGTATCATCAACTGAAAAATATTTTTCTGGATAATTAACTTCAATTTTCCCTGCTCCAACGATACAGCATTTTCCCCAGCCTCTCGCTACTAATGCTGCATGTGAAGTCATACCTCCACGCGCCGTTAGTATTGCTTCGGCACTTCGCATACCTTCAATATCTTCTGGGTTTGTTTCTTCTCTGACAAGTATAACTTTTTTACCCTCATTTGTCCATTTTACAGCATCCTCTGCTGAAAATACGACCTGTCCTGTGGCACCACCGGGTCCGGCAGGTAACCCTTTTGTTAATATTTTTGCATTTTTTTCTGCTTTTCTTTCTAATACTGGATGAAGTAATTCATCAAGTTGATTTGGTTTTACTCTAAGTACAGCTTCCTCTTTTGTTATCAGTTTCTCTTTATACATATCTAAAGCCATTCTTACAGCTGCTGCACCATTTCGTTTTCCTATTCTACATTGAAGCATATAAAGCTTACCTTGTTGTATAGTAAATTCCAGATCAAGCATATCACGATAGTGTTTTTCTAACCTCCTCTGAATTTTATCAAGTTGTTTATACACTTCAGGCATAGTTTCTTCAAGAGAAGGAAGGTGCATATTGTGTTCGCTTTTCCCGATTTCATTTATTGGATTAGGTGTTCTAATTCCAGCCACAACATCTTCTCCCTGTGCATTTGGTAACCATTCACCATAGAAATGATTTTCACCTGTAGCAGGATTTCTTGTAAATGCAACTCCTGTCGCTGAAGTATTTCCCATATTACCAAACACCATTGCTTGAATATTTACTGCTGTGCCCCATTCGTCCGGAATTCCTTCAATTCTTCTATAAGATTTAGCACGCTTCCCATTCCAGCTTTGAAAAACAGCACCTATAGCTCCCCAAAGTTGTTCCATCGGATCTTCAGGAAATGGTTTTCCTAAAACATCAAATACTTTTTGTTTATATATTTCAATTAGTTTTAGTAAATCCTCTGAGGTCAGTTCTGTATCAGTTACATATCCTTTTTCTCTTTTAAGAATATGGAGTTCCTTTTCCAACTGCTGTCTTACTCCTTTTCCTTCCTCAGGTTCTATTCCCGCTGCTTTTTCCATTACTACATCGGCATACATCTGAATTAATCTTCGCTGAGAATCATATACAAATCTTGGATTATTTGTTTTTCTAATTAGTCCTTCTCTTGTCTTATCATTTAGTCCAACATTTAATACAGTTTCCATCATACCTGGCATAGAGCTTCTTGCTCCTGAACGTACTGATACAAGTAAAGGATTATCCTTATCACCAAAAACAGCACCCATTTCCTTCTCTACTTTTGATAACGCTTTTTTTACCTGAGATTTTAATTCTTTTGGATATTTCTTTTTATGTTTATAATAATATGTGCATACTTCAGTTGTAATAGTAAATCCTGCTGGAACTGGTAATCCCAAATTAACCATTTCTGCAAGGTTTGCTCCTTTCCCACCAAGTAATTCTTTCATATTAGCTTTACCATCAGCTTTATTTCCACCAAAATAATAAACGTATTTTTTAGGCATTGTTTAAATTTAATTTTTAAATTAAAAATCAATAAAAATATTTATTTTTTATTAAAAAAAATATGCAAAATAAAGTTATAATAATTTAATAATAACAATATTATCAGTTTAATATGTTATTATATTTACAGATATTTACGGGCTATTACATTGAATGTTGTGTCAACAGTTCGGATTATCTCGGGGGTTAGTTTTAAAAGATATTTATCTTTTGATGCATTTTCCCAAAGGTGATGACAGTATGCTTTATTATAATTTATATTTTTTTCAAATAATTTTTTTAAGTCCCATGAATAATATAATGGGTAATGAAAACTATAATATGGTTCTATATGAATTAAAGAAGGAAATTTTTTTGCTATTTTGTAAGATCTTTTTACTGATATTTCCGACCAGTATTTATCATATCCCTGCGAACGAAAGAATCTAAATTCTTGTAGCCATAAATTTAGGAACCGTGCATCTTTTTCAGATAATATGACCCCGTTACATAAACCATTTACTTTTATAAACCCTTCTTTTCCCATTACAAAATTGTATTTTAAAAGTGGTATAAAAGGTTTTTTACATATAATATCTAAATCTAAATATATTCCGCCTGATTCTTTTAAAATATGTATTCTTGCAACATCAGATTTATGTGCTGGGTGTTTCAGTTCCTTATCAAATATTTTATCGGGTGGTATTATTATATTTACTTCTAATTTATCTTTTATCTTATCCCACCATTCACTTTCCTCTGGTAACCTGTTTGTATGAAAGTAAATCTTTTCCGGATTATTTAAAACATAAGCAGATTTTATGCATAAATAATGTATTAGATTAAATTCGTCCTTTTTAATTTGGTCCGGGTAAAAATAAATATAATGTATAATGTTAGGTATCATATAAAACTGATGAGCAAAATTCCTAATACAATTTTGGAAAATTTAATTATTTCAAGAAATCAATAATATTATCATTTTTATTACAATCAGGAATATAGTTGTTATCAATTGACACTTGTAAAATTTGTTTATCTATTACGAATGAAGTTGTAAAAACTGAATTATTTTGCCAAATTTCTGGTGAATAAAGAAATTCCTTTTCAGTCTTATCTATAAAGATAACCTTTATTACTAATGGAATTGGAAGTCCACCTTTATTTAATACTTCTATATTTAGATAATTATTATCAATAATAGCTTTTTTAAGTGTTAAATCTGGATAATTAAAATCAAATAACCATCTATTCCAAAACCAATTCAAATTTTTATTTGTTAAATTATTTATTGTAAAAATAAAATCATAAGGAGTTGGGTGTTTACCTTTCCATCTATTTATGTATTCTTTTATAATTTTCTTAAAATGTGATTTGCCTAACATATTACAAATTACATCATATAATAATGCAGATTTGTTATATGCTTGCATTCGATAAGCATCGTATTTTAAATTGTTTGATGGTATCATAAGTGGCATATCCTTAATTGTACCGGCATTTTTTAGATAAGATAAAACATTTTTTTCTTTTGTATCAACACCTGTATATTGGTTTTGAAAATCCATTGGTATATATACTGCCCATCCCTCGTCCATCCATGCATATAATCTTTCATTTATTCCCATATAGAATGGAAAGTAGGTATGTGAGATTTCGTGAGTTGTTACATAAACTAAATCTTCGAAACTATCTGTTTCACTTTGATTAACCATCATAGGATATTCCATTCCACCAGCTCCATTAAAAACAGTTATAATAGGATAAGGAAAGGGTACCAAAGGCATTTCATTTGAAAAGTATTTTAGTAAGTCTCTTGATATTTGAGATACTTTGTCAAAATTTTTGTATTCTTGTTTATAAACGGCATTAATAAAACATCTTCTTCCCGGTTCCACTTCCAAAGAAGTTGCATCCCACAAATAATTATCACTGAAACAAAAAGAAAAATCCGGAACGGCTTCTGCAATGAAATGCCAGATTCTCTTTCCCTGAAAATTTTTTAAGATATTATTCTCAATATAGTCGTTTTTTGTAATAATTTTGATTATGGTATCTGAATTGGAAGAGATTTCTATTCTGTTTAAAACATTTTCGGTGAATAACTCTTCTTTATTTTCCAAAATACCTGTTGCCCAAACAATTACATTATCAACGTCTGTTGATATTGTTACATCAAAATCCGAAAAATCATTGTAAAACTCTGTTGTTCCTGTATAATCGTTTAAGTCCCATCCAAAAATGTCATCATAAACAGATATTTGTGGATACCAGTATCCAATGAAGTATGTTGCTGTTCCATATTTACCCATTCGTAAATTTCTTACAGAAGGTAATCCGAATTCCCATTCAATATATATATTGATAGAGGATTTTGAACTTAATTTTTCTGTAAGCTTAATTATTGCATTTGTCCCGTTCACAAGAAACTTCTGAGAGTTATTTAAATCTATTACTTCATCATTTATTTTTAAATTATTTATTAAAATACCATTAGTAAATATATTAGAGTCTATATTCCAGTCTCTCGATGTTCCAGGTTTATTCCAATTTTGATATAATCTTAATACAATTATTGATAAATCATCTGGACTATTATTGTAATATATTATTTGTTCTTTACCTTTTATAGTTTGAGTTTCAGTTTTAACAAATACATCAATTTTATATTCTGATTTATTTATCCAATAATCTTTACCTGGTTTCCCATCAAAAGAACGAGTATTATTTTTATATGCTTTAAGGTATTCCTGAAAAATATAAATATCGTCCTGAGCAATACATACATCAGAAATTAATAATATAATGATAAACAAAAAAATTCTTTTTAACATATAAAATTATATTTTTGATAATGCCTGGTCTAAATCTTCTATTAAATCATTAACATCTTCTATTCCAACAGAATATCTAACCAGCCCATCTGTTATACCTGCTTTTATTCTGGATTCTTTTGGTATTTTAGAGTGTGTCATAGAAGCTGGATGTTGGATTAATGTTTCAACACCTCCAAGTGAAACTGCTAATAAGGCAACTTTAACATTATTCATAAGAATTTTACCTGCTTCGTATCCTCCTTTCAGCTCAAAACTTATCATAGTGCCGAAACCTCGCATTTGTTTTTTTGCGAGTTCGTATTGTGGATGTGATTTTAATCCGGGATATTTTACCCATTCTATTTTCGGGTGATTTTCAAGGTATTGTGCGATTTTTATTGCATTTTCTTGGGCGCGCTCTATTCTTATTGCAAGAGTCTTTATTCCCCTTAATACTAAATATGATTGATGCGGGTCAAAATTACATCCCATATTTATCATCATTACTCTTAACTTATCATAAATCACTTTTTCTTTTGCAACAATTATTCCTCCAACTACATCAGCATGACCGTTTAAAAACTTTGTCATTGAATGGAATACAACATCAGTACCATATTTTATAGGATTTTGAAGATATGGGCTTGAAAAAGTATTATCAACAACCATTATTATATTATTTTCTTTAGCGATTTCAAAACATTTTTCTAAATCTGTTATACTCATAGTTGGATTTGCAGGGGTTTCAATAAAAAGTAATTTTGTATTCTTTCTGATGGAAGATTTTATTTTATTTATATCGGAAGTATCTATATAGGTTGATTCAACCCCAAACCTTGAAAAATGTTCTTCCATAACACCGCGTGAAGGTCCATATACTGCATCAGTACTGATAATATGTGCCCCTTTTTCGAGAAGTGCCATATAAATTGTGGTTACAGCGCCCATACCAGAACTTGTTGCTATTCCTCCATATCCACCTTCAAGGGCTGCGACAGTGTTTTCAAGAGCAGATATAGTTGGGTTCCCTAATCTTGTGTATATATATCCATCGATTTCTCCACTAAAACATTTTGCGCCATAATCCGCATTTTCAAAAGCAAATGTTGATGTTTGATAAATCGGAACATTAGCACTGTAATATTGATCTTTAAAGCCTGCTCCATGTACAAGTAAAGTATTGAATCTTAAATCCTTTTTTGCCATAAATAAAAATTTTATTTTAAAATAACAATTTACTTAGATTAAATTTTAAGAGAAATGAAAATAAACTTTTATTTAAACCTGTATATTTTATCCTTACAAATTTTATTGGATAAGTTTTTTTGCTTTTAATATCATATCAATAATTTCTCTGACTGCTCCTTCTCCCCCCCTTTTCTTACAAACATAATGAACATTTTTCTTAACTTTATCCATTGCATTTTGAGGACAACAAGAAAAGCCAACTTTTTTTAGCAAATCTAAATCAAACTCATCATCACCTATATAGGCAAAATTCTCATTTTGGAGATTATACATCCTTTTTAAATGTTCAAATGGTATAAGTTTATCTTCTACATTTTCATATAAATGCTTTATTTTTAACCTTTTAATTCTTCTCTTATTAACTGGTGAAGTCATTCCACTTATAACAGCGAAAATTATTCCCAACTTCTGTGCCCTTACTATACCATATCCATCATGAGTATGAAATATTTTTATATCATCCCCACTACCTGTATATATTATCTGTCCGGTTGATAGACAACCATCAAGATCCATCAATATTATTTTTATTTTAGATAAATCTGGCTTTTTTTTGTTCATATTTTATTATTTTCATTTATATGCAGAAGGACAAATATCATTTAAATTGCATTCATCACATTTTGGACTTTTTGCTTTGCAAATTATCCTCCCATGTTCTCCAATTCTTATTGAAAAATCAAATTGCTCTGAAGGTGGAACTAATTCTTTCAATTCTAATTCTATTTTTTCAGAGTCATTATTTTCTGTAAGACCGAGCCTTGAAGTTACTCTTTTGAAATGAGTATCAACAATAATAGCATCTTTTTTACCAAAATAGTTTCCAAGAATTACATTTGCAGATTTTCTTCCGATGCCAGGTAATTCTGTTAATTCTTCCAATGAATTTGGTACATTACCATTATATTTCTTTTCGAGAATTTCGCATAACTTAAATATTGATTTCGATTTATTATTATAAAAATTAATTGATTTTATGTTATTCCTGAAATTATCTATCCCGTCATTTAATATATCTTTGGGAGTTTTATATTTCTCTTTATATAATGGAACCATTACTTTATTCACTAATTCATCTGTACATTGTGCTGAAAGGATTGTGGAAATTAAGAGTTCAAATGCTGAATTGTATTTTAAATGTATTTTTGCATCAGGATATAAATCTGCAAGGCGTTTTATTATAATTTTAATTTTTTTAATTTTGTTGTTCAGATTTTTCATTTAATAAAATAATTTAACATTTTATATATTAATTTTGCTGTTAAAAAATCAGGGAATTTCATTTCTTTACGGGGTGATAATTCTACTATATCAAAACCAATTATATTACATTTTTCACTGATTTTTTTTAGCAGGAATAGTGTTTCATCCCAAAAGAAACCACCTGGCTCTGTCGTTCCAGTTGATGGCATTATTGAAGGGTCTAAAAAATCTACATCAAAAGTTATGTAAACTTTCTCTCTTAAAGTATCAATAATTTTATTTTCCCAATCTTTTCCATAATCTCCATTTCTGATTTTATATGCAAAGAAAGTATTTATTTTTTTATTCATAATTAATTCGAATTCTTCTTTAGATTGAGCTCTGATTCCAACCTGTGTAATATTGTCAGTGAATTCCAGAACTCTTGACATAAAACATGCATGAGAATATTTTGTCCCTTCGTAAGTATTTCTCAGATCAGAGTGAGCATCAAAATGTAATATAGAAATATCACTGTTGTAATAATCATAGTGAGCTTTTATTGTTGAAATTGAAATGGTATGTTCGCCACCGAGAGAGACTACAAATTTATTATCTGAAAGTAGAGAAAAAACAATTTTGTAAATTTTATTTAACGATTTTTTATAATTTTTATCTTCAAATTTAATATTTTTCAAAGTTGCTATTCCTTTTTCAAAACATAATTCTCTTTTGGTTTCTTCATCAAAGAATTCGACATAATGAGACGCTTCGAGAATTGCATCTGGTCCTTTTGATGTTCCTTTTCCGTAAGAAGTAGTTTGTTCATAAGGAATAGGAACTATTACAATTTGTGAATTTTTGTAATCAGAATATTTTTCTTCTATACCAAGGAAGTTTTTCCTAATATTATGTGTTTTCATTATTTTTTTATTGAGAATTTAATTTCCCATTTACCCATTTTTACCCTTCCTCTAGCTGCTTTTTCTAATCTATCATTAATTGCTACTCCTATACCAGAGTCTTTTACTTTACTTGCGACAATGTATGCATATCCTTCTTCATCAAGTTTTCTTAAATCAGAAAATAAATTAATTGCTATTTCGTTTAATGACTCGTATTTTGAAAAATCAAGTAATCCTACATTGGATTGATCTTTGAAATCATAGATGTTATCCGTAATATATAAAGGAGTAGCAGGGGAGTAATGGATCTTAAGCATTCCCGGTGAGTAAATAGTAAATTTACTTTTACCGTGCCGCGCTTTATTTCTAACCAAAATTACTTTTTTCTTAATTGTTTTTTGAATTTCCTTTTTAGTAATATATCCGGGTCTTAAAATTTTTATATTATCATCTACAAAACTGATTACAGTAGATTCTATTCCAAGTTCACAGTGACCTCCATTGAGAATGTAATTTAGTTTTCCTTTGAGTTCTTTATATACATCTTCTGCGCAAGTCGGAGAAAGTCTCCCGAACATATTTGCAGATGGTGCAGCTATCGGTACTTTACATTTTGCAAGAATTTTTTGAAACATTGGATGAGCGGGTATTCTTATCGCAACAGTATTTAACCCTGAAGTTACTATATCCGGGATTATCTTTTTCTTTTTCAGAATATAAGTAATAGGACCTGGTGAGAACTTTTCTGCAAGTTTATATACTTCAGGTGGAACTTCTTCAGCATATTTTTTTATATCTTTTATTGACCTGATATGAACAATTAAAGGGTCAAAGAAGGGTCGTTTCTTAGTTTCATATATCTTTAACACGGCTTCTTCATTTGTAGCATCAGCAGCAAGACCATAAACTGTTTCTGTCGGCAGAGCAATTATGTTACCCTGAAGTATTTCTTTAACTGCAATGTTTATACTTTTAGTTATTTTTGTTCTCTTTTTTGATGGCATTTTAAATTAATTTGTTTTCTTTTTTTACAATATTAATTAATTCAGAAATGCAATTTATATCATAATCAGAACCAGGGTTTTGTGTATTAAATGTATCACCATACCTGGCAAAGACTGTTTTCATTCCCACTGATTTAGCTCCAACAACATCTCTTTCTGCCCAATCACCAACCATCAAACATTCTTCGGGGTTTAGTTCAAGTTTTTTTAGTACTAAATTGAATGGTTCAGCGGAAGGTTTCCTTTGTTTTGTATCATCAAAAGTTATTACTACATCAAACATATGCTGTAATTTCAGATATGATAATCTTAACCAGGCTTCTCGCTTTGGTGCATCTGAAACCACTGCCAATTTTAAACCCATTTTGATTAATTCAATTAATGTTGGTATCACATTAGGATATGGTGTTAGGGCGGCTCCTCGTGCAGTTCTGTAAGCAACGATACCAGAAGAAATTATTTTGTAATCTACTTCACCTAATAGTTCAGTTAGCATTTTATCGAATACTAATTGATATTCAATTCCTTCTTTATTATAAATTTCATATATCTTATCTCTTGCAACTTCAAAAGATACATTTAGACCAGCATCAATCATTGCATACACGGCAGCATCTACTGCTCTTGTTTTTAACAACATAAAATCAACAAGGGTATTATCTAAATCAAAAATTATAGCTTTAATCATACTGAATTTTAAAACTGCAATATAAAATTAATTTATGAATAATTATATTTATTTTTAAATACTTTTAGAATATCTGAAATAAGAAAAAAAGAACCTGTGACAAGAATCATATCTCCTCTCTTTATAGATTTATTTGCGTATTCAAATGCATCTTTTGGATTATTAATAATTCTAAAATTATGTAAATCTTTTACGTTTTTAATCATTTCATTTGGGTCTATTGCTCTTTTATATGATGGTTTTGTAATAATTATTTTAGAATTAAGTTTTTCTAACTCTTTAATACATGCTCTATAATTTTTATCGGACATCATTGCAAAAATTATGAACAATCTGTTAAAATTAAAATATTTTAAATTATTCTTAATGTTCTTTATTCCTTCTAAATTATGTGAAACATCTATTACAATTTTAGGATTTTCACTTATTTTTTCAAATCTTCCATAAAACCTGGAATTTCTTTTTAATTTTTTTAATCCGTTAACTATTTGTTTTTCACAAAATTTTAAATTACAAATATTGAACAATTTATTTATAGTTGAAAATGCTGTAAGCAAATTTATTTTCTGAAAATCACCAATAAATGGGAAAAAAGTATTATCTAATTTAAAATTGTTCATTTTTAAATCAAAATAAAATCCATTTTCAAATTTTTGTTTAATGATAATTTTATTTCCTTGTGTTGAATCTATAATTTCTGCGTTCCTTTTTTTTGCTATTTTTGTCAAGACTTTATAGGCATGCTTATTTAACTTCCCTAAAATTACAGGTGTATTTCTTTTTATAATTCCACCTTTTTCTTCTGATATTCTTTGTATTGTATTACCCAGGTATTCTGTATGGTCAATTGATATACCGGTTATTACAGTTAAAATTGGTTTCAGTATATTAGTAGAATCGAGCCTTCCGCCAAGGCCGGCTTCAATTATTGCAAAATCAACTTTTTTATCTGAAAAATATTTAAATGCTAAAGCAGTAGTAACTTCAAAAAAACTCGGTGATATTTTTTCAATTAATTTAAATATTTCATTTGTAAAATCAATTACGTATGATTTATCAATAAATCTTCCGTTGACCAGTATTCTTTCTCTGAAATCCTTTATATGGGGAGAAGTATATAAACCACAGTTGAATTTATATTCAATTAAAATAGAATTTGTTATTGAAGCCACTGAACCTTTACCATTAGTACCGGCAATATGAATAGTTTTTAAATTATTTTGCGGATTTCCGACAGAATTCAGTAAAGTTCTGATATTTTTAAGTGAATATTTAATACCAATACGTTCTAACCCGAAAAGAAATTTTATACATGAATTATATTCTTCAAATTTATTCATTTTAACAAAATTAAATAAAACTATTATTAATTATTTAGTAAAAATTTTTCATTTTACAAATTAATAATAATTTAAAAAACCTTAATTTTCGGATAAATTATTGGATTGTATTATCTTACTCTGAAAGTTAACTTTTATGTTTTAAAAAAAAATTAAATATTTCTTACTTAAATAAAATATCGGTTAAAGGTGCAAGGGTACACAACCTGAAGAATATTGATGTGGAAATTCCACGCGATAAACTTGTAGTTTTCACGGGAATTTCCGGGTCTGGGAAATCATCTCTTGCTTTTGATACAATTTATGCAGAAGGACAAAGGCGATTTATGGAAACGCTTTCTCCCTATGCAAGACAGTTTATTGGTGATTTTGAAAAGCCTGACGTGGACAAAATTGATGGCTTGTCGCCTTCGATTTCAATAGAACAAAAATCTATATCACATAATCCCAGATCTACTGTTGGTACTGTAACTGAAATATATGATTATCTCCGTTTACTTTTTGCAAGATGCGGGACTCAATATTCACCTGATACCGGTCTTGAAGTTACGAGTCAAACCCTTGACCAGATTTTCGATAATGTAATGAAGTTAAAAGAGAATACGAAAATTTATATACTGTCTCCGGTTATAAAAGGTAGGAAAGGACACTATAAAGAATTATTTGAAGAAATTTCATCAGAGGGATTTACAAAGGTTAGAGTTGATGGTAAACTTATAGACATTAAACCAGGTATGAAATTAACAAGATATAAAATCCATGATATTGATATTTTAATTGATAGGGTGATAATAAATTCCTCTTCTAAGATGAGAATATATGATTCACTTGAAGTAGGTTTGAGATATGGAAATGGAGTTGTTATTGTAAGTGATGGTAGAAAAGATACTTTATATAATGAAAAACTTTCAGACCCAATCACAGGGAGGAGTTTTTCTGAACCAAATCCAAATACTTTTTCTTTTAATTCTCCTTATGGATGGTGTCCAAGATGTGTTGGTTATGGAGTGAAAAAAGAAGTTATAAATGATTTTATCTTTCCGGATAAAAATCTTTCTTATAAAGAAGGGGGTATTGCTCCACTTGGAAAACCGCGCAAGAATTGGATGCATCTGGTTATTAAAGCTGTATTAAATTATTTTGGAATTAGTGAAGATCTACCTTTAAAAGATTATTCATATGAAGCTATTAATGGTTTGCTATATGGTATTGAAGAAAATCCTGTATTCGTCAGGTTTCAAGGGGCAAGCGGGGAATATGTTTATAAGCATAAATTTCACGGTTTGGTTAATTATCTTGAAAGGTTATATAACGAAACATCTTCCAGTCGGGTGAAAATGTGGGTAGAATCTTTTATGAGATTTAAAACCTGTGATTTGTGTAATGGGGGACGATTAAAAAAAGATGCTTTATGGGTAAAAATTGAAAATAAGAACATTTCAGATATTTCCTCACTTTCCATTGTGGAATGTAAAAAGTTTTTTGAAAGGTTAAAACTTCAAGGTAAAAGAAAAATAATAGCTGAATTGATTATTAAAGAAATTAAGTCAAGGTTAGATTTTCTTATGAATGTTGGATTAGGTTATTTAACACTTGACAGAAGCGCTCAATCTTTATCAGGTGGTGAATCACAAAGAATCAGACTCGCAACTCAAATAGGCTCTCAACTTACAGGGGTTGTATATATTCTTGATGAACCATCAATAGGTCTGCATCAAAGAGATAATATAAAGTTGATAAAATCTCTCAAGGGACTAAGAGATTTGGGTAATTCCATAATTGTTGTAGAACACGATAGAGAAATGATTGAATCTTCAGATTTTATTGTTGATTTGGGACCAGGGGCAGGGGAAAATGGTGGAAAAATAGTTGCTTGTGGAGAACCCTCGAAAATTAAGGGGGATTCAATTACAATTGATTATTTGAAGGGAATAAAGAAAATTGACTATAATAAAAATAGAAGAAATGGAAATGGAAAGTGTATAATTTTAAAAGGAGCAAGAGGAAATAATCTAAAGAATATTACACTTAAAATTCCACTTGGAAAATTTATCTGTATAACTGGCGTTAGTGGATCCGGTAAATCAACCTTGATTAATGATACTTTATATAAAATTTTAAAAAGAGAATTACTAAATAGTATTGATCAACCATTACCTTATGATAGCATAAGTGAAATAATAATAAAAAAAGGTGGAAAAACTGAAAAATTAATTGATAAGGTGATTGAAATAGATCAGCAACCTATTGGCAGAACGCCAAGAAGTAATCCAGCTACTTATACAGGTTTATTTGCTTATATTAGAGATATATTTGCAAATTTGCCAGAATCAAAAGTCAGAGGTTATAAGATTGGAAGGTTCTCTTTTAATGTAAAAGGTGGAAGATGTGAAGCATGTGAAGGTGGAGGAATGAAAAGAATTGAAATGAATTTTTTACCTGATGTCTATGTCACTTGTGATGTTTGTAAAGGAAAAAGATATAATAGTGAAACACTTCAGGTAAAATATAAAGGCAAATCTATTGCTGATGTATTAGATATGACAGTAGAAGAAGCCACAGAACTTTTTAAACCTTTCCCTTCATTGCACCGCAAATTAAGAACTCTGTATGATGTTGGTCTTGGATATATTCGCCTTGGACAGCAAGCAACAACTTTATCTGGTGGTGAAGCACAGAGAGTGAAATTAGCTACTGAACTTTCTAAAACTCAAACTGGTAATACTTTATATTTATTAGATGAACCCACTACAGGCCTTCATTTTGAAGATATTAAGATGCTTCTTAATGTATTGAATAAACTTGTAGACAAAGGTAATACAGTAATAATTATAGAGCATAATCTGGATGTAATAAAAAATGCTGATTGGATTATTGATTTAGGACCTGAGGGAGGAGAAGAGGGAGGGTATATTATTGCAGAAGGCACTCCGGAAGAGTTAGTCAAAAACTTCCAAAATATTTCATATACAGCACAGTATTTAAAAAACTACTTAAATTAGATTACTATAAAATATCTCCTTAATAGCGGTCATCTAATGCTTCTTTCAGATATTTTCCCGTTAATGAATTTTGATTAGAAGCAACTTCTTCAGGTACACCCTCTGCAACGATGTATCCTCCTTCATCTCCACTTCCGGGACCTAAGTCAATAATATAATCTGCACATTTTATAATATCAATGTTATGCTCAATAACAACTAAGGAATTACCTTTTTTTAATAATTCTTCAAAACATCTAATTAACTTTGATATATCATATAAATGCAGACCAGTAGTAGGTTCATCGAAAATAAATAAAGTTCTTGAATAGATTTCCTGAAATGCTAAATGATAAGCAAGCTTTAGTCTTTGCGCTTCACCACCTGATAATGTATTACCGGATTGTCCAAGTCTTAAATAACCAAGCCCAACATCCTCAAGATATTTTAACCTTTTTATTACTTTTGGGTGTTTTCTGAAAAATCTCATAGCCTCTGTAACTGTCATATTAAGAACTTCATGAATATTCTTCATAATATTATCACTTCCTTTGACTTTAACTTCAAGAATATCCTTCTTATATCGTTTACCATTACATGCTTCACACTCAATATAAACATCAGCCATAAATTGCATTTCAATCTTAATTGTTCCTGTTCCCTCGCATTTTTCACATCTCCCCCCTGGTACATTAAAAGAAAAGTAACCACTTGAAAATCCTTTATGTCGGGCATAAGATGTTTGAGCAAATAAGTCTCTTATTTCATCAAATGCTTTTATATATGTAATTGGATTACTTCTGGAAGTTCTGCCAAAAGAGCTCTGGTCAACTAATTCGACAAAATCAATATTTTCCACTCCAATTATTGAATCATGTTCTCCGGATTGCACATTATGAAAACCTTCAAGTTGTTTCTTTAGCTCATTATATAATATTGAATTTATTAGTGATGATTTACCTGATCCACTAACCCCTGTAATGCAAACAAACATATTTAACGGGATTTTTACTGTTATATCTTTAAGATTGTTTTCTCTTGCACCTTTTATTATTATATATTTTGTATCTTTTTCAATTTTTCTTCTTACATTTGGAATTTTAATTTTATCCCGGCCACTTAAAAACCTTCCAGTTAGTGATCGTTTGTCTTTTAATAAGTCTTTATATTTACCTTGAAATATAATTTTACCACCATTTTCTCCGGCAAGTAATCCCATATCAATAATCTCATCAGCTTCTGACATTACTTTTTTATCATGTTCAACTACTATAACAGTATTCCCGATATCACGAAGAGATTTTATAATTTTTAATAACTTATGTGTATCAGAGGGATGCAATCCAATTGTAGGTTCATCTAAAACATAGATTGAGCCAACCAATGATGACCCCAGTGATGTTGATAAATTTATCCTTTGTGCTTCTCCACCAGAAAGTGTGAAAGAAATTCTATCTAAAGTTAAATAAGATAGACCTACATCATTTAAATATTTTAATCTTGAAATAATTTCTTCAAGTATTTGGCCTGCTACTTTCTTTTCATATTCCGAAAGTTTCAGAGTCCTGAAAAATTGATAGGACTCAGAAATTTTCATTTTTACTATTTCATGAATATTTTTACCGTTAATTTTCACATAAAGTGCTTCTTCCCTTAATCTTGAACCATTGCACTTACTGCAGGTTGTATAAGCTCTGTATTTGTTTAATAAAATCCTATAATGTAATTTATAACTTGCCTCTTTCTCAATCATTTTGAAAAAATTAATAAGACCAATATATCTCTTTCCTCCGTTAAAAATAAAATCTTTTGCTTTTTGAGATAAATATTTATAGGGGGTTTCTATGTCTAAGTCATATTTATCAGACTCTGATATTAAGTCCCGTAAATGTTTTGAATGTTTTGGGGTTGTGAATGGGATAATTGCTCCTTGTATTATTGACTTATTTTTATCTGGAATTACAAGGTCATAATCTATATCTATAGTTTTACTAAATCCCTGACACTTCTTACATGCGCCGTAAGGGTTATTAAATGAAAATAATCTGGGTTCAGGTTCTTCAAATTTTATTCCGTCTTTTTCAAGAAATTGTGAAAATTCAAAATCTCCAATTATATTGTCTTCTTTTAATATTCTTACATTTAAGTATCCATTACCTTCTTTGAAAGCCATTTCAAGAGCTTCGATTATCCGGGAACGAATTTCATTATCGTTAGGTTGATAGGTCAATCTATCAATAAGATATCTTATTTCATTACCACACTCTTTTATTTTGTTAATTATTTCATCTTGTCCAAAATTATTTATATCTATAAGTTCATTATTACATATTATTTTGTAGAAGCCTTTCGACCTGATTGCATTTATTCCATCAAGTAGATTTTTGTCCTCAGTTATTTTTAATTTGCAAAATATCAAAATTTTATGCCCCGTGTAATCTTTTAAAAATTCTAATATCGTCTCCGGAGAATTTTTAAAAACTGGAGTATTACTTATTGGTGAATATGTTACCCCTATCCTTGCAAAAAGTAATCTTAAATAATCATATATTTCTGTTGAAGTACCAACTGTTGATCTTGAGTTCCTGCTACCTGTTCTTTGTTCAATTGCCATTGAAGGAGCAAGTCCTTCTATTAAGTCAACATCTGGTTTATTTATTTTTTCTAAAAATTGTCTTGCATATGCTGAAAGGCTTTCTACATATCTTCGTTGTCCTTCGGCATATATTGTGTCAAAAACAAGCGAAGATTTACCGGAGCCACTTACCCCTGTAACAACAATAAAATTATACTTTGGAATATTTAAACTAATATTCTTGAGATTATTTACTCTTGCCCCTTTGATTATTATATATTTTCGCGCATCCAAGATTATTTTGTAATCACTAACTTCTTTACTTGAGAATAATTTTCAATTGATAATTTATAATAGTATATTCCACTTGGTAGATCTTTTGCATTGAAAAGAATTTGATACTCTCCCGCATTTTGATATTCATAAACTATGCTATTCACTTCTTTACCTAATATATCGTATAATTTCAGCGTAACAAAACCAGACACAGGTAAGTGGTAATTAATTATAGTATTACTATTAAAAGGATTGGGATAATTTTGTTCTAAAATAAAACTATTAGGAATTTCTGAACTTATCTTTTTAACATTTATAGATGGATTAGAAAGCTCTGTAATTTTTCCCGGTATTGGAATATTTATGGGAATACCAATGGAATTTAATGATAGTTTAACAAAAGGAATTACTTCTTTAACCATCCAGATATTTTGAGCGAACCATAGTGTATCTGGTCTCTGTAAAATTGGTATTTCTATTGAAGGTATAGGCGGTGGAAATGTAATTAAGTAACTCAATTGGAGCATTAATACAAATTTCTTTGTATTGTATGGTCCGTTTATTGTTACAACTACTTCGTCGTTCATTCGTTTACCCTTTAAACTTAGTCTTAAAGGAAGATTTAATGTATCTATTGATATTGTTGTATCTTTTGAAAAAATTGTATATTGGACATTTACAGCTTGCGCAAATCTAAAATAATTATACCAATTTTCTAATGAGAGAAGAAAATTTATAATTCCAATTTGGGATATCAAAGTATCCGGGAATTGTGATGTATTAAAATAACTCCACGCATCAGTTGTTTGAAAGTTAAAGAAACTTGAGTCCGAATAAGGAACATTCTGATTAAAATTAATAAGGTTATCTTTTGTTAAGACAATATTTGCTAATAATCCATGATAATTTGTTATTACTGCGAATGAATCTATTCTATAATATATTAAACTTGTTATTGGATTGTTATTTGAATCAAGTGGAGTGTTTTTAAAATACCATTTGTAACCGGGAGATATTGGAAAATATGATGATGCATTTTGAGAAAAACAATCTAAGGAAATTGAAAGTATAATTATAAATGTTATGAGAAATTTTATAAGATATAAAGTCTTCATAAATTAGAAATTTGAATTTTAAAATTATTAATATTTCAGAATTCATATTAATTTAAAAATTAAATTAATAATTTGATATAAAGAAATAAAGAGAATTTGGAAATTAAGTATATAAAAGGAATAGGAGAAAAAAGAGCAAAAGCATTTTCAAAAATAGGAATAACTAAAATAGAAGATTTTTTAAATTTTATTCCAAGATTATATGTTAAAAGATATTCGATTAAATTATTGAAAAATTATTATGATATACCCGTTGTATTATATGGTACTGTGAGAAAAGTTGATTTTCCTTTAAAAAGTAATCATCCCGCTGTTGTGTATTTATCAGATGAAACCGGGATGATTTCCATTCCTATTTTCGGGGCGAGCCATTTAAGAGCCAAACAATTTCACTTGAATGAAAAATATTTATTTTATGGTAAGAACACCTATGATATTTTTAATGGTATTTTGAAATTTGAATATAGAGACCATTTAAAAATAGATGATACTGATAAAAGAGAAGTTAAGTTTTCCTCATTAAAGATTTTTCCAATTTATGAATTATCCTCCGAATTGAAAAAAACTTTTATCAAGCCTCTGACTTTAACTAAAATTATTTACTTTTCATTTTATAGATTATTTGTAGAAGATAAATCCGATGTAATTAAGGAAAGTCTTCCTGAAGAATTATTTTCTCAATTAGGGCTACTACCCCTCAAGAAAGCAAAGATAAAACTGAATTTCCCAAATGAAATTAAAGAAGTGGAATTAGCAAGGAGAAGATGTGCTTTTGATGAGTTGTTTTTTCTTGAGTTAATTCTTGCAATAAAAAAGAATTTAATCAAAATTGAGAATAAAGGCATTGCTTTTAGTAAAGATATTACTCATACTGTTGAATGTTTTAAAAAATGTCTGAATTTTAAATTAACTTCCGCTCAAAGAAGAGTGATGAATGAAATATATCTTGATATGAAATCAGAAAAGGCAATGAATCGTTTGTTGCAAGGAGATGTTGGTAGTGGTAAAACAATAGTATCAATTTTTGCTATGCTTATCTCAGTTGTAAATGGTTATCAGTCTGCATTAATGTGCCCGACTGAATTACTCGCTACTCAACACTACAGAACAATAAGTGAATTTATTGAAAGATTTAATAAAATTTCGAATTTGAATATAAAAATTGCTATATTATTAGGAGGGCAAAAGAAAAGTTTAAGAAAGATATTACTTTCCGGTATTAAAAATGGTGAAATATCAATTATTATTGGTACCCATGCTTTAATTCAGGAAAATGTAGAATTTAAATCTCTTGGTTTAGCAATTATAGATGAACAACATAAGTTCGGTGTTTTACAGAGAGCAAAGCTAAGAGAAAAAGGATTGAATCCTGATGTTCTTGTTATGACCGCAACTCCTATTCCGAGGACCTTATCATTAACAATATATGGGGATCTTGATATATCAATTATTGATGAATTACCAAGAGGTAGAAAAGATGTAATAACTTTAATAAAAAATGAAAATGAAAAGAATGAGGTATTTAATTTTATTCGGCAGGAGATAAATAAAGGTAGGCAGGCATATATTGTATACCCCATTATAGAGGAATCGGAAAAAGTAGATTTAAAATCAGCTGAAGAAAATTATAAAATTCTTAAAGAAAAAATTTTTCCTGATCTTAATGTTCAAATGATGCATGGACGAATCCCGGATGATGTAAAAGATAAAATAATGTCAGAGTTTAAAGAAGGAAAAATTAATATCCTTGTCTCAACTACAGTAATTGAAGTTGGTATTGATGTTCCTAATGCTTCAATAATGGTTATTGAAGAGGCTCAAAGATTTGGACTTTCACAATTACACCAATTACGAGGAAGGGTAGGAAGAGGAGCTGAACAATCTTATTGTATTATAATTGCCAAAGAACCTTACGATATTACAAGCAGAAGACTTGAAATTATGTGTAAAACAAATGATGGGTTTAAAATTGCAGAAGCAGATATGGAAATCAGAGGACCTGGTGAATTTTTTGGGGTTCGACAATCAGGTGAATTAAATCTTCGTGTTGCTGATTTAATAAAAGATAAAGATTTATTATTTAAAGCGAGGGATATTGCTTTCAAAATGATAGAAAAAGACCCACAACTAAGAAACCCTCAACATATAAATATAAGAAACTATTTTATCAATAATTATAAAGACTCACTAAATTTAATGAAAATACCTTAGTACTTTTTAGAATTTACTTTATTTGTTATTTTTACAAATTAAATGATAATCTTTTGAAGACGAAACATACAAAAGTTGAAATAATTTTACCGCTTCTTACAATTTTATTTGATGGGTTATCTATATTTTTTGCCTATATAGCTTCTTATTATATTAGATTCTTTTCTTCGTTTCAAAATATCTTTCCGGTTACTGAAGGAATTCCTGAACTTAGTAGTTATATATATTTTTATTTTTCAACTGTTCCAATTTGGATAGTTGTATTTCAGATTAATAAATTATATCGATTAAATAGAAATGTATTTATCTTTGATGAATTTGTTCCAATTGTAAAATGCGTTACAATCAGTATAATAGTATCAATCGGTATTCTCTTCTTCTTTAGAGGATATTCGTATTCAAGATTGGTTTTTGTGTTAATTTGGATTACTTCGATAGTTTTGATTACTTTTTCAAGATATATTATGTTAAAACTTGAAAAAACTTTATATAATAAAAAAATAGCAACGAAAGATGTTGCTTTAGTTGGGTCAAATGAAATTGCTCAACAGATATTTGAAAGATTCAAGAAAAATACTTATGTAGGCTTTAATGTGGTGGGTTATTTTACAAAAGATGGAAGAAAATGTTTTAAAGACGATATGACTTTACTTGGAGATTACACAGCAATTCCTGAATTTATTAAATCCAGAGGTTTACAAAAGCTTATTTTATGCTTTAATAAGGAAGAGAATGAAGATTTATATAATATTTTTAAACTCTGTGAAGGTATTAATATCGAGCTTATGATGTATCCGCAATTTATGGATTTAGTTACAAGTAAACTTAAGATTGAACATTATGATGGCATACCTTTTATGAAACTTAAATCTGTTCCAATGAATGTTTGGAATAGAATAGTTAAAAGAGTTTTTGATATTGTTTTTTCTCTATTATTTTTAATTATTACATTTCCATTATTTTTAATAATTGCTATAATTATTAAACTTACATCCGAAGGTCCGGTGTTTTATGTGCAGGAAAGAGTTGGAATGGATGGTAAAAAGTTTATGATTTATAAATTTCGTTCAATGATTGTTGATGCTGAGAAAAATGGTCCTGCTTTTGCTACTCCTGATGATGATCGATACACAAAAATAGGAAAATTTATCAGAAAGTACAGCATTGACGAATTACCCCAATTTATTAATGTCCTTAAAGGTGATATGAGTGTCGTAGGTCCAAGACCAGAACGGGAATATTTCATTAATCAAATGAAAGATTCTATTGTAAGATATCTTGAAAGACATCGTGTTAAGTGTGGGATAACAGGTTGGGCTCAAGTAAATGGCTACAGAGGTTCTTCAACTTCAATGCAAACAAGAATTGATTATGATATTTATTATATTGAAAATTGGTCTCTGGCATTTGATATAAAAATTATTTTGAAAACTCTTAAAGAAGCATTTTTCTCGAAGAGTGCTATGTAAAATTAAAGAAATTAATTTTGATAACAGTAATTATTTTTTATTTACACACAATTTTTGCAATATTTGTTTTTGCAAAGTCTTATCAGTCCGATGGATTAATCCAGGCCTTTCTTAATGTTATTTTTATAATTATTATTTTTACCGTTGGCTGGACTCTTACTGATGTGATTATTGGTTTGATTATTTCAGATAAGGGTTATATCATTAATATAAAATATAAAAGCTTTCTCGATGAAATCTTAAGGCTTACCGGATTTTATAAACCCCTCGGAGATAATAAAGTTCTGCTAACTCCAAAAGATACAATTAGCTTAATTGTTTTGACAATAATTGAAGTATTTTTCTATAGATTTTTCTATTCTTTAGGTAAGGTAAAGGAAGAAAAATTGAAATATCCTAATTGATAAAGTCTGTGAAAAAAATATTCTTAATATTATTTATATTGCTATTACTTGGAGGGTTTTTTAATAAGGGGAACGAGTCTGAATTTCAACCTTTGAATTTGATAGTGTCTTTTATAAGTTATAATGGCTACGGTAATAATCTTTATATCGATAATTTAATGATTGGTAAAAAATATGAAAATGATCTTGCCGTTATTTCTATTTTAAATATTAATAAAGATACTACTTTTATCACAGATACGAGCAATAGTATTATTCTGCCACAAGCAATAATATTTAATGCGGGTAATTCAAATATTACGACACCCTTTACCGTAGAGATGAATATAGAAGAATTAGGTTATAATTCTGTTAAACAAATCCAATCTTTAAATTCAAATTTAAGTTATATAGTTACCTTTGATTCTTTAAATATTGATTTCGGTGTACCATTTATTACTAAAGTAACTTCCCATTTGAAAGATACAAATTATAATAATGATACGTTATCACAATATTCTGTTTTCTTAGTTGGTGTTCCTAAAAAGATACTTGTTGAAGAATTCACAAGCTCAACATCTCCAGCTTGTGCTTTTCAGGACCCTTATATTGATTTGTATCATAATAATTATATAAATGATTTATGTGTTATAAAGTACCATGTTGGTTTTCCACCCCCAGGGAATGATTCAATGTATCTTTTGAACCCCATAGAGTCAGATTTTAGAAAAAATTATTACTATACAAATTCTGTTCCTTATACTCTTTTAAATGGTAAACAGAGATTACAATTACCGTATGCATATGATTCTTTAATTAATGCTAATTTTAGTAAAGCGAGGAAGTATGGAAGTCCCGTCTCGATTAATGTGATTGACTCTAATCTTTCTGAAGATTCCGTTAAAGTGAAAGTAAACTTAAATATATTATACTCATTAAAACCTGCTGTTTATAGACTAAGAATTGCTGTTGTCGAAAGAAAAGTTACTTACAGTGAACCGCCTGGTACCAATGGTGTAAAAGTATTTTATGATGTTTTCAGAAAGTTTATTCCTGATACTAATGGATACACAATAAATTATAATCAAGGAACTTATCAGTTCGAAATAGGATATCATAAAGAAAATTATTGGAATGATTCTCTGATATATACTGTTGCTTTTTTACAGGAAGATTTTAATAGGGAAGTCTTAAATAGTGGAAAATCTAAAACACTAATTCTTAACGATAATTTTGAAAAAGTAAATAATATTACATTTAAGTCGAATTTAGATAATAAAACTGGAATAAATTATTTCAATGCCACCCTGATGAACCAGGATAATTTTTCTGACTCAAACGGTGCACCTTGGTATGAGTTATTTGAATATGAATTTCCACCCTTAAACTGGACAGTAAAAAATACTGACAGATTGTTATCTTTTGAAGCAGTAACCCCTTATAATGGAATTAGTTTTGGAGGGATAAAATGTATAAGAATGCCTTTTTATGATTATAGTAATATAGGTGAAAGGGATACGTTATTAAGTCCATTGATTTATAATATTAGTATATATGATACTTTGCAATTTGATTACGCTTATGCAAGGTATATGGGAAATTTTATTGATAGTTTAAAAGTTGAAATTTCAACTGATGGAGGAACAACTTTTCAAACAATTTTTAATAAAGGAGGTAATCAACTCGCCACAGCACAATCTACAACTTTATCTTTTGCCCCAACTTCTTTAAAAGATTGGAAAACCTTCAAATATCCGCTACAGATGTTATTAAATAATGACTTTTCTAAAGGAAAGCCTACTTTTACATTAAATCAAAATTATCCAAATCCATTTAATCCAAAAACATATATCACTTTTCAGGTCTTCAGAGAATCTTATATTAC
Organism: Candidatus Tepidiaquacella proteinivora; assembly: GCA_013348845.1. Classification (GTDB taxonomy): domain Bacteria; phylum Bacteroidota; class Ignavibacteria; order Tepidaquicellales; family Tepidaquicellaceae; genus Tepidaquicella; species Tepidaquicella proteinivora. The sequence continues at coordinate 1,221,738 of CP054675.1, read as the reverse complement.
TTTAAAAATATATGATATAAGAGGAAGAGAGATTATTACTCTGTTATCTGATAAAAAAAATCCTGGGGATTATACGGTTGAGTTTGACCCACAAGATTTGACATCAGGAGTATATTTCTTTAGAATGTCCTCCTCAGATAACCATTCTGAAACTCGAAAGATGATATATATCAAATAAGCTACACCTATTTAAAAATTTATCATTTACTTTATTATGAAAAATATCATTATTTCATTATTGATAGCTCTTATATCAATTACTTTTTCTTGTTCTATCAAAAAGAATGGGGAACTGACAAATAAAGATACCAATGTATTAAGTAGTGATGAGATACGTAAGTTTTTTAAGCTTATAAAAGATAGTAATTATGATGAGGTTAAAAAAATTTTATCCGAGAATAACGCTTATGTTACTATGGTGGATTCTTCCACTTTTGAGTATCAATCTCCTCTTAATGTCGCTATAATTAGAGGTTATAATAACATTGCGGAGGTTATAATAAAATCCGGTGCTAACCTTAATTTTAAAGATGTCTATGGATTTACAGCTTTACATTACTGTGCTAAAATGAATAATATTGAAATTGCTAAATTACTTATTGAAAGTAAGGCAGATGTAAATATCTTGAATTTATCAAAAGAAACTCCCCTTCATGTAGCAGCAAGATACAATCACCAGGAAATAGTTAAGTTATTATTAGAAAATAAAGCAGATAAAACTTTGTTAAATGATTCGGGAAAAACTCCATATGATATAGCAAGAGAAAATAATAATATTAAAGTATTAGAACTGTTAAAGTAATTATCAAACTCCTTTGAATTTATTCCAGTTTAATGATAGTTATTTCTGGAGGGCAATTTACTCTTAATGGTAAACCGACTGTCCCGATTCCTCTTGAGATATATAAATTCATTGCTCCATTGTTGTAATATCCAGCTACATATTTACTTACGGCACTTGCAATTGAAAAATTTAACTCTCCCGCTGAAGCAAATATTATTTGCCCACCATGAGTGTGACCACTTAACATAAGGTCGATATTAAATTCATCTATAAAATCAAAGACATAAGGTTTATGACACAGAAGGATTTTTATTAAACTGTCATAACTGATATTGTTTATTTTTGCTTTTTCTTTGGCGTCTGTAATAGTTTGTTCTATAAAACCGTTAATAATAGCGTTATTTCCAGCTCCGCTATCTCTTGTATCTTCAGAACCGAGTATACACAAATTTGTTCCATTAATAGATAGAATTTCCGATTTATTCCTAAGAAGTTTTATCGAAGTATTGTCTTCTATAATTTGTTGAATTTCATCTGGAGAAGAAAAATAATCATGATTTCCAAGAGTTGCATAAACACCAAATTTTGAATTCAAATGTTTAAAAGATTTTGAAAACGATAGTGCTTCCTCAGCAATTGAATTGGTGATATCTCCCGGTATTAATATTATATCAGCATTTAGTGTGTTAACTACATCAGCATATTTATTCATTGTGCTTTCCTGCATATACGGACCTGTGTGAATATCACTAAATAATACAATCTTCAACCCTTTAAGTCCTGCCGGAAGATTTTTCAATTTTATAGTTTTATTTAATATTTCATATTTGTCCTTACTTATAATTCCTATTCCGGATCCTGCGAATGCGTAACCAGCAAGGAATAATCCAGAATATTTAATAAAAGTTCTTCTTGAATTTTCAAATTTTACTATTGATTTTTGTTTTTTCAGTTTTATTATTTTTTCACGAATTAATTTAAACCTTTTTAAAATGAATGATGCTAAAATCAGGGGTAATTTTATTAATTTTGTTATTAATATAATTATACCCATAAAAACTATTGTACTGAGATAAATATATAATGGTAAAACATAAATGTAGTTTACCAACTCAGGTAATTCGGAAATTTTTAATCTTAAAAGAATTAATAATAGATATGGAATATTAAAATACAAGATAATAATCATCAATATGATATTAATTCTTTTTCTAATAGAATTATTATCTGAAAAATATTTTCTAAAACTGTTCAGAACTAATATTTGTAATAAAAAAGTTATTAAAAATAAAATTGTAAAAAATATTATCCGTTGCATAAAACTCTCATTAATTGTAACAAAATATAAAACAAAATTCTAAACATTGTAGTTTTAAAGGGCTTTTAGGTTTGCCTATATAATATAATAAAAAAAATATTGCTTTTTGATTTATATATTATTATCTTATTACTGCATTTTTATTAACAAAATTTAAAACTAAAGTTATGAACAAAGAACAACTTATTTCCAAGTTAGCTGCGGATGCAAAAATTACAAAAGCTCAAGCAAAAGCTGCTCTTGATTCTTTTGTTGACGGTGTTAAGAAAACTGTAAAGAAAGGGGAGAAAGTAGCACTGGTAGGTTTCGGAACATTTTCTGCTTCTAAAAGAAAAGCCAGAACAGGTAGAAATCCGCAAACCGGTGAAACCATTAAGATTGCTGCAAAGAAAGTGGTTAAATTTAAAGCCGGTAAAGAATTTGCAGATTATGTTAATGCTGCGAAAAAATAATTTTTTTGTCTTAGTTTAAAGGGTGATATTTATATATCACCCTTTTTTAAAAGAAATTTCGAGGGATATTTTGTAAATATTGTATAGTATTTGAATAATACTATTTATTGCATTATATTATTTGTAATACTAAAAAAGTGGAATATCTTTTTATCTTATTTATATATATATAATCTAAATTTATTAGAAAAATATATAATTTAGGAGTAAATATACTTGTTTAAAATTAATGTATTCGTTTTCCTTTAAAATAGGTCATTTCAACTTTTATATCTCTTATCTCAGATGCATTGCATTTGAGAATATCATTATTCAAAATTATTAAATCAGCATCATATCCTGCTTCTAATTTTCCTTTTCTTCTTTCTTCAAAACAAGCATAGGCATTATTATATGTATAGGAAAGCAAGCATGTGTTTAAATCAAGAGAAAGTTCCGGGATAAATCCGTAATCCATATTCTTAACCTTTCTTGTCATTGCATAATAAATTGTCTCAAAAGGATTTTCATTTGCGACTGGGAAATCTGTACCAAAACATATTATTCCACCAAGTTGTGAAATGTGTTTATAATTATGAGTATTTTTAAAATCAATTATTTTTTCAATTGCAATTTTTGCATCTATATACAAATGAGCAGGTTGAACGGATGTTATTACATTTAATTTTATGAATCTTTGAAAATCATCTGGCCGAATATGTTGAGCATGTTCAATCCTTAATCTTCTATCTCTTTTACCATTTATATTTTCTAATTCTTCAGCAAAATCCAATACTTCACTTACAGCTTTATCTCCTATAGCATGTATCATCAATTGTTTCCCTGATTTATCAATTTCTATTGCAAGTCTTTTAAATTCTCCAGATTTTACAAAATCTGTTTTTATACCATTATGATTTTTCCCTTTATAATTTTTCCAAAGTAATGCAGATTCACTTGAAAGTGCCCCATCATAAAAGGCTTTAAATGTATTAAACTTAATTTTTTTATATTTTGAAAATATTTCAGAAATTTTATTATACTCGGGGAATTGTTCAAATAACAAACACGAATTTATATCTAATTCAAATCTATTTCTTCTTAATAGTTCCCTGTATATTTCAATATCTTCTGGATATGTTACATCATTAATTGAAGTAATCCCCAGACTATTCAGGTATTTAATTTCTTCTTCAACAGCATCACATATTTCCTCAGTAGTTTTTGGTGGAATTCTATCGTAGACAAAAAACATTGCTCTTTCTTTTAATTCACCTGTCAGTTCACCATTAGAACCCAGAATTATTTCTTCTTTACTGAAGTTTTCTAATTGCTTGTCTATCTCGGTAAGTTGTATTGCTTTAGTATTAACGATGGCGGAATGTAAATCAATTCTTTGAATAAAAATTGGAATATCACGACAAATATCATCAAGTAAATATCTATCAACTTTGAAATTTTCAGTAAATTCGGTTTCAGTAAAATATCCACCCTGTATCCATCGATTTGCCTTCAATGTTTTTTTATATTCATTTATTAAATTCCTGAAATCATTTTTTGTCTTTGCATTTCTTAAGTTAAGTTCTTTTTTAATTTTCGAACCCTTTATTAGATGACAATGCCCCTCATAAAAGGAAGGTAAAACTAATTTTCCGTTTAAATTGATTATTTCCTTGTAATTTTTTTTATCAATATTGATCATATTCCCGGTTTCAATAATAGTACCCGAAGAATTATCCCAACCAATTGAATCAACAAAATTGTTATTACCTTTCCAGATTTTACCATTGTATAATAAAACTCTCATACTGAATAATATAATAAAAAAACCGCAATCGTTAAATTAAGATTGCGGTTTTTTAAAATTTCTTTTAACAAAATTCTATCTTATTAAAGTCATTTTCCTGGTCTCAGTCATACCATTAACCTGTAATGTGTAAAAGTAAACACCACTTGAAAGCATAGAAGCATCGTAAGATAGTGTATGTTTCCCAGCATCCTTAATTTCATTAACCAGTGTCGCTACTTCTCTACCAAGTAAATCATATACTACTAATTTGACAAAACCTTTTTCAGGTATTGAATAATTTATTTGAGTGATTGGATTGAAAGGATTTGGATAATTTTGTTCTAATGAAAATTCATATGGACTTAAGTTTCCATTTTCTATTCCGGTAATAACACTTTGATAACCCGTAATTTTAATATCATCAACATACCATCCATCGTATGTTAGATATGAATCACTTGTTAATCTGAATCTGATTTTTACAGTAGGAGAAGAATTGCAATATGAGCTAATATCAAATGATTGATAAGTCCATGTTTGCATATTTCCATCATAAGAAGTAACTTCAGTCCAGCTTGCACCATTATTACTTGAAACTTCTACTCTACAAAAATCATAACCTGCTTCAGTGTAATATTTATGCCAGAATGACAGATAAACCACAGGGCTATTCTGTGTATTTAAAGGAAGGTTTAGTGTCATAGAATTATTTGCGTTGTTTCCATAGTTCCCTGAGGGACTATCAGTGAAAGAATTAGACGGAGAATGATACTGTGTTGAAACTATACCCCATGTATTACTGGTAGTCCAGTTTCCGAATCCATTTTCTGCACTATCCTGGAACATAGCAACTCCATTTCCAATTAATAAATAATATACTTGATTAAATAGTACAACTGTATCATTCTGTAATATTCTTAATCTTGTAGGAATCCCGAAGTTATTTGGACAAGAATTTGAAATTGTAAAGTTAAAAGTTGTACTATCTGATGTTCTTGAAGGTAGTGAGGCTTTGAAGTATTCCTGAACTGGGATTGTTACATAGGAACTTAAAGGAGTAAATTGGACCTTGACATTCGAAGCATTCATTAAGCCTTTGTTTCTGAAAACAACCTTTAAATTACCTGTCTCATTTTGTGTATATATTTGTTTGTTAAATGTAGCTGTTTTCAAACTTGCGTAAGGTCCTGCTGCCAGTGTCATATAAATATTCATATGCATACAGGATTTACATAACGGTATTATTTCTGCCTGTGTAGGCCAAAAACCGGTTGTACCAACCTCAGGGGTCATTGCAAAAATATGGTATGTATGCCCTGTTGAATCATTACTATATACCCAATCAAGATCTCCTCCTCTAACATAATAACCGACAGTTTGATAGGGTGTACCGAATGTATAGTGATTAACAGCTGTAATGTCTGCCCCCATTTCATTAAATATTGCATCATCCGGAGTCGGAATTGGATCGCACCATGCCCAGGGTTTTATTAAATAGTTCCCATAGGTATGATAATCTAATTGGCACTTGAAATTTCGTGAATTTACAAATATTCTAAAACATGAATCTTCAGGAGTAGAAAAAGGATATGGTCCTCTGTAAGTATCTGATGAAGGAGAAGTAGAAGAACCGCCATTTGTTGAATTCCAGAAATTATAAGTACCGAAATTTCTATTTAAATCTGTTCCTATTGCAGTGCTATATGGTTGTCTGTTTTTTCTCCAATTACCACCACCATTTGGATTTGTCGTTTGGTTATAAACATATCCATCCGGATTAAGGCAGGGGGTGAAATAAATTTCTCTATTGTTTAGAATGTATGTAGCAACCGGGTCAATATTATAATTTTCAAGTAACCAATATATGTAGTAGAATAAATTAGACATTCCCAGCGGTTCTCTTGCATGAGTTAATGCGTTTAACCATATTTCCGGTCTGCCTGTCGGGGCATCAGGATTTTTTGTTATTCTTACTGTCCATAAGGGTCTGCCCTCATAAGAATTTCCAATCGAAAATTTTACTGACACAAGACTTGGATACTCAAGACGCATAGAGTCAAGTTTAGAAATAGCATGTGACCAGGTTAAGTGTCCACCCATTGTTCCATATATATTATGAGTTATGTTATATTCATCAGTTAATGAGATATTTGGGTCAATGTAATTTGTCCTTTGAAGATTACTATAATATGTATCCCAATCATCTATGGTAATATCGAAGGGGACCCCTGAATTTCTAAGCATTTCGATTTCACTTTCTGATAACCATGTTTCAAAATAATAGCCAGGTTTTCTTATACCACCATCCAGAAAAAGTCCTGCATTTGAGAGTTTCTTGAAATCCCAATCAGTTTTGGCATATATCATTACTTTAGAATATTTTTCTATGTTTTGAGCATTCGTATCTTTAATACTGAATCCCACTAATAAAAGACAGCAAATTAAGATTATTAGTTTTTTCATATTGCGTTTTAATTTTTAAGTTAATATTGAATTTTATTAAAAGATAAGTTTTATAATAAGATTAGTTATCCGAAGATTTTTTTTGTTGAAGTTTTAACAGAGAATCTTGCTCAACTTCTATCCTTGCCTCATGAATTTTAATTTCTCTTATTTGTTCATATTCACCTCTTATCTTAATTATATCCTCGTCATCCATAAGATCTTCTTCTGTTTTTTGAACCTCATAAATGTTTTTAAAACCAGCTTTCTTTACCAATTCCTCTCCTTTCTTATCGAATAATTGATTTCTTACTTTCTCATCAGGTTCTTTTAGATAATTTTTAAATTCTTCTGAAAGGGTGAATTGTTTGGAAAGATTATATAAGTTTATAAGCTTTTCTTTTTCTGTGTTTTTTGTGCAACTAAATAATAATATTAATATGATTACTAAAAAATATTTAACAATATGATTCATATGCCATATTCACTATACAAAAATACATATATTTTTAAATTAATTGAATATATTAATTTTTTTGTTTTTATTTAAGATAAATACTGCTATAAATTTTATTATGTTAAAAAGTATTCTATATGGTATAATTGTATTAATATTTTTTGAAATAAATCCTTCAAATTACAATAATTACAATGAAAATTCTATAAGCAGATTTTTAAATGATACCGTAACTTATAATTATGAATTAAAAATTGGAGAATTTAGAGAAAAATTAACAAGTGATTTTATATATGAAACATATTCTTGTTTTCTGATAATAACAAATTTAACAAAGAAAGAAGCTAATAAAATAATCTATAATACAATAGCAAATGCTGAAAAATGTTTTTATAATGATTTTTTTAGCACCAGGCCTAATGAGGTAATATCTGTGTTTTTATTCAAAGACGAAGAAACTTATAAATATTGGGCTGAGAAATTATTTGAAGATACAGAAGTTTCATACTATGGGTATTATAAACCATCGGAAAAAGTAATTTTAATGAATATTTCGACCGGCGGTGGAACACTGGTTCATGAGTTAACTCATGTGTATTTAAGATTTAATTTTCCGGAAATCCCTGTTTGGTTGAATGAAGGTCTTGGGTCTTTATATGAAAGATGTACAATGAGTAATTATGAAATTACGGGGCTTGTTAACTGGAGATTGCCATCATTACAAAATTCAATTATTAATAAAACATACAAAAGTTTAAAATATTTATTTAACGTTACTGAGGATGAATTCTATGGTGAAAATAGTGGTTATTATTATGCTCAGGCGAGATATTTTTGTTATTATTTGCAGGAATTAGGTCTTTTAAAAAAATTCTATAAAAGATTTCGGAGTAACTATAAAGAAGATTCAACAGGATTGCTATTTATTGAAGAAATTTTTAATAAAAAAATAGAGCTAATTGACGAGGATTTTACTAAATGGGTAATGAAATTAAAGTATAATTAATCCTTATCATAATAGTTATACTATTTAATAAAAAAACTGTCCGGGAATGGGCAGTTTTTTTATTATAATAGAAATTTTTAATTCAATTATTTCATCAATGTCATTTTCATTGTTTTAACATAGTCACCGGCAGATAATCTGTAAAAATAAATTCCGCTTGATAATCCTGAAGCATCGAAATCAACAGAATAATAACCTGCCTGTTTTTCTTCGTTTATCAATGTTGTGATTTCCCTTCCAAGTAAGTCAAATACTTGAAGTGTTACAAATGAATTTTTGGGTATTGCAAAATTAATTTTCGTTACCGGGTTGAACGGATTTGGAAAGTTTTGTGATAATTCATATACTTTAGGAATACCATTATTGTTACTAATTCCTGTTGTAAGGTTGAAGTATATATTTATATTAGGTCTTCCAGTTGTTGAAGTTGAACCAGTTAATTGACATCCAACAGAATTATCAAGATGATGATGATATACTCTACCTGATACATTTGTAGCATAAACATTTGAATTTGAAGTCCAACTCGTGTTGTGGAAACAAATTTCTATTAAAAGATTATTTACACCATCCCAGTAAAAAGGAGTTTGTAAATCCACATATTGGATTCCTGTTCCTGGAACTGTATAAGTACCATAATATACATCAGTCCAGCCAGTTGTAACCCAACCTGCAAGAGATGATGTTGTTGTATTTTGCATTCTAATTGTAAATCCATTCATTGCTTGAGAAGAATTACTAATTACATTAAATCCGATCTTGTATATATTACCTTGAGTTGCTCCTGCGGCTGCCATTTCACTTTGTAAGTATAATAACTGAGTTCTTGAATCCATATAATAAGTATAATAAGGATATCCGACTGATACCGTTCCATTACCGATTGTCACAATATTTACATTTGCTACTTCGTAACTAAATGTTGTAGGTGGGGGGGTTGTACCCGGAGGGTTAATCCCACTTCCACCAGATGGTAAAGTTGCTATTAAGGTTCCAGCAGAATCCTGGGCAGCAATGTAATAATTTACAACACTTCCAAGAGGTTGTCCGGGAATTGTAAATTTATATGTATCAAGATTTGTATAAGAAGGATTAACATAATTATATGGACCATTATTTACTTTGTAATAGAGCCTTGGCGAATAAGTACCGGTAGCAATTTTATATGAGGATTTAATAATTGCCGTTGCAATTCTTGGAGCGGTGCTCGGACCGGAAGATAGTGGTGTGTGATTAATTGTAATTTTGAAATCGCCAGCAATCGTTACCAATGCAGCAATACCTGCTTTTATCATTTTTACGGTATATGGTAGGTTGACATACTGGAATTTATCATTTACTGTGTGGTAATATGGGTTAAAATCACTATTATCTTCAATAGCAAGGATTGCTTTATATCCTCTATTTTGAAACGATTGATGATCACTTCCTCCTGATAAACTTGTAGTAACCTGTGGTACAAGAGTTGGTTGATAAAGATTAACTATAGCATAATATTCATTAGCAAGTGGCATAGAAGCTGTATTTGTATTTATGTCAAGTGCACCATCATTATTTCCATCATAAGCAATCATATCGAAATTTAGTACTGCGATGATTGAATCACCATGAGCATATGCTGTGTCAGCATAAGCTTTACTACCATATAGTCCTCTTTCTTCTTCATCCCAGGCAGCAAAAATTATAGTATAAGGCAGGTTGACATTAGCAAGTAACCTTGCTGCTTCTATTACGCATACAACTCCTGATGCGTTATCATCAGCACCCGGGGCAAGAGACCCGGAAGGCATATCATCATAATGTCCGCAAATAATTACATATTGATTAGGATATTTTGTACCAACTTTTTTTGCAAGTACATTTCTAATTGTCGCATTTATGTCTTGATACCAGCTGGTAAGTCCAAAGCTCTGAAATCTTTCTAAAATATATTGAGCAGCGTAAGTATTTCCTGTTGTATTCCAATGTCTTGTAGCAATTGTATAACTTGAACCACCTATTATACATGAGGTATCTCCACTTAATTGTCTGAGATATTTTTTAACGCTGTCGGTGTTTACCTGGTTCATTATATTAGCAACAAATGGATTGTAAGCAACTTGTGATATAGCATTAAAAGTAATCACAAGTGCAATTAGAACAACAATAAATAACTTAAAGTGTTTCATATTATTTTTATGTTTAGATTTAAAAAATAATCTTTAATTAATGTGATGGTTTTCCTTTTGGAAATGCGTGCCATATTTTAATAGTAAGAAAAATTCCCATTAAAATAAAGGGAATAAGAAAGATTGGCCAGAATTTCCAATTATATGTAGTTATGAATCCAAGAGATAGAGATTGAACTCCGGTTCCTAAATAAACAAGTCCATCAATAAGACCTACTGCCGTACCAGCTGCTTTTTTTCCACCAAAATCCATTGTAGCGGTTCCGCTTAACATTCCATGTGTACCAATTACCGCAATTGAAATTATTGATACAAAAATCCCAAGCCCTATTGGATTATTATATAAAGTAAAACTCATTCCTATCGTAGCTATAAGAATAGTTGAGTATAAAATACCAGCAACTGGGGCTCTTCTCGAACCAAATAATTTATCTGACATCCAACCAGCAAGCATACCACCAGAAGCACCTGCAATCATTAGGATTAGTCCCCAGTTGTTTAACCAAAAATTCCAACCTGAATTAAATTCTAACTGTTCTTTTGCATATATCGGGAACCAATGCATAACGCCGTTTCGTATTACACCTGTGCAAAATTCAATCAACCCAACTATAATAATTATTTTATTTGTGAAAATTTTCTTAATTACCTCAAAAAGTCTATATTTAACATCATCTTCACCTGAAGTAGCATCGCCTGTGTTAAAGTTTTGAAAACCAGCTTGCGAGGGATTATCTCTTATGAGAAATATATCTAACAGAAACCAAAATATTAATATAAGAGCCGGTACCCAAAAAACTAACCAAAAAGAAGGTTGCTCTGGATTCAATTTAATGGTAGTATTAACTACAAATTGACTCCAGTCAAAAGCAAAATATAATCCTAACGAAATCAGAATTCCAAATATACCGCCAAATATTCCACGCTCTTTAACATGAAACCATGCAGAGTTAACCTTTACAATAGCAACTGCACCAAAACTTTGAAAGTACATATTAACAGAGTACAATAAAGAAAATATTACAGTAAGATTTATATTCCAATTTAAAGTTAAAATTCCATAAAGGAACAATCCCATTAAAATATTCATTATTGAGGAACCTCCGGCTGAAGCAAGTATTGAGGTTTTTCCTCCGAATTTATCGGTTAGTGGTCCGTTTATCAAAAATGAGAATGCATAAGTTATTGTACCAGCTGCAAATATTATTCCGAAATCTTCTTTAGTCATTAAATTTCCAAGAGCATTTTTAGATACTGTAAGATTATATCTTGCCATATAAAGAAATGCATAAGTGAGGCCAAGGGGTAACCAGTTTAGTATTCTTCGGAATCTGTAAGCTGATGAATGTATGGGTTTTCCATTTTCAGAAAATGATATTAGAGATTGTTTTTGATTCATTTTATTTTATTTAAAAATATATTGCTAACCAAATGCAAGGGGGTTTTTTGCTGGTATATAAAATCTTATGCTTTGTTTTAGGTTTTATAAAAATGAAATCTCCTTTATTCAGTTTATGCACTTTTCCGTTTTTAAAAAGTATTGAAGCTTTTCCCTGTAACAATATTACCCATTCATTTCTTTTATCATACATCCAGGAATTATCATCTGTTTTATATCCATAAGATATTATTCGTTCTATATAAATATTACTCTTTGAAAGAATTTTTTCAAATATTTCCTCTTTTTCTTTAAGTTTAAGATGTTTAATATCTAAAATATTATTTTTCATTTCATATTGATTCTTTAATACAATATATAATTACCCAGTCATTTTTACTTTTAATTTCTTTAACTAACATTTTTTTCCTTTTAAGAAATAGTATGAAATTATTTTTTTCTTTTTTTGTAATTCCTGAAAGAATCAGTTTCCCGTTGGATTTTAATTTGGAATAGATGTGTTTGAAATATTTTTTTATTACATCGCTTGTAATATTAGCAATAATTACATCGAACCTTGAAAACTTAATTGAATCAATTGTGCTCAGTAATAAGGTAAGTTTTTTTGAAACTCTGTTTTTAATAATATTTTCATAAGCATTTTTAATTGCTACCTCATCATTATCAATAGCGATAATTTCTCTTACACCGAGTTTTGCTGCTGCAATTGCTAAGATACCACTTCCGGTTCCAAAATCTAAAAGGAACTTATCATTGGGTGAAATATAATCAATCATCATATCTAATACCATCTGAGTTGTTTCATTATGCCCTGTTCCAAATGACATTTTAGGGTCTATTTCTATTTTAATTAAGTTTTTCTTATCCTTGATTTTTTTCTTTTGCCAGGAGGGGTATATAACAATTTTATCCCTAATATATATTGGTTTAATTGAGGATTCCCATTTTTTAACCCAATCGATATTAGTAAAATTTTCTATTTTTACTTTTATATTGGGAATGTTCTTTTTTATAAAAGATATTAATTCTTTTACTGGTTTTTTAAAGTTTTTTGTAATATAAAATACATATTTTGAATCTTCTTCTAAAATTGTATCAATATCGAAGAGATAAAGATAATTATAGAGTCTTTCAGAATTTTTCCTATCGCAATGTATCGTTATTTTTTTGTAAGTGCTCAAGGAGGTGTATCTTAAAATTGTATTTTTCCTTTTGCTGATAGTAAAGTATTTTTCATTAACATAGCTATAGTCATTGGTCCCACCCCTCCCGGTACGGGTGTGATTTTAAATGATTTATCATAACAATTCTTGTAATCAACATCTCCTACTATTCTATACCCTGATTTTCTTGTTGAATCAGGTATTCTGTTTATACCAACATCAATAATAACACAACCCTCATTAATCATATCTGCTTTTAAAAATTCTGGTTTACCCATTGCAACTACTATTATATCTGAATTCAGAGTAAATTGTTTAATATCTTTTGTAGCACTGTGACAAACTGTAACTGTGCAATTTATTTCCTTCCGTAATAATAGATTTGCAAGTGGTTTCCCTACAATATTACTTCTACCAATAATTGTTGCAGTCTTTCCTATGGTATTAATATTACTTCTTTTTAATAATTCAATAATACCATACGGTGTGCAAGGGTAAAAACATTCTTTCCCTGCAACTAACCTTCCAATATTTTGTGGATGGAAACCGTCAACATCTTTTTTATAATCTATTGCTTCTATGATTTTTGTTTCACTTATATGTGGTGGTAAAGGTAATTGCACTAAAATTCCGTGAATTTTTTCATCTTTATTGAAATCGTCGATTAGACTAATTAATTCATTTTCAGTAATGTTTTCGGGTAAAACTTTAGTTATAGAGTAATACCCTAATTCTTCACAGGCTTTACCTTTATTCCTCACATAAATTTGTGATGCCGGATTATTTCCCACCAGAATAAATGCTAATCCGGGTGTAATACCTTTTTCTTTCTTTAGTTTCTCAGTTTCGGATTTAAGTTCTTCTTTTATCGCATTCGCGATGAGATTTCCATCAATTATTTTATCTTGATTCATTTACTATTTTTCTAATGGTCCTCGCTGGTCTCTTATAAATGCATCGGAGTATCCTTTTGCTTTAACATAAAGTAGCATTTCTCTTGCTTTTTGTATATCTGTATATTCGCCTGCCATTATTCTATATAAGTTTTCCTTCGAGGTTATCATTAATATTGTAGTATTAAGGTTTTCTTTTGCTTCTGCGGCAAATCTTTCAGCATAATTTTTATTCAGGAAGCATCCAATTTGTACGTAGTATTTGATATCAGAAATAACCTCATAGAGAGTATCCACTGTCTTTAGGGTATCTACATGAGTTATTCTCACAGTATCGAATTTTTCATAATTATCACAATCGCAGTCTTCAAGTCCACTTCCACAAGAGAAAACAAACATACTGATAATTATACTAAAACTTAAAATTATGTAAATAAGTAATATTCTTTTCATAATAAAAATTTTTCTTTTTTATCGGCTTCTGATAAATGCTTCAGAAAAGCCCTGTGACTTAACATAGTTTAAATAACCTTCTGCTCTCTTAATGCTCTCAAATGTTCCTACTATTACTGTATATTTATCTTTATAGTAATCAACTTCAATATCATTATTTAGAATTTCTTTTGCTTTTGAAGCAAAAGTTTCTGCATTACTTCTGCTATTAAATGCTGCTAATTGTACAGTTACATAAATATTGTAAGTAATATACTCTTTTTGTTCTGTTGTATCCTTGATTGTTATTTTTACTGTATCAGCCTTTTTAACCTTAACTGTATCATATATATATTCAGTATATTCTTCAGGGATTGCACATGATGAGAAATATATTGTACTTGTTAATAGAATTATAAAAACCTTTATATATAATATTTTTTTTAATATTCTTCTCATTTTTTCTTTAAATAATTTTTGATTATTATATAATTCAAATTTATTCAATGTTTAAATATAGCAAAAGATAGTCTAAATAAAAATTAAAAATTAGTCTAAAAAACATAATTAATTATATAATTTTGTTTTAATAAATTAAGAAATTGGGACCAAAAATCTTAGCTTTAATTTGAATATCCTTTTTAATTTTGTTTCACCTTTTAATAATATTTAAATATTACTAACTTTTTCGAAAAGATTTAAAAGGTATATTTTATATGAATATAAAAAAGTTGCTCAGCATTCATAAATTTAATCTGACCTCAAATTCAATTAATGATACTTTAAATAAGATAATAAAATTCGATAAGGATTTTGATTTGAATATTCTCAGAAAAATTATCTCATTTATAGATTTAACATCATTGGAAGGTAACGATACGAGAGAAAAAATTAAGATTTTATGTTATAAATCGATTACTCCTTTGCCAGAGCAAAAATCTATTCCTTCATGTGCTGCTGTATGTGTCTATCCGGTTTTTATTAGTTTTGCGAAAGGTTTTTTGAAAAATTCAGATGTAAAACTTGCTACCGTCGGAACTTCCTTCCCATCGGGACAGTATCAACAATCAGTAAAATTATTTGATGTTGAAGAATCTTTGAAAGATGGGGCTGATGAAATAGATATTGTGATATCAAGAGGGGAATTCCTTTCCGGTAATTATGAGTATGTATATGATGAAATAAAAAAAGTTAAAAATATTTGCACAAGGTATTCAAATAAACAAAAAAATATTAAGTTAAAAGTAATTCTTGAAGTTGGTGAACTTGAAAGTCTTGAGAATATCTGGAAAGCAAGCATTATTTCAATGTATGCGGGTGCGGATTTTATTAAAACTTCAACAGGAAAAGTCAAGGTTAATGCTACTCCGGAAGCTGCTTTTGTTATGGTAAAAGCGATTAAAGATTATTACAATAAAAATAAAAAGAGAATTGGTTTCAAACCTGCAGGTGGAATAAGAACCGCTGAGGATGCACTCAAATATTATTATATTGTCAAAAAAATATTAGGTGAAAAGTGGCTCTCAAGAGACTATTTCAGGATTGGAGCATCTTCATTACTCGATAACATTCTAATCTATTTCAAAAATAAATAATTAAAGATTGTATAGAATTTCAAAACCAACATTGTTTGTTGATTGTAAACGTGTAGTTAAAAATATAGAAAGAATGTTTACCAAAGCGCGAAAAAGTAACATTAGGTTTAGACCACATTTTAAGACACATCAATCATTATTAATTGGCAGAATTTTTAGAGATTTTGGTGTTAAGGCAATTACAGTTTCTTCGCTGGATATGGCACTTTATTTTTCGAGAGATGGTTGGAATGATATTACAGTTGCTTTCCCTGTAAATATTCTTGAAATCGATAAAGTTAATTTTCTTGCATCAAGAATAAACCTGAATCTCCTGTTAGATTCAAAAGATGCTGTTAATTTATTATCTAAGAGATTATTATATAAAGTAAATATTTATCTAAAAGTCGATACCGGATATGGTCGCGCTGGGATATACTATAAAGATGTTGATAACTTTAAAAAAATAATAAGTCTTCTGAAAAATCAATCTAAAATTCAATTAAAAGGTTTATTATCACATTTCGGAAATACATATTATGCTAAAAGTGTTGCAGAGATTAGGAAAATTTATTCTACTTCTCTAAATAGCCTTATCAATTTAAAATCTGAATTGATGAATTTAACTGACGAACTTGAAATATCTATTGGTGATACTCCTTCTTGTAGTGTAATTGATGATTTTAAAGGTATTGATGAAATACGACCTGGAAATTTTGTCTTTTATGATTACAAAATGTTAAGTTTAGGTGTTTGCAGGGAAAGAGATATTGCTATTGCTGTTGGATGTCCTGTTGTTGCAATCTATAAAGAAAGAAATGAAGTCTTAGCATATTGTGGAGCTATTCATCTTTCCAAAGACTCCGTAAATTTAAATGGAAAAGAAATATTTGGTATCCCGGTAAAAAGATTATTATCTGGATGGGCTAAGATTAAGTATGGAAATATTGTAAAATCAATATCACAGGAGCACAGCATTTTAAAATTATCAGATAATTTTATGAATAGTTTAAAAATCGGTAGTATAGTATTTATTATACCTGTACATTCCTGCCTAACCGCAGATTGTATGAAGTCTTATATCACCCTCGATGGTAGATTATTTGACCATATGTAATAAATTTACAAACCCCCTGATTATAAATATTTATCTATTTCGTCTTCTGTAATAAGAATTTCTCTTCCTTTTGCACCGTTTGCAGGACCAACAATTCCAGCTGCTTCCATCTGGTCAACAATTCTTGCTGCTCTTGCATAACCTAATTTCAATCTTCTTTGTAAAGTTGAGGTTGAACATTGTTGAAGCTTCAAAATAAGTCTGACTGCTTCTTCAAACATTTCATCTCTTTCCTCTAAAGAATCTTTTCCACTACTACTTTTAATATTTAATGATGGTAATATATAAGGTTTTGAGAATCCTTGTTGATTACCAATAAATTCAACAATCTTTTCACATTCTTCTGTAGTAATAAATGCATTCTGTATTCTTATAGGTTTCGGCGATGAAGAAGTTTGATATAACATATCACCATTTCTTAATAATTGCTCTGCGCCAGACATATCAAGTATTGTCCTTGAATCAAACTTCGAAGCGACTTGAAATGCAATTCTTACCGGGAAATTAGCTTTTATAACTCCTGTAATAACATCGACAGATGGTCTTTGTGTTGCCAATATTAAATGAATTCCTACCGCTCTTGCCATTTGAGCTATTCTCGTAATTGGTTCTTCTATATCTCTTTTTGCTGTCATTATTAAATCTGCAAGTTCATCAATAATAACAACTAAATAAGGCATTTTCTTGTGTTTTATTAGTTCGTTGTCTTTAAGTTTCCCCTGTGAAAATTTCTCATTGTATGCTTCGATATTTCTTACTCCTGCATTTGCAAGCTTATCGTATCTTTGTTCCATTTCTATTTCAACACTTTTGAGAACTGCAACAGCATTTGCTGGTGTTGTTACTATGCTTTCATTTATATCCGGAGAAATAGCAAGGAAATGTTTTCTTAACTTAGAATATAAACTTAACTCTATCTTTTTGGGGTCGATTAATACAAACTTTAAGTCTGAAGGATGTAATTTATATAGTAGTGATGCAATAATTGTATTTATACAAACACTTTTCCCGGAACCAGTAGCACCTGCAATTAATATATGAGGGATTACAGATAAATCATCTAAATATACTTGTCCATCAATAGTTTTACCAAAAGCTATCGGAAGTATTGCTTTACTTGAGAAAAATTGAGGGGAAGATAAAATACTTTTAATCCTTACAATTTGTGCTTTTTGGTTTGGTATTTCTACACCAACTGTTCCTCTTCCGGGTATAGGAATTATCATTCTAATTCCTCTGGCTTTCATTGCAAGTGCAATATCATCTTGTAAAGATTCGATTTTCGAAAGTTTAACATCCGGTGCGGGTACAAGTTCATATAGAGTCACTACCGGTCCGGGCGTTGCATAAACCTTATCAATTGTAATTCCAAACATTAATAATTTTTCTTGTAGCAATCTACCATTTGTAGATAATTCTTCGTCTGATATAACCTCAGTTTCTTCTTTTGTCGGATCAACTAATAATTCAAGGCTTGGCTTTTTATAGTTTTCAAGTTTTTCTTCAATATCTTGAGTATCAGAAGAATCCTCCGAATATTTTTCAGTAGTTCGTTCTTTTATTACTGATGTTTCAGTAGCTGGAACTTCGGGTTCTGTGTCAATCTGAATTCTTTTTTCTTTATCTGTATCTTTTCTCTTAATTTCTGTTGTTTCTTCAGGTCTGTTAATTTCAGTTTCTTTTATTAATTCTTCAGGTTCTTTATCTAATTTCTTTTTTAATCTTTCTATTCTTTCTCTTTCTTTTTCTAAAACTTCTTTATAAGGAGAATCCACAGTTTTTTCTTTCTCTTTTTTTTCAATTTGTTCTTTCTTTCTTTGCTGCAAATTAGTTTTTTCTTTTCTGAATTTTTCAGCAATGTTTTTCATCAGTAATTGCAGCCTTGCAAGACTTTTCAATATATTGCTATCAATTATAAGAAGTATCATAATTGCAAGGGCAAAGAAAAATATAATTGATGCTCCTAATAATCCAAAGACTCTATAAATTAATTCTGCAAAAAAATCACCTGAATTTCCCCTAAAGGATTGTGGGATAGAATTATTAAAAATTTTATTTAATATACTCGTAGATGCAGCAACAACAATTGTAAAAATTATTAGATAAATGCAAAATGTTAAACTCCCGGTTATAGATTTTTTACGAATCAATAGTAATCCGATAACAAATAAAATAACTGAAATACTTAAAGAATAATACCCGAACAATTTTGCAACGAGAAAATCAGCTAATATTGCTCCTGCAGGTCCGAATAAATTCGATAAGTTTTCAACTTTAAAAGAAAAGAAATTAGAAAAATTTATTGATGGTAATAAAGATAAATCTTTTGGTGAATAGCTTAAAACACAAAGTAATATTAAGAGTGAAAAAAGAATTAAAAGAAAGCCCAAAATTTGTTTTTTGAGAGATTCCGGAATTTCAAAATCTTTTATTTCTTTTTTAGAGTAAGATTTATTTTCTGATTTCCCGTAATCCGAAACCCGTTTTCGCATTTTTTTATTCATATTCTTTTAATTTTTACGGAATACGGTTTTTTCCACCATATTGATTTTTACTAAGTTTTGCTTTCTTTACTTTTCCCTGTTAAGTCAATTTTTTTCATTTGTTGACGCTGAGAATTCTCAAGTTCAAATTGTTCTTTTAACTTAATGACATCTTTATAAAAAACAGGTAATATAGGATATGTATTAATACCACTGCATACTTCAATATCTTTTGTAAATCCTAAATTAGTTAAATATTTGCCGTGTTCTGTCGATTGTAGTAATTTTAAAACTTTTTCTTCATTAATTTTATTATCATCATAGATTAGACATTCCGCTAATGTTAATGCAGAAATTTCTGCATCGTTAAGTTCATAAGAAATGTCTGAATTTTCTTTTTTTATTATTTCCTTAATCAGAGCACCAGCGCATATGAAATCTTCAAGAGAAAAATTATTTTGTTTTCCAGAACATAGGATTATTAAATCTTCTCTTAATGTGGAAATATAATCAACTACCTTTTCAAGATTAATAAAACTTCCTATAATACAATTTTTTGATAGTCTGGATTTTACGATAGATATTGTCCCATTTGTCGTACAAAAAACCAATATCTTACCTTTAACAGTGTTTTCATTATACTCTAACGGGGAGTTTCCAAGATTAAAACCGGGTATTATTTTACCGTTTTTTTCTCCACATAGAAGAGTTTCACCTGAGCTCCTTTTTAATTTTGCTGCTTTTGCTACACTCTCCGCAGGTATTACTTCTTTCGCTTTATTGAATAATGAAACTGTTATTGTTGTACTCGTTCTTAAAACATCAATAACTATTGTATTCTTATCTTTTAAAAATAAGTCATCAGAAATTAGTGAATGAGTAATATATAGTGATATTTTAGGCATAAATTTTATTAAATTGGAATAAATGGTGTTTTCACGATTTCTGCATTGATCATCTTATCCCGGATTTTAATATTAATAGAATTTCCTATCTTTGCATGTTCAGTTTTTATATAAGCAAAACCAATGTTTTTATTTAATATTGGAGATGGTCCACCACTTGTTACATAACCAACTTTCTCACCGTTAATATAAACTTCGTAGCCATGTCTTGCAATTATTTTATCATTACTTGTAAATCCTACTAATTTTCTTGTTAATCCTTTACTCTTTATCTCAAGTAAGACATCTTTTCCGATGAAGTTTTCCTTTTCTAATTTGGTTATCCAACCTAATCCTGCTTCAAGTGGATTTGTGTTTTCATCCATATCATTACCATACAGGCGATATGCTGCTTCTAATCTCAATGTATCTCTTGCACCTAAGCCTACTGGTTTAATATTAAATTCTTCACCTGCTTTAAATATTTCTTTCCAGACTTTTTCAGATATTGTTACATCTGAAGGCATATAGATTTCAAAACAAACCTTTTCGCCAGTATATCCAGTGTGTGAAATTATTACATCTACATCTGCTAGTTTACCTCTTTTGTAACTATAATATTCAATAGAACTTAAATCAATGTTTGTTAATTTTTGAAGCGTTTTAATGGAGTTTTTTCCCTGTACTGCCAGTAAAGAAGTAGCATCAGAAATATCTATAACTTTAACATCACCAAAAACATTTTTTTTCATCCAATTTATATCCTTTTCTATATTAGAGGCATTAATGACAAGCATATAGTAATCACCACAATGATATACCAACAAGTCATCTACCATTCCTCCGTGTTCATAACACATTGAGGAATACTGGACTTTTCCTTCTGATATTTTACTCACATCATTAGTAGTAATTTTCTGAACAAATTCAAATGCATCTTTACCTCTTATCTCAACTTCGCCCATATGTGAAACATCAAAGACCCCAACGGATTCTCTGACAGCCTTATGCTCACTAAGTATGCCTTCATATTGAACCGGCATTTCAAAACCTGCAAATTCAACAAGTTTCGCTTTTAATTCTTTATGAATATTATTGAATGCGGTCTTTTTCATTTTTATTTGTTTTATGACTATTATAATTTTTTGATATTATGATTTTTTTAACTTATCCCAATCTTCAAGAAATTTTTTAAGACCAATATCAGTTAATGGATGTTTTACTAACTGTTCAAGCACTTTGAATGGTAAAGTACATACATCTGCTCCCATCATTGCTGCTTCCACAAAATGCAAGGGATGTCTTACAGAAGCAACTAATACTTGTGTATTAAAACCATAATTCCCATAAATAGTTACAATTTGTGATATTAATTCCATTCCATTATGAGATATATCATCCAATCTACCAACGAATGGACTTACAAGGTATGCCCCTGCTTTGGCTGCTAAAACAGCTTGAGAAGGAGAAAAACAAAGTGTCACATTCGTTTTGATACCTTCTGACGATAATATTTTTACCGCTTTTAAGCCTTCTTTAATTAACGGAATTTTTATCACAATGTTTTTATGAATAGACGCTAATTCTTTAGCTTCTTTAACAATTTCATTACATGTTGTGGATACAACTTCCGCACTTATATCTCCATCAACTATTTCACATATTTTGATTAATAAATCTTTAAAATCTTTGTATCCTTCTTTTGCAACAAGTGAAGGATTGGTTGTAACTCCATCAAGAAGCCCCATATCCGCAGCTTCTTTAATTTCTTTTAAATTTGCAGTGTCAATAAATATTCTCATATTATTAAATTTTTAAATTTATTTAATTTATCTAATTTTTATTATTTATAAAATTCATTTTTAAAGTAAAAAATTGCTGATTTTAGGCTTATTTTTCCTTTGTTTTTGATTTTATTACTAAAAAATGTTATTGCTTTTATAAGACAAAAACATTAAAATAAATATAATTAAATAATTAGTAAAATGGGAAGAATAAAATTTAATTTAATTATTTTCTCAATATTAATTTCTTTTACCGTTTCTTACTCACAATCAGGTTGGATTTCACAAAGTAGTGGTACTTATGAAAATTTAAATGGTGTATTTTTCATTTCTAATAATCCCGCCGATTATATTAAAGGATGGATTGTAGGAGATGCTGGAAAAGTATTGAGAACAACAAATTCCGGAGTGAACTGGTTATCTATGCCTGCTCCATCCGGATTCAACAATAATTGTGTATATTTTCCTAATTATCAATTAGGATATGTAGGATGTCAGAATGGTAAATTATTTAGAACTACAAATTATGGAAATAATTGGACAATGATTAATGTTACTACTAACAATTATGCTATAACTTCTTTAAGATTTACACCAATGGGAGCTGGATGGATGGGTAATTATTATGGTAATGTCTTAAAGTCAACTGATTTAGGACTTAATTGGTATAATGTTTATACTTTACCTGGTTATAATTCTATTGTGTTTTGTTATGATGAATATAGAACTTGGGTAGTAGATACTTACGGTTATGTTTTCCGTACAAGTAACGGAGGCTCAAATTTTTCCTATACCAGACCTGTTACTTCTCCTTTAAGGGCTGTTTATTTTATTACTTCTTCTATTGGATTTGTGGCTGGAGATAGTGGTAAAATCTTGAAAACTACAAATGGTGGTGTAAATTTCGTTCAGGTATATACAGGAACTTATGAAAGAATTAATTCTTTATGTGCTATTGACCCAATGAATATTTGGGCAGTCGGAGATAATGGAACAATGTTAAAATCTACAAATGGGGGAGATAGCTGGGTTCAATATTATTATACTACTTATAATTTAAAACAGGTTTATTTTATTCCGAATACAAATTTTGGTTACTGTGTTGGTGATATGGGAACAATACTGAGAACCAATGAAGCACCTGGGATTGGTGGAATTGGAACTGGAAATTCAGAGATTGCTATACCATTTAATACGCAATATTCTGATGGTAGAACAAACCTGCTTTATTTTGCGAATGAATTAAATTCTTTAACGGGTTCAAATTCAATTAATATTTTCACAATTGGATTTAATTTCGTAAATATTAACACTCAAACAATAAATGGTCTTAAGGTCAAGATGAAAAATACTACTCAAACTTCAGTCTCATCATTTTCATCATCTGGTTGGACTGTTGTTTTTGACGGAGGTTGGAACCCTACTTCTACAGGGATTCAATATATTACGTTGCAAAATCAATTTATTTGGTCAAATCCCAATAATCTCTTAATAGAAATATGTTTTAACAATTCAGTTGGAACTACTAATTCAACTGTTTATGCTTCTAATACTACTGCAAATACAGTTTACCATAATGCTACCAATATAACAGGTGATGGTTGTGTTGATATTACTGGTGGAACTGCTTCTAATATTAGACCAAATTTACAATTGATTTGGTTACCAATTCCTACAAAGATTGAAAATGTATCAAGCGAAGTTCCTGATAATTTCAGATTGTATCAGAATTATCCAAATCCCTTTAATCCAACAACAAAGATAAAGTACGACCTTCCTGCAGCGGGTTATGTTAATTTAAGGGTTTTTGATATTTTAGGAAAGGAGGTGAGTACTTTGGTAAGTTCTTATTTAGAAGCAGGTTATTATATAGTAGAATTTAACGCATTTAATTTACCTGCAGGATTGTATTTTTATAAACTTGAATATAATGGAAATTTGGTTACGAGGAAAATGATTCTCGTTAAATAACTTTTATAATTCAGAAATTTATAAATTATTTATCTTTTGTAAATTCTTTTTTATAATTCCATATCAAATAGAAAGGAATACCAAGAAGCATTAATGCGAGACCTATACCAGCGTCTCTTGGGCTTTGTATGATTGTTATAATAAAAATTGAAAAGAAGAAAATAACTGCAATTGCCGGTATAACGGGATAACCGAAAACTTTATAAGGTCTATAGATATCTTTCATCTTTTTCCTTAATACAAAAACACCAAAAGCCCCAAGACCGTAAAATATAAAAGAAGCAAACATTAGCATATCAGTAAGTTGGTCAAAAGAACCGGATAATACTAAAATAGAAGCCCAAATCCCCTGTATTATAAGTGAGGTAGAAGGTGTTTTAAAGATTTGATGACATTTACCAACTCTTTTAAAAAATAGTTTATCTCTTGACATTGCAAAATAAAGTCGGGACGAAGCAAGAATAGTACCATTTGTTGTTGCGAAAGTTGAAACCATAATTATAATAGAAACTACAAGTACCCCTCCATAATCTAAAAATCTTTTCAATACTTCAATGGCTGCTATTGAATCTCTCTTTTCATATACATTTATCATCTCATTTACTGGTATAACATAAAGAAAAGCAAAATTTATTATCAGATAAATTATTATTACTATAATTACTCCAAGATATAATGCTATTGGGATGTTTCTTTTAGCATTTTTAACTTCACCTCCGAGATAACCAATATTATTCCAACCATCATAAGCCCAGAATGCGGCAAGCATAGCGGCAAAAAAAGCGCCAAACAATCCAAGTGGACTTTGATAATTATGTTGTGGATTTTCAAATGTTAAATTTACATTAGCGAACGATCCATCGCTGAAAGTAAAAATCAAAAATATTATTAAAGCAACACCTAATATTTTCAATAGTGTGAATATATTACTTACTGTTCCTCCAAAGATTACACCAAAATAGTTTATCGTAGTTAATATTAGAATTGTAATAATAGTTAATCCTTTTACTCCAAAACTTTGTAGAGGATAGAATATACCGAATATATTTATTTTCTCAATTTCAGTATTGAAATGCGGTAATGGAAAAATTGAATTCACAGATTCTGAAAATACATACGCGATTGATGCAATTGACGCAGATTGAATTACAGCAAAGCAAGACCATCCATAAAGAAAAGCAATACCATTTCCATACATTTTCTGAAAATATACATATTGCCCCCCGGGTTCTGCAATTAAACCCGCTACTTCTGCGTTTGTTGCAGCAGCGAAAAGAGTTATTAAACCCGCTACTAACCATGCGAGTAAAATTAATCCTGAAGACCCGACTTCTGCAGACATCGGTGCAATTTTTTTAAACACACCTGAACCTACCATAGCACTAATAACAATCATCAAAGAGGTAAATAATCCTAATCTCGTTAATAATCCTGAGGAATGAGTTTCGTGCTTTTTCAAAAGGTATTATTTTATTTTATATCCTTTATCATTAATGGTGTCGTAACTCAAACCGCGTAAGTGTTTGAAAGAATTACACAATTCAATGAAAACTTCTTCAGAATTTTCAAATTTAAAATCTACATTAAACCCCTTAGCGATTTGTTTTAAAATTTTCCAACCTGGTCTACTGTTAAATTTTTTCCCGTGTGTCCATCTATCGTTAGGAGCACCAAATTTATCAAGTCTTGAAAGTGAAAATTCACCCGGTAATCTTTCCTGTTCAATAGTTGTAACAGCAGGGCGAATCCTTTGAATTCTGTTCTGGAAATTTATAAATGTACCATTTATTTCTGCGTATGTAGATAGGGGAAGTAATACATTTGCTTCGTTGGAAAAAGTATTTTTAACACTGAGTATTTGTATATTTTTTATCAGGTATGATTTAAACTCTGAAAATTCTTCTATTAATGAAATATCATCATTTAAAATTAATAAGAAATTATATTTTCCTGTTTTTATTTCCTTTATTAATTTATTATTAATCTTTTTAATCCCAAGTAATTCTAACCCTTTTGTATTTGGTGTTTTATCAGATTTTCTTAAAATATTGTCCCCGAAAGACTCATCTATATGCGGTATATAGTATATATCCTCAACTCCTAAAATTTCATTTGCAAATTTTTTCAATACATAATTATCTTCTAATGTACTATAAGCAGAGGCAAAAATTAAAAAATTATTATTTTCAGATTTTAAAATTGAAACTGCTTCATTAATTGCTTCCTCCCAGGTAACTTCTTTGATTTGTTTATTTTTATTATCAGGTTCGGTTTGTAAAATTGATGGTGAATCTATTCTTAAATTAATATCATTTACAAATTTGTATGTATTTAACCTTCCATAATCACATAACCAGTATTGATTTACTTCTAAGTTTTCTCTTGGTTCTATTCTTAATATTTCATTATTTCTTACCCCGATTATTGTGTTACATCCTCTTGCACAACCAGGGCATATACTGTTAGTAAAAGACATATCCCAAACTCTTGCTCTAAACCTGAAATGTCTTGATGTTAATGCACCAACAGGACATATTTCTATAACATTCATAGAATATGGATTATCAAGTTGTTTACCCGGATATGTTTCAATCGTAACTTTTTCACCTCGATTAACAAAAGTTAGTTCGAAAGATTTAGAAATTTCCTCGCAAAATCTTATACATCTTGAACAGCTTATACATCTTTCCGCATCAAATAACACATTAGGTCCTAAGGGAATTCTTTTATCTTTTATTATTTTTTCTTCATCAAATCTTGAATAACCTTTACCATATTTATAAGCGTAATCTTGTAATTTACACTCTCCGGCTTCATCACAGATAGGACAATCTAAAGGATGGTTAATAAGAATAAATTCCATAATTGCATTTTGTGCTTCAATTACCTTTGGTGTATTTGTCTTAACTACCATACCATTTTCTGCAGGTGTGGAACAAGCAATCATAAGTTTAGGAGAATTTTCTACTTCAACTAAACATATTCTACAATTTCCGGCTATACTTAATGCAGGATGGTAACAAAAGTGAGGTATATCAATTCCTACCCGAAGTGCTGCTTGCAGAATTGTCTCTCCCTTTTTAAAGTTTACCTTTTGCCCATCAATTATTATATACATATTAATACCTGGAATAAATTTAATTCTGAAATATTTAATTAACTATATTCTTCAGTAATATCGTGTTTAAATTTAAATTCATAAAACCTGAATTCATCAAGAGCGAGATCGTTGTCTGTTTCAAGTTTGATAAATATTCTGAATTTCAAACATAACTTTAATATTCTATTAATAAATCCACTTGTCAAATAATGTTTAATTAATGGATTTACCTTCAAACGAAGCATAAAACTATTTGGGGTACTTTTATATCTTTGTAACCATCTTTCTAATTCCATTAAGAAATTCATCTGGGATTGTACTCTCCCGGTTCCATTGCACATCGGACATTTAGTAGAGATTCTTTGAATAATATTTTGTCGAACCCGTTGCCTTGTAATCTGTATTATACCAAATTCACTCATCTGTGAAAACGAAGTTTTCGCTCGGTCTTTTTTAAATTCTTTTTTTATTTCCTCTAAAAGTTTTCTTCTACTTGGTTCTTCATATAAATCTATGAAATCAACTACAATTATACCTCCGATATCTCTTAATCTTGCCTGTCGAGCTATTTCCTTTGCTGCTTCAATATTTATTTTTAATGAGTTTTGTTCCTGGTCCTTTGATTTTGCATATTTTCCGCTGTTAACATCGATTACTGTCATTGCTTCAGTTGTCTCAATTACAATATAACCAGTAGAATTTTTTAGCATTATTTTTTTCTGTAAAGATTCTTCTATTTGTTTATCTATACTGTAGTATGTATCAAATATTGGTACTTTACCTTCATAGAGCTCTAATTTATCTACTGATTCGGGGGAAGTTTCTTCAAGGTAATTTCTTATATCTCTATATATCTTTTTTGAATCTACTATTACTTTTGTAACATCATCACGGAATAAATCTCTGATTACAGAATAAGTCGTAGAAACATCTTTATATAATAATGCAGGTGCTTTTACAGATTTCATCTTTAATTCAATATCGTTCCAGATGTTGATTAATCTGTTTAAATCTTCCAAAATTAAATTTTCATCTTGCCCTGCTGCAACTGTTCTGATAATGACCCCGAAACCTCCCGGGATGTTTTTCCTTATTAAGAATCTTAACCTTCGTTTCTCCTTGTAATTATAAATTTTTCTTGAAATCCCGATTTTATTTGAAAATGGTATCAACACAAGATATCTACCGGGGATTGATACTTTTGCTGTTACTCTTAAACCTTTAGCCCCTACAGGTTCTTTAGTTATTTGAACTAATATATCTTTTCCCTTTTCAAGTGTTGCAGCAGCTGGATTTTTTTCTGTGGGAATTTTAGGAGATGATATTATTTCATCGTCATCGTCTTCTTCATCAACATCTGAATCATCTCCAAGTAATGATTTATAATCATCTGGGGAGGTCTCTATATCAGAAAAGTGTAAAAAAGCATCTTGTGGAAATCCAAGATTAATAAATGCTGCTCTGATTCCCGGTAATACTCTCGCAATTTTACCTAAATATATGTCCCCGACATTTCGTTTTAAATCCGAACTCTCATAAAATAGTTCTACTACTTTTCCATCTTCAGTTATAGCAATTCGGGTTTCCTTTGAAGATGAATTTATTACAATTTCTTTTTTCATTACTACTTAATTTATTCATAGGTTATCCTGCCCCTATTGACATAATATTAAGAGTTCATTGATGCTAAAAATTCTTTATTAGATTTCGTACCTCTAATTTTTTCTAACAACCATTCCATTGCCTCTACAGGATTGTAATCAGCAAGTAGTTTTCTTAATAAATAAACTCTGGTAAGAATGTCATTATCGAGCAGGAGCTCTTCTTTTCTTGTACCGGAACGGTTTAAGTCGATTGCTGGGAATATTCGCCTATCAGATAGTCTTCTATCTAAGACGATTTCCATATTACCCGTTCCTTTAAATTCTTCAAAAATTACTTCGTCCATACGGCTGCCTGTTTCTATTAATGCGGTTGCAATTATTGTTAATGAACCGCCTTCATCTATATTTCGTGCAGCCCCGAAAAATCTTTTTGGTTTATGTAGTGCATTTGCATCTACACCACCAGATAAAATCTTTCCACTGTGAGGAATTACTGTATTATGTGCTCTTGCCAGTCGTGTTATACTGTCAAGCAGAATGACTACATGATGTTTTGATTCTACAAGTCTTTTCGCTTTTTGCAATACTATTTCTGAAACCTGAACATGTCTTTCAGGTGGTTCATCAAAAGTTGAACTCACAACTTCTGCTTTAACATTTCTTTGCATATCAGTAACTTCCTCTGGTCTTTCATCTATTAATAGTACGATTAGATGAATTTCCGGATGGTTTCTTGTTATACTATTTGCTATTGTCTGAAGTAATATTGTTTTTCCACTTTTTGGAGGAGATACTATCAAACCTCTTTGCCCTTTTCCAATTGGTGTAAATAAGTCCATTATTCTCATTGAGTATTCAGTAGGGGTTGTTTCAAGGATAATCTTTGAATTTGGATACAGTGGCACGAGATTATCGAACATTATCCTTTCTCTGATTAGTTCCGGAGGACCATAATTTACTTCCTCAACTTTTATAAGAGCAAAGAATCTTTCTCCTTCTTTTGGAGGTCTAACCTGACCATATACGAAATCCCCTGTCTTTAAATAAAATTTCTTTATTTGTGAAGGTGAAACATAAATATCATCAGGAGAAGGTAAGTAATTGTAATCAACAGACCTCAAAAAACCGTATCCGTCACTGAGAACTTCTAAAACTCCAGATGCATAAGCATATCCATCTTTCTTTGTTGTTTCTTCAATTATTCGGAATATTAGTTCCTGTTTCTTTAAGTCTTCGAAATCCTTTATATTGAGTTCTTTTGCTATTGTCCTCAATTCGGATACTCTTTTCGATTTTAGAAGCTCAATATTTTTATCAATTACTTCTTCTTTCTGTGTTGTTTTTCTTTCAGGCATAGATTTTATGATTAATTTTTCCCTTTCCCTAAGGAAATAGTTGAAGGGTTGTATGTTTTATTAATTACTCGTTAACTTAATATATAACTTTCTTAAATAATATTATTTAATAAACAATGAAATCAGATTCTGGCGTGTTATTAATTATTAAAGTAAAATAATTATAATAAACTTTCAATATAAAACTAATGATTTTTATTTTAGAATTCAACTCATTTTTAATTACAAAGTGAATTAATCAGATTTTAGACTATAATTTGGAGCTTCTTTTGTAATTTTAACATCATGAGGATGTGATTCTCGCAAACCTGCATTAGTTATTTTTGTAAACTTTGTTTTTGTCTTCATCTCTTTAATATTTTTTGCACCTGCATATCCCATTGCTGAACGAAGCCCTCCGACTATTTGATAGATTGTATCTCTTAATGGACCTTTATATGGAACTATTCCTTCTATTCCTTCTGGAACAAGCTTTTTAATATCATCTTCAACATCCTGGAAATATCTGTCTTTACTTCCTCTCTTCATTGCTTCAATTGAACCCATCCCTCTATATACTTTATAACTTCTACCTTCGTATAGAACTTTCTCACCCGGAGATTCATCTGTACCTGCAAGCATTCCACCAATCATTACTGAATCTGCACCTGCTGCTATTGCTTTTGGTATATCTCCTGTATGTTTTATTCCTCCATCAGCTATTATCGGTATATCATATTTAGTTGCAACTTTTGAGCATTCGATTATAGCTGTCATTTGTGGAACACCTACACCAGCTATTACCCTTGTTGTACAAATAGAGCCCGCTCCAATACCAACTTTAATGCAATCAACACCGGCTTTTATTAAATCAATTGCTGCTTCTGATGTTGCTATATTTCCCGCGATAAGTTCTACATTCAATTTTGCTTTTATTTTCTTTATCATATTAATTACTCCGGTTGAATGACCATGAGCAGTATCTATAACCAGGACATCTACTCCTGCTTTAATTAATTCCTGAGCTCTTTCTAATGTATCTTTGGTTATACCTAATGCTGCACCAACCCGCAGTCTTCCGAATTTATCCTTACAAGCATTAGGAAAACTCTTTCTCTTTTGAATATCCTTGAAAGTAATTAATCCTTTTAAAACTCCGTTTTTATCGACTACAGGTAATTTTTCAATTTTATGCTTTTGTAAAATTAATTCCGCTTGATTTAAATCAGTTCCTACTGGTGCTGTAATTAAGTTTTCACTTGTCATTACATCCCTGATAACCATATCCTCCTTTACACCAAATCTTAAATCTCTGTTTGTCAATATTCCGATAAGTTTATTTTCTTCATTTACAATCGGGATACCTGAAATTCTATATTTATCCATTACTTCAAATGCATCAGAGATCCTTTTGTCAGGGGTTAGTGTAATTGGTTTTAAAATCATTCCACTTTCACTTCTTTTCACTTTATCAACTTCAGTTGCTTGTTGTTCTATTGACATATTTTTATGTATTATACCAATTCCCCCTTCTCTTGCTATTGCTATTGCCATATCTGTTTCTGTTACGGTATCCATTGCTGCTGAAATTATAGGAATATTCAAAACAATATTTTTAGTCAGGTTTGTTTTTAAATCTACTTCTCTTGGAAGTATGCTTGATTTTGCTGGTACTATAAGAACATCATCAAATGTGATTGCAGTTTCTTTTTTAATTTTACTTTTCATACTTATAAAAATTTATATTTTTTTAAAATTGTTCAAGTGTTTCTATATTACCCCATAATCCTCTATTATTTTCTCTTGCTTCTCTATATAGTTCACGAAATTCCTGTTGTTTTGAAAAAGGGTATTTTTCATAAATATAAGCATATCCATCTTTTAATATTTTTGCATTTATTAAAGTACCATCCTCTAAATACACATATCTTAGAAGTCTGCCATATTTATCCCTGTCTTTGTTTTGCGGGTCGTTTTCGAGATATACTTTTTTCCCTTCTACAAAACTTTTTACATATTCAGTGGCTATATTACCTAATTTTTTTATTGTTTCTTTATCTCTTTTGCTAACAGAAGCATCTCTTTCAAGTTTTTCTGAATCGTACTTTTCAGGGGTATCTATTCCGATTAATCTTACACGACTTCCATCGTTAAGTTCAAATGTATCTCCGTCAATTACTCTTGTTACAGTATGAAAATCCTTTTTGTTGCAATTTACAAATGCGATAAGGGTTATTAATAATAAGTATGTAAGATTCTTTATTTTCAACTTAATCAAATATAATATTTTTTATAATTTTTTGTTTTTTAGATTTCTTATCTGAAATAATAATAGCTTTATTTAAATATTCTAAAGCATATTTTATTTTTGAATCGCGTGATGAAAAAAGGGTACAAATTGTTTCACCCTTCATTATATAATCGCTGCATTTTTTCTTTAATATTATCCCGGCTTTTAAGTCTATTTTATCAGATATTTTCTTTCTTCCACATCCCAATTCAATTGCCGCTAAGCCAAAATTTAATGCATCTAATTTTCTAATGTAACCAGAATTTTTTGCTAATAAATTATACTTTACATTTATTTTTTTATTTTTGTTTAGATGATTGATAAAATTTTTATCCCCGCCTTGTGCTTTAATCATTTCTATGAATTTGCATAGCGCATTTCCATTTTTTATTTTTTCTGTCGCTATTTCTTTACCTTCTTCTATATTCTTGGATTTTCTTCCTAAGTAAATCATACAACCTGCAAGAGTAGTTGTTACTTCCATTAAGTCAGGTATATTTTCCCCTGACATTAATTCGATTGCTTCTTCTACTTCCAGTAAGTTTCCAATTTTAAAACCGAGTGGTTGATTCATATCAGTAATGACAGCAATTGCTCTTTTCCCAAACTTCTTTGATATATTTAAAAGTGAATTAATAAGCAGGGTATTTTCTCTTTCACTATTTAGATTTGCACCAGTGCCAGATTTTATATCAAATACAATAGCATCTGTTCCTTCTGCTATTTTTTTACTCATTATACTTGCTGTTATAAGTGGAATTATATCTACGGTTGCTGTTACATCTCTTAATTGATAAATCAACTTATCAGCCGGACATAATTCCTCTGTTTGTCCGGACATTACACAACCCACTTTTTTTAATATTCTCTTAAAATCCTTAATAGATATATTCGTTTTAAATCCTGGTATAGCTGATAATTTATCAAGTGTTCCACCTGTATGTCCTAAACCCCTTCCTGATATCATCGGGACTGCAATTCCGCAACTGGCAACTAATGGTGCCAAAATCAAAGATGTTTTGTCCCCAACTCCTCCTGTTGAATGTTTATCAACCTTCGGTTTTTTTATGTCTGATAAGTTTAATCTTTTACCACTTTCAATAAAAACCTTAGTAATACTGTATGTTTCATCATCGTCAAGACCATTGAAGTAAATTGCCATAAGAAAAGCGGACATTTGATAATCTGTAATTTCTCCTTTTATAAATCTATCAATGAAATATTTAATCTGTTCTTCTGATAACTTGTTATTATTCCTTTTTAACTTTATAATTTCTACCGGATTCATCTGTAAAATTTCTTTTAAATTAATTAAATAAGTTAGATTAATAAAGGCGATTTTTGAATTTTTTTTGAATATAATTTTTTTAATTTGTTTTTTAAGTCTTTATGATTACATATGAAAAATACCCGGCAGTTAAATTTGCACTTCTATTCATAGCGGGTATTTTATTAGGCCAATGTGTTTTGTTTAATATATATGTTGTTGTTAGTTTGTTTCTA
The DNA here is from genome assembly GCA_013348845.1 of Candidatus Tepidiaquacella proteinivora. Taxonomy (GTDB): domain Bacteria; phylum Bacteroidota; class Ignavibacteria; order Tepidaquicellales; family Tepidaquicellaceae; genus Tepidaquicella; species Tepidaquicella proteinivora. Next base: position 1,187,812 of record CP054675.1, on the reverse strand, counting down.
TTATGTTTTATATTATGTATCATAAAAAGTAAACATTCAAATAACGAGTCTGAAATTTTTATTATAGTTTCTTTAATTATAATTTTAGCAGGAATTGGGAAAGCTAATATTGACTTTTATGTAAAGCCACTTAACTCTGTAAAAAATTTCCCTGATACAGATATATCAAGAGATATTCAGTTAAAGGGGATTATTACTGAGCCTCCGGATTATGATTCTTCAAGAGTAAAATTTTTAATTGATTGCCAAGCAATAATGTTTGAAGGGGATACAACTTTTGTAAAAGGAAAGTTATTGACATTTCTTTATCCTGATAAAAAATTAGACGAGGGAAAACCTTTACCTTTATTTAACGCAGGTGATGAAATATTAACTTTTGGAAAACTCTCAACTGCACCAACTGAAAAGATACCAGGGGGATTTAATTACAAAAAGTATCTTGAATTACATGGTATTGATAAGATTTTTAAAATTAAAGGTTATGATAATGTTATTGTTTTATCTGAGAATAATTTAAACTTTTTGTTTAAAAATATTATTTATCCGGCGAGGGAGTTTGCACTCAAAACTATTGATGATTATAATTCCAGAGAAGTAAGAGCATTTCTAAAAGGTTTAGTGGTAGGAGAGCGAAGTGAAATGAGTGAGGAATTGAAAGAGAGTTTCATTAATTCTGGTTTAATGCATATAATTGCGGTTTCGGGGCTAAATGTGGCTTACATTGTCTTATTTCTTACGATTATACTTTCATTGTTCAGATTAAAAACTGAATACAGAACAGTTGTAATTATTATTTTTCTTATTTTTTATTGTTTATTTACTGGTGCACCAGCTTCTATTGTTAGAGCATCTATAATGGGGGCATTAATATTAATCGCTTTTATTATACAAAGAAAAGTTGTTTTCCTGAATATAATTGCTTTCTCTATTATTTTAATTTTATCTTATGACTCGAGGCAGATTTTTGATGCCGGGTTTATTCTCTCATATAGTGCTATTATTTCTATTGCTTTATTCTATGAAAAAATAGAATTACTTCTTAAATCAATATTTAAGTTTGATGAAAATTATAACAAAATTTTATTTTATCTAATAGTTCTGATTGCTTCTTCAATTTCCGCACAGATAGGAGTATTACCAATTACGACTTTGTATTTTGGAAAAATATCATTCGTCTCTTTCTTCACAAATATTATTGTTATACCTATTTCCAATTTTTGTTTAGCTTTAGGATTCTTGCAAATTATCTTTAATCTTTTTTCAGGAATATTTGCAAGTGCGATTGCAGAACTGAATAATCTGATTTTAACTGCAACATTAGAATTTATAAAGTGGAGTGGGAATCTATCTTTTTCTTATTCTTCTGTGTTAAACTTTAATTTCACAAGTGCAATTGCTTACTATATAATATTATTTCTTATCTTTACAGCGAAAGCTTCTAATTTTAAGAAAAGAACTATTGTCTCCTTTTTTATTATTCTTTGTGTCCTGATTTTTAATTTTAAATCAGATAATAATATTAGAATTACATTCTTTGATGTTGGACAGGGAGATGCAACATTAATTGAAACTTCTAACGGGACGAACATTTTGATTGATGCCGGTGGGTCATATCAAGGTATTAGCAGTGCCAGGAAATCAATTATTCCTTATTTACAACAAAAAAATATAAGTACTATTCATCTGTTAATTATTACACATAAACATCAGGATCATATCGGTGGGATATATGACATTATAAAGAATTTTAATGTTGAAAGAATTATAGATACAAAGTTTAAGGATACAAATAAACTGTCAGTAATGCTTGATAATTTGATAATTGAGAAAAAAATTATAAGAGATTTTGTAGAAGCAGGGGATATAGTTGAATTACCGGATTCTTCCAAAATATTTATATTATATCCTTCGAAAATAAGGAATCCGTTACTTGAGATGAATTCTCATTTTAATTGTATAACTTTAAAGTACAAGTATAAAAAATTAGATGTATTATTTACTAGTGATATCGGAAAGGGAACAGAGGAGATTTTGAAAGACTGTTATGGAAATTTTTTAAAAGCTGATATTCTGAAAGTTGCTCATCACGGTAGTAAGAATTCAACATCAGCCGAATTTCTTGTAAAAGTTATGCCTGTTTTTTCTGTAATTTCCTGTGGTTTAAATAACAGATTCAACCATCCTACAGATATAACTTTATCAAAGCTAAATTTAATTAATAGTAAAATTTTTAGAACAGATTTCGAAAGTTCAATAATATTTGAATCTGATGGGGAAAATTTAAAAAGGATTTACTATTAAATAGCCGATAATTGAAAAATTATGGATAATTAGCATATCTTGCTAATCCCTTGATATTGCTGAAATATTATAAAAAAAATCCCGACTCGGGGGAAAGTCGGGATTTAGGGGTTTTTTGTTGGTGGGAGTAATTTATGAAAAACACACTTTACACTTCTTCTCTTTTATCTAAAGAACGAAGTAACCTTACTATACTCATCATAGTCTCTCTACTATACCTAAAACATCTTATCATAACTTAATCACTTACTACAAAAATTATAATTTATTTTTTATTTGTCAAGTCCTTTTTTTATACATAAAAAAATTTTTTTATAAACCCAATCTCATCTATTATCTATAATTATAAGTTATAATTATTTTTTAAAAAAGCAATATAAATGTAATACATTTTTATGTTTAAATAATTTATAATTTATACTATTTTTAAAATTAGATAATCTTCTACATTCATTGTTATTTATCTTTCACACAAAAATATTTTTTTAAGGATAATTAATTAAAATACAGGAGTAATAAAATGGCTAAAAAAATTACAATTGATGGAAATGAGGCAGCTGCTTATATTGCGCATAATACTAATGAAGTTATCGCAATTTACCCAATTACACCTTCTTCTACAATGGGTGAATTAGCAGATGCATGGTCAGCGGAAGGGAGGAAAAATATTTGGGGTACGGTTCCTATTGTTACTGAGATGCAAAGTGAAGGAGGGGCTGCTGGTGCTGTTCATGGATCTTTACAAAGTGGTTCTTTGACAACAACATTTACTGCATCTCAGGGTCTTTTACTAATGATTCCTAATATGTATAAAATTGCTGGCGAATTAACTCCAACTGTATTTCATGTCTCGGCTCGTTCATTATCGGCACATGCACTTTCTATTTTTGGTGATCACAGTGATGTTATGGCAACAAGACAAACTGGATTTGCTCTTCTTTGCTCCAATTCAGTTCAAGAAGTAATGGACTTAGCACTTATTGCACAGGAAGCTACACTTGAATCAAGAATACCTTTTTTACATTTTTTCGATGGGTTCAGGACATCTGCGGAAGTTATGAAGATTGAAATGATTGAAGAAGAAAATATTAAGAAATTTATTAATTATGATTTTGTTATAGAACACCGTAAAAGAGCTTTAAGTCCTGATAGACCTTTTATCAGAGGTACTGCACAAAATCCAGATGTATATTTTCAGGGAAGAGAAGCCGTAAATAAATTCTATCAAGCTTGTCCTGATATTGTTCAAAAAGTAATGGATAAATTTTATGAGTTAATTGGTAGAAGATATAATCTTTTCGATTATTATGGAGCTCCTGATGCTGAAAGAGTAATAGTTTTGATGGGGTCTGGTGCAGAAACCGCTGAAGAAACAACAGAATATCTTACATCAAAATTTGGAGAAAAAGTTGGAATTATAAAAGTTCGTTTATACAGACCCTTTTCATCCAGACATTTTGTTTCTGTCATACCATCGACCGTGAAAAAAATTGCTGTACTTGATAGAACAAAAGAACCGGGAAGCGTAGGAGAACCATTATATATTGATGTTATTGCAGCTATTAGTGAAGAGTTAAGAAATGGGAATGCTCCATTTAAAGATATGCCTTTAATTATTGGTGGAAGATATGGTTTATCATCAAAGGAATTTACCCCTTCAATGGTTAAAGCCGTATTTGATGAACTTAAAAAAGAGAATCCTAAAAATCATTTTACTGTTGGAATTAATGATGATGTAACTTTTACAAGTCTTGAATATGATAAAAATTTCTATACTGATAAGGAAGGTCTTTTTGCTGCAATGTTTTTTGGATTAGGTGCTGATGGAACTGTTGGGGCAAATAAAAATACGATTAAGATTATCGGAGAAGAAACTGATAATTTTGCGCAGGGATATTTTGTATATGATTCGAAAAAATCTGGTTCAACTACTATATCACATTTAAGATTCGGAAAGAAACCAATTAAATCAACTTATCTGATTCAGAAAGCAGATTTTATTGGTTGTCATCAGTTCACATTACTCGAAAAATTTGATGTTCTAAAAACTATTAAAGATGGTGGTACTTTTCTATTAAACAGTCCATATCCAAAAGAAGAAGTATTTAAAAAACTACCCAAAAAGGTTTGCAAACAAATTATAGATAAAAAGCTAAATTTCTATGTAATCGATGGATATTCAGTTGCAAAAGAAACTGGTATGGGTACGAGAATAAATACAATAATGCAAACCTGTTTCTTTGCAATTTCAGGAGTTCTGCCAAAAGATGAAGCCATAGAACAAATTAAAAAATCAATTAAGAAAACCTATGGATCTAAAGGTGAAGAAATTGTGAAAAAGAATTTTGAAGCGGTAGATAAGACATTAGCTAAACTTTATAAGGTTGAAGTAAGCGAAAAAGATATAAGTGAAATTGAATTACCACCAGTGGTTTCTGATAAAGCTCCTGAATATGTTAAAAAGACATTAGCAAAAATTATGGAAGGATTGGGTGATGAAATTCCTGTTAGCGAAATGCCTGTTGATGGTACATTCCCGAGTGGAACCACACAATGGGAAAAGAGAAATATTGCGCTTGAAGTACCGGTATGGGATGCAGAACTTTGTATTCAGTGTGGTAAGTGTGCTATGATTTGTCCACATGCTGCGATAAGGACCAAGGTATATAGTGAAAAATATTTGCAGGGTGCTCCAAGTACTTTTAAATGGACAAAAGCAAAAGGTAAAGAATTTCCACCGGATACTTTATACACAATTCAGGTAGCAGTGGAAGATTGTACTGGTTGTGAACTTTGTTGTGAGATTTGTCCAGCAAAAAGTAAGAAAGAAGTAAAACACAAAGCGCTGAATATGGCACCCCAAATTCCATTACGAATTACGGAGAGAGAAAATCTCGAATTCTTTCTCAATATTCCGGAATATGATCGAGGTAAATTAAATATTTCAACAATAAAAGGAAGTCAATTCTTACAACCTTTATTTGAATATTCTGGTGCTTGCGCAGGATGTGGTGAAACGCCATATCTTAAGCTGTTATCACAATTATTCGGTGATAGAACAATTATTGCAAATGCCACAGGTTGTTCATCAATTTATGGGGGAAATTTACCAACAACTCCCTGGACATTTAATAAAGAAGGAAGAGGTCCTGCCTGGTCAAACTCACTTTTTGAAGACAATGCAGAATTCGGTTTTGGAATGAGACTATCTATAGATAAGCAAAATCAATTTGCTAAGGAATTATTACTTAGGAATTCTTCTCTGATTGGTGATGATTTGGTTACAGAAATAATAAATGCTGACCAATCAACTGAATTAGGTATTCATTTACAAAGGGAAAGAGTGAAAATATTAAAAGAAAAACTCTTTTCTCTAAATAATGATGATGCAAAAATATTATATGAAATAGCAGATTATTTAGTTAAAAAATCTGTATGGATTATTGGTGGTGATGGTTGGGCTTATGATATCGGATATGGAGGATTAGATCATGTGATTGCCTCAGGTAAAAATGTTAATCTACTTGTATTAGATACTGAAGTATATTCTAACACTGGTGGACAATGTTCAAAAGCAACAGGGTTAGGTGCTGTTGCTAAATTTGCTGCTTCAGGTAAACCGACTCCCAAAAAAGATTTAGCAATTATGGCAATGGCATACGGAAGTGTTTATGTCGCAAAAGTTGCAATGGCTGCAAATGATTTACAATGTCTTAGAGCATTTCTTGAAGCAGAAGCTTATGAAGGACCATCCCTTATAGTTGCATACTGCCATTGTATTGCACATGGAATTGATATGGGTAAAGCAATAGAAAATCAGAAAGCTGCTGTTGATAGTGGATATTGGCAATTATTAAGATATAATCCTGATTTAGCGAAAAAAGGAATGAATCCATTGAAGCTTGATTCAGTAGAAGCAAAGATTAAATTTGAGGATTATGCTTATAAAGAAACCCGGTATAAAATGCTTACAAAGTCCCATCCTGAACACGCAAAGAAATTACTTGAATTAGCTCAACAAGATGTTTATAATAAAATCAAACTTTATAAAAAATTAGCATTAAACGGAACTGATAAAAAAGAAGAAATTTAAAAACAACATATAATAATATTATGGATTTATCAACAAAATATTTAGGGTTAAAATTAAAAAATCCCATTGTACCTTCATCTTCTCCTTTATCAAAAGAATTGGATACTTTAAAATCACTTGAAGATGCAGGAGCATCTGCTGTTGTTCTTCACTCATTATTTGAAGAACAAATTACTTATGAAGAACAAGAGTATAATTATTTTACAACTTATGGAACAGAGTCTTATGCAGAAGCATTAACTTATTTCCCAAAACAAAATGAATATTATCTTGGCCCGGAAGAATGTCTGGAACATATTCAGAAAGCAAAAAAATCACTCGGAATACCAGTAATTGGAAGTCTTAATGGTGTATCCAGTAGTGGTTGGACGAAATATGCTAAACAAATAGAAGAGGCTGGTGCCGATGCTATTGAATTAAATGTTTACTATCTTGCTACTGATATTGATACCGATAGTAAAAAGATAGAAGAAATATATTTGAATAATTTGAAAGAAGTAAAATCCGCTGTTAAAATCCCGGTTGCTATGAAACTTAGTCCATATTTCTCTGCTACTGCAAATTTTTGTAAAAAACTGGATGACGCTGGTGCAGATGGACTTGTATTATTTAATAGATTTTACCAACCTGATTTGGATATCGAAAGTCTTGAAGTAGTACCAGACCTTTCTCTTAGTACAAATTGGGAACTGAGATTACCTTTACGATGGATTGCTATATTATTTGGAAAAATTAAAGCATCTCTTGCGGCAACAAGTGGAGTTCAAAATCACAATGATGTAATTAAAGTTTTAATGGTAGGTGGAGATGTTGCTATGATTTGTTCTGAATTATTGAGAAATGGTGTATCAAGAATAACTGAGATTTTAGAAAATATGAAAAAGTGGATGGAAGACCATGAATATGATTCTATAGAAACAATGAAAGGAAGTATGAGTCAAAAATCAGTTGCCGATCCTGCTGCATTCGCAAGAGCAAATTATATGAAGATTTTAAACTCATACAAAATAAGATAATCGATAGCATCTTATTTTATCTTTTATAAATAAATTTTTTATAAAAATATTTTTTAAATAATTTTACTTATATGTTCAATTATGCCCTTTCAAATCCCATTAGTGTTTTATTAAACAAACCCAAAGAAGATTTTACACGAGAAGATTTTTTAAAAATCATTCAGGAAAAAAATATTGAAAGAATAACTTTTCACTATACCGCTCTGGATGGTAAATTAAAAGAGATGCAGATACCAATACCCGGTAGGAAAAATGCGGAAATAGTACTAACTGAAGGGGAGAGAGTTGATGGTTCATCTTTATTTAAAGGTATGATAGATACTGCATTATCTGATTTATATGTTGTTCCTATTTGGAAAACTGCTTTTTTTAATCCTTTTCAGCCAGCGAGTTTAGATTTTATTTGCAGGTACATTACTGCTGATGGAGAACTTGCTCCTTTTACACCTGATAGCATTTTAATGAAAGCAAGTAACTTATTTTCCCAATATACAGGATTGGATTTACATGCTTTTGGTGAAATGGAATTTTATTTATTTTATAAACCCGATAATGAACTTTATTATCCTCTTAAGCAAAGAGGATACCACGCTTCAGGACCATATATAAAATCTTGTGGTATTTTATCAGAATTATTAAGAATTATTACTCAAATTCTGAATAATGTTAAATATGCACACAGTGAAGTTGGATATATTGAAAAAATAAAAAGTCCAGTAACTGAGTTAAATGGTTTGTCAGGTGAACAGCTTGAAATTGAACTTTTATCTGCTCCGGTTGAAGAGGCTGCTGATGCTATTGTTATTTCTAAATGGTTAATTAGGAATATCGCTGCGAAATATGGTATGATGGCTACATTTGCTCCTAAATTGGAAGATGGAGTTGCAGGTAATGGAATGCATATTCATTTGAAGTTAATTAAAGATGGAAAGAATGCAACAGTAGATGAAAATAAAGAATTATCAAAGGATACTTATAAATTGATTGGCGGATTATGTGAATTTGCAGATTCTCTGACTTCTTTTGGTAACAGAGTTGCTTCTTCGTATTTAAGACTTGTTCCCGATCAGGAGGCACCAACAAAAATTTGTTGGAGCAGTTCCAATAGAAGTGCTTTGATTAGAATACCTCTCGGTTGGTCTAAAATCAATAATCTTGCAAAAATATTAAATCCCAAATGTCCTGCCGAGCCAATTGAGGTTGATAATATGCAAACTGTCGAATTCAGGTCTCCTGATGGTAGCGCAAATTCTCATTTGTTACTTGCAGGAATAACTATGGCTGCTTTATGGGGATTCTTAAATTCTGAACAGGCTATTGAAATTGCAAATAAATGTAAAGTCCATGGAAATATTTTTAAAGATAAAAAAATTCTGGAAACTTTGAAAAGTTTACCTGACAGTTGTGCAAGTTCAGCTAAAATTTTGAAATCTAAGAGAAGTTTTTATGAGTTTGAAAATATATTTTCTAAAAGCGCAATTGACTATACCATATCATCGCTTGAAAAGGAAAATGATAAAAACTTAAGAAAACAACTATCAAAATTAAAAAATAAAGAAAGACAGGAAAAATTAAAATATATCCTTCATAAAGATTTACATAAGAATTAAAGATTTTAAAAAATTTAAAAACTTTTTTATTTATTAAATGTCCATAGATAACAAATCCTTTAAAGAAGAACAACTTAGACGAATTAAATTAATCGATGATGTTTTTAAATTAGTTAAGGAAAAAGAAGCAAAAAATATCGATTTCAGATTTACTGATTCATTAGGTGAGTGGAGGCAATTTACTATACCAGTAATTCAATTAGAACGGGATATTTTTTTTGAAGGTTTCAATATTGACGGTTCGCTTATTTGTGACTGGAAGGATATTGTTGATTCCGATTTAACGGTTATTCCGGATCCTGCGACTGCTCGTATTGATACAATAATGGATCCAATCACGGCAATTTTATTATGTGATGTTTATGACCCAAGAGAAAAAAAACCTTTTTCACTTGATCCACGAAGCATAGCAAAAAAATCTATCAATTACTTAAAAGAAACAGAAATTGCTGATAATATTTATATTGGGGCTGAATCTAAGTTTTTCATCTTTGATTTGAATAAATTTGTATCCAATGAATTTAATGAAAAATCAGAAGCTGAAAATAAGATAAAACTACACCCCAATTGTGACAGGTATGGATATTTATTTACCCCGCCTGATGATGAATCTTATTTTATTAGAGAACAAATAGTCCAAAAACTTTTAAAAGCAGATATTGAAGTTGAAAGACATCATTGTGAATCCGCATTCGCAGGTCAGAATGAAATCAGTTTCAAATATTCTTCGCTTATCGAGTCTGCTGATATATTTATGGTTTTTAAAAATATAGTGAGAAATGTTGCAAAATCTTTCGGGAAAACTGCAACATTCATTTCAAAACCAGCGTTCGATAATTTAGATAATACTCTTCATGTGCATATTTCACTTTGGAAAAAAGGTGAAAATATTATGAACGGCGATAAATACGCAGGACTATCAGAATTGGCTCTTAAGTTCATAAGCGGAATACTTTATCATATACCTTCTTTGCTTGCATTTACAAATCCCACTAATGATTCCTACAATCGTTTTATAGTTAATAAACAAAGGATGATAGAAATTTCTTATTCCGTTAGCAATAGAAAGTCGGCAATAAGAATTCCTATTACTTCTAATTTAAAAAGAAAAAGAATTGAGTTTAGAATTCCTGATGCAAATGCAAATCCCTATCTTGCTTTTTCTGCTATTTTAATGGCTGGTATTGATGGTGTAGTAAATAATTTTAACATAGGTAATCAATTGGAAGTGAATAATGATGCAAAACCTGATAATAATCAAAATATCAATGTTAAGATACCAACAACTTTAGAAAATGCTATAGAGAATTTAAGAAAAGATAACGAATATCTAAGAGCTGGAAATGTATTTAGTGAAGAAATGATTAATTACTGGATTAACTACAGGACAAAAAATTTATAGTTTTATTTAATATAATAAAATCTCATAACCTTCAGATATTTTTAAGTTATTTAAAGTTTTCAATATTTAGAGTAATATTAAACAATGTAGGTTCCCATATTTCATTTGAAGCTAAAATTAGAATACCCCTGTTGTTTTGTTCTTCAATAATATTGTTTATTAATTCTATTCCTTCAAAATCAAGATTGGACTGAGGCTCATCTAATAATAAAAGCAATGGTTCATTTATTAATGCAAAAGCAAGTTTTAGCTTTTGTTTCATTCCTGTAGAATATTCTCTGACAGGGTTGTTCCTACAGTGATATAAATTAACCTTATTTAAAAGATTATTGATTTTTTCTTTCACACTTTCACCTTCACATTTTAATTTCATAAACAATTCGAGATTTTCATAAGCAGTTAATTCTTCATACAAATTAAAGTATGGAGCACAAAATCCTATAAATCTAATAAAGTCTTCTTTTAAAATTTCTTTATTATTTATTCTGAATGTTATCTTTCCAGAAGTGGCTTTAATTAAGTTTGCAATAATTTTTATAAGTGTTGATTTACCACTTCCATTTCTTCCTGTAATTGCCAGAGAATCACCTTTTTTTAAGCTAAAAGTTACCCCTTTAAAAATTAATTTATTAATGAATCTTTTCTCTAAATTTTCACATATGAGTTCTATCATTAAATTGCAATTTTTTATTTAATCCTGCTTTAATCTTTGCTCTCTTCTTCTTAATGCATCTTCGTATCTTTTTTTCTCAATTTCTGTTTCCGGAATAATTTGGGGAACCGGAATTGGGCGGTTAGATATTGGATCAATATTGACAAAAGTCAGATATGCGCTATTTGAGTGAAATATTTCCCCGGTCTTTATATCTTCAATTTCTACTCTAACACCAACTTCAAGAGAAGTGTTAAAAGTCCTGTTTACAGATGCTTTCAATCTTACAATATTTCCGATTTTAATGGATCTATGAAAAGTTAGTTTATCGACTGCTGCTGTTACTGTAATATTATTGCAATGTCTTGATGCAGATAGTGCTGCCGCTATATCAATCCAATGCATTAATCTACCACCTGAAAGATTTCCCAATACATTAGTATCATTAGGGAGCACGAGTTCCACCATTTCAACTTGTGATTCCTTAACACTTTTCATTTTTTAAATTTTTGTTGTTATTACTTAATATTTTTTTCTAAATCGACTACTTTTTTATATAGTTCACTTGATTTATATTTTTCTTTAAATCTTTTTATTTCTTTTGAAGCTTCTTCATAATTTTTCTTAATGATTAATACTTGAATTTTACCATAAGAAGCATCATCTGCATAGTCGGTATCAAAATATTCATCAAGAATATTATTATAATATACAAGTGCTGCTTTATAATTTTCCAGTTTTACATATAACTCTGCTGTTTTTAAATCTTTGTATGCAAGTTTATTTCTTAGTTCCTTAATTTTAGATTCAGCTTCAGGTGCTAATTTATGTGTTGGAAATAAAATTAAAAAGTTCTGAAATTCTATTATAGCATATCTTGTGTAAGTTTGGTCTAATTGATATTTAGGTGATAAATTGTAATACGACATTGCAAGATAGAATCTTGCTTGCGGATAAAATTCACTTAAAGAATAATTTTTTATTAAATTCTCAAATTCATAAGCAGCAAGTACAAATTCTTTCCTGTTATAATAACTCATAGCGAGATAAAATTGCGCTTTATCAATTATTGATGTACCTGAAAATTTTATTTTTATAAATGAGAAGTCTTCAACCGCTTGTGTATAATCACCTTTATCATAACTCCTTTTTGCTATCTTGAATGCTTCTTCAGGGTCATCAGTTGTTATATTGCTTTTATCTGCAGAGATACATCCGGCAAATATTATTACTATTAAAAATAAAATTATCCTTGTTATCTTTTTTTTCATCTAATTTTTTTATTTACTTCTAATTGTAAAAAATAAAATAATTGCTATTGCAGAAACCAAAATCGCACTTCCGGGAATTAAGTATTTATCCCAAAATCCTTCCTTTGGCATTATCCCTTTTGTAAATTGGTAATTGTCAGATTCTATATAATCAATATAAATATAATTTATTGTATCTTTTATTCGATTAGTAAAATCATAATTATAAAGGATCGAATCATTGTCTGAAATAGAGAAAGTAAAGCCACAGAAAATTTGTCTCTGTATATATTTATCAAAAATTAAGTTATTATTTTCAAAATTATATAGTGTTTCAATTTTTACATTTTTAAAATTAATTACATAATCACTTTCTGCTTTTTTTTCATCACTGAAGAATTTATAATTTACATAAGTTCGTTTAAATAATTTAATTATGTATTCATTAACTTCACTTTGATTTTCTTTTTTAATTAAATATTTCTTATTGCTACCTAAAATATTAATATATTCTATACAGTCTTCGAAATTCTTTTGTAAAATTGAATTAATTAATTCTAAATTCGTTTTTGGTCTTTCGTTATTCTCTTGTGAATAAACAGAAAAACTAAAAAGAAATAAAAGAATTATAAGTAATGAATTATATTTCATTCTTTATATTAGCTATATATTCCTCTTAGTTTCAATGCATTTGCTACTTTTTGAATAGCATATATATATGCACCTAATCTGAGTGTGGTTTCATAGTTTAATGCTGATAGATAGACATTCTCAAATGCTTCATTCATCATTCTTGTCAGTCGATGTTCGATATCTAATTCGTCCCAGAAATAACCTATTCTATCCTGTACCCATTCAAAATAAGAAACAATAACTCCACCGGAATTAGCAAGTATATCAGGTATTACCATAATTCCTTTATCCATTAAAATCTGGTCAGCATCAGCAGAAGTCGGACCATTTGCTCCTTCAACAATAAGTCTTGCTTTTATTCTGCTTGCATTTTCAACTGTTATTTGGTCTTCTTTTGCCGCTGGTACAAGGATGTCGCATTTAAGTTCGAGTAACTCTTCATTTGTAATTTTATCACCGAAATTGCCACCTTCAAGAAATTTATTTTTATTTACATATTCTATTGCTTTATTGATGTCAATACCTTTTTCATTATAATATCCTCCTGTAACATCGCTTATACCAATGATTTTACATCCTTTTTCATTGAGCAATTTTGCACTTACTGACCCTACATTTCCAAATCCCTGTACTACTGCAGTTGTATCTTCAGGATTAACACCTTTTTTCATTAATGCTGCAAGTGTCGCTAACATAACTCCTCTACCGGTTGCTTCACGTCTTCCTCTTGAACCACCTATAATCAAAGGTTTCCCGGTAACTACACCAGTTACTGTTTTTCTGTCATGCATGCTGTAGGTATCCATTATCCATGCCATAATTTGCTCATTGGTATTCATATCTGGTGCAGGAATGTCCGTATCTGGTCCGAAGATTTCTAATAAATTTGCTGTATATCTTCGTGTTATTTTTTCAAGTTCAGACATTGAAAGTTTGTTTGGATCACATCTTACACCACCTTTTGCTCCTCCGAATGGAATATTGGCTATTGCACATTTCCAGGTCATCCATGCTGCAAGTGCTTTCACTTCATCTAAATCAACATCAGGAGCAAACCTGACGCCACCTTTTGAGGGACCAAGAGCATTATTATGTATTACTCTATACCCTTCAAATGCAACGACCTTACCATTATCCATTTGTATTGGTATAGAGACAATTACTTGCTTCACCGGGAGTTTTAAATAATTATATACCCCTTCATCCAGATTAATTAACTCTGCCGCTTTATCAAAACGAACCATCATTGATTCATAGGGGTTATCTACATCCTTTTTATAAGGAGCAGGTTCTTTATATATTTCTGCCATAGTATTTAAATTTTTTTTATTTTTATTAACCACTAAGTTAATATTAAAGTTCAGTTTTATCAAGTTAATAATAATCTATATCTTTCTTTTAAGAAAGCATAATTATATGATACAGAATAGAAACTAATTACTTTTTACTTTTAAATTTTTGTAATTTTGTAAGTAATAAATGAATAGCTTTTGAAATCGTGGATAACAAAAACGGTAGTGATTCTCTCATTCGTAAGTTTTTTTACAGATATTGCATCCGAAATGCTTTATCCTGTTATGCCTATTTATTTAAAAAGTATTGGGTTTACTGCTTTATTAATTGGTGTTCTTGAAGGTCTTGCTGAAGCAGTAGCTGGTTTAAGTAAAGGATATTTCGGAAATTTATCTGATAGGTTAGGAAAGAGAACAATTTTTATCAAAACGGGATATTCATTAAGTGCTGTTTCCAAACCTATGCTTGCTGTTTTTACATATCCATTATGGATTTTTTTTGCAAGGACTTTAGATAGATTAGGTAAAGGGGTAAGGACATCCGCTCGTGATGCAATTTTATCGGATGAGTCTCAAGCCGAAACTAAAGGAAGAGTTTTTGGCTTTCATAGAGCTCTTGATACTCTCGGTGCTTTTATCGGTCCAATTGCTGCGTTAGTTTATCTATCTTTTTTCCCTGATGATTATGTTTCACTTTTTTATTTGGCATTCATACCGGGAATTTTGAGTATTTCTCTAACATTTTTTATAAAAGAAAGAAAATTAGAGCAAAAGCCATCTGTTACTAAAACAGGTTTCTTTGCTTTTCTTAAATATTGGAAATATTCTTCAGCTGAATATAAAAAACTTGTTATAGGACTTTTCTTTTTTTCTTTAATAAATAGTTCAGATGTTTTTCTATTATTAATGATAAAATATTTAGGATATTCTGATGGTGAAGTCATTTTTACTTATATATTTTATAATCTTATATATTCTGTGTTTTCTTTTCCGGTAGGTATTATTGCTGATAAAATAGGATTGAGAAAAATATTTATTTTTGGGTTAATTTTATTTGCAACAGTATATGGTGGGATGACTTTCCATCCTTCCTATTATGTTATTTTATCATTGTTTTTTCTATATGGAATTTACGCTTCTGCAACAGAAAGTATTGGTAAAGCCTGGATTACTAATATATCAGAGAGAAAAGACACTGCAACAGCAATTGGCTTTTTTACCGGATTAAGTAGTGTTTTTACTCTTATTGCAAGTATTTTAGCAGGATTTTTATGGAATGTATTTAGTCCTTCAGTAACTTTTGGATTCTCTTCGGTTGGAGCTATATTGCTAATTATTTACTTCTTAACTTTTATTAAAACAAAAGTCGTACAAAAGTATTAATATATTATATATGCTTCTTTTACGCAATAGGGAACAAAATCATAATCAATCCAGAAGTAACCATCTTCTCCCCAATTTGTTCCCCATGAGTTAATTATCTTAAAAGCACCTATATTATCATCATAACCAACTATGGTTAGAGCATGACCACCGGTTACATTATCTTTATATTTTTTCCAGATGAAATTTCCTTTTTTACCTCCATTATAATAGGAGTAACCATCTTTAATTAAACTTTTATCTATTGCTGCTCCGATATTTATTGGTCTTTGATATTCATTCATTGCTTCTTTAAACAACTGTACATCAATGTAATAAAAAACCAGAAAACGGGTATAATCTACAATGTAATTCATTGCATCATAAAAACAGGAGTCGTGAGGATAGGTTATATAATCAGATTCCCTATATGGAAATGTTTTCCATCTTGCGCATCCTGTTTGTGCTAAAATCTCAAAAGCATCAATAAATCTGATTCCATAGTTTTGGCCTCCGTTTGCAATATTATAAATAAATGCGGGACTAAATACTTTACTATAATCGAGAGTACCAGTTTCAGTATAGTAAGCATTATCATCATAACTAAATACTAAATAACTCAATGTATAATAACTCACAGAAAAACCAACGCAACTATTTTGTGAACCTTGATTCATTACAGGTGGCATATACTTAGAAAAATCTAATCTTTTAGGAATCTCCCCTCTAAATCCTCCCTCATATTTATTAGCTTTTTCAAGGTCTTCTGGATTTGAAAACTGAAGTCCCATCCCGACTTCTTGAGAAAACACGTTTAATGAGAAAATAAACAGTGATATTAAAACGCTGATAAAAATAAAAAGTTTTACTTTTTTCATACTTTTTTTTAATTAATCTATGCTTTAATCTTTATACATTCAATCTATTTTTTTGTTCCTTTATTTGCAATGTGTTATTATTATAGTTCTATTTAAGAAATATGATATTATAAAAATTAATAAATAATTTATATTCTCATTTATTTATTTATAATTATGTAATGAAAATATTATGTTTTTCTTTAAGAATAGCTCAATTATGCAGAAAGAGTTTTATTATTGTTAATATTTATTAATTGTATTTAAACTGACTTTATAGACAGAATTAAATTTAATATTTTTACACATTTATATTTTCAATATGAAGTTAAAAACAATAAATTTTTTTTCTAATCTCAAAGATTATTTTGGTATTGCATTCGGGTGCATTATATTCGCAATCTCATATTCATGGTTTTTAATTCCTTTTAAAGTTGCTCCCGGTGGTGTTGGCGGATTGTCTCAGATTCTTTTTCATCTTTTCGGTTTTCCGGCAGGTATTTCAATGATAGCAATAAATATACCTCTTTTTATACTTGCCTGGATTTTCCTCGGGAAACAATTTGGTATTAAATCTTTTGTCGGTATGCTTTTGGGGTCTTTATTGATTGATATATTTGAACCCAAAATACTATATGAACATCATATTTTGACAGATTTAATAAATACAACTTATTGGTCATTTACTGATAATATTTTCCTTGCTTCTATTGCAGGTTCGGTTTTACTTGGCATTTCACTTGGAATTATTTTTAGATTCCGTGGCTCTACTGGTGGTACAGACATTCCTGTAGCAATTTTCAAACAATATTTTGGGATATCAATTGGAACTGGTTATTGGGTTATTGAGTCATTAATTATATTATCAATTGGTTTTGTTTTTAAAGAAATGAATTTAATTATTTGGGGATATCTTAATTTATTCATAACAACCCAGATGGTTGATTTAACCGCAGAAGGAATTCCTTATGTTAAAGGAGCATTTATTATAACAAGATTTGAAAATAAAATTAAACAAAGAATTTTTGATGAGTTAAACAGAGGCGTTACAATGTTTCATGCAGAAGGTGGATATACCGGCAGGCATCATAATATATTGTTTGTTTTGGTTAACAGGAGGCAAATCGCATCTTTAAGAAGAATTGTTAAACAGGAAGACCCAAAAGCATTTTTTATTTTATTTGAAGTTCATGATGTTATGGGATATGGATTTAAGACGAGAATACTTGATTTTGTGGAAGAATATGATGAAAGTGTTAAGAAACAACAAGAAACCCCGCTTGTATTGTGAATTTTATATATTCTTAAGAAAAATTGTCAGTTAACTTTCGATAATGTTTTATATTGAAAAATCATTATGTTTTACATATTTTATAACCTTTTAAATTGGGCGGTTAGCTCAGCTGGTTAGAGCGCTACGTTGACATCGTAGAGGCCATTGGTTCGAGTCCATTACCGCCCACAGTTTTATTTTTTTATTTATATGGATAAAATTAAGATTACATTTCCTGATGGTTCAATAGGTGAATTTCCCAAAGGTATTACCTGTTACGATGTTGCAAAAAGTATCAGTAATAATTTCGCAGATAAAATGCTTGTTGCAGAATTAGACGGTGTTTATGTTGATTTAAGTACTAAAATTGAAAAAGATGCAAAAATAGTTTTCTATGATTTCAACTCTGATATTGGGAAAGAAACATACTGGCACACTTCTTCTCATGTTATGGCACAAGCAATCGAAGAATTATATCCTGGTGTAAAGTTTGGAGTCGGACCCGCAATTGAAAATGGTTTCTACTATGATGTTGATTCGGATGTGAAGTTTACAAAGGATGATTTAATAAAGATTGAGGAAAGAATGTATGAAATCGCTAAAAGAGATTTAAAGCCTATCAGAGAAGAAATGCCAAGAGAAAAGGCAATAGAATATTTTAAAACTGTTCGTCCTGATCCTTATAAAGTTGAAATACTTGAAACTATTGCTAATAATGAAGATACAGTTTCGGTATATCATCAGGGAAATTTTACAGATTTATGTCGTGGGCCACATTTACCTTCTACCTCAAAAATTAAAGCAATAAAACTTCTAACAGTATCAGGTTCTTACTGGAGAGGTGATGAAAAAAATAAAATGCTACAGAGGATTTATGGAATAACTTTTCCTACAAAGAAAGAACTTGACAAATATTTAAATGACTTAGAAGAAGCAAAGAGAAGAGACCATAGAAAATTAGGAAAAGAACTTGATTTGTTTATGTTTCACGAGGTAAGTCCGGGTGCACCTTTTTGGTTACCTAATGGAATGATAATCCATAGAGAACTTGAAAAATTTTCAAGACAACTTCATGATAAATATGGATATCAGGAAGTAAGTACTCCAATCTTGGTTAGAGAATCTCTATTTAACACATCAGGACATACTACCCATTATATTGATAATATGTTCAAAGTTACTTCAGAAAGCGAAAATGTATATATCAAACCAATGAATTGCCCGGAAGCTATAATTATTTATTCTTCGAAGTTAAGGAGTTATAAGGATTTACCCATAAGATTATATGAACTTGGAATAAACCACAGAAATGAGATAAGCGGGGCACTTGGTGGAATGTTTAGAGTTAGACAATTTACTATGGATGATGCACATATTTTCTGTACAAATGAGCAAATTCAACAAGAAATTACAAATGTTTTAAAACTAATGGTTGAAACTTATTCTGCTTTTGGTTTCACACCTAATTATTATTTCTCGACTCGTCCTGATGAAGCGATGGGTGATATTGAAATCTGGAACCAGGCAGAAACAGCTCTCAGGAATGCACTTGAAGCAAATAATCTGACTTATACTGTTAATGAAAAAGATGGGGCTTTCTATGGTCCTAAAATAGATATACATATTAAAGATGCATTAAACAGAACCTGGCAACTTGCAACCATACAATTAGATTTTCAATTACCGGAAAGATTTGATTTAACTTATGAAAGTTCTGATGGTAAAAAATACAGACCTGTAATGATTCATAGAGCAATATATGGAAGTTTTGAACGGTTCATTGGTATTTTGACAGAACATTATGCAGGTAATTTTCCGCTTTGGCTTGCCCCTGTTCAGGTTGCTGTGTTAACTATAACTGATAACCAGGTTAAATATGCTGAATTAGTGTATCAGGAACTAATCAGTAATGAAATACGTTCAATCATTGATATTAGGAATGAAAAAATTGGATATAAAATTAGAGAAGCAGAAAATAAAAAAATCCCATTCATGCTTATTTTAGGTGATAAGGAAATGAATAATAATAAAATTTCTGTTCGTCAGCATACGAAAGGTGATACTGGTGAAATGGAATTGAAAGAATTTATCCGAAATCTTAAATTACTAATTTCAAAAAAATCATTTAATTATTAATTAAAAAAGGAGATTATCTATTAAAGAGAAATACCAGAAAGAAAGAGTCAATGAAGAGATAAGAGCAAATCTAATCAGAGTAGTAGATGAAGATGGAAAGCCATTAGGAATTATGCATCCTTCGGAAGCACTGAAATTAGCTGAGTCTATGGGTTTGGACTTAGTTGAAATAGCACCTAATGCGAAACCGCCGGTGTGCAAAATTATTGATTATGGAAAGTTCAATTACGAAAGACAAAAGAAAGAAAAACTTGCTAAGAAGCATCAGCAAGTTATGCAAGTTAAAGAAATTAGATTTAATGCTAATACAGATATACATGATGTTGAATTTAAAGTAAAACATTTAAAGCAGTTTTTACTTGATGGACATAAAGTTAAAGCAAGTGTAATTTATAAAGGAAGAATGATAACACATCCGGAAATCGGAAGAGAATTAATGGATAGAGTTGTTGAAAAACTCTTAGAAGTTGGTAAATTGGAATCAGAACCCAAAATGGATGGAAAAGCGCTTGTTGCGTTTTTCGTTCCGGATAAACAAAAAATATCAGCTCTAAAAAGCAAGAAAGAGAATTAATAATTCAAAACAAAACTATAAAGGAAGGATACAAATGCCAAAATTGAAGACAAACCGTTCTGCGGCAAAGAGATTTAAGGTAACCAGTAGCGGAAAAATTAAGCGAGAAAAATCTCATAGAAGTCACATTTTGACAAAAAAATCAGCAAAAAGAAAAAGAAAACTCAGAGCAGCCACTTTAGTATCTAACGGTGATGCAAAGAGAGTAAAAAAACTTATTTTAAAAGATTAATTTAGATTAATTAAAAGAAGAGGTTACTGAAAATCTTTATTTAAAGATTACCTCAATTTTAAAAAAAGGAGAAAATATGCCAAGAGCAAAAAACAAAGTCGCATCAAGAGCACGTAGAAAAAGAATTTTAAAACAAGCAAAAGGGTATTACGGTGCCAGAAGTAAGGTATATACTGTTGCTAAGCATTCTGTAGAGAAAGGATTATTACATGCGTACAGAGATAGAAAACTTAAAAAGCGTGTATATAGAAACCTGTGGATTACCCGTATTAACGCTGCTGCAAGACTAAACAATACGACCTATTCCAAACTGATTAATGGATTAAAAGAAAAAAATATCACTATTAACAGAAAGACCTTAGCAGATTTAGCATATAACAATCCTGAAGCATTTTCCCAGATCGTAAAATTTGCAGTGGGTTAATCTTCCCGATAAATTATAATTAAAAAATAAAACGGGAAAAATGAAAGACTTACTGAAGAAAGTTGAAGAACTTAAATCAGAGATTGAATCAGATATAAATGTTATAAATAATGCTGATAATCTCGAACAATTTCGAATAAAATATTTAAGCAGAAAGGGTATAATTAATTCACTTTTTGAAGAATTGAAAACACTTGATGCTTCAGTAAAAGCTCAGGTTGGAAAAGAGCTTAATTTATTGAAAAGAGATACTGAAACTATATATCAATCCCTTTTAGAAAAATATTCAGAGAAAACTGAATTCAAAATTGAAGATGCAACCCTACCTGGCAGAATTTATAATATTGGCACAAAGCATTTAATTACTCAAGCCCTTGAAGATATAATAAAGATTTTTGTTAAAATTGGTTTTAAGGTATATGATGGATTTGAAATTGAAGACGAATACCATAACTTCGATGCTTTAAATACTCCAGAACATCATCCTGCGAGAGATATGCAGGATACTTTTTACTTAAACAGTGAGGGAAAAGATAAAAGATATCTTCTCAGGACACACACTTCACCCGGGCAAATCAGAGTTATGGAAAGTCAATCTCCGCCGGTTAGAGTAATTGTTCCGGGTAAATGCTACAGGAATGAAGCAATAAGCTCAAGGTCTCTCGCTATGTTTCATCAGGTTGAAGGTTTATATGTTGATAAAGGAGTTACATTTAGAGAATTAAAAGGTACTTTGGATTATTTTGCTAAAGAATTTTTCGGTAAAAATATTAAAACGAGATTAAGACCAAGTTTCTTCTCTTTTACTGAACCTTCGGGCGAATTAGATGTTGAATGTTATTTGTGTAATTCGAAAGGGTGTAGAGTGTGTAAATATACAGGTTGGTTAGAAATTCTTGGTTGTGGAATGGTTGATCCTAATGTGTTTGAATATGTAGGGTATGACCCTGAGATATATACTGGTTATGCATTTGGAATGGGAATAGAAAGAACTCTTATGATTAGACATCAGGTGCCTGATATCAGAATGTTCTATGAAAACGATATACGATTTCTTAAACAATTTTAAATTATAAATATATGAAGAATATCATTATTTTTTTCGTTGCAATTCTAACAATTTTTTGGGGATGCACAAAAAAAACAGAAGTGCAAAAAATTTTAACTCTTGAAACAAGCTTTGGTACTATTAAATTGCAATTATATCCGGATAAGGCACCAAAGACTGTTGCAAGAATTGAAGAACTTGTGAAAAATAATTTTTACGATGGAATTATATTCCATCGCGTTATAGATAATTTTATGATACAAGCCGGTGATCCTACCGGAACTGGTATGGGAGGCTCAGGGCAGGCAATTCCTGATGAGTTTAATAATGGGTTAAAACATGATAAAGAAGGTGTACTTGCTATGGCTAATACAGGGAGACCAAATTCACAGGATTCTCAGTTTTATATTACTCTTGGCCCTCAGCCACATTTAGATGGCAAATATACCATATTTGGTCAGGTTATTGAAGGAATAGATGTTGCAAAAAGAATTGCCAAAGTTCCAAAGGATAATAAAGATAAACCTATTGAAGATATAAAAATAATAAAAGCAACAATATCAGATATAACTGTAGAGAAATAAATTCTTTAGTAAAATAATATTATCTAAGTATGGCATGTTTTATTAAAGAATATCAAACTAATAAATCCCGGGAAGAATTAATTAATATTATAAATGGCTTTTTTCAAAAAGAAGGTTTCCAAAAATGTCTCTTTCAAAATGAAGAAGTGTGGAAAAAAGGAATGGGTATTCTTACTGGTCCTCAATTTTTAAAAGTGGAAATAAAAAATAATATTGTTCATCTGGAAGCATGGATAAAATTTGCAATTTTACCCGGTATATTTGTTGGTGAACTTGATACAAAGGGATTTATTGGTTTTATTCCAAAGAAGTTATTAAGAAAAAGAATAGAAATGTTTGAGAAAATTATATTCCAATAATTTTAATTTCCCCCAAGAAAAAAATTTAAAAAGATTCTGAACCGCTTAATTCAAGTAATTCAAGTACTTTATTAGCAATATAATCTGCAAGGTCATTGAAATCTTTCGGACTGAATTCAAATGATGGAGCAGCGGGGACAATTCTTCCACCAGCATCGATTATTTTAATTAAGTTCCTTAAATAAATTTTGTTTACAGGGGTTTCTCTCGGCACTAAAATTACAGGTTTGTAATGTGATAATAAAAAGTCAGCACATTTTTCTATAAGGTTTTTACAACTTCCGTTTGCAATTCCTGAAATATAATTGACTGCACAAGGTGCTATAATCATTCCATATATATTACCTGAAGATGAAAAAATGTTTGATTTAAGATCAAGATTGTTATGAAATGATACCGTCTCTTCTCTGATGATCAAATCAGGAAATAATGTTTTTATAGTCGAGGGCTTTAATTCAACTCCACATTCACGATATAGTGAAAAATGAGCATATTCAGTTAGTATCAAATTAATATTAAAGTTGTTTAGCATCAGCATTCTTAATATTCTTAATGCATAAATAGAACCACTTGCTCCTGTGATGCCTAAAATAATACTTTTACCCTCGCCTTTATATTTTTTCTCTGAAGGTTTTGTTTCAGTTTGAGGTAATTCTAAATCTGCTTTTTCTTGCTCTTGCATCATATTTAAAAATTATAAAGTTTGCTAAAGTATTTAAAAGTAAAATAAAAATTATAGATATTAAAATAAATATATAATTTCTAAATACTAATATTTGCAAAACGAATGTTATAATACCCCAAAAGACAGAGATAAATAATTCTGATAGTCTTGCAAATGAGTTTATCTTTGTAATTTCAATGGTGAAAGGGAAAGTTTTGACTCTTATAATAGATAATTTGCTTATAAAGAATGCGATTGAAAAAATAAAAATGTTGTTTGCTATAACTGCTTCAGGATTAACTTTAATCATTAATAATAAAGTTAATAAGATAAAAATAGGGAAGAAAAAATACAAACTTATGTGCTTTAAGCATCCATTTGTTATTAATTTTGGATGTGAAAAGGGGAGGGATTGAAAAATCCATTCTACGTTCTCAGAGTTTTCGTCAGCAAATTTCAGGTTATTAATTGTAATTCGGAACATCATCAAAACTAATAGTGTAATAGAGGGATTTAGAATACCTACATCAGAAATTTTATTTCTTATTAATAAAAATGAATTGTCATTTGTAATAATGCCAATTAATGCAACGATTATAGGCATTAAGAATAACGGAATATACTTTAATAACATAGATTTGGAACCTGAAATTATTTCCTTTGCTATGAAAAAGCCTGCTTTTTCATCTTTGGTCTTTAAGAAAAATTTTTCTGCAATATAATCTATTTTGTTTAATGGAATAAAGATTTTATAACGACTTATTTTTCTCTCCTGTTTTGATAAAGTTAACTTATATAAAATATCGTTAAAGTTTTTAATTAGAAAAATATAAAATATTAGTACAACTAAAAAAGTTGTCAAGCTGGTTAATATAAAATAAATGATTTCATCAAATGCAATTGCGTATATGTATTGAGGTGAGTACGTTATAAATTCGTATTTTAAAACGGAAAGTGTTTCTTGGCTTTCATTTTTAGAAGTAAAACTGGTGCTGAGTAGAATCAGCATAATAAAGGAAACCTGAACAATGTATATGATGAAAGAAGATTTCTCTACAAATATTTTTACAATATATGAATAAATTATGAGTATAATAAATATGAAGAAAAGTACAAAAGAAATGTTCTGAAAAAAGAATAAAATATTATAAATAAAAATTTTTTTGTAGATAAGAGTGAAAAATATCGTTTGAGGAATTGCAAGTATGATAGCAAAGAATAATATATAAATAGTTGCTGATATAATTTTTGCAAGGATAAACTCTGAGAATTTAATAGGATATGAATTTAATACATCAATGTTATTTTTCGAAAAAAACAGATTAGGATAATCACTTAATATCAAAAACAGGATAAGAAATGAATTAAAAGAAAATATAAGTACTATGCAACTTATATAATCATAGTTCATAAAATAATTGTATGATAACCCTACCCCGGCAATTAAATATGATACTAATACCCCAATAACTTTTTTGAATGTTTTTGAATCCCTATCTCTGTAATCTAATTTGAGAAATAATTTCAATAATGAATTTACATTCTTCATTAATTTCCTCTGATTTCATTTATTGCTTGCAGGTGTTCTTCGTATGTTTTTGAAAATTTATGTGTTTTATCTTTTTTTGCAACGAAGAAAAAGTAATCATGTTCCGCAGGTTTTATACAACTTCTTATTGCCTGAAGTCCGGGGTTGTTTATCGGACCAGGAGGTAAACCATTATGAATATATGTATTATATGGAGATTCTATTTTGTAATCTTTGTTTAACAATCTTCTCGGTCCGTCAGGCAAAATGTATTGAATCGTAGGGTCTGCTTGTAGTTTTATATTTTTTTTAAGTCTGTTTATATAAACTCCGGCAATGATTGGATATTCTTCCGGTATTGCTGTTTCTGCTTGTACTATTGAAGCAAGTATTATCAGGTCTAATAATTTCTTCGGGTTATCGGAAGTATATTGTTGAATTTCCGGATTCAGATAAATCTGAGAAAGAAAATTATCAAACAAAATTTGAACTATTTTTTTTTCGTCAGCATCTAAAGGTACAATATAAGTGTCGGGGTAAAGAAAACCTTCAAGATTTTTTATCTTACCATTCAATCCTATTATCTTAATTAAAGAATCATTTTCTGTCTCTTTTATAAATTTTTCTTGAGACATATTAAAATCTTTTTCAAGTAATGATGCAATTTGTTTTATACGAAATCCTTCCGGAATTGTTATCTTTCCTTTTCCGCCTAAAGTAAGATAATCTGGTGAAGTTAATATAACAGAAAGTTCCAGGTTATTTAAACCTTTTCTTATAAAATAAGTGCCGGCATATATCTGGTTTTCTTTCCCGAGAATTTTTATTGCAAGTTTAAATCGCATAGAACTTGGGATTATCTCTTTTTCAGCGAGTAATTCGGATATGTTATCTAATGTTAAACCTGGTTGTAGTGTAATTTTTTTAAGTTTAGGTCCTTCCCAGCTATATCTTGAATATAATAAGCTATAATATCCACTCCATATTAAGAAAATAGAAATTAATGATATGAGAATAAAAATATTTTTTTTCTTCCTGATTATGCTGAAATAAAAATCTGAAAAAGCAAATAGAAAATAATTACTTAGATAAAACTTTAAAGAATCAATTTTTACTCTTTGAATAAAAGTCTGAATACGATCAAGAATTTTTTTAAAATTTATTTTTATTCCTTCTTTTAGATTATAAAAAAATGTTTTAAAAAATTTAAATGAGGTGTGAGAAATTAAAGCACTTAATTTTATTGTGAGTAATGATAGAAAATGTTTTAACTTATAAAATAGAGATGATAAAACTTCCCTTATTATTTTCAAAAATCTTTGATTCATTTATTGGCATTTAAGGAATCATTCACAGCCTCGAGATATTTAATAGCGATTTCATCATTTGGATTCAACGATAAGTAATGTTCTAAATTATTTTTTGCCTCTTTATATTTTTTTAAGTCTTTTTGAATTGAGCCCATAAAAACCAAAGCATCCTTATAATCGGGGAATATTTTCAATGCCTTTTCAAGACTTGTTTCTGCATTTACTAAATCATTCAAACTTCTATAACATATAGCGAGGTAAAAGTATGTTAATGAGGAATTGTAATCAAGAGGCAATACCTGCTGAAGTATCGATAAAGCTTCGCGAAACTGTTTCCTTGACATATAATTTTCTGCTTGCATTAAACCGCTTTTTACCAGAGTACTTAAAATATATGTTTTACCGGATTCATATTTAAATACTTCCATAACCTCCGGTGGTAAAGAATTTGCAGTGGAAAAAAGAGGATTAACATTTGTAACTCTGTACCATTCTCTCAGAAATGCCAAATAAGATACACCTTTTTCATTAAGATAATTCATCATATATTTATTATAGTTTGCATCATGTAATTTTGTAATTAACTCCGGTGTAATTAAGCCGGCAACATCTATAATTTTTCGTTCACTATAATATCCTATTGCTCCTACATCATGTGTTGCAATCAAATCGTTTTCTTTTGTATTATTTTTTAACCATAAAGCTGCGGCAACCTGTCTATCATTAATGTATTTACATTGTTCTGCATAAGTCTTTCTGTTTTCTAAATAGTTTGTAATCGAGATTATAAGTGTAAATAAGGATATAATTAAGATTAAGGTTATAACAATATATTTTGATTTTAAGAATTTTCCTATCATTTTTGCAGCATCTCTGTATGATAAAAATGCAGAAAGAATTAAGAACGGAATGACAGGCATAAGATATCTGCCAAATCTATGTGCATAAGGCAGTTTATAATAATATATAAAAATGAAAATAATCACGAAAATTGTATAAAGAAAAGAGTGGTTGTATTTCTTTTTAAAAGTATCGAATAAAACTAAAGCGAGATTTAGGATAAATCCAGCCATTATAATAGCATAAGCACCGGTAGTGAAATATTCCCATACCTCAAATTTAATGAACTCTGAACGACTTCTGAATTCAGGTGTGTAATAAGTTAATTTTGCATTATATGTATTTGGAAAAATTGTACCGGAAAGAATCAGATTCATTATAAAATACAAACCAACAATACCACCAGAGATAATAACAATTTTTATTAAACTCTTTTTATCAAAAAGGATAATATCTTTATTTTCTTTTTTTAACCATATTTGAACTAAATAATCAATGAATATTGCAGCAATTAAAGCAATACCATCTGGTCTTGTCCATAAAATTAGCCCCAGAAATATCGCAAATGGAACTGCAAGTCTCTTTTTATAAAAGTAAGCTGCAGAAATTAAAATAAATATAAACATTGTAGTTTCCATTCCGGAGCCAGCGATAAAATTCAACCATTTATCAGAGATTAAAATAGCAGTAACCAAAATTGCGTATATAATTTCTTTCCCGAAATCAAGTAAAGATAATTTGTAAAAAAATAATGCTGATAGGATAAGAAATAAAACCCCGAAAAAATAACTTAAAATAAATTCATTTTGTGTGAGAAAAAAAGCAAGTGAAAGTAGAAAAGTATATATTGGAGAAGTTGAGCCTGCTGTTACAATTTCGTTTTTATAATATGAGAAAGAAAAATATTTTGAAAAATTCTTTGCAAAAGTTAGGTGAATCCAGGGGTCATCTAATGGAAAACCAAAGTAGCCGTTAATTTTTAAGGCGTAAAGGATATTCATAATACCCATTAAACCTGAAAAAATAATTATACCTATATAGATAAATATTTTGATGTTTTTATCAGGTTGGAAAGTGAAATCAAGATTTATTATTGGTTCTTTACGAAGTTTCTTTGGATGTTTTGTTTTTTGCATTTTTCAAAATATCAATTTCACTTTGTATTTTCAATTAATTAGTTATTCCAGTTTAAATTTTTAGTAATATGTTTGTTTTAACATTATTTGTGGTTGTAAATTTAGGTGTTAATTTTTATAGATAAGAATATAAATTTGAATTTAATACTTTGTCGGATGAAAATGATTAAATTAAGAATTTTTTAGGACAAAACTCTCCTGCCATAAAGATTGATAATGAATTGAAAAAAAATTCTAAATTTAATTTAAACGTTCTATTTTATTAATGATAATTTCTTTGTCTCAGAATAATATTCAGTTGTCAATTTGTAAAAGTAAATTCCGCTGGTTAAATTAAATGCATCGAACTTTGTTTGATATGTCCCTGCTTCGAGTTCATTATTTATGAGAACTGAAATTAATTTTCCCGTTATGTCATATACCTCAAGTAGTATATTACATTTGACAGGACAACTAAACTCAATAATTGTTGATTGATTAAAGGGATTTGGATAATTTTGGGATAAACAGAATTTATCAGGTATCTCAGAATTGTTTTTTTTAATTGAATAGTAAAGTACATCGCGGAAAGTTATTTTCCCAAACGTTCCAACAGCCCATATACCTCTTCCAGGTATAGCGTGACTGATATATCTGTATATCATTGTACTAGTTGAATTAGTATAATCAATTATCCAGTTTAAACCTGAATTAGAACTGAAATATATTGAGTTTGTGCTTCTTACATACCAGACTGGTTGGAAAAATGGATTATTCGTAGATAAAGGTGTTGTTGTAATTCCACCAAAATTTCCTGAACCGATAGAATTTATTAATGACCAATTTATTCCCGAATTTGTAGTCTTATATAAATTAGCACCTCCGAAAAATCCATCTACTGATGTTGGTAAAAAAATATTAAAACCTAATGCATAAGAATTAACTTCCGGTACCTGTTGTATATTCCATGAAATTCCGTTATTTGATGAAAAGTAAATTCTTGAATTATTTGTCCCGAACCATATATACGGTGGTGAACAAATCATAGAGTTATTATATCCTGTCTCTGTCCCGCTTTGTGGAAGATATAATCCTGTTGAATCCCAATTCAATCCACCATTTGTTGTTTTCCATAAAGACCATCGTTGGTTAACAGGATCACCCATCATAAAACCATTTGTTTGGGTTATCATCCATACTGAATTAATAAAACCTCCTGGTTGTGAAAAAACCTGTATCCAATTTAATCCGCCGTTTGTTGTTCTCCATACCCATGTGTCGGCGCCTAAATATCCTGCCGTTATAGCGCTATTGTTATCGCTTGGGAAACCACATATATTTATCAATTGTACATTAGTTGGGATACCATTTCCAGTCAGGTTAATCCAATTAATACCCCGATTTGTAGTTCTTAACACAGTTCCGGAATACCCGCATATCCAGCCTACATTTACATCATTACACCATACTGATGTCAGAGTCGTTGATACTCCGGAAAATTGTTCCGACCAAGGAGAAGGTTGTGCAAAAGAATTGAAATAAAAAATAATAACAATAAATATTGTTATTATTGTTTTCATTTTGAATAATTAGTTTTATAAAAAATTATTTAATTAAAATCATTTTCTTTATTATCCTTGTCTCTCCTGCAGTTAAAATATAAAAATATATTCCACTTGTTAAATTACTACCATTCACATTGAATTGATATATACCGGGTTTTAGTATACCATCATTAAGAGTCTGCAATTCCCTTCCTGTTATATCATATACTTTTAACTTTATGTGTTCTTCTATGGGGCAGGCAATACTGATTATTGTATTATTGTTAAATGGATTTGGATAATTTTGAGTTAATTCGAGCTTCTGTGGTAAGTGAATTTCTACTATGTCATTGAGTAAATAAAATCGGTAATTTCCGTTATAATCAATTTGCTTAAGTCTATATTTGTATTTTCCAGGATTTAGATTTTTATCTGTAAATTCATAATAGGTTAGATTTTTAGTAGTTCCCTTCCCAAATATAAAACCTATTTTCCCCCACTTTTCTTCTGGTATGGTAGTCCTTTCAATATCGAAACCCGAATTATTTTCTTCTGATGTTGTAATCCATTTTAGAATAACATTCCTATCTTTAATAGAAAAATTAAACGAAAGTAATTCAATTGGCATGGGAGCATCCTTGGAACTTGCAACCCAATATGAAAAATTTGTTGTGTTAACTGTTATAGTTCTTGGGTCACTCACGCTTACATCTGCACTATCGCCTATTTGTTCCCAGTCGATACCATTTTCACTTATCCATACTTCAGCTTTATTTGTAGCAGAAAAATTCTTCCCGTTGTCTAAAGCTGAAAGCCAACTGTAAGTTACTTCTCTACCATTTGTAGGTTGATTAGTTACAGTTACCAACCATTGACAGGCAATACTCTGATTTCCATTATGAGTTACTATTCCACATTCACCTGTTTTTCGTAAAATTGAGACATTTCCAATATTGTCACTACCTGATGCAATATTACAGTTTAGAAAATTAATTCCTCCTGTCCCGACACTTCTTGCTGACATTTCTGCTTTTCCGACTATTCTTGACGATAAACTTTCAACTGGATTGTTTGCCGTTGTTTTAAATGTAATTTTATTTTGATTATAAGGACTTGATGTCCCGGTGTATAAAATTCCACTTGTTAAAGTAAGAGTATCTACTATGATATTAGTATCAAGATAAACGCCATTTGAATTATTTATTGTTACATTATCAAAAGTAATATCAGATGTTCCTGAAATGGTTTGTGCAGATGTGCCGGAGAATGAAAAAGTATTTCCTGATTGTATAGATAATGTTCCATTAATTGTAAAGTTACCTTTTACTATACTTGTGCCTGTATTAGTAGTATTCAAAGTAACCCCTGTTCCTAATGTGAAGTTACCATTCACTGCAAAACCATTTGAACCAGTGAAAGTAGCTGACCAAGTCCCTGAAGTCGATTCAAAACTCAAATTTCCGAAAGTTGTCCCAGCAAGTGAAACAGCCGGTGTTAAACTTGATGAACCTCTATAAATCCAATTGCTGTTGTTCTCTTTCGTTGAAAAAAAAGTTATCATCCTTGATGAAGCTGAATTGGTATTGTGAATATAATTTGCTCCATTTTTTAATACTCCACTACCATCCATTGGGTTTGGGACATTACCTTTATGTTCTAAAGTTCCGTAAACAGTCAAGGTATAACCTGAAGTGCCTTGAAAAGTGCAGTAACTTGATATTGTAAAAGTTTTTCCCGAAGGAATTGTTACATTATTACTGAAAGTTATAGTTAATGTACCATTTGTTCCAATACTTTCTATTTCTTGTGTAGATGTTCCATTGAACACTATATTCGCTGTGCCGTTAGTTCTTGTTATTGTTCCTCCTGTATGAGTGAAATTTCCTTTACAATTGAGCGTTCCTGTATAACCTGATTTTTCTGCAATAATTAAAGTCCCACCACTAATTGTTACATTACCATTTGAAGTAAAAGTCCTACTTGCTCCTGCTTCAGACATTAAAACATAAGAAGTTCCACCGATTATTTCCAGCGACCCTGCCTGTCTTTCTGTTGTATTTGATAAAATGAATCCTTTTCCGGAAGTA
The DNA here is from genome assembly GCA_013348845.1 of Candidatus Tepidiaquacella proteinivora. Lineage (GTDB taxonomy): Bacteria > Bacteroidota > Ignavibacteria > Tepidaquicellales > Tepidaquicellaceae > Tepidaquicella > Tepidaquicella proteinivora. The sequence goes on along the minus strand of CP054675.1, from coordinate 1,155,626 downwards.
GAAGAAGTGTTTTCTACTTTTAGTTTCCCTGCGATTGTAGTGTTAGAAGTAAAGATAGAATAATAATAAGAACCCGCATTTGTAGCATTGAAAGTAAAATTTTGAAATGATTCATAGAAAGCAAAATCTTGACAATAATTAGCTGTATTATAAGAAAGAATTTCACATGTGCCATTACTTCCGTAAGTCGTATAATCATTAGAGTAACCACTTGATCCATTATAATTAGGGTAAGAAGTAGATACGCTTTTTCTATATTTAAGAGTACCATTAATTGTAGTACCACCAGTTTGCCCTGTAAAGATGCCAGCATTCTCTTTAATATCGAAAGTTCCATTTATGATTAAAGTTGCAGGACCTGAATTTAATGTCATATTCCCGGATTCCCAGTTTACAGTTCCATCATTTGAAATTGTCATATCATCTCCACTACCATTATTAATAGTAAAATTTGAGTTTATCGTCAATGTCCCGTTAACTGTTAATTGGTCAATTGTTAATGTTATATCAGTAGTTATGTTTGCATCGTTTCTTATTTCAATTGCCCCATCTGTATAAGTAGGGTAAGTAATTACATCTGTCCAACTTCCTGATTGATATTTTTGCCATATATTATTAGCAGACCAGTTACCAGAGGCTCCTTCTCTTGTTCTATAATCACCTTCCGATTGTGAAAACAAATTATTATATAAAAAAACAAAAAGAATAGTAAAGGATAATAAGGAAAACTTTTTGAAATAATATTTCATATACCCTCCCAAATTTTCATTGCAAAAAAATAATATACTAATAAAATATTGTCAAGTAAATAATTTTTAATTATTTCATAATAATAAAATTAGGATTCTATAATTAGTTAATAAACGTTGTGATAATTATAATCCTTGTTTGCTATTTTTTACCCAGCGCTCCCAACGGGACTCGAACCCGTGTCTTCACTGTGAAAGAGTGATGACCTAACCACTAGTCGATGGGAGCAATTATAAAAATACAAATATAAAGAATATATTAAATATTTTCAATAACTTAATATTCCTCTGGTCTTAAATATATTACTATATTATTTAATTGAAGAGAGGTTATTAAAATTGGGAAACTTTTTGTTATATAACCGGGCTTCATTGCTGTAATATTAAATCTTGCAGCAGTAGTGGGTAAATGAATGTCTGTCATTCTAAAAAAACCGGTGGAATCTGTATAAGCAAGGTAATTTTCAGGGCTTAAATATACCTGTGCTGCTTCTATGGGTTTATCATTACTTGAATCTCTAACGTATCCTTGCAAAGTTGCTCTGTAATCCGCTTGTTTTATGTCATCGCAGGCAAAATAAACAATACCCAGAATTGATATAATTAAAAAAGATATGATTCTAATAATTTTTCTCATTTCAAATCACTATTTATAGTATAACAAAATATAATTTAATAAAATTTATTTTTTATTTAAAGAACCTTTTTCCAAACCATGTGCATTTAGTCCGGTTTCATTTTTCCTTAACATAAATGCAAAAAACAGCCCAAGGAATCCCAGAATTGAGAATATCCACATTCCGGGATTATAACCGGTAGGATTCTCCGCACTTGCGTTTGCTGCATCATTTGCAAATCCAATTAGTAAATTAAATAATGTTAATCCGATGTTTTGAATCATTGTCATTAAGCCGTATGCAGTTCCAAGTTTTGATGATTCTACAACTATTGCAACCGAGGGCCACATAACAGCAGGAACAAGAGAAAAAGCAAGTCCCATAATAGACATAGGGATAATCAAATGTAAGGGAACCCCAAATAAGTTACTCAGACCTGTAAATCCAAGAATATTAACCTTATAAGCCATAAGTAAATATACAGGAATAATTAACATTGAGCCTATCATCATTAATATTGACCTTTTTCCAATTCTATCTGCGAGTAATCCAAAAAGTGGAGTGAAGAACATAGCAGAAAAAGTTAATATGCTTGATAATGCCCCCCCTGTTTCTCTTGTTGTTCCGTGTGCTTCTATGAAAAATTTAACAGCAAAAGTCTGAAAGGGAAACATAGCTGAATAAAAAGTAACACAAAGGAGTACAATATACCAGAAGGAAGGTGAAAATGATTTATATCTTAAAAATGTTACAGCAAGAATCATTATAAATAATAGAGCTTGTAATTCTAGATCAATTGAAAACTGATTAATTCTTGGTGTGACAAAATATAAAATTGAAACAATAACAGAAACAAATACAAGCACCCTTGTTGAACTAAAATTAAAGATATCTGAGAAATTAATTTTGTCCTGACCACCCTCTGCTTGAAGAATGTATTTCTTTCGTGCAGAACTATCAATTACATAAAAGATAGTTAGAAAAATTACCGCAAGAATACCAGCAGCAGCTGAAATTATTAATGGTGATTGCCAGTAGTTGTATAAGCTTTTTGCAATAGTGGGAGAATTAAGAGCGAGAAAAGACCCTAATCTTGCAATAGTTAGATTTAAACCGAAAGCAAAAGAAAGTTCTTTTCCTTTAAACCATACAGCGATAACAGTGGTAATCCCGACAATCATTGATTCAGCACCAAGACCAAAAATCAGTCTTCCGATTGCCATTAAAATTATGTTTCCTTTTAATGCAGTAATTATAGCTCCAAGCATAACAAGAAAAGAAAAAAGTAAAGATGCTTTTCTTGTACCTATCCTGTCTATAATCATACCACCAATAAGCACCATTATAACATTGGGGAAACTATAAATTGCCTGCAATAAACCTATTTGAGAATCTGAAAAACCAAGTTGTGAACTCAGTAAATCTGCAAGTGGGCTAATGCTATCATAAATATAATAATTACCAAACATAGCAAGACTAATAAGGGCAAGAACAAACCACCTTAGTCCTGCGGGTGCCTGTTTTTTTTCTTGTTCTGTCATTTTAAATCTTAATGATTTATGAAAATGATTTACTCAATAATTAAAAAGAAATTAATTTACGAATTGTTTTGCGTAATATTTTGGAGTAAGTTTTTCTCCAGTTGCTTTTTCAATCATATCGTTCCAGAAATATTTTGCACCTGGAGCAAATACTTTTTCCTTAAGATATTTTCCAACTTCTGTATTATTCTTAAAACTTTGATTTATTAAATCGTCCGATTTTATTATGTTTTTTACTATGTAATTTTGCAGCTGTGATGCGAGTAATTCACCTAATAAGTAGTTATGATAATAACAAGGGACTGTTGCAATATGTATCTTTGATGCCCAGTCTGGTTGATTTCTCCCTTCAGGCTTTTTTAATAGCTGGTATTTTTCTACTAAGTCCCACCAGAGTTTGTTTAAGTCTTGGTCAGGGTTTTCATACATACTTTTTTCAAATCTGAACATAACCTGTGACCAGCGGCTGAAAGTAAGCTGATGCAAACGAAGGGATTTAAAACAATCATCTTTAATTTTATTGAATTCTTCATCTCTGATACCAAGCATATCCTTTATCCATTTGGCATTTGTAGCCATCCTACCAAATAACTGTGCAATTGCTTCAGTTGTGAATGTATGGGCTGGGTCTCTTAATGAAAAAGGTAATTGTCTGTCAATGAATTTGTCATATACAGCGTGGCCATATTCATGTAACATTGTATTCATCCATTTCTCATTTGGTTTTATGTTGCATAAAACTCTGACATCACCCTCATTGTCTATATCAGTACAGTATGCATGTTGATTTTTTCCGGGTTTTTCAAATAAATCACTTTTTGATATAATATCATCAATTAGTAATCCGATTCCATTATAATATTCTGAAGTAAGTTTAACTAAATCTTTATCTTTATAATATACATCAAGATCAACTTCATATATTTTGGGGGCTTCCTGGAAGAATCTATTTTGATAATGCCATGGCATCAAATCTTCTTTAGATATTTTATATCTCTCTGTGAAAAATTTATCAATATTTTCTTTCTCTTTTGCAAAAGCATCTTTTGTCAGATTATCAAGCTCATCAAAAAGTTTTAATATTTCGTTTGGGTCCTGTTCTCTTAATTTAAGACTCATTTCATGATAATTATTGAAACCGAGTTTCTTTGCAATTTCATTTCTCATTTTAACAAGTTGTTTGATATCATCTGCTACTACTGTACCTATTTTTTTATGGGCTTCCCAAACAGCTTGTAATTCTTTTGAATTTTTTGAGGTAGTTAGTATTTCTTCGATTTCATTATCAGTAAGTTTTTTCCCGTTTACTTCTGCTCTGAAATTTGTGTATTTTTGTTCTATTTCATTTTGAAGTTTATTTACTGCATTTAGTAAAGATGTATCTATTTGATTACCCAGATAGGCAAGATACAAAACCTCTAACTGACGCTTATCAATTTCATCTTTAATTGCTCCTGATTCTTTAATCTTTTTTAATTTTTCAAACGACTCTTTATCAGAAAATAATGCTGTAATTTTGTTTTGTAATTCAAGTACTTTATCGAAATCTTCTTTTTTCCCGCTAATCGATGCATCCCAGTAAGCAAGGTTTGCTTCTTTATACAATGGTATGTATTGGGTTTCCCAGTTTTTTATAAATTCTTTAAACTCATTATTCATTTGTTCATCCTTTTTGGAACCACAGGATATCATAAGTAGTGATAATATGATTGCCAGAAAAATTGTGAGTGATTGTGAAATTTGATTTTTCATATAAAGGTTGGTTTAGTTTATGCATTATTAAAAAAAACATAATTTATTGAAAGTTTCAATTTAAAAAGATTTTTGAATATGAATAGTTAAGCATTTGAATTAGTAAAATATAATTCTTATTTTCACAAATCATAATTTTTTTAAATGATTTTTTATAAACTAAAAAGAATTTAAATGTTTAAAGGACATCCAAAAGGGTTGTATGTTCTCGCGTTATCGAATATGGGAGAAAGATTCGGATATTACACGATGCTTGCTATTTTTACTTTATTTATTGAATCCAAGCTCGGTATTTCTGAATCGCAAATCGGGCAGGTATGGGGAATTTTCCTTGCCGCAGTTTATGCTCTCCCTTTAATTGGTGGGTTTATAGCTGATAGGCTTGGTTATGGAAAAGTCGTTATAGTTGGAATAGTTACTATGTTTATTGGTTATACATTATTATCATACCCACCAGCCGGAACATTTCTGTTATTTGCATCATTATTTATTATTGCACTTGGTACTGGTTTATTCAAAGGTAATATGGTGGTTTTGCTCGGTAATCTTTATGAAGACGAAAAATATAGAAAGCTTCAAGATACAGCGTTTAATATCTATTATATGGGAATTAATGTTGGTGCATTCTTTGCTCCATTTGCAGCTACTGGAATGAGAAACCTGTTTCTCTCTTTTGATAATTTTGTCTATGATGCAAGAATACCAAGATTAGCTCATAGTTTTTTAAAGGATCCTTCCAGTCTTCCTGCTGAATCTTTAAATGAATTAACACAAATAGCGCAAACACAGACAGGAAATGCAACAGTGGATTTAATTACATTTTGTAAAAGTTATCTTACTTCATTAAGTGCGGCTTATAATATGGGTTTTGTTGTAGCAGCCGCTGCAATTGTTGTATCATTCTTTATTTTTATCTCTTTTAGAAAATATTTTAAACATGCAGATTATTTACATAAAAAATCCACTCAGTCTGGTGCAAAAATTGAATTGACCCCTAAACAAACAAAAGAAAGGATTATCGCGCTAATTCTTGTTTTCATAACCGTAATATTTTTCTGGATGGCATTTCATCAGAATGGCTTAGTGCTAACATTATTTGCCAAAAACTATACAGTTGGTATTGTTAGTAGATTAAATTATATTTTGTTTGATTTACCAGCATTAATTTCCCTCATTGCTGTTATAATGGGAATTATATTTCTGATTTTGAAAAGTTCTACTGCAACAAGAAGAATTATTGGATTAATATTAGCCGTTGTTGGTGCAATAGTTTTATATTTCAGATATAGTGGATTTCAGGAAACGCACAGAATAGACCCTGAAACTTTTCAGGCTTTTAATCCAATATTTGTAGTCTTTTTAACGCCAGTGGTAGTTAGTTTCTTTGGAATGATGATGAGAAAAGGGAAAGAAATTTCTTCACCGAAGAAAATTGGTATAGGTATGTTAATTGCTGCTTTAGCTTATGTTATTTTGGTTATTGTATCATTAATTGGAAAAGACGGAAGTATGCTTGATAGTCCTAAACATATTTTTGATACTACAAAAGGATCTGTATCTGATGTATTGGTTTCACCATATTGGTTAATTTCAACTTATTTTACTTTAACTATAGCAGAATTGTTTTTAAGTCCTATGGGGCTTTCCTTTGTAGCTAAAGTTGCACCACCAAATTTGAAAGGATTAATGCAAGGTGGCTGGTTATTTGCAACAGCATTAGGAAATTATCTCTCCGGAGTTATAGCAATCCCATACAGGAATTGGGAACTTTGGCAAACTTTTACTTTACTTGTAATAACTTCGTTAATATCGGCAGTATTTATATTTTCTATTTTAAAACGACTTGAATCTGCAACTAAAACATAAAAAGGAGTAAAATAATGTCTCATGAAAACCAAGAAGTAATAAAAGGGCTTCCTGAGAATGCTCACAGGGAATTAAACCCTGGTGAAACTTACGAGCCTATAATGTCCCCTACAAAAGTATTTCCTGAAGTAACAGGTTATTCAGTTTTTTTAGGTTTGGTAATGGCGGTAATTTTTTCTGCTGCAGCTGCTTATGCCGGGTTAAAAATAGGACAGGTATTTGAAGCAGCTATACCAATTGCGATTATTGCAGTTGGAGTTTCATATTTAACTAAAAAAGTTGGAGCGCTTGGTCAAAATGTGATTATTCAGTCAATAGGTGCATGCTCTGGTGTAATTGTTGCAGGAGCAATATTTACAATTCCTGCTCTTTATATTTTACAACATAAATATCCAGATATACAGGTTAATTTTTTCCAGATTTTCTTTTCTTCTCTTCTTGGTGGTATTCTTGGGATTTTATTTTTAATTCCATTCAGGAAATATTTCGTTAAAGATATGCACGGAAAATTTCCTTTCCCGGAAGCCACAGCAACAACAGAAATTCTTGTAACTGGTGAAAAAGGTGGAAAACAAGCTATTATTCTTGTTGTCAGTGGATTAATTGGTGGTATTTATGATTTCTTATTTAGTTCTTTAAGATTATGGGATGATGTTGTTACTACTAAAATTTTACCTTATGGTCATTATTTATATGATAAAGTAAAAATGGTTTTTAAATTAAATGTTAGTTCACTAATATTTAGTTTTGGTTATCTTGTTGGGTTGAGATTTTCTACAATAATTGCTGTCGGTTCTATGTTTTCCTGGCTTGTATTGATTCCGCTTATTGCGAATATACCCGGTGGTACTTTTACTGATTCAAAGGGGCAGGTTCTTACATTCGCTTCACAACCTCCTGAAATTATTTTTAAAGATTATGTGAGATTTATTGGTATTGGTGCTATCGCTATGGCAGGAATTATTGGAATTTTAAGGTCTTCAAAAGTTATTGCAGATGCTTTTAAGCTTGCTGTTGGTAGTTTTACGAAATCTTCCGCAATTGGTAAGACTGAAGAGTTAAGAACTCAAAAAGATATTAAGATGAATTTCATCTTAATGTTTATTATTCTTACTGCTTTAGCAATTTTCGTATTTCTTATAGTTGGAGTGCAAGTTACTGTTGTTCAGGCAGTAGTAGCATTGGCTACAATATTGATAGTCTCATTTTTATTTACAACTGTTGCTGCAAATGCAATTGCAATTGTAGGTACTAATCCAGTTTCTGGTATGACTTTGATGACTTTAATTTTATCATCATTTATACTCGTTGGAGTAGGACTTAAAGGATGGCAGGGTATGGTAAGCTCGATGATTATTGGTGGTATTGTATGTACAGCATTATCTATGGCTGGTGGCTTTATTACTGATTTAAAAATTGGTTACTGGCTTGGGTCTTCACCATATAAACAACAATCCTGGAAATTTCTTGGCACACTATTATCAGCAGCAACTGTTGGTATCGTAATTTTCATTCTTGCAAATTCATATGGATTTACCTCTGATGATTACCTTACAAATCAAAAAATAATGACGAAGGAAGAGATTCAAGCGATAAAAAATAATACAGCAGATCAGCAACTGATCGCAAAGTATGAATTGGAATCTAAGAATGCTAAACCTCTTGTTGCACCTCAGGCGAATACTATGGCTGCTGTTATTGAGCCACTTATGATGAAAGGCGCATCTTTTAATTGGATATTATTTATTGTAGGAGCTTTGATTTCTGTTTTAATGTATTTCATTGGCATTTCTCCATTAGCTTTTGCATTAGGTATGTTTATACCTCTTGACCTGAATACACCTCTTCTTGTAGGTGGTTTAATTGCTCATTTTGTAAAGAAAAGCTCAAAAGATGAAAATCTTGTTAAAGCCAGATATAATCGTGGAAATTTAATAGCATCTGGATTTATTGCTGGTGCTGCGATTTTTGGGGTTATAGGTGCATTGCTTTTATTCTTCGGCGTTGATTTAAATACAAGAATATGGAGTGATGACGAATTTGGTCCCCAAATTACCGCTTTTATTACTTTTGTGTTATTAATTAGTTATTTCATATGGGATACATACAGAGCAAAAGTAGATGAATAAGAGTTATTATGTAATCCATATTTATTAACTATATTTTATTAATCTTAAACTTAAATAAAAAATGGATGAAAAATTAATAGAAAGATTTTTAAAGTATATAAAGATAGATACGCAATCGGATGAGAACTCTCAAACCTGTCCAAGTACTGAGAAACAACTTGTATTAGCAAAATTACTTGTGGAAGAGTTGAAATCACTTGGACTTTCTGATGTATCACTCGACGAAAATGGTTATGTTATGGCAACATTACCATCAAATATAGATAGGGATGTACCTGTTATTGGTTTTATTTCACATATGGATACAAGTCCTGATATGTCCGGCGAAAATGTAAATCCTCAGATTATAAAAAATTACGATGGAGGTGATATCATTATAAATAAGGAGAAAAATCTTGTCCTATCTCCAAAGTTATTTCCGGAGATGAAAGAATTTATTGGACATACTTTAATTACAACTGATGGTAATACATTGCTTGGTGCCGATGATAAGGCAGGAATTGCAGCAATTATCAGTGCAATAGAATATTTCGTCAAGAACCCGCAGGTCAAACATGGTACGATTAAGATAGCATTTACTCCCGATGAGGAAATTGGAAGAGGTGTGGATAAATTTGATGTTACTAAATTCGGTGCTCAATTTGCATATACAATAGATGGAAGCGGACCTGGTGAGCTTGAATATGAAAACTTCAATGCAGCTAAAGCGACTGTGAAAATTCAGGGAAGAAATGTCCATCCGGGTTATGCGAAAAATAAAATGCTTAATGCAATATTGATAGCTATGGAATTTAATTCATTACTTCCTGTAAATGAAAGACCGGAATATACTCAGGATTATGAAGGATTTTACCATTTAATAAAATTTGATGGTTCAGTTGAAAATGCGACATTAATATATATTATAAGAGAACATGATAGAACAAAGTTTGAGCATAAGAAAAAATTCATTGAAAAGGCTGGTGAGTTTATTAAGGAGAAATATGGTAAAGATGTATTATCTATTGAAGTTGTTGACCAATATTATAATATGAGAGAAAAAGTGGAACCTGTTTTTCACATTGTTGAAATTGCAAAGAAAGCAATGGAGCTCGTTGGTGTTCAACCAAAAGTAGTCCCGATTCGAGGTGGAACGGATGGTTCAAAGTTATCATATATGGGATTACCCTGTCCTAATATATTTGCTGGTGGTATGAATTTCCATGGCAAATTTGAATATGTTTCAGTTGAAACAATGGAAAAAGCAAAGGATGTCATAATTAAGATCATAGAATTGTACGCTCAGGAATAAATTATTTTCAATACTGATAAAAAAGCAGTGCTTTCATAACGAAACGCACTGCTTTTTTTATATAAAATAAAATAGCTGATTTATATTATTTTTCGTACTTTGTTTTATCTACGGGTTCCCAATCAGCAAAGTGGGTAATATTTACATTAGTTTTTGGTTCTGTTGTGTAAAAAATATTGCTGTTGTATGTCCATTCAAGAGTTTCAGATGCACCACAAGATTGTGTTGTTATTAAAGCAGAATTACTTACATAACCTATCGGATAAGCCTGATCTCTTGGCAGTTCACGGTCACCATGTGTTGGGTCGGTTGGAACCCAACCATAATTTGGTAAATATACTTCTACCCATCTATGATAAACTTCGTCTAAACTTGCCTCATCTTTTTTTATCCAAGTTGAGCCTACATATCTGGTAGGTAAGCCTGCCGCTCTGCATAATGATATAAATACAAAAGAATACTCCGAACATGAACCGTGTTTATTCACTATAACTGTTGGTGCAGTATCCCACATTCCATCCATAAGGTAGGTTAAATGATTAATTACAAACTGATGTATTTTTCTCATAATCCAATAAGGATTTTTTTCATTTCCAACAACTTCTCTAACAGTTTTTTGAATAATATCACTGTATATTTGATATTTTTCATCATCTTCAAGATATTTTTCTTTAATATCAGATGGAATTTGTTCAAGAGTTCCAACAAATTCCGGATATATAAAGTATCTTACTAAATAGGTTTTAAATATAGTAGTAACTTGAATATTTATAGATTCTCCGGGTTTTATATTTTGAAAACTAAAATGTGCTGTTTTTTGATCCCATTTATCTGTTAAAATATCAGTCGGTGTAAAATTGAATGAAATTGGTTCAAGGATTTTTTGATTATCTCTATCTTCTGCAAGAGCAATATTTACATCAAGAGTTTTTATTTTTCCTGGGCCAAAACATTTTACACTATGAGTAAATACAACTTTATGATATTGTGGATTCTTCCTGTAAATTTTTTCATCATCTCTAATCTTCAATTGGAATATTTTATCCTCCTGATAATCAACCGCCCAGAGTGTATTCCCATCAGTAGCCAGACCAAATACATACTTACCTGGAGCATCGGTAATTAATAATACAAGTCCGGTTTCAGGGTCAACCATATAAATTTCATCTAAAATCCTATCCGATATCCATAAATATTTACCATCAAAACAAATTCCTGTAACATCAGGTGAAGGAGCTTTGAAAGATTTTATTGTAGTTCCATCAATAGGACTAAATTGTATAACTTTATCCGCTTTATCATCAATACACCATAAATATTTTCCGTCAAAAGTTAAACCGATTGGGGATTTAGTAGGGGCATTTAAAGTTTTTAAAATTGTTCCATCATTTGGATCAATTTTAAAAATCATACCATCTAAATCTTCTGATTTATCAGTTAAGCCTCTAATATCGGAATTCCAGAGATATTTCCCATCGAATGCAATTCCCATAGGCCAATATGCAGGTGATTCTATTACTCTGTATATCTTTCCATTTTCCGGATCTATACAATATAATTTATCTGTTTCTCTATCAGCTACCCAGAGGTTTTTCCCATCAAAACAAATGCCAGTTGGAAATTTTCCGGGTGAATCAAAAAATTTAATTATTTCACCTGTGTAAGAAAATGTGCAGGTGTAAGAAAGAAAGAAAATAAAAAATAAAAGTTTTCTCATAATTATTTAATTTTTATTATAAATTAGTTAAAAAAGAATTGAATTTCTTTGGAAAAAATTGGAAATAGAAGAATAAGTTTTGAAGTTTTTTGAATAAGAACTAAAAGAATTATAAATCTAATAAATGTTTCTTATTTTTGTTATATGGATAAAATAATATATCTTGATAACAATTCTACAACACAAATTGACCCGGAAGTTCTTGAAGCTATGCTTCCTTATTTAAAAGAGCGATATGGAAATCCGTCAAGCACTTCACACAAATTAGGTAGGGAAGCATTTGCTGCTGTAGAAATTGCGAGAGAACAAATTGCTTCTTTAATAAATGCTGATCCTGAAGAAATAATTTTTACAAGTGGTACCACTGAAAGTATAAATCTGGCTATAAAAGGATTAGTAGAAAATTCTAACGCGGAAAATATAAATATTATTACGAGTAAAATTGAACATAAGGTTTTACATAATGTTTGTAAATATCTTGAAAGATTCGGTGTCAAAGTTATTTACTTATCTCCGGATAATACAGGGTTAATTTCACCCGAGGATATCAAAAGCAATATAAGTAAAGATATTATCCTTATAAGTATTATGTCGGCAAATAATGAAATAGGAACGATTCAACCTATAGGAGAGATTGGGGATTTATGTAAAGAGAGGAATATTTTTTTCCATACAGATGCTGCTCAGTCAGTTGGAAAAATCCCGATTAATTTAAAACAACTTAACATTGATTTAATGAGTTTTAGCGCTCATAAGATATATGGTCCTAAAGGTATAGGAGCATTGTATATAAATAAGTCTAATAAAAAAATAGATTTGCAACCTCAAATTCATGGTGGTGGGCAGGAAAAAGGAATTAGAAGTGGTACTCTTAATGTAGCAGAGATTGTTGGATTTGGGAAAGCTTGTGAAATTTGTAAAAGAAAATTATTTGAAGAATTTAATAAACAAATTATTTGGAGAGATAGAATTATTCAGAATATTCTAAATAAAGTAGAAGGTGCATTTCTGAATGGACATCCTTATAAGCGAATACCCAATAATATTAACATCGGATTCAAAGGAATTAGCAATTCGTTGTTCATAAACGAATTCTCAGAACTTGCTGTTAGTACTGGGAGCGCATGTGCATCTGAAACTTTAGAACCATCTTATGTGTTAAGTGCTATTGGAAGGACAAAAGCCGAGATTGCATGCTCAGTCAGAATAGGACTTGGAAGATTTAATACCGATGAAGAAATAGAATATATAATAAAAAGAATACCGGAAGGAATAAAAAGAATAAAAGAAAAAATATTATGAATGAACAATATAACAATAACGATTTATCCCATAAAAACACTGATACTATAAATATTACCCAAAGAGCATTAGAAGAGTTACTTGAAGTAAAAAAGAAGAATAATATACCTGATGATTACGGGTTAAGAATAGGGATTAAAGGTGGAGGGTGTTCGGGCTTTGCTTATACTTTGGGATTTGATGGGAAATTATATCCTACGGATCATGTTCTGTATTTTGGTGATTTAAAAGTTTATATAGATATGAAAAGTTATTTATATTTGCCCGGTGCAACATTAGATTATAAAAATAATTCAAGTGGTACAGGATTTATCTTTGATAATCCTAATGTAAAGATTACTTGCGGTTGTGGAAGTGCAATTAAAAAATAAAAACTCAATATTACTGCTAATAATGAATTTTTAAATGTTATTTTTTGTTGGATATATTATTAAAGAGATGATTTTTTATGAGTATATCAAGAAGAAAATTTCTTACAATAACAGCAAGTGGAATTGCTGGTCTTATTATAACACCAAAAATTAATTTATTTAAAAATAAGAAAGGAGAATTTAAAAATATGTCTTACGAATGGCAATTTAAAAAACGTCCTTATTCAGATGAAGAAGCAAAATCTTTACTGAAAGATGTAATCTCGCCAGAAACAAGTGACTGGCACTATAATACCCACCATAAGGGTTATGTTAATGCACTAAATACTATTGAAAAGGAACTTGAAAATGTAGATAGGTCAAAGGCTAATGGTAACTATAGTCAAATAGGTGAGTTGAAAAGAAGATTTACCTGGAATCATTCAGGGACATTATTACATGATATTTACTGGGAAGTTCTTGGAGGTGATGGAAATATTAATAAAGGTCCGGATATTAAAGCAGCAATAGAAAAGGAATTCGGTAGTTTTGAAAAATGGAAAGAAGATTTTATAGCTACCGCGATTTCTGCAAAACTGTCAGGATGGGCATTGCTTGTATATGATAAGTTATATAGTGAAAGATTATTAAACATTCTTGTAGATGAGCATCAATATGGTGCAATTTGGGGTGGAATACCCTTAATATCTCTTGATGTTTTTGAACATGCTTATTATCATAAAGATGGACCTGGTCGAGCTAAATATATTAATAACTTTATAAATAACTTGCATTGGGAAAGAATAAATGATAGATTTGTTAAGTATGTAAAATAATCTATCATAAAAATAATGAATATTTACAAAATTCTACTCAATGTAATTTTCATTGCTTTATTAATATTCGGTTGTAAGAAACAGGAAATTAAAGAACAAACAACCTCTTCCGGGAAAGAAAATATTACCTGGAAAGAGGTTGTTAACTTTAATGACATACCTGATTTTCCGATTAGGGGTTATATTGGAGATAAAGAAATAAAAATTGAATACATCAACTTTGAAAGATGGAGAGGTAGTGGTGATAATACATTCTATTTTTCATCTAAAAAACCCCAAAATAAGTGCGGAGCTGTAGTTAAAGATACTGCTTTCAGGTTAACTAAAGCGAATAAAAATTTCGAAGAACAAGAATTTATTAAAGAAAGCTTTAATACTGCATTAGATGGATATGGTGCTGATTTTCATGTTTATGTTGGTGAGGAATCTAAGGATTTCAGTGTACCTTGGAATTGTGCATTAAAAATTGATTATATGGACGAAACTAAATTGCAGGGTAAAATTATAATGTGTTTCAAAGATGAAAAGAAAAGTTGGATTGCCGGTTCTTTTGAAGCAATTATATGTAATTATTAATGAAAATAAATTTATTTTTTTTTAAAAAAACTAAATTATAATTATGAGATACATTAATTCCATTTTAATTGTTTTCCTTACTTTCTTACTAATTCAGGGATGTGGTAAGAAAGAGCAACAGAGTGATTCTCAGGTTCCAGCAGATGAACAAAAAACAGAAATACAATCTTCGGGAGAGCAGACGGAAACAAATCAAGCATCTCTCGAAACAAAACAAGGGCTGCCTGAGGATTTTCCTAAGGATATTCCATTACCTGAAAAAATAAAGAAAACAAAATATATCGATAATAATACGAATAAAATTGTTATACTTGATGCTGATATCCCGGTGAGTGAAGCCATTAACTACTATAAGGAAAATATGAAAAAAAATGGATTTGACCTTAATAAAAATGATAGTTTAATCGATACTGATAAGATATATAATGCTGACTGGCGAAAAGGAAATAGAAATGTAAATATTGCTATTACTTCTCAAAATAACATAACAACTGTTGTAATTTCCTACTAATAGTATTATGTCTTATTTTTATTTTCTACCAATTAAAAGAAAAATATTGGTAGAAAAGTATAAATCTATTCTTGATATATCGCTTGAAAATGATATTTTAATAGAGCATAATTGTGGTGGTAATTGTGCTTGTTTAAGTTGTATTATTTATGTGAAGAGAGGAATAAGTAAATTTAATAAAGTTTCTAATAAGGAAAAATATCAATTAAAAAAAGCGAAAAAAATTAAAAGAGGATATAGACTCGCATGCAAGTCCTATTTGGTCAAAGAATCATATCGTGATATTGTAATATATTTGAATAAATAAATGAAATGTAAAATAAAAAAAGAAGGAATAAAAAAGATTCTTGTAAGCAGGACTGATAATATAGGAGATGTAATATTAACTCTGCCCTTAATTTCTGAAATAAAAAAACATTTTCCGCAGGCAAAAATTGTTTTTCTGGTTAAAAGTAATTTGAAATGTTTATTAAATGATTATGAAGATATTGATGACTTTATTTTTATTGATGAAATTAAGTCAAATATTGATTTATATAAAAAAATTTGTGCAGAAAATTTTGATTTAGTTTTCTGTGTGTACCCACGATTTAAATTATCATTATTATTCTTTCTTTGTGGTATTAAATATAGAGTCGGGACAGCATACAGAGGATATTCTTTTTTGTATAATATAAAGGTGAGAGAACATAGGAAGTTTGCTGAAAAACATGAAGCGCAGTATAACTTAAATTTATTGAATTCTCTGATGGGAGAAAATTCTCAAAGCATAGAATTCAAGTTCAAAATAAGCGAAAATGAGAAACTAGATTTAATAAACAAGTTAAGCCCTAAATTTAATTTAAAATCAAACGATAAATTTATAATAATTCATCCTGGCTCAAGACAGTCAGCAATAGATTTACCATTGAATACATTAAAAGAATTTATTCGCGTTTTTTTAAATGAATTCAAGAATTATAAGATTTTTATTACAGGATCGAAAGATGATAAACTTCAGATTGATTTCCTGCTGAAGGATTTTGAGGACGAAATTGGAAGAAATATTATTAATGTTTCGGGTCTATTGACTTTAAGAGAATTGATGGTTTTAATTGATTTATCTTATTTGTTTATATCTAATTCAACAGGACCGATTCATATAGCAGGTGCTCTGAATAAAAAAATCATCGGCTTTTATCCTGATGTTTCCCCTATGAATCCGGTTAGATGGAAACCTTTAAGTAAAAATGCAAAAATATTAACACCAACTATAAATCCATCTGATATGAGTGAAATAAAAGCAGAAGATATTGTTAAACTAACTTATGAATTACTCGAATTATAGATTTATTTTGGGAAACTTTTTTTATATTATTAATGTAAAAAATTAAAAAGGAATTATCAAAATGAAAAAACTTATTGTTCTAATTTTATTAATACTCGTACCGGGTTTAATTTTTTCTCAGGATACTACATTCCGTAAAGTTAAAAATGTGGGTTTTAAAGTTGGAGAACATTTTGAGTACGAACTGAATTATGGTTTCATTACTGGTGGATATGCAATCCTTGAAATCAAATCTGACAATGAATTTGTAAATGGCAGAAGATGTTTTCTTGCTGAAGTAAATATTAGTACCACACCTTCTTTTGATTATATTTATAAATTCAGAGAAAGTTATAAATGCTATCTGGATTACGAAGGTATATTCCCCTGGTTAATTGAGCAAGATAAGAATGAAAACGGAAAAATTACTCAGTTAAAAATTCAATTCGATAATGTAAATGATAAAGTAAAAAGAAATGAGAACGGGGTGGAAACGGAATTTGATATTATTAAATATACTCTTGATGATATAGGTGTTTATTATTATTCAAGGACGATAGATTTCTCAAGCAAAAATTTTGGGGATTATGTTGAATTACCTTATCTTACTAAGGATAAGACAAAAACATTTAAAATGAAATATGTCGGTAAAGAAACTGTGGAAGTACCTGCTGGTGAATTCAGATGTATTGTTGTAGAACCGCTCTTAAGAGAAGCAGCTTTAGCATCGAAAGTTGATAACATTATTATCTGGATAACAGATGATGATAATAAAATGCCCGTTCTTTTAAAGATGGATATTATCCTCGGGTCTGTTACTGCAGAGTTGAAGAATTTCTGGGGCCTTTCTGCTCCTTTAAAATCAAAAGTTGATTAATTTTTCTTTTATGTTGATTTCTGAACTTTTTTATTCATTACAGGGAGAAGGAAAACGGATTGGTTTTCCTTCTTTTTTTATAAGGACAAATTATTGTAATTTAAGATGTAAATTTAGCGGGGGAAATTTATGTGATTCCGCTTATACGAGTTGGGAACCGAAAGATAAAAGAAATTTAGGGAAAATAGATATCTCTGAAATTATTGATAAATATAATTATTATTATCCGGTTGATATTGTAATTACAGGAGGAGAGCCTACTCTACAGACTAATGAGTTAATATTATTATGTCAGAGGATTAAAGAATTAGAAAAATCAATTTTTATTACATTAGAAACTAATGGTACTATTATAGGTGATTTTCTGAATTTTATAGATTTAGTCAGTGTTAGTCCAAAACTTAAATCTTCTGTTCCTTTTGGTACGAAATATGAACAACAACATAATAAAATTAGAATTAATATTTCTAATCTGAGACATTTGAATAAACTTCACAACGAAAATAAATTCGATATTCAATGGAAATTTGTTATTTGCAAAGAAGATGACATATTTGAGATTCTCGAATTAAAAGATAAAATAGGTTTCAGAAATTCAGATGTTTTTTTAATGCCGGAAGGTATTTCTGCTGAAGAGATTAATAATAAGCGACAAATGGTGGCGGATTTGTGTAAGAAAAATTTTTTTAATTATACTGACAGATTACAAATACTTTGCTGGGGGAATGAAAGAGGTTATTGACTAAAATGAGAATGATAAATTAAATAATTTGCTATTATCTGAGTATATAAATTGTGAATATGCTTTAATATTTTTTTTGTACAAAATATAATTTAATCCTTCTGTAATAAAAAAAGAAAGAAAAACATTTGCTGTGGACATTTTATCTGAACTAATTCCTTTATTAGTGTTTTTATCATAACTCCCTATTAGTTCTTTTCTTAATGAATGAATTACAAAAGCAGAACCAGTACCTATTATCATACCAGCTAACACATCAGATGGATAGTGTACACCGAGATATATTCTCCCAAACGCCACAATTGTTGAATACGCAAATAGACCCGTAATCAGAAGTGGTTTATCAGTGTATCGTAAAGCTAATGAAGTTGAAAAACAAAACGATAATGATGTATGTCCGGAAGGGAAGGAATATTCATCTATAAATTTTTCGTCTTCTTTTAAATGCTTAACATTTTTTAATTTCTTAAATGGCCTTTCTCTTTTTACCAAATCCTTAATAATAAATGTTGTTGCTATGGTTGAAAATTCTGATAGAGTTAGTAAAGCAGCAGAACTCTCATCATAATAGTTGTTATTTAATTTTGATGTTGTAAACATTATAATAGGTGTTGATAAACATAATGGTATGCATACAATATCAGTATGATATATAATCCTATCTAAAAAGGGGTTTCTTAGATCATTTATACTTCTAAATAATTTGATATCCAGATTATCAGGTTGACTTGTTAGAGATTTATTATTTCCCTGTATACTATCATTAATTGGTTGAGAAAACAGGTTATCGATCGGTGAAAAGATGCAAAGAAAGAAAATTAAATAAATGACCCTAATCATAACGGGTTATATGATATTATTCTCTTTTAACCACTCTTCGTTGTGATATTTAGTAAGATATCTTTCACCCGTATCACAAACTGTGAATACAATAACTGCATCTTCTCCTAATTCTTTTGCTTCATTTAATGCAGCACAAGCAATCATACCAGTTGAAGAACCACAAAATATTCCTTCCTCTTTAGTTAATCGTCTGCACATAAGAATTGATTCTTTATCAGTTATATTTACAATTTTGTCAATCAAATCAAAATATACAATTGATGTTATATTTTCGGAGCCCACCCCTTCAATCAGGTATGGTGCAATTTCACTTAATTTACCGGTTTCCTTGTAAGATTTATAGACTGAACCAATAGGATCAGTTCCTATGATTTTTATGTTTGGGTTTTTTTCTTTTAAATATTTAGCTGTTCCGGAAATGGTTCCTCCGGTACCTATACCTGCTATAAAGTGTGTAATTTTCCCTTCTGTATCTTCCCATATCTCCGGACCTGTTGTCAAATAATGTATCATCGGATTGTTAGGATTTTCGTATTGATTAGCGTAAAAGCTTCCAGGTATGCTATCTGCAATTGCTTTAGCTTTATTTTGATAATAATCAGGTGAATCTGGAGGTGCTTCTCTTGGTACTATTACAACTTCTGCTCCAAGAGCTTTTAAATAGTTTCTTTTCTCCATACTTATTTTGCTTGTCATTACAATAATGCATTTATAGCCTTTAACAGCAGCAGTTAAAGCAAGACCAATCCCGGTATTTCCACTTGTTGCCTCAACAATTGTGCTACCAGGTTTCAATTCACCGCTTTTTTCCGCTGCTTCAATCATATACCAACCTATCCTGTCTTTTACACTCGCTCCGGGATTCAAAGATTCCATTTTTGCAAGGATTAAAGGTTTTAAACCTTTGTTAACTTTATTGAGCTTTACAAGAGGTGTTTTACCAATTAGTTCAAGAACATTGTTATAATATTTCATAATGACTAATTATTTATTAAAAAATTTTATTGCGGTTTCATTAATGGGAATAAAATTACATCTCTAATATTATATGAATTTGTTAACAGCATTACAACTCTATCAATTCCAATTCCAACACCTGATGTTGGCGGCATTCCAACTTCTATCGCACGGATAAAATCATAATCCATTGGATGAGTGTCTTCTTCACCTCCTCTACCTCTTTGTACCTGTTCCTCTAATAGTTTTTTCTGTAAAATCGGGTCATTTAATTCAGTGTATGAATTTCCAATTTCCCACTTGTTTATATAGGGTTCAAATCTTTCGACTAAAATTATTTGTTCCTCATCCTGTTTCATTTCTTCTAATTGCTTTTGTGTGTAAGTTCTCAAAGGTTTGCATAAAGGAGTTGTATCTATTGGATGGTCGAGAACAAAAACTGGTTGTACTAAATCCTCTTTACAGGTTTCTTCGAACAATATATCTACGAGTAATCCTTTTCTACTTGATATCTTGGTATCGAATTCTATATTGTTTGATTTTAAAAAATCTATTATTTCAGATTTCTTTGTTTTATTAACATCAATTCCGGTTTTTTCTTTAATTGCATCTAACATTTTAATTCTTTTCCAGGGTCGTTTAAAATCTAATTCGGTACCCTGATAATTTATTTTAGTTGTGCCATACAAATCAAGAACTGCGGTTTCTATTACTTCTTCAAAAAGATTCATACTATCAAAATAATCTGCATATGCTTGATACCATTCTATTTGTGTAAATTCTGGGTTGTGGGTCCTATCAATACCTTCGTTTCGAAAATCCTTAACAAATTCGTATACACGATTGAAACCTCCAACGATTAATCTTTTTAAAAATAGTTCATTTGAAATTCTTAAGTACAATTGTAGCCCGAGTGCATTATGTTTTGTAATAAATGGTTTTGCATTTGCTCCACCATATATTGTTTGCAAAGTTGGTGTTTCGACTTCTAAAAAATTGTATTTCTCAAGAGTATTTCTAATTGATTTAATGATTTTTGTTCTTTTCATAAATGTATCTTTTACATTATCATTAACAATTAAATCAATATATCTTTGCCGATATCGCAGTTCAATGTCAGCAAAAGCATCGTGTATTATTTTCTCTCCGGTTTCGGTTATTTCTTCTTTAACAACTGGTAATGGATATATAGACTTTGATAACAATTCCATTTTGATTGAATGGATTGTAATTTCACCTGTTTTTGTCTTAAAAGGATAACCTTCCACTCCAATAATATCTCCTATATCAAGTAACTTTAATACCTGATAACTAAGTTCTCCTACTTCATCTTTTTTAATATAAATCTGAATCCGCCCTTTATCATCTTTAATATGACAAAAAGTTGCTTTTCCCATTCTTCTTATTGCAGATATTCTTCCGGCAAGTGAAACAATATTTTGTTTTTGTTTCTCCTTTTCTTCTTCGGTTTCTGGGTCTTTGAAATTCTCTATTACTTCTCTGGAATTGGTTGTAACCTTAAAATTATGAGGATAGGGATTTACACCAAGTTTTTTTATTTCTTCAAGTTCCTGTAGCCTTCTTTTTATTAATTCATTTTGTTCTGATTGCATTTTCTTTATTATTTGTTAATGTTAATGATTGTAATTTTAAAACTTCTTTTTGTGTGAGATAACGCCATTCCCCCGGATTGAGTTTTCCTAATGATAAGTTTCCATATTTTGAACGATGTAATTTAAAAATTTTATACCCAAATTTTTCAAACATTCGTTTTACCTGCCTATTTTTCCCTTCTGATATTGTTATTTTTATTTTTCTTTTGTCATCTTTTGAGAAATACTCAATCTTACAGGGTAAAGTTTTTCTCCCATTTAATATGATACCTTTTATTAAATAATTTTTATGTTTTTCTTCTAATGGTTTGGATAATTTAACTTCGTATGTCTTTTGAATTTTGTAAGTAGGATGCATCATTCTATTTGCAAATTCACCATCATTGGTTAATATAAGTAACCCGGAAGTATCGTAATCTAATCTTCCAATTGGGAATATTTTTTCCTTTGTTTTAATTAAATCTACAACAGTAGTTCTGCCTTTTTCATCTGATACAGTTGTTATTGTTTTCTGTGGTTTATTGAGTAATATATAAACCTTTCTCTTTGACTGCCTGATTAATTCACCATCTAATCTGATTTTATCTTTCAGGGGATTAATTTTAAATCCTGTATCTGTAATTGTAATGTTATTAATTGTAACTCTTCCTTGTAAAATATATTCATCAACTTTTCTTCTTGATAATTTGGTATTGGTAGCAATAAATTTGTTAATCCGTATATATTCTTGTTCACTAAAGTTCTTCATTTGAATCATCTTTGGTAGGTATATTAGAAGTCGTATTACTGTTTTCCGTATTATTTACCTGTGTATTGTTAAAAAGCCCATTTGGCTTTTCTTCCTTGCTATGAACATTATTCAATGAATTGAATAATTCAATATCTTCCTCTTTAATTCCTTCAATTTTTTCGTTTTTCAATATTTCATTTATCTCTTTCAACTTTGGTAAATCCTCAAGAGAGTTTAAACCAAGTATTTTGAGAAAATTGTCGGTAGTTCCGTATATTATTGGTCTGCCTGGTGAATTTGCTCTGCCTTTAATCATTATCAGGTCTTTCTCCAATAAAGAATTCACTATGTAATCAACATTTACACCTCTTATAAATTCAATTTCACTTCTTGTTATTGGTTGCTTATATGCTATGATAGCAAGAGTTTCAAGTGCTGATTGAGATAGTTTTTTTCGTTGAGATTCTATCCTCATTTTAGAAATAAAATCTGAATATTCTTTTCTTGTGGCAAATTGATAACCACCTGCAATTTTAATTATTTCAAAAGCATTGGATTTATTTTTATATTCTTCATTAATATTATGTATGCAATCTTCAATTTCTTTTGTCGAAACAGAAATGTTGCAATTGTATAAAAGATTTTTTATCTGCTCTGAACTAAGTTCTTCTTCTGATGCAAAAATAAGTGCTTCTATTATATTTCTTAGGTTTTTCTCGTTCAATTTGTGGTCGGATTTGTTTTGTATATATGAAAATTATTTATATCATCATTTTCTAATTTAATCTTTAAAAATCCGTCAAGAGCAAGTTGTAATATAGCAATGAAAGTACATACAATTTTTAATTTGTCTTTTAAATCCTCTGCTATTTGATTAAAACTGATTTCTATGTTTTCAAATAATATTTTTATTACATAGTTTTTTTGCTCTTCAGCTGTTACCGCTAAAGGTTCAATAGGATGAATTATTTCTTTTTTAATATTTACTAAAGCATCCCGGTATCCTTTTACTAAATTAAATATGGTCAGGTTTTTTATATTTAATTTTTCATTATCGGTTTCAGATTCAGAACAATCATATTCAAAAAAACCTCTGAAAAATCTTTTTCTCGCTTCTTCTTCAAGCTTTGAGAAATTTTCGCTTGCTTCTTTAAACCTTTTATATTCAAGTAATTTTCTGACCAGTACCATTCGCGGATCTTCTTCTATAACTTCTTCTTCTCCTTCAATTAATGGAATTAACATTTTCGCTTTGATTTTCATTAACTCTGTAGCCATTAGTAAAAATTCACCGGCAATTTCTATATCAAGCGATTGCATATATTCTATATATCCCATAAAATCTTTTATTATCTTTGAAATAGGAATGTTATAAATATCAATTTCGTCTTCTTTAACAAAATGTAAAAGAATATCAAGTGGTCCTTCAAATTCAGGTAATTGTGCCCAATACTCCTTTCCTCGCGGGATATATTGTTTTATGTCTTTATTGTTATCCAAAAAATATTTTAAAAAAATTAAATATATCTATTTACAGTCTTAAATTAAATGAATATAATAATCTGTAATTACTAAAATAATTAGCAAAATAAAAAGCACAAATTACCAACAGGTAATTTGTGCTTTTAAAATTTAAATAAAAAAATTATTCTAATCTTTTTGATAGTTCTTTATAAATGTATGCATCAGCTCCAAAAATTATACAAGCAATAAAAATATATCCCAAAATAAGAATTAAAATAGCTAATAAACCACTAACCTTTGCTAATATCCAGAATATCACTAAAAGAGGTATATATAGAATTAGAAGAAGTAAAAACATTCCCCCGAATATTGTCCATTTTTTCCCATAGGTAATTTGGTTACTGATTTTAAGTGTATCCATTGGGTTAATTTCCTTATCTATTAATAAATAAAATGCCTGACTCCATGCTAATGTGAGAACAATTCCGGGGATAATAAATAGATACATCCCAAATAATATCCCTAAAAAAGAAAATGCTAACAGTAAAAAGAATTCACCCATAAATTTTCTGTATTTACTGTTAAAAATCTCAGTGGCATTAGGCTTTTCCCCTTTACTTAACATTACAATTATTCCATATAATCCTATAGTTGTTCCGATATTTATATACGGTATCCATATAGTAATTATCCATAGAAATGATGCCCCGATGATCGCACCAAGATTTTCTAAGGCAATTTTGAAAGCATTATTAATAATGCCCCCAACGGTTAAATCAGATGGTTTTAGTTCATTCATAATTTTTCCTCCTATTTTTTAAAGTTTTAAAATATTATAATACTGTTTCATTATCAAGAACAAAATATTATCCTTATTTGCTTACATTATTAATTCTTTATTTTCTATTTTTAAAAGCTTTAATACCTGCAAATTTTGCCTGTTTATCAAGTTGTTTCTGGATTCTTAGTAATCTGTTAAATTTAGCTATACGCTCTGAACGACAGCCTGAGCCTGTTTTAATTTTACCACTGTTTACAGCAACTGCTAAATCTGCAATGGTTGTGTCTTCAGTCTCTCCCGACCTATGGGATACAAAAGTATTATAATTATTTCTATAAGCTAATTCTATTGTATCAAGAGTTTCAGTTACTGTACCAATCTGATTAAGCTTTATCAAAATGGAATTTGCGATTCCTTCATTAATTCCTTTTTGTAAAATTGCTGGATTAGTACAAAAGATATCATCGCCTACCAATTCTATTTTATTTCCTAATTCTTTTGTTAGTATTTTCCATCCATTCCAATCATTTTCTGCCATCCCATCTTCAATTGAAATTATTGGATATTTTTCTACCCACTTTATCCAGTGTTCTACCATATCTTCGGAAGATTTTTTTGATTTGTCTGATTTGAAAAATAAATATTCACCATTATCCCACATTTCACTTGCTGCAGGGTCTAAACATATAGATATATCGTCACCGGGTATATATCCTGCTTTTTCAATTGCTTTCAGGATTATTTCTATTGCTTCTTCATTTGATTTTAAATTTGGAGCAAATCCTCCTTCATCACCAACTGCTGTACTATAACCTTTTTCATTTAATACTTTCTTCAAATTTTGAAATGTTTCTATTCCCATTCTTATTGCTTC
Source organism: Candidatus Tepidiaquacella proteinivora (assembly GCA_013348845.1). Lineage (GTDB taxonomy): Bacteria > Bacteroidota > Ignavibacteria > Tepidaquicellales > Tepidaquicellaceae > Tepidaquicella > Tepidaquicella proteinivora. The sequence goes on along the minus strand of CP054675.1, from coordinate 1,130,202 downwards.
TGAAAAACTTGGCGCGTTATGTGGAGCAATCATAAATTCCTGAAAATCAACATTATTATCGGCATGTTTACCACCATTAATAATATTTAAACAGGGGACAGGTAAAACCGATGCATTTACTCCACCAAGATATTTAAATAAAGCAATACCATAAGATGATGCAGCTGCTTTTGCGACGGCAATCGAAACACCAAGAATTGCATTTGCCCCTAACTTGCTCTTATTAGGTGTTCCGTCAAGTTCTATCATTATTCTATCTATTTCTCTTTGATCAGCACAATATTGTCCTATTAAAGCCGGGGCAATTATATTTATAACATTATTAACAGCTTTTAATACACCTTTTCCTAAATATCTTTTTTTATCACCATCTCTTAATTCCGTTGCTTCTTTTTCACCTGTCGATGCTCCCGATGGTATCAATGCACTTGCAGCAACACCATTTTCAAGCATAACACCAACTTCAATAGTTGGATTTCCTCTTGAGTCTAAAACTTCTATAGCATCTATTTTTTTTATTTTCATAGTATGGTATTTTGTTTTTGAAATAGTTTATTAAATATAATTAATAAAGTTTGAATATTATATGAAGTTAATTTTGAATTTCATTTCTTTACTCTTGTAATTTCATTAATTTGAAATATGGAATTGTTTCATATAGGTTTCTTAACTGTTAAACTTATTGATGTTATTGATATATTACTTATCACCTATATTTTCTATAGGTTGTATAAGATAATGCGAGGGACTGTTGCGTTTCAGATTTTTGTTTCTTTACTTCTTATTATCGGTTTTTCTTTGGTTGCACAGTTGGTTAATATGAAAGCTGTTGGATGGTTGTTAAGTAGAATTACAGAAATCTGGGTTATTGCATTTATAATTTTATTCCAGCCTGAAATAAGGAGAATTTTATCAACTTTCGGGAGAACTCGATTAGCAAGATTGTTTTTTAAATTTGATATTACTGAAAATGTTAATGAAATTGTCGAAGCCTGTATTGAGATACAAAAAAATTCCTGGGGTGCCCTTTTAGTTATTACAAGGAATGCAAGTTTGGATAACATTATTGAAAAAGGTGAAATCTTACTAGCAAAAATTAACAAAGAACTAATCATCTCAATTTTTAATCCCAAATCTCCTTTACATGATGGCGCTATTGTTTTAAGTAGTAATAATATAGAAGCGGCAAGGTGTACATTACCGCTTTCCGAGACTCGAATATATAACAGAAGAAAACTCGGCACCAGACACAGAGCTGGCTTAGGAATTACTGAACAGACAGATGCTGTATCTCTTATCATCTCTGAAGAAACACAGGAGATATCAATTGCTCAAAGTGGTAGGCTTGAGCTATGTATTAATAAAGATGACCTGACAAAGAAATTAAGAGAAGCAATGAACTTTAAAAGATTTTCTAAATCACTTAAGAGTGTTATTGAAAGCAAATAAAATTTTCCAATACAATTATAATGAGTGAGGATTTATTTTTTCTTAAAAGACAAAAACTGATTGAGTTATTAAGGGAAGAAGGAATAAATGATGAAAGAGTCTTAGCTGCAATGGGTAAAGTTAAAAGAGAATGTTTTGTTGATGAACCAGAGAAAGAATATGCTTATTTAAATCATCCTCTTTCTATCGGATGTAACCAAACAATTTCCCAACCATATACAGTCGCTTTTATGACTGAATTGTTGGATGTTAACCCTGGAAATAAAGTATTGGAAATAGGAACAGGGAGCGGTTATCAATGTGCAATATTAAAGGAATTAGGAGCGGATGTATATTCTGTTGAGAGAATTGAGCCACTGTATCTAAAAGCAAAAGAGAACCTTGAAACTTTAGATTATAAAGTTAATTTAAAATTAGGAGATGGGACACTTGGATGGGAAGAAAATGCTCCTTACGATAGAATAATTGTAACAGCTGGAAGTCCAAGAGTTCCGGAACCTTTATTCAATCAATTAGCGATTGAAGGTATTATGGTTATTCCTATCGGGGATACATATTCACAGGATATGTATAAAATAAAAAAATATCTCGATTCTACCGGGAAAATCAGAAAAGAAATAAAAACTTATAAAGAATTTGTATTTGTTCCTTTAATTGGTAAAGAAGGTTGGGATTATGATTTATAATTTTATGACTGATAGTTATAAAACAATTGCGAAGTTCCAAAGACAGGAACAAAAAATTTTAAACTCAAGATTTATTGCATCTGCATACCCAGTTTTGAATAAAGATGAAGCTGATAAATATATTAAATCCATCCGTAAAGAATTCTTTAATGCACATCATCATCCTTACGCTTATAAATTATATTTTGATAAAGAATATTATAAAATTTCTGATGATGGAGAGCCATCAGGTACTTCAGGTAAGCCTATCCTTAACGCAATTGATAAATATTGTTTGACAAATATTATTTTAATCATTACAAGATTTTTTGGAGGAACTAAACTCGGTACGGGAAGATTAAAGCATGCTTATTTTGATACTGCAGATTTATGTCTCTCAAAATGTGAAATTATTGAGAAATATATTGAAAAAGAAATATATTTAGAATTTGATTATACTTATTTGAATTCTATAATGAATTTATTAATTAAAAAAAAGATCAGGATAAAAGAAAATAAGTCAGATTTTCTTGTAAAGATGAGCTTGTATGTAAGATTATCTTTGATTGATGAATTAAAAAAAGAATTAATAAATATAACTCGAAATAACATAAAGATAATTGTAATTTAAATAAAAATATTGATATGAAAAAACTAATTTATTTTATCCTCTTATTTTCCCTTGTTTGTTTGTCATGCGATAAAAAAGAAGAATTAAAAAAAGATTTCCCGAATAAGCTTGAAGAATCAGAATTGATATTTGAAAATAAATCTCTTGTTAAAAGTTATAAAGATTGTCGCCCAACTTCTGAGAATTGTTCATATATTCTTTTTGAATATGAAAGAATTAGTGATGGGGATTTTAAGGATGAAATTAATAATACAATCGATAAGGAATTAATTAGTATTTCTCAAGAGTTTTTAGAATCTAAAAATTCGAATTCGCTTGAGGAAGTATGTGAATGTTTTTTGAACGAGTATAAAGATTATAAAATCAAAAATAAAAGCAGAGATGTAATATGGACTATGGAAATTAGAGGGAAAAGAGAAAATTATACACCTAAAGTTTTATCGTATTCAATATCTAATGTTAATTTTTTAGGTGGCGCTCATCCTAACACGAAATTTAAATATATTAATTTTGATAGAAAATCCGGGAAATTGTTATCATTAAATGATATATTTATAATTGGATTTGAGAAAAAATTGAATATGATTTTAGATAAAATAATTCGTCAGAATTATATGTTAAAACCTGAGGATAATTTAAGCGAAAAAATTGGATTATTTGAAAATAAAATTGAATACACAAATAATTTTGCTATCACAAAACATGGGATAAAATTCTATTACAATCCTTTAGAAATAGCTCCTTATTCAGTCGGATTTATAGAATTAATCATACCATATTCTGAGCTTGAAGAAATACTAACGCCAAATAGTAAGGCAAGGCCCTAAATTACTTAAAATCTTATATTTAATACTAATTACAATTACAATTCTTAGTAATTTTTGGGGATGATTTTCATTGTAAAGAAATTAAATTAATTGTAATTTTGAATAATATAAAATCCACAAATAAAATAGTTTAATAAATCATCAATATTATAAATTCAAAATAAGAGGATATTATCATGGCAAGCAAAAATTTCAATGCGTTCGAGATGGCTCAAAAGCAGTTTGATAGTGTTGCTGAAATGCTGAATCTCGATCAGGCAACTAAAGATTTACTAAGAAACCCAATGCGTGAGTATCATTTTTCAATACCGGTAAAAATGGATGATGGTACTGTAAAGGTATTCAGGGGATTTCGTGTTCAACACAACGACGCACGAGGTCCAGGTAAAGGTGGAATTCGATTTCACCCCCAAGAAACCATTGATACTGTTAGAGCCCTTGCAATGTGGATGACCTGGAAAACAGCAGTTGTGGACATACCACTTGGAGGAAGTAAAGGTGGTGTTATATGTGATCCGCATCACTTAAGTATGAAAGAACAAGAACAAATATGTAGAGGTTGGGTAAGACAACTAAGTAAGGATATTGGACCGTTGAGAGATGTACCTGCTCCTGATGTTATGACATCTGCTCAACATATGTTATGGATGTTAGATGAGTATGAGATTATTACCGGTAACAAATATCCTGGTTTAATTACCGGAAAACCAGTAGGGATGGGCGGTTCTTTAGGTAGAACAGAAGCGACAGGTTACGGAGTTATATTTACATTAAGAGAAGCATTGAAAGAATTGGGAATTGATCCAAAGAAAACAAAAGCAAGCGTTCAGGGTTTTGGAAATGTAGCCCAGTATGCTATTGAATTATATCTTAAACTTGGAGGTACAGTAATTGCAGTTTCTTGTTGGGACCAGGATGACCAAACTTCTTATACATTCTTGAAAAAGGACGGAATAGATTTTCCCAAGTTATTAAGTATTACAGACCAATTCGGAGGGATTAATAAAGATAAAGCAAAAGCACTTGGTTATGAAATTCTTCACGGTGATGCATGGATAGAGCAGGATGTAGATATATTACTTCCCTGTGCATTAGAAAATCAGATTAATTCTGAAACAGTTAAAAAGATTCAAAAAAATGTCAAAGTAATTGCAGAAGGTGCTAATGGTCCAACTACGCCTGAAGCAGATGCTGTTATTAAGGAAAGAGGAATATTTATGATTCCGGATTTTCTTGCAAATGCAGGTGGTGTAACATGTAGTTACTTCGAACAAGTGCAGAGTAATATGAATTATTATTGGGAAAAAGAAGAGGTTTTAAGTAAGCTTGATGTGAAGATGACCTCCGCATTCCTTTCAGTGAGTGAACTTGCTCGAACCAAAAAACTTTATATGAGAGATGCTGCTTATGTTATTGCTATAGATAGAGTAGCACAGGCATGCAAGGAAAGAGGTTGGGTTTAATTCCTAAATGTTGTTATTGAAACTCCCGATGCTTCATCGGGAGTTTTTTATTTAATAAACTAATATTTATGAACAATAATAATAATATTTCCTTCTCTTCTTTTAATAGAAAGTTTTTTGAAGCTGATGATGATTTTACATTAATTGGATTAGGGGAAATTGGTGGAAAAGCAAAAGGATTAGCTTTTATCAGAAAATTTTTAAAGGAAAACGAAAAGGAGTTTAAAGAATTTATTGTGAATATCCCTCGACTTACTGTTATTACAACGGATTTTTTTGATGAATTTATGCAAACTAATAATCTATACGATGTTGCTTTATCAGATGAAAATGATACGATGATCGCTCATAAGTTTATGAAAGCTACTTTACCTGTGGGTTTAGTTGGTGATTTAAGGTCTATTGTGGAGAATGTTAGATTACCGCTTGCGGTTCGTTCTTCAAGTATGCTTGAAGATGCATTGTATGAACCTTTTGCTGGTATTTACTCAACTAAAATGATTTCCAACAATCAACCTGACTTACAAACAAGATTTAGTAAATTAATAGAAGCAATTAAACTTGTTTATGCATCTACATTTTTTAAAAAGGCGAAAGATTACATTACAAGTATAGGAAAAAGTTCAAAAGACGAGAAAATGGCTGTGATAATTCAGGAGGTTGTTGGGTCTAAATTTCATAACAAGTTTTATCCGGAAATATCAGGCGTAGCACGGTCTTATAATTATTATACATTTGGAAAATCTAAACCTGAAGATGGGGTTGTAAATCTTGCACTCGGACTTGGGAAAACAATTGTTGATGGTGGTATTTCATGGACATATTGTCCTGCTTATCCCAAAAATCCGCCTCCATTTACAAGTATTAAAGAACTTATAGATAATACTCAAAGAACATTTTGGGCTATTAATATGGAAAAATCGGTGTTATATGATCCAATTAATGAAGTTGAATATATGATAAAATCTGATATTAATGAAGCTGAATATGATGGTACATTAAATTTGGTTGCATCTACTTATGATGCTGCTTCAGATAGAGTAAAACCTGGAATTGGAATTAAAGGAGCAAGAATTATTAACTTTGCTCCTATATTAGAATTAAATTATATTAACCTAAATGAAATCATTAAAAAACTTTTAGAAATAAGTGAGAAATCACTTGAAACTGCTGTTGAAATTGAGTTTGCTATTACTCTTAAGAAAGATAATAAACTATCACCTCGATTGGGATTTTTACAAGTTAGACCGATGGTTGTTTCGAATGAAATTGTTGAAGTAACAGAGGAAGATTTGAAAAATAAAGATTTGTTTTGCTACTCAAACAGAGTTCTTGGAAACGGAGTAATTGACTATATTGATGAGATTGTTTTTGTTAAGTCAGATAATTTTGATATAAAATATTCTCAAAAAATTGCAGTTGAAATCGAACAAATTAATAAGGGCTTTCGCGAAAGGAATAAGAAATATTTATTAATAGGGTATGGTAGATGGGGTAGTACAGATCCATGGCTTGGTATTCCTGTTGAGTGGGGGCAGATTTCTAACGCAAAAGTGATTATAGAAGCAATGCTTCCACAATTTAATGTTGAACTTAGTCAGGGTTCGCATTTTTTTCATAACATAAATAGTTTTGAAGTGTTATATTTCTCATTGAAGCCTGATTATATAGAAAAACTTGATTGGAATTGGTTAGATAATAATACAGTAATATATGAAGGTGAATATACGAAGCATATAAAATTAAAAAAACCTTTAATTATTAAAGTTGATGGTAGAAAAGCAGAAGGAGTTATTTTAAAATGAGTAAAATAATTTCTGTTGAAAGTATTATGCACGAAATGAGGGAAAGAGTCAAAGAACTTAATTGCCTATATAAAGTTGAAGAGATACTGAGAGATTTTGATTCTCCACTTAAAGATGTTATGAGTAAAGTATTAGAAACTGTGAGAGAATCCTGGCAATATCCTCAATATTGTTGTGTAATGATTGTGCTTAATGATAAAGAATATTATTCAAGTGATTTTAAATTTACAGAATGGGTACAATCTGCAGAAATAAAAATTGAAGATAAGATTTTCGGAAAGATAAATGTTTATTATAAGCAGAATTTACCCAAAGCAGATGAAGGACCTTTTCTGAAAGAAGAGCGGAAACTGCTAAATACAATCGCTGAGAAAATAGGGCAATATATATATTATAAAAATCTAAAAGGGTTCTTCAATAAATATTCACCTGAAGAAGATAAGGTTTTTGAGAAAATGGAAGATGGTAAATGGCGTGCAATAGTTGATTTATTAAAAGGAACCGACAGAAATCTATATACTTTGATTGCAAGGAAAATGATGAATCATTTATATTGGAGTGGTGTTAAAGAAGCGAGTTCTTTATTACAGGATGTTGGGGTTAAAGATATGGAGGAGCTTATTGAAGGTATTGATGATAATAAACCACTTGCTAAAATAAAGTTCAAAGAAATTACCGATGAAGTTTTTAGAATTGCATCTGAACATTTAAGTGAAGAGGAAATATTAACCAAACTTGAAAAATGGATTCAAGAGGATAAATCAAGTTATTTATTAAGAAAACTCGAAGATCAAGGGAGTTCATTAAATGAACTTGCTGATTTACTTAGAAGATATGTCGATGATATGCCTTCAAATGTAAAGTTAGCTCCGGAACTTGATGAAAGTTTGAGGGTTTCTTTGATAAGGAGATTTTTATCTGATGCACTTTCTTATATAGGTGTAGCGAAAAAATATCTTACAATTAGAGATTTTTATAATTTGACTAAAAAGATAATACTTACTCCTAATAGTCATGGAAAACTTGGGGGTAAAGCTGCTGGCTTATTTCTTGCAACAAATATTTTAAAGAATGAAGTACCGGATTTATACAAAAACTTAAAAGTCCCGAACACCTGGTATATAGTTTCTGATGGATTAATGGACTTTATACATTATAACAATCTTGAAGAAGTATTTGAACACAAATATAAAAATATTGATATCATCAGGCAGGAATATCCATATATAGTTCAGTTATTTAAAAACTCAAGTTTTTCACCAGAGATGTTGAAGAATTTTTCACTGATGCTTGATGATTTTGGCAATAAGCCACTCATCGTAAGAAGTTCAACTTTGCTTGAAGATGGTATCGGTGCTGCATTTTCCGGGAAGTACAAAAGTTTGTTTGTTGCAAATCAGGGAAATAAAAAGAAATGCCTTGAAGAATTAACGAGTGCAGTTGCTGAAGTATATGCATCCATTTTTAATACAGATCCTATTGAGTATCGCGCAGAGAGGGGATTACTTGATTTCAATGAACAAATGGGAGTAATTATTCAGGAGGTTGTGGGTAAACAAGTAGGAAAATATTATTTACCAGCATTTGCCGGTGTTGCTTTTAGTAATAATGAATTCAGATGGTCTCCGAGAATTAGAAGAGAAGATGGTTTATTAAGGTTAGTACCTGGTCTTGGAACAAGAGCGGTAGATAGAACAAGTGATGATTATCCCATCCTTGTTTCACCCGGCTTACCCAGTTTGAAAGTAAATGTAACTTTTGAAGAAACTATAAAATACTCACCTCATAAAATTGATGTTATTAATCTTGAAACGAATTCATTTGAGACAATTGATATTAAGGATTTATTAAAAGAATATGGAGATGAATATCCTATTGTTGATAAAGTTTTTTCTATATATAAAGATGGTCATTTACAAAAAGGTTTTAATTTAGACTATAAGAAAGAATGGAGTAATGCATATGCTACTTTTGAAAATTTAATTAGTTCTACCGATTTTGTGAAAGTAATGCATAATATTATAAATACTGCAAGAAAAAGTGTAAATCACCCTGTTGATATCGAATTTGCTTCTGATGGAGATAATATATACCTGTTGCAATGCAGGACTCAGAGCTCTTTCGGAGATATAAATCCGTCACCTATTCCAAAAGATGTTCCAAAAGAAAAAATTATCTTTACTGCAAATAGATATATATCTAACGGTCGTATTCCGGAAATCACACACATAGTTTATGTTGACCCTGATGCGTATAGTGAAATTTCTGATTTGACAACTTTACAGGAAGTAGGTAGAGTGGTTGGAAAGTTAAATAAGATTTTACCAAAAAGGCAATTTATTCTAATGGGTCCTGGCCGATGGGGAAGTAGAGGTGATATTAAACTTGGTGTTAATGTAACTTATTCTGATATCAACAATACCGCTGTATTAATTGAAATTGCCAAAAAGAAAGGTAATTACGTTCCTGATTTATCTTTTGGAACCCATTTCTTTCAGGATTTAGTTGAATCATCTATTAGATATATTCCTCTGTATCCTGATGATAGTGGAATAATATATAATGAGATTTTTCTAAAATCATCAAAAAATATTTTATGTTATTTATTACCGGAGTATAAATCCCTTGAGAATATTATTAAAGTTATAGATGTAAAAGAAAGAACTAATGGTGAAATACTAAAAATTTTACTTAACTCAGACCTTGATGAAGCGTTAGCGTATTTAACACAACCCTCCGGAAAAGATGATAGCAAAGTTTATTCAGAAACTCAAGAGTCAGCAAAGGCAGAATATCATTGGAAATGGCGCTTAAGAATGGTGGAAAAAATTGCTTCTGTTATTGATACGAAAAAATTTGGTATTAAAGGATTATATGTATTTGGAAGCACAAAGAATGCTACTGCTGGGCCTGGAAGTGATATAGATTTACTCGTCCATTTTGATGGTACGGAGCAACAAAAAAATAATTTATTGCTTTGGCTTGAAGCATGGGGTATCGCTCTTGCTGAAATGAATTATCAAAGAACCGGGTATAAATCAACAAATCTACTTGATGTTCACATTGTTACTGATAAAGATATTGAAGAAAAAAATAGTTTTGCACTAAAAATAGGTGCAGTTACAGATGCTGCAAAAAAACTCGATACTTTCTGATAGAATATTTTCAATATATTATTCAGAGATTATATCAAAATCCTGTCAAAACTTATTTCATCTCCTATATTAATTCTTACAATACTTAATTCTTGCCCCTGATGTGCGCCATTGATGCATATAGTTCTGCCAATTAATTCATACCATTTACCACTTATTTGTGCTGATTCGTGAATATGACCATGTAATGTAATTAATGGTTGTTTTGCTTCTATAAATTTTTTTATAGCAATACTGCCTACATTTTCATCTATTTTTACATAATCTATCATTCTTCCGTGAGTATTTATTCTATCCAGATTTGTTTTGTATGGCGGAGAGTGAAATAAGAAAATTGAGTTTTCAATAGATAATTTTTCTGTTAGTGTATTGATATCTTTTTCTATAGTTGAAAATCTTATTATATTGATTGGTTCTTCGACTGTTCTATAACCCTCCTCAGGAGATGTGCAACCAGGGTCAACATATCTTGATACATCATATTTTTCCCAATCTTTAAGTGAGAATGGTGTAGGGGGTACATAACTATATCCAACTATGTTATAATTTTTATAATTAACAATTTTTTGATTTATATATTCAAGCAAATTCTCTTTATCTAACCGTAAGATATCCTCCTCATAAATTTTAGGATCATCGTTACCCATTATAGTATAGAATCGTGGATAATTATTTTTCAATTCAGTTTTTATTGTTAATAGCTTATTTTTTAGATAGCCATCAATAAAATTAGAATTTGTATCACTACCAGTAAATGCGGAAATTCCAGATGGTAGTATATCTCCCCCTAAGAAAACAATATCTGGTTTTTCCTTTAAAATGTAGTCGAAAAATTTATCGAACTTTTTAATATTTCCATGCAAGTCAGTTGAAAAGATACATTTTATCATTTTTCAGTTTTATTATTTTAATTAAAAAATATAAGGATTTTGGTTCATAAAATTTAATATTTATAAATATAATCTATATTGATTAACATTAATATTTAAATTTGAATATTAATTTATTATACGATTTTACTTAAAATGAAAAATATTTTATCAAAAAAACAAAATTAATTCTTAAAATCACGACAAAATGAATCCGAATGTAAATTTAAATAAGTAGTATAAATTATTATATACTTTATTAAAGGAATATTTTAATTATTTTTAGAACTAAATAGTTAAATAAACAAAGATTTTAAAAGACTTTTTATTATATAATTGCAAAATAAATATCATTTAAAATAATCTTGAATAAAACATTTATTTTTTGTAATTTACAAGTTTGTAAATTTCAATTTTTTATTAATTAAAATAAAAAATATTGCCAACTATTAACCAATTAATTCGTAAAGGAAGACAAATTAAGAAGTACAAAAGTAAAGCACCTGCGATGGATTCATGCCCGCAAAAAAGAGGTGTTTGTACAAGGGTTTATACTACAACCCCCAAAAAACCTAATTCAGCTTTAAGAAAAGTTGCAAGGGTAAGATTAACTAATGGTATAGAAGTTACATCTTATATCCCTGGTGAAGGGCATAACTTACAAGAACACTCAATAGTGTTGATTAGAGGTGGAAGGGTAAAAGATTTACCCGGTGTTCGTTATCATATAATTAGAGGCGCATTAGATTCTGAAGGTGTTAAAGATAGAAGAAAGGGACGGTCTAAATATGGTACTAAAAGAGCAAAACAAACATTAATTCAACAAAAAGAAGAAAATAAATAGAATTTTAAATTAATTTATTAAATTAATGAGAAGGAAGAGAGCAGAAAAAAGAGAAAGAATTCCTGATTACAAATACAACGATATTCTCGTTGGAAGATTCATTAATAATGTGATGAAAAAGGGTAAAAAAAGACTCGCAGAAAAAATTGTTTATAAAACTTTTGATATTATTGCTGAAAAAACGAAAAGTGATCCCTTAGAGATTTTTAATAAAGCTATAAATAATGTAATGCCTTCAATTGAAGTTAGATCAAGGCGAGTCGGTGGGTCTAACTATCAGATTCCTACTGAGATTAGACCTGACAGGAAAATTGCTCTTGCAATAAAATGGATAATTAATTTTGCCAGAGCAAGAAATGAGAAATCTATGTCTCTTAAACTTGCTAATGAGTTAATGGCTGCCTCAGTTGGTGATGGAGCTTCTGTTAAGAAGAAAGAAGATGTTCATAGAATGGCAGAAGCAAATAAAGCATTTGCCCATTTTAAATGGTAATGTAAAATTTTTAATATGCCAAGAGAAGTACCCATAGAGAAGACGAGAAATATTGGAATTATGGCGCATATAGATGCTGGTAAAACAACTACCACTGAGCGTATATTGTATTATACTGGTAAGGTTCATAGGATTGGAGAAGTAGATGAAGGCGCTGCAACTATGGATTGGATGGAACAGGAAAAAGAAAGAGGTATAACAATTACTTCTGCTGCTACTACCTGTTATTGGAATAATCATAGGATTAATATTATAGATACACCAGGGCATGTTGATTTTACAGCTGAGGTTGAGCGTTCTCTAAGGGTACTTGATGGTGCAGTTGCTTTATTTTGTGCTGTCGGTGGTGTTGAACCACAATCTGAAACAGTTTGGCGTCAAGCTGATAAATATAGAGTTCCGAGAATTGCTTTTGTTAATAAAATGGATAGGGTTGGTGCAGATTTTTTTAATACAATTCAAATGATGAAAGATCGCTTGAATGCTAATGCTGTACCTATTCATTTACCAATAGGTAATGGAGATATGTTTGCAGGTATTATTGATTTAATAGCTATGAAAGCACGAATATTTCATGAAGAAACACTTGGCGCTACATATCAGGATATCGAAATACCAAATTCTTTTAAACAACAAGCAAGTGAATATAGACAAAAGTTGCTTGAAGCGGTTTCAGATATTGATGATACTCTCCTGGTGAAATTTTTAGATGGAAAGGAAATTTCTCAAGAAGAAATTATAAGTGCTTTAAGAAAAGCAACAATAGAAGTTAAAATTATACCTGTTCTTTGTGGCTCATCTTTTAGAAATAAAGGTGTACAGAATTTACTCGATAAAATTGTTGAACTTTTACCTTCTCCAGTTGATATAGGAGATATTTTCGGACATCATATCCATAAGAATGATAAAGTTATCAGGAAAGTTTCAGATGATGAAAAGTTTACTGCATTAGCATTTAAAATTATGACTGACCCTTATGTCGGTAAGTTAACTTTTTTAAGAGTTTATTCAGGATTTATTAAGTCTGGTGATTCTGTATTCAATTCAACTACAGGAAGAAAAGAAAGAATTGGAAGATTATTGCAAATGCATGCAAATAGTAGAACTGAAGTCAAGGAAGTATATTGTGGTGATATTGCTGCTGTTGTTGGTCTACGCGGGACTAAAACAGGTGATACACTTTGTGATGAAAGTGACCCAATAATTTTAGAAAAAATCACATTTCCTGAACCTGTAATTCAGGTAGCAATTGAACCCAAGACAAAAGCAGATGAAGAAAGATTGGCAGAATCACTTTCAAAACTTTCTGATGAAGACCCGACTTTTAGAGTATCCACTAATGAAGAAACATCCCAAACTCTGATTTCTGGTATGGGAGAACTTCATCTTGAGATTATTATTGATAGATTGAAGAGAGAATTTAAAGTAGAAGCTAATATCGGTAAACCACAGGTTGCATACAAAGAAACAATCAGAAAAAGTGCATCGGCAGAAGGTAAATTTGTTAAGCAAACTGGTGGAAGAGGTCAGTATGGTCATGTTGTATTGGAAGTGGAACCAAATGAAAAAGGAAAAGGTTTCATATTTGAAAATGCTATTAAAGGTGGAGTAATTCCAAAAGAGTATACCCCTGCTGTTGCAAAAGGAGTTGAAGAAGCGATGAGAAGCGGAGTAGTTGCTGGATATCCTATTGAAGATGTTAAGGTTACTTTATTAGATGGTTCTTATCATGAAGTCGATTCATCTGAACTTGCTTTTAAAGTCGCAGCTTCTATAGCCTTTAAAGAAGCAGTGAGAAAAGCAGACCCGGTTATTCTCGAACCAATAATGGCTGTAGAAGTTGTAACTCCTGAAGAATATTTAGGAGATGTTATGGGAGATTTAACCGCAAGACATGGAAAAATTGAAGGTGTTGAGCAGAGAAGTGATGCACAAGTCGTAAAAGCTCTGGTTCCTTTATCTCAGATGTTCGGTTATGCAACTTCTCTGAGGTCTATGAGTCAGGGAAGAGCAATATACACAATGCAGTTTTCACATTACGATGAACTGCCGAGTGGTATTTCAGATTATGTTGTAGAGAAAGGAAAATCTTATTAAATTCTATCAAGCGAAAGTTTGATATGGGTCAGTTCTTTTACATGGACGGAACTCGTCGATTAGGCACAAAAAAGTGCTCTATAAAATCTGTTATGGAATGATGGTTATTCTGGTTATAATCAGAAATAACCTAAATTCCATAATAGATATCCTCTCTGGGTCAGTAGCTCAGATGGTTAGAGCGCGTGCCTTATAAGCACGAGGTGGGAGGTTCAATTCCTCCCTGACCCACAAAATAATTTTAAAAACCTTTTATTAATAAAAAAAAATATAAAGGAGATCTAAATGGCAAAAGAGAAATATGACGTGACAAAACCTCACGTTAATATTGGTACCATCGGGCATGTCGACCATGGTAAAACCACGTTGACCGCTGCCATAACAATGGCTCTCGCTCGTAAAGGTAAAGCAAAAGTAAAGAAATTTGAGGAAATTGATAAGGCACCAGAAGAAAAAGCAAGAGGTATTACAATTGCTACCGCACACGTTGAATATGAAACTGATAAAAGACACTATGCACACGTTGATTGCCCCGGGCACGCAGACTACATTAAAAACATGATTACTGGTGCAGCTCAAATGGATGGCTCTATTCTTGTTGTTGCTGCTACTGACGGTCCTATGCCTCAAACCAGAGAGCACATTGTTCTTGCAAGACAGGTAGGTGTACCTGCAATTATTGTTTATCTTAATAAAGTAGATGCCGCTGATCCTGAATTGCTTGATTTAGTAGAAATGGAAGTCAGGGAACTTCTTACAAAATACGGATTCCCTGGTGATGAAGTTCCTGTTATTAGAGGGAGCGCACTTAAAGCTATGGAGGCTGGTCTGGATGAAAACGTATCAGCAGATGATGAAAGATTTAAATCCATCTGGGAACTGTTAGATGCTGTTGATAATTATATCCCACAACCTCAAAGGGATGTTGATAAGAATTTCCTTATGCCTGTTGAGGACGTATTCTCTATAACCGGTAGGGGAACTGTTGCAACCGGAAGGATTGAAAGAGGAAAAGTAAGAGTAGGTGATGAAGTAGAACTTATCGGACTTGGGCAGCACAAGAAAACTGTTGTTACAGGTACTGAAATGTTTAACAAAACTCTTGATGAAGCAATTGCAGGATTTAACTGCGGATTGTTATTAAGAGGTATAGATAAGAAGGAAATTGAAAGAGGAATGGTACTCGCTAAACCTGGTTCAATTACTCCACATAAGAAATTTGAATGTCAGGTTTATGTGTTATCTAAAGAGGAAGGTGGAAGACATACCCCATTCTCTACAAATTATAGGCCTCAATTTTATTTCAGAACCACTGATGTTACTGGTGTTATCACTTTACCGGAAGGTGTTGATATGGTTATGCCTGGTGATAATGTTGAAAGATTACAAGTTGATTTAATATCAGAAATCGCTATGGAAGAAGGCTTAAAATTTGCTATCAGAGAAGGTGGTAAAACAGTAGGTGCTGGTGTTGTGACAAAGATATTAGAATAAAATAACTGTTTTTCAACTATAAGTAATCATAAATTTTCAGTCTTACTTTAAGTTTGACTGGTTATATTTAGTTTATATATAGTAAATTCATAAGAAAAAAAAGTGGCTACTCAAAAAATTAGAATTAAACTGAAATCTTTTGACCATACTCTGCTTGATAAGTGGACAGAGAAAATAATTAAAACAGTAAAACAAACGGGCGCTATAGTTAGTGGTCCAATTCCTCTGCCCACGAAGAAAAGGGTCTATACGGTTCTTAGGTCACCGCATGTTGATAAAAAGTCGCGTGAACAGTTTGAGACTCGTTCTCATAAAAGGATTATTGATATTTTGAATTCCTCAAATAAAACCGTTGATGCTTTAACTAAGTTAGACCCTCCAGGTGGAGTGGAAATAGAGATTAAAGTATAATATTAAAATTTAAAACGGAAGACAAATCAATGATAGGCATATTAGGAAAAAAGATAGGAATGACTACCTATTTTGAGAGTTCCGGCAATGCTATTCCTTGCACTGTTGTTGAGGCTGGTCCTTGTACCGTTACTAATATCAGAACAAAGGAAAAAGATGGATATGATGCTATTCAATTTGGATTTGGTATAAAAAGAGAGAAAACGGTAAGTAAACCGGTAAGGGGACAATTTGCTAAAAATAAACTACCTGTTCCAAGATATGTTAAAGAAATAAGAGAATTTCCTGCTGACGGTTTGAAACTTGGTGATATTATTAAAGTTGATATATTTAAGGAAGGAGATGTTGTAAAAGTTACCGGTATATCAAAGGGAAAAGGATTTCAAGGTGTTGTGAAAAGGCATGGCTTCGGTGGTGGTGTTAGAACTCATGGCCAGAGTGATAGAGAAAGAGCGCCCGGTTCTATCGGTGCAAGCTCCTATCCTTCAAGAGTCTGGAAAGGACAAAGAATGGCTGGCAGGATGGGTGGTAGAAGGACAACGGTCAGGAACCTTAAAATAGTAAAGATCATTCCTGATTCAAACTTAATGTTAATCAAGGGAGCAATTCCCGGTGCAAATTCAGGTTATATAGAAATTTATAAAACATAATAAATGGAACTAAAAGTATATAAAACAGATGGCACTTTAACTGATGAGACAGTTACTCTTCCTGATGAAATTTTCGGTATAGAACCAAATAATCATCTTATTTATCAGGCTGTTAGGACATATCTTTCTAATCGCAGGCAAGGGACTCATAAGACTAAAGAAAAAGGTGAAGTTAAAGGAAGTGGAAGAAAGCCTTTTCGTCAGAAGGGTACTGGTCGTGCAAGGCAGGGTTCTGTTCGTTCACCTCTAAATAGAGGTGGTGGCAATGTTTTTGGACCAAAACCACATAAATACTTTCTTTCTATTAATAAAAAAGCTTCAAAATTAGCAAGGAAAAGCGCTCTCAGTTTGAAAGCTAAAGAAAACGAAATTATGATTGTTCAGGATTTTACTTTAAAATCTCCAAAGACTAAAGACTTAGTTGGGGTTTTAAAGAATTTGAAGCTTGATGATAAAAAGACGCTTATGCTATTACCTGCTAAAGATGAACCTTTATATAAATCAGGAAGAAATATCCCAAACTTGAAAATAATGATATCTGATAAAGCAGCTACTTATGATATTTTAAATAATAAGATATTATTGATTCAAAAGTCTGCGATTGAACCTTTGTGTAAACCTCTAATGTAAAAAAATGAAAGATTTATTACATAGAAAGCAAATTATTATAAAACCGTTAATTACTGAAAAGAATACTGTTTTGCAGGAAAACCTTAATCAATATGCTTTTGAAGTTGCAATGGATGCTAATAAGATTGAGATTAAGAAAGAGATTGAAAAAAAATATAATGTTAGAGTGCTCAGAGTTAAAACATTAATCAGAAAAGGTAAAAGCAAAACCCAATTTACAAGACGTGGCAGATTCAGTGGTTATACAGCTGATAGGAAAAAAGCAATTGTTACTCTTCATAAAGATGACAAAATTGATTTTCTTGGTACTACTGAATAATTTGCTTTATAGATATAATATTTTTTTATAATTATATTTTTCAATAAATATTTTTCTGTTTTTTTTGTTTTTATAATTTCTGAAACCTTAATAATTATTTATTAGTTTTATATAATAAAAAATATACTTAACAAATATGAAATTAGGTAAACAATATACAAGTAGGGAAAATCAATCAACAGATATTTATTTAAAGGAGATTAGTAAAACAACTCCTTTATCTGTTGAAGAAGAGATAGAATGTGCTAAACGTATCAGAAAAGGTGATAAAAAAGCCCTTGATTTACTTGTAAAAT
This sequence comes from Candidatus Tepidiaquacella proteinivora, assembly GCA_013348845.1. Lineage (GTDB taxonomy): Bacteria > Bacteroidota > Ignavibacteria > Tepidaquicellales > Tepidaquicellaceae > Tepidaquicella > Tepidaquicella proteinivora. The sequence goes on along the minus strand of CP054675.1, from coordinate 1,112,104 downwards.
CAAATCTTCGTTTTGTCGTTAGTGTTGCTAAACAATATCAGAATCAGGGTTTATCTTTAAATGACCTTATTAATGAGGGTAACCTTGGACTTATTAAAGCAGCGAAAAAATTCGACGAAACCCGTGGTTTCAAATTCATTTCTTATGCTGTATGGTGGATTAGACAATCTATTTTACAGGCGCTTGCTGAACAATCAAGAGTTGTTAGGTTACCTCTCAATATAGTACAACAAAAAAGTAAAATTTCTAAAACCATTAGTAAGCTCGAACAGCAAAATGAAAGGAGTCCTAACATTCTTGAGATTGCTGATGTGCTTGATATGAGTGTGCATGAAGTTCAAGAAACCTTAAAAAATTCTGGCGGTCATGTCTCAATGGATGCTCCCAATGTTCATGGTGAAGATACTAAATTAATAGATATTATGCCTGATAAAGCTGAGAAAATGCCTGATTCTCAATTAATGAGGGACTCTTTAAGAATTGAGATTGAACGTGCACTTGATACACTTTCTCAACGAGAAAAAGAAGTTGTTATGTTATATTATGGTCTTGGTAAAGAAAATCCTCTTACTCTTGAAGAAATAGGAGATATATATAAACTCACTCGAGAAAGAGTAAGGCAAATTAAAGAAAAGGCTATTAGAAGATTAAGACAGGCTTCCCGTTGCAGATCTCTTAAAACTTATTTAGGTCAATAGAAATTTTGATTTCTATAATAAAAAATGGTTGGTGAGTTGTTTCACCAACCATTTTTATTTTTTAATCTAAACTATATTATTTAACAAGAATCATCTTTTTAGTCTCGGCAAAATTATCTGTTTGCAAGTTGTAAAAATATATTCCACTCGTTAATTTATCCGCATTAAAAGTTATACTATAACCTCCTGAACTCTGATAAGAATCTAATAATACTGCGATTTCCTTCCCGGATATATCGAATACTTTCAATATAACTCTTCCGGATAAAGGTATTTGATAATTAATTACTGTTGTTTGATTAAATGGATTTGGATAGTTCTGTTCAAGTATATATTTTTCAGGGGTTCCCGTATTTAAGTTCTTTATATAAATAGATTGCCCTTCTATTATTGTTATAATCTGGTTGACACCTACATTTGTAAAACTTTGTATTGTTCCACTCTGCCATCTTATTATCAAACTATCAATTGTTGAAGCACTTCCAAGCCCGAATTCAATTGGTAAAGAATTTTGTCCTTTACCACCGGACCCTCCTTCAACTTCGCGAATTTGTTTTAAAGAACCTGTCTTCACTGTTACTCGAGTTCCTATCGCAGAACGATTTGTTGTTACACCTTGTAATTTAAAAATAATCCAGTTATTTGAATTTACAGCATTATTTTTATATAATCTATTCTCTGTGCCATTATTCACGAGATATAAATCAAGGAAACCATCATTATTGTAATCACCCCAAGAACAGCAGGCACTATGCCTTAAGTCTCCCATTCCAACACTCGTTGATACATCTGTAAAAGTTGTTCCTTCATTTCGGTACATCTTATCTTCATAATTTTGACCTCTTGCTACATATAAATCAAGGTCCCCATCATTATCATAATCAGCCCATCCACACGAATATGATTGTCCCATTTCTGCTACACCGACAGCAGGCGCAACATCTGTAAATGTTCCATTGCCATTATTCTTGAACAACTGATTAAACCCAGTTGTATTTGCAATAAATAAATCTAAATAGCCATCATTATTATAATCACCCCATTCACAACCCCATGTATAATAATTTGTTGTGATGCCAGAAGTTGCAGTTACATCTGTAAATGTTCCATCACCATTATTTTTATATAAATAACTTGTTGTAGATGCGCCTATGTTTGTTTGGTTACCACAAAACATATCCAAATCTCCGTCATTATCATAATCCCCACTAGCAAGACATAGTGTTGAGTTGCTATCTATAAAGCCAACACTAAAAGCAACATTTGTAAAACTACTTAAATTATCATTTCTGAATAGATAATTAAATCTGGGAGGTATTCCATCATTTGCACATAAAACATCTATTTTCCCATCCATATTATAATCAAACCAGTTGATTGAACCGCCATAAGATAAAAAGTTTAATCCTGCATTTGAGGTAAAGTTTACGAAGCTAGTTCCTGTGTTTTTGTACAGTATTAGTAGACTTTGCCAGGCACCTATTAAAATATCTATATATCCATCATTGTTATAATCTGCTGTGGAAACGCCTCGCGTTGGATAAGTAATATTAGTACCCCAACTAGTTGATGATTCTGTAAAGGATAATCCATTTGTATTTATCCATAGCTTGCTTGGGGTATTATTATTCACGAGAAAAATATCGAGATACCCATCATTATTCACATCAAGAAATACAACACCTTGACCTGCACCAGCATCATTTACTCCAAGAGTAACAGCTACATCTGAAAATGAGACCTGAGCATAAGAAGGAACTGTTATGAACAGTATTAAAAAAAATAATGTAATTATCTTTTTCATATTATAATTAATTTAATTTATATAAAAGAAATTTAGAATCCAATTCCAGCAGAAATTATGAGTTCAACTCTTTCATTTTTATTGTTATAAAATATATTCAATGCTTTATCAAGTCTTAAATATCTTGATTCAAATCTTAAATATGCTTTTTCTATGGGAGTATATTCAAAACCAAGAGTTATACCATTTCCCTTCATACCCATACCTTCTGAAATAATGCCGGATAATATACCATTTAGATCTTGATAGTATTCCCCCCTTAACATAGTTTTGAATTTTGGTGTTATATGGTATCGTAGAATTGCTATTGTTCCATAGGAATAAGCTGTTGAAGCAGAATCAGTTAAATTTGAATTTTCTTGCATAGTAATATCAAATAGTAATGATGCCTCGAAGTTTTTTAGTGGTCCAAAAGATATGATGAAATCGTTAAATACTCTTAATTTACCTGCTTCCGATGATGGCATTTCATTTCCAACAAGTGTATTATAAATAAATTTCAGATATTCTTTTGGTTGATAATATAATTGGAGTCCCACAGTCTTATTTTTATTATTATCTTCAATTAAATTGAATCCATTTATGATATACACTGCTCCACCAATTAAATTCTTATAGTCATAACTTACTCTTATTCCACTTTCATAAAATGGTTGATAATGAGAAGGTAATGCAAAAGAACTGAATGATGATTCGTATGGTAAAGATTCTTCTCCAATAAAAGTTAAAAAATATCCTGCATCAATCCACAAATTATCATAAACTTCTATTCCTACATTTGCCTGCTGCAAATATGGATGGTCGGTCTGCCAGCATTCTTTTACAATATCTCCATAATGGAAAGCTACATTCCCCCTTGCTATTTTATTATCATATTCTATACCTACTCTCGCAAGGTTCAATCTGAATTCATCTCTATGAGGTGATACAGAAGAAAATTCTCTTAATAATTTATCTTTGTCCGTGTCATAAGCATAGTATAAATCAATACCAGTTTTAATTTTAATTTTATCTAATAGTTCTGTTAAAACTTCTTGAGCTAATGAGTTAACAGAATAAAATATTGAAAATAAAATTAATAAAAAGTAAATAATTTTTTTGCCCATTATAAATATTTTTTATTATAAAAATTATTTCAATTTATTTAAAATTAGAAAGCGAATCAAGTTTATTTCTTGCGTGTTTATTAGTTGGGTCTAATTCTAATATTCTATTGTAATATTCCTCCGCTGTCTTTCTTTCTCCTTTCCCAAGATAGGAATCCGCTATTCCAGAGAGTGCAATTATATTTTTACTATCAATTTCTAAAGCTAACTTATAGTTCTCTATTGATAAATCAAATTTCTTCATAGCAAAGTAATTTAATCCTATATTGCAATATGACCCTATTTTTCCTGATGGATTAATCTCTATTAATTTCTTCAATTTTTTAACAGACTCCTCGTATTCTCCTTTTTGGAAATGCTCGTATGCTTCTTTATCAAGTCTTTCAATGTTTTCATTAATACCTTTTATGGCTTCTGTTATTTCTTTTCCGGATTTTAATTCTTCCAGCATCTGTTTAGAGCCCATATAATCCGGTATTATCATTTGAAGTTTTTCGAACATTTCTATTGCTTCCTGTTTCCTTCCTTCCGATGCATATAACTTTCCTAACTGAAAATACCCGTCAGGGGCAAGTGAATCTACTGATATCCCTTTTTTAAATCTATATTCTGCTGAGTCGAGTTGATTTCTGATTAAATAAATAAGTCCAAGATTGTGATGTGCAAGTACATTATTATCTCTTATTTCAAGCGCTCTGATATATCTTTTTGCTGCTTCATCAAAATTCTGTTTATTAGCATATATGTTTCCCGAATTTACAAGTAATACAGTTCCATCTATACCTTCTGCTGTACTATATAATGTGTTATTATTTTTCCAATCAAAATTCCTTTTATAGGTTAGATAAGAGAATATAAGAATGACTGAGATTATAATTATTACTAAAGCTTTGTAATACTTTTTATCATAATTCATTAATAATAAATACATAATTATCACGCTTAAACAAAATGATGGTAGATATAAAAATCTCTCTGCCATAAGGTTCATTGTCGGTACTATATTCATTACTGGTAAGAGTGAAATAAAGAAAAATAAGATGCAAAATGTTACCACTGAATGCTTTTTAAAGGAAACAATCGCTACTATTATAAAGCTGATAATAATCAACATCGATACGATAACTGCCGGCTCAACTAAGTTTTTAGCATCTGGTAAAACCCCGTTATAGTGATATAATAAATTTATTGGCAAAAATATCAACTTTATATATACCGGGATAGTTTTTAGCATTGTTGCAAATACCGTTATCCCATCCATACCATAAAAGTATAAATACCTCTCTCTTTCAGCAACATTAAGAAATACAATGTAGCGAATCAGAAGAAAAAATAATGTAACAGCTACAAAAAGTATATAGACAATTAATTTACTCTTCAGGAATGTTTTATCTCTCTTTTTAAATACTGCATCATATAGAAATATTATCAACGGTAGTGTTATTATCATTTCCTTTGTTATTAATCCAATAAAGTAAAAAATTAAAGACAAAACAAGATTTGTTTTCCTGTTATCCTCAGTAAATTTGATATAACAGATTAAGGACGAAAAAAACCAGATTGTTACAAGAGAATCAGTTCTTCCGCTTATCCATGTTACCGCCTCCGTGTGAATTGTATGTGCTGTAAATATCATCGTTGCTAAAAATGCAATAAACTTTTTTTTATTGAATTCCTTAAACATATTTAGCAACAGGAAATACAACAATAAGCAATTTATTAAATGAATAATTAAATTTGTTATTTTAAATCCAGCTGGTTTTAATCCCCATAACCAATAGTCTATTGCATAACTTGTTGATACTACTGGTCTGTAATACCGCCCGATTACCTTATGAAAGCCTTCTTCACCGGTGAAAAATTTAGGTATATTATTTAATTCTCTTATTGATAAATTATTTTGAACAACACTTTCATCATCAAATACAAATTCACCGTCTAAAGAGTTGAAATAAATAATCGTACACCAAATAATTATAATAAAAATATAAATTCCGCTTTCGTATTTTAAAATCCTTTTATTGGTTGGTATCTTTTCTTTCTCCAACTAATAAATTATTTTAGTTTTGTAAAGTTTCACCTAAGTAATTATCATCTGTCCATTGCATTTTTTCATAGTTATAATTTTGTCGCAACAACCACAATCCCTTTTAATGTTTCAACAACACCTCCCTGTGAATCTACTGCTTCCAGAAAAATTATATAAATCCCTAATCTCAATCTTTCTCCATTATCATTTAATCCATTAAAAATCACTTCTCCTTCACTTCCACTCGGTTGGTTATTCATCAATGTTCTCATAAGTCGTCCGTTCACATCAAATATTTTCATCCTGACCTGTGATACAGTTGATTTAAGTTTATATTTTATTATAGTAAAATCTTCCCAGCCATCTCCATCAGGAGAAAATGGATTCGGCGAAACTGTTATCTCTGCTTCGCTTATGGGAACAGGTGTGTATATACTATTCTTCATTGCTGGTGTGCCACCGAGAGTATTGGTGCAACTACTCCAGTTTCTACTATCATCTCCTTTTAAAAAAGGATTTATTCTTTCAAGTGAATATCCTTTTTTATCGGGTATATTAGGATTATGCCACTTCGGACTATATGAAAATCCTTCTATTTCATTTCCGCTACCATCAAGTATTCTTACTAACTCACCGTCGTTATTTAAACTCAGACTTTTATTAAATATTAATCTGTTATTAGTTGAAATATTTCTTAAATATTCAAACCTGTTATATATTGTTGTATCTTTTGCAATCACAATATATCCGCCGGGTTGTACTGTGTAATTCAATGAATCCGATAAATTTGTTGTACTACTTTCTTCTGAAAACTTCCATCCGCTAATATTTATTACTTTCATAGTAGGATTAAATAATTCCACATACTCACAACTTATTGTAAGAGGGTCATACATGATCTCATTTATTACAAGTCTGTCCCCAACATATATTCGCCTAACCAGCATATTATTGGTAGTATCCTGGTCAGGTGGGAAAATAACTTTTCCAATAAATTGCTGCATATTTGTATCTGTGATGTTATAAATAAAACTATAACTAACAGAATCATTTGAATTCAATATTCCGAATGTCTGGGATTTTATTAGTTCATTTGGAAGTGGTATGCTATCCAGATTCATATCTTTATATATATTCAATTGAAAGTTACTGGCTTGATTCTTTCCAAAATTCCTGATTAAAAATTCCATATTTACATCCTGACCTACCATTGGTGATGATGGTGTTATAGTAAATCTTACAAGAGCTAAATCATAAGTCTTCTGTGTTATTGAATTTTCCTTATTAGGCGTTGCTCCTATCGGATTTATACAACTTCCCCAGTTTGTCTGGTCATTTGTTAATCCGAATGCATCTTTCCGCTCAAGTGATATTCCGCTTCCTCCGCCCCAGCTATTGTTATATGTTAATGAATCTGAAGTGCTCATATCTGCCCGATACAATACAACATTCTCATTTCCTGTATTATTCAATGCATTCCATCCTATCGATTGTATTATTATTCCGCTTATATTTGGATAAACAATTTTTATATTATTTGAGTCCTCGCAAACTATAGCAAAACTATTTGGTTCTAAAATTATGCTTTGTGTTGTAATAGTCCGTATTGGATTGCTGGCTGCTGCATCTCGCCATTTCCAGTTTTGCAAATTCACAGGTGTGCTGCCAGTATTAAATATCTCAAACCATTCTTTATTCCCTGAACTTGGTGAGTACATCACTTCATTTATCACTACCTGACTAAAAACTCTGCTATTCAAAATCAGCATCATTATAAGAATAATTTTTCTCATATTTATCTCTTTATTTTTTTGAAAAATACTTATTCTTTATTTTTATAACAATTTACTAAATATTCCTGATTTATTTTATTCGCCGGTGTTTTCTGATTTATCTTATTAATTAAGATATGACGAAAAAACTTTAAAATTTTTTCAATATCTGCAATAGTATTTCAAACTTACAAAGATGTCTGAAATAGATGAAAACTAAATTGTAAAATTAATTAGTAACAACACTTTCTTCATTATTATGCAATTATAATATTGAGAATTTTACTCCTTAAAACGACTATAAGATTATATTGCTATACCGAATAAAAAAAAAGAGACTGACGTTATCTGCCAGTCTCTTTTAATATAAATTTTTTAATTTTTCTATTTAATCAGAATCATTTTCTTAACATCAGAAAAATTTCCTGCCATTATCCTGTAAAAATATATTCCTGATGTTAGCTGTTTTGCATCAAATACCACTTTATACTTACCTGCATTTAAATTTCCATTTATAAGGGAACCTACTTCTTTCCCTGTCATATCATAAACCTTTAAAGTTACATATTCATCTTTTGGTAAGTCAAAGCTAATTTTTGTTATCGGATTAAATGGATTTGGATAATTTTGTGATAGTATAAAATCAGACGGTATCTCGACGCTTATTTTTTGCCAGCCTGTTAATATATCAGAACCATTATACCACACATCCGTAGGACCATCACCTGAATAAATTACACCTACACCTTCAGATGTTCCGTTATACATATAACTCGTAACGCAAGGTGCTATTTGATTAGTTGCTAAATTTGATTGTGTGACAATTGTTCTATTTGTAAAACCGCTTGTTATATTTGTTGTATTCACATATATTATTGAATCCAGAGTACCTCCTGATGAGCAAAATATCACATCAAACTTGCCTGCCTGTTGGGGACTACTATAAACGTAAGATTTAGTCTCATTGTTTCCCTGATTACTTAATATATTATGTGCTACCCAGGTATTTCCATCTGCCGTATATGAATATTTTATATTATTATTTGAAGACTCATTTGTTGTGTATGTTACTACCATTGCACTTGTTTTTCTATTCACAGCCAGACATCCATTGAATTCGGGGAATGATTCTCCAGCAGGATTATATTGACTCCATGAAACGTTCGTTCCCCAGTTCGCTAACTTTAAATACCTCAATCTCAAATTTTCATTCGTCGTTGTTAGATTGTTCGTTAGAAGCACATATATAGTATCACCTTTATAATCTATATCTAATTCATAATCATTATAACTTGAACGAGCAGTATCATGCACCCATGTTAATCCCCAGTCAGGTGTATATGCACATGGTACAAAACTTGTTACACCTGTTGATGCATCGCAATTCTGTGCTGCTACAAACCAATAAGTAAAGTCTGGTGAATAACTATAACCATCAGTGCAGATTACAGGCCCAATTACTCCTCGTCCTGATGGGGGTAAAAATACAGCAGAAGGTGTAAATTCAGTTCCATCTGTTTTCATATCTGCATAATGTACCGCACCATCATAATTTGAACCTACTGTTACTAATGATACAACCATTCCAATTTTAAAACCGCCAATCGTATCAGTCACCGCAAAATCAAAACTTTGATACCGATAACTTGATCCGGAATATATTGCCTGTATCATTGTCCAATTCAAACCTTTATTGGTTGTTCGATAATAATACAATGTATCTCTCGTATTACTTAAAAATCCTACAAATAAAACTCCCATCGTATCGGTTTGTATTTTTAACATACGATTAAACGGATTTGGATTTCCTGGTACTGATGAGCCAACATTACCATTGAAAATCTTCACACTACTTCCCCAGTCCGGCACATTAACTAACTCTACAGGTTGTTTTAAGAGAGGATAAAAATAATTTCTGTTTTCTGGTAATCTGTCTGACTCTGATACAATACCTTTTCCTGAGTATTTAGTTTTTAATTCTGTCAGATATCTATTAAAATCAAATTTATTTCCTTGCTTTTTTGCTTCAGTTATTTTCCATAGCAACTTTGCTATGTCTGAATTATCACTTGTTTGTTGTAATACAGGATATGCTTCTCTTTGTATTTCTTCTAATGTCTGACTATGTATTAACATTGGAAACAATACCAATAGGGTAATAAAAACAAATTTTTTCATTTTTTCTCCTTTTTTTTAATAAATTACGAATTTCTTACCTTAATAACAATCTATTATCATAATCAACAACTGTATAAGTTCTATTGCTAATTGTTTAAAAATTTTTCTTTTATTTTACCTCTAACGCCATTTTAGGTAAGAAAAAACAAGTGGTTTATGACTGACATTAATCCTAAATTACCTGGTATAAAAACTAAGAAAAAATGCTTATCTCAGATTTAAAAGAAGATACTATAAATTATATATATTTTTTTATTGAAAAAAATTATTTTTTAAACAAACATATAAAAGGAGATTACTTTATGAAAAAGTTTACAGTTTTTCTAATTCTGTTATTACCTGTTTTTTATTATTCCTGCAGTGATAATTCTTCTTCATCACCAATAATTCCTAATGTTAAAGTAGAATCAAGTACGATTAGAGTTGGATGCGAGATTGAAAAAATCTGTACAGAAGCGGCATCATTTATGATAATGGTATATAGAAACCAACCACTACCAACTCCGGCTTGTCCTGTTATTATACACAATACAAGTGCCAAGAAAATAACAGTCGATTACGGTTCTACCCCTTGTATTTCTGAGCTGGACTCAACACGTAAAAGTGGGAAATATGAAATAAATTATTATACCAATGTATCTGCAGATTCTATTGCAGGGAAAATTACTTTTTCTAACTTTCAGGTATTCAGAAGTAACAATCCTACAGATACTATGTTTATACAATTTTCCGGAGATGATGATGTAGCAGGAATGAGAATTGATTCAGCAGCTTACCGTCTGTATATAAAAGCTAATAATAATTTTAACAGAAACAATAACACAAATGGAAATACCGACATTTCTTATACAGGAACAGTAAATATTGGTAATCTTGCAATTTCAACTGATGATGTATTTTCACTTCTTGGCACTGGTACGCTCATAAACAGTGGGATATCTTATACATATAATATCTACGATCCCAATAACCCTATGATAATTTATGGTAATTGCAAGTATGCACAATCAGGTTTGATAAGACTTACGACAGGTGGAAAAGATGTGATAATTAATTACTATCCAAATAACGGAAACTGTGATCCCATAATTACCATAACTAAAGATAATGTTACTGTTACAGTAAATTTATCTACAGAATTTTAGTCAATACAAACAAGCAGATTTTAATTCTCATACTTTTATGTAATTAATTTTTAAAATAAAAGGTGATTAAACTGCATTCATTAAGGGATCATTTAAAATCTTTATTCAATTATTTCAATCGGAATACATTTTTTTCTAATTAATAATGTTGAAATATTCCCGGAAAGTTCGCAAAAAATGCTGATACTGAAATTATTAAATAATACTTACCCCGAAATTAATTATAAAAAAATCGTTTTATAATTTCTGTTACTAAACCAAAAGGTGATTTTTATATAATTTTATTTTTTAATATTCTTTAATTATATAAAGTCCTGTCTTATTTCATCTTTCCGAATTTCAGACTTCTTTATCTTTGAGAAGTTTAAGACAAAGAATGCTAAGAAGCATATAAGAGCACCTACAATAAATGAATATCTAAAACCGCTAACAGCAATATCTTTTGAGTCTTTTATAATATTCAGAGCAGCATTGCCTGCAAAAAATCCAGCAAATATTGATTCAAGTATTGCTACTCCGAGAATCTGGCTGAAGTTTGAAGCGGCTATATAAATTGCTGATGAACTTCCTCTTTCATTTTCTGGTGCTAAACTCATTACTGCACTACTATTCGGAGTAACAAAAAGTGAATATGAAATTCCTAATATAATAAGATATGACAAAGTATATAAGAGTCCTCCCAGACCAAGCGTGAATGCAAAAAATATTGTAGAAACACAGGCAGTTAGCATTGCTGTTCGGCATAATGACGTCGGGTTGTATTTATCTGATAATTTACCTGATACAGGAGAGCCAAATAAAAATGCCAGTGAAAAGATCATAAAAATCAATCCGGACATTTCAGTTGAAAGGTCTTTCATTCCTTCAAGATAAAAAGGAAGAAGAAATGCACACCCACTTATAAGCATCATTCCTAAAAAAGTTCCTGCAATTGCAAATGAATAATTTTTATCTTTGAAAAGTTTTAAATCCAATAGGGGATTATCAATTTTTTTCTCTCTTGTTATGAAAATATAAATCAACAATCCGGATAGTAGGAAACTTATAATTATAATTGGTGATAGCCATCCGATTATTGTACCTGAGTTTATTGCATATATAAGAATTAAAATTCCGAGAAAACTTAATATGCTTCCCTTATAGTCGAATTTAGTCTCTTTATTTAATTCTGCATTTACTTTATCAGAAGGTATTATTCTTATAGCAATTATTATTGCAATCAATCCGATTGGAACATTTATGAAGAATATCCATTCCCATGAGAAAAAACCGGTAATTATACCACCAAGTGGTGCACCTAATGCTAAACCAAGAGCAGTACCAATTGAAAGTAATCCGTAAGCCCATCCGAGTCGTTCTTTCGGTATGTGCTTGGGAATAATTGCGAAGGCAGTTGTCATAATCATTGAACCACCTATTCCCTGTGTGCTGCGGAAGAGTATTAGAAACCAGATGTCTTTTAAAAATACGGGAATAAAACCGCAAAGAAAGGAACTGATTACAAACACTACATAACCAATTATGAAAATCTTTTTTAAACCTATACTGTCTGCAATTTTCCCAACTATTATTAATGTACTTGTAAGAAATATCAGATAGATGAGTATTACCCATGATACCTCACTGGTAGAAACTTTGAAATAATCTGATATTGCAGGTAAAGATATATTCACAATAGAACCATCAAGTTTTCCCATAAATGATGCGAATGCTAAACTGATTACAATTAATGCTTGTTTACGTTTATCAAAAACATTTTCTGATTGCATTCCCGATAGGTATTATGTTATTTAATATTTTTCCAAATATTAAGAAATATCCCAAAATTAACAAGTGATATTTTTACTTATAAATTCACAAATTGAAGTGAGATAAGATTTAAATTAGTAAAGTGAAATTTTAACTTTTTTTAAAAACTTATTCCAATTGTAGCTAAAAATTTTTAAATTACATCAAAAAAATATTACTTTTAAGTATATCTAATTAACCCTTGATTTACAATTTATTTCATTTTAATTTAGGTGCAAGGAGGTTTTTAAAAATGGAAATTATTTTAATTATACTCTTAGCTATAACTGCAATTTTGCTTATCTTAATTGCCGTAAAAATATTTTCAGCTAAATCCAATGAAGAAACAACACAGCTTCTTAATCAACTTCTCGATTTAAACAATCAAATGATTGAACTTAAATCAAAACAAACGGATTTAACAACGCAGTTAATTAATTTAAGTACACAAATTTCAGATTTAAAAACTAAACAAATAGAATCCCAATCAGAGTATTTAAAACAACAACAAACTCTTTTACTTGAATCACAAAAAGTAATCAACCAGCAGTTAAATTCTATAATTAGAACAGTAGGGGAAAACTTATCCCGTAGTTCAGAGAATATAACAAAACAACTCAACTCTTCTAATGCTGTAATTGGTGAAATTCAAAAAAAACTTGGCTCACTTGAAATTACTACTAAAAACATTCAGGAAATTGGTAAAGATATTTCTTCACTTCAGGACTTGCTTCGGGCTCCAAAACTTCGCGGTAACATTGGTGAATACCTTCTTGAGGAACTGTTGAGAGAAATTTTCCCTGCGAAAAATTATGAATTAAAATATACTTTTAAAAATGGTACTCAGGTTGACGCTATCATAAAGCTTGGTGATGGTATTGTTCCCGTCGATTCAAAATTTCCGCTTGAAAGTTTCCAGCGACTCATAGCCACAGAAAATGATGCTGAAAAGAAACAATATAAAAAAGACTTCATTAAATCTGTGAAAGATAGAATTGATGAAATTGCTTCTAAATACATAAACCCAAATGAAGGGACTTTCGACTTTGCTATGATTTATATACCCGCTGAAAATGTCTTCTATGAAACTATAATTAATGATTCGCTTACAGATAAAGAATATGAAATTTTTAATTATGCAGTAAAAAAGCATGTAATTCCTGTTTCTCCTAATAGTTTCTATGCTTACCTTATGGCTCTTGTTTATGGTTTAAAAGGAATGAAAATAGAACAGCAGGCAAAAATTATATTGGGTGAACTGTCCTCTGTTCAATCGGCTTTTACCAAATTCTATACAGAATTTACTATTATTGGCAAACACTTAAATAATGCAATCTCAAAATACAATGATAGCCTGAGAACCGCAGATAAGTTCAATGATAAACTTTCCCAGATTACTGGTGCAAAACACGACCTGATAGAATCTACATCGTCAGAATAAAATTTATGTTCATTTCTATTGGTTTTTTCATTTAATAAAATCATTTCTTAATTTATAATAATTAATCTTTATAAAATTCCTGATTTACTTTTTTAACTATGAAAATTTCTTATAATAAATAAAATATTTTGCTAACCAATAATTAAATATTTTACAATGAAAAAATTAATTTTATTGTCATTTTTATTTCTCATTTCAAATTTTACTTTATCACAAACAAATTCTGTGGTTTTAAAGATGGTAATGGTGCTGTTATTAGTCAGCACAATACTATACAGGCAGCCTATGATGCAATACCATCTACCATTACGCAGGCTTATATAATAGAAATACTTGCCGATTACAATGGTTCCTTAGAAGTATTTCCAATTACCTTTACTGCAAAATCAGGGGCAAGTGCAGTAAACACAATTACATTAAGACCTGCTTTAGGTAACACTGGTGAAGTTATATCAGGTAATTCTACCTCGGGTATTTTGGTTTTTAATGATGCTGATTTCATTATAATTGATGGAAGACCCGGTGGAGTTGGAAATGCTCCTGACTTAAAAATTGAAAATCTCGCAACTACTGGTACAAACTCTAACACTATAGCACTTACAAATGGAGCTACTAATAATATAATCAGATTTGTTCACGCTGTTAATAATACTCAAAATACTGCTGGACCAAGAACTATAGTTCTTTTAACCTCTTCTACAGTTGGTAATTCAAATAATCTTATTACACGTTGTAAAATTGAAGGTGGTAGAAGTGGAGTAGGAATTGCAGGTTCTTCCAGTGTTCCAAATGACAGTAATACTATCTCTAATTGTGAGATTTTTAATTGGGGATATGCTGGCATTTGGTTGGTTTCCGGTGCATTAAGTACAAATATTGATTCCTGTAAAATTTATCAAACCGTTGGAGTTAATAATACCATTGTTTCCGGTATAATTATGGCAACTATGACTGGTGGTACTTATAATATCAGAAAAAATTGGATTTATGACTTACAATCTTCTTCAACTTCTTCTTCTACTGTTATAAGAGGTATCTATGCAGCTGGTCCTGCTGCTGGTTCAACTTTTAATGTTCAGAATAATATGGTTTCAAATACTCTTGACAACTCTAATGTTCAAACTATAACGGGTATTGAATTTCTTGGATCCAATGCTTACACTGCTAATATTTATTACAATACTACACGAATCGGTGGTAATCATACCAGCGGTACTTCTGGTGCAACAACTTCTGCCGGGATAAGAATAGGAGCTTCCAGTTTAACTTTAAATATGAAAAATAATATATGTATTAATTATAGAACCGGAGGTGCTGTTTATCATATTGGTTTTGTTTTAGTTTCAACTACCGGGGTTTTAAATGTTGATTACAATTGTTATTTTGCTAATGGTACAAATAGTTTCCACGCTTATTGGGGTGGTGTCGGCTATAATAATCTTTCTGATTATAAAACCGCTGCAAGTCCTAATGAACAAAACACTGTATTTGCGAATGTAAACCTTGTTTCTGCTACTGATCTTCACCTTGCCGGCACTTCCATCGGTGATACGAATTTAAAAGGAACTCCTATCAGTGGAATCACAACTGATTTCGATAATGATTTGAGAAATCCAATTGCTCCATACAAAGGTGCTGATGAAGGGAGCGTACCATTATTAACAAAAATTAATTCAAATATAGCATATAATTATTATTTAAGCCAAAATTTCCCAAATCCATTTAATCCTTCAACAACAATAAAATTTTCCATCGCAAAGGACGGATTTGTAACTTTAAAAGTGTTTGACATTTTAGGTAGAGTTGTTTCTGAATTAATTAGTCAGGATATGAAGGCAGGTGAGTATCAGATTAACTTCAATGCAAATAATTTATCTTCAGGTATTTATTTTTATAGACTTTCATCTGATAATTTTTCAGAGACAAAACAAATGATAATAATTAAATAAATCTCATTCTGGTTATGTAATTTTTAGGAGTTGGAATAAATTTTCCAGCTCTTTTTTTTAAAAAAAAACTTTTCATTTATTATTATTCTTTTTAATTTTGTAAAAGTTAATATAAATGAAAATAGAAAATAAAATTATAAGTTATTCCTGTATCCTTATTTCAGCAATAATAATTTTACTTACACATAAAATCTCTTACCCTCAATATGAAAAAAATAAATCTGATAAGTATGCCGTTTCAATCGGTTATACTCCTGTCTTTAGTATTCCTGACTTAAATACTATTTTCGGTGGAGATAATGGTTCGACTTTGAAGCTCGATTCCCGTGGTGTTGCTTTTGGTTTTGAATTTGTAGCATATCCAAATACTGTATTTGAAATAAAGGAATCTTATAAAATAAAAAATTCTACAATTCTTAAAGTTAAGACTGATAATTCACCAAATAAAAAAGCTTCATATTACATAGATTCTCGCTTTGTTGAAACTACAAATGAAAAGCCTGTTGATCTTAAAAAGGATGCTCTTAATAAGGATATCATTATTGAAAGGTTAAAATCTCGCATTGGTACTCCATATCTTTATAGCGGTATATTTGCATTTGGATTTCCTCAATTACTCGAATATTACCCTCCGGTTAACGATATTACCGATGATTTAAAACAAAAATGGATTTTGAAAGGTGTGGACTGTTCAGGTTTACTTTATGATGTTACTGAAAGATTTACACCCCGTACTTCGAAAGAACTTCTTTTATTTGGTGATTCTTTGGATATAAAGGATAAAAATTTAGAGCAAATTATTGATATATTACAACCGCTCGATATCATTGGCTATCCCGGTCATACCTTATATGTACTTGATGAAAAGTATATAATTGAAGCTTCTCCTGATAAGGGTGTTCATTTAGTAGAAACTGAAAAAAGGTTAAAATGGTTACTAAAAGAATACATCCCTTCAAACAATATTAATTCCTGTCCGGAAAATAAAAAATGCTTCGTAATTCGCCGATGGCTTAAATAAATCACTTCTCTAAGCTCTTTTTCAAAAATTTTACTTCATTTATGAAATATTTAACGATACTTTTGGAAAAAATATATCCATTAAAGTTAAAATCTTTGAATTTAAATATTATATTGAAAAGTATTTTTTTAAAAATTAATTTGCTTCCAAAAATTTAAACAAAATATCTTGAAAAAAATTAGTAAATATTATCCTGAAATCATTGATAAGCTAATAAGTGGTATTGCATTACACCAAATAATTAGGGACAATAACAATAGACTGATTGATTTTATTTTTCTCGATTTAAATAAAGCATTTGAGGAGATTACTGGTCTTAAAAAGGAGAAGATAATTGGAAAGAAAGCCTCTGAAGTTTTGCCTTATATTAATAAAAGAAAACTTAACTGGTATCAGTTATATAGTGAAATTGATTTAAACAATAGTTCAAAGACTTTTGATTATTATTCAGAGTCTACAAAAAAATGGTTTAAAGTAAATATTTTCAGTTTAGAGAAAGGTATCTTTGTAACAGAATTCCACGATATTTCTGCTCTTAAAAATGCCGAGAGACAAATTATTGAAAGAGAAAAGAATTTCAGGGAATTTTTTAATAGTCCCGGTCTTCTTCGCGCTATTTGCACTATAAAGAATGAGGATATTATTTTTCTCGAGATTAATGACGCACTCTCAAAATTTTTCAAACTATCTACTGAAGAAGCAAAGGGAAAATCTTTTGCAGATTTAAAGATTCCAACCCGAATTAAAAATATATGGATTGAAAATTTCACAAAATCCGAGAAACTCAAAGAACCAGTTTCTTTTGAATATTTAAGTTCTTCAAATTTATATCGTCTTGCAGTTGCTAATTTTTTAGGGAAAGATGAAAATGGATTTTCAAGATATTCTTTAAGTATTCAGGATATTACTCAAAGAAAAATTGCTGAGGAAGACCTTAGACTTAGCAAAGAAAAATTTTCTAAAGCATTTATGTCTTCCCCCTATGCTATTTGTATAACAAAGTTTGAAGATGGTACTTTACTTGATGTTAATGAAGAATTTATCAGAATTACTGGCTTTGAATACAGTGAATTAATAGGAAGAACGACGATTGAGTTAAAACTTTGGTTTAATCCTGATGATAGAAATGATTTTATAAAAAGATTATCTGTTGATGGAAGAATCGTTCAAAAGGAATATAAATTTAGGACCAAAAATGGAAATATTATAATTGGCTTGACTTCCGCTGAAATTCTAAATGTTTATAATATCAAATGCATTCTTGTTAGTGTCCTTGATATAACTGAAAGAAAAAAATCTGAAATATCTCTAAGGCAAAGTGAAGAAAGATTCAGAAAAATTTTTGAAGAAGCGCCTATTGGAATGCTCTTACTTAATAAAAATTTTAATTATATAAAAGTAAACAAATCATTTTGTAAGATGTTAGGTTATGAGGAAAATGAAATTCTTAATTCTTCATTTAGGAATGTTGTTGATATTGAGTTCATTGCAATGGATGAACAAAACTATAATAAATTAATTAATGGTGAATTATCAGTTTATTCTGTTGTAAAAAAATTCATTAAGAAAAATAAAGAAACTCTATGGGGAGCATCAGTTACAAGTTTAATCCGCGCTACCGATGATAATGATATTCATTTGCTTGAAATGGTTGAGGATGTCACTGATAAAAAAATGATTGAGCAAAATTTAATACTTGCTAAGGAACGTGCTGAAGAAATGAGCAGAATTAAATCAAACTTTCTTGCGCAAATGAGTCATGAGTTAAGAACCCCTATGGTTAGCATAATAGGATTTTCCGATTTGTTAAAAGAAAATTTGAAAGAAAAATATCTAATAGATTTTGTTGATAGGATAAACAAAGGTTCGAAAAGACTACTTAATACATTAAATCAATTACTTGATTTATCTGTAATTGAAGCAAAAAAACTGAAAATAAAATTCACAACATTCAATATTGTCAAAGAAATAAAAGATATTATCTCTTTCTATGATAACTCAGCTAAAAGTAAAGGTCTTGAATTAAAATTTGAGACTGAATTTCAAAGTCTGCTTGTGCATTTAGATTTATCTATATTAACTCAGATTCTGAATAATCTGATTAATAATGCGATAAAATATACTGAAAGCGGTTTTATTAAAGTATCTTTAAAATTAGATGAGAAAGGAAAAAAGAAATTTATTTGTATAACAATTGAAGACACAGGTATTGGTATACCAAAAGATAAAGAAGAAATTATCTGGGATTCATTTAGACAGGTGAGTGAGGGGCATACAAGAACTTTTGAAGGGGTTGGATTAGGTTTAACCATAACAAGAAATTTAGTTGATGCATTGGGCGGGAAAGTATTTTTAAAAGAGAGTACTGTAGATAAAGGTTCTACTTTCGTTGTTCTTTTGCCTTATTTTGAAAAAAGAACCGGTTATGATTTAAGTTATTTGAAAGAAAATCATATCGATGATCAAGGATTAATAAATAATTTTCCACTTCCAGATGTACTTTATGTGGAAGACGATAGAGAAGCAGTAATTATTGTAAATAGTTTTTTGAAAAACATCTGTAATGTTGATGTCGCTTCAAATGCAGTTGATGGTATAAATCAAGCAAAAATTAAAAAGTATGATATAATTCTTATGGATATTAATTTCAGAACTGGTATGGATGGTATTCAAGCAGTAGAAGAAATTAGAAAAATCTCAGGTTATGAAAATGTACCGATTGCTGCTGTAACTGCCTTTGCTTCTGAAAAAGATAGAGAGGAATTTTTACAAAGAGGTTGTTCTCATTTTATCTCCAAACCATTCAATCGGGAAGAATTTATTGTTTTTATTAAGGAAATTCTGGAATCCATTCAAAATAAATCTTTAACAATCAATAATAATTCGTCTCATTTTAAAAGAAATTAGTATCATAATGAGATGAAAATTTAATCAAATTATACTTTCTGGGCTGAAATTTATTTATTTTATTGGTATAAATATTGCAGGTTAATTTTAAGACGAAACCTTAATCATACTCTCCCTCATATATGATTTAAAGCGGAGTTCTTAAAATGAAGCTCCGCTTTTCAATTTACAGAGAAAGTTATTTTTAATATACAATCATCAATATAAATATTATCTACAACTTCCATTCCATCAATAACTTTTCCAAAAAGTGTATATCTACCATCTAAATGATAATGTGGAGAATGCATTATAAAAAATTGGCTGCCTTCTGTGTCCTTTCCTGATGACGCCATACCTATTGTTCCTGTTTCGAAATTACAGTTAAATATTTCAGTTCTGATTGTATATTCGGGACCACCCCATCCGGTTCCGCTTGGATCACCTCCCTGTATAACAAAATTCGGTACTACTCTGTGAAATGTTGTTCCATTATAATATCCTGATTCCGCAAGTCTGATAAAATTTGCTACTGTAAATGGGGTATCTTCTAAAAACAGCTCTATTTTTATTGTACCTTTTGTCGTTTCTATCTCTGCATATCTTTTAGAAGAAAGTTCATCAATATATTTCCAATCATAAAATGTTTTTATTGATGCAGAAAAAGTATAATCTTCTCCTGTAATCTTCTTTAATGATTCTGCTGATAATTTTGCAATTTCAAAATCCGGTGAATTCAGATTTGTTTTTAAAATTTCAATTGCTCCTTCAATTTTTAAATTACCAAACTCTTCAATATATAATTTCATTACTTCTTTATCTCTTGGGTATATTAAATTGTTATAATCATATAAAAGGACCATTGATGTTTCTCCTGAATATTTATAGAATTTTTCATTCTTCAATGAATTAAGACATAATTCAACTATACGCGGGTCTTTAGAATTGAGAAACTCAGAAAATATTAACCTGAATTCATTATAATCTGTTTCTTCAATTTTTTCAACCATAGAGCTTAACAGTTCGATATATGATAAGTAAATCTCTGCAAGAACCTTATCTTGCATAAAATCACTAAAAACCATTCCTTTTTCTTCAATGTATTTATTTACTTCCTGAGATATTTTTTCTTTTATTTGTTTATGAATTTTATAATCTGATATATATTTAAATGCTTTTATAATATATGATTTTAATGGATAATTCTCAGTTGTTGATAAATAGTTTAGTAGAAAATCTTTAGCATTATCTTTTTTTATTTTTGAATATGAAATTAAAGCTTCTCCTGTTTCATAGTAGTTTATTGCTTTTTTATTCAAGAAATATTTTTCTATTTCCGGTAATATTTTTTCTGCTATTAAATTTTTCTCATTTAATTGTGAAAATATTTCACCTATTTGTCTTAATGCTGTAATTCTTACATTTACATTAACATCGTTAATTGCTTCTGTTAGTAATTTTACCATCCCGGCTGAAATAACAGAATTATTTTTCATAACATAATTAATAAGTGAATTGATTATATTTACTTTGACTTTCCAGTTTTTTTCAAATTCGTAGTTATTATATATTATGCTTAAATATTCTGATTTTCCAATATAACTTAAAGCGGGATATACCCACATTCTTGATAAAGGATTGTCAGATTTTATGAGTATTTCCAGGTCTTTTTCTGCATTAGATAATAACTTCCCATCTCTCATTCTATAAAATGCGTATGCAACATTTGATTCTGCCTTATTACTGAAATCAGTTCTTAGAATTTTTTTCAGAGTATTAATTGCTTCTTCAGATTTTATATTTCTTATTGCAAATCTTGCAATTGACAACGCAATAGTACTATTTAGCTCATCATTTTGAATATTCATTTTTGTTATTAGTTCTAATGAATTATCATCACCAACCTTACCAAGTGAATTTACTATTTCACTTTTAACTAAAATATCATTTTCTTTCAAGAGTGCTTCTTCAAGAATACTTTTTGATTCAAAGCAATTAATTTGTCCTAAAGTGAAAGCAGTTTGTTTTCTGATAAGATTATTATTATGATTTATCAAATTTCCGATAGCATTAACTGTTGTAGTATCCTGAATATTTGCTAATGCGATTAATGTTTTTAATATGACTTCTGCATCGTTACTATAAAGATAATTTAATAAAATTTTGTCTTTTCCGGGGGTTCTGCTATCCTGTAACATTAAAATATTCTTTATATCATCGTTAAAAATTTGTGAGAGTGTATTCTGAACTAAGAAAATGAAAAGTAAAACAGTAACTGATATAAATGACTTCTTACTCATATAACTATTATAATTTTGTAAAAATAATATTTGTTTTATTTAAAAATTATAAGTATTATTTTTAAATATCTATAAATTAAACATAATTACAATGAAAAAATTATTATTTACATTATTATTAGTCATATTAATATTCTCCATATCATATTCAGGGGATAGAATGATGCTTATTGAATTCTTTACAAGTTCAACGTGTGGACCTTGTGCATCAAATAATCCTATATTAACAGCATTCGTTAATTCGAAAGACCCTGAAAGATTAGCAGCACTCGCATATCATATGAATTGGCCCTCCCCGGGAAATGATCCGATGTACTTATACAATCCAAATGATAATAATGCGAGAAGAACATACTATAACGTTAATTCTATTCCGCACTCATTTTTTGATGGGATTAATAGTATTTCACCTCCTTATTCTCAAAGCACATTTCAATATTATTATGGAGTTAGAGAAAATATTCTCAGTCCCGTAACTATATTATTATCGGATAGTGCTTTTGCGGGGGGAGACAGTTTACTTGTAAGAGTAACCGTTTATTGTGAATCCTATTTAGCTAATCCTAATGCTACTCTTCATATTGCAGTATTAGAAAATCATATTCACTATCAATATCCTCCGGGGACGAATGGAGAAACCGATTTCTACTGGGTAATGAGAAGAATGTTCCCAAATGGAAATGGAAGCCCAATTACATTATTCCCCGGCACATTGCAAACAGTAGAATATCGTTTTAAAAGAGATACTATCTGGAATCAAAATCAGATTAGTTATCTCGCTTTTGTGCAGGCTGCAAACAAAGAAATTCTTGGTGCAGCAAAAAAGACTTTAAATTTTACATTGTTACCTTATCCGGCTTATAGGTCTGTACCCCAAGGTCAAAGTGCAAGCGGAACTTTTAGAATTAGGGTTCCACTTAAAGCAGCAGGGTATAATATGCCATTAACTTTCAGTGCTTCAGTTTCTCCGAATAACTCAAATATAACTGTAAGTTTCCCAAATGGAAACACTCTGACAAATTTGAATGATTCATTACTTGTTCAGGTGAATTCAACTTCTTCAGCTCCTTCAGGTGTATATCAAATTATTTTAACTGCTTCTGATGCTAATAGTAAGACTCATAAAACAACAGTATCTTATCTTGTTAACAGAAATTATGTTTTAATTGGTACTAATCGTAACGGCGTCGTTCAATATAAAGTCGACGGAAATACATATACAACATTTTCTGTTTTTGATTGGGAAGTTGGCTCTACACATACTTTACAGGCTATTTCTCCTGCAAATTATACTTCTTATCAATATGTTTTCCAGAACTGGAGTAATTCCGGAGATACAACTCAAACTATTACTGTAAATACTACTACCAATCAATATATTGCATATTATAAACTTCAGTGGAAATTGCAAGCATCAACAAATCCAAGTGGCATTTTCCCCTTAGTTACAATATCCAACGGAAATCAATATCATGATTCTGGTTCAGTTGTAACAGTATCTATTTCACCACTTCAGGTTCAATTCAATAATAAAACTTATTATTTTAATAGATGGGTAGGTGGTGGTCAGGGTTCATACAATGGGACAAATCCTACATTTCAGGTTACAATGAATAATTTTATTAATCAAATTGCAATCTTCGATACGATAAATATTTCAGTTAAACATTTAGGTTCAGAAATTCCCAACAAGTATGAACTAATGCAGAATTATCCAAATCCTTTTAACCCCGTTACAAAGATAAAATTTGCATTGCCAAAATCAGGAATTGTTACGATAAAGGTATTTGATTTATTAGGAAGACTTGTTGAAGTTGTAGTTAATAATTATCTTGAGGCGGGATATTATGAAACTGATTTCGATGGTTCTGCTTTGTCAAGTGGAATTTATTTCTATCGGCTTGAAACTGAAGAATATTCTGAGATAAAATCAATGGTGTTACTAAAGTAATATAACAATTTTAAATATCAGAATATCTATTATGAGAAATATTCTTTCTTTAATAATTTTATTTTTTCTATTTTTAAATTTTGCGTTTTCTTTTAATAATAATGTATATATAGGTATTTCAATCGGAGAGAAAAAAATTCTTTTACAGGACCATATTTTTGCGAACAATGAGTCTTTATGGAAGGAAAATGAATATGGCTCTATATATGAAGATTATATGAATTATATTGAAAAATTTTTAATAAATAAGGGCTATTCTCTTCAGGATACGGGATATTTATATTTTAATGAGTATTATCCCGAATTTAAAAAACTCACAAATATTAAAACAGACGAAGAGTTTTATATATCAACTTCTAAGGGTGTATTTAAAGGAATAGTTACTTCTTATTGTCTCATCCCATCTGATACATACATTAATGGAAATATTTTCTATGTAGTTCTCGAATATAAGAATGATGAGCAGGTAGAAATAGATGAACCTGTTGTTATTTCAAAATATGAGAATATGAGCATCCTAAATTTAAAACAATTACATGATAGAAATACAGTAGATAACTTTAAAAACATAATTATAAATACCCTTAGTGGTAAAAAAGTAAAAATTTATGATTCTGAAGAAGATAGAGATAAACTTGTTGTGATTGATACTTTTTATGAAGATAGTTTTAGGTTTTTTAAAGGACATTTTACAAATAAAGATGAAGAACAATATATAATAAATTTTTCCCAGAATATTACTTCTGAGTTTTATATTAATACTTCATTTATTACTGATAAAGATGGTAATGTTGTCTATAAAATGATATCTGTTAAAGATAAAGACTATGACTATTTTATGGTAAAGGGAATTATTGATGTCGATGGAGATGGTCTTGATGAAATTCTTGCAGATCAAGGATATTATGAGGGTAACGGATTATATTTGTACAAGTTTGATGGAAATGATTTTATTGTTATTGCTGATGGATTTGTATATGGTGTTTAAGTAAATGGCATAGCTTTATTATAAATGATTAATAGTTTTAAATTACTTCAAGATTCTTTTATTAAAATGCTATACCAAATCCGAGTTTGAATTCATCGAAGCTTAAACCAGGTTTTGAATTGAATGGCCAATACATTTTATCCTTTCGTAATTTTGAGAATAAATAAGTTAAAGCGCCCTGTGATAATAAATTAGCTATTGAAGACCTTAAAGGATTAGGTTGTAACATTTCCATCGTCATAGTTGGGAAGGAAATTATCACAGCTGCAAATGTTTCTAACATATGACTTCCGAAATCTTTCAGAAAAAGATAACGTGGGTAGATAATATAATTCTGATAACCTATTTCAATTGAATATTTATTATTAATTAAAAACAGGATTCCAATTTCCCTATGAGTACCAAATCTGATTTTTTCTTCAAAAGATTGAATGTATTCTTTTTCATTATCAGGAATAAATACTGGTAAATTATTTATTTTTAGATAACTATAGGTTAACAAGAAAGAAGGAACAGAGAAATATGGATATATAGAGAAATTTTCTGAATAATATCCGGTACTAATATCTAAATTAGCCCCGAACTTTGTTGCGCTTACAGAAATTTTTGAATTATCATCTGAACCACCTAAACTTTTTTCTCCTTTTGAAAAATAATACCTTAATAATAAAGCATAACTACTTTTTCGTTCTACATATTGATTTATTAAAGAAAGTTTTAAATCAACACTAAAATTGTTATTAAATGAAGATGTATGGGGATTAATATCGTATAAAGAAATTCCGTAATTACTTCCAACTATAACAAATAGCTTATTGAATTTTGGTTCTTGATATCTGTATTCTATTTCTTCCTCTTCTTCTTGTGCTTTGAGAGCTATTGGGAAACAAATGATGATTGCGAATAAAAAAATTATTGGTTTCAAATAAATCTATTTAAAAGTTTAAATATTCAAGACCCATATTGAACACTATATCTACCGGTATGTTCGAAGAATTTATTCTATCAAGGTCTAATTTTAATATTTCTTTTATATAACCATCTTTTTCTATGATGGATTTTGCTAATTCATAATCTCCATTACCCTGAATTGTTAATATTTCTTTTACAGATGATTCTACGGCAACTTTCATTTTTTCAAAGTTAATGGAATACATACCTTTTTCATTTCTTGAAATAGCACCTTTGTCAAGAAAGTAGTAGAATCTTACCATGTTTGCTTTTCCATGTGGACTTGCTGCACCAAATCTGCATGAACGAAATATACCTGTTACAAATGTTACATAGTTATCCATAAGTTCTCCTTCTGTTAATTCACCCATTTCATAGAGTTGTGTAACCAGATATAATCCAAGTATGTCTGCTTTTCCCTCTTCAATGGATGAATACATATCTTTTAACACCTCTCTGACCGTTCCGGCGCCAGTAATTGTATTCTTTATACCAAGACCATGAGCAACTTCATGGAACATTGTGTTTTCAAAGAAAGCATTAAATTTTACATATTTTCTTTGTTCCGGTACTATTAATATTTCAGAAATGGGAATCATAATATTATCAAACTTTGCTTTCATTACATTTTTTAATTGCAGTCTTCTTGAACCTTTTTTCAACTGAACTTCTTCATTATTTGGTAAGTTAATTGCAATTGTTTTGCTCCCTGCATTGCAATCGCCTGCAAAATAAATAGCATCGTAAACATTTAAGTCCGATTCTAAACCAGGTGTTTCTGTTTTATATTTTTCTTCCACCGGCAATGATTTTTGTATATCCGGTAAAAGAGAAGTAAACTTATTTAATTTATTGCTCCATTTTTTATCTTTAATTAATATGAAAGACTCAAAGGCAGTTTTATATCCAAATAATCCATCAGTATAATTTTCGATAGGTCCCACAATAAAATCTATATTTGATGTTTTCATTTCCATCCATGCGAAATCACTTGGCTGATAATTATCTGTAATTAGTGCTTCTGCTCTTAATTTTAAATATTTTTTTAATCCTTCATCTTCTGCAAGTTCTGACGCTTTTAGCATAAGGGAATATGCTTCTTTAAGTTCTTTTTCGTAAGCTACACTATACGGGATTACAATTAAGTTACCTTTAGAATCTCTTCTCAAAATAGTATATGGGCTGGTTTTACTCTCATCTTTAAGATTATTAAATTCTTCTATAGTCATATCAACAGGATAAAAATTTGCTCCTTTAGGTTTATCTCCAAATCCTTTAATGAATGGCTTTTCCCCATCCAGCTGATCCCAAGGACCATAGTTAATTAGAACATATTTTTTTTCAAAGTCATCAGTAATTAAATTTAATAATTTTTCTTTGTCGCCATAATTTTGTTGCCAGAATAAATTGTCCATTATATTTGCAATTTCAATGAGAATTGGTATCATCCGTTTTTCGTTAGAACTTAACCAGCTTAAATCTGAAGTTAATGTAACTTGTTTATATCTCTCAACTTTTTCTTTTATTGTCATTTCTTGTGTATAAGATATTGAATTAATAAAAAATATAATTGCGATAACAAGTAAAAAATATTTTCTCATTTTATCCTCCTTTTTATTTAACTCTTTAATTTAAAAAATATTCCTTTCCTCTTCAATACTATAAATTTGATACCTATAAATAATGGACAAAAGTTAATATGAAGGTTATAAAACAATTTATATTTGTGTATTACTAATATATTTGAATTTATTTAAATAATTTCACATTTTATACTTTAATAAAATTTATAAACTATTAAATATTTTATTATGCAACCATTAAAACCATACATTTCAACAATTTTATTCGGATTGATTTTAGTTTCATTCGTATTACCTTTTTATGGAGTGAAATAATATACTATTACTGGTATGCATATGGTAGGTATTACATATATTACAGTTGGCTATTGGGCTTTTTATTATACAATGTTAGTTAATTTCTATTGTGTAATAGCAGGTTTAATAGTTGCAATTGTTTTTAAAGGAAAAAAGAATTTAATTGAATTAATTTTAGGAGGTGTGATTTTATTATTTACAATTATTACTGTGATATTTCGAATATTACCGTACCAAGACCCTAAAATATATAATCCACGATCTTTAAAGATCGGTTTTTTCTTTATGTTAATTTTTACTCTCGGAATTATTGGATATAATGCCTATGAGTTATTTTTAAAAGGTAATGTTACTTTTACTTCAGAGACAATAAAATGTCCCTCATGTGGGGCTATTATTAAATCAACTGAGACTTTTTGCAGCCAGTGTGGAGCTAAATTAAAATAAAATTTAATTGGAGTTAATTATGGCAGATTTTTTTGATAAGCTAAAGAAAGGACTTGACGAAGGAATTACAAAGATGAAAGTCAAGTCTAAAGAATTAGTAGATACCACTAAAATTAAAGGAGAGATAAGTAATTTGAATCAAAGAAAATCTTCTCTCCTTCTTACTGTGGGAACAGAATTTTACAATATGCATAAGGCAGGAACATTTGATATAGATAAATTTAAGGATAAATTTAATGAGATAGAGAATATTGATAAACAAATTGAATTGAAAGAAAAAGAACTTGAAGAAGTTCGTAAAGCAGCAGAGGAAGTTATTGGTAAAACTCCTCCAAAAACTAAGAAATGTTCCTGTGGTGCTGAATTGCCCCTTGACGCAAAATTCTGTACTTCCTGTGGAAGTAAACTTGATTAGTATCTTTTTATTTTTTCTAAAATATGCTTACTTTCTTTGAAGGGAAAGTAAGCATATTTTTAAATCAGAATTCTTTGTGTCTTATTATTTTATCCTGTGTACCACCAAAAATAACATCCTGAATCGATGGGTTTCTTAAAAATTCGTGGGGAAATCCTAAATCAATCTTACTAACTTCGTCAAGTCTTTTCATTAATTCATCCGGAATAGTGAAATCTACACATCCAATCCATTCTTTAATCTGGTTCTCATACCTTGCACCAATTATAGGAATAATAACCTGATCCTTTTGTCTTGTCCAGTTTATTGCAATCTCTGCAGGTGATTTTCCTAATTCTTTAGCAACAGCAACTACTTCTTTAGCAATTTTCAATGCCTGTTCGTTCCTCCGCTTGGAGTCAGCGGGTAATCTCCCGTTGGAAGTATTTTCATTTAGATATTTTCCGGTCAAGGTACCTCCTCCTAATGGAGCCCAAGGAGTAACTGCTATGTCTAATGATTTTGCCATAGGCAACAATTCGCGCTCTGGTGTCCTTTGTATAAGGCTATATTCTATTTGTAAACCTGTAAATGCATGCCAGCCTTTCATTTCAGAGATTGTATTAGCTCTTGATACAATCCATGCAGGAGTATCTGATATTCCAATGTAATGAACTTTTCCAGAACTAATTATATCATCAAGACTTCGCATAACTTCTTCTGGAGCTGTTGTAAAGTCCCATACATGCACCCATAATAAATCAATATAATCAGTTTTTAATCTCTTTAGACTTCCATCAACAGAACGGAATAAGTTTTTCCTGTGATTCCCGTTAAAATTCGGGTCATCCCTTCTGTCATGTAAAGTATATTTAGTAGCAAGTACGAAATGATCCCTATCAGAAGAAATAAATTCTCCGACCCATTTTTCACTTGTCCCTTCAGTATAACGATTTGCTGTATCAATAAAATTTCCACCTGCGTTTACAAATACATCAAAAACTTTTTTACTGTCTTCATATCCAGCACCTAATTCCCATTCCTGTCCAAATGTCATAGTGCCAAGGCATATTTCTGATACTCTGAGACCACTTTTACCAAATAATTTGTATTTCATATTATTTATCTTTTTTAAAAGTTTATTTGAATTAAAAAAATTTTTAAAATAAATTTAATAATTTATATTCTTATGAATTTTCATATAATCTATAACAAAAAAGGTTGCATAAAAATTTTATGCAACCTTTTCTAATAAAAAGAATACTTTTATTTTACAAGAATCATCCTCTTTGTATCAATAAATTTTTCAGATTTGAGCTGGTAGAAATAAATACCACTGGATAATTTACTCCCATTAAATTCAACTTCATATTCGCCCGCATTTATCTTACCACTAAATAAATCAGCAACTTCTTTGCCTAGTATGTCAAAAACTTTTATTGAGATATTTTCACCATTTGCACTTTGTGGGATAGTAAATTTAATCTTTGTTGTTGGATTAAAAGGATTAGGATAATTTTGGTATAAAGTGAATTTTTCCGGAACTTCTGAATTACTTTTCTTTACTCCTGTACCTTGCGGATTAAAAACCTGATATATCTGATAGACTCTATATACAGGTGCATTATTGCTAAAACTTTGGGAACCCGGTCCTCTTGTTGCTTGAAATCTTATTTTAAATGAATTTGGTGTGTTTCCTGTTGGGGAAAGTACCGGATACAATTCATCCCATGTTTGTGTATTGGTTAGATTCCACGGTGTTGCCCAGTTCAATCCACCATTATCCGAATAAGTTACCCATATATCATTGAAATTAAATCCATCCAGAGAGTCTCCTGGTTGGAAAGCAGAAAATGCTACTACAATTCTTGAACCATCATCAGAGAAAGCTATTGATGGGTGTGATACCGGAGTTACACCTACCTGTAATGCTGCTCTATTAAAGAAATAATTAATTGTATCTGAAATTATTATCATATTGGTTCTACCAGCAACTTCAACAGGTACTCCACCATTTACAACGGGAGAAGCAAGAAGTATTTTACAACCTCCTGGTGACGATGTGTTTTGACCAGTTGCTGTTGGGTATAATGTACTCCATACACAATACCAGTCATTTGTTCCAGGTTTATATGCGGCATCATATCCAAACCACGGACTGCAAACATCACCATTAATTGTCCCGTTTAGACCAAATGCTATTTGTAAGGCTGCTGTTGCAGTCCAGGTTGAGCCACCGTCAGTGGTAGTCTTATATCTTAATGCATAAGCACCTGTTGTATTATCCCACCACATAACAAATTGGTGTGTACCAGTTGCATTAGCTGTATGTCTATATCTGACATTTTGAAATATATTATTGGGAGCAACAGCGAATGTTGTTTTATTACTAAATGTATTTGTTGATACATCATATTTAACATAAAATAAACTATCATTTGAACTTGCATCCGGAGAGCTGTAAGCACCACCATATTTATTATTTCCTATGTACCATCCAAATAAATCTCTACCGGGATCAGGTACAAAAGCTGAGAGGAAAGAACCAAGCCCGAGCATTGTTTCACTCCAAGCCCCGCCTCTGGATAGTGAACCATTATATTTTCTTCCTGAAATTACAACATTCCTATCTGTTCCCGCAAGGTATGGACATAAATCGGGGTATGCGCTTCTGTTAGGTAAAAAAGTAATCTGAATTGGGGTTGTCCAGGTGAGTCCTCCATCAACGCTATATATATACCAGTTTATCCTTGTAGAAGTACCTGTGGGATCGGTTGAATCGACAGACATGTATGCAACAATAACAGTATCTCCAAAAATCCACAATTGATTTAAATTAGCTCCATTAGTTTGATAATCCCAGAAATTTGATGTGTTTGGAATTGAGCCCGGATATTGTTCAATTAAATTTGGTGAAATGTAACCATATCTGAAGTTAGCGTGCATTTTCACGTTGTTAATATCTTCTTTTGTCGGGTCACAATTTTGAGTAAATCTTGTATCTTGAGCAATTAAAAGTATTGCTGGAATAAATAGAATAAATAAGAAGGTTAAAATTTTTTTCATAATTTTTACTCCTTTCTATTTTTTTTACTTTAAATATAATAAATTTATTTTAAAAAAATACACAAGTAATTTATATATAATATTATAATTGTTAAAAATTCATTCATCAACTTGTATTGAAAGATAGAAATAAAAAAAGTTACAGAAAAAGATTTTTCTGTAACTTTAATTATTTTAAGATATTAAATATTTATTACTTTTTAGGAATATTTTCCAAAGTGTAAGTAATGTAATCCCAGAATTTTTGAACGGTGTTTATATTGACCATTTCGTCAGGGGAATGTGGATTTTTTATTGTTGGTCCGAAAGATATCATATCCAGATTTGGATAGACACCCCCGATAAGTCCACATTCGAGACCTGCATGTATAGCATTTATTTTAGGTTCTTTCCCAAATTTTGTTTTATAACCTTCTTTCATAACTTCAAGAATGGGGGAATGAGGATTGGGCTTCCATCCGGGATATCTACCATCGAATTGATATTCTGCACCTGCAAGTTCAAATAAACATGCAAACATTTGTTCGAGAGCATCTTTTGCTGAATCTACTGAACTTCTGAGTAAACATTTTACTTCTATAATACCATTTTGGGATTTTATAATTGCAAGATTTGTCGATGTCTCAACGAGACCTGGCATATCATTACTCATTCTAATCACATCATTTGGACATGCAACGATTGCATTTATCAGTCTCTTTTGAGTGTCTTCATCAATTAATTTTTCTGGAGTATCAATTTCTTCTATTTCCATTTTGAAATCAGGGTCAATGGTGGCATATTCTTTCCTGATAATATCATACATTTCTGATACGCACTTTTTAATTTCTCCGGAATTTTCTACTGGAATAACAAAAGTTGCAAACGCTTCTCTTGGAATTGCATTTCTCAATGTACCACCTTCAACGGATGCCAGTCTTAAACCGTGTTTAGATTCCGCATGTTTTAAATATCTAAAAAGAATCTTATTTGCATTTCCTCTATATAAATGAATATCACATCCGGAATGTCCACCTTTCAATCCTGTTATACTTAACTTATACGCTTTTACACTTTTAGGTGTTGTTACTTCTTTGTATTTAAAAGTAAAACAACCATTTGTACCACCAGCGCATCCAATAAACAGTTCGCCTTCATCTTCAGAGTCAAGGTTTAAAAGAATATCACCTTTTAAGAATCCGGGTTTTAAACCAAAGGCACCTGTCATTCCTGTCTCTTCATCAATTGTAAATAATGCTTCTAATGGTCCATGTGCAATATCTTTTGATTCAAGAATAGCAAGTGCTGTTGCAACTCCAATTCCGTTATCAGCTCCAAGTGTTGTTCCTGTGGCTTTTACCCATTCGCCATCTATTCTTGGTTTTATTGCATCTGTTTCGAAATTATGTTCTACATCAGAGTTTGCCTGTGGTACCATATCAAGATGTCCTTGCAATATTACACCTTTTCTGTTCTCCATCCCTTTTGTAGCAGGTTTTCTGATAACTATATTTCCTGTATCATCAATTTCAAATTCAAGATTATTTTTCTTTGCAAAGTCAACTACGTAATCACGTAATTTTGCTTCGTGTTTGGAAGGATGAGGAATTGAACATATTTCCTCAAATATTTCCCAAACTCGTGTTGGTTTTAGATTTCCAAGTATTTTACCCATTTTTTATTCCTTTCTAATTTCTTTAAAATAAATAAATCTGTGTTGATATAACATTGATAAAAATTTTAAAGTTCTTTGTTCAGCTTGTATTAATTCCTCTCCAAATTTATTTTTCAGCAGTTGTATTATTTCGTTTACTTTTGTATTACCGTCAATTAACTTCCACACAGAAGAACCTACTTCATCAAGTGAAATTCTTATATCTGGAGATTTATTCTTTGGAATTAACCTCTGTAAAAATTTATTTTTGAACTTAGGAAATACAATAGTAATTAATCCGTTATTATCTTCAAAACTTTTATTATGAACGGGTGTCAATTCTAAAAAGTTAATATTTTGTTTCTTTCTAAACATAGCTACATACCTGCGCTTGGTGGTGCTGGTTCATCTTCTGAACCACGATTCATTATAGGTACAATTATTAATATTAGAGTAAGAATTACAAGCACGGCAATTCCAATTATTACTGGCGGGTCTTTAAAAATTTCAGGTACAACACCAGCAATTCTGAATGGTGCAAATCCTAAACCTGTCAATGCTTCACCTGCAATCAAACCTGAGGCTAACAGAATTCCAATATTTTCAATTCTAACTTTTTGAGCTGGCACATATTGTTTCTTCTCAACTATCAAATCAACTACACCTTTTATTAATCCGCCAACAAAAATTGCAAAAGTTGTTTCAAGAGGAAGATACATACCAACGGCAACAAGCATCGGGCTTTTAACCTGCATCATGATTAATGCAAGACCCATTAATAAACCAACTATAATAAGTGGCCATGCCATTTGACCGCCAATTATACCTTGTGAAAGCATTGCCATTAGTCCAGCTTGTGGGGCGGCTAAATTTTTGCTACCAAAACCGCCTGTATATCCTTGTTGCTGACCTTGAACAATATCAGCTTGATTTAACATATTGAGAACATAAAACATTACAAGCCCTGAAACTATAACTCCAATTATATTACCGACCTGCATTTTCCATGGAGTACCACCGAGTAAATGTCCTGCTTTTAAATCCTGCAACATTTCGCCAGCAACAGCAGCAGCTACACATACTATAGCAGCAACGCCGAGAACTGCTGCGACACCGCCGTGTTCTGCATCCACTCCAATTAACACGAGAATTAATGCGGTAGTAATTAATGCTGTTAGGGTTAAGCCACTGATTGGGTTATTGCTTGATCCTATTATACCTACAAGATATCCGGAAATTGCAGCAAAGAAGAAAGCAAGAATAATTAATATAGTTGCTGAAACTAAAGCCGGTATTAAACCTGTATTGAATACAAAATATGTAATTAAAAATGTAACAATTGCGGATGCTAATATTCCAATTATTATCCAGGAGAATTTAAGGTCTTTTTCTGTCCTTACAACTTCTACATGAGAGCCAGCCGCAGCCTTTTTAACATCTCCAAACGACCTTTTCAATCCTGCATACAGAGATTTTCTCATTCTAAATAGTGTGTAAAAAGCACCCATTAGCATTCCACCAATAGCAATAGGTCTTACAACATATTTCCAAACCTGTGTTATCTGAAATGCCGGATCATTTAGTTTTTCAATAGGTATTCCCGATGTCATTGCCCAATTTTGTATAAATACCGGAACATTTATAAAAGGATAGATAAAATAATAAATTATTGGGGTTAATAATCCCCAAGCTAATAATCCTCCACTAAAGTTTAGAGAGGCATATTTGGGACCGATAATGTAACCGACACCTGTATATGCCGGACTGAAACCGGGAGAACTCAATAACATTCCACCCTCAGCTTTAAAGAATGTACCTGGTATTATAGTTTTGTGAAAGAAACCATAGAATTTCTCCCAGGTGGCAAACAATTTCAATTGAGCAAAGAACTGTATAACTGCTCCAACTCCCATTGCGCTGAAAAGATATTTTGCACCGCCGGAGCCGCCTTTTTGTCCCGATTTATGAATCTCAGCGGCTGCTGTTGATTCAGGAAAGAGTAAGTCTTTATCTTCTACCATTACTCTTCTCAATAGCGCAACAAACATAATTCCAAGAATACCACCAACTATTAAAATTATAGTTGCGGTAAGGTAGTTACCGAGAGTAATATTTTGCGGATCCCAAATTTTTGCAATGAAAAAGGCGGGTAAAGTAAAAATTGCGCCAGCAGCTACAGATTCTCCAATAGAGCCAACAGTACGAACAAAATTCTCTTCCAAAATATTACTCTTAAATAGCCTTAGTATTGCCATACCGAGCACTGCTGCGGGATAAGTTGCTGCAATCGTCATACCAGCTTTCAAGCCGAGGTATGCATTTGCAGCACCAAGTACTACGGCAAGTATTAATCCCAATATCAATCCCCTGATTGTAAATTCAACAAGATTTACATCAGGAGAGATAAATGGTACAAATTTTTTTTCTTCTGCCATAATTTAATTTTTTATTAAACGAATAATTTTTTTAGTAATGTACACTTTATGTAGGTCAATATATGTGGTTTTGAAAAAATTAAAAATATGAATAATATTAATACAAAAAAAGTAAAATAAGTTACTTTTTTCAAATTAATTAATAGTTTATTTTTATTTATAACTAACATAGGATATTTGAATAATTTGTTAAAAATTATTGAGCTTTGTGAGAAAAAATACAAAAATGAAAATGTACATTCTTTAAATACTAAAAATAATGATTCAGTTCTTGATATCCTGATAGCAACAAAATTATCTCAAAATACTACTGATAAAACTGCTTTTATAGCATTCAACAATTTAAAAAGAAAGTATGGGAAATTAGAAAAGCTAATGGAAGAAAGAATAAGTAAGATTAGAGATGAAATACGTATTTGCGGAATGGCTAATACAAAAGCAAAAGATATTAAAAATATTTTAAAGAAAATTTACAGGAAATATAAAAGTTTTGATTTAAGTTTTTTGAAAAATTATTCCACAGAAGAAATATATAATCAGCTTTTAGAATTAAATGGGATAGGATTAAAAACTGCTTCATGTGTTGTAGCTTTCGGTTTGAACAGAGATGTATTTCCTGTTGATACTCATATTCATAGAGTATTGAACAGAATAGGTTTAGTAAAAACAAAAACACCGGAAAAAACATTTCTCGAAATATCAGATAAAATACCTGAAGGAAAGAAATTATTCTTTCATAAATGCTTAATAAAATTTGGAAGAAGTATTTGTAAAGCCAGGAATCCTTTATGCAATGAATGTTTTATATATATGTATTGTAAGTATAGGAATAAATCAGAATATAAAAATAAAAAAGCTCAGAATCGGAATCCCCAGAAATATGATTTTTTAATTCTTGAAAATATAAAATGAAACTTGATTACAATGAAATATCAAAGATACTAATCATTAAGTTTTTTGGAATTGGTGATGTGATATTATCAACCCCCGTTTTAAGAAACTTACGGGATTTTTTCCCAGATGCGGAAATTAACTTTCTTACAACTCTTAATTGCAGAGATGTACTTTATGGAAATCCTTATATAAATAGAGTTTTAACTTTTAATAAAAACACAGAAGGTTCATATTGCCTTTTAAAAAATATTAGAAAACAAAAATATAATTTAGTAATAGACTTATTTTGTAATCCAAGAACCACATTTTTAACATATTATAGCCGGGCTAAATATAGGATCGGTTATGATTTTCCGAGAAGGAAGTATGCTTACAATATTCTTATACCGGCAAGTAACAATTTAGAAAAAAAACATAATGTAGAAATAAATTTACTTGCACTTGACACTTTAGGAATTCCGGTAAAATATAAAGAATTATTCATCTCAGTTTTAGAACCCCATTTTTCTTTTGCTGAGAATTTTTTCAGAAAAAATAATATTTCTTTTCCTTCTATAGGAATAATTACATCGGGTGCCTGGGAATCCAAAAAGTATAAAGTTAATGACTATATAGAGTTGATATCCTTGATAAGAAAAAAATATAATGTTAGCTTTATTTTAATATGGGGTACTGAAAAGGAACTTGATGAATGTAAAAAAATATATGAGCAACACAAAGAATATTCTTATATTATACCTTCCCTGAATTTAAGATATACCGCAGCAATAATAAAAAAATGTTCATTTGTAATCGCAAATGATTCGGGATTATTACATTTATCTGCTGCAGCAGGAGTCCCTGTTTTAGGTATTTATGGTCCTACAAGTCCTTTACAACAAGGACCTTTTGGTGATATTCATACAACAGTAGTTAACGAAAAATTAGATTGTTTAAATTGCGCTTATTTAAATTGTCCAATTGGTAATATATGTATGACTGAATTACCTAAAGAAAAAATATTAATGAAGTTAGAAGAATTAATCAGAAAAAATAATATCTATTTACCAACTTGGGATTAACAACTATTTTGAGATGAAAAAACAAAGAAGATTTCTTGTAATTAGAACAGATAGGGTTGGAGATGTTATAATGATAACCCCTATCGTAAGGGAATTAAGAAAAAGTTTTCCTGATTCATTTATTTCAGTTTTAACCCGTCCTCAAACTGCTGATGTTTTTAAGTATAATCCTTATATTAATTCTATAATTACAGATGATTTAACAGATGACTCTTTTTGGAATGTTGTTTCTGAAATAGGGAAAAATAATTTTACTCATGGTTTATTGGTTTTCCCAACAGAAAGAGCTGCATTTCAAATGTTTTTTGGCGGAGTAAAAAAGAGATATATGACTGGTTTTCGTTTGTATAGTATTTTGACTTTATGTAGGGGTGTTTCCAGAAATAAATACAGAAATTTAAAACACGAAGCGGATTACTGTATGGATTTAGCCAGAAGAATTGGTGTAAAATGTTATAATTTAAAAGTTGAAATGTTTATTTCCGAGGAAGAAAGTTTAAAGGCAGAACAGATTTTAAAAATTAATGGAGTCCCATTAAATTCATATAAAATTTTCATCCATACAGGTTCGGGTAATTCTGCTCCTAATTGGTCTGAAGAAAAATATTTGATTCTTATAAAAAAAATTATTGAGAAATTTAATGATAAAAATTTTTCTATTATCCTGACAGCGAAAGAAATGACAGAAAATTTCCTCAGGAAAATAAAAGATATTAACGATAAAAGAATAATTGATTTATCCAGAGTTTTAGTTTCTTTAAGAGATTTATCTATTTGCATATCCAAAGCAGATTTGTTTATTTCTTCATCTACCGGTCCTGCACATATTGCAGATGCATTTAATATTAAAGCTATTGTTATTCATTGCCATAGGAATGTCAGTTCTGCCAAACATTGGGGTATGCTAAATGAAAAATCAATCAACCTTGAAGTTAGCGAAGAATTTTGCAATGCAAATTGCAGTAGCGATAAAAAAATATGTAAATTTGAAGAAGGTATGAAAGTTGAAGAAGTATTAAATCATATTGTAATTAATTAATCATTATGGATATAAAAATACCTGATTGTAAAAAATTTTCTGGTTATAAACCATGCTATCCTTATAAAAATTGTTTTGAAGAAGGATGTGTGGAACAGACAGAAGAAAACAAAGTTGGGAAAAAAATTCTGATTATTTCATTAGATGCTCTTGGAAATGTTCTGGATAATACCCCGATATTGTATTCTGTTAAAAGAAAATATCCGGTTTCAACGGTATATTGGATAACAATGCCACAAGCCAAAGATATTTTATATAATAATCATTTAATAGATAGAATCTTTATATGGAATGATACTGATAGAATGATTTTAAAAAATATGAAATTTGATTTATTACTTAATGCAGATAAATCAGATTACGCGTGTGCTTTTGCAAATGAAATTGTAGCAAAGCAGAAACTTGGTTTCCTTTTGAATGAAGATGGGAAAATTATTCCTGCTAATGAAAGTGCGTTATATTCATATAGACTTGGTTTAAATGACAGGTTAAAGTTTAGAGAGAATAAAAAAACAGGAGTTGAAATTATTCACGAAGTATTCGAACTTGAATATCGTAAAGACCCATATATTTTCAATTTTACTGAAGAAGAAAAATTATTTATTGAAGATTACAAAAGAGAAATAAACTATTCTTCTGATATAATCTATGTAGGTATAAATACGGGTTGTTCTAACTTATTCCCTAATAAAAAAATGACCATCGAACAGCACATCTCTGTAATTAACAGAATAATTCAAAAGGAAAATTATATTATTTTATTATTAGGAGGTAAAGAGGATACTGAAAGGAATAATATTATTTATAACTCTTTCAATGATATTGAAAGAAAAAAAATTATCAATACCCCAACACAAATGGGCATAAGAAAAGGAGCTTGTTTTATGGATGTGGCTGATATTGTTATCTCTGGTGATAGCTTCGGAATGCATCTTGCAATTGCACTTAAAAAATTTGTAATTGCATGGTTTGGATTATCCTGCTGGACTGAGGTTGAATTATATGACAATGGCGTAAAAATTATCCCTTATGGTCTTGAATGTGCTCCGTGCTGGAAAAGAGAATGTCCTTATAATCTTGAATGTATTAAAATGATTGATTTAGAAAAAATAGTAAAAAGTGTTTTTGATTATAAAAAATTGATATGAAGATTTTGAAATACAAAATTCCTATATATCAACCATTTCTATCTGGTAATGAACTAAAATATCTTAATGAATGTGTAAAATCAAATTATGTATCTTCAAAAGGTAACTTTGTTAAGATGTTTGAAAACAAATTTGCTAAATATATAGGAGTTAAATATGCAACAAGTTGTTGTA
Source organism: Candidatus Tepidiaquacella proteinivora (assembly GCA_013348845.1). Classification (GTDB taxonomy): domain Bacteria; phylum Bacteroidota; class Ignavibacteria; order Tepidaquicellales; family Tepidaquicellaceae; genus Tepidaquicella; species Tepidaquicella proteinivora. The sequence goes on along the minus strand of CP054675.1, from coordinate 1,071,926 downwards.
ATGGTACTTGTGCTTTACACCTTGCAATAGCTACGCTCGGTATTGGATATGGAGATGAAATAATAATACCAACTTTGACATTTATCGCAACTGCAAATAGTATAATTAATAATGGTGCTACTCCTGTTTTAGTTGATGTTCAGAATGATTGGCAGATTAATCCTGATAAAATCAGAAAAAAAATTACCAGGAAAACTAAAGCTATTATAGCAGTTCATCTATATGGCTATCCTTGTAATATGGAAGAACTAACAAAAATTTCAAAGGAATATAACCTGTTTCTTATAGAAGATTGTGCAGAAGCTATTGGGTGTTTTTATAAAAATAAACATGTAGGAACTTTTGGTGATATAGGTATTTTCAGTTTTTTTGGTAATAAAACAATTACTACTGGTGAAGGTGGAATGTTGGTAACCAATAATCATTCACTGTTTACTAAAGCGCAATATCTGAAATCACATGGTAAAAGTGCAGCTGATAATTATTTATTTAAAACATTTGGATTTAATTTCAGACTGACGAATTTATCAGCTGCTGTCGGATTGGCGCAACTTGAAAGAATTAACAAAATTCTGACTATGAAGAAAAAGATAGAAAATAAATATAGAGAGTTATTAAAAAATTTACCGGTAGAGTTTAAAAATGGAAATAATTCAAATAATCCCTGGCTTGTGACTATTTTGGTTGAAAATAATAAAGTAAGAAATGGTCTTAGAAAGTTCTTAAGAGAAAATAATATTCAGACACGTCCAATATTTTATCCCCTGCACATATTACCAATGTTTAAAAGTAATAGGAACGAGTTTCAAATAGCAGAGTATATTGCAGATAGGGGGATAAATCTTCCAAGTTATCCCACTTTAAAAAGTGAAGAAATTAAATATATCTGTTATAAGATTACTGAATTTTACAGAATTACGAGATTGAAATAGATAAATGTTTTTAATAATTTTGATAATAGAAAAATTAATTATTTAGAAAATGAAAAATTTTCCACTTAAAGTTTTTGCTGGCAGAAATTCACACGAGTTAGGAGAAAAAATTTGCAAAATCTTAAAAGTTAATTTAGGAAAGGTTTTATTTAAAACTTTTTCCGATGGGGAAGTATGGGTCAAATATAATGAGAATATCAGAGGAGCTGATGTTTTCATCGTGCAATCGACTAATTCACCGGCAGAAAATTTATTAGAGCTTTTAATAATGATTGATGCAGCAAAGCGATCATCTGCAAAAAGAGTTAATGCAGTTATTCCTTATTTTGGATATGCAAGACAGGATAGAAAAGATCAGCCAAGAGTGTCAATCACAGCAAAGCTAATTGCAAATTTACTTGAAAAAGCAGGTGCTGATAGAGTAATAACAATGGATTTACACGCCCCTCAGATTCAAGGATTTTTTGATGTACCTGTTGACCATTTATACGGCTCCGCTATCTTTTTAAAGCATTTTGTTAAAATGAAACTAAAAAATCTTGCGGTTGCTGCACCTGATGTCGGTAGTGTGAAAATGGCAAGAGCCTATGCAAAAAATTTACATTCAGATTTAATTTTAATTGATAAAAGAAGACCAAAACCTAATGTGGCAGTTGTTATGAATGTGATAGGAGAAGTTAAAGGTAAAAATGTTATTATTATAGATGACTTAATTGATACAGGCGGAACTTTCTGCAATGCTGTTAAGGTTTTAAAGGAAAAGGGAGCAAATGAAATCTATGGTGCATGTACACATCCAATATTATCTGGTGAAGCTATTAAAAAAATTGAAAGTTCACCTTTGAAAAAGTTGTTTGTTACGGATACAATACCACTTAAAAAAACTGCAAGTAATATTGAAGTTATGACTGTTTCTAAAATATTCGCTGAGGCAATAAAAAGGACTAATTTAAATAAATCTATAAGTTCTTTATTTAATATCGTTTAATGCAACATTTTTTACTAAATTTTTGTTATTAATTTTAAGTTATTCATTAAACAAAATTATTTTTGAAAATATTTCAAACGGAGGTTCAAAATGATTATAGATATAGTTATGCCTAAAATGGGTGAATCAATTTTAGAAGGAACGATTTTGAAATGGTTAAAAAATGTAGGGGATAGAGTAGAAAAAGATGAACCATTACTTGAGATTTCAACAGATAAAGTTGATACTGAAATCCCATCCCCGGAAGCTGGAATACTTGTTGAAATTTTTTATAATGTAAATGATGTCGTTGAAGTCGGAAAGGTTATAGCCAGACTTGAGACAGAAGAAACAGCAGCAACAGAATTCAAATCTGAAGTTAGCGAAGAAAAGAAAATATCACAAGTTGAAGAAAAACTTGTTGAAATACCAAAAGATCAAAAATCAGAAACTGAAGAAATTGAAAAAGGGACGCGATTTTATTCTCCGCTTGTACTGAATATTGCTAAACAGGAAGGTATTTCAATTTCAGAGCTTGAATCCATCAAAGGTTCCGGATTAAATGGAAGAGTAACTAAAAGGGACTTAATTGAATACATAAACCAAAAGGGTTTAGAAAAAGAAAAAGATGTTTTTGTAAAAAAAGAACAACAATCATTACCTGAGAAGAAGGAAATTATCCAACCATTAAAACAAGGACCAATTGTCGATTATAATGAGGAAGGAATTAGTATATTTGATTTTGATAATATACGACAAAAAATGGCGGAACATATGGTTCATTCAGTTAACACCTCTCCGCATGTAAATTCAATTGCTGAGTGTGATATGAGCGCCGTTGATAAAATAAGAAAGAAAATGAAAGATGAATTCGAAAAGAATGAAGGTTTCAAACTGACTTATATGCCATTTATTGCTGATGCTGTTATTAAAGCATTGAAAGACTTTCCATTGATAAATTCTGTTATAGATAATACAACGATCCCGTTTAAAGCGATTATGAAGAAAAAAATTAATCTTGGTATTGCTGTTGCAATGGATAATGGCGGTTTAATTGTTCCTGTTATTAAAGAAGCAGATGGTAAAAACCTTATTGGTTTAGCAAGAGCGATTAATGATTTAGGAAAGAGAGCAAAAATTAAAAAACTAACACTTGATGAAATACAGGGAGGAACTTTCACTATATCTAATTATGGAATCTTCGGTAATATTATAGGTACTATGATAATTAATCAACCTCAGATTGCAATTCTCGGTGTTGGAGCAGTAAAAAAGAGACCTGCTGTGCTTGAAACTGATGATGGAGATTTCGTTGTAATTAAACCTATTGTTTATCTTACTCTTTCTTTTGACCATCGACTAATAGATGGTGCTCTTGGCGGTAAATTCTTAATGAGAATCGTTCATTATCTTGAGAATTATTCTTTATAAATTAAAAATATAAAAATGAAAAACTTATCAAGGTTATTTTTATTCTTATTCATTTATCTTTATGCTTTTACTTTATTAGCACAGGAAAAACCTGTTGCTAAATTTTGGATTATTTTTAAGGACAAAGGCGTTTATGATTATTATACTGAAATGAAACCCGGCTCTGATGCTTATGAAACTGCTAAAAGTATGCTTTCTGACAGAGCAATTAAAAGAAGAATGAAAGTTTTAGGTGAGGAAAGACTTGTTGATTTCTGGGATTTGCCAATTGAACAAAAATACATAGATGACTTATCAGGCAAAGGAATCAATATCATCTCAAAGTCAAGATGGTTTAATGGTGTTAGCGCATATCTCACTGCTTCGCAATTAGAGTTAGTCAAAAATCTTGATTATGTTTCTGAGATAAAATTATTAGGTAAAAATTATAAAAATTCTTTTGAATTTGTTAAACCTGAAATCACTGATATTGTAAGTGTTTTTGAAGTTGAAAGAGATGTTCTGAATGATGTTTATGATTATGGAAAATCATACAAACAAATGAAGATGATTAATGTTCCGATGGTTCATAATTTAGGAATTACTGGTAAAGGTGTTTTAATTGCAAGTTTCGATAGTGGTTTTGAATGGCGTGACCATGAATGCACAAGAGATTTAAAAATCATCGATGAGTATGATTTTATTAACAAAGATCCAAATACACGCAATGAACTAAGTCAAACTTATGTTGATAAAATTGACCAGAGTACACACGGGACTGCAACTCTTTCGAATCTTGCAGGATTTAAGCCAGGGAAATTAATTGGACCAGCTTTTGGTTCCGAAATTATACTTGCGAAAACAGAATATGTACCAACAGAAACTCCAATGGAAGAGGATTTCTTCCTTGAAGCTGCTGAATGGGCTGAGGCAAAAGGTGTAGATGTTATTTCAACTTCACTTGGCTACAGAGGTTTTGATGAACCTTTTAGTAAAAATTCTTATCTTTATGAACATTATACTGGTAGAGTTGCAATCACTACGCTTGCTGCGGCAAGAGCAGTATATCTTGGAGTATGTTTTGTAGCATCTGCCGGAAATAATGGTCAGACAATTCCTCCTTCATTAGGTTCGCCGGGCGATGGAGATTCAGTTATATCTGTAGGTGCTGTTGATTTGAATGGTGAAATTGCAAGTTTTAGTTCAAATGGTCCGACTCCTGACGGAAGAATTAAACCTGATGTAGTGGCTCCGGGAGTTAGAAATTTTGTTGCCCTCGGTAAGAACTTAACTGGGAACGATTCAACTTATGGTGGAATGAATGGTACCTCATTTTCTTGTCCTCTGACTGCCGGAGTATGCGCGCTGATTTTATCTGCTCATCCCGAATTAACTCCAATGCAAGTCAGGGAAGCATTAAGAAATACAGCCGATAGAGCTGGAAATCCTGATAATATTTATGGCTGGGGTTTGATTAATGCGTATAAAGCTATTACATATTGGGGTCCTGCATGGAGTAATTCACCACAGGTTGAAATTGAAGGTAATAAAGTTAAAATCAGTATTTCTGTTGCTTCAAAAAGTATAATAGAACAAGAGACTATAAAAATCTGGTACACAACTGAAGATGGAAATGATAACTTTATCCCCAAAGTTATGGATATCGTAGAATTAAATAATGATGGGAATAATTCAGGTTTATATACTGTTACATTGGAAAATATTGATAATCTTAATAAATTAAGATTTTTCTTCTCATGTAAAAATAAAGAGGATACCTGGTATTATCCTGTCAAGTATCCATTTGAAATTTATCAATAATAAATAAAAATTAATTTTAAATACTATATAATATTCTTTCTGTAAGTTCGGTAATTATATGTCCGACGGTTATATGTGCTTCCTGGATCCGCTGGACATTATTTGAAGGAATTAATATATAAAAATCACATTCATTTATAAGTTTTCCTCCTCCCATTCCGAGTAAGCAGACTCTATATATACCCATTTCCTTTGCTTTTTGCATTGCTTTTATGATGTTCATTGAATTTCCACTTGTTGAAATTCCAATTAGTATATCGCCTTTCTTACCTATACCTTCAACATTTCTCATAAAAATATTTTCGAAACCAATATCATTTCCGCCAGCAGTTAAATTTGAACAATCAGTAGATAATGCTATTGCTGGTATTGCAGGTCTTTTAATATCGTGTGCTAACCTTATCATAAATTCAGTGGCAATATGTTGTGCATCTGCTGCACTACCACCATTACCGCATAACATTAGTTTATTCCCATTTCTTATACAATTGCATATTAAGTCTGATACTTCAATTATCTGATTTATGCAATGTTTAATTACTGAAATTTTTATTTCAGCGCTTTCTTTTAAAGAATCTTCTATAAATTTTTTCTTATCCACTTCTGATACTATTAATTTATTAATATATGATTAATTATTTTTTCAGCAGTCCCAAGTGTTTCTTTGAATATCTCACTGCATTTAGTAGAAATTTCGTTTCTCATTTTTTCATCTGATAAAAGCTTTCTGAATATTTTATAGAACTGTTTTTTATCCTTAATAACTATTCCACAGCCGGTTTTTAAAAGTATTTCATCTTCATCAGAATTCTTTACTAAATTTGAAAAAAATACAGGTACATTGAAAATAACAGGTTCTAATATATTATGTAGCCCGGTTCTGAAACCTCCTCCTACATAACTTAAATATGCTATTGAATATAACTTTGCTAATTTCCCAACACTGTCAATGATAATTAAATTTTGATTATTATAATTATTTAGTTCAGAATATCTTATAAATTTGAGATTCTTATATCTTGCGGATATCTTTTTTTCTATTGCTGAAATTTTTGTTTCTTTAGGTTCGTGAGGGACTAAAATGGTTAATAAGTTTTTTTCATAATTCAGAATTTTATCTATTACAGGTAACAGAATTTCTTCATCGTCTTTCCAGGAACTACCAATTACAAAAACTTTTTTATTTTTGCTGATATTATCAGGGATAATATTATTACCCTTTAAGTCTTTCAGACTTTGATAAACTCTTTCATACTTTGAATCTCCGACAAGAACTATCTCTCCGGAATATTCCTTTAATTTGTTTCTAAAGTTCCTTTCATCATCTTTATCAATTACAAAAATGGAATCTACTAAACTGTACAGTGATTTTTTAAAAGAACCTGTAAAGAATGTTTTCCAATAAGGATCCTTCTCATCATATCTTGCATTTGCAATAATTACTTTTATATTTCTTCTTTTTGCCTGATATAAGAAATTAAACCATAAATCATATCTCATTAATATTATCAAATCTGGTTTTAATAAATCAAAGAATTTTTTAACCTGAAATATGGAGTCACAAGGTATATATAATTTCAGAATATCATTGTCCGGAAGTTTTGCATTATTGTAGCCGGATGGAGAAAAAAAGGTGATTATTATTTTAAAATTTTTATCAATTAATTTTTCAATTAAAGGTATTGATTGCTGATACTCACCTAAAGAAGAGCAATGAATTATTACTTTTTTTCTATTTATTTCTCCCTGTTCTGCTATAATTTTCTCCAATAATTTGTTTGTCCCTTTTCTTCCTTTTAACCCTATCCTTGCTTTTTCATTAAAAAGTGAAACAATCCTGAAAACAAAACAGAAGGTGGGAAATAGGAAAATGTTATAAAACCAATACCAAAATTTTACCATAGTAAATAACTAAACTTCCATAATTTCTTTTTCTTTTTTTGCAAGTAATTCGTCTATCTCTTTTATATATTTATCGGTGAGCTTTTGTAATTCCTGCTCTCCATGTTTCCGTTCATCTTCAGATATGTGCTCTTCTTTTTCTGTCTTTTTCAACTTATCTATTTTATCTCTTCTTATATTTCTAACTGAAATTCGACCGTCTTCCGCTAATTTTTTTACGAGTTTTACTAATTCTTTTCTTCTTTCTTCATTTAATGGTGGTATTGGAACTCTTATTATATTACCATCATTTACAGGATTTAAACCAAGATTAGAATTTAATATAGCTTTTTCAATATTATTAATTATTGTCTTGTCCCACGGCTGAATCGCAATTGTATGAAAATCAGGAGTTGATAAAGTGCCAACCTGATTTAATGGTGTCATTGTTCCGTAATACTCAACTTTAATACCTTCTAATAATGTAATTGAAGCTTTACCTGTTCTTATTTTATTGAATTCTTGATTTACATGGTCAACTGCTTTTGCCATTTTTTCAGCCGCTAATTTTAATATGTCCTTTATCATAATTAAAAATTTACTTTATTAATTATAAACGGTTTTAAAGTTTATTGAACTATCGTTCCTATTTTATAACCTTGAACAATTTTTTTAAGGTTATTTTCTATGTTCATATTAAAAACTACAATCGGTAAATTATTCTCTTTACAAAGTGTTATAGCCGTTAAATCCATTACGCGCAAATTCTTTTTTATTACCTCATTATATGTTAGTCTGTTATAAAACTTTGCTCCTTTGTTTTTTTCAGGGTCAGAATCATATATACCATCTACTCTTGTACCTTTCAAAATTAAATCAGCATTTATTTCTACTGCTCTTAATGCTGCAGCCGTATCAGTTGTAAAATAAGGCTCTCCTGTACCTGCTGCAAAGATAACTATTCGCTTTTTTTCTAAATGACGAATTGCTCTTCTAATTAATAGTGGTTCTGCTACCTCTTCCATTCTTATTGCTGATTGAACACGTGTATAATATCCTTTTGTTTCAAGTGCATTTTGCAGGGCAAGTGAATTTATTACTGTAGCAAGCATTCCCATCTGGTCTCCTGTAAATCTGTTCATACCATATTTTACTGCCGGTAGCCCTCTGTATATATTTCCGCCACCTATGACAATACCAATCTCAACTCCTAAATTAACAACTTTTATTATTTCATTTGAAATATAATCTACTATACTATAATCAATCCCGCTTCTTTCTTTCCCCAGTAAAGATTCACCACTTAACTTCAGAAGTATTCGGTGGTATTTTAGTTTTTTCATTTTTTAAAATTTGAATTTTTAAGGAAGATATTTACATTCCCAGCTGAAATCGTACTATCTCTGTAACTTCAAATTTGTTACCACTTTCTTTTTCAAATCTTTTTATTAAATCTCCTACTGTAGTGTTTTCCTCATTTATAAATTCCTGCTCAAGTAAACAGTTTTCCTGATAAAATTTTTCAAGTTTATTTTCAACTATTTTTTCGATTATATGTTCTGGTTTATTTTCACCTTTTGCTACAGTTTTATATATTTCCTTTTCCTTTTCTAATATTTCTGATGGTATTCCATCTCTGTTTATAGACATAGGATTCATAGCAACCACCTGCATTGAAATTTGTTTACCAAGGTTGTATGCTTCTTCAGTATATTGACCTCTAACCACGACCAGTCCTCCGAGTTTGCTTCCAAAATGCAGGTATGATGAAACAAATCCATCACTTATTTCAACGAATTTTACTCTCCTGAGCTCTACTTTTTCACCTACACTTGCAATCAGGTCATCAATATTATCTTTTACTGTCAGGTTGTTTTCATCTTTTGCTTTTAAAAGAGTATCTACATCATTAATTTTATATTTCAGACATATCTCTGAAATTTTCTCTGATAATTTCTGGAATTTTTCTCCTTTAGACACAAAGTCTGTTTCACAATTTAATTCAATAATAGCAGCGGACTTTTTATCATTACTAACGGCAATTTTTACGGCTCCTTCTTTTGTAACCTTTTCTGCTCTTTTTGCCGCTGTGGCTGCGCCCTTCTTTCTTAAATATTCAATTGCTTTTTCTATATCACCATTAGTTTCTATTAAAGCTTCTTTGCAATTAGCCATGCCGGCTCCGGTTTTCTCTCTTAATTCTTTTATTAATTTTATATCCATAATTTGATTTTAATTTTTATAATTTATTCATTTTTTTCAGCCATTTCCTCAGCTTCATCCTGGACTTTGGTTGTTAACAGTGTATTTCCTTCTATTACTGCTTCGGATATCGCTCTGGTTATTATTTCAATTGATTTTACTGCATCATCATTTGCAGGGATAACATAATCTACAAGGTCCGGGTCACAATTTGTATCAACAATAGCAATTGTTGGTATATTTAACTTTCTCGCTTCTTCTACTGCTATGTGTTCCTTCTTAATATCTACTATATATAACGCACTTGGCAATTTTGTCATTTTTATAATACCATTCAAAACTTTTTCCATCTTTTCCTTTTCACGAATCAGTTTTAGTTTTTCTTTTTTAATATACTTGTCCAGCTCACCTGTTTCTTCTGCCTTTTGTAAATCTGTTAATCTTTTAATACTCTTTCTAACAGTATTAAAATTCGTCAACATTCCTCCAAGCCATCTTTCACAAACATAGAAAGAATCACATTTTTCCGCATACTCTTTAATGATTGCTTTTGCTTGTTTTTTGGTGCCTACAAAAAGAATTTTTTTCCCTTCGGCAACCATTTTTGTAACTGCATTACAGGCTTCATCTATTAGTTTTGCTGTTTTATTTAAATCTATTATATGTACCCCGTTCCTTTCCATAAATATGTAAGGCTTCATCTTTGGGTTCCATCTTCTCGTTAAATGTCCAAAATGAGAACCTGCTAACAGTAAATCTTCAAATTGTACTCTTGGCATATTTTATCTCCTTTGTTTTTTAGCCCACATCACCCTTCTTTTGATTTTATCAGGTTTGTTGGCTTTTGTTATTCTTCTATTTCCCTCTTTTTCCCTTCACATCCCGGTGTTGGGACACAGGTGAAGAAGAATCAGGAAATATGTATTTTTAAGTTAATTAAAAAAGTTATTTAAAATTAGTATAACTCAATCAAAAAATCATCAAATAACCTCTTACCTCTTAGAAAACTGAAATCTTTTCCTAGCTTTCGGTCTTCCATACTTTTTCCGCTCTACCATTCTTGGATCCCGGGTAAGATACCCTTTTTCTCTTAAAATTGGTCTGTATTCTTGATTAATTGAAACAAGTGAACGGGCAATTCCTAATCTGATTGCTTCTGTTTGTCCTCTTATACCACCTCCGAATGCATTTACATAAATATCATATAAACCTTCGGTATTTGTTACCTTTAATGGTAGTAAAGTATCTTTTATGAAGTTATCTGATTTCAGATATTCCAGAGCATCCTTATCATTGATAATATACTTACCCGTTCCGGGTACTAATTTTACTCTGGCTACTGCTGTTTTCCTTCTACCTACTTTTATATTACTTGGTTGTTTTATCATTAATTCTCCAAATTTATATATTAATCTTTACTGGTTTTTGTGCAATATGGGGATGTTCACTTCCCCTATATACTTTTAATTTATGGAATATTTTATCTCCAAGTCTTGTTTTTGGGAGCATTCTTTTTACTGCTAATTCTATAACTCTTTCAGGATATTTCTCTATTAATTCTTTGAATGTCCTTACTTTTTGTCCACCGGGATATCTTGAGTGAGTTAAATAGGTTTTCAATTCTGGACGCTTGCCAGTTAACTTTACTTTCTCTGCATTTATAACTATTACATTATCTCCCATATCAGCATTTGGAGTGTAGAGTGGTGTGTGTTTTCCTCTTATTATTTTTGCAATTTCACTTGCTAACCTGCCAAGGACTTTTCCTTCTGCATCGACTAAAACCCATTTTCCAGGATTATCTTTTTTAGTGGCAAATTTTGTAATTCTTACTGATTGTCTTATTACTTTTTTCATATCTTAAATTATAAAACAATAAAAATAAAATTTATCTTTCAAAAAATCAATGAAATAGATTGTAATTTTATTACTTTATTTATTCATTGGTCTCTTGGTTAATTAGTTTCCCGGTTTGCTCAACATTTAAAGCATAAATATTAATTAATTGGAATAAATACGACAGATTACATACCTTTTCTATTAAACTTTTTTGAGAAAAGTGATGTCAAATGATAATAAATGAAATTATTAATACATTTCTTATGTTAACTTAATATAGTAAATTTAAAATTAATAAATATTTAATATAATGAGACAAACGGGAAAAATTTTAACGGTTGCAATGATATTATTGCTGTCAACATTAAATATATCAGTTGCACAACCAAAAAATGTTAAGGGTAAAATAAGCGGAACGATTGTTGATGCGAAATCTGGTTCTCCATTAGCTTCGGCAACTATACAAATTTATAGTGCAAAAGATTCCTCCCTTGTTACAGGCGGTGCTTCAGAATCAAATGGAGAATTCCTTATTACAGATGTACCTGTTGGTGTTTATGATATTAAAGTTAGCTATATCGGATATAATACTGCTGTAATTAAAAATATAATGATAACAGGGAAAACCCCTGATGTAAATCTTGGCACAATTAAACTGGAAGTTAGTTCTGAAGTTACTGAAGAAATTGAAGTGACCTCTGAAATTCCTGTTATGAAAATGGAATTTGAGAAAAAAGTTTATGATGTTAAACAAACTTTAGTTGCAGAAAGCGGTACTGCAATTGATGTTTTAAAAAACATTCCTTCTGTTACTGTAGATAATGATGGCAACGTTAGTATCAGGGGTAGTCAGAATGTTAAAATTTTAATTGATGGAAAACCTTCCGGTATTTTATCCGGAGATAATAATACTATCCTTGAACAAATACCTGCCAATAATATTGAGAGAATTGAAATTATTAATAATCCATCAGCAAAATATGAAGCTGAAGGTATGGCTGGAATTATTAATATCGTTCTCAAGAAAAAATCTGAATCAGTAGGTTATAATGGAAATATTAATCTGAATGCGGGAACGCAGGATAAGTATAGTTCTTCTTTTAGCTTTAATTACAAGAAAAACCAGTTTGGACTTTCAGCGAATTATAGTTTCCGTTCTTTTCGTATGTTAGGTACGGGTGATGCACTCAGATATAACTATTTTAATGATTCCTTACATCTGCTTGACCAGAATGAGGATTTCAAAAATAAAATGCAAAGCCATTTTGGTTCTTTAAGTTTGGATTATGATTTCTCTCAGAAAACAAATTTGAATTTGGTTGTAAATTATAATAGCAGAAACCGAAGTAGAAATGAGAACAATTTCAGCAAAACAACTGATATCAATAATATATTGAGACAGGTGTTTTCAACAACAAGTTTCAATGAAATGAAAGGGCAGAATGTTGATGTTTCTGTTAACTTCAGGTCTAATTTTTCTAAACCAAAACAAGAACTGACTTCTTCTCTTAATGTATCATACAATGATAATGACAATGATGTAAATTTCAATAAACAGGATTATAATGTCAATATTACTCCTGCTGGTAATCCTTTCCTTGAACACGATTTAAGTAAGAACATATCAAAACTACTTACCTTCCAGATTGATTATACACATCCCATAACCGACGATATAAAATTTGATTTTGGATATAAATTGAATGCCAGGAAAATGGATATTAATATGCAGTATGAAACTTATGACTATAACACATCTCAATGGATATATGATTATACACGTTCAAATGAGTTTTTATATAATGATTACATAAATGCTCTTTATGGTGTCTATGCATATAAATATAAAAATTTTGGTGTTCAGGCTGGGATAAGACTTGAACATACTATGAATGATTTTAAATTAACTAATTCTAATCGCACATATAAAACTGATTATCTTGATTTCTTCCCCTCACTAAATCTGACTCAAAAACTTGGAAATACAAATGAATTTCAAATTGGATATGCAAGAAGAATAAATAGACCAAGAGCATGGGATTTAAATCCATTTGTTGATTATTCAGACCCTTTAAATTTAAGAACAGGAAATCCTGAACTTAAACCTGAATATATTCATTCATTAGAAGCAAGTTATATTAAATATCTTCCATTTGCTTCTCTGACAACTACTGTTTATTTCAAGAGTGCATCAGATGTGATTAATAGATTTGGTTCAATTGATTCAACCGGTGTTTCCATTATGACTTTTAAAAATATTGCTAAATCTAATTCGTATGGATTTGAATTTATATTTCAGGGAGCGCTACAAAAATGGTGGACTGCAATTGGTAGCTTTAGTTATTTCAGAACTGATATCAGTGGAAATGATGGTTACAGGGATATTTCAAACAGTAGTTATAGCTGGACTGCCAAGCTGCTATCTTCCATTAGTGTGAAGGATTGGTTCGATTTACAATTTGCTTATAACTATTTTGGAAGAATGGTTATGTTGCAAGGTTCTATGGAACCTTTACAATCTCTTGATATTGCTGTTAAGAAAGATTTCTTCGAAAAAAGATTTTCTGTTATGTTAAGAGTTGCAGATGTGTTTAAAACCGGTGAGTTTAAATTTACCACTAACGGAACTGGTTTCAGTTCTAATTTTTCAAGAGTTCGTGATTCAAGAATTGTTTTCTTAACTCTTACCTATAAATTTGGCACTGATATGAAAGATAGTAAAAAATCCCGTAAGAAAATTAAGGAAAATAATGAGGATGAAAGAGATATGGAATTTTAGTATATTGCAGTAAAAATTTTTTTAAATGAGATTACCCCGCGTAAAACTTCATAATCAGATTATTATAGGACTTTTACTCGGGGTTTTTTTTGGCGCTATATTTTCAGTCAACCCTTATAAAATTTCACTCAAATATAAATCAGGCGAAGAAGTTGTATCTTACTGGAGTGAAATTATTTTTCTGAAAGACTCACTGCCGCAAATTACGTTCAATTCAAATGAACAAACACAGATAATTAAATATTCTAAAGGTTTCTTAACCCTGCCTGATAAATCACAAAAAAATATTCTGATTAAATATCCCGATGGCACCTCCAAATTATACGAAGATGTTACTGTAATTGATAAAGTAAAATCAATTGGTGTATTATTAAGACCGATAGGGGATATATTCATAAGATTGCTTAATATGATTGCTATTCCGCTTGTTCTGGCTTCTTTAATTGTCGGAGCTGCATCGCTTTCTGATTTAAAACACGTTGCAAAGATTGGTGGTAAAACAATTGCTTTTTATTTTATGACTGCTATAATTGCTATTTCCGCTGGTCTTTTAATTTCGAATATTTTACAGCCGGGATATTTTATGGCTGTTGAAACAAAAGAAAAACTTCTGGTTGCTTTTCAGGAAGAAGCACGTAGTAAAATAGAACAGAATGTTTCAATTAATATTATAGATTTTCTTGTTAACATAGTTCCTAAAAATCCATTCTACGCAATTGCTAACGGAGAATTTCTTCCTATTGTTTTCTTTTCAATTATGATTGGTGTATTCTTAACTCAGATTCCGCAAAACAAATCACAACCAGTTATTAATTTTTTCGAAGGTATTTCTGATGCATTGATTTTAATGGTAAATAAAATAATGTATATTGCACCCTATGCAGTTTTTACACTTATCTCTGCTACCGTTGCTGAATTTGGATTTAATATTCTCCAATCATTATTATTATATTCAACTACAGTTATAATTGGATTGATTTTTATAACCTTTATTGAATACCCCGCTTTATTAAAAATATTTACTAATATTTCAATAAAAGATTTTTTCTCTACTCAGAAAAAAGTTATTGCTGTTGCATTTTCGACTTCTTCTTCTGCTGCAACTCTTCCTGTTACTATGGAAATTTGCGAGAAAAATCTTGGAGTGCCAAATAAAATTGCAAGTTTTGTTCTTCCTCTTGGTACCACAATAAATATGGATGGCACTGCTTTATATCAGGCAGTTGCTGCTATGTTCATTGCTCAGGTTTATGGATTTGATTTATCTGTTACTCAGCAAATTACTATAGTTATTACAGCGGTGCTTGCTGCAATTGGCACAGCGCCGGTTCCCGGAATAGGATTAATTATGCTTATTGTTATCTTAAGGTCAGTCGGAGTCCCGGAGGAAGGCATCGCTCTCATTATAGGGGTGGATAGATTGCTTGATATGTGCAGAACTGTACCTAATGTAATTGCTGATTCACTTGCCTGTGTCGTTATTGCAAAAAGCGAAGGTGAACTCGGACCTATAATACTTGATAATTAAATATAAAACTCCCTCTACTTATAAAGCACAGAGTTATCTACAAGATTAATTATCCTTTTAAAAGCTCATTACCGAAATCAAAGATACAGACTATTTATTTGTATCAGAAAAACATTCTCCTATAGTGCGTAATACATCCCAGGAATAAATACCAGTATTGTGTCCATCTTTCCAGATTATATTTACCGCATAATTACCAACAGGTAATATCTTTTCGATTTCATAAAATCCTGTAGGTTTGAAAGGTGCTTTTATAGGTATATAATTTTCTTCGGTTTTACCTTCACCATTACAAGTTGCACATGGGCATTTGTCTCTCAATATTGTTAATGGTATTTCGTCTGCTCTTCCATCATTCCATCTGACCAATATTGTTTTTCCAAGTCTTTTTATCCTTGTTGGTCTGAACTTATTCATTGTTTCCATATTCAAAAAATTTATTACAGATAAAAATACATAAATTATCTTAATTTCAAAAGTTATAATTTTTATAAATATATTTTTAAAAATAGTTATTGATTTTATTTCTGAATTTAAATAAAAAGACTTGATACTATTAAATCATTATATTACTTTTTAACGATAAAATAGAAATATGAAAAAAATTTTAATTTTATTTTTATCATTATTTATTACATTTATTCTTTTTAATTGTAGTAAAGATAACAATCCTTCCGGTCCTACTTACATTGCATCTGAAGTCTGGTCCTTTATATATAATAACGATTCAAGTCTTAAATATTTTAATAATTTTAAAAAGAATACCGATGGCTCAGTTGTAATTGCAGGAACCTGGATTTTAAAAAAGGATACTTCAAAAGTCATCTGTCCTTTTTTTGATGCCCCTGTAACATTTATTAATGATTCAACCCTTCAGTTTATCGGTAATGGTAACGCCTATTGCAATGGTTTTCCACCGGGACAGCAAAATTCCACTTTCAATCTAAGCGTTGAAGGGGTCTTTAAAAATGGAATTGCATCTGGGAACTGGTCTATTACTTTCACAAGTCCGTATTGGCCCCCCGGCGCAGTGGGGACTTTTTCTGCTTCCAGAACTAATGGCTCCGGAATTACACCCTGATGATTCTTTTTAATCAAATCCAATTACGAAAAATCTTTTAATATCTGAAAACGGTATTTTTTTGGTAATATAAAAAAACAACTTTACATAATACAATTTTCTAAAAGTTAAAAAATTTTTTTATTTATTAAATTATAATTTTTTATAGGGGGAAAACCAACAAAAATATAGAATATATATTACCTGAAATATGGTTTTTTTATTGTTTAAGTATTAAAATGAGAATATTTTTCTCAATTTGAGATATTATAAATTTCTAATTTAGGTTTTCACTTGTACTTTAATTGTTTTAAATGGCACCGTATTTGCTCATTTATTTTTAACAAAACTTTATTTAAATGAAACTCAAAATATTATTTCTGCTTATCCTGATTGTAATCACCGGTAGTGTATTTGCACAAAAATCACTAACCATAAATCAGGATTTAAATGCTAACGGGAACTCCAGTACAGAATTACGCGATGAAAACACTGCCCCTGCAAATCCGGAATATTTTACCGTAAGATTCACATGCTATTTTATTAAATTAATGTGGTCAAGCAATCAAAATGACGACCCGGTTATAATTGCATACAACAGCGTAAATAAATTCGGTACCCCTGTCAATGGAAAAGAATATGAAGAAGGTGATATTTTACCTGATGGTGGTAAAATTATTTATTCTGGAAATTGCTCTCATTTCAGACATTTCAATCCACCATCTGATAAATGCTATTATAAAATCTGGTCAGTGAATAAGAATTTTATCTATTCTATTGGAATTGAATCAACTTGCATTGATGAATCACTGATTAATTCGATAATAACATTTATTAACAGGGAATAATTACTTTTTAATTAAATTTATTTGGAAAAACTATAAAAGTTAAAACTAAATATTATTTTTATTTCTGATTGTAGATAGGGGAGATTTATTAAATTGAGTATTTCCTGCGGTTATTAATGAATACGCATTTTAATTGATTAAGTGAAAAAAAATAATTAACATAATATCTTAAAATAAAGATATTATGGAAAAATATTTTAATGCTGAATACTGGGTAAGTTTAATTGACAAAGGGGTTGAATGGATAATACAACACTTACCTTCTATAGTTGTATTATTAATCCTGTTATTCGTTTCATTGAAGCTATTCTCTCTTATAATAAGAAAGATTAGAAAAATTGTTATTACACGAATTGAAAAAAACCTTCCGAATAAGATTGAATCTGAGAAACGAATAAATACTATTATGAACATTATTTGTAAAACAGGGAAAGTAACTATCTGGGTAATTTTTATTATTATGTTTTTAAAAACAATTGGGGTTGAAATTGCTCCAATTCTTGCGGGTGCTGGAATTGTTGGATTGGCTATAGGTTTCGGTGCTCAATCATTAATAAAGGATATTATTTCCGGCTTCTTTATATTGCTTGAAAATCAATTAAGAGTAGGCGATATTGCCACCATTAATGGGATAACCGGTACCGTTGAGGAAATTCAATTGAGAACTATTGTTCTAAGAGATATGTCTGGTGTTGTGCATGTTATCCAAGCTGGAAAAATCGATTCACTCGCAAATATTACAAAAGAATGGTCTGCTATTCTCTTAGATATTCCTGTTGCTTATAAAGAAAATATTGATACCGTAATCAAAACAATGGATGAAGTAGCAGCAGAACTATATAATGATGAAAATTATAAAGAAAAATTCCTTGCTCCATTTGAAATATTTGGTTTAGAAAAATTTGATAACTCCTCTATTATAATACGTGCAAGAATGAAAACAAAACCACACGAACAATGGGCACTTGCGAGAGAATATAGAAAAAGATTAAAAGCTTCATTTGATTCAAAAAAAATAGAAATCCCATACAATCACCTTTCACTATATTGGGGTGAAGCAAGCAAACCTTTAAAAGTAGAATTAACCAAAAAATAATCTTTAACTTTAATTAAAACTCCAGGATTATAAACTAATTTCTTTACAACAACTAAAATTGTATAGAAATTTCTTTTCTTGGATAATATTAATTCTTAAAAGGGTGAATAAATTTTTATATTGATTTTAAAATTATTAATTTTTAAAATGATTTAAAATATTATATATGAAGTTATTGGGTGAAAAGATAAAGGGTAGGTTAAATGAGGTTTAGATTAACCTTAATTCAAAATAAAGAAGATCAGTTAATCCCATTTAATTATCAATATTACATCTCTTGCTTCATTTATAAAACTCTTTATTCAGCAAACAAAGATTTCGGGGAGTGGTTGCATAACGAAGCTTACAGCTGGGGAGTCAAAAAATTCAAAATGTTTTCTTTTTCAAGACTTAATATACCGGAATTCGAAACTGAAGGGCGGTATCTGAAAATAAAATCTCCGCAACTGTATTTAATCATTTCTATGCTCATCGATGATATAGCTGAGAATATCGTTTTAGGATTGTTTCAAAAACAACAATTAACAATATATAACGGAGATGAACTTGCTTTATTTAAAATTAAATTTATCGAAAGATTACCAGACCCGCCATTTAAAGAAACAATGCAATTTAAAACTCTGTCTCCAATACTTCTAAAGAAAAAGGAAATAATTGACAACGAAGAAAAAGTTGTATTTCTCAAACCTGATGATGAAGATTATTTTAAATATTTAAAAACAAATCTTGAAGAAAAATATATCGTTTACGCACAGTATAACGAAACTAAAGTTTCAGAAAAAACTCTTGATTCTTTCAAATTACTTGACAAATACAAACCAAGTCTTATTACAATAAAAGAAGGAAATAAAAACGAAGTTAACCTGAAAGCATATAATATGACATTTGAAATAACTGGCCCTACAGAACTAATAAGGATTGGTTATGAAGCAGGTTTCGGTATAAACAATAGCCTCGGTTTTGGATGTGTAAAAGTATTTAACGGTAATAATAAACAAATTGACGATACTTCCTGATTTAATTAGAAAATCTTTCCAAAACCTTTCGTTCTTTGTAATTGAAGTTTAATTAAATTAATTTTGAATAAAAAAAATATGAAAATGACAGAAAGACAAATAAATTATTTAGGCGCATTATT
The DNA here is from genome assembly GCA_013348845.1 of Candidatus Tepidiaquacella proteinivora. Classification (GTDB taxonomy): domain Bacteria; phylum Bacteroidota; class Ignavibacteria; order Tepidaquicellales; family Tepidaquicellaceae; genus Tepidaquicella; species Tepidaquicella proteinivora. The sequence continues at coordinate 1,052,425 of CP054675.1, read as the reverse complement.
ACACGATATAGGAAAATTCAAATGGAGAGCGCAAAGTCATAAAGCTGGTGACGACCACGAGAAATTGGGGGAAGAATTTATAAGAGAATATCTTGGTAAAATTGAATTGTTAAAAAATGATATAGAAAAAATTATCTATGCTGCTAATAGATATGCACATAAAATAAAGATATCTGATGAGATTGCTTCACAAGAGAGACAACCAGATGAAATTAAAGGTCCAAGAAGGCCATTATTCTCAATTTTACAAAGAGTAAATATCAACAAGGAAAAACTAAATGATAATGTTTACTATTACAGACCATACCCATTAAAACTAAAAATAGATTTTCCGATTGATTCGAAATTACAATATGATTGCTTTGACTTTAATGAAGAAGAAATAATTACAGATCACTCAGAAAGCTGGAATATGTTTATAGAAGAAATCAAAAATCTTAAAAATATAAGAAATTTTAAAGTATTTATTGAAACCTTTTATGATGTTTTACATAAATATACTGCAAGAGTTTTATCAGCGGGATATAAATCTTACCCTGATATTAGCTTATTCGATCATTCTCGGATTGTTGCATCTTTAAGTATTTGTTATAATGAATGTGATAATAATAAAGAATGCATGTTAATTTATGGTGATATTTCAGGTATTCAAAATTACATTTATAATGACATTTATTCAAAAGAAAAAATCGCTAAAAAATTAAGAGGTAGATCGTTTTATGTTTCGTTATTATCAAATACTATCTCAAGATATTTTATAGATGAATTAGAGCTTTATATTCCCAATTTATTATACGAGGGTGGAGGCCATTTTTTAATTTTAGCGCCAAACAACAAGATTAACAAAGAAAAAGTAAAAAAAATTGAGGAGAAAATTAATAGAATGCTTTATGAGAAATTCACAGGTAAATTGCATTTGATATTAGGAACCACAGAAGAATATGCTGAAGATGTAATTAATAAATTTAATATTTGCTTTAAAAATGTTAAAAATATTACTGAACTTTTTAAGATGAAAAAATACCATTCAATATTTGAAAAATTATTTAGTGATAATCCAATTAATATATTTGATATAGAAAATAAAGTTTCAAAACTAGATAATGAAGAAGAATTAATTGGAAGCCATTTACCTAAATCAAATTATATTATAGAGATATATACGAAAGATAACAATATACTTAATGCATTTGACAATATAATCGGGTTTTCCGAAATTAATAAATACTGGCTTTTGAGTAATGATTTTAATGATAAAGGGAAATTAAATAAAATACTTTTAGAATTAAATAAAATTAAATGCGATTACATTATTGTAAATAGAATTAACGATACAGATTTTGTAGATGTAATATCTAATTCAAATTTATACGATAACCCAATTGGGGCTAAGTTTAAATTTATAGGCTCTTATGTACCAGTTGACAAAAATAAAAATCCCTTATCCTTTGAAGAATTAGCGAAAATGAACTCGGAAAATTATCCTTTACTTGGTATAGCACGAATGGATGTTGATTCCTTAGGGGCTATTTTTGCTTTTGGATTATTAGAAGAAAATGATAAAGAAATAAAATATACTATTTCAAGAATTGCAAGTTTATCAAGAGAATTGGATACTTTCTTTACTGGCTATATAAATATAATAGCTAAAAAAAATAATGTTTACATTGCCTATTCAGGTGGTGATGATTTGTTTGTTGTTGGGTCATGGATAAATATATTAGAGTTTGTTAAGGAGGTTCAAAATAGTTTTACAGAATATGTGTGTCATAACGGAAATATTACAATATCCTGTGGAGTTGTATTTACAAAACATAATTTTCCGATTGCTAACTCTTCTCAACTTGCTGGAATTGAAGAAAAAAGGGCAAAAGATTGTGATGATAATCAAAATTCAATATCAGTATTTTTTACCCCTGTTAAATGGCATGCTTTTTATGAATTATTAGATATTGGGAAAGATATATTTAAAATTGTAAATAAACAATTACCAAGATCATTTATTCATAAATTACTTGAATTGACTCAAGAATGTTTTGATAATAAAGGTAGAGTTAAAGCAAACATGATTTTTAAAGTAAAATCAAGATTACATTATGCATTTGCAAGAAGAGGTATTGATTATAAAGAAATACAAATTAGAGAAAAACAATTTTTAACTACATTAGCAGAATATTTTCTTTACAAGGATAATGCAGATAAATTCTTTAAAAATTTCAGAATCCCAGCTTCTTATGTAATTTATAAAACAAGAAAATTAAATTAATTTAAATTAATATAAAAAGGAGATTAATAATGTCAAATGGAGGAAGCAATTTAAAAGAGATTCCAAAGGATTTAAAGGATATCTCTCCCGAAGATATTGATTTTATATCAAATCAGAGGGGAAAATTATTTAATGAAGTAAAGATCAAAACTAATCAAATTAGAAACTTTTATTCTAAGGTTATTTCGATAAGGAATGAATTTAAAAATAAAAAGAAGTTAGATGATAAATTGAAAAAGGATCTTATTATGTTAAAACCTGCAATTGCTTATGCTGCAGGGAGGCAAAGCTCTGTTAGAAAGTTTAAAGACTTTATTTTCAAATGTGTTGATGCAGTTATAAACTCAAATGACAAAAATAAAGCGATGGAGAATTTTCTAAGCTTGATTGAAGGTGTCGTTGCATATCATAAATTTTATGGAGATAAATAATAATTTATAAATTAAAATAAGGAGATAATTAAATGGCAGAATTTTTAGCAAACATTATTTTGAAGGGTCAAATTGAATGTATTACGGGGTTACATATTGGAGGCTCAAAAGATAAATTTGAAATTGGTGGTGTTGATAATCCTGTAATACGGGACCCTAAAACAAATTACCCATATATTCCGGGTTCATCTTTAAAAGGAAAATTGAGAACATTACTTGAATTTGATCTTGGATTAGTTAAACTTGATCCTGAGGAAGGAAATTATCCGCCTTCAGATGAAGAACCTATAGCAACTATTTTTGGCTCAAGTACAGAAGATAAACCAAATGGTCCAACAAGACTTATTGTTCGTGATGCACATCCTTCTAAGGATACAGTTAAAATGTGGGAATCATTGGATACTGAATTAAATTATACAGAGTATAAAGCTGAAAATACTATTGATAGGATGACTTTAGCGGCAAATCCAAGATTTATTGAGAGGGTTGTGAAAGGTTCAATATTCGAATTCGAAATGATATATTCTGTTTATGATATAGATGGAGGAGACTATATTAAAAACTTTAAATATGTAATACGTGCTTTGAAACTTTTAGAACATTCATCAATAGGAGGAGGTGGCTCAAGAGGTAATGGTCAAATTAAAATAAAATTGGCAGAACCCTTTGTTGTAAGAAAAGAAGATTACGAAGAAAATAATGTTGCTTATAAAAACTCTATTAAGATTGAAACTAATTATGACAAGGAATTAAGTAATTTTGACTACAATATTATTAATGAAAAAATAAAAATTAAAAAATGAAGATAGTTTATTTATATCCTTTATCAACTTTTAATACACTACTTAGGTCAGACACTCTTTGGGGATTAATTATGGTTGCCATTAAAAATATAAAAGGTGAAAAATATTTTTCTGAGCTTATAGATGCTTATCTCAATAATGAACCTCCTTTTATAGTTTCATCTGCAATGTTTTTTAAGAATTACGATAATAATAAAATCCCTTTTTTTCCAAAGCCATTGTTTGCTTTTAATCAAATAGAATTGAATGATGCAGAGGAAATGAGACTCTATAAAAAATTTAAAAAGATAAAATGGCTTTCAAAGAAGTACTTCGAAAAATTGATTAATGGGGAATTAGAAATGCTAGATATTTTTAATAAAGTCAAAAATTCTGAGGATTTAAATAATTTTTGTGGAGATGAAATTCAGATTTTTAATATATTGCATAATTCAATTGATAGGATGAAAAATTCTACTCTTAAATTGAATAATGAAGGACAACTTTATTATAAAAATGATTTTTATATTGAAAATGGTGGATTATTTTTTCTTATAGAAGGTGATGTTAGTATTATTGAACCAGCGCTAAGATTATTAAGGCATTTCGGGTATGGGGGTGATACTTCTATCGGTAAAGGTTTTTTTGATTTTGAGATTGGAGATTTAGAATTAAATATTCCCCAAACCCCTAATTTACTAATTAATTTATCTTTATATGTACCATCTAATAATGATCTCTATAATTTTAACATCAATAATTTATGGTATGAATTAGAATTTAGGTCAGGTAAAATAGGCTCAAAATTTCTAAACACAAAGGAATATAGAAAAAATGTTGTTGTGATGTTTAAAGAAGGTTCAGTTTTCCCATACAATAATATAAGTAAAGGTTGTCTTGTTAATTCCCAAATTATAGATGATAAGAAAATTTTTTCTTGTGGATATTCAATAAATATACCAGCATATCGAAAGGAGGTTGTGTAAATGTCAAAAAATGTTTTTATTAAGACCATTACACCTGTTCATATAGGAAGTGGTAAAAAGATATTTGATATTGAGTTTTTAATTGATAAAGAATTTTTATATCGACATGATTTTAATTATCTATGTGAAATAGCTTATCAGATCGGAAGTGAAAAATTTATAAAATGGGTTGAAGAAATTACCCAAAAAATGTCTCAAAATGGTATAAAATTAGATAAATTAGCAGAATTAAGAAGAAAATTCATAAGTCATATTACTAATCTATCAAATAATACAATCAAAAAACAAGATATTTTAAAAAAATCTAAATATAAAATTTTTTGTCCAACTTTGGGCAAGAAAACGGAATTATTGGAAGGAATAAAGACCCCGTCAAACGAATTATACATTCCTGGTTCTAGTATTAAAGGTGCAATAAGAACAGCACTTTTAAATAGAGCAATAAAAAAGTTAGATAACCAAATTATTAATAATATTAAGAATAAAATAAATAAGCAAATTAACGATATTAACAATATTAATGATGAAAATAAAAGAATTAGAAAAAAGAAGGGAATTAAAAATGTCGTTGGTAATTTCTTTGAAAATGAAATCTTTTATTGTGGTGTTTTAAAATCGAGAAAAGATGGCGATTACATTTCCTATAAAGATGAAAAGTATGATTTACTTAAAATTATTTCAATTAGTGATAGTTCTTCGGTTCCTTGCGATGAATATGGACAAGTGTGCCTTATAGATTTATTTAAAAATAATGATGATGAACAACGACAAACTCCAGCTGTTGAATGCATAAAGTCAAACACTAATTTAGAATCTATAATAAGTATTGATACTAATTTTGTTAAAATGGCAAAAAGATTATTATTTAGTGATAATAATCAAAAGACTTTTGGGAGAAAAATTTGGATTGATTTTAAAAATAAATTTGAAAGGTTATTCGAGCTTTCTTTACAAGATTTAAATGATGAAAATATTGAAAATGAAATATTGAATTCTATATTCAATGCAGTTTCTGAGTTTGCTAATGATTTAAAAGAAAAGGAATTAAAATGGTTTACAAGAAAATCGGAAAAGAATCAGGGTTTTTTTAAATATATTGAAGATTATTACACCTTAAATATTAAAAACAGTTGTATCAGGTTAGGATATGGAACTGGATTTGTTGGTATGTCTATATATTTATCATTATATAATAATGATGAATTTAAAGATACATATAAGAAATTACTCGAATTTTTAGACATTGGAGCGCCACAGAATAAACCAGATAATTGGGAATTAAAATTAAGTAATTTTCCTACTTCTAAAAGATTGCATTCTGATGGTCAAAACATAATGGTACTTGGTTGGATACAATTGTCATTAGATAAATCTGAATTATTAGAAATTAAAGAACCTAATAGATCAAAAAAAATTGAAAGACCGAAAGATTCTTTAAAAGCAAATTTGAAGGAAATTAAAGATAATAAAGTAATTGTTGAAATATTAGAAGGGGAACAAAAAAGTAAAGAAACATTTATTTCGGGTTTTAATGAAATGAGAATGAAAAATTTGGGCTTAAATTTTGGTGATAAAATATATGTAAGTTTACTCATTAATAAAAATGGAGTTATTGAAAAAGCTGATTATAAAGGTAAGGTATCAACTGAATGTTAACGATTAATCAGAGTCTTTTTAAAATTTAATAATATATATTATGAAAAAAATTCTTTTTAATTTAATAAGCGGGCAGATTTTTCCAAATTATTTTTTGATAAAACATATTAAACCTGATAAATGTGTTAATTTTTATACTGAAGAAACCGAGTATCAAAATGTAATCTTTAAAAATGTTCTTACAGGTCTTGATATTGAAGAAGTAGAAGTAACAGCCTTTGATTTCTATAATTGCTATAATGTTATAAAAAACTATGTTGAAAAATATATTTCTAACAGTCTTATTCTTAATTTCACTGGTGGAACGAAAATAATGTCATCTGCTGCTTTTTGTGTTTTTAAAGAAAAAAAATTAGCAATAAAGTATCTCGATTCCCAAAATAATAAAGTAATAAGTTTAGAAAATGGTTGTCAAAATGAGGAATGTTTTTGTATGAATATAAGCGTAGAAGATTATTTTAAACTTACCGATCAATCTATTGATTATGAAACTCCAAATATTAAAAGTGAAGATAATGAAGATAGGGTAAAATTCCGAAGATATATGGAAAAAAATTATCCAAAGATTGAGGCTCTTTTTATTCAACTGGCTGTTAAATCTGGATCTGAAAAGAGAAAATGGAGAAAAGAAGATCATGAATTAAACGTTAATAATAATAAGTTGATTTATACGGCTTCTAATAAGAAATATGAGATTATAACTAATGATAATGAAAAATTTATTTTATATAATGACGATGCTTTCTATTATATTACAGGTGGTTGGATGGAAAATCTTGTTTATGAAAAAATTAAAAATTCAAAGGTTTATTATGATATAAGAAGCAATTTTAAAGTAAATTGGGCTCAGAAGAATACGAAAAATGAATTTGATATTGTCGCTACTAAAAATCATTTCTTACATATTTTTGAGGTTAAATCAGGCGAGTTGAATTCTGATATGATTTTAAAGTTAAATTCTCTTAATTTATTATATGGTGGTTTGTATTCAAAATCATATGTTATTACATATTTTGATTTAGGCGAAAAACATAAAGAATTGTTAAGCAGAGCAAATGAATATAAAATTAAAATCATTAAATTATCTGATCTAGAGAATTTCTTAAAAAACCTATAACATTATATTTTAAATTTCTTTTTTTTTGTGTATTGATGCTTTCTTGTAGAGTTATATGTTTTTGAAAATAAAGAAGTTTATTATATTCAAAAACATAATCAATTAATTCGCTTAAGGGTTTATAAAGGGTAAGAAGTTTTAGCTTTTTTTATTGCCTTTGTTATTACTTTCCTAAAATTGGTTTTGAAAACTTTGTGTTATTTATCAATGATTTTAAAATTTGTTATTAGTAATTGAGTTATTTTTAATTATATTTTTTACAGTTTTGAAATCTTTTAGAAAGGTTTTTGTGATTATTTAATTTGCGAAAATAAACTATTTTTGAAATTAGAAAATTTATAAAATTAATTTTATATATGCTTCTTAATCTAAGTAATCATAATTCTAAGAATTGGAAACTTAAGCAGAAAGACACTGCGATTGAATTATATGGGTCTATTTATGATATGGAATTTCCTGAGGTTGATCCTAATTCTAGTGAGGAGGAAATTCTAAAACTTGTATCTGGATATGAAAAGAAAATATGTCTTATTTTGTCAGAACATAAGAATGAAAATAACGCTGTGCACATTATGGGAGAAATGACTTTTTGCTTTGCACTTATTAACAGACTTCTAAGACGGGGTATTGAATGCATCGCTTCTACAACTGAAAGAATTGTTCCCGATAACCTTGACGGTTTTAAAATTTCAAAATTTAACTTTGTAAAATTTAGAAAATATATTCTATGAAAACTAAAACTATTATTTGTCTTGTTTCCAGGCAGGCAATGGCTAATGTAATCCCAGTTTTAGAGTTAAAACCACAAAAAGTTATACTTTTGATTACTAAAGAAGAAGAATTGGTGGCTATTAATCTAAAGAAATTATTCAATAAGTATAATGTTGAAACAGTTATATTTAATAAAAAGCTTGATGCTTACAATATTGATAAAGTTAAAAAAGTATGTATGGATGTAATCAGAGAAAGTGATGATGAAGTTATTCTGAATTTAACTGGAGGAACAAAAACTATGGCTGTTGCTGCCTATGAAATTTTCAGGTCAGTTGATAAAAAGATAATTTATCATAATCCTGTTGGGCGTAAGTTGATTTTTCTTAATCCGTTAAATCATACCGACATTGAAGTTTCAATTGCAATTAATGTTGAAGATTATCTGCTTGCACATGGATATAAAATAACTGAGGAAAAAACTTCTTCAGGTATGGCAGAAAAATATATAAAATTATTTAAAAATTTTGATAAATCAAGATTTTCCGATTTTATAGATTTTTATAACTATGCAAAAAAAGAAATAAAACTTGAAGACCCAAAAGTATCAAAACAATTTAAAGATTTTAATTTTAGTAAAAGTTATGATAAAATTACTCTTATAGATAAAAAAAATAATATCAAACTAAATTTTTCCCTAAGTGGTTTTAATTTTGGTGACTGGCTGGAATGTCTGTTATTCACAATATTAAAAGAAAAACATAAACCTGATGATATTAAATATTCTGTAAAAGTAGAAAAAGATGGAATTATTAGTGAAATTGATGTAATGTTTACCAAAGATTGCTGCTTGTATTTATATTCCTGCAAAGATAAAAAGAAGACTACGAAATCTGATATTTATGAAATTGAAGTCCTTAGGAATGTTACTGGTGGTACTTTTGGGAAAGCAAATTTAGTTCTTACAAATGATAATCCATATCTTGTATCATTTGGCAAACAAATTAACATAAACACATTTAATATTAAAGAATTATTTTAATGAATAAGAATATTTTAATAGCTGTAAGTGGTTTAACACCACAAATAATCTCAGAAACTTTATACAGTCTTGCTGTGAAGAAAAAAATTCACATTGATGAAATTGTTGTTATTACTACCTCAAGGGGTAGGGATGTTATTCTCGGTATGGATACAGAATACAATGAAAAAAGAAAATATCCAGCATTAAAAAAAGAACTTTTTAGATTATGTAAAAAATATAACATTAAAATGCCTAACTTTTCAGAAAAAAATATTTTTGTCGCAAATGAGCAATCAGTCGAATTGTATGATATCCGAAACGATAAGCATAATATTCTTTTTCCGAATAAAGTTTGTGAAATAATAAAAGAAAAAACCAAAGACAAAAACACAATTTTGCATTGTACTATATCAGGGGGAAGAAAAACTATGAGTGTTGACCTTGCTTTTGCTTTATCTCTTTTCGGTAGAATGGATGACAAACTTTATCACGTTCTCGTAGATGAATCGCTGGAGTTTTCAAAATTTTTCCCTGAAACTCCGGCTGAAGAGAAAAAAATTGAAATTGCCGAAATACCTTATGTAAAACTTCGTACATTACTTGGTGACTTAACAAGTAATAAGATTTTCACAAAAATGTCTTATATTGATTTAGTTAAATACACTCAGCAACAATTGAAAATTAAATCTTCAGATATACTTTATGTTTATTCAAGACTTAAAAAAATATCTTTTGGTAGTAATGAACCCATGAAATTAGAACCAAAGAAGTTTGATTTATACTATTACCTTATTAATATAAAAAGAGAGGGAAAAACTTCTGAATCAATATATAAATTAGCTGAAAAGTTTTATGGTAAAAGTACAAAAACTGATATTATTCTCCAGTACAGAAATAAAATTAATAAAATTATTAGTGCTGCTGTCAATGATATAGAAATAGAACATATTTTTATGATTTCAGGACCTAACGAACTTAGAGAAAAATATATGTACGGAATTATTGCAGATTTAGATAAATTTAAAATTATTGACTAATATAGATTCTTTGATTTAAATTTTACTTTGTTCTTTGTATTTGATTTTGCGGGGTATTGATTATTTAAAAAATAGTTGACTGTATTAATATTCTTAAGGTTATGTCATAATTGTTTTTAACAGATACCAAGGGGATACTGATTTTGGTACTAAAGAAGAAACTTTGGATTATTAAAAATTAATTATTAAATAAATATGAAACAAAATCTATTTATCTTTTCAAACTCAATTTTAAGGAAAAAAGATAACACTTTATTAATTGAATCAAATCCTGATAAGGAGCCAGCTTATGAAGCAGATATAGATTTGCAGGAACCTGATGTTATAATTCCGCCTCCAACTGATTCTGAATATTCTTCTAAAAAATTTATACCTGCTGATAATATAGAATCTATTTTTACCTTCGGCGATATTAGATTTAACACAAGATTTCTTTCTATAGCTTCTAATTATGGGATTCTTATTCACAGTTTTAATTATTATGGAAAATATATTGGTAGTTTTCTACCTGTTAGCTCAATAAATTCCGGCTCTATAGCAATTTTGCAGGTAAACTTTTATAATGACTATGAAAAAAGATTAAAACTTGCTTCTGCCTTTGTTAAAGGAGCTGCCTTGAATTCTGTTGCCAATCTTCTTTACTATAAATACAGAAACATTGAGCTTGAGGAAGAAATTGATAATATAAATTTGTTAATTAATAGTCTTGATTCCTCATTATCAATAGGAGAGTTGATGGGTATTGAAGGAAATATAAAAGCGATTTATTATAAATCGTGGAAAAAAATTTTTAAAAAGGAAATTGAATTTACAAAACGAGTAAAAAGACCGCCTGATAATATGATTAATTGCTTAATTTCCTATGGTAATGCTGTCCTTTATGGGGTATGTTTGAATGAAATTTACAGAACCGGGCTTTTACCTTCTATTGGGTTTTTACATTCTCCTGGTGAGAACAGACTGCCACTTTCCTTTGATTTAGCAGAAATCTTTAAACCTGTTATTGTTGATAAAACTATTTTCAAATTGGTTAACAAAGATTTATTAGATGAAAATGATTTTTTCTTAAGGGAGGGAATTTTTACTATGAAAAATAATATTAAAAAAGTATTTATTGAAAATCTTGAGAATAGACTTAAATCTACTATTATTAATGAAAAACTTAAAAGAAGTACCTCATATAGAACAATTATTAGACTTGAGTGCCATAAATTGATAAATCATTTAAAAGATAAAGAAGAATTTAAACCATTTTATAATAAACCATAAAAATTAAAATTAAAACTAATGAAATTGTATTACATCGCAGTTTACGACATATCGTCACCTCATAGACTTTCAAGGGTATTAAAAATTTTCAGGAAATACCTCGAATGGGTCCAGAATTCTGCCTTTGAAGGTGAACTTACAGAAACTCAGTTTCTCAATCTAAAAAAAGAATTAAGAAAAGCCATTGATAAAGAAAAAGACTCTGTCCTGTTCTTCTTTAGTGAAAGTAGAAAATATTTTGATAAAGAGGTGCTCGGTATTGAAAAAAATGAATTAACAAATATTATTTAACTAATAATTTAAAATATGAAATATATTCTTTTCATAGCGTTCTCTTCTGAACAGAGACTTAGACTTGGTCAGGTTTTCTGGAAAGGTGATTACCTTGAAAGGATTGTTAAATATTTTGATATTTCTAAACTCAAACTCGGTAATATTTCTTATGGTATCGCTTATTTTTTAACCTCTGAATTTGAAGATTCCTTGTGTTATGAAATTTGTATTGATGATTTAAGATATTCAAAAAAATGTCTCGAAATTGATTTTTCTATTGTCAAAAAACTTGACTTAATTTCTTCTTCTGTTAAAAGTCTGATTAGAAAAATTATTTTCCCTGATCCTGACTTTCAGGATTATACTCCTTATTGTTTTGCCATTGATGAAAAAGAGTTTGTCTCTTATTCAGAAGATGAATTATTACTTCAACAGATAAAAAGTCTGTCCAGAAAAAATAATTGGCTGGAAATTTGCAAATTATTTGAACCACTTGAATCATTATCAGAAAAACCCGTCTTCTGGAATAATCATAATTTACTTAATGCCTTATCTTTTGCTACGGCTAAGCTTTCTGAGGTTTATATAAATTTAAAACGAGAATTTAAATCAGATTCTGATATAAAAAAATATCTTAAAATAAAAAAAAGATATAGAAAAATAACTATTAACATTAGAAAAAGATGTATCGAACTAAATCCGGATAACCCAGGCTATTATTCTAATCTTGCATATAGTTATTATCAATTTTGTCTTGAACTTGCAACAAGAGGCGGGAGACGCGATGGTTCTATTAGAGAGGATGCTAAAAAATCTTTAGAATTTATTAATAAAGCACTTGAACTGGAACCTAATAGAATTACTGATTTATATAGGAAAGGAGTCCTGCTTACAAATATTCTTCCCCCTGTTTTACTTTTTGGGAAAAATAATTATTCTGATAAAAATACCATAATTGAAGTTAAAAACTTAATCTCCGATGGTATTAAAGCATTCCAGAAAGTAGAAGAAGTTTATGAAATAATTCCTGTCATTGACGAGAAAAGACTTATTCGTTATAAAAAAGAATATATTAAATCTCTTTATAATATAGCAGCTGCATACTATCAATTAATTTCTCACAAGTGGGATTATAAACAATTAATTGAACAACAAATAGATAGATTAAACAATGATTTTGAAATTGAAAATAATATTAAATTTATAAATTCTTCAATAGAATATATCAATAAATGTTGCGCTAAAGATTTGAATAATACTTTTGAAATAAATAAAAATCCTGCTATTTATGCTGGCGCTGATTATGATGGATTTGTAGAAGGTGTATTCAAGCTATATAGTATGGGGAAATATTATCTCAAAAAATATTTACTTAATTCTAAAAATTTAAATTCTCCTTCTGAAATTCAAGATTCTATTTATTATGCTGAAAAATGTTTTAAAAGAGCATTATCTTATCCTTTCCCCTTTGAAAAAAGAAAACTCAGTAAAGCATTTATCGCAGAAAAACTTGCTCGTATCTATATAATTAAAAAAAATTATAACTTGGCAATTCAAACTCTATCGAACTTTTGTAAACACAAAACTGATTATTATGTGAGATATACTCTGGCTCTTGCTTATTTTCTAAATAAAGATTATACAAAAGCAAAAGAACAAGTTGAACAATCAATATCGTTTCCTGATACTAATAAGGATATTTTAACCGCTTATTATTTTCTCTATCATATTGAATCTAAACTTGGAAATCATTCAAGATCCAATGAATATCTTGAAAAATTTAGGAAAATTACAGAAGAAGTTGCCTGATTTACAAAATGCCTGTTCAATTTTTTCAATAATTAATAGTTATGTAACTATGATTTTTTTAAATGATAAATTTGGAAAAATAATTAAAATAATTTATGGTTTTTGCCGTTTTTTTAAAAATTTACATTTATTTATACTTCGATCCCACTTTTATTTATCCATTCTATTCTTAAAATTTAATATTTCTCAAAAATTTGACCTTGAATTGCAACTTCGAACCCCAATGTTTTTTCTAAATTTTCTTACGAAGTTTGAATAAGTAAAATTGAACACTTGCAAATAATAAAAAAACATATTAATTTTATAACAATAAAACGGATTTGAATTGAACCATAGTGGAATTGAGACTAAATAATCATCTTTGTATTTATCCCAGTCTTTCGCTAACATTTGAATTGAACCATAGTGGAATTGAGACTCTAACATACTTTCGCTGTGATGATTTCTTGAATACTGTATTTGAATTGAACCATAGTGGAATTGAGACTTTATCTTCAAAAACATAATACTTTTCATTTAGATAAATATTATTTGAATTGAACCATAGTGGAATTGAGACGTATCCTGAATGGTGATATTCCAAATTTGGGAATGTGTATTTGAATTGAACCATAGTGGAATTGAGACTTCGGTTTTTCCAAACAGACCCCTTCCGCCTTCCGAAGGATTTGAATTGAACCATAGTGGAATTGAGACAAACGGAAATCGGTTCAGCAACGGAAGGGGGATATGCCATTTGAATTGAACCATAGTGGAATTGAGACTGAAAGGGTTTTTAATCTTTTTTTTGTTTCCATTTTTTATTTGAATTGAACCATAGTGGAATTGAGACTTTAGTTTATCTAAACAGACCCCCTCCGCCTTCCGAAATTTGAATTGAACCATAGTGGAATTGAGACTTTCCCTGTAAGGTTTGGCATAGCATTGCTGTGATGAATTTGAATTGAACCATAGTGGAATTGAGACCCTCCCGAAGGGGTTTATTTATTTATTTATTTATTTAAATTTGAATTGAACCATAGTGGAATTGAGACCTTTTTTGCAGAGCACTATAATGCTCTGCGATTTCTGAAAATTTGAATTGAACCATAGTGGAATTGAGACTTTTAATTAAAATTGAGCAGTTTTAAGACTTGCTCAGGTATTTGAATTGAACCATAGTGGAATTGAGACAAATATACATAATCATTAAACACTTGAATAGCATCTTTATTTGAATTGAACCATAGTGGAATTGAGACATATTTTTTCTCGACATCCTTTATTGCAAGATTAAATTTATTTGAATTGAACCATAGTGGAATTGAGACACTCCTCATCTTCATCATCATCTTCATCTTCAAAATAAATTTGAATTGAACCATAGTGGAATTGAGACTCATTGCGTGTTCGTGTCTATTTGATACTTTTTTATAATCATTTGAATTGAACCATAGTGGAATTGAGACCTATGGTACCGAATTTTTACCTTTTTTTTTTAAAAAAGGAATTTGAATTGAACCATAGTGGAATTGAGACTTCTTTTTTATTTCTTTTATCTTCATATTATTTTCGGCATTTGAATTGAACCATAGTGGAATTGAGACCTTTGTAGTGAAGACTCCATTTTTCGTGGGATAAAGTAATTTGAATTGAACCATAGTGGAATTGAGACTTTTTTTCAACCTTCTGCGATTCAGTATCAATTATTTTATTTGAATTGAACCATAGTGGAATTGAGACTATCCTTTATTTCTGTTTTAGGAATGACTTTTAATTCTATATTTGAATTGAACCATAGTGGAATTGAGACATAAAACTCATTTCCTAAACTTCCGCCGTTAGAGTAAATTTGAATTGAACCATAGTGGAATTGAGACACATATCCTTTTCGTATAAGTTCAAAAAACCTTGCACACAATTTGAATTGAACCATAGTGGAATTGAGACTACAGGGAACGGAATATCAATAATTACACAAAAATCCTCATTTGAATTGAACCATAGTGGAATTGAGACATTAACATCCAAAATTTTTGTAAATCCTTTTTTATTTCTATTTGAATTGAACCATAGTGGAATTGAGACCTAGCCTTTCATAAAGTATAGCGGCCTTTTCATGTTCCATTTGAATTGAACCATAGTGGAATTGAGACTAATCAAGAGGAAACAGCTTAGCTTTCCTCCGCCTCTATTTGAATTGAACCATAGTGGAATTGAGACGAGTTATATATTTTTATTATATATAGCTTTTTTAAAAATTTGAATTGAACCATAGTGGAATTGAGACTCATCGAGTCCCAGGCTTTTCAGCCTGTTCAGTAGGTTGAATTTGAATTGAACCATAGTGGAATTGAGACTCGAGCAAAACATCGGAAGTTGTTTTTTTTGCTTCCATAAAATTTGAATTGAACCATAGTGGAATTGAGACGCTTCCGCCGTTTGAGTAAATTCCTTTTGAATTCTTTTTGAAATTTGAATTGAACCATAGTGGAATTGAGACTCAGGTGCGAAAAACTCCCACACCTTTTCCTCTCTGGGAATTTGAATTGAACCATAGTGGAATTGAGACATGTCTCTTCTTATTTCTTTTAGCTTCATACTATTTTCGATTTGAATTGAACCATAGTGGAATTGAGACAGAAGGATGATTACTTAAATTTATTAAAACCTTTTTCATTTTTATTTGAATTGAACCATAGTGGAATTGAGACTCATTTCTGACTTCTCTATTACCCCTATCCCGATACCCCCAATTTGAATTGAACCATAGTGGAATTGAGACACATCATCCTTGCTGATATTTGCTTTTTCAAGCAAATTTGAATTGAACCATAGTGGAATTGAGACTTTTTATTTTTAATTAAAATTATTAATCCTCTTCATATTTGAATTGAACCATAGTGGAATTGAGACTTTATCTAAACAGACCCCTCCCGCCTTCCGAAGGGGTTTATTTGAATTGAACCATAGTGGAATTGAGACCAGAGTATCATTATAAGCCTTCCCTCTGGCTAAGAAAATAATTTGAATTGAACCATAGTGGAATTGAGACTTATCAAAATTGAAAATACCGGTTCCTCCCGTATAAAATTATTTGAATTGAACCATAGTGGAATTGAGACGTTCCACTCCATTGTTAATAAATTTACACCTTTGAAATTTGAATTGAACCATAGTGGAATTGAGACCGCTCCTGGTACATCTCTTGCAAAAAGATAGCATAAATAATTTGAATTGAACCATAGTGGAATTGAGACATTTCAGTATCCTTAATTTCTTTATAAAAACATACAACTTATTTGAATTGAACCATAGTGGAATTGAGACCCCAAGGGCTAATGTGTAGTTTATACATTCTTTTTTCATTTGAATTGAACCATAGTGGAATTGAGACTTATTTCTTCAAATTCAGCTTGTTGCAACAAAAAATTATTCAATTTGAATTGAACCATAGTGGAATTGAGACTACCAGTAATGGGATTATTATAATTAAAATTGTTGTTAGCATTTGAATTGAACCATAGTGGAATTGAGACGTTTTGTTTTCACAACCTTATAAATTCATGATTTCATTCTTTATTTGAATTGAACCATAGTGGAATTGAGACAGAAATCTCTTCGAGATATTATCAAATACCTCGAATTTATTTGAATTGAACCATAGTGGAATTGAGACTTAATGTACTTAATGAGCACATTTATTTTTTTTTAAAATTTGAATTGAACCATAGTGGAATTGAGACTCGGACCTCTGATACTTCCTCGTTCGTAACTCCAGCTATTTGAATTGAACCATAGTGGAATTGAGACACATAATTATTAAGAATGCAAGCATTTATGCTGTAAATACATTTGAATTGAACCATAGTGGAATTGAGACTCAATTAAGTTTAATTTCTTTATCATTTTTTCACTTATTTTTATTTGAATTGAACCATAGTGGAATTGAGACTTCAGGAATTCTTTTTTATTTTCTTCTTTTTTAATACTATTTGAATTGAACCATAGTGGAATTGAGACGTGAGCAGTTTATAGACTTGCTCAGGTCTTGACTACTACATTTGAATTGAACCATAGTGGAATTGAGACTGGGATGTGCCTCCCATTACCTAATCTTACGCAGTAGTAAATTTGAATTGAACCATAGTGGAATTGAGACTTGAGCAGTTTTAAGACTTACTCAGGTCTTTTCAGTAGAATATTTGAATTGAACCATAGTGGAATTGAGACTGAGCAATACAATCTCTTCCAAATGTCCAGTTATGATTATTTGAATTGAACCATAGTGGAATTGAGACAGCCATTTTTTTCTCCTTTCTTTTTTAGTTTTAAAAATTCATTTGAATTGAACCATAGTGGAATTGAGACATATCATAAAAGAAAAAAGGAAAGAGAAAAACTTATTTAATTTGAATTGAACCATAGTGGAATTGAGACTCAAGGAAGGTAAAATCTTTGGTTTCGATTGGGTTCCATTTGAATTGAACCATAGTGGAATTGAGACACGTACAGAATCCCTCTAAAATAGAGGTAATCATTAAATAAATTTGAATTGAACCATAGTGGAATTGAGACAAAATAGAGGTAATCATTAAATAATTTAATAGTAGCCATTTATTTGAATTGAACCATAGTGGAATTGAGACTATAAGAAAAAGCATCGCTCAAGACTTTATTAAATTCCTCTATTTGAATTGAACCATAGTGGAATTGAGACATCAAAAAAATAAGTTCCATATTTTAAAAGGTTAAATTAATTTGAATTGAACCATAGTGGAATTGAGACAAATAATCATTTAAATAAATGTTAATGAAATCTTCAAGCGCATTTGAATTGAACCATAGTGGAATTGAGACTTTTCGGGGTGGGTATTCAACCGCCCGCCTTCTTCGTCGAAATTTGAATTGAACCATAGTGGAATTGAGACTCCCCATATTAATTCTGTGTTTGAAGGTTGTGAATAACCAATTTGAATTGAACCATAGTGGAATTGAGACTCACTTCTGTGAAGAAGAAAAATGGAAATTTGTTGAACTTATTTGAATTGAACCATAGTGGAATTGAGACGTCAGAAGTTTCTACGGGGGTTTCTTCGTCAACCCCGTGTTTATTTGAATTGAACCATAGTGGAATTGAGACTCCTGTGGCTTTTAAAACTGTTTAGTTTATCTAAACAGAATTTGAATTGAACCATAGTGGAATTGAGACTTCTTTTATGATTATTCCGAAATCCCCGCCAAAAGAATTTGAATTGAACCATAGTGGAATTGAGACAAAAAAGTGAGCAGTTTATAGACTTGCTCAGGTCTTTGATTTGAATTGAACCATAGTGGAATTGAGACGCATTTGTAGCATATTTCAGCCTCACTCCCATAAGGTCTTATTTGAATTGAACCATAGTGGAATTGAGACCAAGAATTTAGAACGCCATTCACCAGTTTTATCCTTATTTGAATTGAACCATAGTGGAATTGAGACTGTTTTTTTCTTTATTCTGCTTCTTTCATAGTAAAATTTGAATTGAACCATAGTGGAATTGAGACACAGAAAGAGTAGGGGGAATATTTGGGAAGGGCAGGTATTTGAATTGAACCATAGTGGAATTGAGACTCTCCATTTTACAAAGTTGAAGGTGGAGATTTTCTGACATTTGAATTGAACCATAGTGGAATTGAGACGCATTTCTTTTACGGTTCGTTCCGTTGTTGGTATCCAAAATTTGAATTGAACCATAGTGGAATTGAGACATTTAGAGCGAAAAGATAGCATAAATATCCTGTGTTATCTTATTTGAATTGAACCATAGTGGAATTGAGACAACCCCTCTTTTTGTTTTACATCCCAAGAGGTGGAGGGATTTGAATTGAACCATAGTGGAATTGAGACTTAATAATAAAAGATTTCCCAACAGATTATAAAATTATATTTGAATTGAACCATAGTGGAATTGAGACTTAATTTAATCACGAAATAATATGGGTTGCCCCATATTAAATTTGAATTGAACCATAGTGGAATTGAGACGCCTACTTTTAATTCATTTTTAAAATAATCAGTAAATATTTGAATTGAACCATAGTGGAATTGAGACCCTTATGCAAAAGTAGTGTCTATCCCCTTTTAAAATTTCAATTTGAATTGAACCATAGTGGAATTGAGACGGAAGAAGTTTTTAGGGATGAATAGACAAGAGGTGCTATTTGAATTGAACCATAGTGGAATTGAGACTGCTTTTCAAGGGCTTCTTTTTGCTTTTCAAGGGCTTCTTATTTGAATTGAACCATAGTGGAATTGAGACTCTCCATTTTACAAAGTTGAAGGTGGAGATTTTCTGACATTTGAATTGAACCATAGTGGAATTGAGACGCCTTCCGTAGGGTTTTTTTGTTTTAAAGAAAATAAAAAATTTGAATTGAACCATAGTGGAATTGAGACAAAATAAAAAAAAACTCTTCTTATTTTTGATTTTCCAGATTTGAATTGAACCATAGTGGAATTGAGACTCGGGTTTCCGAGATATACTTGTCTAAATGCTTTCGGTATTTGAATTGAACCATAGTGGAATTGAGACATAATTTCCAATATCCACATAGTCTACGGGAACAATAATTTGAATTGAACCATAGTGGAATTGAGACGTTTATCCCAAATTAATTGACAAATAAAATTTTTTTATTTGAATTGAACCATAGTGGAATTGAGACTTGAATTTTAAGTTCATCACCCATAACTAAATCCAACCTATTTGAATTGAACCATAGTGGAATTGAGACTATTTAAATCAACCAAGCCGTAAACAGTATCTACTACATTTGAATTGAACCATAGTGGAATTGAGACTCCCGCCTTCTTGGTCGAAGAAGGCGAAGTCGGCTGTCTCATTTGAATTGAACCATAGTGGAATTGAGACGTATATGCCTTCCGTTACTTAACCTAACACAGAAATAAATTTGAATTGAACCATAGTGGAATTGAGACCCTAAGAGCGGTTTCAACCTGAAAACATCGTAAGAACATTTGAATTGAACCATAGTGGAATTGAGACTTTTCAATAACATATTCAACCTCATCTTTATATATTTTATTTGAATTGAACCATAGTGGAATTGAGACGGGCAAGAAGGTCTTGTAGGAAAATATAACAAAAAGAAAATTTGAATTGAACCATAGTGGAATTGAGACTTCTGCAATAGAAGGCTGGCGTTTGTTTGCTTTTTACTTTCCAATTTGAATTGAACCATAGTGGAATTGAGACCCTGTCACTGGTTATCCAGTGGCAGAATTTGAATTGAACCATAGTGGAATTGAGACACCACCAAGAAAGGTCTTGGTAGTAAGTCTCAAACTTTCATTTGAATTGAACCATAGTGGAATTGAGACACAACTTATCATCGAGTTTCTCATACTCGGGAAAAGTAATTTGAATTGAACCATAGTGGAATTGAGACATATTGAGCCTGACATCTACTTAACATATTTATTTGAATTTGAATTGAACCATAGTGGAATTGAGACACTTTGCAACCTGCTCTCTATCTATTCCGGCCTTCTGCAAATTTGAATTGAACCATAGTGGAATTGAGACCTTCGCTGTCGTAGAAGGCGAAGTCGGCTGTCTCAATCGGGATTTGAATTGAACCATAGTGGAATTGAGACCGGTATGTAAAACATAAACATATCTCCTGCAATGTTAGATATTTGAATTGAACCATAGTGGAATTGAGACTCTGTAGGTTTTTTAAAACTTTTCTTACTTCCATTTTTGTTCATTTGAATTGAACCATAGTGGAATTGAGACAGCACTGCTAAGTTATCTACAAAATTCTGACTATACACTATTTGAATTGAACCATAGTGGAATTGAGACGGATAACTCCCTGTCACTGGTTATCCAGTGGCAGAGAGTATTTGAATTGAACCATAGTGGAATTGAGACGTGGCTTTTAAAACTGTTTAGTTTATCTAAACAGAAAACCATTTGAATTGAACCATAGTGGAATTGAGACTGCCCAGAAAGTCTGGACAGAAGTCCTTACCGCCTTCCGTAAGATTTGAATTGAACCATAGTGGAATTGAGACTCATTCTCTAACTCCCTTATTTCTTCTGGAGTTAATATATTTGAATTGAACCATAGTGGAATTGAGACTTAACTTTGCTACTTGCTCTCTATCTATTCCAGCCTTCTGCATTTGAATTGAACCATAGTGGAATTGAGACTCTTTAAAATAATATGAGTGCTTTTCAAAGGGTTTTTAATTTGAATTGAACCATAGTGGAATTGAGACAAAATAAATAACAAAAGTGAGCAGTTTAGAGACTTGCTCAGGATTTGAATTGAACCATAGTGGAATTGAGACTATTACTTTAACCGTTGGTGATTTCTCATTAATATTATTATTTGAATTGAACCATAGTGGAATTGAGACTTTAAAAAAAATAATGAGGGACCGATTTAGTCAGTCCCATTTGAATTGAACCATAGTGGAATTGAGACTTTTTTTACTTCGAATTACAGATTCATAATCTCTTCTTCCATTTGAATTGAACCATAGTGGAATTGAGACATTTATTCCTGAAACTCAGACCTTGTGTGAGTACTGAGATTTGAATTGAACCATAGTGGAATTGAGACATTTAGTCAGTCCCTCATTCTCGAGAGGCTAGATTTCACATTTGAATTGAACCATAGTGGAATTGAGACCTCGGAAACCCGAGGATATACTTATTAATAAACAAATTTTATTTGAATTGAACCATAGTGGAATTGAGACGTGCATTCTAAAAAGTTTATGTAATCGTCAATTAATCTGTATTTGAATTGAACCATAGTGGAATTGAGACGCAAATAAGATAAATTACAGTAAGGTAGTGGGCGGGGTTCTGATTTGAATTGAACCATAGTGGAATTGAGACATTTATTCCTGAAACTCAGACCTTGTGTGAGTACTGAGATTTGAATTGAACCATAGTGGAATTGAGACATAATATTATTCCCCTTTTCGGTAATATCTTATTTTTGATTTGAATTGAACCATAGTGGAATTGAGACTATTATTTAAATAACTAACAGACCATACTGGAAGTAATTGCTATTTGAATTGAACCATAGTGGAATTGAGACCATACCTTAACAGCATATATAACTTTTCTACATCTTTTTATTTGAATTGAACCATAGTGGAATTGAGACTGCCTTCCGTTTGACAGTCTTACACAGAAATAATATCTATTTGAATTGAACCATAGTGGAATTGAGACCTTTGGTTTCGACTGGAAAATTCCAGTCTACACCAAATATTTGAATTGAACCATAGTGGAATTGAGACTAAGGGAGACCTGTATCCTTAAAGGAATGGGAGACCCATTCATGTTTGAATTGAACCATAGTGGAATTGAGACAATATCTGCATTATCATTCCATCCTCTCCAATGCCAACGGATTTGAATTGAACCATAGTGGAATTGAGACAATAAAATTAAACAACTTCCATTGCAATTGATGATTTAGAAATTTGAATTGAACCATAGTGGAATTGAGACGAAATATATTGTGGTATTTCTAATAACAGCAACGCCAACATTTGAATTGAACCATAGTGGAATTGAGACATACCATCTAACACCCCCGTTATTTCACCAGTTTTTTTGTGTTTGAATTGAACCATAGTGGAATTGAGACTCCCGTCCATTGTGTATTCTTTCCCTACTTTAAAATAAAACTATTTGAATTGAACCATAGTGGAATTGAGACTAAAAAAATCATAAGATAATTTAATATTTTTTTTATTAGAATTTGAATTGAACCATAGTGGAATTGAGACTTTACCTTCCATTTTTACCTTCCTTTTTTTTGATTAGTAAATTTGAATTGAACCATAGTGGAATTGAGACAACGGGATGTGTCTCCCCTTACCGAGCCTTACACATTTGAATTGAACCATAGTGGAATTGAGACTGAAGAAAATTTTAATTATATTTTTACCTTTTTCTCTATTCAATTTGAATTGAACCATAGTGGAATTGAGACTTGGCAGGCACACATGACCATTGGGGTTTATTAAAGATTGTAGTAAACGTAATCTTGCTGTATGTAATGGCTGGAAAGTTTTAAGGTATACAGTAAAAGATATTTGCCTTAATAATATCTACAATGATATTATTAAAATTATTAATTTAAAACAAAATTAAATTTTAGATTTATGTTAAATTGGTTTAAAATAATTTCCTCTGGATAGTTGCTCTTGTATTATTTGGGTTTTATTTGTTTTTCCTTTTTAAACAATATGAGAGTAAAAAAATAATTGAAGAAAGGGCAATAGAAATTAAAAGATTAAGAGATACTATGATTAATAATGCCTATAAATTAGGAGGGTTGGAACAACAGGTTAATCAGTTAGAAGAAGAGATTTTAGAATTAAAAAGTAAAAAAGAAGTTTTAAAATCAAATTATGAGAGAAGGAAACAAAATTTAAAGACAATGCCAAGTTCAAGTAAGGATTCAATTATTTTAAATTTAATTTTAAAACATTCCCAAAACTTAAATTCAAAAAAATGAAAAAACTATTTATTTTTCTTATGGCTCTGGCAACACTCAAGGTAAGTGTTGCTCAAATTCAGTATCAGAATGGAAAGGTTATTCTTGATACTGCAATTTGGTTTTTCTTAAGAGATGGCTATCTGGAGATGCGTGATGAACTCCTGTATAAAGATAGCCTTCTAACTGTCCAGGAAGAACAAATTAAATTACTAAAAGGATGTGTTTCGGCTAAAGATAGTATTATTAATGTATGCCAGTCTTCTTTAGATTCTTCAAAAAAAATTAATGAGTTGAGCAGGAAGATTGCAGAGAAAAAATTTTACAAAGGGGTTGAAGTTTATTTGGGCTTACAACCCTTTTATGTTTTTGATAAACCCTCCTCTACAGAATTCCCAGATAAATTCCAATATTCTATGTTTTTAGCAATGAATTTAAGGTTAAGTAAGTTTATTGTTTCTCCCGAAATAGAAATACCGTTAGGCATTAATTCTAAATTTGTAAGATTAAAAATTGGGTATATTCTTTATGAATAATAAATTTTAAAGAAAAAGATATGATTAACCCTAATAATAAAAGTAAATATTGAGATTACATAATCTACTGTGGAGATTTCTATAATATTTGAATTCTAAAGTGAAGGGTATAATAAAAGAAAAATTTTAGATAGTTTAAATTTAAATTAAATTTATTTAATTTATAATTTAGCAGAATATTATGGCTAAAGTAAAAAAATTAAAGAACATTATTGACTTTAATGAATCAAAAAAAGTTTTAATTGAAAAAAGAAAGTATAAAAGAGTTCTTTCTTTATTAAAAGGAATCGCTCCTAAAATAATAACAGTAGGTATAATTGGAGCTGAAAATTTTGAAAGTTATACAACTGAAGGGGGAACGAAAAAAAAATTAAGTGTAGATTTAGATAGGTTATTAAGAAGAGGCGTTTATTATTATACAAAATTAGAAGGAAAATACGGTGATGATACTAAAGATTATTTTTTAATCAGAAATATTCCGAAAGATGATTTATTGCGGATTGGAAAAGAATTTAATCGTGATAGTGTAATTTTGGGTAAAATAGTAAAAAAGGGAAAATATACTGGAATGAAATTTGAATTAATGTTATGTAATGATGGAAAGGTTTTAGGTTCATACTCTGTTTTCATTGATTTAAATAATGTTAAAGATTTTTATTTTGAAAATAAGGGTGTGAAATTTTTTATACCTTTCTTTGATGAAAAATACTGTAATACTGAAGAGGATACTATTGAGTTTATGACCCGCACAGCTGATGAGATTAATACCGTAAATTTAGCTGAAATGATAAATGAAATGAATTATTTAACTAAACAATTATTCAACAAAGGCAAAACAGGTAAACATTATTATTTAATCAGAGGCCGAATTATAAAATTACAAAGGCTAATCAACGAAAATTGTTGATCATTCACTTCAAGTATTAATAGATTTATATTAACCAAATATTCAATTTCTTATATTATAAGATTGAAATCTGAAAAATGGGATTTTTTTCATTTCATCACATAAATATTTCTTAGGTATTGGGATTTGTGGCAAATTTAGGTATTTAAGTTTTACTATGCGGGAAGAAATTTAATAGAGTTTGGATTTCATTATAGAAAAGGATGTTTAAATTGAAAAAAAAATAATGTATTTTTAAAAATTATAAAATCATAAAAATAAAAAATATAATGAGAAAGTTAATATTTTTTATTTTAATCTTATATTCTTATTTAGGGTATCCTCAAATATATTTTAATACATCACCTTTTTGGATTTCTACAGATGTGTCTAATTATTCGACGGGATGCGGGTGGGCTGATATTAATAAAGACGGATGGCTTGATCTTGTTGTTGCCAATGGGAACGATATGGCAAGACAAAAAGTTGTAGTTTATATTAGTAATAGTGGTGTTTTGCCAACGACTCCTTCCTGGGTTTCGAATGATATTGATTATCACGGTCATTTAAGTATTGGTGATGTTAATAATGATGGATTTCCGGATGTTGCAGTTTCTGTTTATATTGGTCCTGGTGGGTTTGGTCAAAGGGGGAAGGTTAAGATTTATATGAATAACAATGGAGTTTTAACTTCAAATCCTGCGTGGGTTTCCGCTGATACTGTTTATACTTTTAGTTGTGCTTTCGGAGATGCGGACAATGACGGAGATTTAGACCTTGCTGTTGCCTCTGGTGAATCTTATAATCTGAAGCCCGAACAAATGAGAGTTTATTATAATAATAACGGGATATTCGAATCATTACCCAGTTGGAAATCTGTTTTGAGTTTTTATGCTATGGATGTTACTTGGGCTGATATTAATAAAGATGGAAAGCTTGATTTAATATTTTGTTGTGAGCGTGGTCCAAACAGAATGTTTTTAAATTATGGTGATTCTATTGCCACTGTTCATTCATGGGTTTCAACTGATGCGAGCCAGTATGCAAATTCGCTTTTTGTTGATGATGTAAATGGTGATGGATGGCTGGATTTAGCTGTATCAGATAATAATCAACTTGGTGGCTCGGGAAAATTTAAAATATATTTGAATAATTCAGGCACTTTGGCTACTACTCCTTTCTGGTCTTCTTCTTTTTCAGGTTATGGTTCTGGTATTAATCTTGCAAGAGTTACAGCAAGTAATTTTCCGCATCTTATTTGCGGTGGCTGGTGGACTGCATGCCGAATTTATGAAAATACAAATGGTACTTTTCAACTGACTCCTCAATGGACTTCTGCTACTAGTAGTGTTGTTGAAGCAATTGTTTGTGCTGATTATGATAATGATGGTATATCAAGTAAGCTTGACCAGTTTTCAAGTAATGGTACTAAGAAGTTATATTATCTTTCTCGTTACCCCGTCCATAAAATTCAAAAAGTTGTGTTTGGAACCGATTCTATTCTGCCTTCTCAGTATTGTTATGATTTGGAAAATGGATGGATTATTTTAAAAAATCCTCCCCCTTCTGGTACTACAATTAAGATTTATTATTATGCATCTTATGACCTTGATTTTGCAGTTACAAACTGGGATAATAATAAGGGTAATTATTTATTTAAAAATTCAATTGTAGTTAATGTCAATAAGATTGCTGCTACCACTTCTGAGAAATATGAGTTATATCAGAATTATCCAAATCCATTTAACCCCGAAACAAATATTAAGTACATAATTCCGAAGGAGTCTAATGTTCGCCTTGTGTTATATGACCAGTTAGGAAAGGAAATAATTACTCTTGTCAATAAGGTTCAACCAGCAGGTGAATATTTAGTTGTTATTAATATGAAAATGCTCGGTCTTAATTTGACGAGTGGGGTTTACTATTACTCTTTAATCGCAGGTGATTTTAAGGATTCGAAAAGATTGATTCTTGCAAAATAATTATAAATATAAATTTTTTTTAAGATAAAAATTATATAACAGTTTTTTAATGTAATTATTTCTCTGATGATTTATTTATAGTGTTAATTTAATCTATTAGATGAGTGAAAGGAAGAATATTTTACTTGGTATAGATATTGGGGGAACATTAACAAAATTTGGTTTTGTTGATTTTGAAGGAAATATTTTGAAAAAATCTTTGATGACTACTTGTGAGTTCAATGATTTTGAAGATTATATAAATTCACTTGTTAATAAAGTAAATTGTGAGTTACCCCCTGAATATGAGATAATTTCAATTGGTGTCGGGGCGCCAAACGCAAATTACTTCACAGGGTATATTGAGGAAGCACCGAATTTAAAATGGAAGGGAAAAGTTAATATAAAGGAAAAATTGCAAAATTTAATGGGTAAACCTGTTTTTATAATTAATGATGCTAATGCGGGAGCAATTGGAGAGAAAACTTTTGGAGCAGCGAAATTTTATAATAATTTTATTTTTATTACTCTTGGGACTGGTCTTGGGTGTGGTATATACTGTGATGGTAAATTACTTTATGGACAGTCAGGTATTGCAGGAGAATTTGGTCATACGATAGTTTTCAAAGATGGCAGGCAATGCAATTGCGGAAGGAAAGGTTGTCTTGAAACTTATGTATCCGCTACAGGTTTGAAAAGGACAGCTGTTGAGTTTTTAAGTAAAGGAATGGAAAGTGCGCTTAAAAATATTCCAGAAAATAAATTGACATCGAAAAAAATTTTTGAGTATGCTTTGAAAGGAGATAAACTTGCAATAGAATCATTCAAGTATACAGCTGAAATATTAGGTATTGCATTAGCAAATATAGCTGCAATTTTAAACCCAGAAGCAATTTTTCTATATGGTGGATTATCAAATGCAGGTGATTTTATTTTTAAACCAGTGAGATATTATTTTGATAAATATTTACTGAATGTGCTAAAAAACACTGTTAAAATACTTCCTTCTGGTCTACCACAAGATGATGCATCTATTTTGGGTGCATCAGCATTGTGTTTAAAAGAATTAAAAAAAATAAATTTATGAAAAAAATAATTTTTACTTTTGTTGTTATTCAGTTAGCAATAGTTATTTTTATTTTTCTAAATACAAAAGGTTCAGAAGTAAATAATGCTTCGGTTTTGGTTAAGGAAAAGATTAAACTTCCTGACCCAAATACAACAGGTGGTATGCCACTTATGGATGTACTAAGAAATAGAAAGTCATCAAGGAAATTTAGTGATAAGATGTTGTCAGACCAGATGTTATCGGATTTACTCTGGGCAGCATTCGGAATTAATCGTCCTGAAAGTGGAATGAGAACAGCACCAACTGCTAATAATACTCAAGCTATGGATATATATGTGATTATGCACAGCGGTACTTATATTTATAATGCAAAAGATAATACTCTTGATTTAATAACAGATGAAGATTTAAGTGAATTAGCAGGCTCACAGGATTTTGTTAAAATTGCACCTGTGAATCTTGTTTATGTTGCTGATTATTCTAAGCTGAAAAGAGGTTCAGAAAAAGAGATTTATTCCGGTGCTCATGCTGGTTTTATTGGTGAAAATGTATATTTATTCTGTACTTCTGCTGGTTTAAATACAGTGATAAGAGCCTGGATTGATAAAGAGGAACTTAAAAAAAGATTAAAACTTGAAGAAGAACAATATATAATTTTAGCTCAAACTGTTGGATATCCCGAATAAAATTTTAATACAGGAATTCTCTTTCTACAGACATAGCTTTGGAAAGTAATTGATGGTAAACTTTTATTGGTATATTAATAGCCCCAAGGATTTTAAATACGGGTGTAATCATTTGTATATCAAACAATAAGTAGTTATTTTTTATTAAAATTTCGTATAGTTTTATAAAAGCGACTTTTGATGCATTGGGTTCTATATAGAACATCGATTCTCCGAAGAAAGCACCTTTATATGCGACACCATATAGCCCTCCGACAAGTTTATTACCTTGGTAGGTTTCTACACTATGTGCATACCCTTTATTGTGAAGTGTAATATATAATTTTTTTATCTTTGGAGTTATCCAGGTATCAAAACGGTAAGAACAATTTTCAATCACTTCTTTAAACTTCGTATCAACTTTAACTTCAAAGAGGTTTTTCTTTAATACCTGTTTTAAAGACCGCGGAATGTTTATCCCCTTAAAATCAGGTTCCAGTTTTATTATTCCTCTTGGGTCTGTAAAATACCAACTGAGGGAATTATCAAACACATCACCCATCGGGAAAATGCCTTTAGAATATCCTTCAAGAACTTTTTTATAAGTTATTTTTTTATCAAAAGATACTTCAAAGTACATATTTAGAAATTATGTTTTCCGAAAGAATAAATTTAGAAGATATTCTGCTGCTTCAGTTGGCAATAATTCACCTTTTAAAATCCTTGATTTAACAGAGAGAATTTCTTTATTTACTAATTCGTTAGAATAAAAATTTTCCTTTAAATTTTCTTCAATCAAATCTGTTGTCCAGTCAAGCATTTGTTGTCTTCTGCGTTCTTCAAATATCCCCGTTGCTTTTGCATTTTTCACAAATTCCTCTATTGTTAACCATAAGCTTTCAATACCTTCACCCGTTGATGCTGAGCATATATCAACTTTAGTTCGCCAGTTTTTTGTTGCGGAAGGTATGTGTTTTATTATTGTTGAAAATTCATTTTTTGTCAGTAAAGATTTTTCTCTGTTATCACCATCACATTTATTTACATATATTGCGTCCGCCAGTTCAATTACTCCTTTTTTTATTGCCTGTAGTTCATCACCGGCACCAGCTATAATTAAAAGGAGAAAGAAATCTACCATCGTCCTTACAGCTGTTTCATTTTGTCCAACTCCAACAGTTTCTACAAGAATTATGTCATAACCCGCTGCTTCACAAACTAAAATTGTTTCTCTTGATTTCCTTGCTACTCCGCCTAAAGCACCAGCAGAAGGAGATGGCCTGATAAAACAATTTTTTTCTTTCGATAGTCTTTTCATTCTTGTTTTATCACCGAGTATGCTTCCTCTGCTTATTATACTGCTGGGATCTATTGTGAGTACCGAGATTTTATGACCTTTTCTTATTAAATACATTCCTAAAGCTTCGATCAATGTACTTTTTCCCGCGCCGGGTAAACCTGTAATCCCAATTCGAATTGAATTGCCTGAATACGGTAAAAGTTTTTTTAATATTTCCTTTGCTTTTTGATGATGAGCGGGAGAATTGCTTTCAATAAATGTTATTGCTTTGGCAAGTAAGGTTCTATCATTTTCTAATACTCCCTGTATTATTTCATCTACATTATAAGACTTTCTTTTCCTTAAAAGAATCTCAGTATTTTCAGATGTGTTATTACTTCCCGCAGGAATTATTTTTGTAGCGTATTCTTTCCCGGCATTCTCAGGAACCCAATCAGGTTTTATCGTTTCTTTTGCCATTGCAAAATTAAAATAGGAATTTTATTTTCATTTGTCTATTCTATTTGTTGTGATATGAATTTTTTTAAGGAGGGGATTGTTTTGTATAGAGGCAAAATATAAATTATGTTGATAAATAGAAAATACTTATTTGCTTTTAAATTTATAATTAATTATATTTATTAAAAATAAACTTTTAAAATGAAAATCTTAAACTACATCGTCGTAGCCATCCTTCTATTCAGTAGTTATGCATTTTCACAATCTGCAGGTGACTACCGTACGAAAGGTAATGGCAACTGGTCCCAATATTCAATCGTATGGGAACAATACGACGGTAGTCAATGGATAGATGCATCTAATTACCCCGATAGAACTGCTGGGGTTATTACGGTAAATCATAATATATCAGTAGATATTAATTTAAATATTGATCAGACTACCGTATCAGGTGGTAAAACTCTTACAGTTAATTCCGAACGTACATTGACTGTATCAGGTTCTGGAAACCAATTAATTATAGATGGATACTTGGACTTAGAAGGAACCCTTTCATTAACAGGAGATTGTTTAGTTAATGGTACTTTATCAATGTTAGATGGAGGAGAATTACAATTAATGGATGGGGTCTTAAAATATGGTAGTAATGGCACTTTAAGATACTCAATATCTGAGGCGATTTACGCTGGAGATGAATTTCCAGAAGAAGACGGACCCGCAAATTTAACAATGGATGCTTCTGCAAATGTTACACTCCCATTCAATCGCACAATACCGGGTACATTAACTATGATTAGCGGTTATATAATTATGTCTGGAAACTATACTCTTACTTTAGGTTCAAGTACTTCAAATTTAGGAACTTTATCTTATGATGATGGTAGAATAGTTGGTAATTTTGCAAGATGGTTTGCTGCAGAAACAGTTTCTAATGTGCATTTCCCTGTTGGTACAACGACCCGGTTCAGAGAGGTCTATATTTCTTTTACTTCCGCTCCTACTAGTGGTGGTACATTAAGAGTAAGAGCATATACAACTGACCCAAGTTATCTGAACGCTGGTCCCCTCAATGATGACGGATATATTGTTGATTCTTATTCTCAGCAAGCATGGTGGCAATTAACTGCAGGTAATGGTTTGGAAGGTGGAACATATAATATTAGTTTGCTTGCAAGAAGTATTACAGGTGTTTCTTCCACTAACTATACTTTGTTAAGAGTATTAAAAAGGACGAATAGTTCTTCAGAGTGGGTAATGGAGGGAACTCATCAAAATGCAGAAGGTACTGCAACAGCACCAAGGATAAAGAGAACTGGTTTAACTACTTTTTCTCAATTTGGAGTAGGTGGTAATATTGCAGATGGCAATCCACTTAATAGTCCATTACCTGTTAAGCTATCATCCTTTAATGCTTATGTGAACCGAAATGATGTAACGCTTCAATGGGTTACATCATCAGAAGAAAATAATTATGGATTTGAAGTCTTTAGAAGTGAATACGGCAAAGAGCATTGGAAATATATAGGGTTTGTAAAAGGCAGTGGTACAAAAAATACTCAAACCATTTACAGATACGAAGATAAAAATCTTAATAAAGGACAATATGAATATTCAATTAAACAGGTAGATTTCAATGGTAATTATGAGTATTTTTACTTGGAAGATTTTGTCAGTATTTCACCACCAGCTAAGATATTTATTTCGCAAAATTATCCAAATCCTTTTAACCCGGTAACCAAAATAGACTTCGAACTTTCACAAAGAGAATTTGTATCATTAGTCATTTATGATATTAGCGGGAGAGAAGTAAAAACTCTTGTTAATGAATACAAAGATAGTGGTTTTTATACTGTAGAGTTTAATGCCACCGCATTATCTTCCGGTATTTACTTTTATAGATTTAAAGCAGGTGATTATATTAAAACAATGCGAATGATTGTTCTAAAATAGTTGAAATCCGGAAGTTTAATTGTAATAAAAAAAGCAGGTATTCAAAACCTGCTTTTTTATTTTTTAATAATATTTTAGTGTAAGGATTTGTTTAATATTTCCATTATTTTTAATGCTGCATCAGGAATTTTTGTCCCGGGACCAAAAATAGCAGAAGCACCATTTTTAAACAGGAAGTCATAATCCTGAGGAGGGATTACTCCACCACAAATAATTATTATATCTTCTCTATTTAATTTTTTCAATTCTTGTACAAGCGCTGGTAATAGCGTTTTATGGCCACCAGCAAGAGAACTCATACCAATAATGTGGACATCATTCTCTACTGCCTGTTTTGCAGTTTCTTCCGGAGTTTGAAATAAAGGACCAATATCAACATCAAAGCCCATATCTGCATAAGCAGTAGCAACAACTTTAGCGCCACGGTCATGACCATCCTGTCCCATTTTAGCAATAAGAATTCTCGGCCTGCGGCCCTCTCTTTTTTCAAATTCATTCGTAAGTTTTCTTACTTGATTTATTTTGATTTCATCGCCAGCACTGTATTCGGTGCTGTAAATACCTGATATTGTTTTTGTCATTGTTTGATACCTTCCCCAAACTTTTTCTAATGCAAATGATATTTCTCCTAATGTGGCTCTGGCACGTGCTGCTTTTATCGAGAGTTCAAGCAAATTTCCTTCCCCTGTCTCTGCGCATTTCGTCAGTTCTTCAAGGCAACTTTTTACTTCATCTTCGTTTCTTTTGGATTTTATTTCTTTTATTCGCTTTATCTGTATTTCTCTTACTGCTGTATTATCTACTTCAAGAATTTCTATTGGCTTTTCTTTTTCAAGCGTATATTTATTTACACCAACTATTATTTCCTGTCCTGAATCAATTCTTGCCTGCCGTCTTGCAGCAGCTTCTTCTATTCGGAGTTTTGGAATACCTGATTCTATTGCTCTGGTCATCCCGCCTAAAGATTCGATTTCTTTTATATGTTCCCAACCTTTATTTATTAATTTATCTGTTAAATATTCAATAAGGTAAGAACCGCCCCACGGGTCAATTACTTTTGTGATATAGGTTTCTTCTTGTAAAAATAACTGAGTATTTCTTGCAATTCTTGCTGAAAAATCAGTTGGTAAAGAAATTGCTTCATCAAGAGAATTTGTGTGTAATGATTGTGTATGTCCTAATATTGCAGATAATGCTTCTATACAGGTTCTTATTATATTATTATAAGGGTCTTGTTCAGTTAAACTCCAGCCTGATGTTTGAGAATGAGTTCTTAAAGCCATTGATTTAGGATTTTTGGGGTTAAACATTTTTACAAGTTTAGCCCAAATAACTCTTGCTGCTCTCAATTTAGCGATTTCCATAAAATAGTTCATTCCTTCTGCCCAGAAAAATGATATCCTTGGTGCAAAGTCATCAACATTTAATCCAGCATTAATACCTACTCTTAAATATTCTAATCCATCTGATAGGGTATATGCCATTTCCAAATCTGCTGTTGCACCTGCTTCCTGCATATGATAACCAGAAATACTTATACTGTTAAATTTAGGCATATAACGGGATGTGAATTTAAAAATATCCGCTATTATTCTCATAGAAGGTTCAGGGGGATAAATATAAGTATTCCTGACCATGTATTCCTTTAGAATATCATTTTGTATTGTGCCGGTTAATTGTTCCCATTTTACACCTTGTTCTTCTGCAGCTACTATGTAAAAAGCCATAACAGGAAGGACTGCACCATTCATTGTCATAGAAACAGACATTTTATCTAATGGGATACCGGAAAAAAGTATTTTCATATCCTCGACAGAATCAACCGCAACCCCTGCTTTACCGACATCACTAATTACTCTTGGATGGTCTGAATCATACCCGCGATGAGTTGCTAAATCAAACGCAACTGAAAGCCCCATCTGACCAGCAGCTAAATTTCTTCTGTAAAACGCATTACTTTCTTCGGCTGTTGAGAAACCGGCATATTGTCTTATTGTCCATGGTTTCTGTACATACATAGTTGCATAAGGTCCTCTAAGGTATGGGGGAATACCCGAATAGAATTTTAAATGCTCACAGTGTTTTATGTCATCAAAATCGTAAACTGGTTTAACAGGTATTTGTTCCAAAGTATTCCAAATAAAATCATCAAAGCTTTTTCCTGTTTGTTTTTCAAAATTTTTTTCCCATTCCTTGAAAGGAACATTATCTGTTTTAAAATCTAAATCTATTTTAGAAAAGTCAGGTATATTTATTTTATCCTTTGACATAATATTAATAAATCATAAAAATACTTTCAAATAATCCTTTTAATAATATTGTTTAAAGTTTCAAATGCATTAACTCCCAGATATATAAATTCATCTATTCCCAATTTTTTATAATGTTCGACCTGCTCTTCAGGATAGCCTGCAAGAACAAGGATTATTTTAATCTTATTTCTGCTTAATTCTGTTGTAATTTGAGGAACAAATTCTTTATATAATTCATCAGTAGAGCAAATAACGATTATTTCAGGAGAATTTTTTAACGCATCTTTTATGGCTTCTTCTGCTGAGTTATATCCTTTTCCAGTAATTACATTAAAACCACCAACTTCGAAAAACTCTCTTGAAAATTCAGCTCTTGCCTTGTATTCTTTAAGAGATCCCATAGTTGCAAGAAAAACCACGGGTGCTTTTCCTCTCTTCAATTTTATTTCGTTGGTTACTTCTCTTAATACCTCGAATATTTCCGCTAATCTTTTTTGTTTTATTGTTTTAATTTTTAAAATTTCCTGAGAAGGTGAT
This sequence comes from Candidatus Tepidiaquacella proteinivora, assembly GCA_013348845.1. GTDB lineage: Bacteria > Bacteroidota > Ignavibacteria > Tepidaquicellales > Tepidaquicellaceae > Tepidaquicella > Tepidaquicella proteinivora. Next base: position 1,016,952 of record CP054675.1, on the reverse strand, counting down.
TTTATGAAATTGAAAATATCTTCTATTGTTAATTCTGTTATGAATTCCTTATCTATTTCTTTTAAAATGTTTTCCTTGTTTATTGTTGAAATTCTTTCTGAATTATTTTGTGATTCTTTGATTTTCTGTAAGTCATTATATCTTTTTTGATAAATATAATCAAAATCCTGATTGTTGCTTTCAAGTCTTTTTTCATTAGTATTTGAGTATTTGTTAACTCCTACAAGGATGTATTTTCTTTTAGCAAAATCATTAACTTTTAATTCATGTATCTTTTCAATTTCTTTTTGGATTATTTCATTTTTAAGTAAATGTAAAAACCCCCCTTTAGAAATTATTTCCTTAATATGCTTATATGTGTTTTGTGCTATTTGATTTGTTAAATACTCTACAAAATAAGAACCACCTGCAGGATCTATTAACCTGTACAGATTTGCTTCGCTATTTAAAATAATTTGCACATTCCTTGCAATGTGTTGCGAAAATTCATCAGGTAATCTTATACTCTCATCAAATGGTGCTGTTTGAATACTGTTTGCACCACCTAAAACGGCAGAGAAAGTTTCTGTTATTGTTCTTAAGATATTAACATAAGGATCTAATATACTTTTATTATATGTAGAAGTAACAGATGTGATATGAATTTTTCTGGAATCTTCATTTCCCCCATAAGACGCGATAATCTTACTCCACAACATTCTTGCTGCTCTCAGCTTTGCGATTTCCATAAAATAAAAAGGACCAATCCCAAATGTGAAAGTAAAACTTCTTGCAATTTTATTAATATCAAGATTCCTCTCAAGTAAATTATTAATGTACTCAATAGCAGTTGCAAAACAATACGCTAATTCTTGAATTGTTGTCGCTCCTGAATTATGATAAGGAAGACCGCTAACATTAATTGTTTTGAAATTATCTGAATTATTAGAAATCCAATCTGTTAAAATAGCAAGTGAATCAAAAGTATTTTTTAAAGAATCAGGTAAGCTCCCATAAAGTACTAAATGTTCATAAGGGTCGGTATAAAGTCCACCTTTAATTTTATTAAAGTCAAGTCCGTGTTTCTTTAAAAACGTATAGAATAGCACAAAAATTGGTAAGCCATTGAAACCTGTCTTAATATAAACTGGATATTTGTAGATATCAATATTTTTAAAAATATTATCAAAATCAGAATGATGGAAAATGGATAATCCGTTGTAATAATGTTCTTTTGTGTAATGGGATGGTGGATTAAGATTACTTATCGAGTACCAGTCAGGATATAAATAAATACAATTTTGGCCATATTTTAAATTATGTGAAAGAATATTATTAAAATCTTCCGGTAATGTATTATGTATGGATTGATGAATATTCCAATTCTCAATTAAATATCCACTTATTTTCGTACATCTGATGAAATCGGGATAACCAGGTCTTGATTTCAGTTGTTCAAGATTTTTTATGTCATCAATATTATAGATAGGTTTTAAATCAATACCCTCGTAAGTTTTTGTGACAAGTTTTTTATCAAAAGGAATTCCTTTTAATTCTTCTTCAACAAACTTTTTCCATTCTTCATAATTTAACTCAACAAAATCCTTTAATAATTGGATTTTTTCTGGTAGTTCTATCATAAAAAAATTTTTATAAATATGCTTATTTTAATATCAATATTAAATGTATATAGAATTTGGGATAAAAGAATTATTTATTCAAGTAAAGTAATATTAATCTGTATTAGTAAAATATTTTTGTGTATTTCAGATTTTAATTAGAATGATAAATAGAGTTTAGAAATCAATGCTATGTTTCCGATATTCGGTACTCTATTAATTAAAAGTGGGCTTGATAAATTCTTTTCCGGATAAAAGTTAGTATATCTTAATTCAATTTCTCCCGATAAATATTCAAATGTTGGAAAAGTTAATCCTATCGCAAGTTTAAAACCAGTGCACCACTTGGAATCGCTATAAGTTTTTATCAGATAGGTATATCTGTAATTGTAGTAATTATAATATGAATAATCATAATATTCCCTGACTCTGTCCATTTTTTCTTTTACATATAACCAACCAAAACCGGTAGATAAGTAAAGACCTAATATTCTATTAAAAGGATATATTTTTAAACTGATTATATATGGGTTTGCAAACAGGAAAGAATCATCAAATTTGTCAATGTAATCTAAATTCCCAATCGTGCCCGTTTCATATTGCCTGTCAGGCCATCCGTGGAAATGCCATATAAAAGAAGTTTCGAATTCTAATGCAAGATGGTTACTTATATTCAATCCGGCATTTATATCGAAACCCAATGGACTTATTATATCTCTATTATCATTATAATATTCTCTATTGTAATAATAATAATCATCATCATAATTATATCTGCTGAAAAACCTCAAAGAATATGCTTTACCAAAATCACCACCAATATATGATTGTAAACCAGTTCCTATGCCAATGTAAAAAGAAGGATAATTATTGAACTGTGAATACAATGGAGTATAGGATAAAATTAAAAGAAGTAGAAAAATTATAAAAGTATTATTTTTGTTTTTCATATTAATTTAACTTTATATTAAAAATATATGTTCCTTATGAAGTATTCACATAATTATCTTTATTAGTACTCCAAGCAGTCCAAAGAATATAATTAAAAATATTGGTTTTATTTTTGTCAAACTCAAAATTAAAAAAGCTGATAATAAAAAACCAATAGTAAAATAATCATTAATTGAATCCATAGCAATAAAATATGCAGTTGATATTATTGCTCCTAAAGCACCTGCGTTTGCACCCTTAATTAATGCTTTGATGTAGAAATAATTTCTGATTTTATAAATATATTTGGCTATAATTAAAACGAAAATTGTAGTAGGTAGAAAAATACTTATTGTCGCAACAATAGCACCTGGAATACCTGAGGTAATATAACCGATGAATGTGGATGTGATGACAACAGGACCCGGTGTAATTTGTCCTAATATAAGTCCGTCGAGAAATTCTTTTGATGTTAACCAATGAAAATTGTCAACAACTTCCTGTCTTAATACTCCTACTATTACAAATCCACTGCCATAGGTTAATGCACCTATTTTAATAAATAATAAAGCGAGTTTATCTAATGATGCATTTGTATAATTTTTAAATAAAAGAAATATCATTAGTAATGCGGGGAATAGTGATAATATTCTATTTTTATAAATTATAGTATAATATATTAGTGAAATAAAAGCTGAAGCAATTATTATATAGATTATCTGAACATTAAAGAAAATTGTTAAGAAGATTGAAGCAAAAAATAATATATATAAAAATAAATCTTTTTTTAAAAGCGTAAACATAAGATTTATTCCCGAGTGTGTTATAATAGCTGTTATTACTGGTGCGATTCCGTAAATAGCATACTGAATATAGTTTATATCTTTATAATTGGAATAAAAGAAAGAAAGAATTAACATTAATAAAAATGATGGAAGCACTAAAAAGAAACCTGCTAATAATGCTCCCGGCATTTTTGCGAGATTATAACCAACATACATTGCAACCTGATAAGCATAAGCTCCGGGCGCAATTTGAGAATATCCTATTATGTTTTCAAATTCATTTGAATCTATCCATTTTTTCTTGAGTACAACATCTTTTCTTATTGCATCAATTATTGCAAGCGGACCCCCAAAGGTTAATGTACCAATCGAGAAAAAATATTTAATAATTTCTTTAAGCAATTCCTAAATTTTCTATTTCTCTTGCTATGTTAATATCCTTTTCCGTTATGCTTTTAACAGTGTGAGTTGAAAAAGATACTTCAAGTTCTGAATATTTTATTAGCATATAATCAGGGTGATGGTCAAATTGCTGACATAGCGCACCTATAGCCATTGCTAAAGAAAGAGTGTGAGCGAAACTCTTTGTTTTAAAAGTTTTTATTAAATGGTTATCTTTTTCATTCCATCCGTGAGGATATTCCAGATATAAATTTTGTTTGTTCAAATCCATATATAGGAATTTATTTATTTGATATTAAAATATCCCGGTTTACCGTCAAAATTATAAAGTAATTCAATTTTTATGATTTCAAATCCTGTATCATAAAGTTTACTAATCAGATCGGTGATTTCAGGTTGTTTAATCACATTTATGATATCTTTTCTTAAATATCTGCATAACCATTGGTCACTATATAGAGTTTCGATATTATCATTCGGATAAACAATTTTTCCTTTATTGCTAATGAATTCTAATCTTAGATTTTCTGTTGCTATCTTTTTTACCATATCACCTAAATCAGTTGCAGTTCCTTTTATCCAGTCTAAATATATGTCAACACCAATCAGTTCCTTATTCTCTTTGGATACATAAGCAATATCTTCATTTTCTTCAATATATTTCCTTGGGAATGATATCAGCGGATTTATATTATTTATTGAGTAATCAAGTCTATTTATAACTGCGTCGGCAAATTCTTGCGTCCCAACCAGTTCTTTGCTAATTCCTTCTTTATAAATATCTCTGGTATGGATCCCTTCTGCTATTGTTTTTAAAACCGCATTATAAATTTTATATGCAGTTTCTGTTTGCCCTATAAAATTTAACAGTAAAACAGAAGCCATAATTAAACCGGTAGGGTTGGCAAGATTTTTCCCGGCAATTTCAGGCATAGAGTCCTGTAGGGATTGAAATACAGAATATTGTTCTCCGAATTGAGCAATACTATATAAACCTTCTAAATTTTTATTTCTGAATAAAAAATCTAATATTAATAAAAAAAGATTATTTTGGATTAAAATAATTTCTAAATTATCAATGTTATCAGTTAAATTATAAAAGAATCTTTTACAGGAAATGAATTCTGTTTTTATATTTGGGTATTCTTTTGATAATTTAGTTAAGGTATTAATAAATAATTCGTCTTCTAAATTGATGTTATTTTGACTGATTATGTATGATATTTTATTCTTGTTATTTTCTGAAGCAATTTGATATGTTTCCTGAACAATTTTTGTTACATCTGGTACATTAATAGATGTTGTGTAATGAAAAACATTTTGTGTCTGTCTATATTGAAAAGTTGGATTAGAAGTTAAATCGTATGTTATTATTAAGATATCTGAGTTTTGATTTTGTTTTTCTGTTAGTGGAATATACTGATGAAAAGGAAAAATACTTTTATATAGGGAAAGTTTTGCCTTAATGAATCTATCTATTCTTCTGTATTTATTTTCTGATTCATTTAAGGGAGCTTTTAAAAAAATCTTTGTTCTCTTTATTGATTCCCAAAAAGAATCAGGAAATTTTATTTCATCTTCTTTTATCAAAGAATTATAATCAAGTTCAATGACTTCAGGGTTGATTTTTGCATTTGCAGAATTAAGTACTCTGAGCGTTGCATCCATAACTTCAGGTCCAATTCCGTTCCCGTATATTAGAGTAAAAGGAGTAGTTTTATCCATAAGTTTATTATTAATTATTGAAAATTATTAATTTTTTTTAACTTTTCATATTCAGTAATTTAAAAATTTTATATAACGAAATTTTTCATAATTACTTTATGTAATGCGTAAATATTCATTTATGTTATATGTCGGGCTATAGTTTCAAAAATACATTGACTTGTTATTAAGGTATGATTTTGCTAAAATTGTTTTTTTATAAATTTATTCTTATGCTATGAAAAAATATATTTTTAATATTATTAAGGTTTTTGTTGTTCTGCTTTTTATATTTATCATCTCCGGGTGTTCAAAGAGGGATAAATCAGTTATTGCAACTATTGGAGATGAAAAAATTCGCCTGTATGAATTTGAAGAAATGTATCTTAAAAACACTCCGAATCCTGACTCCTTAAAAAATAAAAGTATTGAAGAAAAAAGGGAATTATTAGAGAAATACATAGATTTCAGGTTAAAAGTAAAAGATGCAAAAGATAGAGGCTATGATACATTACCTGATATAGTAAATGATATAAATGAATACAAGAAAAATATATTTACTTTTCTTATTGAGAAAGAAGTTACTATACCAGGTATTGAGAGATTATATGATAGAAAGAAATACGAATATAAAGTCGCACATATATTAATATATCTTAGAGAAACAGGAATCACGCCAGAAGATTCAATAAGAGCATATCAAAAAGCAGACTCAGTAATTATGAGACTTAAGAACAAAGAAGACTTTGAAACTGTTGCATTACAAATGTCAGAGGATCCATCAGTTTCGGGTAATAAAGGTGAACTGGGGTATATTTCCGGCGGTATGACTGTAACTGAATTTGAAGATGAAGTATATAGTCTTGGAGTAGGTAGTTTTTCAAAGAAACCTGTTAGGACAATTTTTGGATTGCATATTATAAAAGTATTGGATAAGAGAAAAAACTATGAATCAATTCGACTTTCTCATATTTTCTTTCAGGAAAAAAGAGATAGCACGGGGAATACTACAGATTCATTAGAAGTATTGGCAAAAGCGATGGATGCTTTAAATCGTATTAAAAATGGTGAAGATTTTGAAACAGTAGCAAAAGAAACATCTATGGACCTTATGTCAGCAAGTAAAGGTGGTGACATCGGTTATCTTCAAAGAAGAAGCTTACCACCGCAAATTGATAGTGCAATATCTGAAATAAAAGTAGGGGAATATACTGATATAGTAAGGACAAATTATGGCTGGCATATTTTAAAACTTACTGATATGAAAGAATTGCCTTCTTTTGAAAGGATGAAAGAACAATTAAAATCTGAATATGTCAGAACTGATGGCTATATGAAAGCGTTAAAGAAATTTGTAAAAGAGAAGAGGGAAGAATATGATTATAAAACTTCAGATGATGCTGTTCAATTCCTTGCTTCAAAATTTGATTCAACAAAAACCATCGGCTCACAAAATATTGATAGTATTTTCACAACAGAAGATAAAAATAAGGTACTTGCAACATTCTCGCTTGGCGATTTTAAAGTTAGCGACCTGATTCAATATTTAAAAATTTCAGCTACTTTTAGTGGTAGAGCCGCTTTATGGAATACACTTGTTGAGCTGATGGATGAAGCGCCAAGACAAATTTTCCTTAATGCTGTTGCTTTCAAGGAAAAATTGGATAAATCCGAAGAATATAAGGAAAGACTTGATGAATATATCAGTGGATTATTGAAGCATAAAATAGAGCAGGAGGAAATAAACAGTAAAGTGATAGTTTCAGAAGATGATTTAATGAAATATTATGAATCTAACCTTGACAAGTATAGTATAATGAAAAATGATACTCTGAAGTATAAAAGTTTTGATGAAGTTAGAGGAGAAATTGCAAATGAACTTCAACAGATAAAATTAAAGGAAAGAGACAGTGAATATATTAAATCGTTAAGAATAAAATATCCGGTAGAAATAAAAGAATCAGTGCTGGAAAAAGCATTTTCCAAACTTTAAAATATTTAGTGTTTATCTGTTTAAGGTGAGATAATATTATATTAATTGTTCTTTAAATTTTTAATAATATTATCTCACCTTTAAAGTGTTAAAATTAAAAACCTTATGAGAATAATAAAGTATTTTACAATAATATTGATTTTTGCTTTTAATTCTTTATCCTTTGGACAGGAAAAAGAAATTCTTGCTGATATTAATGGAGACAAAATTTATCTCGATGAATTCCAGAACAAATTTTTAGGGTCTCTGTCTGAGGAAAAATCAATTGAAGATATTACAATAACAGATCTTAAAGAATATTTGGATTTACTTATAAAATTTACACTGAAAGTCAAAGATGGAAGAAGTCGCGGATTGTTGAATTCAGCTGATATTCAGGAAGATATTGAATCATTTAAGAAAAAATTTATCTTGTCCTTTTATATAGATAAAAAAATACTCAATCCATATTTGCAGCAAGTTTATGAGAGAAGAAAATATGAGTATCGGGCTTCGCATATTTTAATCAATCTTCCTGTGAATCCTCAACAGGAAGATTCCATAAGGGCATATGAAAAATTTTATAAGATTTTAAACCGGTTAAATCAGGGTGAGGATTTCGTACAGGTAGCTTTAGAAATGTCAGATGACCCGAGTGTTTATATGAATAAAGGTGATGTCTATTATTTTACTTCTGGAAGATTAGTCCCAGAATTTGAAGATGCTGTATATAGTATGGAAGTTGGAGAAATTAATCAAACACCCGTAAGAACAATCTTTGGTTTACATATAATCAAAGTTACTGATAAAAGACCAAGGGTCGAAGCGGTTCGTGCAGCACATATATTTATAAAGAATGATTTAGACTCAACAGGGGAAATAAAAGATTCTTTAAAAACGGCAAATTTTGTTCTAAATATTTTAGAAAAGTTGAAAAATGGAGAAGAATTTTCGACTTTAGCAAAAGAATTTTCCGACGATATTGCAACAGCCAGTAGGGGAGGTGAATTTGGTTTCATTACAAGAGGTCAATTAATTCCAGCTCTTGATAGTGTAATATTCAATTTGAAAGCTGGTGAAATATCTAAGCCAATTAAAACTCAGGGAGGTTGGCATATTTTAAAAGTTTATGAAATTAAACCCTTGGAAGACTCTGAAGCAGAAAAAGAAGAATTAAAAAATGAAATTAAAAGAGGTTATTATTATAAAAGTTTGTTAACAAATTTCTATAATAATTCAAAAGAAAAATATAGATTTCAGATTAATGATGATAACATTAATTTCCTTCTTACAAAATTTGATACTTCAGTTGCTTTTAGCAGGTATAATTTAGATTCAATCTTCAAAAAAAGTGAGTTGAATTTTGAACTTGCAAGTTTTACAGGTGGTGCTGTAACTGTAAATGACTTCATTGATAATATAAAGCAAAATCGGGATTATAGTTATTATAAGCCGACAAAAACAAACATAATAAATATTATCACTGAGATCGCAACAAATGAGATTATTTATTTATCTGCTCTGTCAGATAATATTGAATCAGATGATGAATATCGTAATATGTTAGAGAATTACGAAAATGGTCTTATCGTTTTTAAAATAGATCAGCAAGAACTTATGCCTAAAGTTAAAATAACAGAAAAAGATATTGAGAATTATTATGAAGAAAATATTGAAAAGTTTAAAATATCAGATGACAAAGGTGAAAGGTATAAATCGTTGGATGAGGTTAAACCTGAAATAAATAATATCCTCCTAAATACAAAATACAAGGAAGTTGAAAATCAATACATCGGGAAATTAAAATCAAAATATGAAGTAACTGTTTATGAGGAAAAATTAAACAAGGTATTAGAAAATTTAAAACAATATAATGAAGAGCAATAAAGTTTATTTATATATTTTCTTTTTATTCTTTATTATTATTTCCTTAAATGCTTATGGTCAAAAGGAAGGTGATAGAATAATCGCTATAGTTGGTAATGATATTATATTAGAATCTGATTTACAATATCAGGTACAATTATATATGAGACAAAATCAACTATCACAGTTGAATCCGGCAGTAATATATAAGATATTTCAACAGATGGTAAATGAGAAGATTATAATTGCTAAAGCAATTCAGGATAGTATTGTCGTTAGACCCGAAGAAATTGATAGAGAACTTGACTATAGACTGAAATCCTTGCTTGAACAATTTGGAAGTGAGGAAAGAATAGAAGAAATTTATGGAATGTCTCTTGGTAAAATAAAAATATTATTGAGAGAAGATTTAAGAGAAAAATTATTATCTGAAAGAATAAAGCGTAAAAGATTTCCGGATGGTATAAAAGTTACCGACAAAGAGGTAAGGGAGTTTTATCAACAATTTAAAGATTCACTCCCCCCATCAAGTAATGAATATGAAATTGCTCATATTTTTATAAAGAGAAATGTAACAGATGATGAGAAAAAAATTGCTTATGAGAAAGCAGTTTTGATTTTGGATAGCATAAAAAACGGATATGACTTTGCTGAGCTTGCAAAACGAAATTCGGACGATATACAATCAGCAAAAAATGGTGGAGACTTGGGATATGCAAGAAGAGGGGTCTTTGTTAAAGAATTTGAGGAAGTATTGTTTACATTAAATAATCCGGGCGATTTATCTGAAATTATTGAAACAGAATTCGGCTATCATATTATTAAACTGACTGATAAAAGAGGAGATCAGAGAAGATCTTCACATATTTTGATAGCATTTCCGAAATTAGAGTCTAATGATTTACAAACAATTAGTTTATTGAAAGAGATAAAATCAAAAATTGTTTCCGGGGATTTAAAGTTTGAAGAAGCCGCGGAAAAATACAGTCAGGAAGCAGCAACAAAAAATAAAGGCGGGTATCTTGGATTTGTTCCGGCTGATAGACTTGATAGTAATGTAATTTCAGAACTTGATAAATTATCTCCGGGCGAAATAACTGACCCAATAAAAATAGGTGATGAAAAAAATTATGGTTATGAAATAGTGAAGTTGATTAGTATGGCACCTTCTCATAAATTAACTCTTGAAGGTGATTATGAAAGAATTAAGAGATATGCTGAATTCATTAAGGAGCAAGAAGAAATTGAAAAATGGATTGAAGAATTGAAAAACACCATTTATGTAGAAATAAAATATTAAAGCTGTAAAATTGTGTTTGAAACATATTACAGCATACTGTTTATTATATTAATTATCCCTCTTTCTTTTATAATTTCATATTTCCACTACAAGAATGTTGAATTAACAAAGCTAAAAAAATACTTTTTAGTTTTATTAAGGTTTCTTTCTTTAGCCCTAATATTAGTCCTTCTCTTATTCCCTGTTATCCGATTAATTGAATATATTTATAAGGAAAGTAAAGATATTATATTAATTGACAATTCTTTATCTTTAAAATTAGAAAACAGGGATTCATTACTAAAAGTGAAGGTTAAAGATTTCGTTAATATCTTAGAAGATAATAATAGAGATTATGATATTTTTTTATTTTCAGGTTCTTTAATTAAGAAAATTTCTAAGGATGAAGTAGAAAGTATTAATTATGATAGTATAGATAATTTTAAGACAAATTTAGATATTTCACTTAAAGAAATTCTGGATTATGAAAAAGACAGCAAGATTAATACTATAACGATTTTTTCTGATGGAATTATTAATGATGGAACAAATATTTTAGGGATATCAGGAGTTAATTTCAAAATAAATTATTTTTTAATAGGGGACAGACAACAAAAGCCTGATTTAGTATTAAACGAATTACTATATAATAAATATTCCTTTATTTCTGCATATATACCAATATTAGTAAAATTTTCATCTTATAATATTAATAAAAATGTAAGAATCAATTTATATGAAGAAGATAAATTAGTTAATTATATATATCAGAATGTTACACAAGATAAAATTGATTATGAAGTATTATTTAATATTAAAAGTGATATAGAAACTATAAAAAGATACAATGTTGATATCGAACCTGATAATATGGAAATTACAACTAAAAATAATTACAGGAATTTTCATATAAAGTTTATTTCAAATAAATTTAATATATTAGTTTTATCGGGGAATCCCTCACCGGATTTTTCATTTTTTAAAAATCAGATACAAAAAATAGAGAATATTAAAGCGGATTATTTAACTCAAAAAGATGGTGTAAATTTTTATGAAGGAAACCTTAATGATTTCAGAGAATATTCGTGCATAGTTTTTTGGGGATTTCCTACTGCAAGGACAAGTCAGATGATTTTAGATAAAATTAAGCAGGAAGTTGAAATATACAAAACCCCGCTTTTTTTCTTTGCTATGGGGAATGTGGATTACAGTAAATTAAAAAATTTTGAAAATTATTTACCATTTATTATTAATTCCACAGAGAGTTCAGAGATAAGTATTAAACTTAAACCTGTTATACAGGTTAATAAAAATAATAGTTTCAATTTTAAATATAATTTTTCAGGGATAGAAAATTTTCCACCTTTGTTCTATAAACCTAATTTAATTACCTCCAAACCAAATTCAGATATTTTGCTTTCTTCATCTAATGAACTTTCTCCTGTTTTCCTTGTAAGTTATACAGAAAAAAATAAATCTGCTGCGTTTCTTGCTTATGGCTTGAATAACTGGCGGTTGAATCCTGTAAATTACAACTATGAGCCAGTTTTTAATTCTGTTTTAGTTAATACTATTTCTGCATTGTTTGATTATGAAAAACAAAAAAGAATTATTGTTGAACCAATAAAAGATGAATTCTCATTGTATGAAAATGTAATTATCAATGTTAGACTTAATCCGCTTAAAAATAAAGATGATAAAGTTGGTTTACATATTTACAATCCCAATATTGATTTATACCCATCTTTAAAAGGGATTGGTGAGCATAATTTTGAATCAAGATTTAAATTGGAGAATAAAGGAGATTACTATTCTGAAGCATATTTAGAAAATATAGATACTCCGGAGACAAAGGATTATTTCCGGTTTTATATCAATGAAAATAATTTCGAGTATATTGAAACTCGGGCAAGAGAAGATTATCTGATTAGATTATCGAATATTACCGGGGGAAAAGATTTATCAAACTTAGATAATAATGATATTAATGATTTATTCAGCGTTAATTCTAAAGATAGAAATGAAATAGAATATTTAAAAAATATTTATCTTAATTATAATCCCATTTATATAATAATACTTATTCTTCTTTTTTCATTAGAGTGGTTTTTGAGAAAGAAATTTAATTTACCATAAATTTTTTAAACAAAAATTTCTAATGTGTAAATTTATTTTCCATTCTAAATGATTTCTTTTATGTTTTTAATTCCATTCAAATGATAATTAAAGGATGATCCAAAGAAAGAGTTTTAAAAATATTTATAAAGAAATATTATGAAAACTTGAAAACAGAAGTAATGAATATTTAATACATTAATAATTCGTTATTTTAGTATTTTAGGTATGAGAGATTTAAAGCCTTTATTAAGTTATCTTAAAGTATATAGAAAAAAACTTTACTTAGGTTTTTTATTTATTTTATTGAGTATTACTTGTCAAAGTATTTATCCAATGATAATTGGTAGTGCTATTGACGATATTTCAAAGAACGATTTCAGATATTCTTTACTCTCTTATATTTCTATGGGGTTAGGACTTGTTATTATAGGTGGTATTTTTTTGTTTTTTACAAGACAAACTATAATCGTTGTATCCCGTGAAATTGAAAATGATTTAAGAAATAAATTCTTTTCAACTTTACAATTTTTACCTAAAAGTTTTTTTGACAAATTCTCCACAGGGGATATTATGGCAAGGGCTAATAATGATATAAACAACGTTAGAAATTTACTTGGTCCCGGTATAATGTATTCTGTTCAAACTTTTTTTAGGACAGTAATTATTTTCAGTATTCTTGTAAGCATTGATTTTAAAATAACTGTCATTGCACTGATTCCCTTACTCTTTATAACTTTATTTGTATATAAAGTAATGAAAGTTACTTATAAAAGGTCATTGCTTGTTCAGGAAGCATTTTCAAATATGTCAACAAAAGCACAGGAAAATTTCTCAGGTATAAGGGTGGTAAAATCCTATGTCAGAGAAAAATTTGAGATAAATGAATTTACAAAAATTGCTGGAGATTATCAGAAAAAAAGTCTTTCTCTTGCGAGAATACAATCATATTCTTTTCCAATGATGTTTTTATTTACTGGCTTATCCATTATTCTTGTAATTTATTTCGGTGGATTGGGAGTGATTAATAATACTTTTTCGATTGGTAATATAGCTGAGTTTGTTGTATATTTAAATCAACTTACCTGGCCTATGATTGCACTTGGATGGGTGACAAATCTTGTCCAGAGAGCAATACCTTCTATGAAAAGATTAACTGATATTATGGAGTGGAAAAGTGATACACTGAATTGTGACGGTTTAAACAAAACCAATATTGATATTGAAGGTAATATAGAATTCAAAAATGTATTTTTTAAATATCCGGATACAGATAATTATGTATTAAAAGATATTAATTTATTTATACCCAGGGGCTCTTCTCTCGGAATAATTGGATTTACTGGCAGTGGGAAAACAACATTAATTAATTTAATTACTAGATTATATGAAGTATCAGAGGGAGAAATATTACTTGACGGGAAAAATATAAAAGATTTTTCCAGATATGAATTAAGAAAAGCAATAGGAATGGTTCCTCAGGAATCTTTTCTCTTCTCAGATACTATTGGTAATAACATTGCATATTCTTCAGAAAGTATTGATGAGGATTTACTAATTAAATCCTCAGCAATTGCGGGTCTTCAAAAAGATATTGAGGATTTCCCAGAAAAATTCTTTACTAAAATCGGTGAACGTGGAATTACATTATCAGGTGGTCAGAAACAAAGAACCTCGCTTGCAAGAGCAGTATATAAAAATCCTAAAATACTAATTCTTGATGATTCTTTATCTTCTGTTGATACGGTTACTGAGAAGGAAATATTGAAAAACTTAAGTGAATTTATGAAAAATCGAACTACTATTATTGTATCTCACAGAACTGCAACGATAATGGATTGTGATAAGATTATTGTTATTGATGATGGAAAAATTGTTGAGCAGGGGACTCATAATGAATTATGTGAGCAAAAGGGGATATATTACAGATTATATATGAAACAAATAATAGAGCAGGAATTAAAAGAGATATAGAATTATGGAGAAGAAAAAATATAAAAAAATTCAGGAAGAAGATGTATTAGGAAAGCAAATAGATTATTTATTGTTAAAAAGATTATTGTCTTTCGCTAAACCGTATATCTTTTCTATTTCTGTTGCCACTTTTTTAACAATATTAATTTCTGTTTTATCTGCGGTAAGGCCAAGATTAACTCCCATTGCAATTGATGATAAGATTGCAAACAATGATATCCCTGGTCTGCAAATTATTATTATAATTTTAATTGGGACCCTTTTTATTCAGGCAGGTGTTCAGTATTTAAATGCTTATTTAACAAGCTGGATAGGGCAAAAAATTGTATTCGATTTAAGAAAAAAATTGTATTCTCATGTGATGAATTTAAATTTGAAGTATTTTGATAATACACCTATTGGAAGAATTGTAACAAGAGTAACAAATGATATTGATGTTTTATATGAAGTATTTTCTTCAGGTCTTGTTGCTGTTTTTGGAGATATTTTTACAATTATCTGGATACTTTATTTTATGTTTACACTTGATGTATCCTTAGCGCTTGTTACTATGTCTGTATTACCATTACTAATATATGCAACCTCTGTTTTTAGAAAAAAAGCAAGGGACTCATACAGGAAAATAAGGGTTTTAGTTGCAAAGATGAATTCATTCATACAGGAGCATATTACAGGAATTTCAGTCGTTCAATTATTTGTTAAGGAAAAAGATACTATAAAGGATTTTGAAAAAATTAATCGTGCACATACAGAACAAAATAAAAGAGGAATTCGTTATTATGCGATTTTTTTCCCGGTAGTTGAGTTTATCGGTGCTTTATCTATTGCATTGGTAATATGGTATGGTGGTGGGCAGGTTGTGCAGAGAAGTATTTCTGTAGGTGTTCTAATATCTTTTATTCAATATATTGAAATGTTTTTTAGACCAATCAGAGACCTTGCTGAGAAATATAACATATTGCAAACTGCGATGGCATCAAGTGAAAGAATTTTCGAATTACTTGATAAAAAATCTGATATTGTAGATAGCAAAAGTCCTGTGATAATTAAGGAATTTAAGGGAAATATAGAATTTAAAAATGTTTCTTTTGCCTATAATGAAAATGAATACGTTTTAAGGAATGTATCTTTCAAAATAAATGAAGGTGAAAGAGTAGCATTTGTTGGAGCTACTGGTGCAGGGAAAAGTACTATAATTAATCTTTTATGCCGGTTTTATGATGTTATTGATGGTGAGATTACTATTGATGGTATAAATATTAAAAAAATCAGACAGGAAGATTTAAGAAGAAATATTGCTGTCGTTCTTCAGGATGTATTTCTTTTTTCCGGTGATATAAGATACAATATTAATCTTGGTGAAAATACTATTTCTGATAAAAAAATATTAGAAGCTGTTTCAAGTATTGGTTTAGATAAATTCATTAATTCTTTGCCGGATAATATTAGTCATAGAATATATGAAAGGGGAACTACCTTATCAACTGGTCAAAAGCAACTTATTTCTTTTGCCCGAGCTCTTGCTTTTGATCCAAAGATATTGGTTTTAGATGAAGCCACTTCGAGTGTTGATACTGAAACAGAATTGTTAATTCAAAAAGCAATATTGAAATTGATTTCAGGTAGAACATCTATAATTATAGCGCATAGACTTTCTACAATACAATCCTGTGATAAAATCATTGTAATTCATAAAGGTCAGATTAGGGAAACAGGTACTCATCAGGAATTATTAGAAAAGGAAGGACTATATTATCGTCTTTATCAGTTACAATACAAGAGTGTTATTTAAAATTAAAATTTTAATAAAATGAAATTATTATTGGCAACAAATAACCAGCATAAGATTAGTGAAATAAAAAATATCATTGAATGTAATAAATATGAGATTCTCACTTTATTAGATTTAGGATTAAATATAGATATTGAAGAAACAGAGAACACACTTGATGGAAATGCCTTTATAAAAGCAAAAAAAGTTTTTGAGTTGACTAAATTACCATCAATATCTGATGATACTGGACTTTTTGTTGATGCTCTTAATGGGGAGCCTGGTGTTTTTTCTTCAAGATATGCGGGGGAAAATGCTACTTATGATGATAATTGTAATAAATTATTAAATGAATTAAAAATTATTCCCTCTGAATTAAGAACTGCAAAATTCAAAACAGTGGTTTGTTTTTATTTAGATGAAAAAAAATATTACTTCTTTGAAGGAATTGTTAAGGGTATAATTATTAATGAGAAAAGAGGTAGTAACGGCTTTGGTTATGACCCACTTTTTGTCCCTGATGGTTTTTCGAAAACTTATGCCGAAATGGATTTTAATCTAAAAAATCAAATCTCACATAGAGTGAAAGCATTCAGAAAGTTGAAAGATTTTTTAGACAGTTTTTTAGAATAATATTTTTTACCAGATTACTGCTCTGAGTTCTGCAGGAATATATCTTTTATCTGTTTGTTTAATTTCAAATGCTACATAAAATTCGGGAATATTATATACAATCCCGTTTACTCTTGCAATTGCAGGGGAGTGAACATCCTCTTTTAATCTTCTCATTAATTCTTTATCTCGTATGTTACTTCTCCATATTTGGGCATAAGATAAGAAAAATCTTTGTAAAGGAGTAAAGCCATCTATCTTTTCAGGAGGTGGATTTCTTTTCCATGCCTCTTTTACAGCATTAAGTGCTACTGTTAGACCTCCTAAATCAGATATGTTTTCTCCAAGTGTTAATTCACCATCAACGTGTAATGAATCATTAATGATAAAATTATTAAATTGTGTTACTAATATAGAAGTCATTTGTTTATATTTTTCAGCATCTTCTGGAGTCCACCAATCATTCAAATTCCCTTTTGCGTCATATTTTCTTCCCTGGTCATCAAATCCATGAGTCATTTCATGACCTATCACAACACCTATACCACCATAATTAACTGCGTCGTCTCCATTTTCAAAAAAGAATGGAGGTTGCAGAATACCTGCCGGGAAAGTAATAGCATTTAAATTTGGGCTGTAAGATGCATTCACGGTTTGGGGAGACATTCCCCACAACTCTTTATCTACTGGTTTTCCTGCTTTTGAGATATTAAACTTAAAATTAAAATTACTTGCCTTTAATATATTTTGTAAATAGGATTCTCTTGAAATGTCAAGCCCACTATAATCCCGCCATTTGTTAGGATAGCCAACTCGTATTATCATCATTTCCAGTTTTTCAATTGCTTTTGATTTTGTCTCAGGGCTCATCCATTGAAGTTCTTCAATTCTTTTTTTCAATGCTGATTTCAAATCGAGAACCATATTATACACTCGCTGCTTTGCTTCCGGGGAGAAATATTTTTCAACATAAATTTTACCAATTATTTCACTTAATGAATAATTAACTGTCTCAATTACTCTTCTCCATCTTGGTTTCATTTCCTTCTGCCCCGAAATGAATTTACCATAGAATTCAAAATGTCTGTTAACAAAATCAGAACTTAAATGAGGAGCAGTATTTCTTATAACATTCCATTCAAGATATGCTTTCCAGTCGTTAATATTAAAAGAATTTATAACATTACTTAAATCTTCAAAATATTTCTTTTGTGAAACATCAATTTCTTCTGGTATTCCTGCTCCGATATAATTAAAATAATAGTCCCAGTTAAATGATGGACAGATGTTTTTTAATTCTGAATATTTTACTTTATTATAGTTTTTCTCAGGGTCTCTTAAATCAAGCCTTGAATATGTAATTGATGCAATTTTTGTTTCAATATCAAAAATGGATTTCATTTTTTCTTCAGCAATTTCTGGTGTATCACCTTTCAAAATAAACATATCTTTAATAAAGTTTCTGTATTCACTTCTGATTTCTTTTGACCTGTTGTCATCCTTTAAATAATAATCCCTGTCTCCCAGGCCCAGTCCACTTTGATATAAAGATAAAATTACCATTTCACTGTTCTTTTCATCCTGTCCGGCATAAACCCCAAAGAGTGGATTAATTCTGTAAGTATGTAAAATTGAAATTATTTTATAGAATTCATCAAATGAAGCAATGTTTCTGATATCATCAAGAAAAATTTTTATTGGTTGGATACCGTCGTTTTCAATTTTTACACTATCCATTCCGCTTAAATAGAAATCACCGACTTTCTGATAATCAGAACCTTTTTGGGAATTATTTTTTGACGCTTCTTCAATCAAAGTTCTAATTTGAATTTGATTTAAATCAGTTAATTCATCAAAAGCACCGTATCGGACTTTATCTGGTGGTACAGGATTATTTTTCAGCCAATTACCGTTAGCAAATTTAAAAAAATCATCACCAGGATTTATATTAAAATCTATATTTGATATATCAATTGGTGATTTTTGTTGAGCAAATAAAAAATTGAATTGAAGATAAAATAAAATAGCAATGCTTAAAATTAATCTGAATGATTTTTTCATAATGTTTTTTTATTTATTATACGGATTATAATAAAAATGTTTCAGTATTTAAAAATTATATATGATGGTTCTTTTTAAATCAGGGTGTAAACTTTTTGAAACCGGACAGTGTTCTACGCAGTTTTTTATTATACTTTTTTCTCTTTCTGAGTAATTATTTTTTGGGAAATGAAATTCAAGAATTATTTCTCCAACCCGTCTTGGTTCTGATGCCATAATTTTTGTTATTTCTACTTTTGTTCCGTCTATTGAGAATCCTTTCTCATTAGCAGCAATCCCGATTATTGTTAGTGCACAGGAACCAAGAGATGCCGCAAGTAAATCTGTTGGAGAAAATGCTTCTCCTTTTCCTTTGTTATCAACTGGTGCATCTGTTATAATTTCCTGTCCTGATTGATTATGTTTCGCTTTTGTCCTTAATTCACCAGTATATATTGTAGTTATAGTTGACATAATTAAATCTTTTTACTAAAATAATGTTTAATTAACTATAATTTAAATTCAAAATTTCATACCTTTTTAAGAAACTTTATTATAAACACAAGTGTATAATTTATAAAACTTGTTTTATGAGATTAAAGTATTTACTTGGATATATATCGAGTTTTTTAATAATTATTTTCATATCATATCTTTCATCATGTGATTCCCGCACTGGAATAACAGAACCACCCCCGCCCCCTCCACCTATACCAAATCCTTATGGTGATGGTAATGGGAAAATTACTTTTTACAGGACACAACAAATTCAGGGTCCGGTTGTAATAAAAATTTCAAATTCTCAAATTATTGATTCGATTGTTTGGCAATTTGCACCCAACTGTGATACAAATCTCGCTGCTTCAATAATTCTTAAAAAGGGTGATTATTCTGTTAGAATTGAAGGAGCAACTTTTTTATGTAATTATAATATAAAGGTGGAAGAAAGAAAATGTAAATTATTAGATTACACTGGTTGCAATGGAGGTTATGTTGGTTGTTATGATATGACAGGAGTTTGGCTTAGAACTGCTGATGGTCCCTGTCCTAATTGTCAGGGTCTAAAAGTTCAATTCTCTAATGGTGTTGGTGAAGTTATCTATACACCACCAGGTTGCAGATTTGCTCTTTGGGATATAAAATGGAAAGATTTTGATATTAATAATTGTACAATATATGATCTTGCCCGAGACCAATATGGTGGTTCTCCAGAATATTTTTTCACAAATATAACTTTTTTCAATAAGGACTCATTACAATTAAATGGTCCTTCCGGAATAATTCCTTATTCAAGAATTTCATACAATGTTGAGAAAAAGAACAAAAATATTATCAAACCTCCTGAAGTTAAGCATAATATTCCTGCTTCAGAGTTGCAATTTGGACAATAGTCAATACCCTCCGCTACCACCTGACCCCGGAACAGGTATGTGGTTTGTTGGGAGCCTTAATACCGGCGGTGATGCAAGGTATGTTAAAAGCGGAATCATAAATCAGATTCAGTATGCTTTCCTTGCAGACGGAGAAAAAGGATTGGAAATAATCAATATTAGTAATGCTTCTTCTCCTGAATTAACTTACAATTTTAATACAGGGGGTTTTGTAAGAGAAGTTTTGGTTGATACCATTGGTAATAATATATATGCATTTCTTTCAGATAAAGTAAAAGGTCTTTTCATTTTAAATATAACCAATCCATTAAGTCCTAACCTCGATACTAATATTATGTATTCGGGAGGAGTAAATTCTGTAGAACTTAAAGATGAGTATTTATTCGTTGCTTTAATATCAGGGAGTGTAAAAGTATTAGATATTAATAATATACAAGATTCAATATTTGAAGTAAATACTTACTTCCCCAAAAATCCTGTAGAACATATAGAAATTTCCGGCAATACAGCGTACTTTGTTGAACGAATTACAGGGCTTGAAATTGTCGATATTTCTAATCCTCAATTACCGGTTTTTCTAACTACCTTTAAAAGTCCGGGTAATTGTTATGATATTAAAATAGCAAATGATATTGCATACATTGCTGAAGGGGAGGCAGGCGTTTCTGTTATTAGTGTTGCAAATCCGTCACAACCATATTTTATCAGGAATGTAGATTTAAATACAGATGTCCGTGCTCTGGATTATTCACCTAATTTTCTTTTTGCAGCAGAATATGATGATGGTGTTGAAGTTATGAATTTATTTAATCCAACTAAACCCGAATGGTTTGCTTATTATGAACCCGGCGGATACTGTTATTCTGTTGACTATTTTAAGGCAAAAGTTCTTGTCGCAAACGGAAACAGAGGTTTATTAATTCTTAGATATTAATTTCCAGATTTTTAACAATTGCAAAACTTAAAAGATTTAATTTTAAAAACATTAACCGAGTATTTATTTAATAAAAAAATTTTCATTAAGTTGTAAAATATTATACAACTGTTCCTTTTAAATAAGATTATAATTTTTAATTAATACCTTGAACATTTACCCTTCGTACCCCGTAGAGGATTCGAACCTCTAAAGACAGATCCGTAGTCTGCCGGTTTATCCATTAGCCTAACGGGGTAGAATTGTTAATTTTCAATATAAATTAACTATATTTCTTCCAAATTTAAATGTAAATCCGATTGTGAATATTAATATAAATGCAATAGATTATTTGAAAAAGTATCAAATGAAACTGTTTTTTATAAATAAAATTATTAAATTGTTTTTAATTATTATATTTATTTGTATGAAGTTGTTAATTGCGAAAATTTTTATTATAACCTTTTTATTTTTCATAATTACTCAGGTAAATGCACAAATTATTTTAACATCAGAATACAACCCTGTTGTTGGAGATGCACATATATTGAGAAATGCAGATGAAGGTGAAATAGAACCCGGACCATCCGGTGAAAATCAATTATGGAATTTTTCTTATTTAAAAGCCGGATTCGATTCTTTATCTACTTTTTTTATTTTTAAATGTTCTACACCGTATGGCTCATTTTTTGATAAAGCAAATCTTGCATCTCATGATGGAAAAGAAAATTATAAATATTATCTTACTACTGATTCCTTTTATCATTATCTTGGTTCGGGAGATACTACAAAAGTTATTAAATTCACTGACCCCTTTATAATTTTAAATTATCCGTTCACTTACGGAAATTCATTTTTAGATAGTTTTAATTCTGTATTTGAAAGTGGTCAATTGCTGATAAAAAGAATTGGAATACGATTTGTAGTCGCTGATGGCTTTGGAAATATTGTGTTACCTTATGGGACAATTAATAATGTATTAAGATTAAAATCTTCTGAGTATGTTATAGATTCCATTTTTTCAGATGGTACCCTTCTCTCTGTAGAACAAAAGAATGATACAAGTTATTACTGGTATAAATCAGATTTTAAATTTCCAATATTGGTAATCAATTTAACCTATACGGAAACTAATAGTTATAAATACGTCGGGTTTGTTCAGAACCTTCCTACTGTCGGTGTTCATTCTACAAATAGTGAAATTCCTTCATCTTTGATTTTACATCAGAACTTCCCTAATCCATTTAATCCAACGACATACATTAAATTTGATTTACCAGATGCTACGTATGTTAAACTTACCGTATATGACATACTTGGCAAAGAGGTAAAAATCCTTTTTAATGAGTTTAGAGAAGCGGGTAATTATACTATAGAGTTCAACGGGTCTGAACTGCCCTCAGGTATTTATTATTACAGATTGATTACAGAAAAATTTTCTGACACTAAAAAAATGCTTTTAATGAAATAAAGTGATTAATACTTGATAAGATATTTTAAATTTCGGTTATAATGATTGTAAAATATAGAATAAAGTTTTGTATTGAAATAAATTGATATGAATAATAATTTATAATGTTGGTTCGGGGTGTAGCTCAGTTGGTTAGAGTGCCTGAATGGGGTTCAGGAGGCCGGTGGTTCGAGTCCACTCATCCCGACAAAAGACTCTTTAAGAGTCTTTTATTTATTAATTTTAAAATTATTTTTATGGTTAAGAGAAATAAACTTTTTTTAATTGTTTTTCTCGTTTTATCTTTTGTTTCTCTGAGTTTTCCACAGGATGATTTAACACCAGTTATTATTTTGGATTATTCTCCTGTTAAAGATCAGGGGATGACCGGGACTTGTTGGAGTTTTGCTACTTTGTCTTTACTTGAAACTGAGGCAATTAAGAATGGGCACTCCGATTTAAATATTTCGGAAATGTATATTGTCAGAAATATTTATATTAAAAAAGCAAGAAATTATATTCTGAGACAAGGAAAATGTAATTTTGCAGAAGGTGCTATGGGGCATGATGTAATAACCGGAATTGCTAAATATGGTGCAATGCCGGAAGAAGTTTATTCAGGATTAAAGCAAGGTAATAAGATTCATAATCATTCTGTACTAATCAAGACCTTAAAAAATTATCTTGATAGAGTCTTACAAAATATCCCAATTCCTCTGGATTGGGAAAAAGGTTATATTAAAATACTTGATGATTTTCTCGGAAAACCACCGGAAAGATTTACATATAAAGGTATTGAATATACGCCTGAAGAATTTGCAAATGAAGTATTGAAGTTTAATCCGGATAATTATATTAATTTAACTTCATTTACTCATCATCCCTTTTACCAACCTTTTATCTTAGAGGTACCCGATAATTTTTCAGGTGGCAAATATTATAATGTACCTTTGGAAGAATTTATGGAAATAACAAGAAATGCTGTTCTTTCAGGTTATAGTGTATTGTGGGATGCAGATGTAAGTAATGATAATTTTAAAACTGATGAAGGATATGCTATGCAATGGAGAACGCAACCAAAAGGTAAAATAGACCCCGATGCGGATGAGTTTATGTGTGACCAGAATTACAGACAAAATTTGTTTGAAAACTTAACAACGCAAGATGATCATCTTATGCAATTTGTCGGAATAGAAAAAAGTAAATCAGGTAAATTGTTTTATCTCACGAAAAACTCCTGGGGAGAAATAGGAAGATTTAAAGGTTTTATAAAAGTATCAGAAGCATATTTTGCTTTAAATACAATAGCAATTATTCTTCATAAAGATGCTTTAAGTAATGATATGAAAATAAAACTTGGATTATAATAATTTTAGCTCTTTGATTTATTATATTTTATAAACCGTATTTATCTATTAAATAAACAAGCATAGCGAGAGATGCACTGCCAAGTTGCATCTCTCTTTTGTTTACATTTTCAAATTTATCATTTGCTGAATGATGATAGTCGAAATATCTTTGTGAATCTGTAATTAAACCGATTAATGGAATATTAAGTTCTTTAAGAAATGAAATATCCACTCCACCACCACCTTTGACAATCAGGTATAATCCATATTTTAAAAATTTATCGCTCCAATTTTTTATTTTATTATAAACAGAATCATCAGCATTAACAGAAAAGCCTATAGGTGTTGCACCGCCTGCGTCAACTTCTATTGCAGCTATATGGTTTTCACCTTTTGATTTTACAATCTCAGCATATTTCTTACCTCCCCGTTGAGCAACTTCTTCATCCATAAATGCAGTAAATCTTATTGTATTAGATGGGTTAATATTTAATTTTTTAAATAACCTTAATACTTCAATACATTGAATAATTCCAACACCGTCATCATTTGCTCCTTCCCCAATATCCCATGAATCAAGATGTGCCCCGATTAAAATAATTTTTTCCGGATGTTCATTACCTTTTATTTCCCCGATAACATTATACGAAATCTTTTCAGAATATTCATTACAGGTAGTTTTAAAGAAAAAGTCAAGCTCTCCTTCTACTTTTAACAACGATGATAGTAAATCGGCATCATTTGTACTAATAGAAATTGCCGGAATTTTTTTCACGCTATCATTATAAAACATTATTCCTGTGTGAGGATAAAAATCATTTGATAATGTTAAGGATCTTAAAATAATTCCTGTTGCTCCAAGTTTTGCAGCATTTATAGCACCTAAAGCTCTAAATTTTGCAACTTCACCGTATGCTCTGAAAGTTGATAAGTATGTTGGGTTTAGAGGTTGATTAAAGAAAACTATTTTCCCGTTTACTATTTCAGAGCCAAGTTCAAATAACTCTTCAAATGATTTTACCTCAATGACTTTACCCATTAATCCTTCTTTACCTGTACCAATAGAACCGCCGAGAGCAGCCACATTTACCTCCTGCTTACCAAATATTTTTGAAAGAATATATGCATATTCTTTTTCTCCTCGGACCCAATTTCTTACTTTTAGTTCCTGTAAATAAACTGAATCGATTTCTAAATTTAATAATAAAGATTCAATCCAGGAAACCGCATTTTCTGCTTGAACAGAACCGCAGATTCTACCCCCTATATATTTGCATAGATATCTTAGATTTTCATAAGATTCATTGTCGGCAAGTGCTTCCGAGAATATTTTGTTTATTATTATTGAATCATTACTTTGAGAATATATTGTATTAGTGAATAAAAATAAAATTAATAAAAAAGCTAAAAATCTTTTTATCATATCTATTTTATTTTTAATTTAAGTTAAT
Source organism: Candidatus Tepidiaquacella proteinivora (assembly GCA_013348845.1). Classification (GTDB taxonomy): domain Bacteria; phylum Bacteroidota; class Ignavibacteria; order Tepidaquicellales; family Tepidaquicellaceae; genus Tepidaquicella; species Tepidaquicella proteinivora. The sequence continues at coordinate 991,350 of CP054675.1, read as the reverse complement.
AATATTTTTAATTAAATTATATTTAAATTAATTTTAATTGTAATTTATAATTAAATCATTTATAAAAATAAAATTAACAAATATGAAATTAATATATTTATTAAGTATTGTTATTTTGGTTTTTGTGAGTGGAGTATATGCTCAAAAAGAATATCATTATATATCATTCCCGGACGATCCAATGAAAACAAGAATATATACACTTGAAAATGGCTTAAAAGTGTATATATGCGTAAATAAGTCTGAACCCCGGATTGCAACAAGAATTGCGGTAAAAGCCGGAAGTAAATTGGATCCTTCAGATGCTACAGGTCTTGCTCATTATCTTGAGCATATGTTATTCAAAGGTACTGATAAATTTGGGACAAAAGATTTTTCTATCGAAGGTAAATTAATTGAAGAAATAATAAATCTATACGAAGAATATCGTTCTTTAAAAGATCCGGAGGAAAGGAAAAATGTTTATAGAAAGATTGATAGTGTTTCTTATCTTGCTTCGATGTATGCTATACCCAATGAATACGATAAAATGCTCTCTGCTATTGGAGCAAAAGGAACAAATGCATATACATCAGTTGAACAAACAGTCTATACAAATGATATTCCCGCGAACCAGTTTGAAAAATGGGTAACAATAGAAGCAGAAAGATTTCGTAATCCGATTATGCGATTATTTCATACAGAACTTGAAGTGGTTTATGAAGAAAAAAATAGAAGTCTTGATAATGGCTTTTATAAAGCTTATGAAGCTTTAATGGAAGGTTTATTTTCTAAACATACTTATGGCACTCAAACCACTATCGGTACAGTTGAGCACTTAAAAAACCCATCTATTAAAAAAGTAATAGATTATTATAACACTTATTATGTCCCAAACAATATGGCGATTATTCTTGCCGGTGATATTAATCCTGATGAAGCAATAAAAATAATAGATGAAAAATTTGGCAATTTTAAACCGAAACAAATTCCGGAATTTATTCCACCTGTGGAAGAACCTATTTCTTCTCCAATTATAAAAGAAGTTTATAGCCCTGAACAGGAGTTCTTATATTTAGGATTTCGTCTGCCTGGTGCTAATTCAGATGATTTTGAAAAACTTGAAATGTTAAGTAATATTCTCTTTAACGGTATAGCTGGTTTAATTGATTTGAATTTAATTTTACAGCAAAAAGTGTTAAGGGCATCTGCTTATATTTATGATATGAAAGATTATTCAATTTTATTTATGAATGCATCTCCAAGAGAAGGACAAAGCCTTGATGAATTGAGATCATTACTCATTTCGCAAATCGAACTAATTAAAAAAGGTGATTTTGCAGACTGGTACCTTGAAGCAGTATTAAACAATTTAAAATTATATGAACTAAAAAAGATGCAAGATAATAATGCTATAGTTGCGGATTATGTAAGTTCATTTACTCAGGAAATTCCATGGGATAAATATTATAAGAAAATCGATTTATATTCAAAAATTACAAAACAGGATATTATTAATATCGCAAATAAATATTTCAATAATAATTATGTTGCAGTATATAAAAGAACAGGTGAAGATAAAACTGTACAGAAAATAATTAAACCTGAAATAACCCCTGTGCAGGTTAATCGTGATACAGAATCAGAATTCTTAAAAGAGATTGTTAATACCCCTGTTTCTGATATTAAACCAGAGTTTATAAATTATAGAGAAAAAATTAAAGAACAAAGTATTCAATCAAAAAATAAAATTTATTATTTAAAGAATGATGAAAATGATTTATTTCAGTTCTCTATGATTTATGATATGGGCACGAATAATGATAAAAGATTAAATCTTGCTATGAAATATTTATCCTTGATTGGAACTGATAAATATACAGCAAATGATTTATGCGTTGAGTTTTATAAAATAGGGTGTTCTTTTGAGGCAACAGCAACTTATGATAGATGTGAGATAAAATTAAGTGGTTTGAATAAAAATTTAAATAAAGCGCTTAACTTACTTTATCATTTGCTTAATAACTGTAAAGGTGATGATAATGCGTTGAAAAATTTAATATCTGACGAATTGAAGGAAAGAGAAAATGCTAAGCTTTCAAAGAATACTATTTTAAGACAAGCGATGGTTAATTATGGTAAATATGGTGCTAATTCTCCATTTACAAATATTTTATCTTCAGAAGAGTTGAATAAACTTAAAGGAGAAGATTTAACATCTTTAATTAAGAAATTAACTAATATTCAGCATAAAATTGCTTATTATGGTTCATTTGAATTTGATGAATTTCTGAATTCAATTATGCCATATTATTCCCAAAAAATTATCCCTTTAGATCCTCCGCCTGAAAAGGATTTTCCTGAACTTGAGACAGAGGAGAAAGTTTATTATGTTAATTACAGGATGCAACAGGTAGAAATTATGATGATTAATAAAAGTAAAATATATACCCCTGAATTAACACCTGTTATAAGATTATTTAATGAGTATTTTGGTGCCGGAATGTCTTCTATTGTTTTTCAGGAATTGAGGGAAGCAAAAGCACTTGCTTATTCTGTGTATTCAAGTTTCACAACCCCGGGAAAGAAAGGTAAATCATATTATATTACTTCCTATATCGGTACTCAATCCGATAAACTTGGAGAAGCCCTCGACGGATTTAATGTTCTTTTGAATGTTTTACCAGAGTCTGAGATCTCATTTAATTCAGCTAAGGAAGGTATTATAAAACAAATCCAATCAGAAAGGATTCTAAGATTTGATATTATTAAAAATTATCTGAATAACCTGAAATATGGTTTAGATTATGATATTAGAGAAGTTGTTTACAACAAGATACCCACAATGACATTATCTGATATTAAGGAGTTTCACAATCAATATTACCAAAATAATAAATACACTTATCTTGTAATCGGAGATAAAAGTAAATTAGATTTTGAATTATTAAGTAAATATGGGAAATTAACTGAGTTAACCCTTGAAGAAATTTTTGGATATTGATTTACTTTTTAAGATTTTCTTTGGATATTTAAAAAATTATTTCTTAATTCAGATTTTCCTGAATTCTTTCTATATAATTTTTAATAAAATTTAAGAAAGCCTGTTTGGTAAAAGGTTTTGATATGTAGTCAGTACAACCGGCTTCAAGAAATTCTTCTCTGTCTCCTACCATAGCGAATGCTGTAATAGCGATAATGGGAATATTTTTGTATTCAGGCATTTTCCTTATTATTTTTGTTGCTTCTGCACCATCCATTCCTCTGCCGAGATTAATGTCCATAAGAATCATTGAATATTTTTTTTCTTTTACTTTTTCAAGGCAGGATTCAGCTGTTAGTGCTATATCAATTTCACAAAACTCTTTCAGATATTCCTTAATTATTTGTATGCTTGCATCATCATCTTCAACAAGTAAAACTAATGGTAATGTTTTCTTTACATCGGGGACCTTTATTTCCTCAGTAACTTCTACCTCTTTTTGTGTTATATCAATAAACTGAATTTTGCCTGTATATGGAAATCTTAATGTAAAAGTAGAACCCTTTCCTAATTCACTTTCAACTTCAATAATCCCGTTCATTTTTTCTACAAATTTTTTTGTTATAGTTAATCCTAAACCTGTCCCTTCAAAGCTTCTGCTCGGTCCTTCGCTTACCTGTCGGAATTCTTCAAAAATAAGATTCATACTTTCTTTAGGTATTCCTATTCCTGTATCAGTTATCTTTATGACAGCAAATTTCTTATTTTCTTCTTCTTCGACATTTGCTGATATAGTTACTCCACCCCTTTCAGTAAATTTTATTGCATTATTTACTAAATTTGATATTGCACTGCGTAAAAGAATTTCATCAAATTTTATGAAAAGAGATTTAACTTTTATATCTTTTTTTAAATAAAGATTTTTGTTCTTGGCTGCAATTGAAAATAAATTAACAACCTCATCTATTAAGGGTAATACATCAGCTCTCATCATAGAGACGTGAAGCTTATCAGACTCAACTTTACTCAAATCAAGTATGAGATTTACTGTTTCTAATAATCTCATCCCTGATTTATGTATATATTCTGCAAACTGTTTTACTTCAGGGCTATCAGTTTCTCTATACAGAATTTCAGAAAAACCAAGAATACCAACTAATGGTGTTCTTAATTCATGACTCATATTTGCGAGAAAGTTAGATTTCACTCTGCTTGCTTCTTCTGCTTTTTCTTTAGCTGCTCTTAGTTCTCTTTCTGCCAATATTCTTTCAGTAACATCTCTGCAAATACCTTCATGGTAAAGGATATTTCCATTTTCATCCCGAATATAACGAGCATGTTCTTCTATCCACACTTCTGTTCCATCTTTCTTTTTAAGCCGATATACTTCTAAATTTGGTACAAAATCAACATTTTCCTTATCAAATTCTTCACGTTCTACAGGGTCAAAGTATAAATCCAGCGGTATATATACTTTCATTAGTTCCTCTTTTGAATTATATCCAAGCATTTTTACCAGCGCATTATTCACCTCTATAAAACGGCCATCCGGGGTGCTTCTGTAATAACCTTCTTGCATATTTTCAATTAAATTGCTGAATCTTTCTTCTTTTTCCTTAATTTCACTTTGCATCAATTTGGTTTCTGTAATATCTAATATAACTCCATCCAGATATAGTGGCTTTTGATTTTTATCATGTAGTGCTCTTCCTTTTTCATATATATTATGTATGGAACCATTTTTGTTGATTATTCTATATTCAAGTTTATATGACCTCTTTTCTTCAATAGCTTTTTTAACCTCTTGTATCACATAATTAACATCATCGGGATGTATTATTTCTGCATATTTTACTTTACCATTTAAAAAATCTTCTTGTTTTATGCCACTAAGATTTTCAATTTCTGGACTTATGAAAGACATTTGCCATGGATAATCTACTTCACACCGGTAAACAACACCTGGTAAATTTCTAACCAATGTTTGAAATTTTGCTTCGCTTTCCTTGAATGCTTGTTGGGCTGATTTTTCTAATGTTATATCAAATATTGTTCCAACAATAATTTTCTTTCCATCATTAGTTTCCCCTTTTACAGTATATCTATCAGTTAACCAGATGTAATTTCCTCTTGATGTTTTAAATCTATATGTTAATTCATTGTAATCTTGTTTTAGTCCTGCTCTGTATAATTTTATTACATTCTCTTTTTCATCAGGATGGAGATTGGCTTCCCAAAAGTTTGGCTTTGTTAAAAAATCTTCTTTATCATAACCTGTTATTTTTTTTATATTATCACTTATCCATGTCAAGTCTGAGATTGATGGAGATTCACATATATAAAATGCAATTGGAAGGTTTTCTAAAATAACTTCAGGTAGGTCTGTTATATGAGGTAGATATTCATAGAAATTTTTTCTATGTTTTAATTTTTGTAGAATATATATAATAGTTTTTTGATCGATACTCTCAAAAGGAAGTATTTTGACAGTATATCGGATATTTGATTTGTTTTTCTTTTTTAGTATCCTGTTACCTTCATAAAAAGAGTTTGAGTTAAAGATTTCATCTATTAATAAATTTATTTTTTCTTTCTCTGATGTATCAATATCGTACAGAGTAATATCTTTTAATTCATTTTCATTATATTCTAAAAGTTCACTGAATGTTAAATTAGCATCAATAAGTTTCTTTGTTCTAAAATCAAAAAATGCTACCCCCAATGGTAATGATTTTATAAAGGCTAAATCATTTATTTTTTTATTATTCATATTTGTGTTATTATTTTATATTGGTTCCCGAGCAATACAAAACAGATACAAATCTATAGATTAACATAGAAAAAATAAATGTAAAATTTTATTTTATTAAAATCATTTGTCGTGTTGCAGAGAATTTTGCTGTCTGGATTTTATAGAAATATATTCCGCTCGGAAAATTAACTCCATTAAAACTAACTTTGTATTTTCCTGCTTCTAATAATTTGTTTATTAGGGTGAGTTTTTCATTCCCAAGAATGTCATAAATTGTGAGTTTTACAAATTGTTTTTCTTTAATTTGAAAACTTATTATTGTTTCTTCATTGAATGGATTCGGATAATTTTGAAGTAAATCGTAATTGTCTGCATTTGAAGAATATTGGTTTATAATGCCAATTAAATTGCCGTTAAATTCCCATACACCTCTTCCATGAGTTCCGACACGGATTTTTTTTGATGCAGGATTGTAATCTAAATGTATAGATACTGTATTGGGGAGACCGTTTGCTAACTCAATCCAGTTTGCCCCGTAATTCTCAGAAATAAATACACCGATATCAGTGGCTACGAGTAAAATGCCTGTTGAATAACCAGGGTAGTAAAACATCCCATCGTTTACGGGTATATCAGGTAAATCCGAAGTGAGATTAACCCAGTTATTTCCACCATTTGAAGATTTTAAAATATGGCTTGTATTAAAACCACTGTATGTTAATAGAATTACATCTGATGAATCAGGATGAATGCTGATACTCGTTATTATTCTATCTGGTAGATTTGTAATTACATTTTTGAAAGTATAGCCACAATCAGTAGATTTAAATAAAACTGAACCTGCTGAAGCGTAAATTATATTCGGGTTTGATTTTGATATAGCCATTTCTTGTATTGTCCCATAAGTCCCTGAAGAAATTGGTGACCAGGTTGCTCCTTTATTGTATGATTTAAAAATTCTATTTCTCGCAGTATAAAATATATTTGCAGAATCAGGATGACAAACAATCGGGGCAATCCAGGCAGCATTTCCTGATAATCCGTTTGTTGATGGTACCCAGGTTATTCCACCATCTTCTGAACGCATTATATCGTTAAACTGATATTCACCAAGTATATTCTTTGTGTTTTTTATATGAAAACAAACTTCACCGCCATCACCTCCAAATACTACATTCCACCTCAAGTCACCGATAGTTCTTTGTGTACCATTATCCTGTGTACCACCGATTAAATGATTTGAATTCTCAGGATCTGATGATATCCTGTAAAATTGTGTTAATGTCTGAGTCGCATTAAGATTTATCCAGTTTGTTCCTCTGTTTGTTGAATAATATAATCCTCCATCTGTTGCGGCTATTAATTTATTAGGATCATTAGGATGAAATTCCATATTGTGATGATCTACATGAACTGGTCCTGATGAAGTATTTGTAATTTTATAAAAATCCCTTCCGTTTGTAGTTCTCCATAAATCTATTAATCCAACGTAAGCATAATTTGGGTCGAAAGGATTAACGTGTATATAAAAATCATACCATGCCTGATTTGTGCCGGTAAATGTATTTTGTAGGAGAGAGTAATTATATCCTCCGTTTGTTGATTTATAAACATATACATCACTACCGATATATAAAGAAGCATATAATATATTTGGAGAACTTTTACAAATTGCCAGATGGTTTCTTGAACCAAGTGTAAAAACTTCATATGTAACAAAACTTTCTCCTCCATTTGTTGATATCCTGTATCCGCATCCCTGTCCTATTATGTATGCCTTATTTCCATCCGGGGAAAAGACAATATCGTCACATCTGCCCGATATAACCTGAAACCAGCTTTCTCCTGAATTAGTACTCTTATATAAGCCAGCGATTCCAAGTGCTGCGAATAAAACATTGGATTTATTAGGAACTATAACCAACCTTGAAAAATAAGTCATATCTGGAAGCCCAGCTCTGTAATTTACCCATGTTTCACCACCATCTGTGGATTTTAATAATCCTCTCCCGAAATAAGATACACCTGAATATGTTGCTTCACCAGTTCCGTAATAAATAATATTTGTGTTATTAGGATCTATAGCAATAGCGCCTGATGAAAGTGAAATTTCAAAATCGGTTTTTGGGAACCAACTTTCTCCACCATTAGTCGTTTTCCATACACCTCCATATGCAGCTCCTAAATAAATTATTTGTGGATTATTTGGGTCATACTTGACTGATAGAATTCTTGAGGAGACATTTCCATAATTCTGATTAAATCCCGGCGTGGGTCCGATATTAACCCAATTATAATTACTTAAATAATATCCTTTGCTAAATCTTAATTCGAGTTTTTTTTGATATGCATTTAAATATGCATTTTTTGGAATAAATCCTAAAGGGTATATCCTTTGTTCATAGAACCATTTTTCTCTATTATAAGAATTTTTGCTTTTTACTTCTTCATTAACATTATCAAGAGCAGATTTTATATTATAAATTTCTTGTCCTGCTGCTGTTGCACAAAATAATATAATATATAAAAAAATTTTTTTCATATACTTTTAAGATAATGATAATTTAAATTTATTTAAATGATTATTAAATCGTTAAGAGAATTTTAAATCAGACAATAACCGGAGCAAATAAATTTGTCTTTGTTAACTTTATCTTATTTAATGTTGAATCTGTTTGTTTTAATTTTACATTATTGGATTATCTGCAGTAGGACCATAAGAATTTGGAATAGGAATGTTCAGCAATCTTAAATAGACAGTTAGTTGACCTCTATGATGGTACAGGTGGTTCAAACAGAATGAACGTAAACATACAATTTTAGGTAAAGTAAAATATATAGTTTCATTTTTTCTCAATGTCCAGTTCTTCATAAAAACTTCATCATCCGTTTCCTTTAATGATTTCATAGCCCTATTATAATTTTGATTAAAAATGTCTAAAAGCTCTGAATTGGTTTTTACTATCGGGGCTTTATAATTTTCTTTACCGAAATCAAGTTCATCATGTTCTATTATTGAAGAAATCCAGCCGGGTAATTCAGCAATGTGAGTTGCAAGTCTGCACAACGTCATAGATTTTTCGTGTGGCTGCCACATTAATTTTTCTTCTGGTATTATTTCCAGCATCTTTTGAGTGGATTTGGATTCTTCCTCTAATTCACTAATGAATGTGTCTTTTATTTTCATAATAATTTATTTTATTCGTGCCCCGTAGAGGATTCGAACCTCTAAAAGCAGAACCGGAATCTGCTGGTTTATCCATTAGCCTAACGGGGCTGTATTGTTGATGATAATTATTATATCTGAAAATTAAAAGATAAAAAAAATAAATTATTCATTTTATCAAAACCATTGGTTTTACATCTCTGAAGTCTTCTGTTGAAAATTCGTATAAATAAATCCCGCTCGAAAGTTCATCTGCATTAAATAATATTCTGTATTTCCCGACAGATTGGAATTCATTTACAAGGGTTTTGATTGTTCTTCCTAAAACATCATAGATTTTTATTTTCACTTCTGTATTTTCAGGAATGGAGTATTCAATATTTGTAACTGAATTAAATGGATTTGGATAATTTTGATGTAAAAAGTAATTCTTTTCTGATATGCTGGAAATCTTTTTTACATAAGGTATATAACCTAAGTTCGTATCTAATATTATTGTATAGTTTTCAATTATTATTTGACGGCCTTGGTTACATAATGTTCGTTTCAGGAATAAGCTTGTTCTTTTTAAAGTATAATCGATTGGATAAAAGTTCTCATGGCCTCCGCCAGGTACATAATTCAATTCAAATGGCAGTATTAAATTTCTTAACCTCTTTGTGATTTCCTGTGAACCTTGTGTTAGAATATAATTTGGGCAGGAGTAGGCATAACCTGTCCCATAGGGAACATTGTTATCTGCAGTACCGTGAAACATCAAAACCGGAATCGCTTCTGAATAATTTATAAGTGAAGTATCTAAAATCCCTCCGGATGAACTTATTACTGATTTTAATCTGAAATTTGTTTTATAATTATTAGTCGATGAATCTAAATAACCGAGTTCATTTACAAGGTTTGGGAAATAACTATTGATTTCTTCTTGTGTAACAAAAGATATGAGTAAACTTGTAACAGCACCAGCACTTATCCCACCAACAAACATATATGAAGTATCAATTTTATATTGATTTGCATTTGCTGCAAAAAATCTGAAAGCAGCTTTGGCATCCTGCATTGACCTGTAAATAGCTTTTACTAATGAATAACCGTCACCATTACAATCAAATGGATTTCCCCCCGTATTCCATCCTAACCTATAAGAAATTGAAGCACACACATATCCTTTTAGAGCAAAATCAATTATTACAGGTTTAAGAATATATTTATCTCCGAAGTAATATCCTCCGCCGTGGATTAAAAGTATAAAGGGTCTTTTATTTAGTGTGTCAATTGAAAATTTTGGATATGCAATGATAGCATCAAGATTTATTGTTTGTCCGAGCCAGTTAATATTCTGTCCATAAACAATATCTCCTAATGTATCAATATCATTGAAACTGAATATATAGTTTGTGTCAAATCTGCCCGGGATACAATATTGTTGAGGTAAAATTTCCTGTATTAAAAGAAGATAAAAAAACAGGAAAAAATATTTTTTTTGTATAATCATTCTTTAGTATCGTAAGATCATCACTATGTGTCCATATTTATCAAGTTTTCCATTATTAACAAAAACAACTCTTCCGCCTGTGTTTATAACTTGCTCTATTATGTCATCTACAATATCATCAATAATTTCTTTTCCGGGCGCAATTTCTACAGGAATTAAATGTAATTGGTCGTCTGATACTCTTGCTGGATATTGATAATTTAGTTCCACAATTAATAATCTACCTCTGCCTTCATTTGCAAGTTTCCAAACCTCATCAATTCCCGTTGCAAGTTTCTTTTTCCCGAATGCGTCTTCAATTTCTTTTAGAACTTCATCTCTTTTTTTAGCTCTTTCACTTTTAACTACGGGCCATACTATTTTTGATAATTCATGAGCTGATTCAAACTCATAATTACCATTGATTCCTGTTAATATAAGTTCCTTTTGTGATGATATTTCATTGAATAAACTGAGCGTTCTTTCTGTTCCTGTAATTACTAATGAGTAATTTTCTGTGTTAATACTTTTGAGCTTTGAATCAATCTCTCTTAAATATTTTCTTATTCTTTCTATATTGTCTGTTTGTCTGTCATTTCGATGGCTTTCTGTTGTTAGTGAAGACTTAGTCTCATAATATATATTTGTGAAAGGGAAGCTATTCTCATTGTATTCAATTATATTATCACGAATTCCAAGGAATAGTTTTGTAATTTTGTCACTAATAACAACTAACCAAAACGGCTCACTTCTGTTCATTGCAAAAACAAGATCTCTTGTAGCAAATGTCGGATCTATTATTACTCGTTCCTTTACAGGAAAAGGGAGATAAAATTTAATCGCTTTATCCTTATTTACAAAAATTGCCAGCCCATCAAGTAAACTTTTAAAATCGATGCTTTGATGAATCTCATTAATCTTATCTAAAATTGTTTTTACTTCATCTTTATCAAATTCTTCATTCAATCTTTTGGTAGCAATATTTATCAGGTTTTTCAATCTTAACGGGTCTTGCTTATTCTCTGGAAAATGTTTATGAGTAGGCATTAAGATTGAAACACATGGGTAATTGTTGATTGACTGGAGATACTTTAATACTTTTAGATTTATCATTTTGATTTCTTTTATTTATATATAATTTAAATATGAATTAAATAATAATCAATTGTTTTTTAAAAATTTTTTTATTTTATTTTTTTTAATTTTTTATTTTTAATAACTTGAATTTAAATTTAATATCAAATTTAAAAACTTTAAATTTATAAAATTCATCTTAATATAATGGAGTATAAAGATTATTATAAAATTCTTGGTGTAAAAAAAGATGCATCAAAGGAGGAAATAAAAAAAGCATTCAGAAAACTTGCTTTAAAATATCACCCGGACAAAAATAAAGGTGATAAGACTGCGGAAGAAAAGTTTAAAGAAATTAACGAAGCATACGAAGTATTAAGTGATGATGAAAAGAGAAAGAAGTATGATCAGATGGGGGAAAGTTATAGATACTATCAACAATATGGTGGTGAACCCGGAGGATTTGATTGGTCTCAGTTTGCCAATCAAACGGGCGGTAGGAGTTTTACTTTTGAAGGTGATTTAGGTGACTTTTTTAATAGCAGTGGATATTCAGATTTCTTTGAAATGTTTTTTGGCGACAGAACTTTTGGACGACGAAGAAGAAGCGGATTTGAGAGAACATCTTCTTTACGCGGTTCTGATTTAAAAGCACAAATTGACATTACTCTTCGTGAAGCTTATACTGGTACTGAGAGAATATTCAGAATTAGTAATGAATCTATTAAATTGAAAATAAAACCAGGGATAGAATCAGGACATATATTGAAAATTGAAGGTAGAGGAGAAAAAACATCAAGAGATATGCAGCCCGGGGATTTATTAATTACTATTAATGTTCTTGATGATCCTGTTTTTAAGAGGAAAGGTAATGACCTTTATGCGGAAATATATGTTGATTTATATATTGCTGTACTTGGTGGTAAAGTGGAATTTAATACATTTAAAGGGAAAGTGAAAATTGATATTTCTAAGAGTACATCATCAGGGAAAATCCTGAAATTAAAAGGTCTTGGAATGCCTTATTATGGAAAATCCAATATCTATGGAGATTTATATCTTACTGTTCAGATAAAAGTACCGGAAAATTTATCTCAAAAAGAAATAAATTTATTTAAAGAACTTCAGAAACTCCGTGCTTAATTAAAAGTATAAAGTGTATAAATTAACTACTTTTAATTTTGAAAAGAATTGCAATAAAAAAAATTATTTTATAATTTTACAAGGTTTTTCTGCGGGAATGGCGGAACTGGCAGACGCACCATCTTGAGGGGGTGGCGCCACGAAGGCGTGTGGGTTCAAGTCCCACTTCCCGCACAATGGAATAATATATTTGAACTTGATTATTTTTTTAAATAATTATATTTTTATAACTTAAATTAAATTTTATAGTTGATGAACAGAGATTACGAATCTTATATTATCGTTGATGGTAATTTAGAAGATGATTCTGTAGAAGAAATCATAAAAAAATATGAAAATCTTCTCAAGAAACAAAAAGCAGAAATAAAAAACATTGATAGGATTGGAAGAAAAAGACTTGCTTATCCGATTAAAAAGAAACAGAATGGATATTATATATGCTTTGAGTTTATAGCAAAAAATGATGTTGTACAAAAACTTGAAAGAGCATATAAACTCGATGAAAGTATTTTGAGATATTTAACAATTTATTTGACCAAGAAGGAATTAAATGCTAAGAAAAATTATCTTGAAAAACGTGCTGCATTATTGAATAAAATTGAAGAAACTATAAAAGCTAATGAAAATGCCGAAAATTCTGATGAAGAAATTTCAGAATAATATAAGAGTTGTTGTTTTAATAAATTTAAATATTAATTAATATACGGAGGTAATCGTATGGCTGAATACAAGATGCCCGAAATAAATTCAGTAATTATCGCAGGAAATTTAACAAAAGACCCTGTATTTAGACAAACTACTAATGGGACACCAGTAGTTAATTTCTCTATCGCGAGTAATAGAAGATTTAGAGACAAAAATGATGAATGGAAAGAAGATGTCTGTTATGTTGGGATAGTTGCTTGGAACAGATTGGCTGAAAGTTGTCGTGATAAGTTGAAAAAAGGAAATGCAGTTTTGGTTGACGGAGAATTGCAAAGCAGAACTTTTAAGACTGAAGATGGTTCAAATAGGACTATTGTGGAAATTAAAGCAAGGAGAATTCAGTTCTTAAATAGAAGAGTCTCTGGTTCTGGCAGTGCAGATCAACAGGCTGAAGATAAAGATGAACCGACTACTTTTGTTGATGATAATTTTGACCAGTTATTATCACCTGAAGATACTAATATAAATACAGAACAATAAACTTTTCTTCAAATATATTATTTGTAAATGGATAATAATCCATTTACATTTTTATTTATCTAATTTTATTAATCATTTTATATGAAAATAATTTTAAAACAAGATTTTGAAAAACTTGGTAATGCTGGTGATATTAAAGAAGTTAAAAACGGTTACGCAAGAAATTTCCTGATTCCAAGAGGTATAGCAATTGCAGCAACTCCAGCAAATATAAAATCCTTCAAAGAAATACAACGCCAGCAGGAAAGAAAGAGGAATAGAGAAATTGAAGCTGCAAAGAAAACTTCTCTTGAAATTGAAAGGGATGTCTTAGAAATTTATGCGAAGGCTGGTGAAGAAAATAAGTTATTTGGTTCAGTTACTTCTCAGATGATTTATGATAAACTTTTAGAAAAAGGTTATAAAAATATTGATAAGAAAAAAATTTTATTACATGAGCATATTAAGACTCTTGGAGAGCATATTGTCGATATTAAGTTACACACGAATATTATTGCAAAATTGAAAGTATTGGTAAAGGATGAGAAAACGCTTTTAGAAGATGAAGCAAAAGTAAAACAGGAAAAGAAATAAAGTAAGAGAAAATTCGTTTTGTCTATTGAAATAATTAAACAATATTATTACAAATTTTAAAAAACCTCCTTTAACAAAGGATGGTTTTTTTATTTAATTTTTACAAATTAATCAATTAGTATGGATGATAATAAAAAAAGAGCAAAAAGAAAACCTGGTAGCAAACCGCAGGTAAAACCAGTTGACGAAGTAACGATTAGATTTGCCGGTGATAGTGGTGATGGTATGCAACTAACCGGGGCTCAATTTTCTGATACCATTGCTGCTGAAGGTCACGATGTGGAAACTTTCCCTGATTATCCGGCTGAAATTAGAGCGCCTTCTGGTACTCTGTATGGTGTCAGTGGATTTCAAATACATTTTTCCGGACATGATGTTCATACTCATGGAGATGAGATTGATGTTTTAGTAGCAATGAATCCTGCCGCATTAAAAGTGAATTTAAAGAATCTGAAAAAGAATGGTATTATTATCGCAAATTCAGATGCTTTCGATAAAAAGAATTTAGAATTAGCAGAATATAAATCAAATCCACTTGAAGATGGCTCTCTTGATTCATATATCGTTTATGACATTCCCATTACGAAACAAACGATTGAAACTCTCAAAGACCTTGAATTACCATTAAAAACTGTTTTAAAATGTAAAAATTTCTTCGCTCTTGGTGTTGTCTATTGGCTATATAATAAATCACTTGAATATACGCTAAATTGGATTGAGGATAAGTTCAGTAATCAACCTATGATAATGGAAGCTAATAAGAAAGTGTTGAGAGCTGGCTATTATTATGGTGAAAATACTGAAATGTTTACGACAAGGTTTGAAGTTAGAAGGGCAAAATTACCTAAAGGTGTTTATAGAAATATTAACGGAAATGAAGCCGTTGCATTAGCATTAGTTGCCGGTGCTGCCCGAGCTGGGTTAACACTTTTCCTTGGTAGTTACCCTATAACACCAGCATCAGAAATTATGCAAATATTATCTCGTTATAAAAGATATGGAGTGAAAACTTTTCAAGCAGAAGATGAAATTGCAGGAATTTGTACTGCTATTGGAGCATCCTATGCTGGTTGTTTAGGTGCCACTTCGACAAGCGGACCTGGTATGGCTCTTAAATCAGAAGCAATTGGCCTTGCTGTTATGGCGGAACTTCCTTTAGTTATCGTTAATGTTCAAAGGGGAGGTCCATCGACAGGATTACCTACAAAAACTGAACAAGCGGATTTAATGCAAGCAATTTATGGAAGAAATGGTGAATCTCCTGTACCTGTTCTCGCTGCTATAAGTCCTGCTGACTGTTTTGATGTTGTTATTGAAGCAATTAGAATTGCAATTAAATATATGACTCCTGTTATCGTACTTTCTGATGGTTATATCGCTCAAGGATCTGAACCTTGGAAAGTTGTTAAAGTTGATGAATTACCGGAAATGAAAGCAATTTTCAGAACAAGTCTTGATGGTTTTTATCCTTATGCAAGGAACGATTTTTTAGCAAGACCGTGGGTAAAGCCTGGTACTAAAGGGCTTGAACATAGAATTGGTGGATTAGAAAAACAAGATATTACAGGAAATATAAGTTATGAACCAGATAATCATCATAAAATGGTTACGATAAGAGCAAAGAAAGTTAAAAATATAGAAAAAGATATTCCGGAACTAAAAGTATTTGGTAAAGATAAAGGAAAACTTCTTGTCCTCGGTTGGGGTAGCACAGCGGGGGCAATTGCAGAAGCAGTTGAAGATGTTAATGAAAAAGGTTATGATGTTTCGTATACATATTTACGCTACCTGAATCCTTTCCCAAGAAATCTTGGTAAAGTACTGAAAAATTTTGAAAAGATTCTTATTCCGGAAGTAAATCTTGGACAGCTTGCAAAATTAATTCGTGCTGAATATTTAATTGATGTTATTTCATTTAATAAAGTCAGAGGAATTCCTTTTAAACCTTCTGAAATTGCAAATAAAATTGAAGAAATTTTAAAAACTTAATTATAAGATTTTTTAGTATATAAAAAATATAAGTTATTATGGAAAGTGAAGTTAGCAAACCAAAATATACTCCCAAAGATTTTGCATCGGATAGAGATGTCAGATGGTGCCCTGGCTGCGGAGATTTTTCTATTTTAGCCCAGATTCAAAGAACCTTCGCACAATTAATAGATGTACCGAAAGAGAAAATTGTTTTTATTTCAGGAATCGGTTGTTCAAGCAGATTTCCTTATTATATGAATACTTATGGATTTCATACAATTCATGGTAGAGCTGCTGCCATAGCTTCTGGCGTTAAAAGTGCAAATCCTGATTTATCAGTCTGGATTCCTACTGGTGATGGAGACTTATTAAGTATTGGTGGTAATCACTTTATTCACATATTAAGACGGAACATTGATGTGAATATTATTCTTTTTAACAATAGAATCTATGCTTTAACGAAAGGACAGGTATCACCAACTTCTCCGCATGGTATGGTTACTAAATCTACACCACTTGGAAATATAGAATATCCAGTTAATCCGATTTCCCTTGCTCTGGGTATGGAAGGAACTTTTATAGCAAGGTCAATTGATAGAGATACGAAACATTTACAGGAAATGATTCTAAGATGTTATAAACATAAAGGTACATCGTTCCTTGAAGTATTTCAGAATTGTGTTATATTCAATGACGGAGCTTATGAACTTTACTCTAATAAAGATACAAGAGATGATCATGTGGTATATATTGAACACGGGAAACCCTTAATTTTTGGAAAAAATATGGACAAGGGTATAAAACTTGATGGATGGAAACCTATTGTAGTTGATTTAAATGATCCTAATATGAGTGTTAATGATTTGCTTATTTATGATGAAAAGTCGCGTGAACTTGCTTTTATTCTTAGTAGTTTTAGTAATGATCCTAATTTACCTATGCCATTTGGTGTATTTCTTGATGTGGAAAGAGAAACTTATGATGAAAATATGAAAAATCAGATTTTCGATTTACAGTTTAAATATGGTAAAGGTAATGTGGATGAATTATTGAAGGGTAGCGACTTTTGGGAAATCAAATAGTATAATTAGAAATCTAATCCCAAAGAAAAATAATATTTGGGTTCAGAGAATTTCTTAAAGTCAAAACTATAAGCAACATCAAATTTGAATGGTATTCCGAGAAATACCAATCTAAAGCCATAGCCCATACCAATTAATAAATCCTTAGTTTTCAAGCCTCCATCAGAGGTGAATAATTGTAATTTCTTATCATCCTTCCACGCTGTACCCATATCAAGGAAAAGATTTCCTTGTATATCCTGAAAACCAAGTGGTAATACTCCAAGTATTAGATAACGAAATAGAGGGAATCTTAACTCTAAATTAGCAAGAGCGAAACGAGAACCAGACATTCTATCAAAATTATATCCTCTTAATGGTAAAACTGGCATTGAGAATGCATATTCATCGATATTGCTGATAGGGATGTTGTCATTTTCGAATTGTCTGTTAATCCAATTTTCTGTTCCACCAATATAAAATCTTTGCGGGTTTCTGCCAAAACTTGCTCCGAGGTTTAACCGCATAGCAAAAGAAAAACCATCTGAGATTTTAAGATATTTTCTGAAATCTCCGATAACAGATGCGAATTCAATCCCATCACTTCCTAATTTTGGCGAACCCAATAAGGTGATATTAAACCTTGATCCTTTTTGAGGTGCAAGGTAACCCCACAGGGAGTTATCAAAAACATATCTTATTGTTGGTACCAGAAAAGTATTTGATTTAGACGGCTCTTGTGTGTTGTCGAGATTTTCTTGTGTAACATGCATTAAGAAAAGTCCGCCGTCAAATCTTTTAAATCTTGTTAATGGGTAAGAAAAAAGAAGACTCGTTCCCAGATTTCTGTATCTGAAAAGTTCGTCACCATAACCCCGATTGTATAATATAAATCTTGCTGTATGATATAATTCAAAACCGACGTCTAATCTTTTTGGCAAATAGTAGTAGGATAAAGCATAATCGCTATTCTTTAAATCAATTACCATTGAAGTTAAAATATTTATTCTGTGATTTCCCATCAGATCACTAAGAGAAATAGATGCTGTTCCCTGAACTCCATAAAAACTTGAGTAGTTTGCATTACCATATACAAGGTCAGGGGAAAATTTAATCTTATAATCACTGATTCTAAAACTACCATCAGGATTTAAATTTTCTTTTATCTGAAAATTTATGTTATGAGCATAATCAGAATCATTATTGATAATTTTTTTACTCGTCTTTTTCTTTTTGAAATCTATGATTACTTTATCATCTTTAATTTCAGAAGAATCTTTTTTTGTAAAATTGTTAACATCAATTATAGTGTTGTTTGTATCTTTTGTTATAATAGAATCTTTATTGTTATTGTATAATGTGTCTTTTTGCTTGGTTAATTCAGCTTTTTTAATTTTGTTTTTCACATAATTAGTAGGTTCAAGTTTCTCTAAGCCAATGTTTCTTTCGAATGGATTTTCCATTGAGAAAATATCATAACCCCCTTTATTTAATGATACGAATAATAACCTCTTACCATCTTTTGATAATGTGATTTGGGATATTGGATTAAGGCTATTTGTTATTGGACGCTCTCTGAATTCTCCTTCTTCATCATATTCTCTCATATAAATATTACTTATTCCGTTAATATCAGAAACATATAATAATTTTTTCCCATCAGAACTTATCTGAACATATGTTTCTTTCGCATTGGGATTGTCTATTACTTTTTCAATTTCCTTTGTATTTATATTTATTCTGTATATTCCTTTTCCATTATAATCCATAGAATATATTTTGAAATTTTTTGGTAATAGAGAAGGATTGATAAAATCTTTTCTGTCTGAATCAAAATAAATGTATTTTCCATCAACAGACCATACAGGATTTTCATCTGAGAAAATATCATTGGTTAGATTAGTTATTTTTTTTGTATTAAAATCATATATGTATATGTCTGATTGTTTTCCGTTGTTTCCGGTAAATGCAAGTAAACTTCCTTTGGGTGACCAACTTGCATTTGAAATTGAGGGGAGACTGACTGGTAATTTTGTATTATCCCCACTATTTAAATCAATTACAAATATTGCATCACTTTCTCCTGCTTTAACACTTATTGCCATTTTTTTAGAATCCGGAGACCAGGTTAGACCCGGAGTTAACACCTGTAATTCTTCAAAATTATTGGTCGTATTACCTTCTACGACTTTATCTATAATTTTACCTGTATTAGCATCAGCAAGAAATACATCGAAGTAATCATCACGATTTGAAATAAATAGAAACATTTTTCCATCTGGAGATATAGAAGGTGCTATATTATAAAATCCACCATCTTTATTATGATCTGTTAACATTTTTGCAAAATCCAACACTTCTTCTCTGTTTATTGCATCTGACCAGTAATTCTTTTTTAATTCTTTAAGCCATTTTTCAGAAAGTTTTTCTAATTCTAACTTATATGTTTCTTTGAATCCTTCATAAACATCGTTTAGAGATTTTATATTATTCATCAATTCCCCAATTTTATATTCCCCGTAATAATCCATAAGGAAAGCAAAAAAACTTTGACCACCTCTATATGCTAAGTATCCGTCGCAATATTCGATTGGTGGTAAATAGTCATTCATTATAGCATCTCTTATGAACATATCGGTTTCTTTATCTAACCCGTTAAGACTTTGACTTTCTGCCATCCCTTCAACAAACCATGTCGGGAATGCAAGTGTAATATTCCTTGCTATAATATTTTGTATTGAACCGCCATAGAACATATCATTCATAAAGCCATGTAAAAGTTCATGATGTATTACATGTCTAAATTGTTCATATTTACCTTCAAAAGGAATTAGTATTCTGTTTTTAAATAATTCAGTTACCCCACCTACACCTTCAGGAAGATATTCATCTATAACATTGTTCTGTCGGAAATCATTCGAAGAAAGAAAAACAATTATTGGAATGCGATTAGTTATAAAATAATCAAGATTGGAAGATAATTTTTCAAGAGCTTTTTCCGCTTCTACAGCAGTAAATTCTGCTATATCATAACCATTATCGTAAAAATATATATCAAAATGTTTTGATTGTATATATTTCCATTTAAAATATTTGTATTGCACTTTGTTCTTTCCAAATTCCTGTGATAAAGCTGAAAGGCTTAAAAATATTACAATTAATATTATGCAAGCATTTTTTAAATATCTCATATTAATCTTTTAATATTGTAATATATATTGAAAATTTTTTTAATATTCAAGAGTATTACTAAATACATTTACTTGTATTTTATGCATAAAAAATTTAAATTGATTAATAAAATTATCTATAACATAATTAATAGTATTAGTTCTGTTCCATTTGTTTCAACATATATTTTATTTAAAAAGTTGTTTAATTAGTAATGAATAAGATACCATTTATTGAGACCTATCTGAATAATGGAATTAAAGTTATTATGTCCGGGAACAAAAGGATACCCATTGTTATTTTTCTTGTAGGTTTCAGGGTTGGGTCTAAAATGGAACCGGAAGGGAAAAAAGGAATTGCTCATTTACTTGAACATCTGATGTTTTCCTCCAAGATAGGAAAAGATAAAATGGATTTTGATAAATTATTATCTTTAAATGGTGGATATTCAAATGCTGCAACCGGTTTTGACTATACATATTATTATATCCAAATACCATCTTATAAATTAGAGTTTGCCGCCTCTCTTGATAGTAAGAGATTTAATGGTGTTATTTTTGATGATGAAATTGTTAACATACAGAAAAAAGTAGTAATAGAAGAGAAATACGAAAATTATGATAATTCTCCTTATGGTGATGTGGAATTTTTGTATACAAAAAATCTTTTTAAAAATACTGATTATGAAATTCCGGTAATAGGTTTAAAAAATAACATAAAAAATATTAAAAGCAGTGATTTAATTAACTTCTATAATGATTATTATAATGCTGATAATTGTGTAATTATAGTTACAGGTAATATAAATTATTTGAAAACGGAAAAAATTTTAAATAAATATTATAATACATTACCTGCAAAGGAAAGTAAAAGATATAAATTCATTGATAATGATTTTAAATCATCAATTATTTTATATCCTGAATCAAAGGTAAAAATTGAATTAAATGGAAAGTTTATCTTTTTCAAAACTAACGCAAGGAACACAAAAGATTATTATATATTAAAGATTATTTCGATTTTATTGAGTGATGGTTTTAGTTCAAGACTTTATAAGAATCTCATTTACGAAAGGAAAATCGCACAGATGATTTATGCTCATCCAGCATCATATCAACATAGTGGTGATTTTGAAATTTCTGTATTATTCTCAGATAAAAAATACAATTCAGATATTGAAACTATTATTTTTAATGAATTGGAAAACTTAAAAAAAGGGAATTTTACAGATGAAGAATTGGAAAAAGCAAAAAATAAAATTCATCTTGCTTTTTCAACAGGATATCAGAAAAATATTTCTATAGCGCAATCTTTGTTATCATACGAATTATTTAATAATAATGTCGGTTTAATAAATGATGATATAAATAATTATTTAATGGTAACAAGAGATGATATAAAGAATACCATAAAAAAATATCTGGATTTTAATAAAAAAGTTGTTATAACTTATTTGAAAGATTAATATATGAATTTAAAATCAAAATGCGAAGATATTAAGTTACCAGATTATTTTAAGTTTAAATTAAAAAACAATATTAAGCTTTATGTTATAAAGGATAGCAGATTCCCGGTTATAAATGCTATGTTCGTTTTTAAGAATGGTTCGCTTTGTGATTCTTATTATGGTGGAAATTTATATGGATTATGTTCCATTACATCTGATTTATTATTAAAAGGTACGGAAGACTTCTCTGCCAATGATATCGCAAATCTGGTTGAATCATCAGGGTCATATATATATAGTGGGTGTAGTTATGATTATTCTTTTTTAACTTTTCATTCATTGAAAAAAAATTTCGAAAAAATTTTTTCTCTTACAAATCATATTTTCAGGAAATCACTATTTAAAGAAGAAGAGATTGAAAGATTAAAATTGCAGAAGATTAATTTAATTAAATTAAACAATACCTATGGTGAGTATCTTTCAAGAAAAATATTCAAGAAGAAAGTCTATGGTAAATCACTATACGCTGAGGATTCTGATGGGACTATAGAATCATTAAAAAGAATTTTTCGAAATGATATTCTGAAATTTTATAATAAATTTTTCTCCCCGAATAATTTATACATTTTCTTGGTTGGAGATATTTCAGAAAGTAAAGCAATCAGATTAACAGAAAAATATTTTACTGACTGGGAAGATGAAAAAGTACCAACGACAAAAATTCTATCCCAGAATTCAATTAAAGGTATTTCTATATTTATTCTCCCAAGAAAAGGTTCCGTGCAATCTAACATAAATATTGGTCATAAAGGTGTAAACCAAAGATGCCCTGATTTATTAAAACTTAAAGTTATGAATCTGATTCTCGGTGGTACGTTTGTTTCAAGGATTAATAATAACTTAAGAGAAATTCAAGGATGCACATATTGTGCATCATCTAATTTTAATACTTTTGGTTATCAAGGTGATTTTTCCGTTGAAGTAAGTGTTAGTAATAAACATGTCCTTTACACAATAAAAGAAATATTAAAAGAATTAGAGCGAATTAAAAATGATTATGTTTCTGATGATGAACTTGATATAGCAAAGAACTATTTTATTGGGAATTATCCTCTACAATTAGAAACCGCTAATGATATTGCAACAAAAGTTTTAAAAATTGAGTTATATAATTTAAAAAAGAATTATTATAATACAATAATTTCAAAAGTATATAAGGTAAGTAAAAAAGATATATATGAAGTTTCAAATAAGTATATTGATACAAAAAATTTAATTATCTCAATAGTTGGTCCGGAGAGAATAAATATACATATTTTTGAAAATATTGGTAATGTTGAAATAATTAATAACTTAGAAAATTATTAAAGAACTATATTATAATATATGAAGGAAAAAAAAGATATTGAACTTGTAGAGAAACTTAATCAGAAGTATCTCGAATTATTAAATGAGATATCAAAAGTAGTAGTTGGTCAGTTAGATATTATTAACCAGATTTTAATCTCTATTTTATGTAAGGGGCATTGTTTATTAATTGGTGTACCCGGTCTTGGTAAGACTTTGATTGTAAAAACTCTTGCAGAAATTCTGGATTTAAAATTTAACAGAATACAATTCACTCCTGATTTAATGCCTTCTGATATAACAGGGACAGAAGTTTTTGAAACAAAAAATTCTGGTGGAAAAGGTTTTGTTTTTGTTAAAGGTCCTGTATTTGCTAATATGATTCTTGCTGATGAAATAAACAGAACCCCCCCAAAAACCCAATCCGCTTTACTTGAAGCAATGCAAGAGCATAGAGTTACTGCGGCTGGAACTACTTATATTCTTGAAGAACCTTTTTTTGTTCTTGCTACACAGAATCCGATTGAGCAGGAAGGTACTTATCCATTACCCGAAGCACAACTTGATAGATTTATGTTTAATCTTTGGTTGGATTATCCAAGTAATGATGAAGAAATAGAAATTATTAGAAAAACTACAAGTATGTATAATCCGATTTTAAAAAAAATCTTTTCCAAAGAAGAAATTATTCAGTTTCAGGATTTAGTTAGAAAAGTTCCTGTCGCTGATGAGCTATCTGAATATACCGTGAAACAGGTTTCTAAAACTCGTCCTTCTAATGAATTAGCACCTAAAATTATTAAAGACTATATTAATTGGGGAGCAGGTCCCAGAGCGTCTCAATACTTAATTCTTGCAGCAAAAGCTGCATGTATCCTTGATGGAAGATTTACACCATCTAAAGAAGATATAAATAAATATTCACTTCCTGTTTTAAGACATAGATTAATTACAAATTTTAATGCAGAGGCAGATAATGTGAAAGTAGAAGAAATTATTAGAAATATTTTTTAGTTTTCATATCCAATTGAATAACATATATCAAAAAAAAGTCAGAGAATGTTATTACTGTAAGAGTAAAGATCTTATAGAACATTCTAAAGCTACCTACTGGAATTATGCTGATTTAAATTATGAAGAGTGTGCAAATTGTGGTCTTATTTTTGCTAACCCAATGCTTTCATTAGAAACAATTATTTTTGGTAATAAAGCATTAAATATTGTTCATACTTCCAGAGGAACATTAAATCAATATAAAGGTGGGAAGCAATTTTCCTTTTGGTTGAATAAAATAAAAAATTACGGAACTATTCTTGATGTCGGATGTGCAGAAGGTTTTTTCCTTAAAGGTATTGCAGATCATTCTGATTGGTCGGTAGAAGGTATTGATATCATTCAATCTGCTGTGGATTTTGCAAACAATATTCTTGGTATAAAAGTATATTTTACAACTCTTGAAGATTTTAAAACAGAAAAAAAATATGATTTGATTAGAATAAATAATGTAATAGAACATTGTCTTAATCCCATTTTATTTTTAAAAAAATCTTACACTCTGCTTAATAACAACGGATTCGTCTGGTGTTCAACCCCAAATGGTATTCAGGATGGAGCAGTTTTAAAAAATGCAAACAAGAGAGGGATTAAATTGAATTTATTGGAAAATCATCTTTTCTTATATAAACCAAAAACACTAAAGGAAATATTTCGAAGTATTGGTTTTACTGTTATAAAATCTTATTGTGAAGGTATCAAACATTCTTTAAAAGATTTTGGCTTAATACCATTCAGTAAAATTGATAACAATAATTCTAAATTTTTTCTCTCTGATTATATTTACAAAGAAAATATTATATTTTCTATTACAGATAAGGAGTTAAATGAAATATATAATAGTAGTGATTTAAAAAATTACAAATTGAAATTGGATATTTTTTTGAAAAAGCTTTTTCCAATTAAAATGTTTTGGGGAATCTCAGTAGGGCATCAGCAATTTATTTTAGCCCAAAAGAAATAATTTTAGTTTCCCAAGCACATTTAGAGGTTTTTCAGTTATTAATTTATTATTTTTTAATATATTGACTTTAAATTTAAATATTAATAATTTGCAGTTTTGTAGTTTTTTGCTCTTTTAACCCTTAATAGAATATATTTAATGGCTTTACGAAAATTAAAACCCGTAACAGCAGCAACAAGATTTTACTCAATTTCTACCTTTGAAGAAATTACAAAGGATAAACCTGAGAAGTCTCTAACCGCTCCTTTGAAAAAAAGCGGAGGTAGAAATAACAAAGGAAGAATTACTTCACGACATCGTGGCGGTGGTCATAAGAGAAAGTACAGAATTATAGATTTTAAACGGGTTAGAGAAGATGAAGCAAAAGTACTTTCTATTGAGTATGATCCGAATCGTTCTGCAAGAATTGCTCTTATTCAATATCCAGATGGTGAAAAAAGTTACATTATTGCGCCTGATACTTTGAAGCCAGGTGATACTGTGCAGTCTTCCAATGATGCTGAAATTAAAGTAGGTAATACAATGCAAATTTCGGCTATTCCGGTAGGTACTTTCATTCATAATGTCGAGTTGAAACCCGGAAAAGGTGCACAACTTGCAAGAAGTGCAGGTACTTCTGCTCAAATAGTTGCAAAAGATGAAAAATATTGCCAGATTAAATTACCTTCAGGTGAAGTACGGATGATTAAGAATGAATGTAAAGCAACAATCGGCACTGTAAGTAATATAGACCATGAAAATATTAGTTTAGGTAAGGCAGGAAGGTCAAGATGGCTGGGTATAAGACCACATACAAGAGGAGTTGCAATGAATCCTGTTGATCACCCGATGGGTGGTGGCGAAGGAAAAACCTCAGGTGGCGGACATCCTGTGAGCCCATGGGGTTTACCTGCAAAAGGTTATAAAACAAGAAAAAAGAAAAAACTCTCTAATAAATATATAGTTAAAAAGAGGAAATAAATTTTATGTCTCGTTCTATTAAAAAAGGACCTTATGTAGATTATAAACTTTTAAAAAAAGTTGAACTTTTGAACCAGAAAAAACAAAAAAAGGTGATAAAAACCTGGTCAAGAGCCTGTACCATTGTTCCTGAATTTATTGGTCATACCTTTTCTATTCACAATGGTAAAGCTTTTATTCCTGTTTTTATTACTGAAAATATGGTTGGGCATAAGCTTGGAGAATTCGCAATGACGAGAACTTTCAGAGCACATTCTGGTCAAAGAAAAGAAGAAAAAGCTGGAGGTGTTAAGAAATAATGGAAGCAAGAGCAATAAAAAGATATATTCCATCATCGCCTAAGAAAATGAGAATAGTGGCAGATTTGATAAGAAACAAAAGTGTTCAGGATGGGCTGCAAATTCTAAGATTTACTAAAAAACATGCTTCAGAAGAGGTATTTAAAACTTTAAAATCTGCTTATGATAATTTACTTGCTGCGTTAGATGTGGGTAAGCTTGATATGGATAAAGTTATGATAAAGTCTGTTTCCGTTGATGGTGGGCCGACTTTGAAGAGAATTCGACCAGCTCCACAGGGTAGGGCTTATAGGATCAGGAAAAGATCAGCACATTTATCAATAGTTGTTGAGTATGAAGAAGAAGAAAAGAAAGAACCAAAAGAGCAAGTAACTAAGGAAGTTACACCCAAAAAGAAAGTAAAAACAGCTGAAAGAAAACCTAAAAAAGTAAAAGAAGAAATAATAGAAGAAGAAATTCAATCTGAAGTTCCAGAGGAAGAAGTGAAAGAAGAGGAGAAAAAAGAAGAGAAAGTCAAGGAAAAGAAGGAAACTAAAAGAAAAACAACACTAAAGAAGGAAAGGACTAAAGAGGATAAGACTCCCGATGAAAAAGTAAAAAAGAAAGAAGAAAAACCAAAAAAAGAATCAAAAACAAAAAAGAATAAAGAAAAATAAATTAAGGAGATTATTTGGGACAGAAGACAAATCCGATTGGCTTTAGATTAGGTGTAATCAACACCTGGGATTCAAATTGGTATGATGATAAAAGCTTTGCATCCAAACTTCAGGAAGATTCTATTATTCGTAATTATATTCGTAAGCGTCTTGATAAAGCTGGGATTGCAAAGGTAATTATTGAAAGGACTCTTAAAAAAGTTACTCTGACAATAATGACATCAAGACCCGGATTTGTAATAGGTAGAAGTGGAAATGAAATTGCGAAACTTGAAGAAGAGATTAAATCGCTTACGAACAAGGATGTAAAGATTAATGTAACTGAAATTAAGAAACCGGAAATGAACTCTCAGTTAGTTGCTGAAATGATTGCTCAACAAATTTCAATGAGAATTTCTTTTAGAAGAGCAATGAAAACCGCTATAACCGCTACTATGAGAGCCGGTGCAGAAGGAATAAAAGTTATGTGTAGCGGAAGATTAGGTGGTGCTGAAATCGCTCGTTCTGAACAATATAAAGAAGGGCGAATTCCACTTCAAACTTTAAGAGTTGAGATTGATTACGCTTCGGTTACGGCGCATACAATTTATGGTGCTATAGGTGTTAAGGTTTGGATTTGTAAAGGAGAAAAACATAAATAATATTTCAAAGTTTATGGAGATTGTATTATGTTACTACCCAAAAGAGTAAAATTCAGAAAATCACAAAGAGGAAATAGAAAAGGAAAAGCAAGCAGAGGTTATTTGGTTTCTTTTGGCTCCTATGGTTTAAAAGCAATGGAACCTGCTTGGATTACAGATAGACAAATTGAAGCAGCTCGAATTGCTTTAACAAGATATATGAAAAGAGATGGTAAAGTTTGGATAAGAATATTTCCTGATAAACCTGTTTCGAAAAAGCCAGCGGAAACAAGAATGGGAAAAGGTAAAGGAGCCCCTGAATTCTGGGTTGCTGTTGTTCAGCCGGGACGAATTATGTTTGAAGTCGATGGTGTTTCTGAAGCAGTTGCACAGGAAGCATTTAGACTTGCATCCCATAAACTACCTATTAAAACACAATTTGTTAAAAGAGTATCTTAATTTTTTCTATGATGAAACTATACGAATTAAAACAGATGTCAACTAAAGATTTACTTAATACATTAAAGGAAAGTTACGATGCTTTAGATAATTACAGATTCCAGCATGCATCAGGCCAATTGGAAAATTACAAGAGTTTGAAAAATACGAAAAAGACAATTGCGAGAATTTTGACAATTTTAAAAGAAAGAGAAAAAACTGAAAAAGAACAATCTAAATAAATTTAATCAATGAGCGACGAAATAATACAAAACGAAAATACGACAAAGGAATTGGAAAAAAGCCAGGATAAAAGAAATAAAAGGAAAGTAAGAATTGGAAAAGTGGTTAGCAATAAGATGGATAAGTCTGTTGTAGTAGCAATTGAGAAAAGAGTAATACATCCTTTATATAAAAAGTTTTATAAAAGGACAAGTAAATTTATGGCTCATGATGAAAAGAATGAATGTAATGTTGGTGAT
Source organism: Candidatus Tepidiaquacella proteinivora (assembly GCA_013348845.1). Taxonomy (GTDB): domain Bacteria; phylum Bacteroidota; class Ignavibacteria; order Tepidaquicellales; family Tepidaquicellaceae; genus Tepidaquicella; species Tepidaquicella proteinivora. Next base: position 962,555 of record CP054675.1, on the reverse strand, counting down.
ATTGTTAAAATAATGGAAACAAGACCACTAAGTGCAAGAAAAAGATGGAGAGTAGTTGAGATTTTGCAAAAAGTTAAATAAAATGAAAAATTTTAGGTAAAAATGATACAAGAAGAAACTAATTTAACGGTTGCTGATAATTCTGGTGCTAAATCTATCAGATGTATCAGAGTTCTCGGTGGTTCAGACAGACGTTATGCAAGTCTTGGGGATATTATAGTTGTTTCAGTTAAGTCTGCTATCCCCGGTGGAACTGTAAAAAAAGGTGAAGTTACAAGAGCGGTTATCGTTAGAACGAAAAAAGAAGTTAGAAGGAAAGATGGTAGTTATATTAAGTTTGATGAGAACGCTGCTGTATTAATAAATAATCAGAATGAACCGAGAGGCACGAGAATTTTTGGTCCTGTCGCTCGAGAACTTAGAGAAAAACAATTTATGAAAATTATTTCTCTTGCCCCAGAAGTAATTTAAAATAAAAAAATGGAAAAATACAGATTGAAAAAAAATGATTTTGTTAAAGTAATTTCAGGCAACTATAAAGGTGCAACTGGAAAAATACTTTTTATTGATCGAAAAAAAGGACGTGTTATTGTTGAAGGTGTTAATATTATTCACCGACATACCAGACCTACTCAGAAAAATCCTCAGGGTGGTATTATAAGAAGAGAAGCACCGATTGCGATTAGCAATGTTATGTTAATGTGTCCAAAGACAAATGAACCAACTCGTATAGGAATGGAAATTATTAAAGACGAAACGACCGGAAAAATTAAAAGAATGAGAAAAAGCAAGAAATCAGGTGAAATTTTAATATCTTAATATTATGGCAAAGTCAAAAGAAGAAAGAAAAAAGGTAAAACAACAGGAAGAAGAAGTTAAATCAAAAAAAGGTGATAAAAAGTCATCTAAAGAACAAGAGTTTATTGAAGAAAAAGTTCCAATTCGATTACTTGAGATTTATAGAAAAACTATTGTTCCTGAGTTAATGAAAAAGTTTAATTATAAGAATGTAATGCAGGTTCCGAAACTAAAGAAAATTTGTATTAATGCAGGTGTTGGAGCAGCGGTGTCAGACCCTAAGCTCATTGAAATGACCGTTAAGGATATGGAAGCAATTACTGGTCAACATCCGGTTGTGGTAAAAGCCAAGAGGTCTGTTTCTAATTTTAAATTGAGAGCCGGAATGAATATTGCTGTAAGGGTTACACTGAGAAATGCAAGAATGTATGAATTTTTTGATAAACTGGTCAATATTTCTATCCCAAGAATAAGGGATTTTCGTGGTTTATCGGATAAAAGTTTTGATGGCAGAGGTAACTATACTTTAGGAGTCAAAGAACAAATTATTTTCCCTGAAATTAATGTTGATACTGTTACGAGAATATCAGGTATGGATATTACAATTGTTACAACAGCAAAAACAGATGAAGAAGCTTATGAACTTCTGAAATTATTTGGATTTCCATTTTTAACTAAACAGCAAAACAATTAATACTTTATGGCAAGAAAATCTTTAATAGCAAGACAACAACGGAGAGAAAGACTCGTAAAGAAATATGAAAGTTTAAGAAAGGAATTGAAGAAAAAAGGTGATTGGAAAACTTTACAAAAACTACCTCGTGATAGTAGTCCTACCCGATTACATAACAGATGTAGTGTGACAGGAAGAGCTCGCGGATATTATAGAAAGTTTGGTGTATCAAGACTTGTTTTCAGAGAAATGGCTTTACAGGGAAAAATTCCCGGTGTAATTAAATCAAGTTGGTAATAAAATAAAGAAGGAAATTTTATTATGTCAATGTCTGACCCAATTGCTGATTACTTAACAAGAATAAGGAATGCTATCAAAGCAGAAAAAAAATCTGTTGATATACCTTATTCAAAATTTAAAGCAAATATTACAGATATTTTACTTAAAGCAAGTTTTATTAATGAGTATAAGATTATTGAATCTAATAATAAAAAATATTTAAATATAAGATTCAAATTTTATCAGAATAATAATGTGATTAATGGTTTGAAGAAAATAAGTAAACCCGGAAGACGAGTTTATGTTAAAGCTGAAAAATTACCCCGTGTGAGAAACGGTTTAGGTATTGCAATAGTATCTACTTCAAAAGGACTGATTACCGATAAACAAGCAAGAGAACTTGGTGTTGGTGGTGAAGTTGTATGTTATATTTGGTAAATTTTTAATAAGTTAATTTTACTAATTTTATTATATGAGTAGAATAGGAATTAAGCCCGTAACTTTCGAAAGTAATGTGAAAATTGAAGGTAAGGACAATATTATTGAGGTCACCGGTCCTAAGGGTACTTTATCAATGAAAGTTCACGAGAGAATAAAGTACGAAATAAGGGATAAAGAGGTTGTTTTTTCGAGAATAAATGAATGGAAAAGTACAAAAGCATTGCATGGTCTTCACAGAGCAGTTTTACAAAATCTGATTGTTGGAGTAACACAGGGATATACAAAAAAACTTGAAATTGTTGGTGTTGGTTATAAAGCTGAAATGAAAAATAATTATTTATTCCTGCAACTCGGTTATTCGCATTCTATTGCTTTCCTTCCGCCACCTGAAGTTAAAGTGGAAGTACCAGCACCGAATCAAATTGTAGTTTCAGGAATCGATAAACAATTAGTAGGTTTAGTTGCTGCAAAAATCCGTTCATTTAGAAAACCCGAACCTTATAAGGGTAAAGGTATTAAATATGAAAACGAAGTAATAAGAAGGAAAGCTGGAAAAACTCAGGCTAAATAATTTAATTAAAGAAAATTATTTTTAAAAAATTGAATAAGAAAAAAAATATAGACAGAAGGACAAAGTTAAAATTTAAAATCAGAAAAAAGATTTTTGGTACTCCTGAAAAGCCGAGATTAGTTGTATTCAGGAGTAATAAACATATCTATGCTCAGGTTGTTGATGATGTAAATCACAGAACTTTATTACAGGTTTCCACATTAAGCAAAGAGGTTAAGGAAAGAATTAATGGTGTTAGTGGTAAAGTTGCGAAAGCTAAAGTTGTTGGTAATTTAGTTGCTGAAAATGCAAAGAACTTAAATATTTCAAGAGTTGTTTTTGATAGAGGTGGTTATTTATATCATGGAAGAGTAAAGGCTATTGCAGACGGTGCCAGAGAAGGTGGTTTAAAATTTTAAATGTTTTTGTTATATTTGATGAAATTAGTTATTTATTATAATCTCGGGTCGTCTAATGGCAGGACAGCGGCCTTTGGAGCCGTTAGTGGAGGTTCGAATCCTCCCCTGAGAACATTAAATGAAATTCTGAACCTTAAAATGTATATATATTACAATAACATACAAACACAATTTAAGGTAAAATTTTAGGTCTTGACTTTAAATTAATAATTTTATAATATTAAATGACTGAAAAATATATAAAAGCAAGTGAATTAGAATTAAAAGAGAAATTAGTTTATATTGGTAGAGTTGCAAAGGTTGTGAAGGGTGGTAGAAGGTTTGGTTTTACAGCGATTAGTGTTGTTGGAGATGGAAAAGGGCATGTAGGATATGGATTAGGAAAAGCCAATGAAGTTGCGGATTCTATTAGAAAAAGTGTTGAAGATGCAAGAAAAAGAATAATTAAAGTACCAGTTGTGAATGGAACAATACCATTTGAGATTATTGGGAAGTTTGGTGCTGCGAAAGTCTTACTGAAGCCAGCTGCACCCGGAACTGGTATCATTGCTGGTGGTGGGGTAAGAGCAGTTATGGAAGCGGTAGGCATTACAGATGTCTTAACGAAATTACTCGGCTCTTCTAATCCTCATAATGTTGTAAAAGCGACAGTTAAAGCATTACAAAGTTTATATGATTTAAGAACTGCTGCTGAAAAAAGAGGAATTAAAGTTAGTGAACTTTTAAAGATTTAAATATGTATAAAAATTTGTATGGAAAAAAAGATTAAAATTACGCAAATTAGAAGTATTATTGATAGACCAGAAAATCAAAAGAGAACTATGAGAGCGTTAGGTTTGAAAAGGATTAATCAAACTGTTGAAAAAAATGATACACCTCAAATAAGAGGAATGTTAAAAAAAGTAAAACATTTAATTAAAATAATTGAATAAAAAAATGATTTGCCAGAGGTTAATTAATAACTTCTGGTAAATCATTATGGGAAACCATAATGTTAACTAAATTAAAAATTAAAAAACTAAAGAAAGGGAGAAAAATGAAAACAGTAAAAATTCTACTCTCTATTTTATTTGTTATGTTGATGCTGACCAGTGTTTCATTTTCACAAGATGCTATTCCAAGTGGAACAGCAAGATATGAAGCATTAGGTTACAACCCATTTTTATGGGATGCATCAATAGATATTAACAGAAACCCTGCCTGGGCAGGTTATTACCAGAACTATTTATTCGGTGATATTGGTAGACACAAAGTTACCGGTACACAATATGAACTTACTGGACAGTTTGCCGGTGTTAACTTTGGTGTTTCAAAGGAAATCAGCCTCGGTTTAGTCGCCAATAAAAGAGAAGATAAATGGAATGATTTTTTAAGCTGGGGTGCAGTACCCGGTATTGCAGAACCAATTGTTCCTTTGAAAGTATTATTTGCTTATGCAACTAAGGAATTTTCTATTGGTGTTGCTCCTTATATTGCAATGTGGAGCTTAGACTCAACATTAAATAATGTTAAGCAAGAATGGTCCTCAATGTCACTTGGTGGTCAAGTTGGTACAGTAGTAAATTTCGATAAAAATTTATTTGAAGCATCTATTGGTGTTAAAACAAATAAATACGAATACAAAACCACCAATTATACAGATAAAACCGATGGTGGCCTGCAACTTGACGCATTCTTAAGAGGAAAATTCTATTTTGAAAGAAAATCTTCAGTTGCATTCGTTCCTTATGTTTATTTTGGAACATTTAGCTGGACTCCAAATGCAAATAATGTTGCTGGCAATGATTACAAACAAATGCAATTAGCAGTTGGAACTGGTATAAATATGCCAGTACTTGATGATGGATTATTGATGGGTGGTTTATCATTTGGATATTATACTTATGAAGTAACTAATATTTATGAAGTTACTCAAATGGACTTCCCAAAAATCAACGGAGGTCTTGAATGGTCATTTACGGATTGGTTAATTGGAAGATTAGGATATTCAAGATCAATAATTAGTGAAAAGGTAACCGTAAAAGCTGTAACACCAAATGCAGAATGGAACATTAAATATCCAACAGACCCAACACAAACAATTACATTAGGTTTTGGTATGCACTTCGGTAGATTCTCAATTGATGGAACTGTTGGTGAAAGATTACTTAAGGAAGGACCAAATGTGATTACTGGAAATAACAATGATTTATTTGGTGTAATTTCAGCTTCATATAAATTCTAAATTTGATATTTAAGTAAATTAAGACCCCTTGTGAAAACGAGGGGTCTTTTAATATTGTAGTGAAAGAAATGCATATTCTAAGTAATTTAAAATACGCTGAAGGTTCAAGACGAAAGCAAAAAAGAGTTGGTAGAGGACAGGGGTCTGGTTATGGTGGTACTTCTACCCGCGGGCACAATGGTGCTAAAGCAAGGTCTGGACATAAATTTAAATTTTGGTTTGAAGGTGGTCAAATGCCACTTCAAAGAAGAGTCCCTAAATTTGGTTTTAAGAATATTAACAGGGTTGAATACACAAAAATGAATTTAGGCGATTTACAAAAATTATTAGATTCAGGGAAGATTAAAGATACAACCATATCAAAAGAATTACTTCTCGAAAATAAAATTATAAAAAATAAAAACAGACCTTTGAAAATTCTTGGTGGGGGAGAATTAAAAACGAAAATTGAAATTAGTGCAGATGCTTTTTCAAAATCTGCTATAACAAAAATAGAAAATCTCGGAGGAAAAGCTATCAAAGTATGAGCGGATTCATTGAGAGTTTTAGAAATATATTTAAGATAGAAGAGCTCAGAACGAGGATTTTTTATACTCTTGCTCTTTTACTTGTTGTGCGTATAGGTGCACATATAACTTTACCCGGTATTAATGTGGCTGTAATTTTACAGCAACAAACACAATCTGCGGCACAGGATCTATTAGGTCTCTATGATTTATTTGTAGGTGGTGCCTTTAGTAAGGCAGCAATTTTTTCTTTAGGTATTATGCCTTATATTAGCGCATCAATTATTATTCAATTACTCGGTGCTGTTTTTCCTTATTTTCAAAAGCTCCAGAAAGAAGGTGAAGAAGGTAGAAAGAAAATTAATCAGATTACCCGCCTTTTAACTGTACCTGTTGCTGCATTACAAGCTTGGGGAGTAAGTGTCCAGCTTGCTCATAGACAGATTAATGGTATGTCAGTTGTTGTGCCGGATATTTCACCTATGGTTTTTACTCTATCAACTGTCATTATGCTTACTGCTGGTACTATTTTTATGATGTGGCTTGGTGAACAAATTACAGAGCGAGGTATTGGCAATGGAATTTCTCTTATTATTTTCATTGGTATTATTGATAGATTCCCTTATGCCTTATTTGCCGAGTATCAGTTAATAGCAGACCCGAATACTGATAGAAATATTTTGGTCGAATTGGTTTATTTTGCAGCGTTTATATTAATTATAGCTAGCGTTGTTGTATTAACTGTTGCAACGAGAAAAATTCCTGTGCAATATGCAAAAAGAGTTATTGGTAGAAAAGTTTATGGTGGTGTTACTCAATACATACCATTAAAAGTAAATGCTGCCGGTGTTATGCCTATTATTTTTGCTCAGTCTATTATGTTTGTTCCAAGTACAATCCTGTCTTTTTTCCCAAGTGAGTTTATGCAAAGAGTTGCACAATATTTCAATTATCAAAGTTGGGTTTATTCAATATTATATGCTTTACTGATTATATTTTTCACTTATTTTTATACAGCAATTGCTTTTAACCCGAAAGATGTTGCTGATAATATGAAAAAGCAGGGTGGATTCATACCGGGAGTAAGACCAGGTAAACCTACTTCAGATTTTATTGATAATATTTTAACAAAAATAACTTTACCCGGTTCTATATTTCTTGCAATTATTGCTATTATCCCGACTTTTCTTAGTAAATTGGGCGTTACGCAGGGGTTAGCTCAGTTTTTTGGTGGTACAAGTTTATTAATCGTCGTAGGTGTTGCTTTAGATACTTTGCAGCAAATCGAATCTCATCTTTTAATGAGACACTACGACGGATTTATGAAAGGAACAAAATTAAAGTCGAGAAGGTATTGATTAATGGGTTTGATTAAATCTTCTCGAGAAATTGATTTAATTAAAGAAAGTTGTAGAATTGTTTCTTTAGTTCTTAAAAATATCGGTAATTATATAAAGCCTGGTATTACTACAAAAGAAATTAATAATATTATTGAAGAGATAATTATTTCAGAAGGTGCTGACCCGGCATTTAAAGGATATGGAAAATCAAAGTATTCAAAGCCTTTCCCGGCTGCCTCTTGTATATCGGTTAATGAAGAAGTTGTTCACGGTATTCCTTCTGATAGAAAATTGATGGAAGGTGATATTGTTTCGATTGATGTTGGTGTTAAAAAAAATGGTTATTTTGGAGATGGTGCTTACACATTTCCGGTTGGTGAAATTAATGAGAAGAAAAAAAAGCTTTTGAAAATTACTAAAGAATCGTTATATTTAGGAATTGCTCAGGCAAGAGATGGTAATCAAATGAATGATGTTTCCTACGCTATACAGGAACATTGTGAAAGTTCAGGATTCGGTGTGGTTAGGGTTCTTGTTGGACATGGTATAGGAAGTAAATTACACGAAGAACCGCCTGTACCGAATTATTACTCACAGGATAATAAGTTCTTACTTAAAAAAGGTATGGTACTGGCAATAGAACCAATGGTTAATTATGGTACTCACGAAGTTATTTGTTTGGAAGATGGTTGGACCATTGTGACTAAAGATAAAGAGCCGTCAGCACATTTTGAACATACAATTTTAATTACTGACAATGAACCAGAAATTTTAACTAAAGGTTATTAAATGGCAAAACAGGATGTAATAAAAGTTGATGGAATTATAACGGAAATTCTTCCTAACACAACTTTTAAAGTTCGTTTGCAAAATGGCCACGAAGTTCTGGCTCATATATCAGGAAAAATGAGATTGAACTACATTAAAATTTTACAAGGTGATAAAGTTACTGTTGAACTTTCACCTTATGATTTAACTAAAGGAAGAATAACATATAGACATAAATAATATGAAAGTAAGAAGTTCAGTAAAAAAAATATGTGATAAATGCAAGATTATTAAACGAAAAGGTGTTGTCAGGGTTATTTGCTCTAATCCGAAACATAAACAAAGACAAGGTTAAATTTTATCACATTTAATAAAGGAGAAAAAAATTGGCAAGAATAGGTGGTATCGACTTACCGAAAAACAAAAGAATCGTAATTGGATTAACTTCTATTTACGGAATTGGAGTTTCTACTTCAAGGAAGATTCTCAATAAATTGGGTATTAGCGAAGATATTAAAGTTGCTAATTTAACTGATGAACAGGTTAATGCTATCAGGAATGAAATTTCCAATTATAAAATAGAAGGAGCGCTTCGTTCAGAGGTTCAGATGAACATTAAAAGACTTATGGATATTGGAACATATCGCGGAAAGCGTCACAGAAAAGGATTGCCGGTGAGAGGTCAAAGAACCCGTACAAATGCAAGAACGAGGAAAGGAAAACGGAAAACTGTTGCAGGAAAGAAGAAAGCAACTGCAAAGAAATAATTTTGATAAATTAAATTTTAATTCAATTGGCAAAGACTTATAAAAAGGCAAAGAAAAAAATACAGGTTGATGCTAATGGTATTGCGCACATTAAAGCAACATTCAACAATGTAATTGTTACCCTTACTGATGTTTATGGCAATACAATAGCGTGGGCTTCCTCAGGCAGAATGGGTTTTAAAGGTTCAAAAAAGAACACTCCTTTTGCTGCTCAATTAACGGCTGAAACCGCTGCGAAGGAAGCATATAATTTAGGTTTAAGAAAGGTTGAAGTATTAATAAAAGGAGTCGGAGCTGGAAGAGATGCCGCTGTACGAGCATTAAATACAGCTGGTCTTGAAATTACAGCCATTAAAGATATTACTCCAATACCACATAATGGTTGCAGACCACCAAAAAGAAGAAGAGTTTAAGATATATTTTTAAAAACTAAAATATTTATAAAACTTTGGCAAGATATACAGATGCAAACTGCAAACTTTGCAGAAGAGAAAGGACTAAATTATTTCTTAAGGGTATAAAATGCTACTCTGAAAAATGCCCGATAGAAAAAAGAAATTATCCACCCGGTCAGTTTGGTACTGTCCGAAGGCCTAAAATTACAGACTACGCAATTCAGTTGCGTGAAAAGCAGAAAATCCGTAGAACTTACGGTCTACTTGAAAGACAATTCAAGAATTACTTTGAACTTGCTTCTAAGAAAAAAGGCGTTACAGGTGAGAATCTTGTGAAATTGCTTGAAAGAAGATTTGACAATACTTTATATAGATTAGGTATGGCTCCTTCAAGAAAGGCAGCAAGGCAAATTATTCTGCATAGGCATTTTACTATTAATGGAAAAGTTGTTAACGTCCCTTCTTATTTATTGAAGCCGGGTGATGTTATTAAAGTAAGAGAGAAAAGCAAAAAATTATCCGTTATTCATGAGTCTATGAAAAGAGTAAAAGATAATATGATTCCTCCGTGGTTATCACTCGATAAAGCTTCTATGACTGGTACTTTTCTATCAATACCTGAAAGAGACCAGATTCCATTTATAGGTAGTGAGCAATTAGTAGTTGAATTATATTCAAAATAATAAGTTATTTTATAAATTTATTTTAATAACAAATGAAAGTAAATCATTTGCAAGTACCCGAAAAATTAGTATTGGATGAATCCACTCAAACCAATACTTACAGTAAATTTATTTTACAACCTCTTGAAAGAGGTTTCGGGATTACAATTGGGAATTCGTTAAGAAGAGTCTTGTTATCATCTCTTCCCGGATGTGCAATTACTGCTGTTAGAATTAATGATATTCCACATGAATTTACAGCAATTAAAGGTGTTGTAGAAGATTTATCAGAAATTATTTTAAACCTTAAAGAAGTTCGTTTTAAAGATTTAACAAACAAATCAAATAAAATAGAATTTAAACTTACAGGTCCGAAAGAATTTACCGCGCAGGATATACAGGATGCTACAAGTGATTTTGAAATTATGAATCCTGAAATTCATATTGCGAGTTTAAACAAAGATGCTAAATTAAATATTGAATTAAGGATTGGCAGTGGTATTGGTTATGTTCCGGCTGAAGAAAATAAAAAATCTGATTTACCACTTGGTTTTATTTTTGTAGATTCTCTTTTTTCTCCTGTATTAAAAGTAAATTACACAGTTGAAAATACAAGAGTCGGACAGAGAACAGATTATGAAAAACTTACAATTGAAATTCATACAGATGGTACTATTACTCCCTCTGAAGCAATTGTACAATCTGCAAAAATATTAAGAGACCATATACAATATTTTATAGATATTGGTCCGAAGGAAGAAGTTGAAGAAGTTGCAGTTGATGAGGAAGAAGATGAAGAATTTGAACGGATAAGAAAAATTCTTTTAACACCTATCGATGAACTTGATTTATCTGTCAGGTCTCAGAACTGTTTAAGGTCAGCAGAAATTAAAACAATTGCAGACCTTGTTAAGAAAAACGAATCAGAAATGTTACACTATCGGAATTTCGGTAGAAAATCACTTGCAGAATTGGGAGAACTTATTGAAAGCTTTGGATTATCTTTCGGTATGGATGTTTCTAAATATTTAAATCCAGAGAAAAGAAAATAATTTTTGTAAGAATAAATATTAGATTAAATGGAACATAGGAAAAAAGGAAGAAAACTAAAACGGACAGCAAGTCATAAGAAAGCGATGCTATCAAATTTAGCAGTATCTTTAATAAAAAGTAAAAGGATTGAAACTACTGTTGCTAAAGCTAAGGAATTGCGCACATATTTAGAGCCAATAATAACTAAAGCCCGTCGCGCTTTGAAATACGGAAGTGAAAATTTGGAGAAAAGCATTCATCAACGCAGGGAAGCAAGAAAGTATATAAAAGATAAAGAAGCATTAAATATTTTATTTAAAGAAATCGCAGATAAAGTTGCTAATAGAAATGGTGGCTATCTCAGAATTCTAAAAACCGGACATAGATTAGGGGATGGTGCAGATAAAGCTATTATAGAATTTGTTGATTATGATGTAGCAGCAGAAGTAAGAGCTAAAGAAAAGGAAAAAGAAAAGCAGGCAAAGAAAACTGGTAAGAAAGAAACGAAAACTTCCGAAAAGTCATCAAAGTCTTCTAAAAAGTAAAATTATTTTTTCATTTAATTATTGTTCTTTTTGTATTAAATTTGTATAAATTTAAAACAAAAAGTTGAAAAAACTAAACCTTAACTTATTTATAACATATCTTTAAAAAAAAGTTAAGGTTTTTTTAATTATTATAAAATGAAAATAACTTCAGCAGAATTCATAGAAAGTATATATGACCTAAGGACATTACCATCATCTGTATTATCTGAATTTGTTTTTGTCGGAAGGTCAAATGTCGGTAAATCGTCATTAATTAATAAGATTTGCAATAAGAAAAATCTTGCAAAGATTGGGTCTGTGCCCGGCAAAACAAAGCAGTTAAATTATTTCCTGATAAATGAAAAATTTTACCTTGTTGATCTGCCGGGTTATGGCTATGCAAAAGTTCCGGAACAAATCAGAGCAGGTTGGCGTAAGCTTGTTGAAGATTACATTAGTGAACGACAAAATGTAAAAGTGGTTTTTGTTATGATTGATTCAAGAAATGAACCCACTTATCTTGACGAGCTTATGATTAACTGGCTTGAATATTATGAAATACCTTTTGCCATTGTTCTTACTAAAGCAGATAAAATTTCTGCTAATAAAATGGATAAACAAATTTATCGTGTTTCTAAACTTGTTAAGAACGACGCTCTTTGTATTGATTACATTCCGTTTTCTATTATTACTGGGCAGGGAAAGAATGAAATCTTAAATATTATTGAAGAATATTTAAATAAACCTGAGAAATAGAAAAAAAAAAGTTAAATATTCTTATTCCTGATTATGTCAATTTAATATACACTGGGGTATTATCAAAAAAACGATTTAACATTATTCCGGATTTCGGTATTACAAATTCAGAAATAATTTATAATTATTCTGATTTTGATATTCTTATTATTAAAAGTACAAGAAAAATTGACAGAGAGTTTATTGATAAAACAAAATTTAAAATTATTGCCACCTGCTCTAAAGGAACAGACCATATTGATGTTAAATATGCATTAAAGAAAAAAATTAAAATTATTAATTCTGAATCCGGCAACTCTCTGTCAGCAGCTGAGCATACAGTTGCTTTAATTCTTTCCAACTTGAAAAACATTATCCTTTCTGACAGGCTTACCAGAAATAATTATTTTAGTTTCTATGATTTTTATAGAGAGGAACTCAGAGGAAAAAAAATAGGTATTATCGGCTTTGGAAAAGTCGGCTCGCTTGTTGGAAAATATTTAAAAGTTTTCCAGGCAAAAATTATTGCTAATGACATTAATCCATTAGTTAAACAAAGACATAAGAACTTTACCTTTAAACCATTAAATTATTTATTGGAGAACTCTGACATTATTACAGTTCATATTCCGCTTGATGAAAAAAATTATCATTTTATTAATGAAGACAAATTTAAAAGGATGAAAGATGGAGTAATATTTATCAATACTTCCCGTGGTGGTGTAGTTGATGAAAAATATCTTATTCATTTTTTAAAAAAGAAAAAAGTTTTATCCGCTGGAATAGATGTATTTGAAAATGAACCATTAGTTAATTCTGAATTTATTACTCTTGAAAATGTCATTTTAACAAATCACATTGCAGGAAAAACACCTGAAGGTGAGAAAAGAATTTTATTTGAAATATTAAAAAAAATTGATAAATTATCAAAGTTTTTAGGCTAATTTTTTTATTTTTTATTTTAGTGTTGCTACTTACAATATATATTGACATAATTATAAAAACATATTATATTGAACTCTAAACAAATTGTTATTTAATGGTTATTTTTTATAAACTAAAATAAAAAAGGAGAACAAAATGTTGAAAAAAATTCTTCTTACAATCCTTGTGTTCGTAGTGGTTGCTAATATTTCATTTGGTCAGGCACTTACGAACGCTCAAAAACAACAACTTGCAAGAATTGAATACAGAGTTAAAATGATCGGTGATGCATTAGTTGGAGAAAGAGTAGATGGTAAATCTGTGAAAGGTTTTAATCCCATTCGTGTTACATGGGATAATTTAGGTCCAAAGAGAATTGCTGTTTCCAATGGCTATTCTGCATGGACAATTACATACACCTGGATGGGTGGTACTACGATTTACGATTTACAATCTAATGGTTCTACTCAGCAAATTTGGCAAGACCCTGTTACACCTGATAATATTCACTCTGTATTAACTCATTCGCCGCCAGGTGACCCTGGCTTTACTGTTCGTTTAACTAAATATTATTTCAGTTCCGATAGAGGCCAAACCTGGTCATTCGTTGCAGATGCACCAGCTACAATCAGGACAGGATTTAACTGTATTACTGGTACTTCTGAAGGTATTGAATTAATAGGAAATCATGGTAATAACGGCGGTAATCCAACAAGATCACAATTCTATTATGATGCTATTGCTGGTTTAGGTTCATTTACTTTACTTGACCCACCAGCGTATCAAACTAATGGTTATATCTGGCCAAGAGTTGTTGCTACTCTAAATGTTAATTTGACAAATAAATTTGTATTTGTTGGTTCAATTAATGGTCAGGATACTACATTAAGGAACTACGGTACTTCTCTTTCAACAAGTAGCTTCGGTACCTGGACTGCATTTAATTCTGATCAGGCAGAAACTTACTCATTAGCAGTCAGCACTTCCGGAAAAATCGGTATTCTTTACAAAGCAAATGATGTCTGGAATCCAGCTGATTATGGTGATGTTTATTTCATTGAATCAACTGATAATGGTTCAACTTTCTCGACACCTTTGAAAATTTTTAAATGCAACTTCTCAACAGATAGTTTAGGTATGATTAGAGGTTTATCTTTGGTTTACAATGGTGACGAGCCAAAAGCAGTGTTTGAAACAATAAAACAAACTACTGAAGGTAACTATTTCCCCGGTGCACCAGCAAAGATTAGATTCTGGTCAACAAATTTACCGGGTTCAGATCCGAACAGAAGCATAGTAATTGCTGATACTTCAATGGTAGGATGGCATCCGAATTTTGGTGTAAATGATGTATTTAGTACTCTTTGCAGACCAAGTATCGGTAGGTCACAAAATGGACAAGCATTATTCTGTGTATTTATGGTTCCATCTGATGAAGTTGGTGGTTCAGCTGATACTACACCATATCGTGATATCTGGGCAACTGCTTCAGGTGATAATGGTTTAACCTGGAAACCACCTATCAAGATTAACTTTACTACTCCAAGAAGAGACTGGACTTATCCATCAGTTTCACCAACAAATGATCAGGATGCAAATAACTTCTATTTCAACATTTCAGTTCAGGTTGATTCTATTCCTGGCTCTTATGTCAATGGACAAGCAAATGGTGAATCTCAGGCAAGAAACTATTTTGTAAGAGTACAAATTCCTAAGAATGAACTTATTGGAGTTAAGAACATTTCTTCCGAAATTCCTGAAAACTTTATTTTATATCAAAATTATCCAAATCCATTTAACCCGACAACCGTTATCAAATTTGGATTGAATACCAATGCAAATGTAACTTTGAAAGTGTATGATATTACAGGTAAAGAAGTTGCTACCTTATTAAACAATGTATTTGTCAATGCCGGAATTAATGAATATACTTTTGATGCTTCTAATTTACCAAGCGGAATTTATTTCTACTCAATACAGGCAGGCGACTTCAAGGATACAAAGAAAATGATGTTAATTAAATAATTGTATTTAAATGCATGGTATCCCCACTTATTTGTGGGGATACCAAAATTATTAATTAAATGATTGGTATTATAGAAAAAGATTTTACTACTTACCTACAAAAAAAAGCAATTCAATTAAGGAATTCATTTTTTAAAAATAACAAAACTACATTGGAGGAAAAAAATGAGGAAACACATTCTAATTAAAATTGTTTCCCTTCTCGTATTTGCTCTCCTATTTATTCCTGCTGTTTCCTTTGGTCAAGCAACGGGTAGTATAGGTGGAACTGTAGTCGATGCTAAAGATGGCTCTCCCTTGTTTAATGCAACTGTCAAAATTGTTGGTTCTAAGATGGGTGCTTTAACTGATGAAAATGGTGAATTCGTAATTCTTAATGTTGATGTCGGTACCTATACTCTTGAAGCTTCTTACATTGGTTATGATATCCAACAAATTACCGATGTAAAAGTTTCAGTTGACCAGAGAACTAAGGTTAATTTTGCTTTAAAGGTTACAAGTGAAATCAAAACCGAAGTTATTGTTATTCAAGCGGAAAGAAAAGGGATTGATGTAGAGCAAAGCGGAAGAATTGTAGAAACTCAACAAATTGTAAATACCGGTATCAGAGGTGTTGTTAATATTGCATCCAAAACCGCTGGTGTTATTCAGGATGATAGAGGTGGTTCGTTGAATATCAGAGGTGGAAGGTCAAATGAAAACATAATCATTGTTGATGGTGTTGAAACCACTAACCCTCTTGATGGTTCATCAAGAGCCTTTATCCCGAATAATTTGATGCAGGAAATTACAGTATTAACCGGTGGTTTCGGCGCTGAATATGGTAATGTACTCAGCGGTGTTATTAATGTATCAACGAAAAGTGGTACAGATAGATACACTGGTTCTGTCGAAGCCATTACAGATGAGTTTACCGGCAAGTGGATAGATACAAAATCTCAGGGTTATAATCTTTATACTGTTACTATTGGCGGTCCGCTTATTCCAACGAAAGGATTAGCGAAAGTTTTTAATTTCTTTGGTAGCTTTGAAAGGCAGTTTTCAAGAATTACAATTAATTCATGGATACTTGACAAAGTTCCGACTATCGTTCCAAATGGTGAACTGAAAGGAAATGAAGGTGGATATTATTCCTGGAATGGTAGGTTAAATATTAATTTATCTGAAATTCAGGATGCTAATATTCCATTTAATTTCAGGTTTGGAAGTACTTTGAATTTTAATGAATCAAGACTTACTTACGGTACTAATGTATTGCAGAACTGGTGGAAAAACCCAATACAGGTATCTGATGATTATCAATTTTTCGGAAGAATGTCTGGACAGTTTGCAAGTAATTTCTTTATAGAACTTCAGGGAAATTACTTAAAGTCATTTCAGGAAAGATTTGACCCAGACCATAAAGATAATTTAACTCGTTATGGTGATACAAATTACAACCCGGGTTTAAATCAATATTATCAAGGTGCTGGACAGGGTAAATATTTAAGTCTTGATCCAAATACTGCTTATCTTTACAGATTTCCTTATGCTGTTATTGATTACTATGAAAAGGTAGATGTTAGTTATATCGGTGGAAAAGTTGATGCTACCTGGGCAATATTAACAAAAAAGTTAGGTGACCACGAAATCAAATTTGGTGGTGAATACAAATATCACACCTTAAAGAAAATATCTATTTATCCTTGTGTAACTGCAGACTTATCAATAACAAATCCACTGGATAGGTGGTATGGTACTAATACAGGTAGATTAAAAACTTACGGTTATGAAATTATAGACCCACTAAGTGGAACATTAATCGCAAAAGGCGATGATGCTAAACATCCAATTACTGGTGGTGTCTATATCCGTGATAAAGTCAGTTTTTCTGACTTTAACTTTAATGGAGGTTTCAGAATTGATTTCTTTGATGTAAATACAAAAGTGTTTAAATCATTAGAAACTGATATAACAGGACCAGATGGTGTTATTGCTTCTGATGATGATTTTACAGATAGCAAAATGGATTTCTTCTTTTCCCCAAGACTTGGATTTTCATTCCCGATTACTGATAAAATAATATTTATTGCACAGTATGGTAAGATGGTGCAAATGCCACAATTAACATACTTATATGTTAATCAGGCAACATTGCAGAGATTTTTATCTACCGCTTTGCAGGATGTAATTGAAAATGCTTCTTTGAAACCAACAAAACTTACTCAGTATGAAATTGGATTTAAACAGAAAGTTGGAGATTATATTGATTTAGGTGTCACAGCATTTTATAAAGAATCACTCGATTTAATTGGCGCTGGTAGAATAAAAGCAACTCCGGATGGAAAAGTACCTGTTGGTTTCGTTGCTTTTATGAATACTGATTTTGCTATTTCAAGAGGATTGGATTTCTATTTCAGTATGCGAAGAATGAACAGACTTGCAGTTGATGTTGCTTATACACTTTCTTATGCAAGTGGTACTGGTTCTGACCCGACTGCTAAATGGTCGCTTGCTAATGACCCAACTCAGGAATTACCAAATTTCGTTTATGCTCTTGATTATGATCAGAGACATACAGGAAATATCAATCTTGATTACAGATTTGGTAATGATGATGTCCCCTCTGGTATTCTTGGTGATATTTTAAGAAATATGGGATTAAATGTTTTATTCAGCTTCAATAGCGGAAGACCATATACCAGATACACAGTCGCGACAACTACTACAGGTACTGATGGTGGAATCGTATTATCAGCAAAGAATGAAATATACAAGGATTGGAATTTCAGATTGGATATGAGATGGGATAAAACAATTCAGATTTATAAAGCATATTTAAATCTCTATGTTTATATAATCAATGTTCTTAACTCTGAAATCGTTACCTATGTATTCCCGGGTACTGGTAAACCTGATGATAATGGATACTTACAAACTCCAAGCGGAGCAAGTAACTGGGAAACAAATCCTATATTCAGAAAATATTGGCCAGAGAGAATAAAATTCTTTAGCAACTGGGGTCCACCCAGGCAAATCAGATTTGGCGTTAATTTAAGCTTCTAAAATAAAAATGAAATTTTTTATAAATCAATTGTATAAAAGGAAATGAAATTAAAAATAACAAATGTACTAACATTACTTCTAATAGTAATAATCAGCAGTACAGCATTTTCTTTGCCAAGAAGAAACCCAACAGGACGAGACCCCTTTGTTAATCGAGTACAACCTGATGTCCCCCTTCAGTACTTATTTTTAGATGGGAATAATATCAGCGCTATATTTTACAATTGGGGTATTTTCGATCAAGACCCAAGGACTAATAATCACCCGGGCTTTGAATGGCCAAAAGGGTCTGGTAAGTATGCCTGTTTTACTGCTGGTTTATGTATTGCTTGTATGATTGATACATCAACTGAACCAGGGATACAGAAATATGCAATGGGTCAGGTGATGGCATCATATCGTGGTGAATATACACCGGGTTATATCTTACCGGGTATAACACCTATTCCAAAAACAGGTACGGATTATAAACTTTATAAAGTGAAATCTGGTGATAATGCTTATAATAACCCTGACTGGGCTAACTGGGGATTAATGGTTCCTTATGGTGCACCTTTTGTTGATGTGAATAATGATGGCCAATATGATCCGTTAGTTGATATTGCTGGTATGAAAAATGCATCTCAAACTATCTTTATGACTTGTACCGATGCATTTATTGACCAGAAAAATCCCGGTGAAGGGTTTGGTGGTGGTGTCAATACACCATTACTATATGCTGAAGTGCATTTTACAGCTTGGTGCTATAGTGGTCCGGGTTTGGAAGACTTGCAATTTATTAATTGGGTGATTATTAATAAAGGAAACAGGCCCTGGGAAAGAACCTGGATTAGTGTTGTTGTTGACCCGGATTTAGGTAATGCTGATGATGATTATATCGGTTGTGATACTACTTTAAATTTAGGGTTCTGTTACAATGGTGATAATGATGATCCTGTTTACGGAGTTAATCCACCTGCTTTTGGTATGGACTATTTCAAAAGTCCAATCATAAGAGCTACAAATGATACATTGGGGTTAACCTCATTTACATTCTTTACTAATACTTCCGGTTCTCCACCTCCTTGCGAATCTGACCCTAATGGTGAACCATACCCAGCTTATTTGAATATGCAGGGATTTAAGAAGGATTCTACCGCTTATGTTGATCCGTTACAACCAATCAGTGGAAGTTGTTATAAAAAAGTAAAATTTGTTTATCCCGGTGATCCTGAATCCAATATAGGATGGACTGAATTTAAAGGTAGTTTAAGGAATTGTAATGGTGATTCTTGCGGTACCCCTATTACTGTTAATGCCCCTGCTGATAGAAGATTTATCTTTTCTTCAGGTAGGTTAGATTTCATTGTAAATCCGAATGATACTCAGAATGTTGTTCTTGCACAATTTGCCGCGAGAGGCAGCAGTAATGTGAATTCGGTTACAAGACTTAAATCACTTTCTAAAACGGCTCAATTAATATATGATAATAACTTCAATGTAACTCCACCTCCGCCAGCACCGGAAGTTACATATTCATTTGAACCATTGGTTAGTGGTTTATGTAATATTACCTTAACCTGGGGTGATATATCTGAATCATTCCAGTATTGGGATACAATATTTTATTCTCAAAACGATTCTAATATATACAACTTTGAAGGATATGAAATTTATGAAATAAGCAGATTTGCTCAGACAGTTCCGGATTTCACAAAACCGGAAACAATAGATCCAACTGTTATTGCTCTTGTAGATATATTTGACAAGCGAAATAATGTAGGAATAATTATTGATACATTTTCAACGGGCGTTACTATAAATGGTAATGAGCAGTTTTCACCATATCCAATAGTTCCGCCATATAAATTAGGTGTTCCGGCTGATTTTCCAAATCACGGAATATCCAGAAGCATAAAATTAACGAAGACACAATTTCCTAATAATTATGGTGGACAGACATCGTTTATTTATGGTCAGGAATACAGGTTTGCAGTTGTTGCGTACGCTTATAGTGGTTCGACAAAAATCAGAAGAGGATTTAAAGTCATAAGGAATTCTGTAGGTGCACAGACTTTGAAAATAAGGCCTGTTGCACCACCCGCAGGTACTTATTATACTTATAAAAATGGTGATACTTTAGATGTTAAATTCCCGATAAGAGACCTTGGATTATGTCCGATAATTAGAAATCAGAATTTATTGTTAAATGCAACCTATAGAGTTGTATTTAATCCTGATACTACATATAATATTTTAAGAAAAATTGGTAATGACCCGTTCGTAACAATTAAGACCGGATTAAAATATAATCCAACAAAAGTATCATCTGAAGATTCATCTAAAACTTTAGATGGCATCTATTTCAATCTGCAAAAGATTAGATATACGTCAGATGGTAGTGTTGGCGGTTATACCGGTAATTTTGGAGTAATTAAAGACCCAACATTAAGTCCTGATAGTATTCAGACAAGAAAATATGGATGGGAATATACACCGGCTCAGAATCTATGGCTTACTGGAGCGAAGGTTGTAATAAATAACCAGGATCCGAAATTCCAGTCAAAATCTATGTCGCTAACATATCCTGCTAAAAATGTATACAATTCAGTTGGATCAGCCATAAAACCAGATGGATTAAGAGTTATTAAGATAGAATTCTCAAATGATACTTCAAAACAGCAATATGCTTACAGATACTTGGCAAGAACCAATTTCCCGTTAGCTGATCCATCATTTGCTCCTTATGTAATTAATACTACTACTGCAAATAATTTCTATATATATCAGGACAAGAGGAAAGTGCCATTTACAGTATGGGAAGTTGACCCAACCGACAGTTCAGAAGCTCCGAGACAATTGAATTGTGCATTTCTTGAAACAAACGATTCAATCCCAAGAGGAAAAATTGATGGCAAGTGGGATCCCACTTCAGATAGTACTGGTAGTTATGAATTCTTATATATATTCAACTCAACATACGGTGATCCTGCCTGGGATGCATTCTATGCAACAACATCAAGGAATTTATATATAACTGCAAATATTGATGTTATGTATGTCTGGGCAGCAAGAAGAATAAATTCTTCTGCTAACTTTACCGAAGGTGATGCTATGTATATATATCCTTATACTGTAACACGACCTTATGTAGCATCAAATGTTCCGACGAAACCATTGTTCTATGAATTTGATGTGGTTGCACCGAAGTTCGGAGACCCCAATTATGCAAAAGAAACAAATGCTCTGGATAAGATAAAAGTCGTACCGAATCCCTATTATGGTTTCAGTACCCTTGATAGATCTTTAAGTGATAAATTCGTTACATTCAGGCATCTACCATTGAAATGCACAATTAAGATTTATACTTTGAATGGTGATTTGATTAAGACACTTGAAAAGAATGATCCGCCCGGCTCTACTAATAGTACACTTGAATGGAATTTGCAAAACGAATCTAAAGTTCCTGTAGCATCAGGTATTTATATTGCTCTTATTGATGCGCCTGGTATCGGTACTAAAGTGCTTAAGATAGTTGTATTCACAGCTCAGGAAAGGATTAATTTCTAACAATAGAATTAATTTGCTCCCCGGTAGATAATACCGGGGAGACTTTAATTAATAAATTATAAGGAGTAAAAGGAAAAATGAAATTAAAATACATAAAAATATTTGCAATAATATTAATATTAGTCTTCGCAGCAAATATTTCTTACAGTGGACCACGCAAGAAGTTAGGGACATCAGCTGCTCCTGAGCTTTTAATTCCTGTTGGTTCAGTTGGGACTTCTCTTTCCGGTTCAAATCTTTCTAATGTTACTGGTGTTGAAGCGATTTACTGGAACCCGGCTGGATTGGCGGTTTTAAATTCTAATTATGCTGAGGTGCAATTCTCTCATATGACATATTTTGCAGATATGAAGGTAGAATATTTTGCTGCAGGAGCTAAACTCGGCAATCTCGGTAACATTGGAGTTTCTATTAAAACTCTGAACATCGGAGAAATTCAGGAAACTACCGAGCTTCAACCTGAAGGTACTGGTGCTATATTTAAACCAACTTATATTATCGCAAATTTAGGCTTAGCAAGACAAATGACTGATAGGATTAGATTTGGGACTAATGTTAAAGTTATTAATGAAAATGTTGCTAATGTTAATGCAACCGGATTTGCATTTGACTTTGGTATTCAATATATAGCAGGTACAACAGGATTTTCGTTCGGGATTGCCTTAAAGAATCTTGGTCCGTCAATGACTTTCAATGGTCCTGGTCTTGACAGAACTTATGAAATTGAAGGCCGGTCTTATACTCAAAGAGTAGTTTTGCAAAGTTTTGACCTTCCGACAAACCTGGAAATTGGAATAGGATATAACTTGAGATTAACTGATAAGATGAATTTAAATCTCTTAGGTTCATTTCAGAATTCAGGTTTTACGAGTGATGAGTATAGGTTCGGTTTAGAGTATAATTACAATAATATGTTTTATGCAAGAGGTGCTTTCAATATTTATCCCGATAAGAATTCAGATGAATCATTATTTGGACCAACCTTCGGTGCAGGCATAAGATATCCTTTTGGTAGCTTTACAATTGGATTTGATTATGCTTACAGAATCATCAACGAAAAAGGATTTGATTCAACAAATCAATTCTTTACTTTATACCTCGGATTCTGATAAACTTTTATGAATATTTAAAGGTAACTTTAGATTAATTCTAAAGTTACCTTTTTTATTTTATTTTTTATGAATATTTTGTTATTATATTATATATAAATAATGTTATGAAAAAATTATTTTTTACTCTAATATTACTTTTTGTTTATTTTATAAATTGCTATTCACAGGAGAAATTTATTTTTGATGCTGACTATACAATTTTCCGGAATAATGATACTACATCTTTAATTGAAGTTTATCTTGCATTCTATCATAGCAATTTAATATTTAAAAAAACGGGGGATAAATATCAGGCAAATGTTTTGATAAATATTGAATTTTTTGACAAAGGAAAAGATGAAAGATATTTAAACAATTCCTACAAACTTCCCGTAAATATTTCTGACTCTTCGCAATTTAAACTGAAACAAAAAGAAATTACACAATTACCTGCGATACTTCTCTATCCCGGTGATTATAAATTACAAATAATCGCAAGGGATGCTGCTGATACAACAAGAGTGGATAAATTCGACTTTGATTTAACAGTACCATTGTATAAATTAAATGAGCTTAAAATAAGTGGAATTCAATTATCTACTGCAATTAATGAATCAGTTATTAAAGATGGAATGTTTAATAAATTCGGATATGAAATTATTCCCAATCCAAACCAGTTTTTCGGTAATAATTTAAATTCTTTGTATTATTACTTTGAGATTTATGGGCTGAAGTATTATGGTAGAAATGTTCTTCTTAAAAAATCAATTACCAATATTAATGACAGTGTAATTTATTTTGTTTCCGATGTTATTCAAAGCGCTCATAATATGATTATAGAAACCGGGAAATTTAACATCGATACACTTGAAAGCGGAACATATTTTCTTAAAGTAAATATAGTTGATGATAATAATTTTGTATTAACATCTTCGGAAAAAAAGTTTTATGTATATAATACCATAAGAAATATTACAGATCATACCGCAAAAGAGAATGTAGATTTTCTCAAAAGTGAATATGCGACTATGACTGAATCTCAATTAGATAATGAGTTCGAAAAAGCCGTCTATATTAGAACAGATGAGGAAACAAAGAATTACAAAAGTTTAACTAATCTTGATGCAAAAAGAAAATTTATGTATATGTTCTGGGCTAAAAGAGACAATACCCCATATACTCAAATAAATGAATATAAGATTAATTACTTTAAAAGAATTGATAATGCTAATAAGATGTTCAAGGAACCTTTTTTAGAAGGCTGGAGAACTGATAGAGGTAGAATTTATATGATTTATGGTGAACCAAATGATGTGGAAAAATACGAATATGAAGCGGATATCAGAAGTTAT
The DNA here is from genome assembly GCA_013348845.1 of Candidatus Tepidiaquacella proteinivora. Classification (GTDB taxonomy): domain Bacteria; phylum Bacteroidota; class Ignavibacteria; order Tepidaquicellales; family Tepidaquicellaceae; genus Tepidaquicella; species Tepidaquicella proteinivora. The sequence continues at coordinate 938,453 of CP054675.1, read as the reverse complement.
CAGATTTGGCATTATGAAACTATTGAAGGCGGTACAATATGTGTATTTGCTGAAAGCAAGTTTACCGGGTCAGGTATATATGAATTAATACATTCTACTATAAGAGGTGAACTAAGAAATGAAGATTGGAAAAATCAGTTAAAGAAAAAATAAGTTTTAGTTCTGTATAGATGAAAAGAAATATTATTATCGTTTTATTTTCGTTTATTTTTGCTACTGCTCTGTGGTTATATATAAGTTTATCTGATGTTTTTATAATTAATTTTTCAATTCCTGTAAATGTAAAATTATCACAGAAACAGGCATTAGCTTCTGAATTACCCAATTCTATAGATGTTACTTTAAAAGGAAAAGGGTGGGATTTACTTATTGTGATTCTTGGAAATAAGCCTGTTTATAATCTTGATTTAACTAATTATAAAAGAAATGTAGTAATAAGTCCTGTTTCCGAATTAAAAAATATAATTGGAATACCTGAAAACATAACTATTCTTAATGTTTATCCCGATTCTCTTGATATTGTTTTTGATAATATATCAGAGAAATATGTAAAAGTTAAAAATAATTTGGTTGTTATTCCTAAGGAAGGATATGTCATTGTCGGTAATCCAAAAATTGAACCTGATTCGGTTAAAGTTTTTGGGGCAAGCTCAATATTAATGAAATTAAAATCTATTCCTACCGTTTCTCTGACAATTGAAAATGTAAGTCAGAAGTTTTCAAGAGTTATTAATTTAAAAGACACTTTAAAAAATTTAATAGCTATAGAACCTAAAACAGTAACAGTTTTTTATAATGTTGAACTCTTAGCGGAGAAAAAACTTGAAGGCGTTAATATTACTGTGAGAGATTTGCCTGCAAACAAAGAAGTGGTTTTAATTCCACCTAAAATTGATTTAATATTCAGAGGAGGAGTTAATCATTTATCAAAATTAAAGATGGAAGATATTTCTGTTATGGTAGATTTTTCATTACTGGAAAAAGATAGTACAGGATTTATTACTCCGGATATCAGAATCCCTGTAGATTATAATTTAATTAAATACGAGCCTAATCAATTTCAGTATATTATAAAAAATAAGTCAGAAAATTGAAAAATTTTTTAGAGTCTGAATTCCGAAAGTTTAAAGAATCGGTTAAAACTTTAGAATTAAAACCTGCTGTAATTCTTCTAAGTATTCCATTTATTATATTTATTTCTTTCGTATTTGCTAATCCGTATTTTTATATAAGAGTTTTTGGCGGGGATAAATTCGAATCAAGAATTTATTGGTTACTTGCTGATGGTACTATTATGTTTATTATACCAGCATTAATAATAATTTTCATTCTTAAAGAAAAATTATCAGATTTTGGATTTAGATTAGGGGATATAAAGTTTGGTCTTATTACTATTGGGATTTTTCTTCTGGTAATGATCCCTGTTATCTGGATTGTATCTGCGTCTGAATCATTTACTATTGCCTATCCTCAGGGGGGACAGAAAATTAAAGATAATCCATCTTTATTAATTATTTATGAATTATGTATTCTTGTCTATATGTTCGGATGGGAATTTTTATGGCGGGGATTTACATTATTCGGACTGTTTGAAAAGTTTGGTTATTATGCTATTCTTATTCAAACTATTCCCTTTTTTATACTTCACAGGGGAAAGCCGGAACTTGAATTATTTGCATCAATATTTGCAGGAATTATTTTGGGAATTCAAGCGATTAGGAGTAAGTCTTTTATTTATTCCTGGATTTTGCACTGGCTTGTTATGTTATTTTTAGATTTAATTTCTGTAATTAGATATAATTTAAATTTTTTTAAAATAATTTAAAATATTTATTTATGAGATTATCAGTAAATGTTGACCACATAGCAACAATCAGGGAAGTAAGAGGAGAAATTGAACCTGACCCGGTCATTGCAGCCGGTATATGTGAACTCGCTGGCGCGGAAGGAATTGTATGCCATTTAAGGGAAGATAGAAGGCACATTAATGATAGAGATGTAAAACTTTTAAGAGAAGTGGTGAAAACAAAATTTGATCTGGAAATGGCAGCTACTGAAGAAATGATTAGAATTGCCTCTGAAGTTCTTCCGGATTTAGTTACTTTGGTTCCCGAAAATCGTATGGAATTAACAACTGAAGGTGGTTTGGATTTACGGAAAAATAAAAGTTACCTTCAGAATGTTGTTAAGGAATTACATAGTAAAGATATTCTTGTAAGTCTTTTTATAGATCCTGAACCCGATAATATTGATAAATCTATTGAAATTGGTGCGGATATTATTGAAATTCATACAGGTAAATATGCTAATGCTGTCGGAGAAAAAGAACAAATCAATGAATTAAGTAAAATCGGAACTGTCGCAAGAATGGCTGCAGAATTGGGACTTGTTGTAACTGCTGGGCATGGTTTAAATTATTATAATATAATTCCATTTCTCAATATATCTGAGATTCAGGAAGTGAGTATAGGGCATTCAATTATTTCGCGCGCAGTTTTTACCGGATTGCATAAAGCAGTTGAAGATATGGTGAAAATATTAAATAGCAGGTTGTAAATGAAAAGCACTCTGAAGGCATACAATCTCGTAAAAATTTATAAAAAGCGGCGGGTTGTTAATGAAGTCTCTCTTGATGTTCAGCAGGGAGAAATCGTAGGGCTTCTCGGACCTAATGGAGCAGGGAAAACAACTACTTTTTATATGATATGCGGAATGATTAAACCTGATGATGGTGATGTTGAATTAGATGGAGAATTAATTACAGGTTTTCCAATGTATAAAAGAGCAAAACTTGGAATCGGCTATTTACCACAAGAACCATCTATATTCAGGAAAATGACTGTCTATGATAATATTATGTCTGTTTTACAGTTTATGAAGTTGGATCAGGAAGAGAGAGAAGAAAGATGTGAAAAACTTTTAAAAGATTTCAATATCTCATCTATAAGAGATACGAAAGGATATTCACTATCAGGTGGAGAACGAAGAAGGACAGAGATTGCAAGAGCCCTTGCTTCTGAACCAAAATTTATTTTACTTGATGAACCTTTTGCTGGTATAGACCCAATTGCTTCTGAAGATATTATGAGAATGGTTGCCGAATTGAAAAACAGAAATATCGGTGTATTGATAACTGACCATAATGTTCACGAAACTTTATCAATTGTAGATAGAGCATATATTTTAATTGAAGGTAAGATTTTTTATAAAGGGACAGCAGAAGAACTTGCAAATAATGAAAAAGTAAAGAAACTTTATTTAGGAGAGTCTTTTACTCTTGACAGGTATATGATGAGTAAAATGAAATCGAAATAAATTGACTACTTATTTTTAGTCTTTTTTCCTGTTATATTTTTTTCTTTTGTTTGTTTTGTTTCCTTATCTTCTTTTGGTTTGATTTCTTTCGCTATTTTGGTTTCAGGAGAAGATTTCTTTTTATAATCTGTTAAGTAAAATCCCGAACCTTTAAAAATCAAGCCTGCACCTCCGCTAATTAATCTATTCAAAGCATTTTTATTACATTTCGGACATATTTTTAAAGGGTTTTCCTTTATTGATTGAAATGCTTCAAAGATATATCCACAATTATTGCATTTATACTCATAGGTAGGCATATATATTTTTTATTTTTTAAAAATTATAATTCAGTTATACTTTCTCCTCCATCAATATGTATTATGCTACCTGTCATCCAGTGAGAATCCCGTTTATAATTATCCAGAATAAAATTCGCAATATCTTCCGGGGTTGTTAATCTTCCTTGTGGATTTCTTCTTAATGCGTTTTGTTTAATAATTTCAGCATTTGGAATTTTATTTAAAGCGGGTGTATCCGTTACCCCTGCAAGTATTGCATTTACTGCAATACCTTTACTACCTAATTCAAAGGCAAGTTGTCTGATGTGGGATTCCAGGCATGCTTTCGCTGCTGATACTGCACCATAATAGTGAATAACTTTACTGCTTCCTGAAGAGGTCATCGCAAAAATTTTTCCTCCAGAAATCATAAGTTTCCTTGCGATTATGTCTTGTGTCCAATATACAAGTGAATTCGCCATAACATCAATTGTCATTTCGAGTTGTTTCTGATTAATCGCATTTTCCATATTATCTTCAATAAAATTACGCAATGTCCCAAATGCTAATGAATGGACTAAAACTTTAATGCACGGATTTGATTTTGTCTTAAATATTTTTTCAATGTCATCCATTATCATTTGTCTTTTATGGGAGTCAGCAGCATTTGCATTGTAGAAATATACCTCTACACCAAACCCCCTTAAATTTTCAATATGTTCTTCTACTGATTTTAATGCCGATGCTCTGTCAAGATGAACACCTATTATATTTACACCGTCTTTGGCAAGGGCAGAACTAATTGCTTTACCAAATCCGCTTGAAGCACCAAGTATTAAAGCATATAGTGTTTTAGACATTTTATTTTCTGTTTTAACTATTGTGAATTAAAATCGAAATCCTTATCAATATAATTTGTATCGTAATTATTTTCTAAAAATCGCTTATCTTTTAATATTTTTATATGAAATGGAATTGTAGTATGAATACCTTCTATTATAAATTCTTCTAAAGCCCTCAGCATTCTTCTTATTGCGATGTCTCTGTTTTCACCCTGTACAATTAATTTTCCGATTAAAGAATCATAATGTTTTGGTATTGTATAACCGGAATAACAATGCGAATCTAATCTTACTCTATATCCGCCGGGAGCATGAAAGGTTGTGATTAAACCGGTTGATGGCATAAAATTTTTCTGCGGATTTTCTGCATTTATTCTGCATTCTATTGAATGACCTTCAAATTTAAGTTTTTTCTTTTGCAACTTTTCATCATTTGCTATTCTGATTTGTTCCCTGATGAAATCAAGTCCTGTTATTGCTTCTGTTATTGGATGTTCTACCTGTATTCTTGTGTTCATTTCAAGAAAATAGAAATTTCTGTTTTCATCAACAAGAAATTCTACGGTACCTGTACTATAGTAATTAATTGACTTTGCAACTTTCAGGGCTGCTTCAGTTATTTTTTCTCTTACTTCTTCATTAATAAATGGTGATGGGGTTTCTTCTATTAGTTTTTGATGTTTTCTTTGAATAGAACAATCTCTTTCACCGGCGTGCATAAGATTACCATATTTATCACCAATTATCTGTACTTCTATATGTCTTGGTTTTTCAAAAAATTTTTCTATATATAGATTATCATTACCAAAAGCATTTTTCGCTTCTTTCATTACTGAGTAAAACTGACTTTCTAACTGTTCTTCTGTATATATTGCTCTCATTCCTTTACCGCCTCCCCCTCCTGCTGCTTTAAGAAAGATTGGGTAACCTATTTCTTTCGCTACTTTCTTTGCATCATCTAAATCCTTTACAGGTTCCAGAGTACCCGGGACTATTGGGACTCCTATTTTATTCATATTTATTCTTGCTTTTAATTTATCACCCATTGCAGTTATCATTTTGGGTGCTGGACCTATAAATATAATATTGGATTCATTGCAAATTTCAGCAAATTCGGCATTTTCAGCTAAAAAGCCATAGCCGGGATGAATCGCATCAGAATCTGTTATCTCTGCTGCAGCAATTATTCTTGGTATATTTAAATAGCTTTCTGATACTTCCGGTGGTCCGATACAAACTGCTTCATCTGCAAATCTTACATGAAGGGAATTTACATCAGCACTTGAATACACTGCTACTGTTTGGATTCCTAATTCCTTACAAGTCCTTATTATTCTTAGAGCAATTTCCCCTCTGTTAGCAATTAATATTTTTTTTATCATTATTTATTTATTGATGAGATATACCTATGTTAGAAATTAATTACTTTTAATCTTTTTCAATTAAAAATAATGGCTGGTCGTATTCTACAGGTTGTGCATTCTCAACTAATACTTTAACTACTGTACCAGATACTTCTGATTCAATTTCATTCATTAGCTTCATTGCTTCTATTATACAAAGTACAGTGCCTTTTTTAACTTTGGAACCAACGGTAACATATGGCTCTGCATCTGGAGAAGGGGCTTTATAAAAAGTCCCTACCATTGGTGAGCGCACTTCTACGATTTTATCTGATTTAAATTCTTCTTTTGGTTCCGCTTCAACCGCAGGTTTTGTCTCTTGCTCTTGTGGCTTTGCTGCCTGTGATTGTTGTTCAATTATTTGTGGTGTGATTTGCTGAAATGCTTGTGTGATTTTAGGTCGCGGTTTAGATAATCTTAATTTACTTCCTTCTTCTTCAATTTCGATTTCAGCAAGTCCGCTTTCATCAAGCATTTTAATTAATTTTTTGATGTAGTTTAAGTCTGTTTTCATTTTTTTATTTTTATTATATCTATTTTTTTACTCTTTCAAGGTATTCCCATGTGCGGGTATCTACTTTTATTATATCTCCTTCTTCTATGAATAGTGGAGTATTTATTACTGCACCTGTTTCAAGTGTTACCGGTTTAGTTGTATTACTGGCCGTATTGCCTCTTATACCGGGTGGTGCTGATATTACTTTTAATTCAACATGGGGTGGCATATCTACCGATATAGGATTGCCCTCGTGAAAATTAATCTGAACTGCCTGTCCCTCTTTTAAAAAGTGGCTCTGTTCTCCGAGTTTCTCTTCAGTCAAATATATTTGGTCATAAGTTTCCGTATCCATAAAGTAATAATTTTCTCCATCTTTATATAGAAATTGATAATTTTTTTGTTCTAATCGTTCAATTTGTACTTCTTCCCCGGAACGGAATCTATGCTCAATCATTTTTCCGTTTATAAGATTCCGCATTTTTACTTGATAGAATGCTCTTAAATTACCCGGAGTTCTATGTTCTAAATAGACAATACTATGTAATTCACCATTAAATTTAATAATTGTACCTACTCTTAAATCAGATGTTGTTGCCATTTTATAATATCGTTAAATAATTATAAATTACAAAGATAATTATTTAAGTAATGAAAATCAATAAAACTTGTTAATTTCTAATTAATTTAATTGATTTTTGAGTGAATTTTGCTTAATTTTTAATAAAAATTAAGCAAAAATTAAAAAATTTAACTAAACGGAGGTATATTTATGGCATATAAAATAGGTATTAATGGCTTTGGCAGAATAGGAAGATTGGTTTTTAAAAAAATGTTTTTAGATGGTGGCTTTGATGTGATTTCTATAAATGATTTAATGGATACAAAAACTTTAGCCCATCTTTTGAAATATGATTCCATTCACGGTAAATTCCCTGCAGATATAGAAGCAGTAGAAAATGGTATTAAAGTCAATGGAAAGACTATTCGTATATCAGCAGAGAAAGACCCATCATTACTTGGTTGGGATAAATTAGGTGTTGATTTTGTAATAGAATCAACCGGAGTATTTACAAAAAGAGAAAAGCTTGAATTACATTTAAAAGCAGGTGCAAAAAAGGTTATTCTTACTGCTCCTCCAAAAGATGATATTGATGCTATTGTTGTTCTCGGAGTTAATGATAATGTATTAAAACCTGAACATAAAATAATTTCAAATGCTTCTTGTACTACAAATTGCCTTGCTCCGATGGTCAAGGTTATTGATGACAATTTAGGAATAATAAAAGGTTTTATGACCACGGTTCATTCATACACTAATGACCAGGTTATGTTAGACCAACCACATAAAGATTTAAGAAGAGCAAGGGCTGGTGCAATAAACATCATTCCTACAACAACAGGTGCAGCAAAGGCAGTTGGTAAAGTTCTCCCACATTTAAAAGGAAAACTTGATGGATTTGCATTAAGAGTTCCAACACCGGACGCTTCTATTACTGATTTTGTATGTCAGGTTAAAAGGGAAACAACCAAAGAAGAAATTAATTCATTTATGAAAATGGCAGCTGAAAATGAACTGAAAGGTATTTTACACTATACTGAAGACCCCATTGTTTCTACGGATATAATCGGAGATCCACATTCCTGTATATTTGATGCATTATCAACGATGGTAAATGGTGATTTGATTAAAGTAGTCGGTTGGTATGATAATGAATGGGGATATTCCTGTAGAGTTGTTGATTTAATTAGAAAACTATAAGATATTCGTTTTATATTTTCCGCGAATCCTCTGTTTATTTTTATAATAATCCTTAAATTATTATTATGCAAAAATTATTACTTTTAGGAGATGAAGCAATTGCGCAGGGAGCATTAGATGCCGGATTGTCGGGGATTTATGCTTACCCTGGTACGCCATCTACAGAAATTATGGAATATGTCCAACGCTCAAAACAATCAAAAGGTAATAATGTGTTTTGTAATTGGTCTGCTAATGAAAAAACAGCAATGGAAGCAGCTCTTGGAATGTCTTATGCTGGAAAAAGGGCGATGGTGTGTATGAAACATGTTGGATTGAATGTAGCCGCTGACCCTTTTATAAATTCTGCTATTACAGGAGCAAATGGTGGATTGATAATTGTCGCAGCTGATGATCCCTCAATGCATTCTTCCCAGAATGAACAAGATTCAAGATTCTATGGTAAATTCGCTCTTATTCCTGTTTTAGAACCTGCGAATCAGCAGGAAGCGTATGATATGGTGCATTATGGATTTGATATTTCTGAAAAATATAAAATTCCTGTAATGCTAAGGATTACTACCCGCCTTGCACATTCAAGATCTGGAGTAGAAAGGAAAGAACCACGAAATCAAAATAAAATCACTCTCCCAGAGAATTTAAGACAATTTGTTTTATTACCATCAATTGCGAGGAAACAATATAAGGATTTAATAAATAACCAGAAAAATTTTCTTTTGGAATCTGAAAATTCAGGTTATAATAAATATATTAAAGGAAAGGATAATTCACTTGGTATTATTGCCTGTGGGATAGCAAATAATTACTTGTTAGAAAATTTTACAGATAGTGAGATACCATACCCATTACTTAAAATCTCTCAATATCCGGTACCTGAAAAGTTAGTCAAAAAATTGTATGATGAATTTGAAGAAATACTCGTTCTTGAAGAAGGATATCCGTTATTAGAGGAGATGTTAAAAGGATTACTCAATTTAGGTAAAAAAATCAAAGGAAGACTTGATGGCACATTACCAAGAGATGGTGAATTAAATCCTGTGTTAGTTGCCAAAGCACTTGGTATGGAAATAAAGGAAACAAAAAAAATTCCGGATATTGTTGCTCCAAGGCCTCCATCCTTATGTGCTGGTTGTCCGCATATTGATTCAGTTGTAGTTCTGAATGATGTATTAAAAGAATTTTCAGAAAGCAGGGTATTTTCCGATATTGGTTGTTATACTCTTGCTGCGCTTCCGCCTTATGAGTCTATAAATAGTTGTGTAGATATGGGAGCATCGATTACAATGGCAAAAGGTGCTGCAGATGCAGGATTGTTTCCTGCTGTGGCTGTAATAGGGGATTCTACTTTTACTCATTCTGGAATCACAGGTTTATTGGATGCTGTAAATGATAATTCACCTATAACTGTTTTTATACTTGATAATGATACAACTGCTATGACTGGTGGGCAAAAATCTTCTGGTTCTGGTAAATTGGAAGATATTTGCAGAGGTATTGGAGTTCGGGAAGAACATATCAGGGTTATAAATCCTTTAAAGTCACATAGAGAAGAAAATTTCAGGATTATAAAAGAAGAATTGGAATACAAAGGCGTTTCTGTTATTATTCCAAGAAGGGAATGCATTCAAATAATTGGAAAAAAATCTAAAGAAAAAAAATAATATGAAAAAAGATATAATACTTGCTGGTGTAGGCGGTCAGGGAATTTTAACTATTGCTGCAACAATTGGGTTAGCTGCTTTGGATTCAGGATTATTTTTAAAACAATCCGAAGTACATGGTATGAGTCAAAGGGGTGGAGATGTGCAATCACATTTAAGATTATCCTCAAAAGAAATAGCATCAGACCTTATTCCTTACGGAAGAGCCGATATGATTATTTCTGTTGAACCTATGGAGTCACTTAGGTATTTACCTTTCCTTTCTGATGATGGTTGGTTAATAACCAATACAAAACCTTATATTAATATACCTAATTACCCAGATTTAAATGAAATTATTTCAGAGATTGAAAAACTTCCAAATCGGATTTATGTTGATGCTGATGAAGTTGCTAAAAAATTAAAATCTCCTAAATCAGCAAATATTGTAATACTTGGAGCAGCAAGTCCATATCTTGATATAGAATATGAAAAATTAAAAAATGCTATCAGAAAATTATTCTTAACAAAAGGGGAAAGTGTTATAGATGCAAATTTGAAAGCTTTAGATGCAGGTAGAGAATATACATTAGCAATGAAATAATTTTATTAGATAAATCAGGAGACTTTATTTACCGAACATATATAAAGATAGACTGCACCCCCAAAAAATCTTTTCATATATATATTTCCAATGTTTTCGATGCTTTTTATTTTTTTTGCCAAGTCATCACCATAAGGGAAGTTATGGGCGGTATTAATTAAATAATTATATGCAGATTTATTCCCTGTAAAAATTTTTCCTATTAAAGGAATAAGTATTTTTGTGTATATCAAATAAAATATTTTTAGTGGATATTTAGGTTGTCCCGTTTCAAGTATTATAATTTTACCCGATGATTTTAAGAATGATGAAACATTTTTAATTAATAAAAACGGTTCAGGAAAATTTCTCAAACCAAATGCCATAGTTACAAAATCAAAAGTGTTTGCTTCGAAATCCAGTGTCATAACATCTTTATCCATTATTTCAATTACTAATTTTCTTTTTTTAATTTTTTTCTTGAATATATCAAGCATTTCAGAACTGAAATCAACAGCAACAACTTTTCCTTTATCACCGACTTTCTTTTTAAATGCAATTGCAAAATCACCAGTTCCGGTTCCTAAATCAAGTATTTTATCACCATTCTTTACCCCCGATAATTTAACGCTTTTATTTCTCCAGTATTTATGTAGCCCAAAAGTCATAATACTGTTCATAAAATCATAACGCTTTGAAATAGAAGAAAACATTCTTTGAATAGTATTATCCATATAATTTTAAATAAATTCTATTTCAAAGAAATGATATCGTTATATATAACAAATAACATAAAGGCAATTAATATTATTAAACCTATCCTTTGAATTATGATTTGGACTTTATATGAAATTGGTTTTCTTATGATTGCTTCGATTAAAAGTATAATGAAGTGACCACCGTCAAGAGCAGGAAAAGGTAAAACATTAATTATTGCTAAAGTGAGTGATAATAATGAAACAAAATATATAAATGTAACAAATCCACCTTCTGCAGATTGTGCTGAAATCTTTGCAATTTTAATCGGACCACCAATTGCGCTTCTGAATGGTATATCCCCTTTAATTATTTTAGTAATTGATTTAAAGAATAAATCAAAACCAAGGTAATATAAATCTCTGAATGATTTCGTAAATGCTGAAAGAATGTTGTATGTAATAATTTTTTTCGGTCCATTATATACATCTTCTATTTTAACCCCTATTGTTGAGTCAATATCCGGAGATATATTTGCACTCATTAAAATCCCGTCTCTTTCCCATTGAATTTGTGATTCTTTACCTGTATTTGTCCGAATTAGTTCAGTAAGGTTTCTTGAATTTCTTACTTTTTCTCTTGCATAAGAAACTATTACATCATTTGGTCTTAAACCAATTTTCTCTGCTGGCTTGCCGTATATAACTTCAACTATTTTACAAGTTAAATAATCTGGATAGAATTCAAGTGGACGTTCACTTGTTAATCCTATTTTCCCTTTAGGAATGAATATCAAAGTGTCATTTGTCCCTCTTTGAATCTCAAGCGTTATATCTTTTCCTATATTATCTATTCCATATAGGCTTGAACTTATTTCTGACCAATTTGAAACTTCTTTTCCGTTTATCTTTCTGATTATATCATCATCTCTGAGGCCAATTTCATTCCCTATTGAATTTGCAGGTATATAGCCAATTTTGTTAGTGTCATATATGGTCACTTCTTTAAATAAATTCGTAAAATAGAAAATAACAAAAGCGAGTAAAATATTCATAAAAACACCTGCTAAAATAACAATCATTCTTTGCCAAACAGGTCTTGAACGGTATTCCCATTTCTCCGGTGGTTTACCTACGAAATCACTGTCCATACTTTCATCAATCATCCCTGCAACTTTTACAAAGCCTCCGATTGGAAATGCACATACCCTATAATCCGTATGATTTTCTAAATTGATATCTTCTTTTAATTTTCCGAAAGTAAAACCGTTGACTTTATTAAACCCGAATAATCTTGGTCCCATTCCGAAAGCAAAAATTTCCGCTCTGATTTTAAAAATTCTTGCCGCTATGAAATGCCCAAATTCATGAATAAATACAAGTATTCCGATTACAATTAAAAAGTAAAATATAGTTGTTAGAATTTCCATTAATCTAAGTTATGTTAAATTAAATTATAAATTTGTTCTCTCGTTTTTCTATCTATTTCATATATATCTGCAATTTCGTAATTCATAATTGGTTTATGATTATCTAATGCTTTTTTAATCAATTTTGATATATCAAGAAATTTTATCTTATTCTTAAGAAACAGGTCAACTGCTACTTCATTCGCTGCATTTAAAACAACAGGATAAGTACCACCTTCTCTTATTGAATTGTATGCAAGATTCAGGCATTCAAATTTTTCCATGTCAGGTTTTTCGAATGTGAGTTTATTGTTAACTAAAAAATCAATTCTTGGAAAATCAGATCTCACTCTTTCGGGAAATGTTATTGCATACTGTATGGGAATTTTCATATTCGGAATACCAAGTTGTGCTTTTACAGAACCATCGCTAAATTCAACAAGAGAATGTATAATAGATTGAGGATGGATTAAGACTTCAATCTTATCTAATTCTAAGTTAAAAATCCATTTTGCTTCTATGACTTCCAATCCTTTATTCATCATAGTTGCTGAATCAATTGTAATTTTACTACCCATATTCCAGTTCGGATGCTCAAGAGCATCTTTAATAGATGCTTCTTTTATTTCTGCAATGGTTTTAGTACGAAATGGACCGCCAGATGCAGTTAAAATAATTTTAGATATTTCATTTCCTTCTTCACCTATGATACATTGGAAAATTGCAGAATGTTCACTATCTATCGGAATTAATTCCGTTTTATTTTCTTTTAATAAATTATTAATTATCTTTCCGGCAACAACAAGTATTTCCTTATTCGCAGAGGCAATTTTTTTTCCGCATTTTATTGCTTCGATTGTTGGCGCTAATCCATTAAATCCAACGACAGCAACAATTAATTTCTCATAGTCTTCATTTTTTACGAGCTCCAATAATTCTCCTTGTCCTGTTAATACTTTTGTCTTTTCAGGTATTGAGTAACTTAAAAATTCTTTATACTTTTCTGGATTTGCAATATGGATAAAGTCAGGCTGAAACTCTATTGCTTGTTCTCTTATTAATTCAATATTACCGTATGTAGTCAAAAATTTAATATTAACTATAATATTGTTCCGCTTTAAGTTTCTAATAACTTCTAATGTATTTTGACCAATTGAGCCAGTTGAGCCTAATATTCCGAGACTAATTTTATCCAATTATTTTACAAATATTTATTAATTAATTTCATAAAATCTTCTTTCGTTCTCGTTCCAACAATTACCTCTACAATTTTGAATTTCTTATCAACTATTAAAGTCATAGGAATTGCTTCAACTTTTTTCTTTATTGATTTTTCTATTCCTTTTACAAAATCATCTTTACCATAAAGGATTTTATATGTAATTGGATTTGTTTTAAGATAGTTATCAAGACTCTTCTCGTCTCTTTCAAGTACACTGACACCAATCATTTGAAATTCTTTATCTTTCAAATCATTAGAAATTTGCATCAAATCCGGAATTTCTTTCTTACATGGTCCGCACCAGGTAGCCCACAAATTAATAAGTAGAACTTTCCCTTTGTAGTCATTTATACTGACAGTTTTACCATTTTCATCCCAGCTAAAATTAGGGAGTACATTTTCTGAAGTAGATTCAACAGAAGTTATTGAATAATATAACTTAGGTTCTTCTTTTTTTTCTTCTGTTTTAGTTGTTTTCTCTTTACTAATTTCTTTATTCTCATCCTCAGTTTTATTACAGGAAAAGATTAATAGAGAGATAATCAGAAGCGAGAGTATTAAAGTTAATTTTTTCATAAGATTAATTTATTTTATAAATATTTTTCAATTAAATTTTTAAATTCTAAATAGGTTCTTTTACCTGGAATAAGTTCTCTTATTTTTCCACCTCTGTCAACAATCAGAGACATTGGCAGGGGAAATAATTTACTTGATATTGCATATTCAAAACCTTTAGTGTGATTTTCATTTGCGTATAGAATTAGATAATTAATATTATTCTTTATTATGAAATCAGGAATTTCTTCCGGATCACTTTCTGATACGACAACTCCTATGACTTCCAAACCTTTATCTCTGTAATCTGAATATAATTTCTTTAAATCCTGAATTTCTTTGTAGGAGTCTGATGTTCTTGTATTCCCAAAATTGATAAGTATAACTTTTCCGGCAAATTCTGAATAATATTTAGTATATCCATTTATTTCATAAGTAAAATCCGGAATATATGTTGGTGTAATTTCATTAGACATAGATTCAATGTAGCTGAATTTCACATTGCCATTTTTTGGTGTCTGACATTCAAAATTTAATAGTATAGGAATCAAAAAAAATATTATAATGTATAATTTTTTCATTTTATGTCTCTATTGTATAACCTTTTTTCCTGGCATATTCGTTAAGTTTCTCTTGCAATAATTTTCTTCCTCTATGTAATCTGCTTCTAACTGTTCCTACCGGACAATTTACAAAATCTGCAATTTCTTCGTAACTTAGACCTTCTATATCACAAAGTATAATAACTGTTTTAAAATCATCCTGTAAACTATTTAGCGCTTGTATAACTTCGTCATCAAGCAAATTTGAATATACCTTTTCCTGTAAATCACTTGAATCGGTTCGTTCAGATTTAATAGTTTCATAAAAATTCTCAATTTCGTCATAATCCACTTTTGCGGGCGATTTTTGGTATTTTCTATAATTGTTGATAAAAAGATTTTTCATTATTCGAAACAACCAGGCTTTACAATTCGTTCCTTTTTCAAATTTATGAAAAAACCTAAACGCTCGCATATATGTTTCCTGGACAAGGTCTTCTGCTTCAAATTCATCTCCTGTCATTTTGTAAGCAAAACTTCTTAATAGGGACATATGTGGAATCGCTTCCTTATCGAATTCTTCCTTTAATTTCTTTTGTTCTTCTTCACTTAATGTAGTCGCATCATCAATAAGTAAGTCATAATTTTCTAAGTAATCTGACTCATCATTTTGAGTGAAAGAATTTACCTTCTTTTCCTCTTCTATGTACCCTGTCCTTTTTCTCTTTATATCATTTCTTTTTCTTGGCATAAACTTCTGTTCTTAAACTACTTATTAAATTGCTCTTTTTCAAGGAATATCGGGAACTTTTTTGATTTTGATTAATTGATTTTTTATAATTTTCTTTATTTTTTTAGACTATTTATTATTAGATCCCAATCTTTCAGAATAGAAAATACTAACTGTTGTTAAATTATAATAAATCGTTTATTGAATTTATGAATATTATAATAATTGTAATCAATTATTAAAAAAGTTATTTTACATAAATAATAAATTAAAGAAATTAATATGAGAGAAAAAAATTTACTTAAAAAGTTTGCTCTTTTTGCGGTATTATTTATTTTAATTTTTAACTCTGGTTATTCCCAGAATATTTATTCGGGGATAAATCTTGATACTGTTAAAGCAGGCAGATTTGATAATGGTAAAATGTGGACTTTCGATGCACCTCCGAATGAATATTTCCAAAAAGCTTATAATTTTTCTCCTACTAAGGATTGGTATGACCATATCAGGATGTCTTCTCTTAAGTTTGCTGATTATTGTTCAGCATCTTTTATATCTGAAGATGGTCTGGTGCTTACAAATCATCATTGCGGAAGAGAAAATGTAACTAAGGTTACACAAAAAGGTGAAAATTTAAACGAAGATGGATTTTTTGCATATACACTTGCTGATGAAAGAAAAGTACCTGATTTATTTGTCTCACAGTTGATTCAAATAATTGATGTTACAAAGGAGATAAAAGATGCTATGGACAAGGGGAAAACTGATGAAGAAAAAATTAAATTAAAAGAGAAAAAGAAAGATGAACTTATTGAAAAATATAATGAAGAATTAAATTTAGATTGTGAACTTGTAACTCTTTATAATGGAGGTTTGTATCATATCTATGCTTATAAAAGATATGACGATGTTAGACTGGTCTGTGCACCAGAGACACAAATAGGTTATTTTGGTGGTGATTACGATAACTTTACTTATCCAAGATATAATCTGGATTTCTGTTTGTTTAGAGTATATGAAAACGGAAAGCCATTAAAGACTGACCATTACTTGAAGTGGTGTGAAAATGGAGTTGATTCCGGGGCAGTAATTTTTGTTGTAGGTTATCCCGCAAGCACATCAAGATTAAAAACCGTAGCTGAATTGGAATTCTTAAGAGATGTCTTATATCCTTACTATGTAATGTGGATTAAAATGCAAATTTCTATTTTTGAGGATAAATTAAAAAATCCTGGTGAAGATAAAGAAGAAATTGAGAATGAATATTTTAGTTATATGAACTCCTTAAAAGTTTTCGAAAATACAATAAAAAATCTTCATAATCCATATTTAATGGCGAGGAAAAAGAGTTTCGAGAATGAATTCAAAAGTAAAGTATTAGCTAATTCAAATTTAAAAGCAAAATATGGAAATGTTTGGGACGAGATTAATTCCCTTATTGCAGAACAAAAGAAGAAAAAACTTGATGGTTTTGATAGTTTTTCTAAAAAATTAGAGGCAAAAAATACTTTACTTGGAAGAGCATTATTTGAAGTCTATGGCAGGGAAATTCCTCCGGACGCTACATTTACCTTGAGAATTTCTGATGGAGTTGTTGCTTCCTATGAGTATAATGGTACAATAGCACCAATATTTACTACATTTTATGGAATTTATGACAGATATTATTCATTCAGTAAAAAATACCCCTGGTCTTTACCTAAAAAATGGATTAATCCACCTCCAGGGTTAAAATTAGAAACACCTGTAAATTTTATTGGTACTTGTGACATAGTTGGCGGTAATTCTGGTAGTCCTGTAATTAATCAGGACGGTGAATTAGTAGGTGTAGCTTTTGACGGTAATATTGAAAGTTTATCAAGTGATTTTATTTTCACAACAGAATCCAACAGAATGATTGCTGTGGATTCAAGGGCGATATTAGAATGTCTTCGTATTGTGTATAATTTGGATAGAATATATAAAGAAATAATGAATGGTAAAATTATAGATTAAAATTTTCTTACTTGTTATATAGTCTGTTTAGTTTATAAATACTTCATTTTGTTAAAAACAAAATGAAGTATTTTTTTTGAAAAATCTGCTTTATCCGGTTTCGAATTTCTAAGCATAATTTAATTGAAAAATATTAAAAAAACATAGTATTATAAAAAGACTTTATATTTTGTAATTATAATTTTAAATTTATACAATTTTCATAAAAATAAATGAGCAGGGAAAAAATATTAATTGTTGAAGATGATTTATTAACTGCAAAAATAATAAGTAAGATGTTAACAAATAGGGGATTTGTTATTACTGATATTGTTATGAAATCCAATGAGGTTATAGAATCAATTAATAAAAATACCCCTGATATTATTTTAATGGATATAACTTTAGAAGGTGAATTAGATGGGATTGAGATTGCTCACAAGATAAAAGATAAATATAATATTCCAATAATATATTTAACAGCGGATTCTTCAGAAGAAACGATAAAGAGAGCAAAAATAACAGGACCTTTTGGTTATTTAATTAAACCTGTTAATGAAAAGATTTTAGTTACAACTATCGAAATAACATTACAGAAACAATTTTTACATAATAAGGAAATACTTGAAACATTAAAAAAAGCAAATGACGAACTTGAAGAGAAAGTTAAACAACGAACAGCAGAATTAGTTAAGAAAAATGTACGATTGCAAAAAGAAATTAAGCAGAGAAAACTTGCAGAAGAGGAACTGAAAAAAGCGGAAAGACTGGCAACAATAGGGAAAATGGCGGCAATACTTGCTCATGAAATCAGAAATCCGTTAAATTCAATAAAAATTAATACTGATGTGCTTTCCTGTGTTGAAGGGTTGACTGAAATTAATAAAAAAAGAATTCAGATAATTCAAACAGAAATAAATCGGTTAGAAAATCTGGTCAGGGAAGTATTACAGTTTTCTAAGAATATTGTACTTTATAAAAGTGATTTTAATATTAAGAATTTTATTGAACAAATAATACAACAGATTAATCCTGATATTAATAGCAAAGGTGTGGTCATACGAAATTTTTCAGATGATATCATAGTAAGTGCTGATATGGAAAAGTTAAAACAAGTTTTTCTTAATCTAATTTATAATGCATTTGAAGCAATGCCGGATAAAGGAGTAATTGAAATTAAAACCGAAAAAATAAGAAACAAAATTAATATATATTTTAAAGATAATGGGTATGGTGTGGAGCATCCGGAAAAAATTTTTGAACCCTTTTATACTACAAAAGAATCCGGAACAGGAATTGGATTAGCACTTTCTCAGAAAATTATTGAACATCATGATGGTAAACTTGAATTGGTTACTTCAAAGCCGGGGGAAACAATTTTTCTTATAACCCTTCCATTAAATAAAAAAAATAAAAATGAAAAAAATTCTGATAATTGACGATGATGAGTCAGCAAGAGTTTCATTGAGTTTACTTTTAAAAGAAGAGGGCTTTGAAACATACGAAGCGGAATCCGGAACTAAAGGATTAGATATGACAAGGAGATTAAATCCTGATCTTGTGCTTTGTGACATTAATATGCCTGATATTAATGGTCTTGATGTATTAAAAAGGATAAGAGAGCATGATGAACTAATTCAAGTTATTATGGTAACAGCCATTGAAGATATGAATTCAACAATATCAGCAATGCAGAGAGGGGCTTACGATTATATAGTTAAACCTATAGACACTGTTAGATTGAAACACACTATCATAAGAGCACTTGAAAATAAAGAATTAAGTCAGAAGCTTGAATCTTTAACCCCCAAAGATGATACTGAATATGAACTTTTCAATACTTTAGTCGGTAAATCTAATAGTATTAGAGAAATTTACAAAAAAATCGGACAAGCATCATCTACAAGAGTGACTGTATTAATCCAGGGTGAAAGCGGGACTGGTAAGGAACTAATAGCTAAAATTATTCATAATTCCGGAATAACAAGAAATTATCCATTCGTTGCAATCAATTGTACAGCTTTACCAGAAAATTTACTTGAGAGTGAATTGTTTGGCCATGTTAAAGGCGCTTTTACTGACGCTATTAAAGATAAAAGAGGAAAATTTGAATTAGCTGGTGAAGGAACAGTATTTCTTGATGAAATTTCTGAAATGTCTTTAAATTTGCAAGCAAAATTATTAAGAGTTCTGCAAGAATTTGTTTTTGAAAGAGTCGGAGGAGAAAATAGCATCCAGATGAAGGCTCGTGTTATTGCATCTACAAATAAAGATTTATATAAACTCGTTCAGGAAGGAAAATTCAGGGAAGACCTGTTTTATAGGTTAAATGTGTTTACAATTTATTCACCACCATTGAGAGAGCGTAAAGAGGATATTGAAGTTCTTGTGAAGCACTTATTAAAGAAAATTAATTTTATTTTGCATAAAAATGTCAGAAAAGTGCCTCGTGATGTTATGGATATGTTGAAAAACCACGACTGGAAGGGGAATGTAAGGGAACTTGAAAATGTACTTATGCAAGGGATTGTACTTTCTAAAGGAGATGTATTGGAGAAAGAAAATTTATTACTGAAAACAGAACCTTTAAAAGAATCAAAAGAATTAAAAATTGGCTCAAATATAACAATAGAAGAACTTGAAAAGGCACATATAAAGGCTATTCTTGAAAAAGAGAATTGGAATATTAAAAAAGTATGTGATATACTGGGAATTAGCAAAGCTACACTATATAGAAAAATAGATTGTTATAAGTTTAAAAGGGAATCTTAATTTCAAAACAAGACTACTGGTTTCATTTTGAGATAAAATCTTAAATTTTAATATTTTATAAATAATTAAAGTATTAATTTTTAAGGTATGATTTTTGCTACCGTTTAGCGTATGAAAAAGAATAAAATTTTAATTGTTGATGACGATAAATCATCGAGAGAGTCGTTAAAATCATATTTTGAGGATGAAGGGTATAAAGTTTGTGTTGCCAAAGATGGTGTTGATGCATTGGAAATTATGAAAAGAATTTCACCCGATTTGATAATTTGTGATTTGAAAATGCCAAAACTTGGAGGTGAGGAATTATTTTATGTGTTGAATGGGAAAAAGATAAAAAAACCTATTATCTTTATTACTGCTTATGAAATAAATAGTAAATTTCATGATAAAGTTATAGCTGTGATGAAAAAGCCGATTGATATCTTTAAGCTGAATAAATTTGTTTCAAATACATTGTCTTCAAATTAATATCTAAAGTCTCATTTTTCTCCCCGCTACGGAAAGAGGATTTTTCGTAGCGATTTTTTTAAAAAAAGCATTATTCCTTTACGAAATTTGTACTAAAATTTTTTGAAATTTTCTTATATTGTTAATAGTGTAATTTTAATATATTTTTGCCATTAATGTTTTTTTGTTTTAAAAATATTTTTACTTTATTATTTTTATTTGTTGAATTAATTATTAAATTACATATATGGGCTGAATGCTCTGTTGCAATAAGTTCTATATGAAATTAATTAAATAAAAAAATATGTTTAAACCTGGTTTAATAAATCGAATTCCAAGGAAATTTTTTGAAGGATTAGATAAAATATCAAGGGAAACCGGACTTCCTATTATTTATCATTTAAAGAAAGCAATTTCTAATTATATTGAGGACTATAAAGACTTTGAGTATGCAACCCGAAGAAGAAAGAATATTACTAACGAAAAAATATCAGTAAGAGAATTTAAAAAAAGATTCAATGTTTAAAATATCATTTCATAGTGAGGTAGTTGAGGATTTAAAAAATTTTCAGGAAGAAAAAGTTAAAGAGATATTAGACAAAATAGAAAATAAAC
The DNA here is from genome assembly GCA_013348845.1 of Candidatus Tepidiaquacella proteinivora. Classification (GTDB taxonomy): domain Bacteria; phylum Bacteroidota; class Ignavibacteria; order Tepidaquicellales; family Tepidaquicellaceae; genus Tepidaquicella; species Tepidaquicella proteinivora. Next base: position 917,191 of record CP054675.1, on the reverse strand, counting down.
TTATTCTCGACCCATTTTATTATCCGGAATTGAAAGGGAATTACAAAGGGTTGCGTCGTATGAAGGTTGGACTGTTTAGAGTAATATTTACTGTTTACAAAGAAGAGATAACAATTTTAAGGGTAGGTAAAAGAAAATAATTATTCATACTCTTTAGCCCCACAAGGATTTTAAGAATAAAATAATTTGACAAGTTTTTCTTTCCTTTGGGCGAGTAGTGGGGCTCGAACCCACGACATTCAGAGCCACAATCTGACGCTCTACCTGCTGAGCTATACCCGCCATACATAATTAATTTATAATATATATTTTTTTTTAACAAGTAATAAATTATTTCATAATTTTATGCATATTTTAAAAAATAAGTTTTAAGATTTATTAGCTCCGAAATTTTTTCAACTATATATTTAATATATATCTATAAAACTTAACTCTTTATTTTAAATTTTTTCCATTATTTTCTTGTTTTTTTAATGCTATAATGTTATTGTATTGACTTAGTGTTTCTGGAATACTATATTAACATTCTGATTAAGTTTTTGATTTTTTATGATTTATCTTTAGTCCTTTGCAAGTAGGAATTAATTAATGGAAAGAATATAGAAATGGAAAATATTTATGAAAAAACTTTAAATCTATGTAATTTTCCATTAAGAGTTACTGATTTTGATGGTAAAATTTTAATCGTAAATGATGAATACTGTAATTTTCTCGGGGTTAAAAAAGAAGATATAATAGGGAAATCATTTGAAACCCTTTACTCACCTGAAAATAGAAAAGAAGCATTAAATTATTACAGAAATTTTATTAAAAAGGGGTTATCGCATCAAAAATCGGAAAGAATATTGACTTTATCAAACGGGAAACGATTAGTTATTGAATTGTCATATAATTTAGTTGTAACTGAGGAAGGGAAATTCATTTTAGCATTTTTTAATGATTTAACTGAAAAGAGAAAAACAGAAGAATTATTAAAAGAAAGTGAAGAAACTTTCAGAAAATTATTTGAGGAATCTTTTGATTCAATATTATTATTAACAACCGAAGGCTTTCAGGACTGTAATAATGCTACTTTAAGAATTTTTGGTTATAAAAATAAAACAGATATTATAGGAAAGCAACCCTGGGAAGTTTCACCAGATATACAACCTGATGGTCTATCATCTGAGAATAAGGCAAAAATGATGATTAAAAAAGCACTTAAAGATGGTTATAACTTCTTTGAATGGATACATAAAAAGTCAGATGGAACAAATTTCCCGTGTGAGGTTTTGTTATTTAAAATTAATATTAAAAATAAACAATACTTCTATTCTGTTGTAAGAGATATTTCGAAAAGGAAAAAAATCGAAGCAGAATTAATTAAGAGTGAAGAGCGATATAAAACGATTTTTGAAAATACTGGTTCTTTAACTATTATTGTAGAAGAAGATAATACCATTGTTTTAGCAAATAACGAAGCATATTCAGTAACCGGATATAAACCTGAGGAGATAATCGGAACTAAGTGGACAGATTATGTTTCAGAAGAAAGTATTGAAATGATGTTGAATTATCATAAAATGAGGCGAATATCACCTGAAAAAGTTCCCTCCAGATATGAAGCAGTGCTATTTAATAAAAAAGGTGAAAGAAGAAATTGTGTCTTAAATGTGAAAATGATTCCCAATACAAAAGAAAGTGTAATTTCGATTTATGATATTACAGAAATTATTAAGGCAAAAGAATCTTTAAGAGAAAGTGAGGAGAAATTCAGAAGATTAGTAGATAATACTGAGGATATAATTTACAGATATGAATTTTACCCAAAACCAGGTTTCAGATTTGTTTCATCTGCTGCTACTAAAATTACAGGTTATACTCCGGAGGAACATTATTCAGATCCGGAATTAGGAATTAAAATTGTTCATCCTGATGATAGACATATATTACAGAATTATTTTCAAAATAAAGATGAATTTAATAAACCTATTGTGCTTCGCTGGATTCGGAAAGATGGAAAAATTATTTATACCGAACAGAAGAATGTTCCTATTTATGATAAAAACGGAAAGCTTATCGCGTTAGAAGGAATAGCAAGGGATATAACAGAAAGAAAAAGAACTGAAGAAGAGTTAGAAAAATCGGAGGCAAAATATAGAAATTTAGTAGAGAATTCTCTTACCGGAATTTATACAACAGATATTGATGGAAATATACTATACGCAAACAAAGCCTTTTGTGAAATTTTTGAATTGGATTCTATAGAAGATGCATATAAAGTTAATGTAAAATCTTTTTATGAAAATGAAGATGAAAGAATTAAACTTATTAATGAAATAAGAAAAAATGGGAAAATATTAAATTATGAATTAAGTGTTATAACTAAAAAGGGTAGGAAAATTTTTGTTCTATTAAATAGTTTCATGTTAGGAGATGTTATAACTGGTATGATAATGGATATTTCTGACATTAAAAGATATGAGCAAGAGATAATTTCAGCAAGAGAGAAAGCAGAAGAAATGAGCCGTATAAAATCCAGTTTCCTTGCTAATATGAGTCATGAATTGAGAACACCCCTACAAGGAATACTTGGTTTCGCTGAACTCATACAGGAACAGAATAATTTAAAATCTGTCAAAGATATGGCAGAAGTGATATATAAGAGTGGTATTAGACTTTTAAATACATTGAATCAAATTCTTGATTTATCATTACTTGAAGCAAAATCAAAAACAGTTAATTATAAAAATGTTGATATTGTATCATTAATTAATGAAACCATAAAATTATTCCAACCCGAAGCGAGAAAGAAAAATCTCTTATTATTATACGACTCAGAACTAAAATCCCTGCCTTGTTTAACAGATCCCGATATTATTGTAAATATTTTAAATAATCTTATAAGTAATGGAATAACTTATACTGAGAAAGGAAAGGTTACAGTAAAGTTAACCGAAGAGGTTATTGAAAGTGGAGTATTTATTAAAATTGAAGTAATTGATACTGGAATTGGAATAGAAGAAAAATATTTCGATATAATTTTTAATGAATTCCGACAGGTAAGTGAGGGCTATGGTAGAAGTTTTGAGGGAACTGGTCTTGGTTTGACATTATGTAGAAAATATTTAAATTTATTAGGTGGAGATATAAATGTAGAGAGTAAATTAGGAGTTGGATCGAATTTTATAGTCAGAATTCCAAAAATTCGTTCTAAAGTAAAAGAGATAAATAGTGAAAAGAAACTTGAAATACCGTTTGATCGGTATAGAATAGATGTTCCTAAACTAAAAATATTACTTGTAGAAGATGAAGATGACTGTATTCTTTTAGTCGATTATTATTTAAGACCAAATTACGAAATAGATGTTGCAAAAAATGCGGAAGAAGCGTTCGAAAAAATAAAAAAGAATCTGTATTCATTAGTATTAATGGATATAAATTTAGGAAAAGGTTTATCTGGTATGGATGTTGTTACTGAAATCAGGAAAATTCCTGAATATAAAGATATCCCTATTATTGCTTTAACCGCATTTGCAATGAAAGGGGATATGGAAGAATTTATTTCAGGTGGATGTGATAGTTATATCTCCAAACCCTTTACAAAGGAAGGGTAGAAAAGGAAATTTATGATTTATTATCAGGGAATAAAAGATAATTAACTCATTTTATCATCTTAAAAATTTATCTTCTAAAATGTGAAATTTATGTTTCATAATGAAACCTGATTTCTCAATTTAATACAGAAGCAGTAGAAAAAAGTTAAATATTTTCATATAGTTATAATATTTCTTGGCACATAAATTGCTAAAATTTATATGAAAATTTTAAAACTTTAAAATAAATAAGGTATGGCTACAATAACACAAGATAATACGAAGAAGGCTGATAAAGGCCTTATCATCATTTTCGTTATTACCTTACTCTTTCTCATTGCTGGATTTGTTTTATCGTAAAATATTTTCATTACTCCAATGGGGGAGGGTAAACCTTCCCCGAAGATAAAAATTGTGGTATGAAAAAAGTTTTAATAATAGATGACGACAGAATAATACGGCTCTTGTTAGCAAAGTTACTCAATACAGAGGGTTTTGATGTAATTTTTGCTGATGATGGTGCAAAAGGATTGGAAAAAATTCTCTCAGGAGAAGTGGATATAATACTTATGGATTATAATCTTGGGGAAATGACTGCGCTTGATTTACTTGAATTAATGAAGAAAAATAATATTTCAAAGCCGGTTATTCTAATTTCTGCCTTCGATAAAAAGGACATTGAAAGAACTACAGGTCTTTTCGGAGTAAATGAAGTTGTTCAGAAACCTTTTACAAATAAAGAACTGGTAGAGACTGTAAAGAAGGTTATTAATTAAGATTTGGGTTTTATTATTTTATATAATTATTAAAGAATTTTCTCTTCCTATAAAAGGGGAAAAATCAGGTTTTTTACGAAAAGAATTCCAATAAACTTTTATTTCCTTTATAAGGTTTAAGATTTTAGAGTTTATAATTTTATGTTATTTTTGAATAAATGAAGCATTTAATTATTTTAATTATATTAATATTATCATTTGGAAATGCATTTTCTCAGGAAGACAGTGTATTTATTTCTGGTATAGTGACATCTTCTGTCAACGAGTTGATATCACAAGCGAAAATATCATTTGTTGATAATCTGTCAAATAAGGTTTATTATACAGTAACTAATTCTAATGGATATTATGAATTAATCCTGCCACGAGGGGAATATAAAGTTAAAGTTAATTCTGAGGGATATTTGCAATTTGAAGCAGAATTACTTATAAATAAAACTTATATTACTTATAATATTAGATTAGAAGAAGTAAAATATACAACTGAGATTATTACTGTTGAAGATTTAAAAAAACAAAGTCAGAGCGATTTAAGAACGAGTTTATTTTTTGTTAATCCACAAAATGTTAAAATATTACCTGGTAGTGTAGAAGATGTGTTAAGGTCTTTAAGAGCATTACCGGGTGTTTCTTCACCTAACGATTTTACATCTCAACTTGTAATACGGGGTTCCGGACCTGACCAAAATTTAATGATTATGGACGATGTAGAAATATTTAATCCTTATAGATTATATGGTTTAGTGAGTATGTTTAATCCTGAAACTGTTAGTGATATTTCTTTAATTACCGGAGGATTCCCTGCAAAATATGGTGACAGGCTTTCTGCTGTTCTCGATGTAACAAATAAAGAAGGTGATAGAGATAAAGTAATAGGTGTGAAAACAAATGTAAATATTGCAAGTGCAAATTTAATTTTGCAGGGCAGAAATCCACTGAATATACCGGGTTCCTGGATAATTTCTTCAAGAAGGACATATTACGATTTAATACTTGGACCATTTGCAAAGAAAGCCGGGCTTATTACTGATGAATCAGCATTCCCATCTTTTGAAGATATTCAATTTAAACTTGCAATTGGACCTTTTAGTAAACACAAATTTATTTTTAATGGAATTTTTTCAAGAGATGGTGTGGATATAATTTCAGGCGAAAAAAGAAAAGAACCGGATAGTGTTAAAGTTGATGATGTTACATATAATAATGTTATTTCACTTGGCTGGCATTACATACCAAACGCATATTTTATTTCAAAAACCACCTTGTCTTTATATAAGAATAGTGGAGATAATGAATTTGAAGGGGATATTTTAGACCCGTTACTTGACAGAGAGCAGTTCTCTCCTGAACAAAGGGATTCTTTAAAAGCAATAGGAGCATTACTTGGATTTAATTTTGATTCTAAATATTCATTTAATAAATATTCACTTTCGAATCGTTCAAGTTATATAGATAAAAACTTTATTATTGAATTTGGCGGTGGATTTGATATTATCCGAAATGACCTAAAATATACACTTTTACTTGATGAACAATTTAAAGCATATCTTAAACAATTCCCGAATGCATCAGCCTTATTAGAAGATTTCAATATTGAGGGTAAGGAGAATTATAGAGCAAATGGATATTTTGTTTTCAAGTCAAACATAGATAAGTTTTATTATCAACCTTCTGTAAGAATTGATTACTATTCTTATTTGAGAAAAGTTTATTTTTCTCCAAGAATTAATTTTGGATATGCGATAAATAGTTTGACTACATTGAGAATGGCATTGGGAATGTTTTATCAATCACCAGGTTATGAAAAACTTGTGGACGGGCAGTCTTTTTATGAATTAAGTGATGATGTTGGTAGAAATTTAAAAGCAGAAAAAGCATATCATTTAATTTTTGGATTAGATAGGTGGATTACAAATCAATGGCATTTGAAAATAGAAGCATACTATAAGAAGTTTGAAGATTTAATTACTCAAAAAAGAGAAACTGCTTATAAATATATTTATGAAATTAATGATCCATCAAATAAAGACCCCAATTATATTAAGAATCCGAATAACTGGACAAGAAGTTCTGAAAAAGTTCCTTATGATTCAGTTACAACTATTCCTGTAAACCAGGGTAAAGGTAATGCTTATGGATTCGAAATAATGTTAGAAAGAAAATATATCGGCTCTGATACAAAATTATATGGGTGGATTAATTACTCATTTTCTAAATCAAATAGAATAAGAAATGGAATTGAGAAACCATTTAGATTTGATCAGACTCATTCAATTAATGTTGTACTTAATTATAGAGTATTAAACTGGCTGGAAATTGGAGTAAGATGGACTTATGCTACTAATTTCCCATTTACACCACCTGTTGGTATATATCCGAGAATTGTAAATGATAGTATAGTTGTCAATCCTTTTACAAATCAAATAATCTTCAATCTCGATTATGGCGATGAGAATAACAGACTTAGTCAACGAAAACCTGATTACCATAGATTGGATTTAAGAGCAACAGCATATACTTCATTCTGGAATGCAGAGTGGTCATTTTATATAGATATTATGAATGTCTATAATAGAAAAAATGTCTTAAATTATGATTATAACCTTAAAAATGATTTAACAATAGAAAGGAAAGTAGTAGGTATGATCCCAATCTTACCGACGCTGGGGGTTAGTGCGAGATTTTAGAATTATATTTTATGAAATTCGAATAAAGAATAATTATATAATTTCTATTATTCAACTTTTTGATTATTAACAATAATGCTTGGAGATCAGGTTATCAAAGGAATATTTTTTAAATTTATAATAGTGGCAATATATACAATTAACTTCGAAATTATATCGCATTTGAAATAATAATAAATTATTGAAGGTTTTATTTATAAGTGTAATAAATAAAATAAAAACAAATATCTAATCAATAAAATTGAATTTACAAAAGCAAATAACTATTTTTGTAAAATAATGAATAATTTGAATATATCAGTTTTTGCTTCTGGTGGAGGTTCTAATTTTAAAGCCATTTTGAAAGCGAAGAGAAATGGAATTATTAAGTCAAATATCCCGCTACTCATAACAAATAATTCACATTGTGGAGCTGTTGAAATTGCAAAAAAAAATTCTGTAAATGTTGTGCATATAAGTAGGAAGGTATATCCTGATTTAGACGAGAAAGAATATTCACAGGTTTTTTTAAATGTCCTTGAGAAATTTAAAATCGATTTAATAGTATTAGCAGGGTATATGAAATTATTACCTGAATATGTTGTAGAACGGTATGAAAACAGGATTATAAATATTCACCCTGCATTGCTTCCATCATTTTGTGGAAAAGGAATGTATGGTATAAATGTTCATCGTGCAGTCTTAGAAGCAGGAGTGAAAGTAACAGGAATTACAATTCATTATGTTAATAAAGAATATGACAAAGGTAAAATTATATTTCAGAAATGTGTTGAGATAAAAGAGAATGACAATGAGATTTCTTTACAGAAAAGGGTTTTAAAATATGAACATAAATATTACCCTTTGGTTATAGCATCTTTAGAAAAAATTATTTCATATGAAAAAAGCAATAATTAGTGTATATAATAAAGAAGGGATTTTTGAATTAGCAAAATTTCTTTCAGAAAATAATTTTGAGATTTTTTCAACTGGAGGTACTTATAATTATCTTACTTCAAAGGGATTAAAAGTAAAATCTATATCGGAATATACAGGTTTTCCGGAAGTACTTGAAGGAAGAGTAAAAACACTTCACCCCCGTATATTTGCAGGTATTCTTGCTGACAGAAATAAAAAAGAGCATTTAGAAGATATTGAAAAAAATAAAATTAATACATTCGAACTTGTAGTAGTTTCATTATATCCTTTTATCGAAACAATTTCAAAAGCAGGTGTTGAGATTGAGGAAGCAATAGAACAAATCGATATAGGTGGTGTGAGTTTAATTCGGGCAGCAGCAAAAAATTTCAGTAATGTTTCTGTTTTAGTGAATAATTCTCAGTACGATGATTATATAAATGAATTTATAAAAACAGGTGGTAAAATAGGTTTGGAATTTAATAAAGAGCTTGCTTATAAAGCATTTAAATATATAGCTGATTATGATATTGCAATATCAGAATATTTCAAATCGTTGTATTCAGAAGAGAAAACACCCGATTTTATTTCATTAGGAGAATATATAAAATTAAGATATGGTGAGAATCCTCATCAAAAGGGATATTTAATTAAAAAGGATTTTGATAAAATATTCGAAGTAATTCACGGAAAGGAAATATCTTACAATAATATTTTAGATATAGATTCTGCTTATTCAATAATTAGTGAATTTAAGGATAGTAAACCAGTCTGTGCTATTGTTAAACACGGAAATCCTTGTGGTGTAGCAGAATCTGATGATTTATTTAATGCATATCAAAGTGCATTTGCGACCGATACAATTTCTCCTTTTGGAGGAATAGTAATATTTAACAGAAAATTAGACTTTAAAACTTCATTTGAAGTTGATAAATTGTTTACTGAGATTTTAATTGCGCCGGATTTTGATGAAGATGCATTAGAATTGTTAAGAAAAAAGAAAAATAGAAGATTGATAAAATATAAATTTTGTTGTTTGGATAACTTTGAATTAAGAAAAGTTAGTGGTGGTTTTTTGTATCAGGAAAAGGACAATGTAATTTTTGATAAAGATAAATTAAATGTAGTAACAGAAAAACAACCCAATTCAGAAATGATAACTGATTGTGAATTTGCATTTAAGGTAGTAAAACACACAAAGTCTAATGCTGTTGTTTTCGTAAAGGATAAAAAGACTCTTGGAATTGGTGGCGGACAGCCATCACGAATAGATTCAACTAATATAGCTATACAAAAAGCAAAACAGTTTAAACTTGATTTAAAAGATTCCATTGTTGCATCTGATGCGTTTTTCCCTTTTGCTGACTCAATTATAGAACTTGCAAAAGTTGGTGTTAAGTGTATAATTCAACCAGGAGGGTCAGTCAGAGATAAAGAAGTGATTCAGGCAGCAAATGAAAATAATATGGTTATGTTATTTACAGGAATAAGACATTTTAAACATTGATTAATAAATTTAATAAATAAAATATGCCTTTCTTAGGACTTTTTTCAAACGACATTGCAATTGACCTCGGTACTGCAAACACCCTTATTTATATGAAAGGTAAGGGTGTGGTTCTAAATGAACCATCGATAGTAACATACGATGTAAATACAAGAAAAATAGTTGCAATTGGAGAAGAAGCAAGGAAAATGGTGGGTAAAGTTCATAAGGAACTTAATACTATAAGACCAATGCGTGATGGTGTAATAGCCGATTTTGAGATGGCAGAAGGAATGATAAAAGAGTTCATAAAGAAAATATCCCCTGGAATTTTTCCTGCTCGAAAAATTGTAATTAGTGTTCCGAGTGGTATCACAGAAGTAGAAAAGAGAGCTGTTCGTGATACTGCAGAACACGCTGGTGCAAAAGAGGTTCATCTTATCTCTGAACCAATGGCTGCTGCTATTGGAATAGGACTTGATGTGCATGAACCTTATGGTAATATGATAGTTGATATAGGAGGGGGAACAACAGAAATTGCGGTAATTGCGTTATCTGGTATTACAAATGTAGTTTCTATCAGAATTGCAGGTGATGAATGTACTGATGCTATAATAAGATTTTTCAGATCAAATCAAAATATGCTTATTGGAGAAAGAACTGCAGAAGATATAAAATGTCAGGCTGGTTCGGTAATGCCACTTGATGAAGAGGTTATAATAGAAGTAAAAGGGCGTGATTTAGTTGCTGGTGTCCCAAAATTAACTGAAGTCAGCTCAATAGAAATAAGAGAAGCTTTAAATCCCCCCGTAACACAGATGGTAGAATCAGTAAAAGTTGCATTGGAAAAAACCGCTCCTGAACTCGCATCTGATATACTAAGTAGAGGAATTTTTCTGACTGGTGGAGGTGCATTATTAAAGGGACTTGATGAAAGAATTAAAGTTGAGACGGGAGTTCCAGTTCATATTGCTGATGACCCATTGACAGCTGTTGCAAGAGGAACAGGGAAGGTTCTCGAGGACCTGAATTATTATAAAAAATGTATGCTTAAACGCTAATATCTTGTTCTAATGAAGAGATTCGCTCTATTCTTGTTACAAATAAAGGAGTATATTATACTCTCATTTTTAGTTATTGTTTCTCTTTTCTTGATTTTTTCTAATGATAATAGTCAGATTAGATTTTTTAGAGCAGTTGCAATAACCACACTTGGTACATTTCAGTCAGGGTTATCTGTAATTCCGAATGTGTTTGAGATAGAAAATGAAAATAAATTTTTAAGAGAATCTAATATTCGCCTTTCGGTTGAACTCGCTGCTTTAAAGGAAATAAAAATTGAAAATCAAAGGCTGAAAAAACTTTTAAATTTTAAATCAGTATTCCCTTATTCTTTAATTAGTGCTAAAATTGTTAATAAATCATTGATCCAATCAAGAAATACTTTGACTATAAACGTAGGAGAATCAGAAGGTGTTAAGGTTGGAATGCCTGTTATAACTGATGATGGTCTTGTTGGTCGTGTTATTTCAACAAGTAACGGTTATTCTATTGTTCAAATAATATTAAATAAAGACTTAAAAATATCTGTTAAAAATCAGAGGTCAAGAGTTGATGGCATTTTATCTTTTGATGGTACTTCGAATCTTACCGTGATGAATGTTAGAAAGAATGCTGATGTAAATGAAGGTGATATTTTTGTTACTTCAGATTATAGTTCGAATTTTCCATCAGGTATTCCTGTTGGTATTGTTTCTGAATCAGGAAATCTTGATAATCTATTCAAAAAAATAATACTTACACCATTAGTAAATTTCGAATTATTAGAAGAGGTCTTCGTCCTTCAAATATTACCAGATAAAGAAAAACTTGAGCTTGAAAAATATTTTAATAAAAAGTAAAGTTTGTATTTATTCAGATATTTAAAATATTATATAATTTTACTGATTCTCATTATAATTCAAAGAACTTTTGTGTGGATGATTTCTCTAACTGAATTAAATATAGTCCCTGACCTTGTTCTATTTGGTGTTGTTGTGCTCGCTATCAAGAGAGGTAAAATTGAAGGAATGCTTGCTGGTTTCTTTGCCGGGTTGATTGTAGATTCGGTTTCAGGTAACTTTATCGGATTGTATTCTTTAGCTTATGTTTTGGCGGGTTTTTTTGCTGGTTTCTTTCAAGAGTCTCAGGATACAGTTATTAGTAAAAAATTGTTTCTGCTTGTTATAATTATTGCAAGTTTGATTTCTAATTTTATTTATTTTGAAATATTCTTTCTATCTGGGTCCTATACTTTATCTTTTATCGAAATTATTTATAAATATATTTTGCCAACGACTTTATATACTTTAATAGTTAGTAGTATTTTTATAATTATTCCAAGAAAAAAACATACTAAATTTTCTTATTAAAATTGGATGCTAAGTACAGAAAATTAACGATTCTTATCATCTGTTTGTCAGTTTTTATTATACTATCAATGCAGCTATACAAACTGCAAATAGTAGAACAAAGTCAGTATGGCAAAGAATCACAGAAAAATTCTGTCAGGAAAATAATTGTCCGACCACCACGAGGCTTAATATATGATAAATCTGGTAAAATTCTTGTTGATAACATTCCATCGTATTCTGTTGTTATAATACCGAAGAAATTTGATTATTCTAATTTATATAAATTATGTAAGTTAATTAACGAAGACACATCGAAAGTTATTGAAACTCTAAATTCTTCAAAAGATAATAATAAACTTAATCCGGTAGTTATAAAAAGAAATGTCGGATTTGAAGTAATTTCATACTTAGAGGAGAACAGGGAGAAATTTCCTGGAGTGGATTATCAGATTGATTCAAGAAGAATTTATACAGCAGGTTATAGAGGTTCTCACATTTTTGGATATGTCGGAGAAATTCCCCCGGAACAACTTCAGAATGATTCTTCAGGTTATTATAGGCAGGGTGATTATATTGGTATTACCGGTTTAGAAAAATATTATGAAAATTATTTAAGAGGAGAAAACGGAGTTCAACTGGTGACAGTAGATGTGAACGGTCGAGTATTAGGAAGTTTTAATGAAGGGAAAAATGATGTTAAACCTGTGAGTGGCTCAGATTTATTTATAACTATTGATGCAGAATTGCAGAAATATGCCGAGAATATTTTGGGGGGAAGACGTGGTGCTATAGTTGCAGTTGATCCAAGAAATGGGGAAGTATTATGTCTTGTTTCGAAGCCTGATTTTGATTTATCATTATTTTCAGGTGATAAAGAAGATAAAAACTTCTCTGCAATATTTAATCATCCTGAACATCCAATGTTTAATAGAGTGATACAGACCAGATATGCTCCCGGTTCAACCTGGAAAATGATGATGGCTCTTGCTGCAATGGCTTCCGGGCAAATAACACCTTCTTCTACAATTCCTTGTGGTGGCTCCTTTACATTTGGAGGTAGAACTTTTGGTGATCACGGGGCATACGGCTCTATTAATGTAGTCGTTGCATTGGAATATTCTGTTAATGTGTTTTTCTATAAATTAGGATTAATGGTAGGTCTTGATAATTTATACAAATATGGCTCTATGTTTAATTTCGGTAAGAAAACAGGAATTGATTTACCGAATGAAACTAACGGTATTCTGCCATCAGAAGAGTATTTTAATAAAGTATATGGAGAAGGAAATTGGAGTAGAGGAAATCTGATTAATTTAGGAATAGGCCAGGGAGAAATAGGAGTATCACCAATTCAAATGGTAGCTTATACTGCTGCTATTTGTATGGATGGTGTTTATAGTGTACCACATCTCGTTTGGAAAATTTCCAATCATTCAACAGGAAAGGAAGAACTCGTTGAAATAAAGCAGAGACAAATAGATATACCTAAATCATATTTTAATGCTGTAAAAAGAGGAATGTATCTTGTAGTAAATGGAAATGGTACCGCTAAAAAAGTTCGGTCATCTAAATATGTCCTTGCAGGGAAAACAGGAACAGCGCAAAATAAAAAAGGTAATAACCATTCATGGTTTGTTGGATTTGCACCTTATGATAACCCACGAATTGCTATTTGTGTTTTAGGCGAAAATCAGGGCTGGGGTGCAGAATTCGCTGCTCCGATTGCTGCTGCTATTATGGTTAGATACCTGAGTAATAATACTGAAGATGTTTATAGTGAATTAAGAAGTAAACCTGATATTCGGGATTAATGATGAAGAAAAAACTTACAATATTCGGAAAATTTGATTTTATAACTTTACTTATAACTATTCTTATATTATTTATTGGATTACTTTCCATTTATAGTGCTACGTTTGGAAACGTTACTGAAGTTGATTATTTTAAGAAACAAATGATATTCGCAATTGCGGGTTTGATAATTATGATATCTATAAGTTTTATTCCGCCAAGATATTTAGCAATTTCTTCATATTACTTATATGCTTTTTCCATTTTGCTTTTAATATTGGTTTTGTTATTTGGAAAGACTATTAATGGGAATAAAAGTTGGTTTTACATTGCAGGCTTTGGAATTCAACCATCTGAACTTGCAAAAGTTGCTATTATTATGGCTGTTTCTTTTTATCTGAATACCGGTGATAAAAAAAGAGATATAAATGATATTCCTGTTTTATTCGTAACCTTCGCTTTCGTTATAATACCTGTTATATTAGTTAAACTTCAGAATGATACAGGAACTTCACTTGTAATTTTAGCAATGCTAATACCAATATTGTGGGGAGCTGGTCTTTCACCTTTTCTTTTGTTTGCAATTATTTCTCCGATTGCATTAGCGATTATATCATTTTTTAGCAGTACCTTATTTTATGTTGCTCTTGGAATTGTAATTATTTGCTTGTTTTTCTTTAAAAGAAATCTATTTCTTTCAATTTTAGTTTTAGTTATTAATGTTGCGGCTGGTTTATCAGTTCATTTTCTTTTTTCGAAACTTGCAGTATATCAACAACAAAGAATTTTAGCTCTTTTTGATCCTACCTTAGATCCGCTTAAAAGCGGTTATAATATAATTCAATCTAAGGTTGCAATTGGTTCCGGAGGTTTAACTGGTAAAGGATTTTTACAAGGGACACAAACTCAATTGAAATTTATTCCTGAGCAATGGACAGACTTTATTTTTTGCATGGTAGGTGAAGAATTCGGATTTATTGGCGCTATACTTTTAATAACTTTATTATTACTACTTATTTTGAAAATTTTTTATAATTCATTTAATTGTAAAAATAGTTATCTTTCTCTTGTGTCTGCAAGTGCCGGAGGATTGTTTCTAATACAAACAGTTTTAAATATTGGAATGACTATTGGTATAACTCCTGTTATTGGAATAACATTACCACTTGTAAGTTATGGTGTTTCGTCTTTATTATCTTTTATGTTACTTATTGGTCTTGCAATGAGCACTTACAGGCATCGGGAAGTATATTTATAATTTATTTTTTATGAAGTATATAGATAAATTAAGAACAATCATTAAAAAGAAAAATACTCATTTAACTATTGGTATCGATCCGGACGTAACGAAAATTCCCGAATTTTTCTTCAATGAATACAGCAATCCCATTGAAAAATTTTGTGAAAATGTTATTGAAAATACGCTCGATTATGCGACGGCATTTAAGTTTAATATTGCTTTCTTCGAATATTTTGGTGAGGCAGGATTTAAAGCTTTAGAAAATAGCTTACGATTAATTTCTGATAAAGCAATTACAATTTGTGATGGTAAAAGATGTGACATTCCTAATACAACCGAAGCGTATGCAAAAACATATTTTGATAAATTAGGATTTGATGCTATTACTGTATCGCCATATATGGGGGTAGAATCAATAGAACCATTTCTGAACAGGAGTGATAAACTTACTTATATTCTTGCGATAACCTCAAATAAAGGTGCTTATGATTTTCAATTGCTTGAATTAAAGAATGAAAAAAAATTATTTGAAGAAGTAATAGAAAAATTTATAAATTCTTATTATAAGAATCTTGGATTTGTTTTTGGGGCGTCTCATATTAAATATATCGAGGTTTTTTCAAAAAATCATTGTCATATACCACTTCTTATACCAGGGATTGGGGCTCAAGGTGGTGATTTGAAAATGTTGATTGAAAGTATAAAAAATGAATTGTTTTTAGTAAATGTGAGCAGAGCAATTTTATATCCGACAAATCCATTTGTTTCAAGAAAGGAATATTTATCATCACTTCTTAAATCTTGTAAAGATTATTCAGAAAAGATAAGAGTATAAAATGATTTTTTAATTTTAAATTATTATATTATATTAATATTTTATTGTTATTTCTAAAAATTTATTGTAAAAATATGAAAACCTTATTAAAATTATTATTATTAACACTGTTATTTTCTGATTCCCTTAACGCCCAAACTTTAGTAGCGGTTTATCCGTTCCCGTATCATAATCCATATAATTATTTCTGGGGAATAACCCAAAGAAATGATACACTGTGGATTGGTTCTGATTTTGACGGTGTTAATTATCCTTTCGCTTATTTATTTAAGGTAACCAAGACGGGAATTATTGTAGATAGTCTTATGACTCCTTTTAAATTTAATCATGGTAATGCATGGGATGGATCAGGTTTCTGGATTGCAGAGGATTACCGTTCTGCAGGCGCAAGAATTTATAAAATTAATTCTGCTGGTCTGACAGTTGATAGTATTTATACGGGAACTTATGCGCAAGGTATTGGTGGAATAGCACTGGATGGGAACAATCTGTGGTTTGCTGTTTATTATCCGGACTTCGCAACATATCCTAATGCTTATGCATATAAAGTTAATCTTACATCTAAACTTATTGTTGATACTATACCACTTAGAGGCAGGCAAGTTCAGGGAATTGCTGTAAAGGGAGATACAATTTTTTATGTTAATGATAATATGCAAAGTGAGCAGGAAAGAATCTATGCTTACAGAAAGATTGCAGGTGATACATTATTCTCCTTCCCGGCTCCGGATCCTGATAATGATTGTGACCCAAGAGGTTTATACTGGGACGGTCAGAATTTATATTTAATTGCATACAGACCTGGGAGTTCTGCCTCTGCTTACAGACAGTTATATAAGTATGAAATATCAAGTCAAGGTAATCCGTTAATAAGTACTTCTCCAAATTCAATTAATTTTGGTAACATTATTATTGGTACTACTGCTACACAAAATTTGACAATATCAAATCTTGGTAATGCTAAATTAATAATTACTGCAAAAAATATTACAAACCCGAGATTTGGAATTACCCCTAATAATGTGCCGGATACTATTAATCCGAACCAATCTAAAAATTATATAATGTCTTTCACTCCTCTTGTTGCAGATTCGGTATATGGAGAACTTCAAATTCAAAGTAACGATGTATTGACTCCAACTAAGATAGTAACATTAAGGGGAAAGGGAATAAATAATGGAAGCTATATTGTTTTATCCAGTACAAGTTATAATTATAATCAGAGACGAGTGAATTCTTTATGTGGATACCAATTTAATATTACAAATACAGGAAATTCACCTTTAGTAATTACATCAATGCAGGCATCAACTCCAAGATTCAGACTTGATACAACACTACTTCCATTTCCGGTAACTATTGATACACAAAAGACGAAAACCTTTAGAGTCTGGTTTAATCCTAATTCTGCAACAACTTTTACAGATTCACTAACAATAATTTCGAATGCTGTAAATTTACCGGTAGCAAAGTTATATTTAACCGGAGAAGGTATTATACCAGTCAATAATCTTGGCACTATATTCTGGCAGGGTAACTGTCCTACAAATCCATATACAAGTTATAATGACTATCAGCCCGTAAGTATGAAACAAATTCAGGATGTTAATAATGATGGAGTTAATGATATTGTGGTTTGCTCAGGTAATTATTTAACAACTTGTTATAATGGAAATTCTTCTGTAACAGCAGATATACTCTGGATATTTAATACCGGATATAATAACAATAATACAGGAGCGGTTGTTTGGGAAGATGGTATGCAGATTCGGGATGATGTAGATGGTGATGGAATACAGGATGTTGTTTTTGGTTGTGGAGGTGGAAATGAAATGGTTTACACAATATCCGGAAGAACCGGTAAGTTAATCTGGTTGTATGGAGATTCTATTAATTATAGTCTTGGTGATATTGAAGCTGTTAGAGTAGATAAAGATTACAATGGAGATGGAGTTAAAGATGTATTGGTTTCTGCAAGTGGAACAGGAACAGGGAGTGGGGGAAGACATGCTTTGATTTGTTTGAATGGCTTAACTGGTGCTGAAATTTTCTATGTAACACAACCATCTGATTTTACTGGGGATGTTGTTTGCACACAATTTGGAGGTGCTATAGGAAATGGCAGTAACAGTGGTGCTTATGCTGTTAAGGGTTTCAATAATACCGGTTCGGAAATATGGTCTTATACAACAACTGGTAAAATTTGGTCTATGAGAGAAATACCTACAATAAATGCTGATACTGTTAAAGAGGTGATTGGGTTCTTTGGATTTCAAAGTACAGTTTTCTGTGTATCAAGTAATAATGGTCAAATGCATTGGCAAACCAGCTTTGGAAGTGGAAATAATGGAACAATAGTTCTTTTAGATGACCTTGATTCCAATGGTTATATTGATTTTACAATGTCTGGTCCACAAACAATTTATAGAGTTGATACAAAGAATCATAATGCTTTGTGGTCTGTAAATCCTGCAGCTTCATATATACGAGATGCTACTTTTCTTTCTGATGTTAATGGTGATGGTAAAAGGGATATTGCTGTTTCAATGCAAGCACCCGGAAAAGTTATTGTAATGAATGGTACAAATGGTAATACTTTATTCGAATATACTTTCGGTTCAACAACCACTTATAGAGCTGACAGAGTCGAAGCAGTTAACAGTATTGATGGTAATAGTACAACTGAATTTTTAGCAGGATGTAGAGATGGGAGAATAATTATGTTTTCTGGTGGTCAGGGAACTCCGATCGGTGTAAAAAATATTAGTTCGATAACTCCGTCAGAATATAATTTATATCAGAATTATCCAAATCCTTTTAATCCTACGACAACAATTAAATTTAGTATCCCTTCTGTTAATAATGCAAGTGAAGTACCAGTAGTCTTGAAGGTTTTCGATTTAATAGGTAGAGAAGTTGCAACTTTAGTTAATGAGAATTTAAAACCGGGATTTTATGAAGTAAAGTTCAACGCTGATGAATTAACTTCTGGAATTTACTTATATCGACTTGAGACACCTGATTTTACTTCAGTAAAAAGAATGGTTTATATAAAATAATTAATTTTTTCTATAAGAATTTTCTTCTAATAAGCATACAGGGTTTATCCTGTATGCTTATTAATATACATTAAATTTTATCTTGGAATCCGTTAAAAGTAAAATACTTGTAATAGTTGGTCCGACAGCTTCCGGCAAAACAAAATATTCATTAGAAGTTGCTAAAAAATATAATGCTGAAATAATTTCTGCTGATTCAAGACAAGTCTATAAGCATATAAGAATTGCGACTGCAATTGCAGATGAAAACCAGAGAGAATTAATAAAGCATCATTTCGTAGAGGAAATTGAATTAGAAGAGGAATTTAATGCCGGAAAATTTGGGATAATCGGGCGAGAGAGAATTAATGATATCATTAACAGGGGAAAGATGCCAATTGTTGTTGGGGGTAGTGGTTTGTATATAAAATCTTTAATAGATGGTTTGTTCGAAATTGATTCTGTTGATATTCAAATCAGAGAAAAATTAAATCATACTTTAAAGGAAAAAGGGAAAGAATACATTTATAATGAGTTATATAAAGTTGACCCTGAAACTGCTTTAAAATTGAAACCATATTATTTTCGCAGAGTTATAAGAGCACTTGAAGTTTATTATCAGACTGGGGAGAGTATATCTAAATTACAGAAGAATAAACCTGAGATTAATTTTGAATCTCTGCAAATAGGTTTAAATGTAGATAGAAAATTTTTGTATGAAAAAATCAATTTCAGAGTAGATGAGATGATTAAAAAAGGTCTGGTTGATGAGATTGCAGAACTACATAAAAGGGGATATAACTACAGAGAATTTAATTCACTCAATACAGTTGGTATTAAGGAAGTTTTTCAATATTTAGAGAAACAATTTACTTATGAAGAGATGATTGAAGAGATTAAGCAAAATACAAGGAGATATGCGAAGAGACAAATGACATGGTTTAGAAAGGATGATAGAATAAAATGGATTAATATAAATGAAGACACTTCAGATTTAGATGTTTTAAATTTCATTGAAAAAGAATGGGAAAAATTTCTCTATGGATAAAGAGAATTTAAAGAATTTACTCGATTTACTTTATCTAAAATACAATTATAAGAATTCTGATATTGACCCTATCTGGTTATTACACGAGATGAAAAGTAATGAAGATATTGAATTATTGGGATTTATTGCATCTTGCTATTCTTATGGAAGGGTTGAACAAATAATTTCTCATATAAAAAAATTTCTGAAGATATTGAATAAACAGATTTACGGGTTCATTTCAAATTTCGATAAATTAAGGGATAAGAAGTATTGTATAGGTTTCAACTATAGATTTAATAACAATGATGATTTTATCGAGTTAATTTCAGTTTTACATAAAGTAATTGTGAAATATGGAAATTTAAAAAATTTATTCATCTCTGGATATAATTCAGACTGCGATACTATATTTTATGCATTAAATGATTTTTCAAAAAAATTAAATAATTTTTCTAAGAAAAATGATTCTTTTCGATATTTAATACCAATACCTGAAAATAATTCAACATGTAAAAGACTTAATTTATTTTTAAGGTGGATGGTTAGAAAGGATAAAATAGATTTGGGAATATGGGGTAAGGAAGTTTCAAGATCTAAATTAATTATACCAGTAGATATACATGTCTATAGACAAGCAATCAATTTGAGACTTGTGGAAAGAAAATCCTGTGATATGAAGTTTGCTTTAAATCTTACAGAAAAACTTAAATTATTTGATCCGGTTGATCCGGTAAAATATGATTTTTCACTATGTCATTTAGATATACAGAATGCAAGGAAAAGTATAAATTAAAAATCATTAGCTAATATAAAAAAAACGGCAGGAGATTCCTGCCGTTTTTATATTAATTAATCTTCCCTTTACTATTAATACATACCACCCATATCACCCATTCCACCTGGTGGCATCATAGGTTTTTCTTTTTCCGGTTTCTCACTTACAGTAGCTTCAGTCATAAGTAACAGAGAACCTACTGAAGCTGCATTTTCCAATGCTACTCTTGATACTTTAGTTGGATCTATTACACCGGCTTTGACAAGGTCTTCGTAAGTATTGGAAGCAGCATTATACCCGAAACTACCTTTACCTTCTTTTACTTTGTTTACAACTACTGAACCTTCTTCACCAGCATTAATAACTATTTGTCGGATTGGTTCTTCAAGAGCTTTCCTAATAATGTTAATACCTAATTTAATATCTTCATTATCAGTCTTAATTTCATCGAGTTTCTTCATTACTCTTAAATACGCAACACCACCACCAGGGACTATTCCTTCTTCAACAGCAGCGCGAGTAGCATGTAAAGCATCTTCAACTCTTGCCTTTTTTTCTTTCATTTCGATTTCAGTGGCAGCACCAATCTTCAATACTGCTACACCACCTGATAACTTAGCAAGTCTCTCTTGTAATTTTTCTTTATCGTAATCAGAGGTTGTTTTTTCTATTTGCGCTTTTATTTCATTAATTCTCTTTTTAATATTTTGAGTATCACCAGCGCCTTCAACTATAGTTGTATTATCTTTGTCAACTACGACGCGTTTCGCTTTACCAAGATAAGAAAGAGTAGCATTTTCAAGCTTGTATCCTTGTTCTTCAGATATGACAGTTCCATTTGTTAAAATTGCAATATCTTCCAACATAGCTTTTCTTCTATCACCAAAGCCTGGGGCTTTTACAGCACAAACTTTGAGTGTACCTCTCAATTTATTAACGACTAAAGTAGCAAGAGCTTCACCTTCTAAATCTTCAGCAATAATAAGTAAACTACTTCCACTTTGTGCTACTTTTTCCAGAATTGGTAATAAATCTTTCATTACAGAAATTTTCTTATCGTGTATGAGAATCAATGGGTCTTCCAATTCCGCTTCCATTGAATCAGCATTGGTAACAAAATAAGGTGAGAGGTAACCACGATCAAATTGCATTCCTTCAACTACCTCTACTGTAGTTTCAGTACCTTTAGCTTCTTCGACAGTAATTACTCCATCTTTTCCTACTTTTTCCATTGCTTCAGCAATTAAATCTCCGACCTTCTGGTCGTTATTTGCAGAAATAGAACCAACCTGTGCTATTTCTTTATTATCCTTTATTGGTTGGGATAATTCCTTTAATCCTTCAACAATCTTTTCAACAGACATATCTATACCACGTTTCAGGTCCATTGGGTTTGCACCGCTTGCCACATATTTTAAACCTTCTCTGAAAATTGCCTGAGCCAGAACGGTTGCTGTTGTGGTTCCATCACCTGCAACATCACTCGTCTTTGATGCTACTTCTTTTACCATCTGCGCACCCATGTTTTCTACTGGATCTTCTAATTCAATTTCTTTTGCTACCGTTACACCATCTTTGGTTACGGTTGGTGCACCAAATTTCTTTTCAAGAAGAACATTTCTTCCTTTTGGCCCTAATGTTACTTTAACTGCGTTGGCAAGTTTGTCAACACCTTTTAATAATGCTGACCTTGCTTCTGTATTGAAATGAATTAATTTTGATGACATATTTTATTCTCCTTTTTAAATTTTTTAATTAAATAATTGCATAAACATCGGATTCTCTCATTATAAGATATTCTTCTCCATCTATAGTAACCTCAGTTCCCGAGTACTTACCATAAAGAACTTTATCTCCTACTTTTAATTCCATTGGAATGAGTTTACCATCTTCGGTAACTCTTCCTTTTCCAACAGCAATAACTTCACCCTGCATTGGTTTTTCCTTTGCAGTGTCAGGAATAATTATTCCTGATTTAGTCTTTTCCTCAGCCGGTGATGGCTTTACGAGGATTCTGTCTGCTAATGGTTTTAAGTTCATAATGCACCTCTTTTTTAATTATTTGTAAATATTTAACTTATTTTTAAGTTTTATTAGCACTCTCAATTGAGTAGTGCTAAAATAATATATTTTTTTATAAAAATCAATACTAATTTTTTATATATTTATCTCAACTTTTATTTTAGTGAGGTTAGTAATCTGTTAACTTAGTTATAACTTTAAGAAAATATTATTTTAATTTTGGAAATTTTTACTTATATTAAAGCTAAAGTTGTATATTATTAGAGAATTAAAATATTCTTTATTTGTTTTATGAATTCTGATAATTTTAAATTTATTATTGGAAATAAAAGTTATGAGGAGATAATAGAAAGTTTCAAGTGTTTTTATAATTCAATAACTGATGCTATTTATATTCACGATCTTGATGGTAAATTTATTGATGTTAATGAAGGAGCAGTCAAGATGTATGGGTATGAACGCTCTGAATTTATCGGAAATACCCCTGAGTTTTTATCTGCACCAGGTATGAATGATATGAACGAAACTGCAGAACATCTAAAAAAGGCAGCAGAAGGGGAACTTCAGATATTTGAATGGTGGGGGAGACGGAAAAACGGCGAGATTTTCCCTAAGGAAGTAATTTTAAATAAAGGAAAATATTTTGATAAAGATGTAATAATTGCTGTTGCAAGAGATATATCATTCAGAAAAAAGATTGAGGATAAGTTACAGGAAAGTGAAGAATCTTATAAATCTCTTGCTGAAAACATTCCAGCAATAGTATATAGAATTAATTTGAAGGAAGAAAATAAAATAAATTTTTATAATAAATATGCTGAAGAAATTACAGGCTATGATATAGATACTTTATCTAAAAATAGAAATATATCTCCGCTTTTTACTTTAATGTCACCTGATGAAATAGAGACAGCGGAAGGAATTATTAATGAAGCAATTAAAAATAGATGTCCTTTTATTGTAAGGTATAAAATAAAAGATAAAAATGGAAATATAAAATATCTTTCCGAAAGAGGCAGACCTGTATTTGATAAGAATAATTCACCGGTTTATATTGATGGAGTAATATTTGATGTTACAGAAAAAATTATGGATATGAATAAAATCGAAAACTATTCTAAACAGTTAGAGGAAGCAAATAGAAGTAAAGATAAATTTATTTCCATTTTAGCACATGATTTAAGGAATTTTACACATATTTTATCAAACTTTTCGAATTCCTTGTATAATGATATTGATACATTAACTAAACCCCAAATTCTGAGTATTGCAAAATGTATAATGTCTATATCACAAAGTCAGGCTGCACTTCTTGATAATATACTTGAATGGTCAAAATTAAACATTAAACAAAGAAAAATTGAGACTGAGAAAATATCAATAAAAAGTTTATTAACGGATATAATAAATCCTTTTAATTTTAATATAACAAGTAAAAATCTCAAAATAAAAAATTTGATGCCTGATGATGCTTTTGTTTATGCTGATAAAAACATGCTTAAGGTAATTTTAAGAAATCTGTTAAGTAATTCTATCAAGTTTTCGAAAAGAGGTGGTGAGATTATAATTGATTTTAAAACCGAAAGCGAGTATAATAAAATATTATTTATAGATTTTGGTATAGGCATAAAAGAGGAAATTATGAATAAACTTTTTATTAAAGATACATATATTTCTACAAGGGGAACTGCTAATGAATCTGGTACTGGTATAGGTTTACTGATATCAAAAGAATTAGCAGAATTAAATAAAGGGGATTTAAGAATTGAAAGTAAAGAGGGAGAAGGTACAAAGGTTATTTTAAGTTTACCAAAATTTCAATAAGCATTTAATTTTAATATAATTTTTTTTCTGAATGAATTGACTTTTTTAAGAAAAAAGTGAATTTTACAAATTATTAAATAAAATCAAATTTATGAAGAATTACCAATTTATTATCTTTTTAGGAGTTTTATTATTTTCTTTCACATTCTTTATTAGTTGTGGAGAAAAGAAAATGAGCGATGAGGATTTTTCTAAAATAACCCAAGAGGTTATAAGTGAGGTTATGAAAGGTGATTTTAATAAATCTATTACTAATCCTGATGATTATTTAAAAGTTTATCAGGATGTTCTCGAAAAAGTATGTGAAAAATATGGCTATACTGTTTCTGATTATGAAAAGAAGGCTGAAGAAATCGGAAAGAACTTAGATTTTAAATAATAATTAGAAAATACTAAGATATTTATTTCAGGTCTATTATAGAAATTGTATCTGCGGAATCTTTACTGTTTTCTGAATTATTATAAATTAAAATTGCTTTTTTACGCAAATATTTATTTATTTTTTTTGTTACTTTTTCAATAAAACTTAAAATTTCAGAGACATTAAATTTCCCATCATATATATAAGGGTTTACCCCCCAAACAATATTATTAATTTTTTGTATCGTCGGATTAGTTGTTAATACAAAGATATTTGCTAAAGTTCTGTGGCTTGATAAATATAATGGAGATTTTCCCTTTTTAGATATCGTGATGATTGTATCGATATTAAGTAATTGTGCAATTTCAGTTGCTGTTTTACATAGAGTTTCAAGAGTGTTTTTTCGGTTATCTTTGAATTTAGGTTTTATCATCATCTCAGTTTTTTCAATTACTTTAGACATCATTCTGACTGCATTTACAGGATCTATTCCAATTGAAGTTTCAGCTGAAAGCATTACGCAGTCAGTACCATCCAGGATAGCATTAGCGACATCAGATACTTCTGCACGGGTTGGTATTCTTTTTTCAACCATACTTTCGAGCATTTGAGTTGCAGTAATAACAGGTCTTAAATTTTCATTACATTTGCTAATAATTAATTTTTGCAAAACAGGTACTTCCTCCGGGGATAATTCTACGCCAAGATCTCCTCTTGCAATCATAATTGCGTCTGAAATTTTTATAATTTTATCTATTTCCTTGATTGCTTCTGGCCTTTCAATTTTTGCAATGACTGGTATATTTACCCCTTTCTTCTTTAATAGCTTTTTCAAAGTAGCAATATCTTTTGCGCTTCTTACAAAACTTAAAGCAATCATATCTATAGGAAGTTTTATTCCAAAATCTATATCTTTTAAATCTTTCTGAGTAATTGCCGGTAGTGATATTTTAGTATCCGGAAGGTTTATACCTTTATTTTCTTTTAATGGTCCACCCTTTATAATTTCACATTTTAACTCTATTGAACTTCCTTTTTTTATTTTTTCTTTTGCAATTAACATTAATAAACCATCATCCAAAAGAATTCTTTGGTTTATCTTAACATCCTTGCAAAAATTTTTATATGTGGTTGTTATTTTTTTATTATCTCCATAGATATTTTCTGATGTTATTATTATTTCATCATTTTCTTTAAGAATTATTTCTTTGTTTTTAAGTTTTCCCACTCTGATTCTTGGTCCCTGTAAGTCCTGTATAACTGATACATTTTTTCCAATTTCTTTTTCAGTTTCTCTTATCATATCTATATAATATCTATGTTGAGCATATTCTCCGTGTGAGAAATTTAATCTGAAAGCATTTGAGCCTTCCAGAATTAATTGCTTAATGATTTCTTTTTTCCCTGAGGCAGGTCCTAATGTGCAAACAATTTTAGTTTTATTTGACATTTTTTGACTTTTAAGATTGTTTAATAATTTTCATTTTAATAAGTAAAATAATAAAAAATGAAAAGTATAAAAAGTAAAATAGCTTTGATTACAGGTGCTTCGAGTGGTTTTGGGGAAGCAACCGCTTATAGATTAGCTTCTCAGGGTTGTAATCTTATTTTGATTGCAAGAAGGCTTGAAAGATTAAAAAAAATTTCCGAAAAAATTAAAAGAAAATATTCAATTGATGTTTATCTGATTAAACTTGATGTGAGAAATCAAAAGAAAGTTGAAAAAGCCATTTCAGAATTACCACCGAAGTGGAAAAAAATCGATTTTCTAATTAATAATGCTGGATTATCAAGAGGTTTGGATAAAATTCAGAATGGTTTGCTTTCAGATTGGGAAGAAATGATTGATACTAATGTAAAAGGATTACTCTATGTTTCCCGTGCAGTGATACCTCTGATGATTAAAAATAATGGTGGTCATATTGTAAATATCGGGTCTATTGCCGGAAGAGAGGTGTATCCGGGAGGAAATGTATATTGTGCTACTAAACACGCTGTGGATGCATTGACAAAGGCATTTAGAATTGATTTGCTCGGTACTAACATCAAAGTATCTACTGTTGATCCCGGATTGGCTGAGACTGAATTTAGCATAGTTCGTTTTCACGGTGATAGAAAGAGAGCAAAAGCAGTTTATGAAGGTTTAATACCATTATATGCAGATGATGTTGCAGATGCAATAGAGTATATATTAACAAGAGATGACAATGTCTTAATTGCAGAGATATTGATATTCCCTAAAGCTCAGGCTTCAAGTATGCATGTACATAGAGATTTGAAAAAATCAACTTGACTTGAAAAAAATTTATCATAGATTTATATTTGTTTTAAATGCGGGAATAGCTCAGTTGGTAGAGCGCAACCTTGCCAAGGTTGATGTCGCGGGTTCGAGCCCCGTTTCCCGCTCAAATTTTTTATAGTCGTTCTTTAATTGTTATTTGTTTTATACTAATGGCGTCGTACCCAAGTGGCTAAGGGAGCAGTCTGCAAAACTGTTATTCATCGGTTCGAATCCGATCGACGCCTCTATTTGTTTTCAGTGGGTAAAGTTTTATTTTATTTTAGGTTTTATTAGTTTTTTTTCCTCTAAATTTTTTATTATTTCTTTTGCAAGAGAATTTGCTAAGTCATTTACATCAATGGCATTTGTCGTTTTTGCTGTTGCAGACCAAATTATTTTACCATTATTTGCTGTAAATAATGAAATTTCAACAATTACTGTTCTGTGTATTTCATAATATCCACTTCTGAAAGTGGATTTTAAAGTTTTTTTATAGTATTTATAAAAAGTTTTACCTTTATTATCGACTTTTTCTACTTCTGTACCAAGATATTTTATAAAAATTATTGATTCTAATTTATTTTGAGTTAGTATTGTATCAAAGTCTTCCTCAGAATATGTTTTAGTAGGGGATAATATTTTTAGTGATTGTACAGAGTGAATATCTCTTTCGCTTAATTGATTAACAACCTCATTTTCATAGGCTGTTCTGTATTCTAAATCTTTCACAATTGCCATTACTAATATATTGTTAATATAACCACCATTGTAGGTTGAATCTATCCAGGAGTGTAATTTTGTAGGGGTTTCACAAGAGAAAATAAACATTGAAATAAAAAATGTTGAAATTAATAAAAAGGGAATTATCAGTTTATTAAAACTCATTTAGTTTATTTTCGTTTAAACATAATTATTATTCAGATAAATAAAAATTCAATTTTTGTTATAATTAGTAACTTTAATAGTATATAAATTATTTTTAATTTGATAATAATTGATTTATGGAATTTTTAAAATTATTAAGGGAACGGATAATCTTATTTGATGGTGCAACTGGTACTAACATTCAGAATTACAATCTTTCACAAGATGATTTTGGCGGAAAGCAGTTTGAAGGATGTAATGAGTATCTGTGTAAATCAAAACCCGATGTTGTAAAAAAAATACATTATTCTTTTCTTCAAGCTGGCGCTGATGTAATAGAAACAAATTCATTTGGTTCTTCTTGCATAACACTTGCCGATTATAACATTCCGGAATTAGATTATGAACTTTCTTTTTTATCTGCAAAAATCGCAAAGGAATGCACTTTAGATTTTTCTACCGTTGAAAGACCCCGCTTCGTGGCAGGTTCAGTTGGACCTACTTCTAAATTACCAAGTTTGAGACACATTACTTTTGATAATATGGAGATGGCTTATTACAGGCAGATTAGCGGATTAATAGATGGCGGTATAGATATTATTTGTATAGAGACCTGTCAGGATATATTACAAATTAAGTCTGCACTTTCTGCTGTACAAAAAATATTTAAAGAAAGAAAAATCAAATTACCTGTAATCGTTTCTGTTACAATAGAATCAACAGGTACAATGATGCTTGGTTCAGATATTTCTACAGTTTACAATGCAATTGAACCTTATGATATTGTTGAAATTTTTGGGATTAATTGCGCCGTTGGTCCTAAAGAGATGGAAGAAAGTTTAAGATATCTATGTGAAAATTCAAAGAAATTTATCTTTTGCATGCCAAATGCAGGTATTCCGGAAATTATTGATGGTAAAATATGTTATAAGTTATCTGAGGATGAATTTAAAAAATGGATGACCTATTATATTTCAGAACTTGGTGTTAATATTATCGGAGGATGTTGCGGAACGAAGCCATCTCATATTAAAACACTAGCAGAAGTAAGTAATAATTATATTCCTAAACAGAGAGAAATAAAATATATTCCTTCTGTTTCATCATTATTATCTGTTGTACCTCTAAAAATTGATATTCCGCCTGTTTTAGTTGGTGAAAGGTGTAATGCTAATGGCTCGAAACAATTTAGAGAACTATTACAGAAAAATGATTATGATTCTATGATTAATTTAGCAAAGAAACAAATAGATGAAGGAGCTCATATTATCGATGTTTCTGTTACTTTTACTGGTAGGAATGAGGCTAAAGATATGTATGAGGTTATAAAAAGATTTAATACATCAATCAGTGCGCCTTTAATGATAGATTCGACAGATCCGTTAGTAATAGAAGTTGCATTAAGAAATTATGGTGGAAGAGCTATAATTAATTCCGTAAATTTAGAAGATGGTATTGAGAAAGCAGGCAAAATTTTATCACTTGCAAAAGAATATGGAGCTTTTGTTGTGATACTTTCTATCGATGAAGAAGGCCAGGCATATACAACAGAAAAAAAAGTTTCTATTGCAAAGCGAATAAGAGATTTTGCAGTTAATGAATTTGGATTGAGGGATGATGATTTGATATTTGATATGTTAACATTTCCATTGGGTACCGGAACTGAAGAATTAAGAAAAAGTGCAATAAATACTTTTGAAGCAATAAAAACAATAAAGAGAATAATTCCGGATGCGAAGACAATACTTGGTATCAGTAATTGTTCTTATGGATTGAATGAACAATTGAGAGTAATTTTAAATTCTGTTTTTTTACATTTTGCTGTGGAATCCGGGCTGGATATTGCAATTGTCAATGCGGGGAAGATAATTCCTGTTTATAAGATTGATGAAAATTTAAGAGAAATATGCAGAGAACTTATATTTGATTTACGGAAGTTCTCAAATTCTATCTGATAGTTTTATTGGTAATAAATTAATCCCACTTCTACATACTACCTTCCTTGATATATGTAATTATTATATTGGAACTGATATTATTTAATATATGTTTTTGATATAAATAAGTTGAAATGAGTATATGAAATTTATCAGAAATTTAATTTTACTTTATGTAATATTTGTAACAAATATTTTTGCTCAGAACACCGGAATATTTACAGGGCGGGTATTGGATAAATTTTCGAAATTGCCAATATCAGATGCTGTAATCGAGATTGTAAATACTAACCTTAAAACCGGAAGTGATGAAAAGGGATATTTTTTATTTAATGAGGTAGAGGTGGGTATTTATTCCGTAAAATTTTCTGCTTTCGGTTATACAACTTTAATTATTAATGATATTGTTATTAACACAGGAAAACCGATGGATTATGTTGCAGAGCTGCAAATTATTCAGACAGAAGAAATTACAGTAGAAGCGGGTTCATTTATTAAACCTGTGGATATTAGTGTATCTTTTAAGAAGTTTGATAATGAAGAAATAAGAAGGTTTCCCGGTGGATTTGAAGATGTTGGAAGAGTAGTTCAATCATTACCGGGTGTATCATTTATTAATGATGGGAGAAATGATTTAATTGTAAGAGGAGGTTCTCCTTCTGAAAATTTATTTTTAATAGATAATGCACCAGCACAAAATATAAATCATTTTGGTACTCAAGGTGCTACTGGTGGACCAGTAAGTATAATCAATTTGGACTTTATTAAAGAAGTTAATTTTATGACAGGGGGTTTTTCAGCAAGGTTTGGTGATAGGTTATCTTCTGTTCTTGAATTAAAATTACGCGAGGGAAACCGAACGAGATTGTCTGGTAATTTAAATTTAAGTGCAACTGGTTTTGGTGCAATTTTGGAAGGTCCAATTGGTTCTGAGAAAAAAGGTTCTTTTTTATTTTCTGTTAAACGGAGTTATCTTGACTTAGTTTTTAATGCAACAGGTTTTGGATTTGTTCCTGAATATACATCTTTTCAATTTAAAGGGGTTTACGATATAAATCAAAATAATATCCTTACTATTAATAGCTTTGGTAATATTGATAAGGTTAGATTTAACAATGATACTGAAGAAAAAAGACAGAATAATGAAAAAATTTTAAAGAATAACCAATGGGGATATTTTAACTCATTTGAGTTGAGAACAATTTTCTCTAATTATTTTTACGCAATTTTCACGCTTTCAAGGAATTATAGGAATTATAATTTTTCCGGTAGAGATGCTAATTTTAAGGAAGTTTTTAGAAATCTTTCCAAAGAAGGTGAAACTGAATTTAAGTCAGAATTATTTTTTATTTTTGATAGGACTACACAGCTTTCTCTTGGTAGTGGTGTAAAATTTATTAATTTTAATAATGAAGTATATTCGGCAACTGATACATTGTATATAGTCGATCCAAATCCTGTGATAATTCCTGAAATTAATTTTTTGCAAGATAATACAGCGAGAAAAACATTTGCTTATGTAAATATCACTAATAAGTTATTTAATAAATTAACTTTAAATACCGGATTACGATTAGATTATTTTGATTTTATCAATAAAAAGTTTTATTTATCCCCCCGATTTTCCGCATCTTATTCAATTTTTAATAATGTATTTTTAAATGGTAGTTATGGTATATTTTATCAATCACCATCCTACATTTGGTTAGTTTCAAATCAGCAAAATAGAAATCTAACAAATATAAAGGCGGAACATTATATTGCTGGAATTGAATTTCTACCGAGTGATGATTTAAAATTTTCTGTTGAAGTATATCATAAAAATTATGATAATTATCCTGTGAGTACAATAAGGCCATATTTCATTTTATTGAATTCTGGAGGAGATTTTGAGTCGAGAAGTAATTTTGGTATCGAACCATTGATATCAGAAGGAAAAGGATATGCAAGGGGTATAGAAATATTTTTACAGAAAACTTTAATTGATAGATTTTATGGAAATATCAGCATTTCATTATTTGAAGTAAAATATAAATCATTAGATGGTGTAGAAAGAAGTGGTGATTATGACAATAGATATTTAATTATAGTAAATGGTGGTTATATTATTGGAAATGGCTGGGAATTATCCTCAAAATTTAGATTTATCGGAGGTAGGCCTTACACTCCTATTAATCCAATAGATGGGACTCAGGATATTACACTATACAATTCTGAAAGATTACCAAATTATTATTCACTTGATTTAAGGCTTGATAAAAGATGGAATTTTAGTAAATGGTCTTTAGTTACTTATATAGATATACAGAATATTACAGGAAGAAAAAATATTACAAGGTATGAATGGGATAAGTATAATCAAAAAATAAAGACTAATCAAAGTATTGGAATATTACCTTCAATAGGAATTAATGCAATGTTTTAGTTTATACAGTAAAATTTTTTGGTGAAGTAATAATTTATCATAATTTCTTTTTAAAGAATATATAATATCATTTATATAAATTTATAATTCAGAGTTATATAATTATGAATAATTATAATTTTTATCTTTATGTGAATTTATTTTCATCATTCAGAATTATTTTTCATTAAAAAGTAATTAAAATTAGAGTTTTGATATATAATTTATGAATAATCAAACGATGTTATATAGCATTGAAGATACAATAAATATCATAGATTTTATAATCCCCAACAGATGAAGTATATAAAGTTTTAATACTCGAAAATTTATTCAATTCGAATTTACTATATTATAAATAATTTTTGGAGGTTAAAAAAGAATATTTAAAATGATAGAAAAATTCATTCCCCTAATAAAAAATGATTTGTGTTCAAATCATAGCAAATTGTTTAAACCTCGGTATTTTAATAAAGTATTCTTCATAGTATAACAATTTTACTTTTATTATAAATTTAAAATATTTAATTTTAATGATTAATTTAAAATTTAACATTCATATGAAAATCAGGATATTGTTTGTTATTATAATGTTATATGTTTTCTGTGTTAAATCTTCTTTTGGGCAGGATTTTACAAAATTTTCAATTTCAGGTGGTCCGATCATTGGATGGTATGTCCCTTCAATGGAAGATTTAAATAAAGAATTAAACAAACTTGGAATTCCTGAAATGTCAAAATCTGGTTTCCTTAATGTAGGGGGTGGTGGATTTTTAATTATACCAGGTCTTTCGAAGTTTAGATTGGGCGGTATTGGATATGGTTTTTCTTCTGAAACATCAGCTGAATTTCAAAATACAATCAAAACAGCTAAATTCTCTTACTCTGGTGCTGCAATTAGTCTTGAATATTTTGAAAAAATTTCTAAGAAATTTGATGTTTCATTTGGTGGTCTGATTGGCTATGGTACCTTGGGGTTAAATATTGCTAAGTATCCGAAGGATTATAAAAATTGGAATATTACTCCCTTTGTAAATGATTCTTTGCTTTCGAATCAGATTTTAATCAACGATTATACTAAGAAAATTTTGACTCTTCAACCACAAATAAGTATTGGCTACGATATGTTGAAGTTTTTATATTTGAAAGTCAGTGCAGGTTATTGCTTTTCGGTATCTGGAAAATGGAAACTTAATAATGTTCTTGAAGTGAATAACATCCCTTCAGGAATTAAAGCAGATGGATTTAGTTTCACATTAGGAATTCAGGCAGGACTATTTGTAAAGTAAAATATATTTATGAGAAATATTTTAGTAACTGGTGGTGCGGGTTTTATCGGGAGTAATTTTATTAAATATGTTTTAAAAAACTTCGATTATAATATTATTAATTTTGATAAACTTACTTATGCAGGGAATCTTGAAAATCTTTCCGATATAGAAACTGATAAAAGATATACTTTTATTAAAGGTGATATATGTAACGAAAATCAGGTTGAAGAATGTATAAAGAAATATAAGGTAGATGCTATTGTAAATTTTGCTGCAGAATCTCATGTCGATAGAAGTATTCTTGGTGCTCGTGAATTCATAATAACGAATATATTAGGGACTCAGGTTCTTCTTGATGCTGTAAAGAAATTCAGCATTGAAAAATTCTTACAGGTATCTACAGATGAAGTTTATGGGTCATTACCGGAAGATCAAAAGGAAATAAAATTTACTGAAAAAACTCCGTTAGACCCAAGCAGCCCTTATTCTGCAAGTAAAGCAAGTGCAGATTTGTTATGTATTGCTTATTTCAGAACTCATAAATTGCCGGTATTAATAACCCGTTGTTCTAACAATTATGGTCCTTATCAGTTTCCTGAAAAGTTAATCCCTTTAATGATTGCTAAAGCACTGAATAATGAAAAATTACCAGTTTATGGTGATGGAATGAATATACGCGATTGGTTATATGTGGAAGACCATTGTTCAGCTATTTGTAAAGTTTTGGAATTTGGGAAGTTCGGAGAAATTTATAATATAGGTGGGAATAATGAATGGCATAATATTGATATAGTGAGGTTAATTTTAAACAAACTTAGTAAATCTGAAGATTTAATTTTATTTGTAAAAGACAGACCAGGACATGACAGAAGATATGCCATTGATTCTACCAAAATAAAAAATGAGCTCAACTGGGAGCCAAAGCATAAATTTGAAGATGGAATAGATAAGACTATTAAATGGTATATAGAAAACCAGAATTGGTGGAAAAAGGTAATGAGTGGTGAATATTTAAAATATTATGAGCTGAATTATTCCCAAAAAATAGTTTGAAAAATTTTTTAAATAAAATTATTTTTGAAATTCATTAAATAAATTTACCTATGTCAATAAAGTTAGAAAATCTTACTAAGTATTATGGAGATCAACTTGCCGTAAACAACATTTCATTTGAAATTTCCTCAGGCGAAATTGTAGGATTTCTTGGCCCAAACGGAGCAGGAAAAACTACAACTCTAAGAATGATTACAACATTCCTTTCACCAACTTCAGGTAATATTTTTGTTGATGGTATTAACGCCGCTATTGACCCTCTTAAAGTAAGAAGAAAAATCGGATATCTTTCTGAGCAAAATCCGTTGTATAATGATATGAATGTTGTTGATTTTCTCGTGTATAATGCAAGATTGCAGATGATTTCTGAGGACAGAATAAAAAATGCTGTTGATAAAATGGTTAATGTTTGTGGCTTGAAAGAAGTTAAGCATAAAGATATACGAGAACTGTCAAAAGGATTCAGACAAAGAGTAGGTCTTGCACAGGCAATGATTCATGATCCTGAAATATTGTTACTCGATGAACCAACTTCAGGACTTGACCCTAATCAGATATTAGAAATAAGAAAACTTATTAAAGAATTAGGGCGAAAAAAGACCCTTGTACTATCCACTCATATTTTACAAGAGGTACAAGCAGTATGCGATAGGATAATTATTATTCATAAGGGAGAAATCAAAGCAGATGCAAAGCCTGAAGATTTACAAAAAGAAATTCAAGGGCAAAATGTTATTAAACTATCATTAAGGTATAATAAAAAAGTCTCAACTGAAAATCTCACATCTGAGTTCAAATCAATTAATGGTGTTGAAAGTGTTTCAGTTAGAGAAGATAAACAAGCGAATTTATGGGAAATTGAGATTAAATCTTCCAAATCAATTGATGCAAGAGAAGAAGTATTTAAAAGAGTTATAAAACTGGGGCTTGAAATGATTGAAATGAAACAAGTTGAAGCCTCACTTGAAGATATTTTCAGAAAATTAACGAATTAAAATATATCAAATATGAATGTAACCTTAGCAATATTTAAAAAGGAATTTAAAGCACTTTTTTATTCACCAATTGCTTATATTGTAATTTTTGTATTTTTAGGAATTACAGGGTGGTTTTTCACAAGTAGTTTGTTTGAGGTAGGTATTGTATCTATGAGAGGTGCGTTTGAAATTATATCTTTTATTCTGCTGTTTTTTATTCCTGCAATTACAATGAGGACTTTTTCGGAAGAAAAAAGGTCAGGTACAATTGAAATGTTATTAACAAAACCCGTTACTGAAATGCAAATAATAGCGGGTAAATTTTTTGCCACTTTAGCTTTTACCGCTCTTGCAATTGCTCCTACGTTAATATATCTGATTAGTCTTCTTTTTCTGGGTTCTGTTGATATTGGTATTATTATAAGTTCATATATTGGATTGCTTTTCGTATGCGCTGTCTATATTAGTTGTGGAATTTTTGCTTCATCACTTACAGAAAATCAAATAATTGCATTTATAATAAGTTTCTTAATTATTTTTGCCTTATTTATTCTGAATAAGGTTCTGATATTTTTCCCCGTATTTCTCACATCATTTTTAGAATATTTAAGTACTGATTATCATTATATGAATATGTCCAGAGGAGTTATAGACACAAGAAGTATAATTTATTTTGTTAGCGCAATTTTAATTTTTCTTCTGTTAGCGAGAATCCCACTCGAAAAAAGAAAATGGTAATTTATAATTAAAAAGAGAGAGTTAAAAATGGAAAACTCAAATGTAAAGAAAGATATCAAAAAAGAATTTCTTTATAAAATATTTCTTATAATAGCAATAATAGTTGCGATAAATTTTATATCGCTAAGAATTTTTACGAGATTAGATTTAACAAAGAATAAAACTTATACTCTTTCAGATGCAAGTAAGGAGATAGTGAAGCAATTAGAGGACAATTTTGAAATACGAGCATATTTCAGTAATGATTTACCTTATCCATTTAATACAATTAAACAGGATGTAAAGGATTTTTTGAGCGATTACCGTTCATATTCTAATGGTAAAATTAATTATGTATTTATTTCTCCAAGTGATGATGACCAGAATAATGAAGTATTTAAAGAAGCCCAAAAATTTGGAATACAACCTTTTCCTGTTGGTAGTAAAGCGAAACAGGAAATCAGGAATGTATTAATGGGATTAGTGGTTCTTTATCAAGGTAAAACTGAAACTATACAACTCACAAGAAATACAGTTACCGGACAAGTTGTTCCTACTGTTGCTGACTTGGAATATGAACTTACAAGTATAATAAAAAAATTAGCAACAGAGAAAAAGAAGAAAATAGGATTTTTAACTGGCCATGATGAATATGAATATTCTAAAATGAACACTATTAGCAATGCAATGAACAGATATTATGATGTGGTTAATATTAATTTATCAAGCAATACACCTATTTCTGAAGATGTATATGTATTAGTTGTTTTTGGTCCAAAAAGAGAAATTCCTGATTGGCAGAGATATTTAATTGACCAATATATTATGAGAGGTGGAAATGTATTATGGTTAATTGATAAGATATATCCTAATTATCAGCAACAGATGACTTTAGGCAATGTATTTGAATTAGGGTTAGATTCTATGTTGTTAAATTATGGGATAAAAATTAACAATGATTTACTTCGTGATTTACAATGTGCTCAAGTATCTGTTCAGACATCGATCGGTATACCATTACCAATGAGTTATCCTTTCTTCCCCGTTGTTACGAATATAAATAAAGATATTAATGCATTCAAAAATATTGAATATGTGACGTTGCAGTTCGCAAGTACGCTTGATTTAAAAGCGGCAGAGACTATAGGAATAAAAGCAATACCTATCTTAAAGTCATCGCAAAAGGCTGGTGTAGCAACAGGATTTTTTATTCTGAATATTGAGCAGTTTCAGAATCTTACAAGAAGTAAAGCAGATTCAATATTTAATCAAGGAGATTTTGTTCTTGCAGCAGAATATATCGGAAAATTCAAAAGTTATTACGACGGTAAAGAAGTACCAAAGGATACAACACCAAACTCAACTCCACCAAATATACAACAAAAGAATCAATGTGATAGAGATGTTAGAATGATTGTCGTTACCGATGCGGATTTTGCAAATGAAGAAAAAAGGCCTGGTCCGGAAAATATTAATTTCTTTTTAAATCTAGTTGATTATTTGGCAGATGATGTTGGGCTGTCTGAAATCAGAAGTAAGATGACATCAGAGACCCCAATCAACGAAGCAGAGTTATCTCCAGCAAAGAAAACATTTATTAAATATTTTGATTTAATATTTCCCCCAATAGTCGTTTTACTTTTAGGATTATATATCTGGAATAGAAAAAAAGCAAGAAGAAAAAAAATGCAGGAAAATTAAAAACATAGTGATATGAGAAACAAAAAGCAAATTTATAAATTAGCAATAATATTTTTAGTTTTATTGGTTATTGTTATTCTTCTTAATACCGAAATATTTAATAGGAGTTCTACATATAAGTTGGAAGAACAATTCTTTAAAATTGATTCTGCATTAGTTGATAAACTTATATTGGAACAAAAGGGAAAACGTGTTGTCCTTGAAAAAACTTATGAGTGGAGAGTAACAGAACCAGTCAATTATAAAGCTAATGATATTAATATTAATTTTGCAATTTCAGATTTAAAGAATTATAGAATAATTAGTTTACAAGCTGATAATCTAAACCGCAAGGAAAAATTCGGATTTACAGATACATCAGAAGTTAAAGTTACAGTGTTTCAAAAAGGTGAAGAGATGGGTTCTTTTATCATTGGCGGACAAGGACCCGGTCATCCACAAGTGTATGTAAGAAAAGTTGACGGAAATGAAATTTATCTTGCGGATGGTATATTACATTATAATTTTGTTAAGAATTCATCCAATGATTGGAGAGATTTAAGTATAATAAAGATTCCAAAAGGTAGTATTAAATCACTTGAATTTATTTCTAAAGAGGGTTCTTTCGTACTTGAAAAAGATACTACTGCTTCAACTTTCAAACATGGGAATGATTCAATTAATACATCTATACTTGAGGGTGTATTAAATATGTTGAACGATTTCAATACTCAATCATTCAAGGATTCAACGCTTGGTCCTGATGTAAAATTTGATTTTACACTTAGAGTTGTATGGGATAAAGTTACTAATATTAATTTTCTTAAATATGGAGATGAAGAAAGCCCACGATATATAATTAAAGTAGATGGCATAGAACAATTGTTTGATGTAGATAAGAATTTTGCATTAAACTTAATGAAAACAAAAAAGGATTTAATTGTTAGTAAAAGTAAATAGTATAGGTGCTTTTGTTTATTGATTTGATTTATAAATAAAGTTATTTTTTATTAAGAATAAGATTTATGTTGTCGCTTATTTTACTCATAATAGTTAGTTATTTGATAGGGAGTATTCCAAGTGCTTATATAGTTGGCAAGATTTTTAAAAATGTTGATTTAAGACTATACGGCAGCGGAAACTTGGGCTCAACAAATGCTTTCAGGGTGCTTGGAATACCACTCGGTATAATTGTGCAAATTTTGGATATAAGTAAGGGTCTTGTAGTTGTTCTGTTTGTTACTCAATTCTTTTATAGTAATTTACCATTTCATAATTTTACTCCTTTAGAGGATATTACTGTTTTAAAAATAATTGCAGGGGTTTTTGCAGTTATTGGTCATACCTATTCAATCTTTGTTAGTTTTAAAGGAGGTAAAGGAATTAATACTGCTTTAGGGATGATGATTTCCCTTTCTCCTATTGATGTAGTTGTTAGTTTAATCTGCTTTATTATTATTTTATTACTTTCCGGCTATGTTAGTCTTGGTTCTATAATGGCTTCCTTTGCTTTCCCAACTACAATGTTTATAAGAGAAAATATCTTTCATGTCAATATAGTGGGTTATAAAACATTAATAGTATTTAGTATTATCACAGCTGCTTTTATTACTTATAATCACAGAGAAAATATTAAAAGATTACTTTATGGTAATGAGAATAGATTTGAAAGTCTGTGGTTGATTAGAATTTTCAAGATTAAAGCACCACTTAGAAATAAAAAGAAAAATTAATAATCTATTATGAATTTATCCGTATTTGGAGCTGGTGGATGGGG